>CAVOXG010000005.1:0-299478 GCA_963700365.1 uncultured Actinomycetota bacterium | reverse complement strand
ATGTCCGTGAAAGTCATGCCCAGCCGGCAGGCGGCGGATAGACGCGCCTCCAATCGTGCACCAGACGCGGCAGATCCGCGTGGGCGCGCCCTTGCACCGATCTACTCGCGGCTACCAGATCAGTTCACTTGATAGTCAAGGGGCCGACTACGGCGAGTTCGGAGGCCTTGCCTTCTGCGGGTAGATCGTCTCGTGACGGGCCAGCATGGCGACGAACTCGCCGATCTTTCGCTCGCGGGTCTGCGCCCGTTTGACGGCATTGACGCGGTAGATGAGAGCGAACCGGTTGGTCTTGGTGAGTACGTCGAACATGGCCTGGGCGGCCGGGATCGGCGGCGATGGCGGCGAGGAGGTCGGCCGGCACCTCGGCTTCCGACGGCGGGGCGTAGGCGGTCGCCCACCGCCCGTCCGCCTTCGCGGCGTCTACCGCGGCGCGGCCTGGGGGCAGCATTCGCCCCTGCTGCCTCCAGCCGGGCCACGTGGGCGACGTTGCGTTGTGACCAGGAGCTGCGGGGCCTACGAGGGGTGAACCGGATCCAGGAGGTCTCCTGATCCCGCTTCCGGGCCTGCCCGTCGATCCAGCCGAAGCACAGGGCCTCGTCGACCGCCTGCTGCCAGGTCAGCGTGGTGACCGTGCCGCCCTTCTTGGTCAGGGCGAGCCAGACGCCGGGCGACGTGGCGTGGTTGGCCGACAACCACGCGCGCAGCGCCTCGGCGTCCGCGACGATCAACTCATCCAGCTCGGTGCTCGCCATGACGGCAGGCTAACGGACGCGACGTGGCCGCAGCGTCCCTGTTGGCGGCCGGAACCGCCGGGCTTGACCGGTGCTCGTCTCGATCAGCCGCTGCTCCCGGACGTGATGGGTGGCTTCCGGGACCCGGCGAACGTGCGGCGCGAGCTCCGGGAGGCCAGGGGAGCGGAGACGCTGGCGTGGATCACCTCGCACACCTTCAGGAAGACGGCCGCGACGATCCTCGACGAGGCGGCGCTCTCGGCTCGCCTGGTCGCGGACCAGATGGGGCACAGCCCGTCCTCGATGACGCAGGACGTCTACATGGGTCGCCGCGCTGTCGACGCTCAAGCCGCCGAGGCGCTGGAGCGGGCGCTGCGGGATGCGTTCCCGGGCGGTACGTCGTGAGCCGGGGCACCTGGACCACCGGCCGGCGGTTAGATAACGGATACGTCGTCCCACGCTCAGTTCCGGGGCGGGGAAAGAAGAAGGTCAGACACCGTGAGGGCGTCTGACCTGGGGTTTTGTGCGCCTGAAGACCTTCGGTTGATCGGCGACAGATCTACTTCGGTTGATCCCGGACACTCTTGTTCAGACTAGATCTGGATCCAGGGATTGACGCCCGGCGCTTTCGGACCGGTCCGGTGCCTTGTCGGAGCACGGTCTTGAGCAGCTCGGCGCCGTCGAAGAACTGCAAGACCTGGTCGCCGACGTGCACGTCGATGTTCCGTCCGGCCGCGGCCTGGCCGAGGCAGACCTGCTGCCAGTTCACGCTGACCGCACCGTTCGCGCCGGCCCTGCGGGCCACCCAGTCATCCCCGGCACGATCCGGGGTCGGGGCAGGCAACCGGAGTGGCACCGACTCCGACGTCGCACCCACAGGTCGCTGCTGGAATCGTTCGGCCGGCACGGCCATGCCGATCGCCTGATGGGGCCGCTCGGTGTTGTAGTACCGCACCCACTCGTCGAGCTCGGCCTGCGCCGCACCCAGACTGCGAAACACCCGGGCGGTGTCGAACTCGCTGCGCAGCGCCCGGTGGAACCGCTCGATCTTGCCGGTCGTGGTCGGGCTCCGAGGCTGGGTGAGCCGGTGCTTGACGCCGTTCTCCCGCAGGATCCGGTCGAACAGCACCTCGACCACCGGCCTGTTGAAACGGCCGGTGAACACCTTGCCGTTGTCGGTGAGGATCTCCTCGGGCACCCCGTGGCTGCGCATCGCCAACGCCAGCCCCTCACACACCCGCCGGGCGCCCTCGCGCGGCATCAGGAAGGCGCTGACGCAGAACCGGGAATGGTCATCGATCCCGGTCAACGCCTTGGCCCGGGACCCGTCGGCCAGCAGGAACCCGCCCACGGTGTCCATCTGCCACAGCTCGTTGGGTCGGGCGCGCTCCCACCGGCGCCAACGTTCGGCCCGGGCTCGTCGCCCCTCCGGCGCGATCTGGCCGTGCCGGACCAGGCACCGGTAGATCGCCGACTCACTCGGCACCGGCTCCAGCTCCCGTTTGGCCAGCTCGAACCGCAGCCGCCGCGGTCCCCAGGACGGATGCGACCGGCGCAGCTCGAGCACCGCAACCTCGGTCACCGACGCCATCTGATGCGGACACGACCGCGGCCGATGCGAACGGTCCACCAACCCGTCCAGGCCGCCGCCCTCGTACCTGCCCAGCCACTCGTGGACGGTCTGGCGACGCACCCCGAACCGGGCCGCCACATCCGTGACCGTCTCGCCGTCACTGATCACCGCCAGCACGGCCTGATATCGCTGCTCCACCACACTCAACTCCCGCATGATCGGGAGTGTCCGGGATCAGCCGAAGTAGGTGTCGCCCATCAGCCGGAACACTGTCCGGCATCAGCCGAAGCCCCGATGTCGGGGATCAACCGAAGTAACACAGGGGTTTTGTGCGCCATCAGGGACTCGAACCCCGAACCCGCTGATTAAGAGTCAGCTGCTCTGCCAATTGAGCTAATGGCGCGCGAAGCGAGTGGAACTCTAGCAACACAGTGGCCGCGGCACGAAATCGGGCGGGTGTGACGACCGGCACCGTGCTCAACGAGGCGGTGCCGGTCGCAGGAGGCGAGGGTTCAGCCGGCGAGGAGCGCGTCCAGCTTGGTGAACGAGCTCATCCAACCCTCGTGGGCGTCGCTCGAGATCTCCTCCTTGTAAGGGCCCTGGTCGAGGACGAGCCTGGTCTTGCCGTCGCCCTCGTCGTGCAGCTCGATCCGCATGTCGATCCGCTCTGCGCCGAACAGCTCGATCATCTCGCCCGTGATGATCTCGTAGCCGGCCAGGAGCCGCGGCTCGACGACCTCCGTGAAGATCGCGTCGACCGGACCTCCCGGCGGGTACTCCGGGTCGTCGGCCACCATCATGAACCGCTGGTGGCCGCCCGGCCGGACGTCCATGTCCACGGTGTCGCGGGGGACCGAGTAGCCGACCGGACCGAACCACTGGGAGATCTGGTCGGGGTCGGTGAACGCCTTCCACACGAGCTCGCGCGGGGCGTCGAAGACCCGCTCGATGTGAAGCTCTGCCATGGTCGTGCCTCTCTGTCGTGACGACGCTCAGTCGTCGGTGTGCTGTTTGTTCTGCATGCGCTTGAGGTGTTCGTCGAGCCGGTCGAGTCGCGAGTCCCAGAGGGCCCGGTAGGGCTCGACCCAGTCCATGACCTCCCGCAGGGGCTCGGCCTGGAGGCTGCTGGACCGCCACTGCGCCGAGCGGGTCCGGGTGATCAGACCCGCCTGCTCGAGCACCTTCAGGTGCCGCGAGATGGCGGGGAGGCTGATCGAGAACGGCTCGGCGAGCTCGGACACGGTGGCGTCACCGTCGGCCAGCCGGGCGAGGATCGCCCGCCGGGTCGGGTCGGCCAGCGCGGAGAAGATCGCGCTCAGCCGGTCGGTCGCCATCGCACTTAACCCCTTCGTTAATTAACAACTGTGTTAAACATACTCGGTTCGAGTCCTCTGTCAAGAGACACTTTCCGCGAGCAATCCACGACGGCCTCGAATGCGAACTAAGGTCAAAACACCCGTTCGTTTCTGCCAGGAGGCCCGATGCCAGAGCCCGACCTTCGGTTGGTCTCCCCGGGGGAGCCCGTCGATGTCGACGACCTCATGCGCCGGGTCGCCCGGGGCGACTCGCAAGCGTTCGAGGCCCTGTACGACGAGCTGAGCCCGGCCGTCTTCGGCCTGGCGCGACGTGTCGTCCGGGACCCGGCGAGGGCCGAGGACGTCGCCCAGGAGGTCTTCCTCGACGTGTGGCGCAAGGCCACGAGGTTCGACGTCGATCTCGGCAAGGCGAAGACGTGGGTGATGACCATCGCCCACCGACGCGCCGTGGACGCCGTACGACGGAGTGAGGCCCAGAAGCGGCAGGACCACCACGGGGCGCCCGACGAGATCTCGCACGACGAGCCGGCCGACGCCGTGATCACCGCCGAGGAGCACGGCGCGGTGCGCGACTGTCTGGACACCCTGACCGACCTGCAGCTCGAGTCGGTGCGGCTGGCCTACTTCAACGGGTACACATATGGGGAGGTGGCGACCTTGCTGGACAAGCCGCTTCCCACGATCAAGACGAGAATGAGAGACGGCCTGATCCGTCTCCGCGACTGCTTGGAGGGGGCACGATGAGCACCGATCTCCACACCTTGTCGGGCGCCTTCGCCCTCAACGCGCTGAGCGCCGAGGAGGCCGAGCAGTTCCGCCGGCACCTCGAGGCCTGTGCCGTGTGCCGCCAGGAGGTCCGTGAGCTGCAGCAGGCCGCGGCCCGGATGGGCGCGAGCGAGGCGGTGCCGCCACCGGCGTACCTCAAGGCGCGCGTGCTCTCCGCCGCGGACCGCACCCCGCAGCTCCCGCCGCGCACCGGCGGCGGAGGCAACGTCATCGAGGTCTCGCCGCACCGCTGGGGGAGGCGGATGCTCCTCGCGGCCGCCGCCGTGGTGCTCGTGGTCGCCGGAGGCATCGGCATCAGCCAGCTGGGCAACGACGCCGACGAGCAGCAGAGCCTGCTCGCCGAGGGCGTCGTCCGGGTCTTCGAGGCCGAGGACGCGCACCAGGCCGAGATGCCGACCGAGAACGGCGGCAGGATCCGGGTGGCCGCGTCGCCCGAGCTCAACCAGATGGCCGTCGACACCGACGAGCTGCCGCCGCTCGACGACCAGCACGTGTACCAGCTCTGGGCCGTCCACGACGGGGCGATGGAGTCGGTCGGCGTCCTCGAGCCGGACAAGGGCGCCTACATGGACATGCCGACGCCCGACACCGAGGTCGCGATCACGGTCGAGCCCGTGGGTGGGTCGGCGCAGCCGACCACCGACCCGATCATGCGGGTGAACCCGAGCGAGATCTGACGCTGAGGGCCCGGTCGCACCAGCGGCCGGGCCCTTCGCTCAGTACGTCGATCAGTCCGCGTTGTGGGCCTCGAGCACGGCCTGCGCGGCGTTGTGGCCGCCGATCCCGCTGACCGCACCCCCGCGGCGCGCGCCGGAGCCGCAGAGCAGCACGTTCGCCACGTCGGTCGCGACGCCCCAGCGCTGGGCCGGCGTGTCCATCCGGGCGCGGTTCGGGGCCCAGGGCCACGACAGGTCGCCGTGGAAGATGTGCCCGCCGGGCATGGCCAGGGCCTCGTCGATGTCCTGCGGCGTCTTGGCCTCCAGGCACGGCTTGCCGTGGGAGTCCTTGGCGAGGCACGCCTCGATCGGCTCCTCGAGGTGCTCGTTGATCGCGTCGAGCACACGCTCGACCGCCTCGTCGCGGCGCGCGTCGCGGTCGCCCTCGAACAGCTGCGACGGCATGTGCACGCCGAAGTACGTCAGCGTCTGCTTCCCGCTCCCGGCCTGGCTGCCGAGGATCGACGGGTCGGTCAGCGAGTGGCAGTACAGCTCGCCCGGCGGCAGCGTCGGGATCTTCCCGGCCGCCGCCTCCTCGTAGGCGGTCTCGAGCTGGCTGTAGTCCTCGGCGACGTGGAACGTGCCCGCGAAGGCGACCTCCGGATCCGCACCGGACTTGAGCGCGGGCAGCCGGTCGAGGAGGAAGTTGACCTTCAGCTGCGCGCCCACGGGCGGTTCGCCCGGCTCCTCGCCGAGCAGGATCTGCAGCACCCAGGGGGCGACGTTCGACAGCACCCAACGGGCCTGGACGGTGTGGGTCAGCTGGCCGTCGTGCCACAGGATGTCGGCGCTCGTGCCGTCCGCGTCGATGCGGCTCACGCCCGCGCCGGTGATGATCTCCGCGCCGGCGCGGCGGGCGGCGTCGGCGAGCGCGTCGGTGACCGCGCCCATGCCGCCGACCGGCACGCGCCACTCACCGGTGCCGTTGCCGACCACGTGGTAGAGGAAGCAGCGGTTCTGGATCAGCGAGGGGTCGTTCATGCTCGCGAACGTGCCGATCAGCGCGTCGGTCGCCACGACGCCGCGCACGGTGTCGTCGCTGAACTTGTCCTCGATGACCTTCCCGAGCGGGTTGGCCACGAGGGCCTCCCACGTGTCGGCCTCGACGAGCTCGCGCATCTCCTTCTCGGTGCGCAGCGGCTCGAGCAGCGTGGGCGCGACGGCCTGCGCGAAGTCGGTGACCTCGCCGTAGAACGTCCGCCAGGCCTCGTACTCCGCGTCCGACCCGGTCAGCGAGCGGAACGACTCCGCGGTCTGCGTGCCCTCGGGGCGCTCGACGAGGAGGCCGGCGTGCTTGCCGTCACGGACGACCGGGGTGTACGACGCGGTCTGGCGCGACTTGAGCTCGAGCTGGAGGTCGAGGTCCTTGATGATCTGCTCGGGCAGCAGGCTCACCAGGTAGGAGTACCGCGACAGCCTCGCGTCGAGGCCGCTGAAGGCCTCCGTGCTGATCGCGGCCCCGCCGGTGCTGTCGAGGCGCTCGAGCAGCAGGACGGACAGTCCGGCCTTGGCGAGGTAGGTCGCGGAGACGAGGCCGTTGTGGCCGCCTCCGACGATGACGACGTCGTACTTGCGCAGCTTGCTCCCGGAAGTCACGGGTGAACGCTACCTGCTCCATACCTCTGGGGAACCGCCCTGGTGAATCATTGAATGTTGAACTACTCTTGAGGCATGCCGGCACTCACCGTTGACGACCTCACCGTCCTCCCTCGCATCAAGGGCCCCGGGCTCGGCGACACCGTGCGCCCGGTGCTCCAGGTCACCGACGCGCCGCGTGGGTTCGAGGGGGAGGGGTTCCCGGTACGACGGGCGTTCGCGGGCGTCGACCTGCAGCTCCTCGACCCGTTCATCCACATGGACCAGATGGGCGAGGTGGAGTACGCCCCCGGTGAGCCGAAGGGCACGCCCTGGCACCCGCACCGTGGCTTCGAGACCGTGACCTACATGATCGACGGGCTGCTCGACCACCAGGACTCCAACGGCGGCGGCGGCTCGATCACCGACGGCGACACGCAGTGGATGACCGCGGGCTCCGGCCTGCTCCACATCGAGGCCCCGCCGGAGTGGCTCGTGCAGAAGGGCGGCCTGTTCCACGGCGTCCAGCTCTGGGTGAACCTCCCGCGCGACCAGAAGATGGTCGCGCCCCGCTACCAGGACCTGCGCGCCGGCCAGGTCGGTCTCGCCACGAGCGCCGATGCCGGCGCGCTGGTCCGGATCATCGCCGGCGAGGTCGCCGGGCAGCAGGGCCCCGGCTCCACGCACACCCCGATGGCCATGGTCCACGCGACGGTGCAGCCGACCGCCTCCCTCGACATCCCCTGGGACGCCGAGTTCAACGCGCTCGTCTACGTGCTCAACGGTGAGGGGACCGTCGGCGTCGAGCGTCGTCCGATCCGTTCGGGCAACCTCGCCGTCCTCGGCCGCGGCGACTTCGTGACGCTGGCGGCGAACCGCTCGCAGGAGAGCCGATCGCAGGCGCTCGACGTGCTGGTGCTCGGCGGCAAGCCGATCCGCGAGTCCATCGCCTGGGCCGGCCCGTTCGTGATGAACACCAAGGCCGAGGTGATGACCGCCTACGAGGACTTCCAGAAGGGCCGGCTCGGCACGATCCCCGCCGTCCACGGACTGTGACCCACGTCGGGTTGCCGTGCCCGTAACCCCTCCGGTGCTGTCGCGTTGGACAAGCGACCGGAAAGGGGTGAGTGCACATGCGACGCGACCCGCGCAGCTTCAGCGAGACGCTGACGCGTTCCCTCGCGCTCTCCGGTCTCGCCTACGCGGTGGTCATCGCGTACGCCGTGCCTGCGACCCTGCTGTCGGCCGAGTCCAGGCAGCCCGCGTCCGTGGGGGAGCGGGGCAGCTCGCTCAGCCGGGCCACGCAAGGCTCTCAGCTGGCGTCCGGCCTACTCCAAGAGGTTCCCCGACTGCGTGGACATCGCGCGGTGGGACGGCCCTGAGGTGCCGAAGACGGTCGTCGTGCTTCGTCGTGACGGGGGTCTGGGACGGATGACCTTCGACGAGGCGTTCGACCGGGCGACGAGCCCCGACCAGGCCGACGACGGGTGGACCGTCGGCGCCTGCCGCTGACCGACGTCGCCGCGGCCGAGGTGCGGCTCAGTGCCGGTCGAACGCCTCTTGCCAGTCTCGTCGCCCGAGGCCCGCGTCACGAAGGGTGTTCAGCTGGTGGGCTGCAGCTCCCGGGCGGCCGGTTCGGGCTTGG
Source organism: uncultured Actinomycetota bacterium (assembly GCA_963700365.1). GTDB lineage: Bacteria > Actinomycetota > Actinomycetes > Propionibacteriales > Nocardioidaceae > Nocardioides_C. The sequence goes on along the minus strand of CAVOXG010000005.1, from coordinate 291,133 downwards.
CGGGCTGGTTGGGCAGGCGGAGCCGCTTGAGCAGCAGGGCGTTCACGGCGACCAGGAAGCTCGAGCCGGACATGGACAGCGCGGCGATCTCCGGTCGGAGGACGAGGCCGAACGCAGGCTCGAACACGCCGGCGGCGATGGGCAGCGCGATGGCGTTGTAGCCGACCGCCCAGCCGAGGTTCTGCCGCATCTTGCGCAGGGTGCCGCGTCCGATCGTGAGTGCGGTCGGTACGTCGAGCGGGTCGGAGCGCATGAGGACGACGTCGGCGGTCTCGATGGCGACATCGGTGCCGGTGCCGATCGCGATGCCGATGTCGGCCGCGGCGAGGGCGGGCGCGTCGTTCACGCCGTCGCCGACCATGGCCACGCGCTTGCCGGACCGCTGGAGCTCGGTCACCTTGGTGGACTTGTCCTCGGGCAGGACCTCGGCGATGACCGTGTCGATGCCGAGCTCGTCGGCGATGCGTTGCGCGGTGGCCTGGTTGTCCCCGGTCAGCATGACCACCTCCACGCCGGCCTCGTGCAGGGCGGACACGGCCGCCGCGGAGGTCTCGCGGACCGCGTCGGCGATGCCGAGCACACCCACGGCTTGTCCGTCGACGGCGACGAGGACGGCGGTCCTGCCCCCGGCCGCGACCTCGTCACGTCGGTCACCGAGGGGTCCGACCGCGATGCCTTCGGTGTCCAGCAGGCGCCGGTTGCCGATGGCTACCCGGTGCCCGTCGACGTCGGCGAGGGCACCGTGTCCGGCGACGTTACGGAAGCCGGTCGCGCGGAGCACCGGCGCACCCTGGTCCTCGGCGTACCTGGCGACCGCTTGAGCCAGACGGGTGCTCGGACTCCCGCTCGACCGCTGCCGCGAGTGCGAGCAGACGGTCCCGGGCGAAGCCGTCGACGACGACCTCGGTGACCTCGGGCTCGCCCTTGGTGAGGGTGCCGGTCTTGTCCATCACGACGGTGTCGATGCGGGCGGACGTCTCCAGCGCTGTCGCGTTCTTGAAGAGGATGCCGCGCTTGGCGCCGAGGCCGGAGCCGACCATGATCGCGGTCGGGGTCGCCAGGCCGAGGGCGTCGGGGCAGGTGATCACCACGACGGTGATCGCGAACAGCAGGGCGGTCTGCACACTCGCGCCGGCTGCAAGCCACACGAGGAAGGTGCCGATGCCGCCGACCAGGGCGACCAGGACCAGCCAGAACGCGGCCCGGTCGGCGAGGCGCTGGCCCGGAGCCTTGGAGTTCTGGGCCTGCTGCACCAGCGCGACGATCTGCGCCAGCGCGGTGTCGGCGCCGACCTTGCTGGCGCGCACGCGCAGGGTGCCGCTGGTGTTGACGGTGGCGCCGATGACCGGGTCACCGGGTGCCTTGTGCACCGGCAGGGACTCGCCGGTGACCATGGACTCGTCGACCTCGGACTCGCCCTCCTCGACCACGCCGTCGGTGGCGATCTTGGTGCCCGGCCGGACCAGGAGCAGGTCACCGACCATCACCTCGGCGGTGTCGATCTCGACCGGCTCCCCGTCCCGGATCACCAGGGCCTGCGGCGGGGCCAGGTCGAGCAGGGTGCGGATGGCGTCGTTGGCTCCGCCGCGGGCGCGCATCTCGAACCAGTGGCCGAGCAGCACGAAGGCAGTCAGGACAGTGGCGGCCTCGTAGAAGACCTCACCACCGCCGGTGAGCGTGACCCCGAGGGAGTAGAGCCAGCCGGCGCCGACCGCCACCGCGACGAGGACCATCATGTCCAGCGTGCGGGCGCGCAGCGCGCGCCAGGCGCCGTCGAAGAAGATCCAGGCGGAGTAGAAGATGACCGGCAGTGACAGCAGCAGGCTGAACACGTCGTCGCGCAGGCCGAACGGCGCGGGCGTCTCGAACCCGATGACCTCGCGGCCGATCGGCGACCACAGCAGGATCGGCACCGACAACAGCGCAGCGACGAGGAACCGGTTGCGCATGTCGCGGACCATGTCGTCCATCGACATGGCGCCGTGCCCGCCGTGACCCATCGCGTCGTGGGGCGACGCGCTCGGGCCGCCCGCCTCGGGGGAGGGGTGGGCCGCGTGCGCGGTCGGCTCGTGCGCTGGGGGAGCGACCGGCGCTTCGTGGGTAGCGCCGGGCTCGGCCATCGGGTCGCACACGTGGTTGGGAACCGACTGTCCCTCGCAGTGGTAGCCACAGTCGCGAATCCAGGCCCCGAGGTCGCTCACGCTGGTCCGGGCGGGGTCGTAGGTGACGTTGGCGGTCTGCGCGACCGGGTTGGCGTCCACGCTCAGAACCCCGGGGCGGTGGGACAAGACGGCCTCGACGACGCTCTTGCTGCTTGCCCACTGCACGCCGGACACCTCGAGAACGGCGGTGGTGGTGCCGCTCGGCTGTGCGGCGTGGTCGCGATGGTTCTGGTCGTGCTCTGAGTTCGTCATGGCACCGCTCCTCGAATGTACCCCCGGGGGGTATCTGGCTTCGAGTTCCAAGATACCCCTGGGGGGTACCTTGTCAAGGGCTCTGTCCGACTGGTCTGGTGTCATGGGCAGGCAGGCAGGCAGGCAGGCAGGCAGCGCGGCCCGGCACGCAGGGTTCCGTGGCTGGAGCGCTCCAGCGTTGTTCCCGATTCTCGAGTTCGGCCGTCAGAGACGGCCCATCAGGGGGCAGCGCTGCGCGTCCTCCAACGTTGACGCGCTGACGGTTTATCCCGGCAGTCCGCAGCCGCGTCGCCGGAGCACTCGCGCCTCCCATGGCTGCAGGGAACTCTCGACGGGTGTCGGGGGGTAGTTGCCGAGGAGTAGCTCGTAGCCGTGCTGGACATCACTGAGCGCGGCTGATGGCGCAGTCAGCGGGGTGTCGGAGAAGTTGGCAAGGACGAGCAGTTCGCAGTCGGCGAGCCGTCGCTTGAACGCGTAGAGCTGCGGGTGATCAGGGGCGAGCAGTTCGAACGTCCCGTACACGATGGCAGGTTCGGCGCGTCGGAGGGCGATGAGCGCGCGGTAGTGGTTGAACACCGAAGGGCCGTAGTCAACTTGGGCTTCGGCGTTGACCGTGACGTGATCGGGATTGACTGCCAGCCAGGGAGTGCCCGTGGTGAACCCCGCATGAGGTCCGGCGGTCCACTGCATCGGGGTGCGGGCGTTGTCCCGCCCCATCCTCCGCAGTCCGTTGAGGACCTCGTCCTCGGGCACTCCACTGGCGGTCGCTGCCGCGTAATGGTTGAGCGCCTCGATGTCACGCATCTGGTCGATGCCCTCGAAAGGCGCGTTGCGCATCGCGAGCTCTTCACCCTGGTAGATGAACGGGGTCCCACGGTGCAGATGCAAGACCGTAGCCAGGAGCTTCGCGGACTCGACCCGGAACCGCTCGTCGTTGCCGAAGCGGGACACGACGCGCGGCTGGTCGTGGTTGTTCCAGTAAAGGCTGTTCCAACCCGTGTCGGCGAGCGCCTGCTGCCAGCGAGTCAGGGACGACTTGAGGCCGCGCAGGTCGAGAGGGCGTACGTCGAACTTGTGGTCCCCGTGGTCGAGGCCGACGTGCTCGAACTGGAAGACCATGTCGAGCTCCCGCCTGACCGGGTCTGTGAAGAGACGCGCATGGTCGGGGGTCACGCCTGGCATCTCGCCCACGGTCATCACGTGACAGCCGCGTCCGGCGAACACCTGCTCGTGCATTTCGGCCATGAACTCGTGGATGCGTGGACCGTTCGTGTAGCTGGGTCCCCCGTCACCGAACACGGCGCCGGGGGGAACTGTTCCGTCCGGCAGATGAGGGTCCTTGGAGACGAGGTTGATGACGTCCATTCGGAAGCCGTCGACACCGCGGTCCAGCCACCAGCGCATCATCGTGTAGACCGCCTGGCGAACCTCGGGGTTCTCCCAGTTCAGGTCGGGCATCTTCCGCGAGAACAGGTGCAGGTAGTACTCACCGGTGGTCTCGTCGTACTCCCAGGCCGGGCCGGAGAAGAACGACCCCCAGTTGGTGGGCTCAGCACCGGGAGATCCTGGGGCGTGACCGGGCCGTGGTGGCCGCCACCAGTACCAGTCCCGCTTCGGGTTCGACCGCGAGCTGCGGGACTCCTGGAACCAGGGGTGCTCGTCGGAGGTGTGGTTGACGACGAGGTCCATGATGAGTCGAATGCCGCGCCCGTGCAGGTCCGCGACGAGTGCGTCGAGGTCGGAGAGGGTGCCGAACACCGGGTCGACGTCCTGGTAGTCGGCGATGTCGTACCCGTTGTCGTCCTGGGGTGAGGGGTAGACCGGAGAGAGCCAGACGACGTCGACGCCAAGCCGCTGCAGGTGGTCGAGCTTGCTGCGGATGCCGTTGAGATCGCCGATACCGTCCCCGTTGCTGTCGGCGAAGCTGCGCGGGTAGATCTGGTAGACGACTGCCTCTCTCCACCACTGCCGCTCGTCCTCGGCAACGCTGTCTCCTGACGCGGCCGGTGTCACCAGCGTCATGGTTGCCCGCCCGGTTCCAGTTCCTGCGTGCGGCACGACGGCGGGCAGCATTCGAGGTCGACGAGGACCATCTGCCACACGTACGGCTCGGGCAGCGTCGCGTACGCGAAGTCGCCGTTGAGCTCGACGGGTACGTCGACCAACCGCGGTGCCCGATCCGGGTCGGCCACGCGGACCCGGGGCAGGCATCCCTGCACAGGACGGACCCTCAGCACGGACGTGCCGACGTGCCCGGGGGGCCGACGTGCCGCGTCCCACAGCGTGTCCTCCTGGTCGACCAGGTTCACCAGATGGACGACCAGGCGGCCGTCGACCTCGGTGACCCGACGCCAGACCGCGCCCGCCTGGGGTTCCTCGGTGACAGCGGCCGCGGCGAAGGTGACGTCGAGGTCGGCGTTGTACTCGCCCACCCATGATCCGGTCACGTCGACGACGGCAGCCGGCATCAGGACGGCGTCGTGCTCGACGAGGAAGTCGTACCAGCGCGCCAGCATGTCGAGCGTGGCCGGTGCTGCGGTGTGGTTGCGCACGTAGTACGGGTCGACCAGCACCCGGTCGCCTTCGCCGGCCAGCAAGTGAGTCGCTCCATGCGAGAACAGCGTCGCCATCGTGAAACGTGCGGCCAGGTCCGCCTGCTCGGCAGGTGCCTGGTCGTACACATGCTGGTAGGCGGCGACGACCACCGGCTTCCCGCCCGCCGATGCGCGCGCCCTGTCCACGACTCTGGCGAGCGCACCCAGGGTGTCGTGAGGCTGCCACAGCTCGACGTACACCGCGTCCTGGGCGCTGTGCCCGGTGCGCCAGGTCGGGAAGTCGTTGACGTTGTTGAATACCAGCCGACCACCGGGCACGGCGTCACGCGCAGCGGTGATGAAGGTGTCGAAGGAGTTGGCCAGGTCGATGACGGCGCCGTCGACGCGCCGGGCGCGTCGCGGGTACCCGTACTGGTCGAGGTGGAAGCCGGTGAAGCCGACGGCTGCGGCCGCGTCGGCGAGCATCCGGGTCATGTGCCGCAGCCAGTCAGGGTGCGCGGGATCGACGAGAAACAGGAAGTCCTCCAGCGCGTACCGTCCGCCATCGGGCTTGACCAGGCCGGCGTGCGCCCAGGACGGCCACTGGTCGGGTCCGACCGCGTAGACGGCCGCGTACCCGTACGCGTCTGTGCCCAGCTGGCCGAGCTCGTGGGTCAGGCGCGAGACGGTCTCGAGGGAGACGGTCTGGCCGAGTGCGTCGGTGTAGGCGGGGCCGCCGCCCAGCAGGTCCGCGTGCCGGTAGGCCCAGTCGTAGAACTGGATGCCGGTCAGGTGCAGGCGGCGGACGTTTTCGAGGACCGGGGCGAGGTCCCGGCCGGGGGCGTGGTCGGCGACGAACCCATAGCGCAGCCGCGATCCGGGGTCCGCGGACACGTCGACGGCGGTGCGGGCGGCCATCGCGCCGTCGACGGTCAGCTCGACTCCGTAGCCGCCGCCGGGCCGACGGCCGAGGTCGACGTCCCCAGAACCGTCGATGTCGATCTCGACGACCGGGTCGCCGAGGCGGTACAGGCTGACGGTGCCGGCGCCGGTGTGGTTTCGGACCTCGACGACGACGGGCTCCTCGGGCGTGAACCGCGTCTTGCGGGGGAGGAGTCGGTGGTCGGTGTCGCCGGGGAGTGTCGCGGTTGTGTCGGGTGACGGTACCGGGCCGGGTGTTGTGGGCCGGTCGCTGATGGTGCTCATCCCTTGACGGCTCCTGTGGTCAGGCCCTGGACGAAATGGCGTTGGAGGACGACGAAGACGACGAGGACCGGGATCACGGAGATGGTCGCTGCCGCGAACACGATGCCCCACTGGGTGGCGTTCTGCCCCTGGAACAGCTGGATGGCGATGGGCAAGGTCCGCTTGTCCGGGTCGTTGATGATGGTGAGTGCCCACGCGAACTCGTCCCACGAGGCGAGGAAGGTGAAGATGCCCGCGGTCGCGAGCGCTGGCCGCGACAGCGGCAGGGCGAGCCTGGTGTAGCGCGTCCACGCTCCCGCCCCGTCCACCTGCATGGCCTCCTCGAGCTCCATGGGGACCGCCTCGAAGAACCCGCGCAGTAGAAACACGTTCAGCGGGAGCGAACCGGCGACGTAGAACACCACCAGGCCGGTCAGCGAGTCCAACAACCCCAGGTGCCGGGCGAGGATGAACTGCGGAACGATCAGCATCATCGGTGGAACCATCAGCCCGAGCAGCATGATCTTGAAGATGAGCTCGCGGCCGCGGAACCGGAACCGGGCGAGCCCGAAGGCCATCATCGAGCTCAGCAGCAGGGAGAGGGCGGTCGAGATGCCTGCCACGAGCAGCGAGTTGAGGAAGTAGCGGTCGAAGCTCTGGCTGCTCCACGCGTACTCGTAGTTGCGGGTCGTGGCCGGGTCCGGGATGAACTGCGGCGGCAGCGTGAGGACGAAGGCCTGGTCCTTGAACGACGTGGAGAGCATGTACAGGAACGGCGTCATCATGACGGCCGCCCCGCCGATGAGCAGGATGTAGCGCGCTGCCCGGCTCGAGGTGCGGAACACCGTCGCGCTGCTCATCGGCCGTCTCCGTCACGGCGCATGATCCGCAGCTGCAGCATCGACATGCCGAACACGAGCGCGGTGAGGATGACCGACAGTGAGGCGGCGTACCCGAACTCGAGGCTGTCGAACGCCTGTCGATACATGTAGGTCAAGAGCACGTCGGTCTGGCCACCAGGGCCGCCGCCGGTCATCAAGAGCACCGAGGTGAAGACGTTGAACCCGCCGATGACCAGCATCACGGTGACGAAGATCATCGCGGGCCAGATGGTCGGCAGCGTCACCGCCCGGAACCGGTGCCACCGGTTCGCCCCGTCCAGCTGCGCCGCCTCCTCCAACGCCGGGTCGACCCCTTGGAGGGCGGCGAGGAAGATCATCATCGACCAGCCGATGCCCTTCCAGACTCCCAGTGCGCAGATGGCGGCCATCGCTGTCCAGCGGCTCGAGAGCCACGATGTCTCACCCCCGACATGAAGGACGTCACCGGCGACGTAGTTGACCAGGCCCTGGTCGGCGAACAGGTACTTGAACAGCAGCGACACCACCACCCAGCTGGTGACCACCGGCAGGTAGTACACGGCGCGCAGCAGCGGCTTCACGGGGCTGTGGCGTTTCAAACCGGAGGCAACCAGCAGTCCCAGCACTATCTGGGCCGGCACGGTGACGGCCATGTACACCGCCGCGTTGGTGAGGCTGGACCAGAACCGAGGGTCCGCGGCGGCCCGGCGGTAGTTGTCGAGGCCGAGGAACTCGCTGGTCGTTCCTGCGAGAACCTGCCAGTCGTACAGGCTGATGCGGAAGGCCTGCACCGCCGGGTAGGCGATCAGGGCAAGGAAGAGCAGGAGACCTGGCGCGACGAACAGGTAAGGCACCAGCCTCCCCGTCGTTCTCGGGCTGCGCCGCGCGGCGAGCCGCGGCGTCGGCGCAGGAGCCGACGCCGGGGCCCGGTCGATCACCACCATCGCTGGTCAGCTTTCGCCGTCCAGCAGCGGGTCAATGCGCTGGGCGGCAGCGGACAGCGCCGCCTGGACCGTGGTCTTGCCCTCGAAGGCCGGGGTGAGCTCCTCACTCAAGATGCTGTCCACCTCTGAGGCTGCGGGGATTGCCAACCTGGACTTCGCCGTCTTCAGCTGCTCGGAGAACGTCGCGTAGTGCTCCACGAGCTCATCCTGCTGGGCGGCGAACGCCGGCACCACCGTCATCTGGCCGACCTTGGCCATTCCCAGCTGGAAGGTGTCGGACTGGGTGAACCGGATGAAGTCGGCGGCCGCCTCCTTGTGCTCCGAGGTCGTGGTCAGCGCGATGCTCTCGCCACCGACGACACTGATGGAGCCACCATCGCCGGCCGGGACCGGCGCGTAGATCGGCTCGAACTCGGGGTACTGACCGGCCCAGATGTCAGCCATCCAGGGGCCGTCGAGAATGGTGGCGTACTCCGTCTTGGGCAGGCCGTCGGAGGTCGCGGTGGCGCCCTCGTTGCCCGTGATGAGATTCGGGATCTGCCCGCCCTGGTAGAGGTCGACGAGCATCTGGACGGCCGCGACGCTCGCCTCGCTGTCCAGGTACCCCGAGGACGTCGTCTTGTCGGGGTCGGTGATGTCACCACCGGCGGACCAGATCCACGGCAGCACGTTCCAAGCGCTGAGCCCACTGTCGGCGAACATCATCGTGTCGGTGCCTTCAAGCTTCTCCGCCATCGCCTTGAACTCCTCGAACGTCGCCGGAGGCGCGTCCAGACCGGCCGCGTCCAGCGCCTGCTGGCTGGTCACGAGCACGCGCGTGTTCGTGCCCAGCGGAAGTCCGTAATGGTGGTCCCCCCACGCGTTGGCTGCCAGCGTTCCCGGGTAGACGCCGTCGGCCAGCGCGTCGAAGTCATCCATCTCCTCGTCCAGCGCGGCGTAGATCCCGAGCTCGCCGAACTGGGCCATCCATCCGATGTCGGAGCGCACCAGGTCTGGTAGCTGTCCTCCCGAGGCACCGGTGGTGAGCTTCTGCTTCATCGAGTCGTACGGGATGTCCACGTACTTCACTCGCACCCCGGGGTTCGCCTCCTCGAAAGCTGGGATGAGCTCCTTGTTCAGCACGTCGGTCTGGGCAGTGTTGCCGCCGTTGCCGTAGGTGCCCCAGAACGTGAGAGTCACGTCCCCGTCAGCGTCCCCGGACGCCGACGAGCAGGCGGCGCTGAGAGTGAGAAGCGCGGCGCAGCTGAAGGCCGCGATCAGGTGGCGAGGTCTGGTCATCGGTAGGGCTCCTAACGGATCTCAAGCGAGCGGATCGCATTCCCGAGTGATGCACCTCACGGGTTGGGATTAGTTTTAGCGTGGAAATAAACCTCTGTCAACGACTTTGCCGATTCCGCTCACAGGCGCGCATCCGTCGCCAAGTTCGCTACAATTTGAAAATAAATCGATGGCGGGGGAGGAGGGCAGGAGACGTGGAGCTGCAGGGACTGGCGCGTGATGTCGCCCTCGAGGTCTTGATCCACGGCCCCCTGTCGCGGCGCGACCTGGCCCGGAGACTCAACGTCTCCCCGGCAACATTGACCCGAGTCAGCCTGCAGCTCCTCGAGCTGGGCCTCCTTACCGAACTGACCGATGGTGGAGAGGCCACGGTGGGACGGCCCATCAGGCCGTTGGACATCGTCACCACCGCACGGCACTTCGTGGGCGTCAAGCTCACCGACACCGAGGCGCACGCCGTCCTGACCGACCTGCGTGCGACACCCCTGGCGACGCGCCGTTCCGGACTGGACGAACTCTCGCCCGAGCATGTCGCCGAGGTAGTGGCCCGTCTCGTCTCCGAACTCGAAGCGCAGGTGGCGCCGGCAACGGCCATCGGCATCAGCATCGGCGGACAGAGCCTCGACCACCGCACCATCGACAGGGCTCCCTTCCTTCACTGGACGCACGTACCGCTGGCCGACGTCGTCGAACGTGTCACCGGTCTGCCCACGGTCCTGGAGAACGACGTGGTGGCCTTGACCGGTGCCGAGCACTGGTTCGGGCAGGGGCGCAGTCTGGAACGGTTCGCCGTCGTCACGATTGGAATCGGTGTCGGGTACGGCCTCGTCATCCACGACCGCATCGTGACCAGTCCCGACGCCGGCGTCGGCCTGCTCGGACACTTCCCCCTCGAGTCCCATGGGCCGGTGTGCCCGGCCGGCCACACCGGCTGCGCGGAGGCGCTGTTGAGCATTCCGGGCATCGAGGCCGAGGCGTCCTTGGCCTTCCGGCGCCAAGTTGCCTACGCCGAGACGCTGACCCTGGCGGCGCAGGGTGACCGTGCAGCGGTGGCGATCGTGAACCGGTCGGCCCGCGCGTTGGGGCGGCTGGTGGCCGCCGTCGCGAACCTCACGATGGCCCAGTGTGTGCTGGTCACGGGCGAAGGCGTCGAGTTGGCCCGTGTTGGCCGCGCCGCTCTCGACGAGGCTGTCGCACTCGACCGCGACCCGGCTGCGACGCCGGTAGACCTACGGGTCAAGCCAGACGACATCACGGACTGGGCCCGCGGCGCCGCGGCGATCGCCATCCAGCGGCACGTGCTCGACGGGATGCAGATCCGTGAACCGGCCGCCCCCTGACGCTCCGGACCGGCCCGCCAAATGACAAACGGCCGAACCCACGAGACGGTGGGTTCGGCCGTTTCCGATGTCCTGAGACATCACCTTGGGGTGAACGACGGGACTCGAACCCGCGACATCCTGGACCACAACCAGGTGCTCTACCAACTGAGCTACGCCCACCATGTTGTGACTTCTCAGTCACGCGGCTCCCCACGGGCACAGGCCACAGAGGAGCCGAAGCGATGGAAAGTGTACCTGTTCTCAGGAACCGTTCTGACCAGGGTCTTGTTCCCCGCCGGCCGTGTCCTCGGCCACGACCGCCACGTCCGGCGGGTCCTCCTCCTCGCCGACGCCGGTCAGCGAGCCGCCGTGCTCGGCCGCGAGCGCCTTGGCCGCGCTGGAGTCCGGACCGGGAGCCGGCACGAAGACCGCGGCGCGGTAGTAGCGCAGCTCCTCGATGCTCTCCTGGATGTCGGCCAGCGCACGGTGGTTGCCGGTCTTCGGCGGGGAGTTGAAGTAGGCCCGCGGGTACCACCGGCGGGCGAGCTCCTTGATCGAGGAGACGTCGACGATCCGGTAGTGCAGGAACGACTCGAGCTCGGGCATGTCCCGCTGGAGGAACGCACGGTCGGTCGCGACGGTGTTGCCGGCCAGGGGAGGCCGGCTGCCCTCAGGGCAGTGCTCGGTGATGTAGGCGAGCACCTGCTCCTCGGCCTCACGCAGCGTGATCCCGTTGTCGAGCTCGTCGAGGAGGCCGGAGACCGTGTGCATGTTGCGGACGAACTCGTCCATCTGGTCGAGCGCCTCCTGGGGAGGCTTGACCACGACATCGACGCCCTCGCCGATGACGTTGAGGTCGAAGTCGGTGACGAGGGCGGCCACCTCGATCAGCGCATCCGCGCCGAGGTCGAGCCCTGTCATCTCACAGTCGATCCACACCAGACGGTCATTCACGCACAGCACCCTACTCATTGCGGCGGGCGCCGCCTGCCTAGCATGGTCCGCATGGGCTGGATCAGCTTTGCCGCGCGGTTGCTCGTCGGTGGTGTCTGGATCGTGGCCGGGCTGCTGAAGCTGCCTGACCCGGCTGCCAGCGTGCGCGCGGTCCGCGCCTACCAGCTCCTCCCCGAGGCGATCGTGCCCGCGGTGGGTTACGCGCTCCCGATCATCGAGGTTCTCGTCGGGGTGAGCCTGGTCATCGGACTGCTGGTCCGGATCGGTGCGGTGCTGTCCGGCGTGCTGTTCCTCGCGTTCATCGTCGGCATCTCCGCGGCGTGGGCCCGCGGTCTGCAGATCGACTGTGGCTGCTTCGGTGGGGGTGGCTACGACGCCAACGCCACGGAGAAGTACCCGTGGGAGATCGCACGGGACTTTGGTCTCCTCTTTGTGTCGGCCTGGCTGGTTTGGCGGCCTCGTTCGCCCTGGGCGGTGGACAATCGACTTCTGTACGGCACAAGCACTGAACGCGTCCTGACCGGAGAGCCCACCTGATGACGAAGAAGCAGTCGAACGCCACCAAGCAGGCCAACATGCAGGCTGCCTCCGAGCGTGCCGCTGCCATTCGCGCCGAGCACGAGCGGAAGGAACGTCGTACCCGGCTGATCGTGGTGGCCTCCGTGGTGGTGGCCATGCTGCTGATCGTCGTCGCCGTCGCGGTCGCGCTCTCCCAGAGCGACACCACCGGCGAGTCCGCGGGCGCACCGAGCGGCGTGGTCGACGGGTACTCCGTGCCGATGGGCCCGGACGACGCACCGGTCACGGTGACGGTCTACGAGGACTTCATGTGCCCGTACTGCGGGCTGTTCGAGCAGGTCAGTTCCGACAAGCTCAAGGAGTACGCCGACAGCGGCGACGTCCAGGTCAGGTACCACGTGGTCTCCTTCCTCGACGACGCCTCGACCGACGACTACTCGACGCGGGCCGCGAACGCGCTCGCCGTCGTCCAGGACACCGCGGGCGCCGAGGCGGCGGTGGAGTTCCACGACGCGCTCTTCGCCAACCAGCCGGCCGAGGGCGGCGCCGGCATCTCCGACGAGCAGATGATCGAGCTGGCCGTCGAGGCCGGTGCCGAGGAGGACGCCATCCGGGGCCCGATCGAGGACCTGGCGTTCGAGCAGTACGTCATCAACGCGACCAGCGAGTGGTCGGAGCGCGGCTTCACCGGCACCCCGGCGGTCGCCGTGAACGGCGAGAAGGTCGAGTTCACCGACGCCGAGAACCTCCTCGCGAACACCGAGAAGGCGATCGCCGACGCCCTCGCCGGTGACTGAACTCACAGCCGGGAATGGCCGGATCTGACGTGATTACGGGACCAACGTCCCCTTGCGCTGTCGTGAATCCGGGGTGAGACTTGGGTCACGCCGGTGGAGGACCGCCCGCCGGCGGGATCGGACGAAGTTCGGATTCCGGACAGGTGCTACGCGTACCTGCGACCGTTGACGGGGTCGGGGATCCGGTGAACGCGTCCGTGAGACGGTCATCGTCAAGTGGCTGTCAAAGATTGAGGCCCCGCAAACTCGTACTTTGCGGGGCCTCGCTACGTCTACCCCCGGCACTCGTCGCGAAACCCGGGGACACGCCGGTATGTACCGGACCGTTACGGCGTAGCCGGCGCCGAGGGTACGGGCACGTCGAAGGCGTTCGGCCGGCCGGCCCTGTAGAGCTCGGCGTCGGCCGCCTTGAGCGCCTCGAACTCCGGAGGACGGTAGAGCTCGAACATCGCCGCTCGTTCGGCGGGGGAGTCCACGGCATCGAGGATCGCGTTGGCGGCGGCCCGGCCCGACTCGTTCGCGCCCTCCATCGTGGCCAGGTCGACGTTGGTCCGCAGGTAGTCGCCGGCGAGGAAGAGGTTCGCGATCTTGGTCCGCGACCTCGGCCGCTTCTCCCAGGTGCCGACCGTGTTGACCAGCAGCGGAGTGGCGTTGCGGTTGCGGCGGGCCACCGGGTCCCACTGCACGCCGGGGTCGAGGAACCACGAGTGCACGATGTCGTCGGGAAGCTTGTCGCCCGCGGTGTGGTGCTCGTGGATCTGAGCCCAGACCTCCTGGGCGATCTCCCGCGGCGTGCACCGCTTGGCCGGCTTGCCGAAGAGGATGCCCGGGGCGTCCCAGTTGGAGATGTCGACCGAGAGGGAGTCGACCGCCTTGCCGTCGCCGTACGCCCGGGCGAACTCGCGCTCGCTCCAGAACTGTCCCTGCGTCAGGGCGGTCAGCGCCCACGGTGCGTCGATGAAGGTCATGTGGCCGCGGGTGATGTCGACCCGCTTCCGGAGGTAGAACTGGATGCCCACCATCCAGTCCGTGAACAGGTCGTCCATCAGCTCGAGCCGGGGGTCCGCCCTCAGCACGTCGGGCGTCCAGAGCCTGCGGGCGCGCTCGGCCGGCATGGCGCTGACGAACCAGTCGGCGCGTACGACGGTCCGCTGCCCGCTCCGGCCGCGCATCCGCGCTCCGGTGACCCTCCCGCGTCGGACCTCGAGGGACTCGACGCGCTCGCCCATCACGAAGCGGACGCCGAGGGAGCGCAGGTGGTCGGTCCAGGGCCGGATCCACGCCTCGTTGGTGGGCAGGTCGAGCACGCGGTCGACCGAGCCGTCGTTGCCCCGGCCCATGATGTTGTAGACGAACGCCTCGGCCATGTAGCCGATCGTGCGGCTGCTGGCGACGGTCTCCTTGGCCGCGACGAGGTTGCGGGTGAGGCCGGCGGCGAGCACGGTCTTGTACTCCTCGGACCTGCCCTCGGCCGCCACGAAGTCCCACCAGCTCACGTGCTCCCACTGGCCGAACCGCCGCGCGTCGCTGCTGGTCAGGAACACCATGAGCCGGTCGACGAAGTACGCCAGCTCGTGCGGCGGGATGCCCCGCATGTAGAGGGTGTCCATCAGGTAGCGGCGGAGGCCGTCGGGCGTGAGCAGCTGTTCGTAGTCCGGGCCCAGCCCGAACGGCCCGGCGTCGGCGCGGTCGCCGGCACGGAGGAACTTGCTCTCGGTCGCGTCGACGAGGTTGTCCCAGACCCCGTTGGCGTTCTTCTTGTACGGCGTACGCCGCATCGAGTCGGGGACGTGGTGGTAGAAGCCGGGGAAGAACCGGAACCCGTGCTCTCCGGGGAGCGCCTTCCGGCCGTCTCGCGCGGAGCCGGGGACGCCGATGCTCCGGGCCTTCCCGCCGAGGGCGACCGGCTCGTAGACGGTGACCCTGAACCCGCGCTCGGCGAGCTCATGCGCCGCGGCGAGCCCCGCCATGCCGCCACCGAGGACCGCGACCTCGCGACGCCGGCCGCGAGCGAACGCCGGGGCGCCGTGCAGGGTCGGCAGCAGGCCCGCGGCGCCGAGCGCTCCGGCCCCGCGCAGGACCTGTCGGCGGGTCAGGTCGTGGTCGCGTGACTGTCGGGCGGGGTCGGTCTGGTGCACAGGATCTCCTGGGAATCCGTCCCTCCCCATGTCCCCGGTGCGGGCACCCGACGGACCCTAGCGACGCGGGTCCGGGAAGGTAAAGACCCCGGACCCTAGCGACGCGGGTCCGGGAACGTAAAGGCCCGGGCCCAGCATGCGAATGCGCCCGTAACACCACGGACTGGAACGCGTTACATCTCTTCGTGACCCAGGATCTCGAGCTCACCCGGCGCGCCGCCCTGCGCGGCGCCGCCGTCGCCGGAGTGGCGCTGTTCGCGTCCGCGGGCGGCCAGAGCGCCGTCGCCGTACCGGTCGGGCGTGGCCGCGTCGGCTTCCTCGACGAGGCGGAGATGCGCACCCTCGAAGCGGTCGTCGACCGGGTCGTGCCGGGGGTCCCCGACGACACCGTCCCGGGCGCGGTCGCCGCGGGCTGCCACCAGGCCATCGACGCCCTGCTCGGCGCGTTCGAGGTGTCGCCACCGCGGATCTACGCCGGCGGGCCGTTCTCCGACCGCGGCGGCGCGAGGGTCAACGACTTCGCGGAGTTCCTCCCGCTGGACCGCTACGAGACGAAGGCCTGGCGCCTGCGGATCGAGGGCTCTCGGGGCCGGCGCGCGCTGGAGCGCAACGGACCGGTGAAGGGCTACCAGCGCACGTACCGCGACGGCCTCGCGGCGCTGGAGGAGTCGGTGCCCGGCGGCTTCTCCCACCTGCCCGGGCCGGCGCGCGACGTCGCGCTGCGGGGCGTCGACGATCCCCGCGTCCAGGCGATGCTCGACCTCGCCGTACCCCACACCCTCGAGTTCTTCTACGGAGCCCCGGAGTACGGCGGCAACCGCGACCTGGTCGGCTGGCGGGTCACCGACTACGAGGGCGACACCCAGCCGCGTGGCTACACGCGCAAGGAGGTCCTGGAGCCCGAGAGCGCAGGGCCGGCGGACATCGTCACCGACCTGGTCGGGGCGGACGCCGTGGTGGCGATGGGCTCGACCGAGCTGCTGCACGGCCTGCTCGCGAGCTCCGGTGGCAGGTTCACCGAGCTCCGCGACGAGGTGTCCCGGCTGGTCACGCCGTCACCCGAGGCAGCCGACCAGCTCGCCCGGATGCAGGCGATGGCGGCGACGCTCGTGCGGCAGGCGAAGGAGGGCGGGCGATGAGCAGGGAGGCAGTCGTCGTCGGCTCCGGCGCCGCCGGAAGTGCCGCCGCCTGGGAGCTGGCGAGGCACGGCTGGGACGTCACGATCCTCGAACGCGGCCGGAACCTCCGACCCGGTCTCGGCCGGGTCCCCAGCGGCGAGCTCGACACCCGCTACGGCAGCGACGAGATCAAGGGCACCCGCCAGTTCGGGTTCCCCGACCCGCTGCTCGAGCCGTACACGACCAGGACCCGGGCCGAGGCGGCGCAAGGCGTCGCCCGCTCCGCGACGGGGGCCCTCGGCCAGCTCGGCGCCGCGGTCGGCGGGACCTCCCTGCACTACAACGCGAAGACACCGCGCTTCTGGAAGCAGGACTTCACCCAGCTCTCCGACCTCGGCCCGGTCGACGGCGCGCAGGTGGCGGACTGGCCGATCTCGTACGACGACCTCGCGCCGTTCTACGACATCGTCGAGTACCGCATCGGCGTCCAGGGGGACCGCGGCAGGATGCCCGAGCGGACCCTGCGGCAGTCACCGCGACGGCGGCAGTTCGTGATGCCGCCCAACCCGACCGGCCACGCGGCCGGTCTCGTCGCGGAGGGCGCGAGCCGGCTGGGCTTCGAGGCCTACCCGTATCCGGCGGCGGTGAACTCGCGCGCGTTCGACGGCCGTCCCGCCTGCAACTCGTGCGGTCTCTGCTCGGGCTTCGGCTGTCCCATCAACGCCCGCGGCGACGCCCTCGTCTCCTGGCTCAACCCGGCGATGCGCACGGGCCGGGTCCGGGTCATCGACCGCGCGTACGTGCACCGCATCGAGACCAGCCGCGACGGCCGGCGTGCCCGAGCCGTGCACTGGACAGACGTCGGGGGCCGCTCTCACCGGCTGGCCGCGTCGACCGTCGTACTCGCCGGCAGCCCGATCAACACCGCACGGCTCCTGCTGCTGTCGAAGAGCGGCGCGCACCCCGACGGGCTCGGCAACCGCTCCGACCAGGTGGGCAGGAACATGATGTTCCACAACTTCACCCTCGCCGCGGCGTTGTACTCCGACGACATCAAGCCGCTGCGCGCGCAGAGCACCACGCTGCAGATCGACGACCTCGTCGGACCGTTCACCGGCCCGGAGGTCCGGGCGCTCGGCGTCCCGTACATCGCCGGCGGCATCGTGCAGGTCGGGTCCGCGGTGCCGGTGCTCGGGGCGGCCACGATGCTCGCCGGGTACGCCGGATGGGGCCAGCCGCTCAAGCAGCTGATGAAGGCCGGCGTGCTCCACGCGCGAACCGCCGGCTCCCAGCTGATCCAGCAGGACCTCCCGCAGGCCGGCAACCGGGTCGACCTCGACCCGAAGGTCCGCGACTTCCTCGGCTTCCCCGCGGCGCGGATCACCTACAGCCCGCACGAGCACGAGAAGGCCGCGGCGATCTACCTCGGCGCGCGGATGCAGGCCATCCACGAGCTCGCGCCTGGCGCGGTCGCCGCGGTCACGCTGCCGATGCCGATCCTCAACGACGGCATCACCTACACCGCGCACCTGGCCGGGACCGCGCGGATGGGCACCGACCCGCGCACGTCGGTGTGCGCACCCTCAGGTCGGCTGCACGAGGTCGACAACGTGTACGTCGCAGACGCGTCGACCTTCCCGACCTTCCCCGGCTTCAACCCGACCCTCACGATCATGGCGAACGCGCTCCGCGTCGCCCGAGGCATCGCCACCGGCTCCAGGAACGAGGCATGACCATGTGCGACCACGCGCACCCCACCACCCGCCGGGCCCTGCTGAGGGGAGCCGGCGCGCTCGGCCTCGCCGCCGCCACCGCCCCGCTCGTCGGTACGACGCACGCCACGGCCGGCCCCCGGCGAGCACACCGCGTGCTCGTCTACTCCCACACCACCGGCTTCCGGCACGCATCGATCCCGGTGGGCGTCGCGACCATCGAGCAGCTGGGCTCCGAGAACGGGTTCGCCGTCGAGGCATCGGAGGACCCCGCCGTGTTCACCGACAAGAACCTGGGACGGTTCACCGCGGTCGTCTTCCTCAACACGACGGCCGAGGTGATGACCCCCGCCGGCCGCACGGCGCTCCGACGGTTCGTCATGGCCGGCGGGGGATGGGCCGGCGTCCACTCGGCCGCCGACACCGAGTACGACTGGCCCTTCTACACGCGGCTGCTCGCCGGCGGCCGCTTCCTGGCGCACCCGCTGGAGCAGCCCGGCGTGGTCGTCCGAGAGTCGGCGCGCCACCTCTCCACCGCCCACGTCCCGGAGCGGTGGCAGATCCCGATCGAGGAGTTCTACTCCTTCACCGCGAACCCGCGTGACCGCGCGAGGGTGCTCCTGTCGATCGACGAGTCGACCTACCAGCAGGACCCCAACACGAGCCACCTGCCGTCGCAGAGCTTCCCGGACGGCTACGAGCCGGTGTCGGGAGTGATGGGGGACCACCCGATGAGCTGGCAGCACGCGGTCGGCGACGGCCTCTCCTGGTACACCGCCCTGGGGCACGAGGTGAACATGTACCTCGATCCGACGTACCGGCAGCACCTCCTCGGCGGGCTGCTCACCGTCACGCGCCACGGTCGCCGACACCTCGCCGTGTGACCTCCGCGACACCGAGGGGCCGCCCACCCGGCGAACGGGTGGACGGCCCCTGCCCCCCACGGGCTCAGACCGGGCGCTGGATCCGCACGATCGTCGGAAGGCTCCGGGGCGACCGGCCGACACGGTTGACGGCAACCACCCGGAAGGCGTAGCGAGCCGGCGCCAGCCCCCGGAAGACGACGCGGCGGGCCGATCCCGGGACGACGATGACCTTGCCCTTGCCGTTCATCACCCGGTAGCGGGTGATCGCGCTGCCGCCGTTGCCCGGCGCGACCCAGGACACGATCACGCGTTGCCCGACGACGCGCACCTTGGGACGTCGTACCTGCTCCGGCC
Source organism: uncultured Actinomycetota bacterium (assembly GCA_963700365.1). GTDB lineage: Bacteria > Actinomycetota > Actinomycetes > Propionibacteriales > Nocardioidaceae > Nocardioides_C. The sequence goes on along the minus strand of CAVOXG010000005.1, from coordinate 272,138 downwards.
TGGTGGCCGGGGTGACCCGGTTGCTGGCGAACGAGACCAGCGAGGTGCCCACGGCGTTGGTCGCGACCACCGTGAAGGTGTAGGCGACCCCGTTCGTCAGGCCGGTCACGGTTGCCGCGGTGAGGTCCCCACCGACGGTGACCGAACGCCCGCCGGGCGACGCGGTGACCGTGTAGCCGGTGATCCTCGAGCCGTTGTCCCTCGGCGCCGACCACGCCACGCGTGCGGACGCGTTGCCGGAGACTGCGCTGACGCCGGTCGGCATGTCCGGCGGTCCCGCGACGGGATCCTCGGGCGCCGGCTCCGGAGTCGGCGTGGGCGACGGGGTGCTGCCACCACCGCCACCGCCACCCACGGTGCCGCCGCCGACGGTGCCGCCGCCCGTGTCGCCGCCGCCGTGCCGCCGCCCGTGTCGCCACCGGTGGGCGCGGCGCTCACGGTGACCGTGACCGTGTCGCTGGCGCTGGCGGCTCCGTCATCGGCGGTGAGCTCGAGCACGTAGCTGCCGGCTGCGGAGAACGCGGCCGTCGTGGCCTCGGCGCCGGCGTCGGCGAAGGTCACCGTGCCGGGTCCGCTCGCCTTGCTCCAGGTGGTGGTCACCTGGTCGGAGGGCAGGCCGTCGTCGTCCACCGTGCCGCTCAGGCCGGCCGTGGCCGGCAGCGTGACGGACAGGTCTGCACCCGCGCTCACGGTGGGAGCCCGGTTCGTCCGGGTCAGGCCCGACTCCACGGCACCGATGTCGGGGGCGCTGCCGCCGAAGTCGCTCACGACGACAGCCTGTTCACCGCTCGACAGGGTGTAGCTCGCGGTCCCGGCATCGATCACCGGACTGCCGGACACGGGTGCGAAGGAGGAGTCGAGCATCGGGTCGCCGTCGAACGACGTGGCCGCGTCGAGGTTGCTGCCGCTGTAGACACCGCCGTTCTCGTGGAACTGGTTGTGGGCCGTCTGCGAGCTCGCGTCGACGTTCTTGAGGGCGAAGCCCGGGTGCCGCGCGAAGACGTTGTTGACCGCGACCAGGTTGTCACCGCCGGAGATGCCGTACTCGTTGCCGTCGAAGGTGTTGTTGGTGACGGTGATCCGCTCGACGAGGCTCGCCGCGCGGTAGTCCTCGGAGGTGTCTCCGGCGTCCATCAGCCCGAGGCCGGCCTGGACGTTGCCGGCGATCACGTTGCGGTCGAGCGTGAACAGGGTGGCGCTCTCCGCGGGTGTGGCGGTGATCGCGTCGTCGTCGATGATCTGCACGCCGTCCTGGGTGTTGTCCAGGATGTCGTTGCCGCGGATGATCACCTCGTCCACGGGCGCGACCATGTTGGTCACCCGGATCTCCACGCCGTCGCCGGCGTTGTTGCGCATCAGGTTGTCGACGATCACGGGTGAGGACTCGTTCACGTCCACGGCGTCGTCGCCGTTGTGCTCCATGGTGTTGTGCTGGACGAGTCCGGTCGTGTCACGCGGGAAGTCGACCGCGTCGGTCGCCAGGTTCGTCAGCAGGTTGTGCTCGATGACCGCGGCACCGCGGACCTTGATGCCGTCCTTGCCGTCGCGGACGGTGAAGCCGACGATGCGCGTGTCCGGTCCGGCGGCCGAGCTCACGATCACGGTCTCGGTCTCGGCCGACGGGTTGCTGATCACGGTCTGGTTGATCATCGACGCGTCGCCGGTGGTGTAGAAGGTGGAGGCCAGCGTCAGCGTCCGGGGCACGTAGAGCGTGGGCTCCCGGTAGGTGCCGGGGGAGACCAGCACCAGCGCGTTCGCCGGCGCGGCCTTCAGGGCCTCCGTGATCGTGGGGTAGTCCGCGGGCACGCGGATCGTGGTGGCGTGCGAGCCGCGCACTGTCACGGTGAGGTCGTCGGAGGCCGACCCGCCGCCGTCGGAGACGGTCAGCCGCAGCACGTACGTACCGACGGCGCTGAAGTCGGCCGAGGTGTGCGCCTCCCCGGCGGCACCGAAGGTGACGGTGCCGGGGCCGCTGACCTTGCTCCAGGTCACCTGCAGGGCCGAGGGGTCCGGCAGGCCGTCGTCGCTGATCTTGCCCGGCAGGAACGCGGTGTCGGCGAGGGTCACCGTCTGGTCGGCACCCACCGCCACCGTCGGCGGCGAGCCGGTCGCCGCGCCGGCCGGTGCGAGCCCGGCGCCGACCAGGCCGGCGGTCACCAGTGACGTTGCCACGACAAGGTGGCCTGCTTGACGCTTAAGTGCGATTTTCCCCATCGCATCATCGTCGGGCGGATAACCCGACCGGGCCGTCATCAGTTGGTCGTATCCACCTTGGCGGACCTACGTCGCATGTACGACATAGGGCTGAACGACGTCAATGAGCGCCCCCGGCAGGATTCGAACCTGCGGCCATCAGATTAGAAGTCTGCCGCTCTATCCAGCTGAGCTACGGGGGCGGGGGATAGGTATTCGCATCGGGAGAACACTCGGGATAACTCCGTTGTAGTTCGACACGAGTTTCTAACCCGTGGCCCCAGCCTAGTAGAGCGAGGAACCTGCGGGTTCGGGTGTGCCATTCCCGACATCAGGGATGTTGCGGCTCGCGCCGGGTGCTCGGACGCGCAGAGCCGAGCGTGAGAAGAGCGACCTCCGCAGACGGGGATAGCGTTCGAGGGCTAGCTCGAGGTAGCGGCGCGGCGGGCGGAGATCCTTGCCGAGCGGCTCTGCGCTGGCGGTTGGATGGTTGCCGCCGGGAGGCCGATGTGGCCGAGGTCGAAGATCCCTTGGCTCGGCACTGCGTGGGTAACGTAAAGGCAAGCCGTAGCGCCGCGGCGCGGAGTAGCGCACCCGGCGGCAGCGAGGTCTCCGGTGCGTCGGATGTCTGGGGGTTGTCAGAGCGCACAGCGCGGACCGGTGCGGTGTGCCCGGCGCCGCGGAGCACGCCTTGCACGGTGGAGCTGGTGGTGGCGAGGCGTTCGACGTCGCGGGTGCGGTCGTACCGACTGGCGTCCTCGGGCCATGGCTCAGGGACACGGTCAGCACCACCCGCGACCGCCAGTGCGATCTTCCAGGCGCACAGCCACGCGTTGCCGCCCGCCAGCCGGCTCGAGCAGCTTGTAGGTCGGCAGAACCCTCCGGTGCGCCGGGGCCGTAAGGGTCAGGCGCTTCGTCCCCTCACGTGTGAGGACCGCGAAGCAGCCCCAAGCCGGCCTCGATGATGCCGGCCACGATGAAGATGACCGCGATGCCGTGGAGCAGCCACCGCCACGAGGCCGGGTCATGGGCCGCCGGTGGGGCCACCTCCTCAGCGAGCGCCAAGGCAACGATCCCGAAGCCGAGCAGCACGCCGCCGATCTGCACGCGACGCTGGTCAAGGCTCACGTCATGACCATCGCATACCCTGGCCGCGTCGAGCACAGGGTGCACCCGCCCCCCGCCGGGGCGGTCCACCGCGTGGTCAGCGCTTGCGCAGGGACGTCTCGCCGACCATTGGCCCGGAGCGACGAACCATTGCGCTCCGACCCCCTCGTGGAGGGCCACCGAGTACAAGGGGATCAGGGATCGGTTTGCCGGTGGGCGCGGTGACGGCGTCACTTTCTCGCCGTAGGATGCGGTGACCCGAGCTGAGGAGCGTCTTGTGAACCTGGAGAAGGTCGTCTTCGGCTTCTTCGTGATCCTTGCCGCAACCCTCAACTTCGGTTTCTTCATCGGCGACCTCGGTGAGCCAGAGCTGCACAGCGTGTACGAGCTCTTCGCCGCGGTGGTCGTGAACCTGATTGCCACGATCCTCAAGTTCGGCGATCGCACGCAGATCGGCGCCATGCACATCGCGACCAGCTTGGTCGCGAGCCTCCAGCTGATCGCGGCCGCGGTGGTGTGGACCTACTGCGTCAACATCGCCAGCGACGGCGTCCTCTCCACGGAGCAGACGGCAGCGGTGGTGTCGCTCTCTGGCGGCGCTCTCTTCGCGAACGTCATCTCGGTTGTGCTGCTGGTCATCGAGACCGTCTCCTTCCAGCGACGCTGAACGGCCGTGGAACGACCCGACCTCCCCGAGCTCGGCCCACATCTGTCGTCCGCAGCGGTGTACGTCGTCCTGCGACGGATGCGAGCGCCACTGATCGTCTTCATCGTGATCTTCGCGGCCAGTGTGCTGGGGTTGTCCTTGATGCCCGGGCAGGACGCCGACGGGCGACCCGACCGCATGAGCCTGTTCGAGTCGTTCTACTTCATGAGCTACACCGCGACGACGATCGGATTCGGTGAGCTGCCGCACGAATTCACTGCGGCTCAACGGATGTGGGTCACGCTGACCATCTTCCTGGCCGTCATCGGATGGGCGTACGCCATCGGTTCTCTGTTGTCTTTGCTTCAGGACCAAGGCTTCCGCCAGGTGCTCGCGCGGCGCAGCTTTACCCGCTCGGTACGGCGGATCCGCGAGCCCTTCGTCGTGCTCGTCGGCTACGGCAATGCAACACGCATGCTCGCTCGATCCCTCGACGACATGGGCCGGCGTTTCGTGGTTATCGACAAGGTCGACTCCCGCGTCTCCGGGGTGGAGCTCGACTCCTACCGCGCCGACGCTCCCGCGTTGCTCGGCGACGCAAGGGACACAGGGTTGCTGACGTTGGCGGGGCTCGGGCACCTGAACTGTGAGGGCGTTGTCGCGCTTGCCGGCGACGACGAGACAAACCTCGATGTCGTCATGACGACCGCGCTGCTCCGTCCCGATGTCCCGGTCATCGCGCGCTCGAGCTCCAGGGACGTGGCAGAACGCATGCGGGCGTTCAACGTCCAAGAAGTCGTCAACCCCCTGGACCGGTTCGGCGACCATCTCCGCATCCTGCTCCGGTCACCGGCCGCCTACCAACTGATGATCTGGCTGACCAGCACCCCAGGTACGCCCCTGCCCCGGCGGCATGAACCCCTGCCGCACGGCAGGTGGGTGGTGTGCGGGCATGGGCGGTACGGCGACGAGCTCATCGCGGACCTGCGCTCCGAGGGCCTTGAGGTGACCGCCGTCGATGTGTCGGGTGGGAGGGTCCTCGCAGGCGAAGGGGACAGTGCACACGTCGTCGAATCTGGACACGTGGCCGATGCGGTCGCTTTTGTTGCCGCGACCGCGAACGACACCACGAACCTGTGGCTGGTCGAGGCCGCGCGTCGCGCCAACCCTGACGCGTTCGTCGTTGCGTTGCAGAACCGTCGGGCGAACGCGCCGCTGTTCGGCGCCATCGGTGTGGACTTCGGAATGGTGCCGGCCGAGGTCATCGCTCACGAAGTGCTGGCGCGGTTGGCGAACCCGGTTCTCATGCGGTTCCTCCCGCAGGTGCCTCACCAGGGGGATCCGTGGTCGGCGGACATGGTCGACCGGTTGGTGGAGGCGTGTGGGACCGGCACGCCTGACCTGTGGCACGTGGTGCTCGACAGCGACGAGGCGCCCGCCCTGCCCTCATACCTCGAGGGGGGCACCGTCCGACTGGCTGACTTGCTCCGTCATCCCAATGATCGCGACCGCGGCCTGGGCATAGTGCCCCTCGCCCTGCTGCGGGGTGGCCAGCGGAGCATGGCCCCGCCCGGAGAGACGGTGCTGAATGCGGACGACCAGTTGTTGTTGGCCGGCCGGCTGCGGGACAGAGCGGCACTTGAGAGCACCATGACGCAGCCACCGGTCGCGGCGTACGTGTTGCAGGGCCGGCGGGTGCCGTCGAGCTGGATCCTGCGACGACTCGCCGCAGCTCAACGACACGAATGATTCCTCCAGCGAGGACCCCAGGACTGAAGTGCTTAGCCCGGCTCGGCTCATGGAGCAAATGCCGAGCCGGGATGGGCTGGTGTCGCGGTCTCGGCGGAGTGTGCCTGGCCTCCATGCACGTGCGTGGACAGAGCCTTCTCGCGGTGCCGCCCCGAGACGATGTTCGGCGTTCACCCGGATGCCCGGGGACGCCCGTCCGGTGCGAGTTGACCCGAGACGTCGATTCCTTGCTACACAGGTCTCAGCGGGACCTTGACGGCTGAATGCTTCCGAGGCGTCTTCTTCGTCAGCAGGATGGACCTGTCATGGAAGGCGCCCTTCTCGCCCTCGGCATCGCGCTGATGCTTCTCGGCGTCGCGCTCATCGTCGTTGCTGTGTTGCGCACCCGGGCACGGCTGGACGCCGGGCACCTACGAGATCTGGATGCTCCCGGTCGTCGGTATCGGGCTGGTGCTGCTCGGCAGGTGGCTGATCCGGTGAGCTTCGGCTCGCGGCCGGGGTTCGCGGCGGCGCCTAAGCGTAGAGAGCGCGCTACGTCGAGAGCTCCACACCCCGGTCGAAGACCCGCCGCATCCGTCTCTCGAGTTCCTCGACGTCGGCGTCCTCCGCACCCGGAAGCGTCATCAGCGAGGAGTACCCCGGGATCGAAGCCACCCCGACCTCGACGCCGGAACGGAGCCTGATCAGCAGACAGTCCGCCTGCATGCTCAAGCTCAGCCGCGTGTCCAGGGCGGCGACCTCCTCCGCCGGGATGAACCTCGTCGACCAGACGCGCCGGACGGTCAGCCCTCGCGGCTCGACGACCACAGCCGCCTGCAGCGACCGCCGGACCCCGACGGCGGTGGCGACCAGCAGCGGCACGGCGAGGAAGAAGGTCCACTCGAAGCCGACGACCAGGAGCAGCACCGCACCGAGGAAACCCGGCCCGGCCAACCAGAACGTGACAAGGATGAGGTTCCGCGGCCAGTCACGGAAGACGTCCATGGCCCCGCAGGCTAGCTCCCGGGGTCGGGAAGCCCGTCCGTCAGCCACAGGTCGGGGTGCTCCTCGACCCAACGCTGGGCGTCGCGACGGCCGAACTCGGAGGCGGCCTCGAAGAAGTCGGGGTCGAACAGAAGGTAGGACAAGAGCTCCCCCTGCAGCGGGCTGTCGCTGCCGAGCAGCCGGTGCATGATCTGCAGGTCCGGGTCGCCGAGGGTGCGGATCAGTGAGCCGTGGTTGGCGCGGAAGACCTGCATCGCGGCGCGGGCAATCTCCTCACCGTCCTGGGGGGCGACCGCGACGTAGGGCACCGTGCGGTAGGGCGTCAGCCCGCGAGCCTCGCGGTGGCGTTCGAGGGCCGAGGCGAGCTCGGTGTCCTCGGTCATCGAGTTGAGCTCTGCGAGCCGCCGCAGGTCGTGTCGAAGCGGGGCGTCCATGACCGCACCGAGCAGGGTCGCCGCGCCGTCGCCGAGGTCGACGGGGACCGCGTCCAGGTCGGGGTCCTGGGCCGGCGGGTGCAGGCCGCCTGTCCCGATGGCCACCACCCGGTCGGCACCGAGCTCCAGGGCCGGAGCGAGCGGCACGCGACGGCGGGTGGCCCCGTCGACGTACCACCCCGCGGCCTCGGCGGGCGCACCGACGCGCACCGAGGGGAACAAGGCCGGGATCGCGGCGGAGGCCATCAGGTGCGACACGTCGAGCCGGGTGGCGACGAAGCGTCCGTGGTGCTCGGGTGCCGAGCGCGGGACAGGGGAGGCGGACTCGGTGAACATCACGACTCGCCCGCTCCGGACGGACGTCGCCGTGACCGCCACAGCCTCGACGAGACCCTCCTCGACGTTGCGGTGCAGGGCCTCCCAGTCGATGGACGTCGCGAGGGTCTGGGCAAGCGGCTGGGTCCCGAACAGCCCACGCAGGCGGAAGAACGACAGTCCCAGCGTCTCCGACGTGTAGCGCGCCAGCACCTCCGGCACCTGCCTCCACAGCGGCCGCATCACGTGCTGCTTGGTGGCCTGGCCCAGCGCGCTCTTCAGATGTGCCGCCTGGGCCTCCGGCTCCAGGTGGGCCGTTGCGGCGAGCGTGCCGGTGAGCAGTGCACCGGCGCTGGTGCCGACCAGCAGGCGCGGTCGAGTGCCGCGCTCCGCCAGGGCCGGGAGCAGTACCTCCAGCGCGCCCACCTGGTACGCCGACCGGGCGCCGCCGGCGTCCAGCACCAGAGCCACCCGCGGTGCGGTGCTCTCCTGCGTCCCTGTAGCCGACCCCATCCGGTGATGCTAGACCGGCTGTGCCATCCGCGACGAGACGATTCCGCCCGACCAGCGTCCCTCTACGATTTTCGGTGATGACTTCGCTTCGCCGTGGCCCCGCCCTCTTCATCGCGACACTCCTGTCGGCCCTGGTCGCCGGCATCGTCCTGGTCGCGACCGGGGTCGTCGACAAGGGCGCCACGTCGGGCGAGACGTCGGCCCTGTCGGCTGCGCAGCGGCAGGACGGGAACGAGACCGGGGGCGACGATGACGACCCCGTCGGACGCCGGGTCATCCAAGCAGCGGGCCGGGCTGCCTGCGAGTGCGCTGCCCGAGACGCCGGCGGAGCCCGAGCAGTCGTTCGTCTTCCCCGTCCGCGGCTGCCGTACGACGTACGCACGCACCCACCACGACTACCCGGCCGCGGACATCTTCGGGGACGGCGACTGCAGGTTCGTCGCACCCCTCGACGGGCGCATCGAACACGTAGCGCGTGTCGACCGCTGGGACCCCGCGGCCAACGAGGGGGCGACGCGCGGTGGACTGTCGGTGGCACTCGTGGGGGTGGACGGTGTCCGCTACTACGGATCACACCTCGCAGAGGTGCTGCCCGGCATCAGGGAGGGTCGCCGAGTCGAGGCCGGGCAGCCGCTGGGGAGGCTCGGCGAGAGCGGCAGCGCGCGGGGGACGGGGACCCATCTGCACTTCGGGATCAGCTGGCCCACGAGCCAGGGGAAGTGGTGGATCCGGCGCGGCACCGTCGCTCCACAGCCGTACCTGGACGCCTGGCGTGCCGGTCGCGATCGTGCTCCCGCCCCGGAGGTGGCCAAGGTGCGGCGCGCCTCCGGAGAGGACACCCGCTGCGCCAGGTACTGCTGACGCGGCCACACCCCGACCCGTCTGTTCGGAGCTGCCTCAGTCGATGTCCTCGCCGGCCAGTGCCAACGCGGCGAGCCGCTCCTCCTCGGCGACCTCCCAGACCTCCCGGGCCGCGCGCACGTTGATGACGACGATGACCAGGCCCAGGATGATGTCCGGCCAGCCGCTGTCCGTGACCGCGGTCAGGATGCCCATCGCGATGATCGCGACGTTGACGATCACGTCGTTGCGGGCCGCCAGCCACGCTGCCCGGGTCATCGAGCCGCCGTGGTGACGGAACCGGGCGAGCAGCAGTCGTGGCTGCCAGGTTCACCACCACGGCGCCGCCGGCCGTGAGCGTCAGGGACAGCGGGTCGGGCGCGACCGGGTCGCCGAACTTCGAGAACGCCTGCCAGGCGGCGGCCGCGGCGGGCACCAGGATGATGAACGCCATCGCCTTGCCGACCCGCGCCCGCGCGGTCATCGACCACCCGAGGGCGATGAAGATCAGCAGGTTGACCGCGGTGTCCTCGAGGAAGTCGACGCTGTCGGCCATCAGGGAGACCGACCCGATGGCCAGGGCGACGCCGGACTCGACGAAGAAGTAGCCGAGGTTGAGGGCAGCGACGAGAAGCACCGTGACGCGCAGCCGTCGACGCGTCTCCTCGGAGACGGGCTCGGTCATGGAGTGCTCAGGCGCGGAGCGCGCCCATCCACTCCTCGATCGCGTCGACCTCGCGGGGGAGTGCCTCCGAGAGGTTCCGCGAGCCCTCGGGCGTGACGACGATGTCGTCCTCGATGCGGATGCCGATGCCGCGCAGCTCCTCGGGCACGAGCAGGTCGTCCTCCTGGAAGTACAGGCCCGGCTCGACCGTGAGCACCATGCCCGCCTCGAGGTTGCCCTTGGGGTAGATGTCGGGCGAGGACTTCGCGCAGTCGTGCACGTCCATGCCGAGCATGTGGCTGGTGCCGTGCAGGGTCCACCGGGCGTAGACCTTGCTGTCGGGGGAGAGCGCCTCCTCCGCCGACACCGGCAGCAGGCCGAGGTCCTCGAGGCCGTGCGCCATGACGTTCATCGCCGCCTTGTGGGCGGCGAGGAACGGCACACCCGGCCGGACCGCGTCGATGCCGGCCTTCTGCGCGTTCAGCACGAGCGTGTAGAGGTCGCGCTGGAGCGGCGTGAACGTGCCGTCGATCGGCAGCGTGCGCGTCACGTCGGCGGTGTAGAGGGAGGACGCCTCCACGCCCATGTCGAGCAGCACGAGCTCGCCGCGGTTGATCGGCCCACTGTTCTCGATCCAGTGCAGCGTGGTCGCGTGGCGGCCCCCGCCGACGATCGAGTCGTACCCGATGTCGTTGCCCATCGCGCGGGCGCGGCGGAAGAACGTGCCCTCGATCCAGCGCTCGCCGTACTTCAGGACGTTGTCCCACTCGCGGACACTGTCGGCGAAGCCGAGCGTGGTGATGTCGCAGGCCTCCTGGAGCTGCTCGAGCTCCCAGGAGTCCTTGACCAGCCGCATCTCGCCGAGCACGCGGGCCAGCTCCGTGTCGCGGCCCTCGTCGGCGGCGACGAGCCGGTCGACGGATGCGTCGACACCGCGGAGCACGCGCGTCTTGCCCGAGGCATCCAGGGCCGACGGGAGGTCGTCGATGTGGCGGCAGGGGACGCCGAGCGAGGACTGCATCTCGTGGAGCGAGGGACGGCGCCCGGCCCAGAGCTCGCCGTACTGCCGGTCGCGGAAGAACTCGTCGGTCTGCCGCGAGGAGCGCGGACGTGCATACAGCGTCGCGTCCCCGTCCTCGACGACGAGGACCGCGTCGGTGGTCTGGTTGCCCGACAGGTACGTGTGCGCCGTCTCGGGACGGAACCTGTAGTCGGTGTCGTTGGAGCGGACCTTGAACGTGCCGGCGGGGATCACCAGCCGCTCACCCGGGAACGTCTCGGCGAGGCGCCGGCGTCGCTTCTCCGCCCACGGGCCCACCGGGTGCGGCGGCAGGTCGAGGTCACGGTCGCCCCAGCCGGTGCGCATGAAGGCGGCGTAGGCCTCGGGAACCGCGGGATCGTGGCTCTCGGTCCTCAGCACATGGTTGTCCGTGCCCTCGGGCGGGGTCGCCGCGTCGGCGGGCAGTCCGGTCTCGTTGCGGGTGTCGTCGCTCACACGGGAACTCTACGTCCCGCAACGCGCCCGACGCGACGCGGAATCGCCGCTCGCGAGCCAGATAGGCTCGTGCGTATGAGCGGGGCCACCAGACGACAGCACGGCAATGTCGTGTTCACGGTCGTCGTGACCCTGGTGATGCTGGCGGGTGCCGGGGTCATGGCGCTCGTGCTGCTGAGCTCCGGAGCGCCGGGCGCCCTCGTGGTCGGCGCCCTGCTGGCCGCGCTGCCGCTCGGACCGCTGGTCGCCGTCTTCCTCTGGCTCGACCGCTACGAGCCCGAGCCGCGCGGCCTGATCCTCATGTCGCTGGGCTGGGGCGCCCTCGTCTCGACCGCTGCCGCGCTGCTGCTGCAGGCCCTCGACCAGTTCGCCTTCGGCAGGCCCGAGTCGCTGAGCGCGGCGATCGTCGCGCCGGTCACCGAGGAGGCGGTCAAGGGCGTCTTCGTGCTGCTGCTCGTCGTCGCGCGGCGCCATGTCATCGACGGGGTGCTCGACGGGATCGTGTACGCCGGCATGGTCGGCGTCGGTTTCGCCTTCACCGAGAACATCCTCTACCTCGCCGCGGCGTACATGGGCGGGGACGGGATCGGCCCCGGTGGCATCGAGGCGGCGACCGGCACGTTCGTCGTACGCGGCATCTTCAGCCCGTTCGCGCACCCGCTGTTCACGACAGCCATCGGCGTGGGCATCGGGTACGCCGTGGTCACGCGCAGCCGGTTCTGGCGTGTGGCGGCACCGCTCCTGGGGTACGCCGTCGCCGTGCTCGCCCATGCCCTCTGGAACAGCGCCGCCTACTACGGCGGTGGCGAGTTCTTCGTGGTCACCTACCTCTTCCTCATGGTGCCGGCCTTCGCGCTGATGGCCGGCTTCGCGGTCTGGGCGCGCTGGCGCGAGGGGCAGATGCTCGCCCGCGCCCTCACCGACGCCGCGGACCGCGGCTTCCTCGAGCCCCACGAGGTCCCGTGGCTGGCCCGGATCCCCGGCCGCCGAGCCGCGCGGGCCCATGCCAAGGAGGTCGGCGGCGAGCCGGCTCTCCAGGCCATGCAGCAGTACCAGGAGCAGGCGATCGAGCTCGCGTTCCTGCACGACCGGCTCCTGCGCGGTACGGCGCCGGCCGACGCCGTGCCTCGCGGCCAGGCGATGGTGAGTCGTCTCGCGGCCCTGCGGCCGTACGTCGTCTTCCCACATACCCCTGGTACAACTGCCCTGACCGAACCCTGGCTGGAAGGTAACCGTTGACGACGCCCGCGACGCCGACTGACATGATCACGGCGCTGGTGCGTCTCCGAGAGGCGCTCCAGGCGGCGAACCTGCCCCTGGACCTGCCCGGCGTCGAGGAACGCCGCAAGGAACGCCACGAGATGGTCGACCAGATCGAGGACTACGTTCTCCCGCGGCTGATCCAGATCGACGCCCCGCTGCTGACGGTCGTCGGCGGCTCCACCGGCGCAGGCAAGTCCACGCTGGTCAACTCCCTGGTCGGCCAGCGCGTCACCGAGCCCGGCGTACTCCGCCCGACCACCCGCTCGCCGGTGCTGGTGCACAACCCGGCCGACGCGGACTGGTTCGACAAGGACCGGATCCTCCCCGACCTGGCCCGGACGACAGGCGCGACCGGTGACCCGGGGGCGCTTCAGCTCGTGCCCTCCGACGCGGTCCCGGCCGGGTTGGCCATCCTCGACGCCCCCGACATCGACTCGGTCGAGGAGCGCAACCGCACCCTCGCCGCGCAGCTGCTCGCGGCCGCGGACCTCTGGCTCTTCGTGACCTCGGCGGCGCGCTACGCGGACCAGGTCCCCTGGGACTTCCTCAAGGCCGCTGCGGAGCGGAGCACGGCGGTCGCGATCGTGCTCGACCGCACGGCGCCCGAGGCGGTGGGGGAGGTGAGCGCGCACCTCGCGCGCATGCTGACCACGCGCGGTCTCAGGGACTCGCCGCTGTTCGCGGTGGAGGAGGGCCGGGTCAACGAGGACGGCCTGCTCCCGCCCGAGGCCGTCGCCGAGATCCGCGGCTGGCTGCACTCGCTCGCGGAGGACTCCAACGCGCGGGCCGCCGTCGTACGGCAGACGCTGGAGGGCGCGATCCGCACCCTGGCGCGCCACTCCTACGAGGTCGCCGACGCCGCGACCGAGCAGACCACGATGGTGGCCCGGCTGCGCGAGGACGCCGTCCGCGCCTACGACGACGCGCTCTCCCGGATCGACGAGGCCTCCGCCGACGGCACCCTGCTCAGGGGCGAGGTGCTCGCCCGGTGGCAGGAGTTCGTCGGCACCGGCGAGCTGCTCCGCAACCTCGAGAGCAAGGTCGGCTGGCTGCGGGACCGGCTCGTCGGGGTGGTCAAGGGCCGGCCGCAGCAGGTGGAGAAGGTCGCGGTCGCCGTGGAGTCCGGCCTCGAGACGCTGATCCTCGAGAACGCCGAGGAGGCGGCCGAGCGGGCCGAGGCCTCCTGGCGATCGGTCCAGGCCGGCCAGAACCTCGTCGAGGACTCCGGCCGCGACCTCGGCCGTGCCTCCCGCGACTTCCGGTCGCGCGCCGAGCGCACCGTGCGCGACTGGCAGCAGGGCGTGCTGGAGATGGTGCGCACCGAGGGCGCGGACAAGCGCTCCACCGCCCGCTTCCTGGCCTTCGGCGTCAACGGTCTCGGTGTCGCGCTGATGGTCGTGGTCTTCGCCTCCACCGCCGGCGTCACCGGGGCCGAGGTCGGTATCGCCGGCGGCTCCGCGGTGATCGGCCAGAAGGTGCTGGAGGCGGTCTTCGGCGACCAGGCGGTACGCCGGCTCGCGGCGAACGCCCGCAAGGACCTCAACCGTCGTGTGGCGGTGCTGCTCGACACCGAGCGGCAGCGCTACGTCGACGTGCTCGACGAGCTCGGGGTCGACAGCGAGGCCGCCGAGAACCTCCGCGTGGTCGCGCGCCGCATCGACGACCTCCGGTTCGCGGCACAGTTCGCGAACGAGCCGGCCGAGGAGAGTGCCTTGCAGCAGGTTGTCCCCGACACGGCCGAGGACAAGTCGGGGGAGCAGGCATGACGGCTCTGGTGGAGGGAGCCAAGCGGCTCGTCGGCCGCGGCTCCTCCGACGTCCCCGCCCGCGTCGAGGGTCTCGAGCAGGCGGTCGAGAACGCCCGCGGCCGTCTCGACGACCTCCTCGTCGACGACGCCGCCGGCGTGGTCGAGCGCGCCGGGGCACGGCTCAAGCTGTCCGCCGACCACACCGTGGTGGGGCTGGCCGGCGCCACCGGCTCGGGCAAGTCCTCGACCTTCAACGCCCTCACCGGCCTCGACCTCGCCGCCGTCGGCGTCAAGCGCCCCACGACGTCGTGGACGATGGCCTGCACCTGGGGCGCGGAGGGCTCGGGCGACCTCCTGGACTGGCTCGGTGTCCCGCGCCGCCACCAGGTGACCCGCAACAGCATGCTCGACACCCCGGTCAGCGAGGACAAGGAGCTCCACGGGCTCGTCCTCCTCGACCTGCCCGACCACGACTCGACGGAGGTGGCCCACCACGTCGAGGTCGACCGCCTGGTGCAGCTGGTCGACGTACTCGTGTGGGTCCTGGACCCGCAGAAGTACGCCGACGCCGCGATCCACGACCGCTACCTGCGGCCCTTGTCGACGCACAAGGACGTGATGCTGGTCGTGCTGAACCACATCGACGAGGTGCCCGAGGACCGGCGCGCGTCGATGGTCGCCGACCTCGAGCGGCTGCTGAAGGCCGACGGCCTCGACGGGGTGCCGGTGTTCACCACCTCCGCCCGCCACGGCGAGGGCATCGCCCAGCTGAAGAAGGCGATGGCCGAGAAGGTCGCCGCCAAGAAGGCCATTCGCGCTCGCCTGCTCGCCGACGTCAGGGGCGTCGCGCAGCGGCTGCAGGACGAGAACGGTACGGCGAAGCCCTCGGACGTGGCCCGGGCCAAGAAGGCCGAGCTCGTCGACGCCTTCGCCGACGCCGCGGGCGTTCCCACCGTGGTGCACGCGGTCGACCAGGCCACCCGGGTCCGTGCGCGTCGGGCCACCGGCTGGCCGGTCACCAAGTGGCTCGCCCGGTTGCGTCCCGACCCGCTCAAGAGGCTGCACCTCGACCTCGGTCCGCGGGGCAAGGAGCTCACCGGGGGAGCGCGGGCGTCGGTGCCCGAGGCCACCCAGGTGCAGCGCGCCCGCGTCGACACCGCGGTCCGCGCGGTCGCCGACGACGCCGCGGCGGAGCTGTCGCACCCCTGGCAGGTCGCCGTGCGTCACGCGTCGGTGTCCCGCTTCGACGACCTCAACGACGCGCTCGACCGCGCGGTCGGCGGCACCGACCTCGGTTTCGGCCGGACGCCGTTCTGGTGGCAGCTCGTCCGCGTGCTGCAGTGGCTGCTGTTCTTCACCGCGGTGGCCGGCGGGCTCTGGCTCGGTGGGCTCGCGGTGATGGGGTACCTCCAGATGCCGGCCCCGGAGACGCCTGAGTACCGCGGCTTCCCGGTCCCGACCCTGATGTTGCTCGGCGGGGTCGTGGCGGGTGTGCTCGTGGCGTTGCTGGCGCGCCTGTTCAGCTCGCTGGGAGCCAGGCGCAAGGCACGGTCGGCCGACCGCCGGCTGCGCGCGGCCATCAGCGAGGTCACCGAGGAGCTGGTCGTCGAGCCGATCGAGACGGAGATCGAGGCCTACACCCGGGTCCGCGAGGGGCTCGCTGCGGCGCTTCGCTAGGCCGACCGCGCCGGGAACTCTCCACAGCGCGACCGGTTGCCGAGCCCTCCACAGGTGGTGGTTCGGCACTGCCGCAACCTCGCCCCCTCCGGGCAGCCTGTGCATCGGACAGCACCAGCGACCGATGTAGAGGAGCAGACATGAGCGACACGTACGTCACCTTCCAGGGCTGGGTCGGCAACGACGTGACCCACAAGAAGGTGAACAACATCAGCGTGGCCAACTTCCGGGTGGCCACCACGCCGAGGCTGAAGCGCAAGGGGGAGTGGCTCGACGGCGACACGACCTGGTACTCCGTCTCGGCGTGGCGGCTGCTCGCTGACAACGTGACCGACTCGGTGCGCAAGGGCGACGCCGTGATCGTGCACGGCAGGCTGCGCAGCGAGGCCTGGGAGCGCGAGGACGGCCAGGTGTCGAACACCCTGGTGGTCGAGGCCAGCTTCGTGGGGCACGACCTGTGCAAGGGCACCAGCACGTTCACGCGGTCGACCAGGCCGGAGAGGGCCGAGCCCGACATCCACGAGGAGGTCGCGCAGATGATCCACCAGGAGGCCGACGTGGAGCCCAAGATGAGCAGCTGGGGCGAGCCCGTGCCTCAGCCGCCGTTCTTCGGGGAGGCCGGCGACGAGCCGGCCGCCTGACCCGCGGAGCGGGGACAGGGCCGGAGGGTGCGGCGGGCAACCGGTTCAGGCCGATTGGGTCAGGTGGGCCGCCGCGCCGTAGGCTCTCCGGCATGGCTGAGTATGTGTTCACGCTGCGCAACGTGCGTAAGGCCCACGGCGACAAGGTGGTGCTCGACAACGTCACCCTGTCGTTCCTGCACGGGGCGAAGATCGGTGTCGTCGGACCCAACGGCGCGGGCAAGTCCTCGCTGCTGAAGATCATGGCGGGGCTCGACCATGCTTCGAACGGCGACGCGTTCCTCGACCCCGAGGCGACCGTCGGCATGCTCCAGCAGGAGCCCCCGCTGAGCGAGGGCAAGACGGTTCTCGAGAACGTCGAGGAGGCGGTCCACGAGATCAAGTCGAAGCTCGACCGCTACAACCAGATCTCCGAAGAGCTCGCCGACCCCGACGCCGACTACGACAAGCTCCTCGCCGAGATGGGCGAGCTGCAGACCGACCTCGACCACGCCAACGCGTGGGACCTCGACAGCCGGCTCGAGCAGGCGATGGACGCGCTGCGCACCCCGCCGCCGGACGTCCTCGTCGACAACCTCTCCGGTGGTGAGCGGCGCCGCGTCGCGCTGTGCAAGCTGCTGCTCCAGCAGCCCGACCTGCTCCTGCTCGACGAGCCCACCAACCACCTCGACGCCGAGTCGGTGCAGTGGCTCGAGGGCCACCTCGCCTCGTACCCGGGCGCGGTCCTGGCCGTGACCCACGACCGGTACTTCCTCGACAACGTCGCGTCCTGGATCCTCGAGATCGACCGCGGCCGGCTCCACCCCTACGAGGGCAACTACTCGACCTACCTCGAGACCAAGAAGGCCCGTCTCCAGATCGAGGGCCAGAAGGACGCCAAGCGCGCCAAGATGCTCGAGCGCGAGCTCGAGTGGGTGCGCTCGAACCCGAAGGCGCGTCAGGCCAAGAGCAAGTCGCGTCTCGCCCGCTACGAGGAGCTCGCGGCCGAGGCCGAGCGCAACCGCAAGGTCGACCTCGCCGAGATCAACATCCCGGCGGGTCCGCGCCTCGGCGACATCGTGCTCGAGGCCAAGGACATCACCAAGGGCTTCGAGGACCGCGTGCTGATGCACGACCTGTCCTTCACGCTCCCGCGCGCCGGCATCGTCGGCGTGATCGGCCCGAACGGCGTCGGCAAGACCACGCTGTTCAAGATGATCGTCGGGGACGAGAAGCCCGACAACGGCGATCTCGTCGTCGGCCAGACGGTGAAGATCTCGTACGTCGACCAGAGCCGTGGCGGCATCGACCCCAACAAGAACGTGTGGGAGGTCGTCTCCGACGGGCTCGACCACATCAAGGTCGCGAACTTCGAGATGCCGAGCCGGGCCTACATCGCGTCGTTCGGCTTCAAGGGACCGGACCAGCAGAAGAAGGCGGGCGTGCTCTCCGGGGGTGAGCGCAACCGGCTGAACCTCGCGCTCACGCTGAAGATGGGCGGCAACCTGCTGATGCTCGACGAGCCGACCAACGACCTGGACGTCGAGACCCTGCAGTCCCTCGAGGACGCGCTCCTGGAGTTCCCCGGCTGTGTCGTGGTCACCTCCCACGACCGGTGGTTCCTCGACCGGGTGGCGACGCACATCCTCGCCTGGGAGGGCGACGACGAGGACCCGGCCAAGTGGTTCTGGTTCGAGGGCAACTTCGCCTCCTACGAGGCCAACAAGATCGAGCGCCTCGGCGCCGAGGCGGCCCGCCCGCACCGGGTGACGCACCGCAAGCTCACCCGCGACTGACGCTTCCTGAGACGTAGAGGCCCCCGGCGGATCCGCCGGGGGCCTCTCTCTTGTCTGGGGTCAGCGCTTCTTCTGGCGGCTGGCCTGGAACTTCGCGTAGGCCTCGCGGGCCTTCGCCTGGTTCTCCGGCTTCCGCGCCTCGTCGTAGATCTTCTTCGCGATGCCCAGCTTCACAACTTTGCTCATCAGTCCCATGCCCTGACGGTACCCGCTGCGCCATCCCCATGCCCATGCGTATGCCCCGCCGCGCGTCCGCGGACGGTAAACCGGATGAGGTCGGCGCCGTGCCCGCCTAGCGTGGGGCCGTGGTGAAGAGGTCCACGGCGACCATCCTGCTCGGCGCGGCGGCCGGCGCCGGTCTGGTCCATGCCGGGTTCAGCCTGTACTGGGCGCTCGGGGGACGCAGACTCCTGCCGACCGTCGGCGAGTGGGCGGTGGTCTACGCGCGGGAGGCTCCGCTGTCCGCCGCACTGGTCCTGCTCGTGGTCACCGCGGTCAAGGGCGTCGTCGCACTTGCCCCCGCCATCGCGGTCAGGAGGGCTGTGGTGCTGCCGAGGGCGTGGTGGCTGCTCGGATGGCTCGCCGCCGTCGTGCTCGTCGGCTACGGCGGCGTGAACACCGTCGTCGCCTGGCTCGTTCTCGGCGGCGCGGTCGAGTCGGAGGGCGGCTACGACCGTGAGGCGATGGTCGGCCACGCCTACCTGTGGGACCCGCTGTTCCTGGTCTGGGGGCTCCTGCTGGGCGCAGGTCTGTGGGTCAGCCGGGGGAGCCTGCAGCCTCGACCAGTGCGTCAGCGATGATCTTGCGCTGGATCTCCGAGGTTCCCTCGAAGATCTTCGTCAGCCGGGCGTCGCGCCAGTACCGCTCGGCGGCGAACTCGGTCGTGTAGCCGTTGCCGCCGAAGATCTGGAGCGCCTTGCTCGTCACGCGTTCGGCCATCTCCGACGCGAACAGCTTCGCCTGCGAGGTCTCGGTGTTCGCGGTCTCACCCGAGTCCACCAGCCACGCGGCGTGGAGGTAGAGCTGACGGGCGGCCGCGACCTCGGCGGACATGTCGGCGAGCATGTGGGCGATCACCTGCTGGTCGCCGATCGGCACGCCGAACTGCACCCGCCTCCGCGAGTACGCCAGCGCGTCCTCCAGCGCCCCTCGGGCCAGGCCGACGGCGCGCGCCGCGGTCTGCACGCGGGCGACGTTCAGCCAGGTCAGGCTGTGCTTGAACCCCTGGCCCTCCTCCTCGCCGGTGTCCTGCAGGGCGTCGGCGGGCAGGCGCAGCCCGTCGAGCTCGAGCTCCCAGGTGGTGAGCCCGAAGTAGCCGATCTTGTCGATCGACGTACCGGTGACGCCTGCGGGGAACTCGCCGCGCTGCTTCTCGACGAGGAACAGCTCGAGCCCGTCCGACGGGCCGCGGCCCTCGCGCGGCGGCCGGGTGCGCGCCAGCAGGTGGAGGAAGTCCGCGGAGAGGGCGTGGCCGACCCACCGCTTGGTGCCGGTGACCACCCACTCGTCGCCGTCGCGCTCGGCCGCGCACGAGGCGTTGGCCAGGTCCGATCCGGCATCGGGTTCGGAGAAGGCGATGGCCCCGATCCGCTTGCCCTGGGCGCTGCGGCGGCGCAGCTCGAGGCGGTGCTGCCGGTCGGCGCTGTCGCAACCGGTGCCGTTGGCGCGGGCGATGATGCTGCCCACGCTCATCCACGCTCGCGCGAGCTCCTCCGAGACGAGGCAGTACTCCAGCACGCCGAGCCCGAGGCCGCCCTCCTCCTCGGGGATCAGGATGCCGAAGTAGCCGAGCTCGCCCATCCGGTCGAGCAGCGCCGCGGGGATGTCCTCGTGCCGCGGGTCGAGCTCGTTGGCCACGGGCAGCACCTCGTCCATCGCGAACGCGCGACAGGTCTCCACGAGCCGGCGCCGCGCCGGCGTGAGGTAGGGGCTCGCCTCGACGGCCAGCGTGTGCACGGGGTCCAGGTTGTGCCGGTGCCAGGACGTCATGGGACGAAGTGTGGCATTTCGGTACGACGGGCGGGGGCACCTAGACTCTCGCGCCGTGACCGAGCATCGACGCGTCCCCGGCCTCACCGTCTGCACCCTCTGCGCGGGGGAGACCCTCGGTGAGACCGACCAGCATGAGGGCGGTCAGCTGGGCCGGCTCCGCGACATCGCGGCCAGGGGAGCGGCCACCATCCACGAGGTGGAGTGTCTCGACCAGTGCAACCAGGGCGACGTGGTCGTCGTCCGGCCCTGCGCGGCCGCGCGCCGGCGGGGCGGCAGGCCGGTGTGGTTCTCCGGCATCGCCGGCGACGAGCAGACCGGCACCCTGGAGGAGTGGCTGTGCTCCGGGGGGCCGGGCAGGCACGAGGTGCCCGGGGACCTGGTGGCGAAGCTGATCGACCGCACGGGCGAGGACTGACGCCGGCGGGTCAGCGGATGTCGGCGGCCGGGTTGCTCTCGATGAGGTTGTCCGTCACGGCGTTGAACACCCGCCCCACCGCGGCGAAGTCCTCCTCGGAGGCCAGGTCGAGCAGGAACCGGCGTACTCCCTCGACGTGGGTGTGCGAAGCCTCCTCGAGCCGCGCGAACCCCTCGGCGGTCAGCACCGCCTCGACACCGCGGCCGTCGGAGAGGCAGGCCGAGCGCTCGACCAGGCCGTCCTTCTCGAGCCGGGACACGGTGTGCGTGACGCGGCTGCGCGAGTGGCTGATGGACCCGGCGAGCTCGGCCATCCGCATCCGGCGGCCGGGCGCCTCCGAGAGCCGCACCAGGATCTCGTACTCCGGCATCGACAGGTCGTGGTGCTCGCGCAGGTCGCGGTCGAGACGGTCGGTGAGCAGGGTCGTACCCACGAGGTAGGCGCGCCAGGAGCGCTGCTGCTCGGCGTCGAGCCAGCGCGTCGAGGTCGTCTCTGCTGTCCCCTTTGCGGTCATGAGGACCAGTCTAGCGGGCCGACTGTTGAAGATTCAATGAAACCTGTGTACGGTTGTTGCAAGGAAGTTGAAATCGAAATTAAACCTCGGAGGAACACCATGACCATCGACGTACAGAGCACCCTCGGCATCCAGGCCGGCACGTGGACCATCGACCCGAGCCACTCGGAGGTCGGCTTCGTCGCCCGCCACCTGATGAGCAAGGTCCGCGGACTCTTCGAGACGTTCGAGGGGCAGATCGTCACCGGCGCCGAGCCGTCGGCCACCGCGACCATCGACCTGAACTCGATCAACACCCGCGACGAGAACCGCGACGCGCACCTGCGCTCCAAGGACTTCTTCGACGTCGAGAACAACGGCCCCATGACCTTCGCGAGCACCAAGGTGGAGCAGGGCGGCAAGGGTCTCCTCGTCACGGGCGACCTCACCATCAAGGGCGTCACCAAGCCGGTCACCCTGGACGTCGAGTACTTCGGCACCGACACCGACCCGTGGGGCGGCACCCGGATCGGTTTCGAGGGCACCACGCAGATCTCCCGCAAGGAGTGGGGCGTCGACTTCAACGTCCCGATGGACGGTGGCCGTCTCCTCGTCGGCGACAAGATCGACATCACCGTGAGCGTGCAGGCGGTGCTCCAGCAGGAGCAGTGAGCCACCCCGCACGTCGTACCCGCGGAGGGCCCCCGGTCACGCACCGGGGGCCCTCGTGCGCCGACGGCGGAAACCCGTTTTGCGAAGGCGGACGAACCGGCGAGGATCACTGCCATGACAAGCATGTGGCCGGCGGAGACGGAGCAACGGGTGGCGTCAGGCACGTGAGGACCTGGTGCTGCGGCCGCTGACCGTCGCGGACGAGCACCAGGCCCTCCAGGCACACGAGGAGCTCGCACGCGACGGCTTCGACTTCCTGCTCGACCTGCGCGACGGGGACTCGTGGGACGAGTACCTCCAACGGCTCGAGTGCTACCGCCGCGGTCTCGACCTGCCTGACGGGTACGTGCCCGCCACCTTCCTCGTCGCGGACGTCGGCGGCGAGGTCGTCGGGCGGGTCTCCATCCGGCACGAGCTCAACGCCTGGCTCGCCGAGGTCGGCGGCCACATCGGGTACGGCGTCCGCCCGGCCTTCCGCCGGCGCGGCTACGCGACGGAGATCCTCCGCCAGTCGCTGGCGGTCGACCCGCGAGGTCGGCGTCGACCGAGCGCTGGTGACCTGCGACGACGGCAACGTCGGCTCCGCGACCGTGATCGAGCGGTGCGGCGGGCGGCTGGAGTCGGTCGTCCCTGGGCTCGGAGGGTCGCCGGCCAAGCGGCGCTACTGGGTCGACCTGTTCTGACGACGGCGAAGGCCCCCGGTCGGTGACCGGGGGCCTTCGGCTTCGTCGGGTACGACGGAGGTCAGCTCATGCGCTCGAGGATCAGCGCCATGCCCTGACCGCCGCCGACGCACATCGTGATGAGGCCCGTCTGCTTGTCGTGGGCCGTGAGCGAGTTGATCATCGTGTTCTGCAGCCGGGCCCCGGTCATGCCGAAGGGGTGGCCCACCGCGATCGCGCCGCCGTTGACGTTCAGCCTGTCGAGGTCGATGCCGAGGTCCTGGTAGGACGGCACGACCTGGGCCGCGAAGGCCTCGTTGATCTCGACGAGGTCGATGTCGTCGATGGTCATGTTCGCGCGGGCCAGCGCCTGCTTGGACGCCTCGACCGGGCCGAGGCCCATGATCTCCGGCGACAGCCCGGTCACGCCGGTCGACACGATCCGGGCGAGCGGGGTCAGGCCGAGCTCCTTGGCCTTCGTGTCGGACATGACCACGACGGCCGCGGCGCCGTCGTTGAGCGCGCAGCAGTTGCCGGCGGTCACGACGCCGTCGGGGCGGAACACCGGGTCGAGCTTCTCCACCGACTCCAGCGTCACGCCGGCGCGCGGGCCGTCGTCCGTGCTGACGACCGTGCCGTCGGGGAGGGTCACGGGGGTGATCTCGTTGGCCCAG
This sequence comes from uncultured Actinomycetota bacterium, assembly GCA_963700365.1. Classification (GTDB taxonomy): domain Bacteria; phylum Actinomycetota; class Actinomycetes; order Propionibacteriales; family Nocardioidaceae; genus Nocardioides_C. The sequence continues at coordinate 249,187 of CAVOXG010000005.1, read as the reverse complement.
AAGCCGTCCGCGATCGCCTTCTCCGCGAGGTTCTGGCTCCGGACCCCGAACTCGTCGAGCTCGCGGCGGCTCAGGCCGCGCAGCTTCGCGACGTTCTCGGCGGTCTGGCCCATCGCGATGTAGGCGTCGGGGACCTTGCCGTCCTGGCGGGGGTCGTGCCAGCCCTGGCCGCCCTTGGCCGCCTCCTCGGTGCGCGCCTTGGCCTCGTCGAACAGCGGGTTCTGGGTGTCGGGGAGGTGGTCGGAGGTGCCCTTGCGGAAGCGGGACACGGTCTCGACGCCGGCGGAGATGAACACGTCCCCCTCGCCGGCCTTGATCGCGTGGAAGGCCATCCGGGTCGTCTGCACGCTGGACGAGCAGTACCGGGTGATGGTGGCCCCGGGGAGGTGGTCGTAGCCCATGAGGACCGCGACGATCCGGCCCATGTTGAAGCCCATCTCCCCACCCGGCAGACCACAGCCGAGGTAGAGGTCGTCGATGTCCTTCGGGTCGAGCTCGGGGATCTTGTCCAGCGCCGCCTGGATCATGGCCGCCGACAGGTCGTCGGGACGCATGTCCTTGAGCGAACCCTTGTTCGCGCGACCGATGGGGGAGCGAGTGGCGGAAACGATCACTGCCTCAGGCATGGAGGAACTCCGATCTTCTCGATGTCAGGGGGCCGGTCGGCCGCAGGGGCACGGCGCCGACACCCCGACAGCCTAGAACGGATTCCACGCCAGCGGCCATGTGCGCGATGCCACACAGCCTCTGGCAGGATCGGGCAGGTGCGCCACGTCTACTACTGCCCACTGCGCTGGGCCGACATGGACTCGCTCGGGCACGTCAACAACGTCACCTACGTGGACTACCTGCAGGAGGCCCGCGTCGACATGTTCGCGGTCCACGCGCCCGACTCCCGGGGAGAGGACCTCGCCGAGGGCGTGGTCGTGGTGCGTCACGAGGTCGAGTTCACGGCGCCCCTGGTGTTCCGGTTCGAGCCCGTTCGGATCGAGACCTGGATCACCGAGATCAGGGCGGCCTCGTTCACGATGGCCTACGAGATCCTCGACGAGCAGCCGGACGGGTCCCGCAGGGTCTACACCCGGGCGACCTCCGTCCTGACTCCCTTCGTCTTCTCCGAGGAGCGACCACGCCGTCTGCGGCCCGAGGAGCGCGAGGTGCTCGAGCGCTTCCTGGAGCCGGCGCCGTTCGAGGGGGGTCCACGGTGAGCCGCCACGTCTACCGGTGCCACGTCCGGTTCTCCGACGTCGACGTGTACGGGCACGTCAACAACGTCAAGTACTTCGAGTACTACCAAGAGGCCCGGCTCGCCTTCATCACCTCCCTGGGCCGCGAGGAGGGCGGTGGCCGGTTCACGATCGTCCTCGCCCGGATGGACGTCGACTACAAGCGCCCGATCATGTTCCGCCCCGAGCCGTACCAGGTGGAGACCTGGATCGGCCGGGTCGGGAACTCCTCGTTCGGGCTCGACGCCGAGATCAAGGACGGCGACACGGTGCTCTCGCGGGCCCGGGCGGTGATGGTCACCTTCGACGCGAGGACCCAGACCGCCCGTCCGCTCTCGGACGAGGAGAAGCAGCTGCTGCTCGGCGCGATGGACGCCTGAGGCCGCCGCTCACCGGTCCCGCTCGACGAGCCGGGCGCGTCGTCCCCCCGAGCCGGCATGCGGTCGGTGCTGCTCGGCATGGCCTCGTCGGCGTCGGGCATGCTTGCGCCTTGTGATCGTGCTCCGGGTGCTGACCTCCGACGACTGGCCGACCTGGCGGGACCTGCGCCTGCGGGCGCTGGCCGACGCGCCGTCCGCCTTCGGCTCCGCCCTCGCGGACTGGCAGGGCGACGGCGACACCGAGGACCGCTGGCGCGGCCGGCTGGCGCTTCCGGCGTCGCACAACCTCGTGGCGCTGCTCGACGGCGAGCCGGTCGGGATGGCGAGCGGTGTGCCCGCGGACGGTGCGCAGTCGGCGGCGGAGCTGATCTCGATGTGGGTGGCGCCTCAGGCCCGGGGCCGGGGCGTCGGCGACGCGTTGGTCCTCGCGGTCGAGGCCTGGGCCAGGGCGCGCGGTGCCGACACCCTGGAGCTGGCGGTCTTCGAGGACAACGACGCAGCCGCGGCGCTGTACGAACGGCACGGGTTCGCCGACACGGGCAGGCGGGAGGACGGGTCGGACGGCGTGCGTCAGGAGCGTGTCCTCGCCAAGGCACTGGGCCCCGCGACCGGGGCCAGGGTGGTGGGGCTCGCGGTCGACGACGAGCACCGGTTCAGCAAGGTGCCCCGACGCCGGGTGACCCTCCTCGAGGGCCTCGGGGTCGAGGGCGACGCCCACAGCGGCGAGACGGTGCAGCACCGGTCGCGGGTCCGGCAGGACCCGACCCAGCCGAACCTGCGCCAGGTGCACCTGCTGCAGTCGGAGTTCTTCGACCTGGCGCGGGAGCACGGCTTCGAGCTCGCGGCCGGCAACCTCGGTGAGAACATCACGACCGCGGGCATCGACCTGCTCGCGCTTCCGAGGGACACGCGGCTGCGCATCGGCCCCGACACCGTCGTACGCCTGACCGGGCTGCGGAACCCCTGCGCCCAGATCGACAGCTTCCGCCCCGGCCTGCTCAAGCTCGCCGTCACCACCCGGGCGGACGGTGCGGTGGTCCGGCGCACCGGTGTCATGGGCGTGGTCGAGTCGGGAGGGCAGGTGGGCGTCGGGGACGGCATCGTCGTCGAGCTACCTGCTGAGCCGCACGTCGTCCTCGAACGCGTCTAGGTCGTCGTCGGCCTCGGACCACGGCTCGCCGGACCGGCGGGCCCTCGCCTGCAGCACCGCCACCATCACGGCCCAGCCGGCCAGCGTCACGGCGACGCCGAGCAGGACCCCGGCGACCACGTCGCTCAGGTAGTGCAGCCCGAGGAAGATGCGGTCCAGGGAGACGACGACGGCGGCGGTCAGGGCGGCCGCCGCGACGACCCGGCGCCAGGCGTGCGGCATCGAGGTCGCCAGCGCGACCAGGACCAAGGCGGTCGCGAAGAGCGCTGCTCCGGCGGAGTGCCCGGCGGGGAAGGAGGTCGAGTCCTCCAGGGCGAGCGGCTCGGGCCAGTGCGGGCGGGGCCGGTCGAGGATGTGCTTCACCACGCCGGCGACGAGGTTCTGGACCACCGAGACGGCGATCAGCCAGCCGGCCAGTGCCCAGCGTCGACGCCAGGCCAGGACCAGTCCGACGACGACGAGGAAGATCCGGAGCAGGATCGGCTCGGTGACCCGGTCGACCGCGACCCACCACGACGTCCAGGCGTCGTTGCCGTACGTCGCGTGGTACGCCCACCGCGCGACCGAGTGGTCGAGGGAGATGAGCGGCGACCAGCCCAGCCCCACCAGCACGGTGAGCAGGCCGAACCCGGCGAGGAGCGTGGCGGCGAGCCAGGTGGCGGTCTTCGCGCCGAGGACGTGCTGAGGGGGGCGGGTGGGCATGCCGGCTTGTCTCCTGCCGTGCGGGGATCACGTGGAAGATCCCCGTTTACCCCGAATGCGCCGATCGCATCCCCGGCTGTGTCAGGTCTCGCCGCCGCTGACGTCGAACTCGTAGGCCTCGAAGACCAGATCGGCTCCGTGCTGCCGGTGGCGCAAGAGCCTCGCCAGCAGCTCGGTGCCGAGGTCCCGCACCACCGTCACGTCCTCGAGGTTCGCGGCCGCGTCGACGCGGGCGAGCAGGTCGTCGAGCCGCTCCCGGATCAGGCCGTGGTCCTCGGTCAGCCGTGACACGGCATCGGCCAGACGAGGTGCGGCCGCCAGGACCTCGCCGTAGAGCCCCTCGGGGCCTTCGGTGATCTCGACGTGCTGCTCGAGGTCCCGGGAGAGGTCGGCCAGCGCGGCGTGCACGCTCTTGGCCCACTGGGCCCGGTCCGCGGCCGCAGGCGCGCTCAGCGCCAGCTCCAGCTCTCCGATCGACTCACGCATCTCGCCGCGACGCCGGCGCAGCTCCTCGAGGAAGGAGCGGTCCCCGTGTTCCATCGACACCTCCAGGTCCGGCAGGTCTTCATCGTCGGACCGCCCGCCGGTGACCGGCAAGAGCCGAACGGCCCGCCTCAGACCGCCCGGGCGAGGGAGAGGGCGAACCGTCCCGCCTGGTCGGTCCACCAGCGGTCGAGCTCGAACCCGGCGCCCTTGAGCTCGCGCTCCACCCCGTCGCGGCGGAACTTCGCGGAGATCTCGGTGCGGATCTCCTCGCCCTCGGCGAGGTCCACCGCCAGGTCCACGCCGGGGATCTCCACGTGCATCGCGCGGCGGGCCCGCAGCCGCATCTCGATCCACTCGTTCGCGGGGTCCCACAGCGCGACGTGCGTGAAGCCGTCGACCGGGAAGTCGGCGTCGAGCTCGCGGTTCAGCACGCGCAGCACGTTGAGGTTGAACTCCGCCGTCACCCCGGCCGCGTCGTCGTAGGCGCGGACCAGGGTGTCGGGGTCCTTGACCAGGTCCGTGCCGAGCAGCAGCCACTCGCCCTCGTCGAGGACGCCGCGGACGCTCTTCAGGAAGCCGTGGCGCTCCTCGGGGAGCAGGTTGCCGATCGTCCCGCCGAGGAAGGCCACCAGTCGCGGGGACTCACCGGGCAGACCCTCGAGCGGCTCGGTGAAGTCGCCGACCACGCCGTGCACGCGCAGGCCGGGGTAGTCGGCGACGATCGCGGCCACCGCCTCCCGAAGCGCCGACTCGGAGACGTCGAGCGGCACGAACTCGTGCAGGGTCCCGTGGTCGCGCAGGCTCGAGAGCAGCAGCCGCGTCTTCTCCGAGGAGCCGGAGCCGAGCTCCACCAGGCTGCGCGCCCCGGTGCGCCCGGCGAGCTCGGCGGCGCGGGCGTCGAGGATCTCCCGCTCCGCGCGGGTCGGGTAGTACTCCGGCAGCCGGGTGATGTCCTCGAAGAGCTCGCTGCCGCGAGCGTCGTAGAACCACTTCGGCGGCAGCCACTTCGGCTCCGCGTGCAGCCCGGTGAGGACGTCGTGGCGCAGCGCCCGCGAGGCGTGGTCAGGGGTGAGGCGCACGTCGAGCGTCGGTGAGTTCATGGGTGCGGCTGCCCTTTCACGATGGCGTCGTGGTCTGCGCGGAGCGGCGGTGGACCCGCCAGCGGCCGCATCTTGGTGTCGTCGGCGGTGACCACGACGAGGGTCTGGTCGGGCACCGGCTGCCACCCCTCGGTGGTCGCCCCGAACGGCTCGGAGCTGACCAGCACGTGGTCGGGTCCCTCCAGGACCGAGAGGCTGTGGCCCCAGGCGGACGCGGCCACGGTCTCGCCGTCACTCAGCAGCAGGTTCAGCCGGGATCCCGGCGCGGCGTGCGCGACCTCGGTCGTGAGCTGCTCGACGACCTCCTCGACAGTCTGTCCCGTCGAGCAGCCGACGCAGCGCCAGCGCCCACAGCAGCGCGCTGTCCGTCGGCGCCTCGAGCCGCATCAGGTCGATCGCCGGGAGCGACTCCGCGAGGGACTCGACCGTGGCCGGCCACCCCGCCACGACGCCGTTGTGGCTGAACAGCCAGCGTCCGTGGCGGAACGGCGCGCACGCGCTCTCGGTGACAGGCATCCCGGTCGTGCCGTTGCGTGCGGCGGCCACCAGGCTCGTCGTACGGATGCTGCGTGCGAGGTCGGGAAGCGACCCGTCGGCCCACATCGGCACGGCCCGGCGGTAGCGCAGCGCGTCCCCGTGCCCGTCGTACCAGCCGAACCCGTACCCGTCGGCGTTGACCGTGCCGCTGCCGCGCATGTCCGCCGGCGCCCAGGTCTGCTCGAGCAGCGAGTGCTGCGGAGCGAGCAGGACGTCCGCGACCGTGACGGGAGCGCCGAGGTAGGCGAGATGGCGGCACATCAGCCGAGCTCCTCGGGCCGGGGGTCCCGGGCACAGCGGAACCCCGAGAAGATCTGGCGCCGGATCGGGTAGTCCCAGTTGCGGAACGTGCCCCGGCAGGCGACGGCGTCGGTGCCGAACGAGCCGCCGCGGAGCACCTTGTACTCGGGGCCGAAGAAGACCGCGGAGTACTCGGGGTACGGGAAGACCGCGAACCCCGGGTAGGGCAGGAAGTCGCTCGACGTCCACTCCCACACGTCGCCGATGAGCTGGTGCACGCCGAGCGGGGAGGCGCCGACGGGGTAGGCGCCGACCGGTGCCGCGCGCAGGTGGCGCTGGCCCAGGTTCGCGTGCTCGGGACCGGGCTCCTCGTCGCCCCAGGGGTAGCGGCGCGAGCGCCCGGTGGCCGGGTCCCAGCGGGCGGCCTTCTCCCACTCGACCTCCGTGGGCAGGCGCTTGCCCGCCCACGCGGCGTAGGCCTCGGCCTCGTAGAAGCACACGTGCGTCACGGGCTCGTCGTCGCGCACCGGCTCGACCACGCCGAACCGGCGGCGCGAGCCAGCCCTCGCCGTCACGGGTGAGGAACTGCGGCGCCTCGAGCCCGGCCTCGTGCACGTGCCGCCAGCCGGCGGGGGACCACCACTGCTCCTGCTCGTAGCCGCCGGCCTCGACGAACCGGAGGTACTCGCCGTAGGTGACCGGTGCGCTGTCGATGAGAAAGGCCTCGGTGTACGACGCATGCGCCGGCCGCTCGTTGTCCAGGGCCCACGGCTCGGAGGACGTGCCCATGGTGAACTCGCCCGCCGGGACGAGCACCTCCTTGGCCCCCAGGGACGCGCGGGCGCGGCGGCGGCTCGTCGGCCTGGAGCACCGGCGCTCCGATCCGGAGCTGGTGGGTGGCGAGCATCGTCTCGTCGTGCTGCTGCTCGTGCTGGACGACCATCCCGAACGCGAAGCCGTCCTGGACCAGCCGTGTGCCCTCGAGCCGGGTCGAGTCGAGGACGTCGAGCGCCTTGTCGCGGACCTCGCGGACGTAGGCACGTGCCTCCGCCGGGCCGAGCAGCGGGAGCGAGGGGCGCGACGCGCGGCCGTGCTTGAACGCGTCGTAGAGCTCGTCGATGTCGCTGCGCACCGGGTCACGCCGCCCGACGTCGCGCACCAGCCACAGCTCCTCCTGGTTGCCCACGTGCGCGAGGTCCCACACGAGCGGCGACATCAGCGGGGAGTGCTGGCGGACCAGGTCGTCGTCGTCGACCGCGTCGGTGAGTGCGGTGCTGCGGTCGCGGGCGCGCATCAGGTGCTCTGCGGCGAGGGTGCGGATGTCGCTCATGCGGGCTGTCTCCTTGCTGCGTCGTGTGCGGTGCGACGGTGCAGGTCCTCGAAGGCCTCGGTCGCGAGGTCCTCGGGGGTCGTGGGGTCGAGGTGCTCCGCGGCCAGCTCGACGAGGCGCCGCGCCGCGCCGCGCAGCGTGCGGTCGTCGAGACCGCGGCGCGCGGCGGTGAGCCAGAGCGCGGCGCAGTGCTCGGTGACCTCGCAGGCGCGGTCGGCCGCCTTGCGGGAGGACATGAGAGCGGTGAGCACGAGCAGCGGGTGGTGCCACGACCCGGCGGGCTGGGCGTCGAGGTAGCGCACCTCGACGTAGCCGCGGGGGCGCACCGGTGGGAACAGCGTGCTCAGGTGGTAGTCGAGGTCGTCGTAGGTGGGCGGCGCCTCGCCCGCTCCGGACACCCACGCCGAGAACGACATCGGGCGGTGCGGGGCCCAGTGACCGCGCGCCCGTCGTACACACATCACCGGCGCGGCCATCACCCGGTCGACCCACCCGCCGACGGGGTCGCGGTCGCTGCGGACCGGGTGCGTGAACGGGGGACAGGTGCCGAGCGTGGCGCGCAGCCGGTTCGAGGCCCAGCCGGACGCGAGCCCGTGGACCACGGGGGAGTTGGCGAAGAGCGCGACGAGGGCGGGACCGACGCTGTGAAGCGTGTGCCAGCGCAGCGCCACGTCGGACGGCTCGCCCGCGTCGAGGCAGACCTGGGTGCTCGCCGTGCTGCACATCATCGAGGTGCCCCACGGCCCGCGGGCGTCGAGGAACTCCTGCATGGCGGTGTACCTGGGCACGTCGAGCAGACGGGCGGGGGCGCGGTGCGGGTCGATGCCGGAGTGGCCGCGGCGCAGGCCCGCGGATGCGAGGAGCGAGTCGAGGAAGGCGGTGTCGCGCTCGACGTCGGCGACGAGGCGGCCGACGGAGGGCTGGGGGAGGCTGGAGATCTCGACCTGGCCGCCGGGTTCGACGGTGACCAGGGAGCCGTGGGGCAGGGGTGCGTGGGGGCTGTCGGGGGCGACGGTGGGCGGTGCGTGGTCACGCAGCGCCGTGGCGAGCACGCGGGGGTCGAGGGGCCGCGCCGCGTCGTCGCGGTGGTGGACGGTCCACTCGAGCTCGACCCCGGTGCGTTCGGGTGGGCCGTGCTTGAAGCAGACCATCGCGACGTACGCCTCGGCATCCTCCGCGGTGGGGATGGGTCGGGTCTGCGTGGTGGCCGGGGTCACCCAGCCATCATGTACGAGAGCGCAAGCCTCGAAAAGGCCCGACGGGGCGATTCCGCGCCGCCGGCGGCGGGCTACTGCTCCTCGAGGGAGTTGACCATGAACTGCGCGGCGTGGGTCGCGTAGTCCCAGAACCGCTGCTCCTGCTCGGGGGTGAGGTTGACGGCCTCGAGGCCCTCGCGGAAGTGGCGGAGCCAGGCGTCGCGCGCCGCGGGGGTCACCGCGAAGGGAGCGTGCCGCATCCGGAGCCGCGGGTGGCCACGGTTGTCGGAGTACGTCGTCGGGCCGCCCCAGTACTGCGCGAAGAACAGGGTGAGCCGCTCCTTTGCAGGCCCGAGGTCCTCCTCGGGGTACATCGGACGGAGCAGCGGGTCGGTGGCGACGCCCTCGTAGAAACGGTCGACGATCTTCGCGACCGTGGGCATGCCGCCGATCTCGTCGTAGAACGTCTGGGCCGTGCTCTCGTCCTGGGTGCTCACTTGTCTATTGTCCCTGATGGGACAAGAGTCTGTGACATCCGTCGACATCGAGAGAAGGAGCAAACATGGCTGCGACCCGCACCGCCACGACCCGCTGGGAAGGCTCGCTGCAGGAGGGGGCCGGCAAGGTCACCCTGGAGTCCTCGGGCATCGGCACCTACGACGTCTCGTGGCCCGCGCGGACAGAGGAGCCCAACGGCAAGACCAGCCCGGAGGAGCTCATCGCGGCCGCGCACTCGTCCTGCTTCTCGATGGCGCTCTCGGGCGCCCTGGCCAAGGCAGGAACGCCCCCGACCTCGCTCGACACCAAGGCCGACGTGACCTTCGTGCCGGGTGAGGGCATCACCACCGTCCACATCACGGTGGTCGGCACCGTCGAGGGTCTCGACGCGGAGGGCTTCAAGGCCGCCGCTGAAGGCGCCAAGGAGAACTGCCCGGTGTCCCAGGCGCTCAAGGGCGGCCCGAAGATCACGCTGGACGCCTCGCTCGCCTGAGACAGGCCGGTGCCGGCCCGCGGGCCGTGACCTGCCTCACGAAGCTCCGAGCCGCCGCGTCCTCCCCGCAAGGAGAGGAAGCGGCGGCTCGGTTGCGTTGTGCCGACGCGACTCGCGTCAGGTGACCTTCGCCTCACCGCTCCCGTTGGAGGCCGCGGTGTCCTGCGTGGGCTCCTCGGCCTGCGTGGGCTCCTCGCGCTTGGGTGCCTCGCGGTGCCAGACGACACGCTGCGGCAGCGGGATCTCGATGCCTTCGTAGTCGAAGCGGCCCTTGATCCGCGTGCGCATCTCGCGAGCGACCTCCCACTGCTCGAGGGGAGCGGTCTTGAGGGCGACCCGCACCACGATCGACTCGGGGTCGAGGGACTGGACCCCCCAGACCTCGGGCTCCTCGATGATCTTGCCCTTGAAGTCCTCGTCCTCCCACACGTCGTGGGCGATCTCCTTGAGCAGGTCCTGCACCCGGTGCAGGTCCTCGCCGTAGCCCACCCGGATGTCGAGCACGGTGCGCGCCCAGTTCTGGCTCATGTTGCCGATCCGCAGGATCTCGCCGTTGCGGACGTACCAGACGGTTCCGTTGATGTCGCGCAGGCGCGTGACCCGGAGGCTCACCGCCTCGACCGTCCCGGACGCCTCACCGGCGTCGATCACGTCACCGACGCCGTACTGGTCCTCGAGGATCATGAAGATGCCGGACAGGAAGTCCTGCACCAGGCTCTGCGCTCCGAAACCGAGGGCGACACCGATGATCCCGGCGCTCGCGATCAGCGGTGCGACGTTCACGCCGATCTCGGAGAGCGCCATGATCGTGACCATGGTGAAGACCACAGCGGTGACGATGCTCTTGAGCAGCGAGCCCATGGTCTTGGCGCGCTGCTCCCGGCGCGCGGAGGACGGCGAAGGGCTCGCGACCGCCTTGTCCGACCGCCGGAGGCGGCCGCGGGTGAAGGCGTGAGGAACGACACCTGTGGCTGCCCGGTCGGTGAGACGGTCGATCAGCTTGTGCAGGATCCAACGCGCGACGAAGCCGAGCAGGAAGAGCCCGAGGACGGCGAGGGGCTTGCCGATCAGCCAGGCGGCAGCCACTGCGAGGAACTCGTTGTCCGTCCAGTCGTAGACGAGGTCGCACGAGTCGCTCTCGAAGCGGGCACAGACGTCCGCGTTCTCGAAGAGGTTCATGTCTCGTCAGGCTACGAGATGGGCGTGTGAGGTCAAAACGCGGTTCGGTACCCTTCTCGTGTGATGTCTGACCTCAATGCGCGCGTCGCACGACGCTCCCTCCGCGCCCTCGTCCTGACCCCGGCCGTGCTGCTCCCGCTGGTCTCCGCGCCCGCCCTCGCAGCCCCGCCGCAGACCTGGCCCGACCCCGAGCCGGTCAGCACGCTCGACTACCTGCTCGTGCTGCTGGTCATCCCGATCGGCCTGGCGCTCCTCATCACGCTGCTGGCCTACGTGCCGGCGCTGGTCAAGGGCGAGAGGTACACCCCGGGCCGGGCATGGCGCAACGAGAACGAGTGGTTCGGCGGCCCGAAGGACGGCCTCGAGGCCGCCGACCGGGCCGAGCTCCCGGCCACCGAGCCCGATCGGGGTGGCGCAAGTGCCCGCTGGTGACGCGTTCACCGCTCAGGAGCGCTACGACATCGACAAGGCGATCCGCGACGCGGAGACCGTCTCGCGGTTCGAGTTCTCCGTCTTCGTCGGCGCCGCGGAGGAGGAGACCCGGCCGTTCGCCGAGCGTCTGCACGCGACGCTCGCCGCACCGGAGCGCTCGATCCTGGTGATGGTGGACCCGTCCGCGCGGATCCTCGAGATCGTCACCGGCGCGGAGGTCCGCCGCTACCTCGGGGACGGCGAGGTGCACCTCGCAGCCGTCACGATGCAGAGCGCGTTCGCCAACGGCGACCTCGTCGGCGGCATCACCGGCGGTGTGATGATGCTCGCAGAGCACGCGCAGCGTCCTCGCACCCTGCATGCCGAGCGGGGCCTCTACTAGGACGCGCCCCGGTACGTCAGAAGGGCCGCCACCCCCGAGGGGATGGCGGCCCTTCTGCGTGTCCGGGCCGACCGGTCAGCCGGCGTCCTTGGCCTGTGCCGCGAGCGCACGGGCGATGTCCGCCCGGCCCTCCCGCACGTAGCGCTTGGCGGCCGGGTTCGCGTCGGAGGACTCGAGCCAGGCGTCGACGGTGTCGAGGGTCTCGGCGTCGATCAGTGTCCGGGGGAACATGTACTCCAGGAAGGTCGACGCGCGCTGGGTGCCCTTCTCCTCCCAGATGGTCGTCGCCACGTCGAGGTAGCGCGCCAGGTAGGGACGCAGCACGTCCTCCTGGCCCGCGACGTTGAACGACAGGGCGATGCTGCGCTGGGTCTCGTTGGGCACGTCGTCGCGCACGACGGCGTCGTTCCAGGCCTGCTCCTTCGCCTCCGCCGTCGGACGGACCGTGAGCGCGGCCGCGGCCCGCTCCTGGCCGGAGATCGTGTTGTCGCGGGCGAGCTCCTCCTCGACCCGGGCGGCGTCCGCGCGGCCGTGCGCGGCCAGGGCCCGGAGCAGCGTCCAGCGCAGGTCGGTGTCGACCACGAGGCCGTCGTAGGCGACGCTGCCGTCGAGCAGGCCGGCGAGGCGGTCGAGTGCCTCGTCCGTGTGCGCGGCAGCGGCGTAGGCCCGCGTGAAGGCGAGCTGGTGGTCGCTGCCGGCCTCCGCCTGCTCGAGCAGCCCGAGCAGGCCGCGCTCCCACGTCGCAGCGAGCTGCGCGCGCTTCGCGGGGTCGGAGTAGTAGTCGACCGCCTGCTGGGCCGAGAGGGGGAGCCGGCTGACGGCCATGACGTCGCTCTCGGTGCCGATGCCCTGCAGTACCAGGGTCACGAAGTCGGTGGCCGACATCTCCGCGTCGCGGGTCATGTCCCACGCCGCGCCCCAGCACAGCGCCCGTGCGAGCGAGTCGTCGAGCGTGGCGATGCCGTGGACCACGGTGGCGAGCGACTGCTCGTCGAGCCGGATCTTGGCGTAGGTCAGGTCGCCCTCGTTGAGCAGCACGAGGTCGGGACGGCGCTCGCCGACCAGCTCGGAGACCTCGGTGCGCTCACCCGCGACGTCGGTCTCGATCGACGTACGACGGACGAGGTGACCGTCCTGGGCGTCGTAGAGCCCGATGCCGATCCGGTGCCGGCGGATCGTGGGGAACTCCGGGTTCGCCGTCTGCCTGCACGGCGAAGGAGGTGAACCGGCCCTCGTCGTCGACGTCGAACTCGGCCGCGAGCGTGTTCACGCCCGAGGTCTGCAGCCACTCCTTGGCCCACGAGTCGAGCTCACGGCCCGACGCCTGCTCGAGCGCGCCGAGCAGGTCGGTGAGCTCGCTGTTGCCGAACGCGTGCGCCTTGAAGTACGCGCGCAGACCGGTGAGGAACTCCTCCTCGCCGACCCAGGCCACGAGCTGCTTCAGCGAGGAGGCGCCCTTGGCGTAGGTGATGCCGTCGAAGTTCACCTCGACGGCCTCGAGGTCGTAGTTGTCCGCGGCGATCGGGTGGGTCGAGGGCAGCTGGTCCTGGCGGTAGGCCCAGTTCTTGCGGGCGTTGGTGAAGCCGGTCCACGCCTCGGTGTACTTCGTGGCCTTGACCGACGCGTGGTGGGAGGCCCACTCGGCGAAGGACTCGTTGAGCCACAGGTCGTCCCACCACCTCATGGTCACGAGGTCGCCGAACCACATGTGCGCCATCTCGTGCAGGATCGTGTTGGCGCGCTGCTCGTAGAAGGAGCGGACCTGGCGGCTGCGGGGGAGGTACTCGTCGCGGAAGGTCACGCAGCCGGCGTTCTCCATCGCGCCCATGTTGTACTCCGGCACGTAGAGCTGGTCGTACTTGCCGAACGGGTAGGGGAAGTCGAAGGCGTCCTCGAAGAACGCGAAGCCCTGCTTGGTGACCTCGAGCAGCTCGTCGATGTCGAGGTGCTCCTTCATCGACTGGCGGCAGTAGTGGCCCAGCGGGATCTCGCCGTGCTTGCCGGAGAAGGAGTCGAGGACCTCGTGGTACTCGCCGGCGACGATCGCGGTGATGTAGGTCGACATCCGCTCGGTGGTCGGGAAGCTCCACACGGCCTTGCCGTCGCCCACAGGGGAGGGCGCGGGGGTGGCTGCGTTCGACACGACCTTCCAGCTCTCCGGCGCGGTGACCGTGAAGGTGAAGGTCGCCTTCAGGTCCGGCTGCTCGAAGGTGGTGTAGACCCGGCGGGCGTCGGGGACCTCGAACTGCGTGTACGTGTAGACGCGTCCGTCCGCCGGGTCGACGAACCGGTGCAGGCCCTCGCCGGTGCGGCTGTAGGTGCAGTCGGCGACCACCCGGAGCTCGTTGTCGGCCTGGAGGCCCTCGAGCTGGATGCGAGAGTCGTGGTACGCCGTCGCCGGGTCGAGCGGCTCGCCGTTGAGCGTGATCTCGTGGATCGTCGCGCCGACGAGGTCGGCGAAGGTGGACGCCCCCGGCTGCGAGCACGAGAACCGGATCACGGTCGTGGAGCCGAAGGTGGTGTCGGACGTCGTCAGGTCGAGGTCCACGGTGTAGGACTCGACGGCGAGGATCTCGGCGCGGGCGCGCGCCTCATCCCGTGTGAGATTGGTTCCAGGCATGCACGCATCTTGTCACCCGGTCCTGGGAACAAGGCAATCGAATAGGACGTTCAGGCGACGGCTGAACTTTCAACTGATTCCGAGGAGCGTCTGTGCCCGCCGAGACGATCGCGACGACCGACCGCACACCCGTCGAGTTCTGGTTCGACCCGCTGTGCCCGTGGGCGTGGATGACGTCGCGCTGGCTCCTCGAGGTCGAGAAGGTACGACGCATCGCGCCGTCCTTCCACGTCATGAGCCTGGCCTACCTCAACGAGGACAAGGACATCCCGGACGACTACCGCAAGTTCCTCGAGCACGCCTGGGAGCCGGTGCGTGTCGTGATGGCCGCCCTCGACGCGGAGGGCCAGGACGTCGTGCTCCCGCTCTACACCGCGATGGGCAACCGCATCCACCTCGAGGGCCGGAAGGTCGACCACCAGCTGGTCGAGGAGGCGCTGGCCGAGGTGGGCCTGCCGACCGCGCTGGCCGACGCGATGCACGACGCCTCCTTCGACGACGACATCCGCAAGTCCCACCACCGCGGCATGGACCAGGTCGGCCAGGAGGTCGGCACCCCGGTGATCAGCGTCGAGGGCGTCGCCTTCTTCGGCCCCGTCGTGACCCCGGCGCCGAAGGGCGAGGACGCCGGCAGGCTGTGGGACGGTGTGCTCCTCGTCGCCGGCACGCCCGGCTTCTACGAGCTCAAGCGCTCCCGCGAGAAGGGCCCCGACTTCAGCTGACCGACCCTCGGCTGCGAACCGCGAGGTGCCGGATCGGTTCTGGGCCGGTCTCGGCGCAGGCTCGACGGCGGGCTTGCCGGCCTCCGCGTCGATGCGCCGGGGAAGGCAATTGAGGGGAACAATAGGATCAGGCACATGAGCAAAGTCCTGTCCGCAGTCGCCTGGCCGTACGCCAACGGCCCGCGCCACATCGGCCACGTCGCCGGTTTCGGCGTACCCTCCGACGTCTTCAGCCGCTACATGCGGATGGCCGGACACGACGTGCTCATGGTGTCGGGCACCGACGAGCACGGCACCCCGATCCTCGTCGCGGCCGACGAGGAGGGGGTCAGCCCGCGCGAGCTCGCCGACCGCAACAACCGCCTGATCGTCGAGGACCTCGTCGCCCTCGGCCTCGCCTACGACCTGTTCACGCGCACCACCACGCGCAACCACTACGCGGTCGCGCAGGAGATGTTCCGCACCGTGCACCGCAACGGGTACATGGTCGAGCAGACGACCAAGGGCGCGATCTCGCCGTCGACCGGACGCACCCTGCCCGACCGGTACATCGAGGGCACCTGCCCGATCTGCGGTGCCGACGGCGCGCGCGGCGACCAGTGCGACAACTGCGGCAACCAGCTCGACCCGACCGACCTGATCAACCCGGTCAGCAGGATCAACGGCGAGGTGCCGGAGTTCGTCGAGACCAAGCACTTCTTCCTCGACCTGCCCGCACTCGCCGACGCGCTGGGCACGTGGCTCGACGAGCGCGAGGCGTCGGGCACCTGGCGGCCCAACGTCATCCGGTTCAGCAAGAACATCCTCGAGGACATCCGTCCCCGGGCGATGACCCGCGACATCGACTGGGGCATCCCCGTGCCGCTCGAGGGCTGGGAGGACCAGCCGACCAAGCGGCTCTACGTGTGGTTCGACGCCGTCATCGGCTACCTGTCCGCGTCCATCGAGTGGGCCCGCCGCCTCGGCGACCCGGACCGCTGGCGCGAGTGGTGGAACGACAAGGACGCCTTGTCCTACTACTTCATGGGCAAGGACAACATCACCTTCCACAGCCAGATCTGGCCTGCCGAGCTGCTCGGCTACAACGGCCAGGGCTCGCGCGGCGGCGAGCCGGGGGAGTACGGCGTGCTGAACCTCCCCACCGAGGTGGTGTCGTCGGAGTTCCTGACGATGGAGGGGAAGAAGTTCTCCTCCTCGAAGAAGGTCGTCATCTACGTCCGCGACATGCTCGAGCGCTACCAGCCCGACGCGCTGCGCTACTTCATCTGCGCCGCCGGTCCGGAGAACCAGGACAGCGACTTCACGTGGGCGGAGTTCGTACGACGCACCAACGACGAGCTGGTCGCCGGCTGGGGCAACCTCGTGAACCGCACGGCGAACATGATCGCCAAGAGCTTCGGGGAGATTCCCGCGGCCGGCGAGCTCACCGCGGAGGACCAGGAGCTGCTCGACGCGGTCGAGGCCGCCTTCGGGGTGGTCGGCGGTCTGCTCGAGCAGCACCGGTTCAAGCAGGGCATCGGTGAGGCCATGCGGATCGTCGGCGAGGTGAACAAGTACGTCTCCGACATGTCGCCGTGGAAGCTGAAGGGTGAGGACGAGCGCGAACGTCTCGCGACGATCCTGCACGTCACGGCGCAGGCGGTGGCGGACTGCAACCTGATCCTCGCTCCGTTCCTTCCCCACAGCGCGAACGCCGTCGACCTGGTGCTCGGTGGGGCCGGAGAGGTGGCTCCGCTGCCCAGGATCGAGGAGGTCGAGGATCTCGACGGCGGCCCGTCGTACCCGGTGATCACGGGCGAGTACTCCCACACGCCCCGGTGGGCGAGGGTGCCGATCGTGCCCGGCACCAAGATCGAGAAGCCGGCGCCGGTGTTCACCAAGCTCGACACCGCGGTGGTCGACGAGGAGCTCAAGCGCCTCGAGGAGGCCTGACGTGGTGCTCCACCCGCAGGCCGTGGCGGCCCTGGAGCAGTGGGCGCAGGGACCGCGACCGACCGACCCCGGCTTCGACGTCGACGAGCAGCGCCGGCTGGCGCGGCAGCAGGCCGCGGCCGAGCCGCGCGAGGAGGTCGGCCACGTCGAGGACGTGGACGCTGCGGGCGTGCCCTGCCGGCTCTACCTCCCGGCGCGGGCCTCCGGAGGCGCGATCCTCTTCCTGCACGGCGGCGGCTTCGTGTTCGGTGACCTCGACACCCACGACGCACAGGCCCGGCGGATGGCCAACCGCACCGGCCTTGCGGTCCTCGCGGTCGACTACCGCCGCCCACCGGAGCACCGGTTCCCCGCGGCCCCGGCCGACGTCGACGCCGCGCTGGCCTGGCTGATCGGTGCCGCGCCCGCGCTCGGCCTCGACGTCTCGCGGCTGGTCGCCCTCGGCGACAGCGCGGGCGGCAACCTCGCCCTGGTCGCCGCGCTGCGCAACCCGAACGTCTTCGCCGCCACCGTGCTGGTGTACCCGTTCATCGACCCGCGCCAGCGCTACGACTCCTACCGCCGTGAGGCCGGCGGGCTCGGTGCGGACGAGGCCGCGTGGTACTGGCAGCAGTACGCCCGGTCGGCCGACGACTACGCCGACCCCGACCTGGCGCCGATCGACTCCGAGGCACTGCACACGCTCCCGCCGACCCTCGTCGTCGCGGCCGAGCACGACCCGCTCGTCGACGAGGACGTCGACCTGGCCCGGCGGCTCGAGGCGGCCGGAGTGCCGACCACGCTGTCGACGTACCCGGGGATGATCCACGGCTTCTGGCGTCGCCCCGAGCAGTTCGACGCGGCCGAGGAGTCGCTGGCGGAGATCGCCGACTTCCTCCGTAGGACCCTCTGACACAATTTCCCCATGCGCGTTCACCTCGGATCCGACCACGCCGGCCTCGAGCTCAAGGAGCACCTCCTCGACTGGCTGGCCCGGAAGGGCTTCGAAGCCGTCGACCACGGCCCCTTCATCTACGACGCCGTCGACGACTACCCGCCGTTCTGCCTCCGTGCGGCCGAAGGCGTGGTCGCCGACCGTGAGGACGGTGTCGACGCCTTCGGGATCGTCATCGGCGGCTCGGGCAACGGCGAGCAGATCGCCGCGAACAAGGTCCGCGGCGTCCGCGCGGCGCTGGTGTGGAGCGAGGAGACCGCGGTGCTCGCCCGCGACCACAACGACGCGAACGTGATCTCGGTCGGGGGCCGGATGCACACGCTCGAGGACCTGACCCGCTTCATCGAGGTCTTCCTCCACACGCCGTACAGCAACGGCGACCGGCACGACCGCCGGCTCGGCCAGATCGCGTCCTACGAGAAGACCGGCAACCTCCCGCCGCTCCCCGAGTCGGCGCTGAACTCCAAGCCCTGACCGGGTCGCCGCATGCCTGAGGGGCACA
This sequence comes from uncultured Actinomycetota bacterium, assembly GCA_963700365.1. Classification (GTDB taxonomy): domain Bacteria; phylum Actinomycetota; class Actinomycetes; order Propionibacteriales; family Nocardioidaceae; genus Nocardioides_C. The sequence goes on along the minus strand of CAVOXG010000005.1, from coordinate 231,146 downwards.
CCCTCCACCGCCTCGCCGCCACGCTGACCGACCGCTTCGCCGGTCGGCGGGTCGAGGTGTCGAGCCCGCAGGGCAGGTTCGCCGAGGAGGCGGCCGCGCTGGACGGCGGCCTGCTCGAGGGTGCGGAGGCCTGGGGCAAGCACCTCTTCGTCGGCGTTCGAGGGCGAGCGGTTCGTGCACGTCCACCTCGGCCTCTACGGCAAGCTCGACGTGTACGACGGTCCGCCGCCGGCGCCCGTCGGACAGGTGCGGATGCGGATCGTCGTGGGTCCGGGCCCGGCAGGGGAGCAGGGTGCGTCGTACGCCGATCTGCGAGGCGCCACCGCCTGCGAGCTGGTCACCGACGCGCAGCGCGCCGCGATCGTCGCCCGCCTCGGCGCCGACCCGCTGCGCGCGGACGCCGACCCGTCCGTGGCCTGGGCGCGGATCAGCCGCAGCCGGACCCCGATCGGGACCCTGCTGATGGACCAGAGCGTGGTCGCCGGCGTCGGCAACGTCTACCGCGCCGAGGTGCTCTTCCGGCACCGCATCCACCCGCTGCGTCCCGGCCGTACCCTGCGGCGAGGACAGTTCGAGGCGATGTGGGCCGACCTGGTCGAGCTGATGGCCGAGGGCGTGCGGTCCGGGCGCATCGACACGGTCCGTGACGAGCACACGCCGGAGGCGATGGGACGCGAGCCCCGACGCGACGACCACGGCGGCGAGGTGTACGTCTACCGTCGTCACGAGCAGCCGTGTCACGTCTGCGGTGCCACGGTGAGGACCGAGGTGCTGGCGACGCGGAACTCGTTCTGGTGCCCGCGGTGCCAACCGACCTTCAGGTCTCGCGCCGTGGACGCAAGACCTGTGATGCTTTGCCCCGTCAACTGATTCCGTGCCCCCTCCGGGCCGGCCGACACTAAGGTGCCTCCTGTGGCAGCAACCCCCCATCTCGACAGGCTGGCTCGCGTGCCCGCGGGTCAGCTCAGCCGTCGGTGGGGGCGTGGCTGGCGCCGTCTGAGGTACTCCGAGACCTTGTGGGTGCTGGCCCTGAGCCTCCTCGCGGTCGTCCTCGGCGCCGGCCTCGTGATCTGGGACGTGGTCTTCCCGGTGACCGTCCTGGTCGTCCCGATGGTGCTGGGCAACCAGGTGCTCGGCCCCCGCACGCTGCCCTGGCTCGTGGTGTTCTGCCTCGGCGTCCTGGTGGTGGGTGTCGCCGGCAGCGAGGGGATCCTCGACGGTAGACGCATCGGCGGCATCGTCATCAACTTCCTGGTCGGCCTGATCATCCTGGTCTCCTCCTTCCGGCGCTCCCGGCTGGGTATCGCGGGCTCCCGCGGTGAGTCCATGCTGGTTGACCTGCGCGAGCGGATCGCCCGGCAGAGCCAGATCCCGCTGATGCCCCGCGAGTGGTACGCCGAGGCGGTCATGCGCTCCGCCGGCGGGTCGTCGTTCGCGGGCGACTTCATCGTGGCGGCCACCTCGCCGGACCACCGCCACCTCGAGGTCGCGGTGGTCGACGTCTCGGGCAAGGGCGAGCAGGCCGGCACCCGGTCGCTGCTGCTGTCCGGCGCCTTCGGTGGCCTGCTCGGTGCGCTGCCACCGGAGCAGTTCCTGCCGGCCGCCAACGACTACCTGCTGCGCCAGGACTGGAGCGAGGGGTTCGCCACCGCGGTCCACCTCTCCCTGGACCTCGACACCGGCACCTTCGAGATCCGCTCCGCAGGCCACCCTCCGGCCGTCCAGCTCCTCGCCGGTTCGGGGCGCTGGGCGATCCACGAGTCCGAGGGGCCGGTGCTCGGCCTGATGCCGAACGCATCGTTCACGGTGTGCAAGGGGACGTTCAACCACGGCGACGCGCTGCTGATGTACACCGACGGCCTCGTCGAGACCCCGCAGCGCGACATCTCCCTCGGCATCGACAAGATGCTCGGCCAGGGGGAGCGGCTGCTGCGCGCCGGGTTCGAGAACGGCGCCCACCGCCTGATCGACGAGCTCGAGTCGATGAGCGACGACCGGGCGCTGTTCCTGCTGCACCGGCGGTGAAGCGCGAGACGCAGCTTGCGGAGTCGAGCTGCGAACCGCCGATCGAGCGCCGGCGGTGAAGCGCGAGACGCCCCTCGAACGGTCGAGGGGCGTCGGTTGGAGCGGATGACGGGAATCGAACCCGCGTAGCCAGTTTGGAAGACTGGGGCTCTACCATTGAGCTACATCCGCGATGTCGCGGCCGGCGTACGGCCGGTCGGCGGACCCATGGTGCCACAGGAAGTTTGCGTGGTCCCAATCGGCACAGGCGTCCCGCGTCGGTAGCCCAGGCGCAGGCGCGATTACGGCGTGCCCGGGGTCGTCCACTAGACTCCCGGGGGTTCACCCCGGGGCGTAGCGTAGTGGCTAGCGCGCCTGCTTTGGGAGCAGGAGATCGCAGGTTCGAGTCCTGTCGCCCCGACCATGCTCAGCGACCCACCCGCGGTGAGCGTGCCCGCCACCTGGCAACCACTGTCAACAACTGAGGAGAAAGACCTGTGAAGAGCGCCGTCGAGACTTTGAGCCCGACCCGGGCGAAGCTCACCGTCGAGGTGCCCTTCGAGGAGCTCAAGCCGAGCCTCGACGCGGCGTACAAGCGGATCGCCCAGCAGATCAACGTGCCCGGCTTCCGCAAGGGCAAGGTCCCGCCGATGGTCATCGACCGCCAGATCGGCCGCGGCCCGGTCCTCGACGAGGCGATCAACGACGCTCTCCCGAAGCTCTACGTCCAGGCGCTCCAGGACAACAACATCGAGCCGCTCGCGCAGCCCGAGATCGACATCACGAAGTTCGAGGACAACGAGGCCCTCGAGTTCACCGCCGAGGTCGACGTCCGTCCCGAGATCACGCTGCCCGACCTCGACGGCGTCGAGGTCACCGTGGACTCCGTCGAGGTGACCGACGAGGACGTCGACACCCAGGTCAAGGCGCTGCGTGAGCGCTTCGCGACCCTCAACGAGGTCGAGCGCGAGGCAGCCGAGGGTGACTTCGTCGTCATGGACCTCAAGGCCACGAAGGACGGCGAGGTCGTCGAGGGTGCCGAGGTCGCGGGCATGAGCTACCAGGTCGGCCGCGGTGGCATGCTCGAGGGCCTCGACGAGGCCCTCACCGGCATGAAGGCCGGCGACGAGAAGACGTTCACCTCCGAGCTGGTCGGCGGCGACGTGGCCGGCATGCCGGTCGAGGTCGAGGTCAAGGTCACTGCCGTCAAGGAGCAGGAGCTCCCCGAGCTCGACGACGAGTTCGCCCAGACCGCGTCGGAGTTCGACACCGTCGACGAGCTCGTCGCCGACGTGCGCACCCGCCTCGAGCGTGGCAAGCGCCTCGAGCAGGCCGCCGGCGCTCGCGACGCCGTCCTCGAGAAGATCCTCGACCTCGTCGAGATCCCGCTGCCCGAGACGATCGTGGAGGAGGAGCTCAAGGCCCGCCGCGAGAACGTCCAGCAGCAGCTGATGTACGCCGGCATGACGATGGAGCAGTACCTCGAGTCCGAGGAGCAGACCCTCGAGGAGTTCGAGACCGACCTCGAGCAGCGCACGCGCGACGCGATCGCTGCCCAGTTCGTCCTCGACGAGGTCGCGAAGAAGGAGGAGATCGGCGTCGAGCAGCAGGAGCTGTCCGAGCACATCTTCCGCCGCGCCCAGCAGTCCGGGCAGGACCCGAACGAGTTCGCCAAGCACATGGTCGAGCACAACCACATCCCGGAGATGGTGTCCGAGGTCGTGCGCGGCAAGGCCCTGGCGATCGTCGTCGAGGGTGCCAAGGTGGTCGACGACGCCGGCAACCACGTCGAGCTGAAGAACCTCCGTCCCGACGGCACGATCGGCGAGCCCGAGGCTGCGGTCGAGTCCGACGAGGCCACCGAGGCCCGACGAGGAGCCCGCCGAGGCCTGAGCCCGCCTGCGGCGTCTCCCAAGCTCTCTTGAGACAGTGCCACCTACCACGGCGAATTCGTCGAGGTAGGTGGCACTGTCTCGTGGTAGGTGCGACTCCCGGCCGGTCGCACGGTGAGCCGGGACCGCGTTGACATACCCGGAGTACGCCGCCGAGACTGAGCGACATGTCCGACAACGCCTCGTCGACCGGCAGCCGACGTGATCCCGGCGACCCGCACGACGTGGGTGTGGCGGCCGCGGCGGCAGTCGCGGGCGTGTACGCCGACGACCTGCTGCTCGGCACCGTGAGAGAGGTGCACCGGGCGGTCGCGGGCCGGGTCTTCGCCATCACCCATCGCACCACCCTGGGCTCCTCGCGCGTGCCTCAGCTGCTGCACGACGGCATCTCCACGAGCGTGTACGCCGGTCTCGGCGCAGGCCTCAGGGCGGCCGCCGCGGGGTTGAACGCCGTCGAGCGCCGGGGCATCGGCCCTCGGCTGCAGGAGCGCGCCTTCGGGACGGTCCGTGCTCTCCGCGGTCAACGGCCTGGTCGGTGACCGGCTGCGCGAGGAGCGACCCGAGCTGTCGATCGAGATGGCCGTGCGCCACGACGGACGGGACGTGCCGCTGCACCCGGAAGGCCCTGCGCGGCGCGTTCCCGGAGGCGAGCGGGGACCTCGTCGTGTTCCTGCACGGCCTCGGGGAGAACGACGACTCCTGGAACCTTCGGCGCGGCGAGCTCGGCGGCACCTACGGCAGCCGCCTCGCCGACGAGACCGGCTGGTCGCCGGTGTACCTCCGCGCCAACACCGGTCTGCCCGTCGCGGAGAACGGTGTCGCGCTCGCCGCGCTGCTCCAGCGGCTCGTCGGGGCGTGGCCGACGGAGGTACGTCGGATCGGGCTCGTCGGGCACTCGATGGGTGGGCTGATCATCCGCGCGGCCTGCGCTGTCGACCTCCGAGCACCTCGACATCGACGTACCGCGGACGCCGTGGACGGACCTGGTCTCCAACGTGGTCACCCTGGGCACGCCGCACCTCGGCGCACCGCTCGAGCAGGTGGTGAACGCCGGCGCCCGGATGCTCGGCGTGCTGCCGGAGTCGGCGCCGTTCGGGCGGATCCTGGAGTACCGCAGCCTCGGCATCCTCGACCTGCGCCGTGGGCTGGCGGCCGACGTGCAGCATCTCCCGCACGCCCGGTACCACCTCGTCGCGGCGACCCTCGGCGGCTCCCACCGGCACCCGGTGAGCGAGGTCTTCGGGGACCTTCTGGTGAGGTACCCCTCGGCCGTCGGCAGGTCGCGCGGAGGCAGCCCGATGTTCCCCGACGCGGACGTGCTCCACGTCCCGGGCACCGACCACTTCGCCCTGCTCAACCACCCCGACGTCCACGAGGCGCTGAAGGGTTGGCTGAGCCCTCGCCCGTGACCTGGCGCCACCGTGCCGCGTTAGACCCTGCGAAACCGTCCCCCGAGAAAGGTCCAGCATGAACCAGCCCCTGCCCATCTCCGCCTCGGTCGAGGTCGAAGCCACCCCCGAGTCGGTCTGGGAGGTCGTCTCGGACGTGACCCGGATGAGCGAGTGGAGCCCCGAGTGCCGCAAGATCGTCGTGCTCGGCTCCCCGAAGCGGGGCCTGGGTACGACGCTCCTCGGGCTCAACCGCCGCGGCTGGGCGATGTGGCCCACGACGTCGAAGGTGGTGCGCTTCGAGCCGGGCAAGGCGGTCGCGTGGAAGACGCGGGAGAGCGGCGCCACCTGGACCTACGAGCTCGCGCCCACGGCGGCGGGCACCACCCTGACGGGGCGGCGGGACCTCCCGTCGTACTCCGTCGGCACGAAGGTGATGGCGCCGCTGATCGGCGGCGCGCAGGGACACGACGGCGAGCTCGCCGCCGGCATCCGCACCACCCTCGAGCGGATCAAGACCGCAGTCGAGCGCGGCTGAGGCGGCTCGCCGGACGAGGCGGCGTCACCGGTGGAGTCTGCTGTGGGCGAACACCGGGGGTTTCCCCGTGGAACTGTCGAGCCTTACGGCTAGGGTCGGGGACGTGAACGAGACTCCCAGCCTGACTCCAGGTCCCCAGATGAACGGTGGCGCCGCGTCGTACGGGCTCGACGACCACATCTACCAGCGTCTGCTCAAGGAGCGGATCGTCTTCCTCGGCTCGGAGGTGCGCGACCAGAACGCCAACGCGATCTGCGCGCAGATGCTCCTGCTCAACGCCGAGGACCCCGAGGCGGACATCTTCCTCTACATCAACAGCCCGGGTGGGTCGGTGGACGCCGGCATGGCGATCTACGACACGATGAACTACATCTCCAACGACGTGGCCACGGTCGGTATGGGCCTGGCCGCCTCGATGGGTCAGTTCCTGCTCTGCGCGGGTGCGAAGGGCAAGCGGTATGCCCTGCCGCACGCGCGGATCATGATGCACCAGCCCTCGGGCGGCATGGGCGGCTCCGCGTCGGACATCAAGATCCAGGCGCAGCAGTCGCTGCACATCAAGCAGGTGCTCTTCAACCTCATCGCGGAGCACACCGGCCAGTCGCTCGAGCAGGTCGAGCTCGACGCCGACCGCGACCGGTGGTTCACCGCCGACCAGGCGCTCGAGTACGGCTTCATCGACAAGGTCGTCGCCAGCGCCGGCCAGGTCGCCGACCAGGGCCGCCCCGCGGCACAGAAGAAGTGACCAGGAAAGGGAGCGGACACCACATGACCAGCAGCCACGTCCCGGGCCTGGACGCCACCGGCCGGGCGAGCGACCTCGCGTCGCCGAGCATGAACTACTACATCCCCCAGTGGGAGGAGCGGACGTCGTACGGCGTTCGCCGCATCGACCCCTACACCAAGCTGTTCGAGGACCGGATCATCTTCCTCGGCGTGCCGATCTCCGACGACATCGCCAACGCGGTCATGTCGCAGCTGCTCGTGCTCGAGTCGATGGACCCCGACCGGGACATCCAGATCTACATCAACAGCCCCGGCGGCTCGTTCACCGCGCTCACCGCCATCTACGACACGATGCGCTTCGTGAAGCCCGACATCCAGACGGTGTGTCTGGGCCAGGCGGCCTCCGCCGCCGCGATCCTGCTCGCGGCAGGCGCGCCGGGCAAGCGTCTCGCGCTCCCCAACAGCCGGATCCTGATCCACCAGCCCTACACCGAGGGCACCTACGGCCAGACCTCGGACATCGAGATCCAGGCCAACGAGATCCTGCGCATGCGGGACCTGCTCGAGACGATGATCGCGGAGCACTCCGGCAAGGACAAGGAGACGGTCAGCCGCGACATCGACCGTGACAAGATCCTGACCGCGCAGGCCGCGATCGAGTACGGCCTGATCGACTCGATCCTCGAGTCGCGCAAGGCCGCCCTGACCGGCGGCGGCGCGGGCCGCTAGCATGCTCGCGGCCGGGCGGCCCGCCGACTGCGGGCCGCCCGACCGGAGGCAAGGGATCCTCGTGTCCCCATCCCATTTGGGGGCGCGACGGGGTACCTTCGATGAAGTAGCAGAAGCGTGGACAACCAGCCGGTGCAGCAGGGCTTGCCGGCCTGAATCGTGAGGAGACGTCGCCTGTGGCACGCATCGGTGACGGTGGCGACCTGCTGAAGTGCTCGTTCTGCGGGAAGAGCCAGAAACAGGTCAAGAAGCTGATCGCAGGACCTGGCGTCTACATCTGCGACGAGTGCATCGACCTCTGCAACGAGATCATCGAGGAGGAGCTGAGCGAGGGCTCCGAGGTAGGCCTCGAGGAGCTCCCCAAGCCTCGCGAGATCTTCGAGTTCCTCAACTCCTACGTCATCGGCCAGGAGAACGCCAAGAAGGCGCTCGCGGTGGCCGTCTACAACCACTACAAGCGGGTCCAGGCCGGTGTCGCCACCGGTCGCCACGCCAAGGACGACGCGGTCGAGCTGGCCAAGTCCAACATCTTGGTGATCGGCCCGACGGGCTGCGGCAAGACCTACCTCGCGCAGACGCTCGCCCGGATGCTCAACGTCCCGTTCGCGATCGCCGACGCCACGGCGCTGACCGAGGCCGGGCTACGTCGGCGAGGACGTCGAGAACATCCTCCTCAAGCTGATCCAGGCCGCCGACTACGACGTCAAGAAGGCCGAGACCGGCATCATCTACATCGACGAGATCGACAAGGTCGCCCGCAAGGCGGAGAACCCCTCGATCACGCGCGACGTCTCCGGTGAGGGCGTGCAGCAGGCGCTGCTGAAGATCCTCGAGGGCACCACCGCCTCCGTGCCGCCGCAGGGTGGCCGCAAGCACCCGCACCAGGAGTTCATCCAGATCGACACGACGAACATCCTGTTCATCGTGGGCGGCGCCTTCGCCGGGCTCGAGCACATCGTCGAGCAGCGGATCGGCAAGAAGACCCTGGGCTTCGGTGCCGAGCTCCTCTCCAAGGAGGAGCGCGACATGGAGCAGATCTTCTCCGAGGTCATGCCCGAGGACCTGATGAAGTTCGGGCTGATCCCCGAGTTCATCGGTCGCCTCCCGGTCATCGCCACCGTCGAGAAGCTCAACCGCGAGGCGCTCGTCGCGATCCTCACGCAGCCGCGCAACGCGCTGGTGAAGCAGTACCAGAAGCTCTTCGAGCTCGACGGTGTCGAGCTCGAGTTCACGACCGACGCCGTCGACGCGGTGGCGGACCTGGCGATGATGCGCGGCACGGGTGCTCGTGGCCTCCGCGCGATCATCGAGGAGGTCCTGCTGCACGTGATGTACGACGTGCCGTCGCGCGAGGACGTGGCCAAGGTCGTCGTCACGGGCGAGGTCGTCAGCGACAACGTGAACCCCACGCTGGTTCCCCGCGAGCCCGAGTCGAAGAAGAAGAAGTCGGCCTGACCCGACGGGTCCCCGCGGCCTAGACCGCCACCAGGCGGGGCCTCCGTGTGACGCAGGTTATGCGTCGGTTTCCGGGTTTTCGGGACGTCACGGTCAGCACAGGACAGGATGGAACAAGTCCGTCCGGGCACCTCGGTCGAGGTGCCCACTGTCCTGTCTCGGGAGAAGACCAGCCGTGAGTGCCGATCACCGCAAGCCCTTGGTGGCCTTCGTGGTGCTCGCGTTCGCTGCGGCCGCGATCGTCGGCATCCAGCGCGCCGAGGCACACGCAGGGCGGTTCGTCGCCGCGGTGGTCGGCACCAGCGTCCGGGTGCAGGGCACGCTGACCACAGACGTCGCCCCGGTCGAGGCGGCGATCCGCGCCGCGGGGCTCGGGCCGGCGTTCAGCTCCCTGGATCGCATCCTCCGCGGGGGCGCCTCCGAGCCGCTCGAGACCGCGCCGGTCGAGGCCGCCGTCGCGGCACCCCGCCTCACCGAACCCGGCCTGGCCGCCGACACGGTCGGGCCGGGGCCGGGCAGCGTCCGCGACCGCTGTCGAGGGCAACGGTCGCGGCCGGGGGCACGGACGTGGCCCCGAGGCAGCCACTGAGCACGGCAAGAAGGCCGGTTCCGTGAAGTCGGCCGCAAGGGAAGTCAGGGCAGACCGGGAAGCGCGGCGACGCCACGCCTGCGCAGCCGCGGATGACGGCCCGCCACACCGCCTCGGAGCGGATCCCGGACCCGGACGGTGCCGGCCGAGCCGCCCACGAACCCGCTGGTCTCGGCAACGGCCGACCGGACTGGGTCGAGCGAGCCTCGCGAGAGGCGGACCGTCGCCGTCCTTCCCCGCGGGGCTGGGTGCGAGCGGTCCACCCTGCGCCGGGCGGGTCCGCCCGCTGAGGCGGACGCCGCCAGCCTCCCTGACCCAAACCTGCTTTCGAAGTACCGGGCCCGTGGTTAGAGTCACCGGGTGACCACGCACCCTCAGCCACTCAGGCCTCTGGAGCTCCCCACCCGCGACGCCGACTGGGAGACCTGGTTCGCAACCCGGTGCGACGACCAGCTCGCCCGGGCCCGCGACCACGTGACCCGACTCAAGGCCGCGGCCCCCGAGAACGGCCTCGAGGCCCTGGTCCTGTGGAACGAGGTCAACCTCGCGCTGAGCAACGCCTTCGCCGTCTCGTCGCTGATGGCGCAGGTGCACCCGGAGGAGCCCGTGCGGACCCGCGCCGAGGCGGGGGAGCAGGAGGCCCACAGGCTGCTCACCGAGATCGGCCTCGACCGCGAGCTGTACGACGTACTGGCCGCCGTCGACCCGAGCTGGCTCGACGAGCAGGGCAACCGGGTGCTCGAGCTCGCGCTGCGCGACTTCCGTCGGGCCGGCGTGGACCAGGACGAGCAGGTGCGCGAGCGGATCCGGGCCCTCGCCGAGCGGCAGACGGAGCTGTCCCAGGAGTTCTCCAAGAACATCCGTGACGACGTGCGCACGGTCCTGCTCGACCCCGGCCGCCTTGCGGGGCTTCCCGCCGACTACGTCGCGGCACACCCGGTGGGCGACGACGGCATGGTCAGGATCACCACCGACTACCCCGACTACCTGCCGTTCATGACGTTCGCCCACGACCGTGAGGCCCGTCGCGAGCTCCTCGGCGCCTTCCTCAACCGGTCGTGGCCGCAGAACGACGCCGTGCTGCTCGAGCTCCTTCGGCTCCGCGACGAGCACGCGCGCCTTCTCGGCTACGCCGACTGGGCGTCCTACGACGCCGAGGTGAAGATGATCGGCAAGGGCGACGCGATCCCGGAGTTCATCGACCGGATCACCGACGTGGCGCAGGAGTCCGCGCGCCGCGACTACGACGTACTTCTCCGCCGGCTGCAGCAGGACCACCCCGACGTGACGGCCGTGGACAGCACCGACAAGGCGTTCTACGGCGAGGTGATCCGCAAGGAGAGCTTCGACGTCGACGCTCAGCAGGTGCGCGAGTACTTCGACTTCGCCAAGGTCCGCGCGGGTCTGCTCGCGGTCACCGGTCGCCTGTTCGGCCTCGAGTACACCGAGGTGCCCGACGCGCCGCGCTGGCACGAGGACGTCGCGGTCTACGACGTGGCGGCCGACGGCGCCCAGCTCGGCCGGATCTACCTCGACCTTCACGCGCGGGAGGGGAAGTACAAGCACGCGGCGCAGTTCGACCTGACCCCGGGCATCCGGGAACGGCAGCTCGCCGAGGGCGTGCTCGTGTGCAACTTCCCGCGCGGTCTGATGGAGCACAACGACGTCGTGACGCTGTTCCACGAGTTCGGGCACCTCGTGCACCACGTCCTCGCGGGAAGGCACGCGTGGGCGCGGTTCTCGGGCGTCGCCACCGAGTGGGACTTCGTCGAGGCGCCCTCGCAGATGCTGGAGGAGTGGGCCTGGGACGCTGACGTGCTCCGGTCGTTCGCGACGAACGCCGCCGGGGAGCCGATCCCGGCCGAGCTGGTGGCGAAGATGCGCAAGGCCGAGGAGTTCGGCAAGGGCTACCTGGCGCGCACCCAGATGTTCTACGCCGCGCTGTCCTACCACGTGCACCACCGCGTGCCCGAGGACATCACCGCGGTCGTGCGGGAGCTGCAGGGGAGGTACGACCTCTTCGGCTACGTGCCGGACACGCACTTCCACGCGTCGTTCGGGCACCTCGAGGGCTACTCGTCGGCGTACTACACGTACATGTGGAGCCTGGTCATCGCGAAGGACCTGTTCTCCGCCTTCGACCACGGCAACCTGTTCGACGCCGAGGTCGCCCACCGGTACCGCGACCGGATCCTCGCGGCCGGTGGTTCCAAGGACGCCGCCGACCTCGTCGAGGACTTCCTCGGCCGGCCCTACACCTTCGACGCCTTCCAGGCCTGGCTCAACCAGACCTGACTCCGGGCAAGCCCGGGGGGTTCTACGGGCGCCGAGACGCGTTGGACCACGCGACGGGGTCAGGGACAGGCCGGCCGACGCCGTGTCACGATGCGAGAGCGGCGTGACGGACCTCGAGCGGAGGGATGAGCGACATGGCTGAGGAACTGACCACCGAGGAGCTCGCCGAGCTGCTGCGTGAGACCGAAGGTGCGCACGCGGAGTACGAGCGGCAGACCGGCCAGCGAGACGAGGACTGGGCGAGCTGGTACGCCGCCTACCTGCTCGACCGGCTCAGACAGCGCGGCTGAGAGCGCCCGTCAGGCCTCGGGCTGCTCCGCGATGGTCACGTCGACGGTGATCTCCCCGCCGCCCTGGGCGAAGGTCAGCTCCCCGGTGATGTTGCCGGCGGCCCGCAGGTCTTCCGCGGCCTGCTCGGCCAGCGCGACCGCGTCAGCCGGCCCCGTGACCGTGACCGCGGAGAGCTCGGTGCGCATCTTGACCTTCGCCTGTGACTTGGCGCCCCGGATGCCGGTGAGTACGGCGGCCACCGCGGCCAGCATCGCCGGGCTGCTCGACGAGGCCGAGCCCAGGTCGCCCGCGGTGGGCCACGCGGCGCGGTGGATCGAGCCTTCGCGCCACCACGACCAGACCTCCTCGGTCACGTAGGGCAGGAACGGCGCGAGCAGGCGCAGCTGGACGTCGAGGGCGATCGCCAGCGCGGCCTTGGCCGAGGCGGCCGGCTCGTCGCCGCGTCCGCCGTACGCGCGCTCCTTGACCAGCTCGAGGTAGTCGTCGCAGAACTCCCAGAAGAACTTCTCGGTGACCTCGAGGGCGGTCGTGTAGTCGTAGGCGTCGAACGCCTCGGTGGCCCGGGCGACGACGTTCGAGAGCCCGCCGAGCATCGCGGCGTCGACCGGAGCGCTCACCGCGGCCGGGGACGCCTGGACCGCGCCGAGGCCCAGCACGAACTTCGAGGCGTTGAGGACCTTCATCGCCAGGCGGCGACCGACCTTCATCTGCGTCTCGTCGAAGGGGGAGTCCGCCCCGGCGCGGGCGAGAGCCGCGCGCCAGCGGACCGCGTCGGCGCCGTACTTGTCGAGGATGTCGGTCGGGACGACGACGTTGCCCTTGGACTTGCTCATCTTCTTGCGGTCGGGGTCGACCACGAAGCCGGAGATCGCGGCGTGCGACCACGGGACGACACCGTTCTCGTGGTGGGCCCGGACGACCGTGGCGAAGAGCCAGGTCCGGATGATGTCGTGGGCCTGCGGGCGGAGGTCCATCGGGAAGGTCCGCTCGAACAGGTCCTGGTCGCGCTCCCAGCCGGTGACGATCTGCGGGGTCAGCGACGACGTGGCCCAGGTGTCCATGACGTCCGGGTCGCCGATGAACCCGCCCGGCTTGCCGCGCTGGTCCTCGTCGTAGCCGCGGGGAGCCTGGGACGACGGGTCGACCGGCAGCTCGGCCTCCGACGGCATCAGCGGGTGGTCGTAGTCGGGCTCGCCGTCGGCGTCGAGGGGGTACCACACGGGGAACGGGATGCCGAAGAACCGCTGCCGGGAGACGAGCCAGTCGCCGTTGAGTCCCTCGACCCAGTTGGTGTAGCGGTGCTTCATGTAGTCGGGGTGCCAGGTGATCTCGCCGGCCCGCTCGATCAGCTCCGTGCGGAGCTCGCGGTCACGGCCGCCGTTCTTGAGGTACCACTGGCGGGTCGAGACGATCTCGAGCGGCTTGTCGCCCTTCTCGAAGAAGTTCGCCATCCGCTGGGTCGCCTTCGGCTCACCGACGAGGTCCCCGGTCTCGCGCAGCTTCTCGACCATCGCCTCCCGGGCGCTGAACGTGGTCTTTCCGGCGAGGTCCTCGTACGCCGCGGCGGCCGGGTCGTGCGACAGCCACGGCGGGGTCTCGCGGTGCAGCCGGCCGTCGCGGCCGATGACGGTGCGGACCGGGAGCTGCAGCTCGCGCCACCACTGGACGTCGGTGAGGTCACCGAACGTGCAGCACATCGCGATGCCGGCGCCCTTGTCGGGCTCGGCGGCCTCGTGGGCGAGGACCGGGATCTCCACGCCGAAGACCGGCGAGGTGACCGTCGTACCGAACAGGTCCTTGTAGCGGTCGTCGTCGGGGTGCGCGATCAGCGCGACGACGGCGGGGATCAGCTCCGGGCGGGTGGTCTCGATGTGAACGGGCTCGCCGGACCGCGGGCGGTGGAAGGCGACGCGGTGGTAGGCGCCGGGGTACTCCCGGGCCTCGAGCTCGGCCTGCGCCACCGCGGTCTGGAACGTGACGTCCCACAGGGTCGGGGCGTCGGTGGAGTAGGCCTCGCCGCGGGCGTAGTTGCGCAGGAACCCGCGCTGGCTCGCGATCCGCGACTCCTCGCCGATGGTGGTGTAGGTCTGCGTCCAGTCGACGGAGAGGCCGACCTTGCGCCACAGCGCCTCGAAGGTCTTCTCGTCCTCCTCGACGAGCTGCTCGCACAGGTCGATGAAGTTCTGCCGGCCGACCGGGACCTGCTTCTTCGGGTCCGGCTTCTCCGGCGGGGTGAAGTCGTCGTCGTGGGGGAGCGAGGGGTCGCAGCGCACGCCGAAGTAGTTCTGCACGCGGCGCTCGGTGGGCAGGCCGTTGTCGTCCCAGCCCATCGGGTAGAAGACCTCCTTGCCGCGCATCCGCTGGAAGCGCGCGATGAGGTCGGTGTGCGTGTAGGAGAAGACGTGTCCCACGTGGAGCGACCCGGAGACCGTGGGCGGCGGGGTGTCGATGGAGTAGATCTCGTCCCGCGTCTTCGAGCGGTCGAACCGGTAGGTGCCGTCGGCCTCCCACCGCTGGACCCACTTGTCCTCCAGCCCCTCGAGGGCAGGCCGGTCGGGTACGACTACCGAGCGGCCCTGGGTCGCGTCGGTGGTCTCTCCGGTCTGCTGGGGCGTGGGCTTGGTGTCCATGGCCCGAAATCTTACGGGTGCCCCCGCCTGCGCGACGACTCAGTTCCCGCCTGCGGCCCGTGCACGGTGGGCCGCGCGACGAGCGGCCGGCGCGGAGGGGACCGCGCGGACCGTAGACTCGAAGCGCGATGTCTGACACCCCCTCTTCCGCGACCGACGTACCCACGACCTACGCCGACGTCGAGCGCGCGCTGCTCGCCCGGTGGCCCGAGACCAAGCTCGACCCGAGTCTCGAGCGGATCGAGGCGCTCGTGCACCTCCTCGGCGACCCTCAGCGCGCCTACCCGGTCGTGCACCTGACCGGCACCAACGGCAAGACCAGCACGTCGCGGATGATCGACACGCTGACCCGGGCGCTCGGCCTGCGCACGGGCCGGTTCACCAGCCCCCACGTCGAGTCGATGACGGAGCGGATCTCCCTCGACGGGGAGCCGCTCTCGGAGGAGGCGTTCGTCGAGGCGTACCACGACGTCGCGCCCTTCGCCGCGATGGTCGACGCCGACTCCGAGCATCCGCTGTCCTTCTTCGAGACGGTCGTGGGCATGGCGTACGCCGCCTTCGCCGACGCACCCGTCGACGCCGCGATCGTCGAGGTCGGCATGGGCGGCTCCTGGGACGCCACGAACGTCGTCGACGCGAAGGTCGCGGTGATCACCCCGATCAGCGTCGACCACGCGAAGTACCTCGGAGAACGTCCCGAGGACATCGCGATCGAGAAGGCCGGGATCATCAAGCCCGGCTCCGTCGCGGTGATCGCCGAGCAGCCTCCGGCCGTCATGGAGGTGCTGCTGGAGCGTGCCGCCGAGGTCGGCGCGACCGTCCTGCGCGAAGGCGTCGACTTCGGTGTCGTGAACCGGGTCCCCGCGGTGGGCGGGCAGATGCTGCGCCTCCAGGGGCTCCGCGCGGAGTACGACGAGGTCTTCCTCCCGCTGTACGGCGCACACCAGGGCCAGAACGCCGTCCTCGCCCTCGCGGCGGTCGAGGCCTTCGCCGGTCCCGAGCCGCTCGACGCCGAGATCGTGCACGAGGCGTTCGGCCAGGTCACCTCGCCCGGCCGGCTCGAGGTCATCCGGCGCAGCCCCACGATCGTGCTCGACGCGGCCCACAACCCGCACGGGGCCAAGGCCACCGCCGAGGCGCTCGAGGACTCCTTCCAGTTCAACCCGCTGGTCGGCGTGGTCGGGGTCATGGCGGACAAGGACGTCGACGGGGTGCTCGCCGCCTTCGAGCACGTGTTCGCCGAGGTCGTCTGCACGCAGAACTCCACGCCCCGGTCGATGCCGGCCGAGGAGCTCGCCGAGGTGGCCCGCGGGATCTTCGGCAGCGACCGGGTCCACGTGGCTCGTCGCCTCGACGACGCGATCGAGCAGGCAGCCACCCTCGCCGAGACGGGCGGGGTCTACGGCTCGGGCGGTGTGCTGGTCACCGGGTCTGTGATCACGGCGGGGGAGGCCCGCGCCATGCTGAAGCCCCGAGACGTCGCCGCGCGTGCGTCGAAGGCCCGTGAGGAGCTCTCGTGAGGTCGGCGCAACGGTCGCTGGCCGCGACCATGCTGAGCCTGCAGGCCGTCGTACTCGGCCTCACGACGCCGGTCATGATCAGCGTCGCCTCGGTGCCCGTCGCCACGGCGCTCTGGGTCGGGCTGGGGCTGATGGTGGCCTGCATCGTGGTCGCCGGGATGCTCCGACGGCCCTGGGCCTACTACCTCGGGTGGGCCATCCAGGTGGCGTCGCTGGCCCTGGGGTTCGTGACCTCGGTGATGTTCGTCCTCGGCGCGGTCTTCCTCGCGCTGTGGGCCGGCGCGTTCTTCGTCGGCGCCAAGATCGACCGGGAGCGGGCCGAACGAGAGGTCCTCGAGCGGGAGTGGGCTGCCGAGCACGGCGAGTCCTAGCCCGCTCGGTAGGCTGCCCGCATGTCTCAGCGCACTCTGGTCCTGCTCAAGCCCGACGCCGTCCGCCGCGGCCTGGTCGGCCACATCCTCAGCCGCTTCGAGGCCAAGGGTCTCTCGATCGTCGCGATGGACCTCCGCACGATCGACGGTGCGAAGGCCGACGAGCACTACGCCGAGCACGTCGAGCGCGACTTCTACCCGCCGCTGCGCGAGTTCGTGACCAGCGGGCCGATGGTCGCCTGCGTCCTCGAGGGCGACGAGGCGGTCGACGTGGTCCGGCTGGTCAACGGTGCGACCGACGGCCGCAAGGCGGCGCCCGGCACGATCCGCGGCGACCTCTCGCTGTCGAACCGCGAGAACCTCGTGCACGGCTCCGACTCTCCCGAGTCCGCCGAGCGCGAGATCAAGATCTGGTTCCCCAACCTCTGACGGCCGGCGCAGCGACGCTGTCACCCGTCGGGGGACGACGCCCGGCTGTGGCCTGGCCCGGCCGCGGCATGCCCGTCCCGCGTCGGTAGACCATCCGGGCGCGATGACCTGACCCGCCTGGATGGTTCTCCGACGAGTCGGTTCTGTTCGGGTCTCACCCGTAATGCCCGGCTCCTACCTTCAGGAGAGCCGGGTGCTGGCCCCGGCGGGTCGGTCAGCCGTCGAAGGGGGCTCCATGTTCCGCAGGACCGCAGCTACCGGGGCAGCCGTGGCCGCCGTCGCGCTCTGCGCGGGCGTCGCCGTTGCGGGCCCGGGCACGGTCGGCATCACCACGCCGACCGGTACGACGTACGTGGCGAAGTTCCCGGCCACGCGCACGGTGACCGTCGACTTCGAGCACGACGAAGGCGTCGCGGACCTGTGCGGGCTGGACTGGACGATCACCGTCAGCGGCCCGTCGCCCGCCAGCACGTCGGTGGGCTCCTGGTCGGGATCCTTCCCGGAGGTCGAGAAGATCGGGCAGACCAAGACCTGCGCGGTGGGCAGCACCGAGTCCGTCAGCCGTGAGGTGGAGATCCCCGCGAAGGGCACCTACACGGTCTACGCCGCCCTGACCGAGTCCGGGCACACCGGGTCCGACACGGAGACGGTCGAGTTCCTGCTCGAGGAGACCAGCGACGTCAGGTACGACTACCGCGCCGCCCCGGCCGTGGCCAACAGCCTCCTCAAGGGCACGGACGTGAAGGGCCGCGACCGCGGGGCGTGCATCAAGGCGGTCGCCGAGCACATGGGGCCGCGCACCGACTTCGACGAGGTGAAGAAGAGCCAGGTCGCTGACTACAAGAGCGTCGTGGATGCCTTCCTCTCCAGGACCTGCAGCGGCTACACGGACTCCTGAGCCGAGCCGACTGCCCACCAGCTCGGACGCCCCCGGATCAGCCAGATCCGGGGGCGTCTGCCGTCGTCGGCAGGGAACCGTTTTGCCGTCGCGGTCGGCGCGCCGCGTGTCCTGCCGGGATGCAAAGCCGTGCGCTCTTAGGCTTTCCACACGGGTCGGCGCGAGGGTTCGCCGTACCCCAATGTGGGAAGACCAGAGGGCGGGACACCATGGCGAACAGCTTCATCGGCAGGGACATGGCTGTCGACCTCGGCACCGCCAACACCCTCGTCTACGTGCGTGGCAAGGGCGTGCTCCTCGACGAGCCGTCCGTCGTCGCGCTGAACTCCACCACGGGCGAGATCCTCGCCGTGGGCCACGAGGCGAAGCGGATGATCGGCCGCACGCCCGACAACATCACCGCGATCCGGCCGCTGCAGGACGGCGTGATCGCGGACTTCGACTCGACCGAGCAGATGCTCCGGTTCTTCATCCAGCAGGTGCACCGCCGCCGCTACTTCGCCAAGCCGCGCCTGGTGATCTGTGTGCCGAGCGGCATCACCGCGGTGGAGCAGCGGGCGGTGAAGGAGGCCGGCTACCAGGCCGGCGCCCGTCGCGTCTACATCGTCGAGGAGCCGATGGCCGCCGCGATCGGCGCGAGCCTCCCGGTGCACGAGGCGACCGGCAACATGGTCGTCGACATCGGCGGGGGTACGACGGAGGTCGCGGTCATCTCCCTCGGCGGCATCGTGACGAGCCTCTCCATCCGCACCGCCGGCGACGACCTCGACCAGGCGATCATCGCGTGGATGAAGAAGGAGTACTCCCTCATGCTGGGGGAGCGCACCGCCGAGGAGATCAAGATGACCCTCGGGTCGGCGTTCCCGCTGCCGCAGGAGCCCGAGGCCGAGGTCCGCGGCCGCGACATGATCTCCGGCCTGCCCAAGACCGTCGTGGTCTCCAGCGCCGAGGTCCGCCAGGCCCTCGAGGAGCCGCTCAACGACATCGTCGACGCGGTGCGCACCACCCTCGACCAGACCCCGCCCGAGCTCGCCGGCGACATCATGGACCGCGGCCTCGTCCTCACCGGCGGCGGCGCGCTGCTGCGCGGCCTCGACGAGCGGCTTCGCCACGAGACCGGCATGCCCGTGCACGTCGCGGAGGACCCCCTGCACTCGGTCGCCATGGGCGCCGGCAAGTGCGTCGAGGAGTTCGAGGCGCTCCAGCAGGTCCTCGTGTCCGAGCCCCGGCGCCGATGAGGACGACCTGACATGGCCATGCGTGACCGGCACCAGCGGCCCTCCCGCGGTGTGCTCGTGCTCCTCCTGCTCGCCAGCTTCACCTTCATCACCCTCGACGTTCGCGGAGGCGACGACTCCCCGGTCGACCCGCTGCGCTCCGTCGTCGGCAACGTGTTCGGCCCCGCCGAGGAGGTGACCGCGACCGTCGTACGCCCCTTCCACACGGTGCCGGACTTCTTCACCACCAACGGCACGCTGCGCGCGGAGGTCGAGGAGCTCGAGGCGGAGAACGCCGCCCTGCGCGGCCAGCTCTCGACCTCCGACGTCGCCCGCAACCGGGCCGCCGAGCTCGACGGGCTGCTGCGGAGCGCCGGCGACACCGGCTACGCCCTGGTCCCGGCGCGAGTCATCGCCCACGGCCCCGCACAGTCGTTCTCCCGCACCGTGACCATCGACGCCGGCACCTCCTCAGGCGTGCACGCCGACATGACCGTGCTCAACAACCGCGGCCTCGTCGGCCGGGTCGTCCGCGCCGACCGGTCCACGGCCACGGTCCTGCTGATCGTGGACCGGGAGTCCGTCGTCGGCGGCCGGCTCGGGTCCAACATGGAGGTCGGCTTCCTCCGCGGACGCGGCGAGCTCGGCGAGACCGGCCGGCTCGATCTCGACCTCGTCGACAACGCGGTCACCCCCGCGCAGGACGACGTCCTGGTCACCTGGGGCTCCGAGAACGGTGCGCCGTACGTCGCCGGCATCCCGATCGGCCGGGTCACCTCCGTCTTCAGCAGCCCGCGCCAGCTGTCCAAGCGCGCGGTCATCGAGCCCTTCGCCGACTTCTCCGCCCTCGACCTCGTGGGCGTCGTGGTCCGCGCCGACACCAAGGGCGACCGGACCGTGATCAACGCCGAGGGGGACCGCTGATGGCAGCCACCCGCGCCCTCGTGCTGACCCTGGTCATCACGCTGGCCGTGACCCTCCAGGTCGTGTTGTTCCCCTACGTGTCCTACGCCGGCGTCGTACCCAACCTCGCGCTCCTCGTCGTGGTCGCCGCGGCGCTCGTGCGGGGCCCGGAGTTCGCCGCCGTCATCGGCTTCCTGTCCGGCCTGGCGATCGACCTCGCGCCGCCGGCGGACCACGTCGCCGGGCGCTGGGCGCTGGCACTGGTCGTCGTCGGCTACCTCGCCGGCCGGGTCCGTCATGACGCGCGCACGTCCGCGATCGCGGCCGTGGTGACGGTCGCCGCCTCCTCGTTCATCGGTACGTCGGTCTTCGCGCTGAGCGGGATGGTGCTCTCCGACCCCGCCGTGCCGGCCACCGAGGCGCTCGCGGTCATCCCGACCGCGGTCCTCTACGACGTGCTGCTCACCCCGTTCGTCCTCCCGCTGATGATGCGGCTGTTCCGCCGGCTGGAGCCGCACCAGGTGGCCTACTGATGGGCTCCACCACCGGGCGCGTCCGGGCCACCTCCAGCCAGCGCAGCCGGATGCGGCTGATCGTCGTGCAGGCGATCGTGCTGTCGCTGTTCGTCACGCTCTTCGCCCGGCTGTGGTACCTCCAGGTCCTCGGCGGCGAGGCGTACCAGGCCCAGGCCGCCGAGCAGTCGGTGCGCGAGCTCGTCGTCCAGCCGGCCCGCGGCCTGATCGTGGACGACATGGGGCGACCCCTCGTCGCCAACCGGACGTCGTGGGTCGTGACCGTCGACCGCACCCTGCTGAGGAAGATGGACGACGAGGCGCAGGAGGCCCTCCTCAGGAGGGTGGCCCGCACCGTCGGGTCGTCGTACAAGGACGTCGCGGCGCGCACCCTGCTGTGCGGCGAGCCCGGCTCGATCGCGGGCACCTGCTGGAACGGGTCGCCGTACCAGCCGGTGCCGGTCGCCGAGGACGTGTCGCAGGAGACCGCGGTGTCGATCCTCGAGCAGAGCGAGGACTACCCGGCCGTGCTCGCCGAGTCGGTCAGCGTCCGGGCGTACCCGTCGCCGTACGGGATCAACGCCGCGCACCTGCTCGGCTACCTCAGCCCGATCACCGAGGAGGAGCTCGACGAGGCCGAGGCCGACGGCGACACCTCCGTGCACGGCGCCTCCGTCGTCGGCCGCGCGGGCGTCGAGAAGCAGTACGACAAGTACCTCCGCGGCGAGCCGGGCTACAAGCGGGTCGCCGTCGACAGCATGGGCCGGGTGCTCGGCGACTCGGGGCGGGTCCAGGGGCGTGCCGGCGACACGCTGGTCACCTCGATCGACTCGCGGATCCAGGCCGTCGTCGAGCAGCAGCTCGAGTCCACGATCAGGACCGCCCGGCAGACCACCGACCCGGTGACCGGGCGCAAGTACGTCGCGGACTCCGGCGCCGCCGTGGTCATGGACGTCACCAACGGCCGGATCGTCGCGATGGCCGGGTACCCGACCTACGACCCCGGGGTCTGGGTCGGCGGGATCAGCAACAAGGACCTCGCCCGGCTCTACTCCGAGAAGGCCGGCACCCCGCTGCTCTTCCGTGCCACCCAGGGCCAGTTCGCCCCGGGCTCCACGTGGAAGCCCTTCATGACCGCCGGGGCGCTCTCCAACGGCTACAGCCAGAGCACCCGGCTGGCCTGCTCCTCGTCGTTCACGGTGGGCAACCGGGCCTTCAAGAACTACGAGTCCGGCGCCTACGGCTACATCGGCTTCGACAAGGCGCTCGAGGTCTCCTGCAACACCTTCTTCTACCGGATCGGCTACAACTACTGGCAGAAGTTCGGCAGCGACGTGGACGACATCAAGGCGCGCGACCCGCTGGTGAACATCGCCAAGGAGTTCGGCTTCGGCTCGGAGACCGGGATCGACATCCCCGGCGAGGCCAGCGGCCGGATCGCCGACCGGCGGTGGAAGCGCGACTACTACGAGGCCAACAAGGACTACTACTGCAAGATCGGCAAGCAGGACGGCTACGACTTCCTGCACCGGTTCGCGCGGGAGTTCTGCGTGGAGGGCTTCGCCTACCGCGCCGGTGACGCCGTGAACTTCGCGATCGGCCAGGGTGACACGATCGTCACCCCGCTCCAGCTCGCCCGGGCCTACGCCTCGCTCGCCAACGGCGGCACCCTGTGGGAGCCGCGCGTCGGGAAGGCGGTCGTCGACCCGCAGGGCAACGTCATCAAGGAGATCGAGCCGAAGAAGGCGGCGTCGTTGAAGGTCGCCAAGCGCCACCTGCGCTACATCGACCGGGCGCTCGCCGGCGTCTCCACCCAGGGCACGATGTCCTGGCGGCTGATCGACTTCCCGCTCGACAAGGTCAAGATCCGCTCCAAGACCGGCTCGGCCGAGGTCTACGGCAAGCAGAGCACGTCCTGGGTCGCGTCGTACGACAAGCGCTATGCAGTCGTGATGATGGTGTCGCAGGGCGGCACCGGCTCGGGCACCTCCGGTCCGGCGATCCGCAAGATCTGGGAGACCCTGTACGGCGTACGCGGCGACCGGGTCATCCCGGCCAAGGCCGCGCTGCCCGGTGCCACCCCGCCCAAGGGCCTGCCGGTGTTCGCCGACGACGGCGAGATCCTGCCGCCCACGAGGAGCCGGAGGTCCCGCCGATGACGATGACCGCACCCGCCCGCAGCAGGAGCACCCGGATCGAGGGCGCCAGCAGCGCCAAGGCGCCGCGGCTCGACTGGATGCTCATCCTCGCGGTCGTCGGCCTGCTGGTGATGGGCACCATGCTCGTGTGGTCCGCCACCGTGAACCGCGAGGACCTCACCGGCGGGGATCCCGAGGCGTACCTGAAGAAGCAGCTGGTCAACATCGCGATCGGCGTGGTGCTCGGCGTGATGATCATCGCGACCGACCACCGCTGGGTGCGGATCCTCGCGCCGCTGGTGTACGTCGGGTCGGTGGTCGGCCTGGTGCTGGTGCTCGTCATGGGCAGCACGATCAACGGCTCGCGCTCCTGGCTGATGCTCGGCGGGATGTCGATCCAGCCCGCGGAGTTCGCCAAGCTGGCGGTGGTGATCGGCATGGCGCTGCTCGTCGCCGAGCGCACCGAGGGGTCGTGGAAGCAGCGGGAGGTCCGCCACCTCGACGTGCTCGGGATGCTCTCCATCGCCGGGCTCCCCGCCGTGCTGATCCTCCTCCAGCCCGACCTCGGCACGATGCTGGTGCTGTCCGCGACCGTCTTCGGCGTGGTCGCGATCTCGGGGGCGCCACGGCGGTGGCTGGCTCTGCTCGCCGGGGGAGCGGTCGGCGGCGCCGTGCTCGCGGTCCAGGCGGGGGTGCTCAAGGACTACCAGGTCGACCGGTTCATGGCGTTCACGAACCCCGGGCTCGACCCCCGCGGCGCCGGCTACAACACCGAGCAGGCCCGGATCGCGATCGGCAACGGCGGCGTCTTCGGGCAGGGACTGTTCGACGGCTCGCAGACCAAGTCCGGGTTCGTGCCCGAGCAGCACACCGACTTCATCTTCACCGTCGCGGGGGAGGAGCTCGGCCTGGTCGGTTCCGCGGCGCTCATCGCGCTTCTCGGCGTGGTGCTCTGGCGGGCGCTGACCATCGCGATGAGGGCCGACGACCTCTTCGGGCGTCTGGCCGCGGGTGGGATCGCGATCTGGTTCGGCTTCCAGGCGTTCCAGAACATCGGCATGTGCCTGGGGATCATGCCGGTGACGGGCGTCCCGCTCCCGCTGGTGTCCTACGGCGGCTCGTCGATGTTCGCGGGCCTGATGGCGATCGGCCTGCTGCAGAACATCCACCTGCGCACCGACCGGTCGATGGGCCTCGGCGTGGCCCGCTCCCGCCTGGTCCGCAGCAGGTTCTGACCTACCCCAGCCTCTGGTAGCTCCACCCGGCCTGGCGCCACCGGTCGGCGTCGAGGGCGTTGCGCCCGTCGATGACCGAGGCACGGCGGACCTTCGGGGTGAGCGACCTCGGGTCCAGCCTCCGGAACTCCGGCCACTCCGTCAGGTGCAGGAGCAGGTCGGCCCCCACGATCGCATCGTGCACGTCGTCGGCGAAGGTCAGGGCCGGATAGCTCCTCGACGCGTTGCGGTTCCCCTGCGGGTCGTGGACCGTGACCTCGCCGCCGAGGCTCTGGAGCATGTCGGCCACCTCGAGGGCGGGGGAGTCGCGTACGTCGTCCGTGTGCGGCTTGAAGGCGGCACCCAGCACCGTGATCCGGGCGCCGGAGACGTCGCCACCGAGATCGGCCAGGGCCATCGCGGTGACTCGGTGCCGCCGGCTCTGGTTGATCGTGTCGACCTCGCCGAGGAGCCGGAACGCGTGCTCGGCGCCGAGCTCCGCGGCCTGGGCCATCAGGGCACGGATGTCCTTGGGGAGGCAACCCCCGCCGAACCCGAGACCTGCGGAGAGGAAGTCCCGGCCGATCCTGCGGTCGTGGCCGAGCGCGTCGGCGAGCTTCACGACGTCGCCTCCTGCCGTCTGGCACAGGTCGGCGATCGCGTTGGCGAAGGAGATCTTGGTGGCGAGGAACGCGTTCGCGGAGGCCTTGACGAGCTCCGCCGTCGCGAGGTCGGTGACCACGAGCGGCGTATCCCGCTCGAGCACCCTGTCGAAAACGAGCCGGAGCGTCTTCTCCGCCTCGGCGGAGGCGACACCGAAGACGAGCCGGTCGGGGGCGAGCGTGTCCGTGACGGCTTGTCCCTCCCGCAGGAACTCCGGGTTCCAGGCCACCTCGGCATGTACGTGGGGGGCGAGTCGGTCGAGGAGCTCCTGGAGCTGGGCTGCGGTCCCGACAGGCACGGTCGACTTGCCCACCAGCAGGGCGTGCCGTCGCAGGTGTGGAGCCATCTGCTCCACCACACCGAAGACCTGGCTGGTGTCGGCCGCTATTCCGTCCTTGGACTGGGGGGTGCCGACGCAGATGAAGTGGACGTCGGCGGCAGCGCACACGTCGGGGATGGACGTCGTGAAGCGCAACCGCCCGGACTCCGTGTGCCGTCGCAGGAGGTCCGGCAGCACTGGCTCGAAGAACGGAAGCAGACCCGCGCTCAGGGACGTGACGCGGGCGGGGTCACGGTCGGCGGCGACGACGTGGTGGCCGAGCTCGGCGAGACAGGCGGCGTGCGCGGCGCCGAGGTAGCCGGCGCCGATGACGCCGATGGTCGTGATCATGAGGGAAGCCCCTTCTCGAAGCAGCTGTCCACCAGGTCGTCGAGCAGGCCCGGTGGTGAGTCGCGGAACGCGTACACGCCGGCGAGGCGCAGCCGCGTCGTCGCCATGTAGCCCCCGATGCGCGCCAGCGTGGGCTCAGTCGGCGCGTAGCCGGTCAGGAATGCCTCGGCGCACCGCTCGGCGCGGGTGGTCGTGCACCCGCCGAGGCGGTGGCGCAGCTCGAGGTGGACCAGCAGGTTGGCGATGTCCACCGCGGCCTCGCCGCTGGTGGCGAGGTCCAGGTCGAGGAGACCCACCGGCTGGTCCACCTCGAGGACCAGCTGCTTGTCGTGCAGGTCCCGGTGCACCCGCACCGGGTCGGTCGGTCTCTCGTCGAGAAGATCCACGGCCCGTGCGACGGTGAGGTCCATCGGTCCGGGTCGACGAGCCCGAAACCGGTTGCGGCGTTCAGCCAGCGCTCGGTCACCGCGAGCTCGGCCGCGGTGTCGTGCCGTGGGAGGGCCGTCGGCAGCGGGCCCTCCTCGTGGAACTCCCTCAGTGCGGCGCCCACTGCCTTGGCGTCGGTCACGAGCTCGTCGTCGCTGAGGCTGCTGTCGGTGAGCCGGCTCTCCAGGGTCCGGCCGGACATGGCCGCGGTGGTGACCGTGCCCGACTCCGGGTCGACCCCGACCACGTGGGGCAGGGCGAGCGACGGGTTCGCGGACGTGACCGAGCACCCCGTCACGACCGCGGCCACCTTCTCCGGCGGCACGACCTTCACGAAGTCCCCGTCGGCCAGGCGCACCACCCCGCGACGCTCGGCGCGGTGGGAGACCAGGAGCGACCCCTGCCGGTTCGCCAGCTGCGCCAGCGCTGGGAGCCGCCGGTCGGCGCCCCGCCGCTGGACGAAGAGGTCCGGGCGGTCGAGCACCGTCACGTCGAAGGAGCCGCGGGCCGAGGCCATCGCTGTACGCCGGGCCGTCACCGCCCCGCGTTCGGGGTCCCGGTGCCACTGGCCGGCGATGACGGCACCGTCCCGGTCGCGGAACTCCAGCACCAGGCGGTCGGTCCCGCGCGGGGACGCCCGGTACAACGACAGGCCGTGGGCCGCGCCCCGGTCGATGATCTGCCGCACGAGCGTCATCGCGACCCCCCGTCCGCGAGGGCTGTCCGGGCAGCGCCCGACTCCAACGTCGAGAGCACCCGCGACATGTGCTCGGCCCAGCGCGGGCGTCGGGTCCGGAAGCCCTCCGCCGCCCGGCCCAGGAGGTGGCTGTCCCGGTAAAGCAGCACCAGTGCCCGGTCGGGTGGCCGCCGCAGGGTGTCGTACCCCGACATCAGCGTCTCCACCCGGCCGGTGATCCCGGCCTCCTCGGCGGGCGACCGGGCCTCGACCAGCAGAGCCGCCCAGAACGACCCGAGATCTGTGGCAGCTTCGCCGACGGCGGCGGAGTCCAGGTCGATCAGGCTCGGCTCGCCGCCAGGACCGAGCACCACCTGGTCGCGCGAGAAGTCGCCGTGGACGAGGTTGCCGCCCACGGGTGCCTCGCGCAGCCGGGAGATGAGGTGGTCCGCGATCTGGCGGGCAGGTTCGGCGGCGTCCGGCTGCAGGAGGGCGACCTGGGCGGCTGCCCTGCGCACCCGGTCGGCGTGGGCGAGCGGCGTGGAGACGCCCAGCTCCGGCGGCCGGCGCAGGTGGAAGCCCGCCAGTGCCCGGCCCACCACCCGGAGGTCGGCGGGGTCTGCGGAGTGCCCGAGGACGTCGCCGTCTGCCCAGGAGACAGCGAGCATGCCGTGGCGGCGGGTCTTCCCGAGGAAGGCCGGGATGTCGGCACCGGTGCCGTGGAGCCGGGCGTAGGCGTGGATGTGTTCGAGCGCCGACGAGCGCGGGTAGGCCCGCAGCACCAGCCTGTCGCCGGCGGGGGTGTCCAGGGTCCCGACCCAGCGACGCTCGGGGTTGTGCCGCAGCGTGGTGACCGTCCCGGCGGCGAGGTCGGTGTGGCCGGGTAGCAGCCTCTCAAGCAACGGGAGCCGGGCAGCGTCGTCGAAGAGCCGCGACACCGCCCGCAGGTGGCGGTCCCCGGCCAGCGTCGTGATGACGAGCCGGAGCCCGGGGTCCTCGAGCAGGAGGTGGCCCCTCGGGACCTCCTGGAGGGACTTCTCCCACTTCGCAGTGGTCGAAGGTGCGTAGGCCTTCGCGATGCACGGCATGACGACCGGGCCTTCGTCGGTGATGGTGCGCAGGTCGAAGGCGAGGACACAGCTCGTGCCCGGCTTGTAGCGGAGGCGCCCCGGGGTGACTTCGTGGGCGGTGCCGCGGCGCTCGGACAGGAGCGCGGCAAGTGCCTCGGCGTCGAGGAGAGTCCGGAGAACGGTCACGCCGCGCTCCCGTTCGACGACTCCGAGGTCAGCCGAGCCCAGCATCGTCGTACCTCCCGCCCTGGCGTGCCAGGACTCGTGCCGGCGCCCCGTCGTCGACGACCCGCCCGACCTCCACCCAGACCACGCGCTCGGCCCCGAGCGCGGCGTCGAGGTCGTGGGTGATCAGCAGGGTGGTGCGGCCGGAGGTCAGCCGGTCGAGGGCGGAGACGACCTCGCGCTCGGTCTCCTGGTCGAGCCCCGTCATGGCCTCGTCCAGGATCACGATCGGCGCGTCGCGCATGGCTGCCCGCGCGATCGCGATCCGTTGGCGCTCTCCACCCGAGAGGGTGGCACCGCGCTCGCCGACGACGGTGTCGTAACCGGCCGGGAGCCGCTCGATGAAGTCGTGCGCGCCGGCGAGGCGGGCGGCGGCCTCGATCTGCTCCTGGGACGGCGGGGCCGCGGCAAGACCGAGGGCGATGTTCTCGCGGATGCTGGTCGCGAACAGCACGCTCTCCTGCAGCACGACGGCGAGCTGGGACCTGACCGAGGCCATGGTGAGGTCCCGCAGATCCCGGCCGTCCACAGCGACCACGCCGTGGGTCGGGTCGCACAGCCGGGAGAGCAGGTTCGCGAGACTGGACTTGCCGGCGCCCGAGGGGCCGACGACCGCGACCTTCTGTCCTGCGGCGACGGCCAGATCGAACCCTCTGAGCACCGGCTGGCCGGGTTCGTACTCCAGCCACACGTTGCGGAACTCGATGTCGCCCCGGAAGCGCTCGGCCGTGCGGGCGCCCGGCCGGTCGGAGATCGCCGGGCTGAGCGTCAGTACGTCGACGATGCGGTCGCTCGAGGCCGCCGCCTGCGCGATCCGCCCGGTGTACTTCGCCACGTCGCGCATCGGCTTGAAGGCGGCCTTGAGGTAGGTCAGGAAGACCACGAGGTCGCCCGGTGTCATGGCGCCGGCGAGCACGCGCTGGGCACCCACGAAGAGCACGATCGCCGTTGCGACGCCGACGAGCACGTCGGTCTTCCGCTCGAGACCTGCGGACAGCCGCTTGGCCTTGACGCCGTCCTTGAGCGACTTCTGGTTGCTGGAGGCGAAGCTCTCCTGCATCCGCTTCTCGAGGGAGTACGCCTTCACCACGCGCATCGCCGACAGCGTCTCGGTTGCCAGGGAGGCCAGCGCTCCTTCCGCCTTCCGCTGGGTGCGTGAGACGGTGTTGATCCTGCGAGAGAGGCGGATGCTGAACACGAAGAACAGCGGGAAGACCAGCAGCATCACCAGTGCCAGCTGCCAGTCGATGAACGCGACCACGGCGACCATCCCGACCAACGTCACCGTGTTGCCCAGCAGGGGGAGGGCGGCCGTGACGGCGACCTCCTTGAGCCGGCCGACGTCGCTGGTCACCCGGGTGACGAGGTCGCCGGTGCGGGCGTTGTCGTGGAAGGCCATCGGCAGTTGCTGGAGGTGGGCGTAGAGGTCGGCGCGCACCCGGGTGAGCAGCCGGTTCCCCGCCAGTGCGAAGGTCACCGTCATCAGGTAGGAGGCCACCGCACGGAGCATGGTCACCGCGACCAGGGCGAGGCTCGCCAGGACGAGTACGGCGGTGAGGTCCGTCGGCGGTGTCCCCGCGATGTCGGATCCGGTGGACGCGATGACGCCGTCGATGACGTACTTGAGCGGCCACGGCTCCAGGAGCCGCATCACGACCTCGGCCAGCATCGCCACGCTTCCACCGATGAGCAGCCGCCTCTCCGCCGCGAGATGCGGCTTCACGTGCGGCCACAGCCGGTGGAACCCCGGCAGGGACTCGCGGAGGTTGGCAGGCTTAGACCGTGACATCCAGGGCCCCCGCCAGGTCGAGGATCCGGTCGACAACACGGCTCCAGTCGTGGTCGCGCACCGCTGCGTGGCGTGCTGCGCGGCCGAGCTCCGTGCGTCGCGCGGGGTCGTCGCGGAGTGCGGCGATCGCGGTCGCGAGCGCGGCAGGGTCACCCGGGTCCACGAGAACCCCGAACTCGCCGTGTGCCAGTGCCTCGGGGATCGAGCCGACGCGGCTGGCGATGATGGGCAGCCCCGCTGCGAGGTATTCGTAGACCTTGAGTGGGGAGAAGTAGAAGTCCTGGATCGCGGGGTAGGGCGCGACCGCGACGTGCATCCGGTGCAGCAGGGAGGGCACGTCGGCGGGGTCGACCGCACCGGCGAGCTCGACCGCGTCGCCAACCCCGAGGGAGCGGGCGAGCTCCTCGAGCGCGGCTCGCTCCGGCCCGTCGCCGACGATCAGCAACCGGGGGTCGCCGACGCCTCCGAGCAGCTGAAGTGCCCGCAGCAGCACCTCGACGCCATGCCACGGCTTGAGCGTCCCGACGAAGCCGATGGTGAACGGGGATCCGTCGGCCGGTTGGTCAGCAGGCTGCACCCGCGCCGTGTCGACCCCGTTGGCGACCGTGAACACGCGATCCGCGGCGCCTCCCCGGCCCGTCACCCAACGAGTGACCGGGTCGCTGACGCACACCACGGTGCGCGCAGCCGAGAAGGCAGCTCGCGCAACACGGTCCGCGCCGTAACGGTCGACGAGGACGCGGTGCGCTGCTTGCTCGTCGATCAGCGGCGCGTTCACCTCCAGCACCGAGGCGCACATCGTGCCTGTGTGCCCAGCCCATGGCGCTGCGTCCCCACAGTGAGTAGCGCTCGTAGACGAGGTCGAGGCCCTCACCGAGCGTGAGCTCGTCGAGGCAGCGTGGGACGACCCTGTCGGCTCCTTGGACCGCTCGTTCGCGCGCGGCGTGGTCGGACACCTTGGCGAGGGCGACGGTGTGCACCCGCACCCCGGCCAGGTCCGGCGGCGGGCGACCACCCGGCCGGGTGGTCACGAGGTGCACCTCGGCGCCCCTGGCCAGCAGCGACCGCAGCACGGCCTGGACGTGCACGGACGAGCCCTTGTGCCCGAAGACCGGCACCCCGGGGTCAAGCGAGACGTAGGCGACGCGCACTCAGACCACCTCCTCCCGGCCGGGCGCGACGCCGCGCATCAGGTCGTGCAACAGGCGGGTGTTCCGTGCGACGTCGAAGATCGCCTCGGCGTGCCGTCGCCCGGCGTCGGCCAACCGGGCCGCCATGTCCGGGTCCTCGACCAGGCGCCGGAGCGCTTCGGCGAGCGCGACCGGGTCGCCCTCCGGAACCAGCAACCCGGTGCGTCCCGGGACAACCGCCTCGGGGATCCCGGTGACCGGGGTGCTCACCACCGGCGTGCCCAGCGCCAGCGACTCCAGCAGCACGGTCGGCAGGCCGTCCCGGTTGCCGTCTGCGCCTACCACGCACGGCGCCGCGAACACCGCCGCCCGGCTCACGACCTCGCGGATCCGCCCTTGCGGCAGCGGCCCGAGGAAGTGCACCACCTCATGCAGGCCCAGGTCGTCGACCCGGCCGCGTAGAGCATCCTCCTCCGGGCCGGTCCCCACGAGCTCGAGCTCGACCGCCGTACCGTCCTTGCGCAGCCGTGCGACCGCGTCGACGAGGTGGCAGAAGCCCTTCTTCTCGACGAGCCGGCCCACGCCCACGATCACCGGAGGGCGGTGGGCGTACGGCGTCCGGGCGAATGCGTCGAGGTCCACCCCGTTGTAGATGCGGACCACTCCGGCCGCGTCGTCGCCGTACGTGCGACGGAGGAACTCGACGTTGAAGTCGCTCACGGTGACGACGGCGGAGGCCTCGCGGAGCTTGGTCCGCATGTCCTCGTGGTCGACCTCCTCGTGGAAGATGTCCTTGGCGTGTGCGGTGAAGCTGTAGGTGACGCCGGCGAGCTTCGAGGCGAGCCGGGCGACAGTCGTGGCGACCGACCCGAAGTGGGCGTGGAGATGGTCGATCCGCCGTTGGGCGATATGGCAGGCGAGGTCGAGTGCCTGCGCGGCGTCGCCCGGCGCTGCCGCGAGCAGCTCGGCAAGATGCACCTCCAGGGCCTCCGGGAGGACCCTCTGGGTGTTGCCGAGCGACTCCCACAGCTGGCTCGGCTTGGTGAGCACAGGCAGGTAGGTGACCGGGGCCCGGATGCGTGCGAGGTTCTCGTGGAAGCGCCCGTCGACCGGCCCGCGCAGCGACAGGATCTCCAGGTCGGCGCCTTGGGCCTCCAGGGCGAGGATCTCGTTGACGATGAACGTCTCCGAGAACCGCGGGTACATCTTCAGGACGTAACCGATGCGGGCAGCGCTGGTCTCAGACGGCGACATCATTGACCTCCCTGGGACGCTCACGATGCGCGTCGAGCAGCCGGTCCGCGAGCTCGGGGATCCGGTCCAGCCCGCTGAGGTCGACCTCCGGATCCTCGCGCCGGGGCAGGTGCACCGCGCGGGCCAGCCACTTCTCGAGGTGCGCGGCGGTCAGCTGCTCGGGGGTGACGACGTCGACGAGCCCGGCTCTCCGGAACCGCTCGGCACGCACCGCCTGCTCGCGACGCGGAGTCGTGCGGGGGGAGAGGAGGACCGGCTGTCCCGAGTCGAGGAGCTCGCAAACGGTGTTGTAGCCGCCCATCGCGACGGTCGCGGCCGCCCGGTTCACGAACGACGGCACGTCGCCGACGAAGTCGAGCACCGTCAGGTCCTCCCGGTCGGCAGCGACCGCTTCAAGCTCCCAACGAGCCATGGCATCGAGGTACGGCCCGGTGATGAGCACCCCGGTGTGACCGGGCGGGAACCGGGTCTCCACGAACGCGCGCGAGAGCGACACCCCGTCCTGGCCACCACCGACCAGGCAGAGCACGAACGGGCCCTCGGGACACGTGACCCGCGGCGTACCCGTCGCGGACGCCGGCCGGGCCAGGAGCCGTGAGCGGCCCCGCCCGAGGTAGCCGGTGTAGGCGATCTTCCGACGCACCAGCGCGGGCCAGCCGTACTCGAGCGCCGGGTCGTAGACCTTCGGGTCGCTGTACACCCACACCTCGTCGTAGTGGCGGCGCACGACGTTGTCGGAGCCGGCCTCGCTCCACTCCCGGACAGCCACGCCAGGCTCGTCGAGGACGTCGCGCAGCCCGAGGACCGTCCGCGTCCCGAAGCATGCCCTCGCCTCGACGAGGCCGGGCTCGAGCTCGCCCATGATCCCGAGTGGCACCTTGTCCACGACCAGGAGGTCGGGGGCGAAGTCGATCAGGGCCGCCTCCAGGACGGCAGACCGGATCGCGACGACTGCGTCGAGGGTCAACGGCATCGACCGGGGGCGGTAGAGGCCGGCCGAGGTCTTGCTCAGCGCAGGCAGCTGCACCACGGACGTCCGGGGCGGGAGCGGGAGAGCCGTCGCCTCGGGGGCGCCGGTCAGCAGCAGTACGTCGAGGTCGGGGTGGGCATCCACGAGGGCCGCGGCGATCAGTGAGTTGCGCCGGATGTGTCCGAGTCCCTGTGTGTCGTGGGAGTACAGTGCGACCCGTCGGTGGCTGGACGCGACGTCTTTCATCGGCCCACCCCCTCCGTACCCGAATGTCTTGGATATCAGGGACGATATCTAGACAATTAGTATGTATCCGGTGGTGTGGAGGCCAAACCTCGTCTGGTGTGCCGGCTCCGCTTTCGAGTATCACCCCGGGTGGCGAGTCCCGGTAGTCACCCGTTGGTGCTATCGACCCGAGGCTCCGCTGGTCGCCCATCCGTTGCCCGGCGTTCGCCTCGAGGCCTGCCTCATCTGGCTATGGACGGGCAGATCGCGTGCCTGGGGATCGTGCCGGTGACGGGCGTCCCGCTCCCGCCTGGTCCGCAGCCGTTTCTGAGGAGCCGATGCCGCCCCGGCGTTAGGCTGACACCCCCGCGGAGAGCTAGGAGCAAGCATGACAGTGATGACGGTAGGCATCGGCCTGTTGGTGGTGCTCGTGGTGGCGTGCATCGTCGTTCTGTACCGACGCGGCGGCAACACCGGGTCGAGGAATCCCCAGGACCGCTCCGCGGCCGAGATCGACGCCTCGGCAAGGTCCGCAAGCGCACGGGCCAGTGACCGCCAGGGGATGGGGCCCTTCTAGCCGTCGCGACCGCGACACGGCGGCCGAGGGGGTGGACCTGGCCGGAGCGAGCGGCCAGGATGGCCGGATGAGCGACAGCACCACGCCTTCGGCCAACGTCGACCCCGTGATCTCCGAGGTCGTCGAGAACATCAGCAACCGCTTCGGCGCCCAGGGGCTGTGCGACCTGATCGCCCTCGCGCGCGACGAGCTCGCCAGGGCGGAGGCCGCGCTCCGGGAGCTCGCCGACTCCTAGCGGGTCGCCGCTGCGGTTAGAACCTCCGGGCGGTCCGTCGTACCCTTGGGGACGACCCCAACCCAGCCTCGAGAGGTTCTTGCATGCCCGCGCCACACGCCGAGTCACTCTTCCCGCGACTCGAGCCGCTGCTGCCGTCGGTGCAGAAGCCGATCCAGTACGTCGGCGGCGAGCTCAACGCCACCCTCAAGGAGTGGGCCGAGGTCGAGGTCCGGTGGGCCCTGATGTACCCCGACGCCTACGAGGTCGGCCAGCCGAACCAGGGTGTCCAGATCCTCTACGAGGTGCTCAACGAGCGGGACTGGATCATGGCCGAGCGCACCTACGCGGTGTGGGCGGACATGGAGAGGACCATGCGGGAGCACGGCATCCCGCAGTTCACCGTCGACAACCACCGTCCGGTGCGCGCCTTCGACGTCCTCGGCGTCTCCTTCGCCACCGAGCTCGGCTACACGAACCTGCTCACCGCGATCGACCTCGCGGGGATGCCGCTGCACGCGCGCGACCGCGGCGAGGAGGACCCGATCGTGCTCGCCGGCGGGCACGCCGCGTTCAACCCCGAGCCGATCGCCGACTTCGTCGACGCCGCCGTCCTCGGTGACGGTGAGGAGATCGTGCTCGCGATCTCCGAGGTGATCCGGGAGTGGAAGGCCGAGGGAATGCCCGGCCTCGGCGGGCGCACGCCGCGCGACGAGCTGCTCTACCGCCTCGCGGTGTCGGGCGCCGTCTACGTGCCGAAGTTCTACGACGTCGAGTACCTCCCCGACGGCCGCATCAAGCGCGTCGCGCCCAACACCTCCGGTGTCCCGTATCGCGTGCACAAGCACACGCTGATGGACCTCGACGCCTGGCCGTACCCGAAGAAGCCGCTCGTCCCGCTGGCCGAGACCGTGCACGAGCGCTTCTCCGTCGAGATCTTCCGCGGCTGCACCCGCGGCTGCCGGTTCTGCCAGGCAGGCATGATCACGCGCCCGGTGCGGGAGCGGTCGATCACCACCATCGGCGACATGGTCGAGAACGGCATCCGCAAGTCCGGCTTCGAGGAGGTCGGCCTGCTGTCGCTGTCCAGCGCCGACCACACCGAGATCGGTGAGGTCGCCCAGGGGCTCGCGGACCGCTACGAGGGCTCCAACGTCTCGCTGTCGCTGCCCTCGACCCGGGTCGACGCCTTCAACATCACGCTGGCCAACGAGCTGTCCCGCAACGGGCGCCGCTCGGGCCTGACCTTCGCCCCGGAGGGCGGCTCGGAGCGGATGCGCAAGGTGATCAACAAGATGGTCACCGAGGAGGACCTGATCCGCACGGTCGCCACCGCGTACTCCCACGGCTGGCGCCAGGTGAAGCTCTACTTCATGTGCGGCCTGCCCACCGAGACCGACGAGGACGTCCTCGAGATCGGCGAGCTCGCCAAGAAGGTGATCGCCAAGGGTCGCGAGGTGTCCGGTCGCCGGGACATCCGGTGCACGGTGTCGATCGGCGGGTTCGTGCCCAAGCCGCACACGCCGTTCCAGTGGGCCGCCCAGCTCGACCACGAGACCACCGACGAGCGGCTGAAGAAGCTGCGCGACATGGTCCGCGAGGACAAGCAGTACGGCCGCGCGATCGGCTTCCGGTACCACGACGGCCGCCCCGGCATCATCGAGGGACTGCTCTCGCGCGGTGACCGCCGCGTGGGCCGGATCATCGAGGAGGTCTGGCGCGACGGCGGCCGCTTCGACGGCTGGAGCGAGCACTTCTCCTTCGACCGCTGGGTGGACGCATCCAAGAGGGCGCTCGAGGACACCCCGGTCGACCTCGACTGGTACACCACGCGCGAGCGGGAGTACTCCGAGGTGCTGCCCTGGGACCACCTCGACTCCGGCCTCGACCGCGACTGGCTGTGGGAGGACTGGCAGGACGCGATCGACCCCGACTCCACGGTCGAGGTCGAGGACTGCCGCTGGACGCCCTGCTACGACTGCGGCGTCTGCCCGCAGATGGACACCGAGATCCAGATCGGCCCCACCGGACAGAAGCTGCTGCCGCTCAGCGTGGTCTGATAGCGCGGCCGCGCCCGGCAGAGTGCGTCCTGCGACGAACTGATGGTCAGCGAGCCGGCTTCAGGCTGTCCTCGACGTACGACGGGCGCGCCACCGTGAGTCCCGCGGCGAGCTGCCCGAGCACGAGCACGAGCAGCACCGAGAGCGGCACCGTCCAGCCCCCTGTCGCGTCGTAGAGCACGCCCATCCCCAACGGCCCGATCGCCGCCATCAGGTAGCCCACCGACTGGGTGAACCCGGACAGCGCGGCGGTGCCCTCGGGGGTGCGTGACCGCAGGCTGATCAGGGTGAGCACGAGCGGGAACACGCTCGCCGCGGTCCCGACCAGCACCGCCCACAGCCACGCGCCGGACACCGGCGCCAGGATCAGGCCGAGGTAACCGACGGGGTAGCAGGCGACCAGGCCGAGGATCAGCCAGGTCTGGTTGTGCAACCGGGAGGCGAGGGACGGGATCACGAAGGACAGGGGGATGCTCATCGCGGTGATGACGCCGAGCAGGAGACCGGCGGTCGTCGGCGAGAAGCCTGCGTCCCGGTAGACCTGCGCGAACCAGCCGAAGATCGAGTACGCCTGGAGCGACTGGAGGCCGAAGAAGAGCGCCATCGCCCAGCCGAGCCTGGTCCGGGCCACCTGGCGCAGGGTGATCGTGTGCGGGGTGGCCGCCAGGGTCCGGTCGTGACGGAGCAGGCCGATCCACGGCAGCGCGGCGACCGCGGCGGTGACCGCCCAGGCGAAGACCCCCCAACGCCAGGAGCCGAGCTGCTCGGCGATCGGCACGGTGAGCCCCGACGCGAGGGTGAGCCCGATCGCCATGGACGTCGTGTAGAGCGACGTGAGCAGGCCGACCCTCCCCGGGAAGTGCAGCTTCACCAGCGAGGGGAGCAGCACGTTCGCGGTGGCCATGCCGGCCAGCCCCAGGAGCGACATCAGCAGGAAGAGCCACACCTGGTCCGTGCGGGCGCGGGTCCCGAGACCGACCATGACGCCGAGCAGCGACACGAGCGTGACGTGGTGCACGCCGAACCGCCTGGCGAGCTCCGGCGCCAACGCCCCGAAGCTCGCGAAGGCCAGCACCGGGAGGGTGGTGAGCAGTCCGGCAGTCACACCCGACATGCCGAGCTCGCTGGTGAGCTCGTCGAGGACCGGCCCGACGCTGACCGCCGCGGGCCGGAGGTTGAACGCCAGCACGACGATCCCGACCAGCACGAGGATGCGCTCCCAGCGGCTGTCCTCGAGGGGGGCTTCGGCGGCGGGTGCGGTCACCGCCACACCCTAGATAACCCGGGCGAGGTCCCTACGCTGGGGGCGTGCAGACGGTCGGGGTCGTGGAGCGGCGTACGCGTCTCGCCCGCCGTCACGGGCTCGTGGCCGGTTCGCGGGCCGCCGGCGTGGAGGCGGCGGCGGCCGGCATCGTGTGCCTGCACGCCACCGACCCGGCCACGGTGTACCTCAGCGCCCGGGCACGGGTGGACGGCATGACGGTCGCCGACCTGGACCGGGCGCTCTACGGCCGGCGGTCACTCGTGAAGCACATGGCGATGCGGCGGACGCTGTTCGTGTTCCCGGCGGCCGGGCTCGACGTGGCCCAGGCGGCGGTGAGCACTCGGATCGCCACGGCGGAGAGCCGGCGGCTCGCGCGCGAGGTGGAGCGCGCCGGCTTGTACGACGACGGGGCGGGCTGGCTCGAGAGGGCCTCCGCCGCCGTGATGGAGCACCTGGCCGACGGACGTGAGCTGTCGTGGGTGCAGCTGCGCGAGGAGCTGCCGGTGCTGGGCGGCAGGATCTCCTTCGGCGAGGGCCGCTCGTGGGGCGGCGAGTACCCGGTCGGGCCACGGGTGCTGAATGTCATGTCCGCCGCCGGACAGATCGTCCGGGCCAC
This sequence comes from uncultured Actinomycetota bacterium, assembly GCA_963700365.1. Taxonomy (GTDB): domain Bacteria; phylum Actinomycetota; class Actinomycetes; order Propionibacteriales; family Nocardioidaceae; genus Nocardioides_C. Next base: position 193,578 of record CAVOXG010000005.1, on the reverse strand, counting down.
CAACGACGGCGGCTGGACGTCGTCGCGGCCACGATGGGCGACGATGCGCTCGTGGCTGGGTCGCGACCTCGAGGACATGGACGAGACGGCAGCCATGGCCGAGCTGGTGAGTGCGTGGCTGCGCGTCTTCGGGCCGGGCACGGAGCGGGACCTGAGGTGGTGGCTGGGCTCGACCGCCGCCGCGGTCAGGCGCGCGCTGCGTGACGTCGCCGCAGTCGAGGTGGACCTGGACGGCACGACCGGCTTCCTGCTGCCCGACGACCTCGAACCGGCGCGGCCGGTCGAGCCGTGGGCGGCGCTGCTGCCCGGCCTCGACCCGACGGTGATGGGCTGGAGCGAGCGTGACTGGTACCTCGGCGGCCACCGGGAGCAGCTGTTCGACCGGAACGGCAACGGCGGCCCCACGTCCTGGTGGGACGGCCGGATCGTCGGCGGCTGGCACCAGAGCCCGACGGGTGAGGTGGTCGTGGACCTGCTGGAGGAGGTCGACGAGCACGGCCGGCGGTCGCTGCAGGAGGAGGCCGGGCAGCTCACGGACTGGCTGGGCGGAGTGGTCGTGACCCACCGGTTCCCCTCGCCGCTGGGCCGGCGGGCCCGTTCGGAGGCGCCCGACGCCCGCCCGTAGGGTTGGCGGGTGCCAGAACAGCCCGAACAGCAAGCGCCGCCCGTCCAGCGACTGCGGATCCGCTACGCCAAGCGCGGCCGCTTGCGGTTCACCAGCCACCGCGACTTCTCCCGGGCCTTCGAGCGCGCGGTCTTCCGGGCCCGGATCCCGATGGCGTACTCCTCCGGCTTCAACCCCCACCCCCGGATCTCCTACGCCGGAGCGGCGCCGACCGGCTCGGCGAGCGAGGCGGAGTACCTCGAGATCGCCCTGGCCCAGGTCGTCGACCCCGCCGACGTGCACGCTGACCTCGACGAGGCGCTCCCGGACGGGCTCGACGTGATCGAGGTCGTGGTCAGCAAGGGCGGCGGGCTCGCGGACCGGCTGGAGGCCAGCCACTGGCGGCTGACGGTGACCGGCGTACCCGGTGAGATCGCCGCCGACGCGGTCCAGCGGTTCCTCGCGACCGACGAGGTCATGGTCCAGCGGATGACCAAGAAGGGTTTGCGCACTTTCAACTGCCGCGACGCCGTCGTGTCGCTGACGTCACATGTCGGCGAGGTATCCGGCGAGGAGTGTGCGATACTCGATGTGGTCTTACGACACGGAACCCCGTCCGTGAGACCCGACGACATCCTCGCCGGACTCCGCGAGGTCGCCGGGCTCGACGCCGGCGTCGCTCCTCGTCAGGAGCGACTCGCGCAGGGCCCGCTCGATCCGCAGACCGGCACGGTAGGGGATCCGTTCGAGCCCGACCGCGACGCAGGGTGACCGAAGGTGACAGGTTCGGTCCTTTGAACTGCTGACCGCGGTCAGACCCGGCGCGAACCCCGACGACGAATGACTTCGGAGGTTGTCGCCGCGCTCCGGCCTTGGCTCGACCGCTGACCCGCGCGTTCGTTCGCGTCCTGCGGTCCCGGCACGGCTGGAGTCCCGACCGCAGGCTTCCGTCGGCCCGGCCCCACCGGTACGACGACTGACACAGCTCCCGCGCGGAACCGTCGACGACGTGCCCCGGGAGCGTAGGAGAGCACATGCTCGACGCTGAGAACCCAGCAGAGACGGCCGACTCGTCGGCATCCACCCCCGGCGAGACCCCGCAGGCACCACCACCGAGGCATCCACCGAGTCCTCACCCGCAGATGCCGAGGGCGGCGCCCCGGCCAAGAAGGCCGCCGCCAAGCGGGCGGCGAAGAAGACCACGGCCAAGAAGGCCGCCCCCGCGAAGAGGGCCCCCGCGAAGCGCACGACCAAGAAGGCGGCTGCCGCCGAGTCCGCCGCCGGGGAAGCCGCCGCCGAGCCGGCCGTGGCCGCCGAGCCGGTCGCTGCCGGTACGACGGACGTGGCGAGCGAGGCCTCCGGCGAGGTCCCGACGGGCGCCGAGGGCGCCGCCGAGGCCCCGGCCGCCAAGCGCGCCGCCCGGAAGACGACCGCCAGGAAGCCCGCTGCCAAGCGCACCACCAAGAAGGCGGCCGCCGCCGGCGAGGCCACCGCGGAGGCGCCCGCTGACGCGCCCTCGGAGGCGACGGCAGGCAGAGACGGCTGCGGAGACGCCCGCCGAGGAGGCCCCGGTCCGCAAGGCCCCGGCTGCCACCGCGCTGCTCTTCCAGCCGCCGGACCCGACCAAGGCCGTGGTGACCACGCGCAAGCGGACCACCAAGAAGGCCGTGGTGAAGCCGGCCGAGGAGGCACCCGAGGCCGCTGAGACGGCTGAGGCTGCTGAGGCGGGCGAGGAGAAGCCGGCCAAGAAGGCTGCCGCCAAGCGCACCCGCAAGACCGCCGCCGCGAAGGCAGAGAAGCCCGAGGCCGCCGCCGAGGAGGTCGAGGAGGCATCTGCGGAGGTTGCCGCTGAGACCGGTGAGGGCGGCCGCGAGGGCGACGAGGAGCAGGGCGGCGAGCGCCGCCGCCGTCGTCGCGGAGGTCGCCGTCGTCGTCGTTCCGGTGGCGGAGGCGAGGAGAACGAGTCCGAGGCCGGCGAGGCGCAGGCCGAGGAGCGCGAGGAGGAAGCCCCGGGCGAGGAGACCGAGGAGGGCGGCAACGGCACCCGCCGCCGCCGTCGTCGTCGCCGCACCGGCGAAGGCGGTGAGGGCGAGGAGGGCGAGACCACCAGCCGCGCTCGCCGGCCGCGCAACGCCGAGGACGAGATCACCGCGCTCAGCGGATCGACCCGCCTCGAGGCCAAGAAGCAGCGCCGCCGCGAGGGCCGTGAGGCCGGTCGCCGCCGCGCCCCGATCGTCAGCGAAGCGGAGTTCCTGGCCCGCCGCGAGTCGGTCGACCGCGTCATGGTGATCCGGCAGCGCGAGGACCTGACCCAGATCGCCGTGCTCGAGGACAAGGTTCTCGTCGAGCACTACGTCTCCCGGGAGTCCCAGAACTCCCTCATCGGCAACGTCTACCTCGGCCGGGTCCAGAACGTGCTCCCGTCGATGGAGGCTGCGTTCATCGACATCGGCAAGGGCCGCAACGCCGTGCTCTACGCCGGCGAGGTCAACTGGGACGCGCTCGGTGCCAAGAACGGCCAGGCCCGCAAGATCGAGTCGGTGCTGAAGTCGGGCCAGTCGATCCTGGTGCAGGTCACCAAGGACCCGATCGGGCACAAGGGCGCCCGCCTGACCAGCCAGATCAGCCTGCCGGGCCGGTTCCTGGTCTACGTGCCGGACGGCACCACCAGCGGCATCTCCCGCAAGCTCCCCGACACCGAGCGCAACCGGCTCAAGTCGCTGCTGAAGGAGATCGTCCCCGAGACCGCGGGCGTGATCGTGCGCACGGCGGCCGAGGGTGCGAGTGAGGACGAGCTCACCCGCGACGTCGAGCGGCTCACCGCCCGCTGGGCCGACATCGAGGGCAAGGTCAAGGGCGGGAACGCGCCGCAGCTGCTGTACGGCGAGCCCGACCTCACGCTCAAGGTCGTCCGCGACCTGTTCACCGAGGACTTCAAGAAGCTCGTGATCGCCGGCGACGACGCCTGGGACACGGTCGATGGCTACGTCAGCCACGTCGCACCCGACCTGGCCGACCGCCTCGAGCGGTACGACGGCGACCGGGACGTGTTCGCGGAGTACCGGATCGACGAGCAGATCGAGAAGGCGCTCGACCGCAAGGTGTGGCTGCCCTCGGGCGGCTCCCTGGTCATCGACCGCACCGAGGCGATGACGGTCGTCGACGTGAACACCGGCAAGTTCACCGGCTCCGGCGGCAACCTCGAGGAGACGGTCACCAAGAACAACCTCGAGGCGGCCGAGGAGATCGTGCGCCAGCTCCGGCTGCGCGACATCGGCGGCATCATCGTCGTCGACTTCATCGACATGGTGCTCGAGAGCAACCGCGACCTCGTGCTGCGACGGCTCGTCGAGTGCCTCGGGCGCGACCGGACCCGCCACCAGGTCGCCGAGGTCACCTCGCTCGGCCTGGTGCAGATGACCCGCAAGCGGATCGGTACCGGCCTCCTCGAGGCGTTCACCGAGGCCTGCGAGCACTGCCAGGGCCGCGGCCTGGTCCTGCACCACGAGCCCGTCGAGCCGAAGAAGAAGGCCGAGGACGACTCCCGCCGCGGGCGCCGCGCCGGCCGCGGCCGGGGACGCGACGAGTCCGCCGGCGGGGCAGTGCCCTCGCCCAAGGACATCGCGGCGATGGCGCGCCACGAGGAGAAGGCCGAGGACGAGGCCGCCGAGTCGGCCGCCGCAGGCCGCGAGAAGACCGGTGCCGAGAAGGCCGAGAAGCCCACCGAGCAGGTTGAGAAGCCCACCGAGCAGGCTCGAGGCCGCGACACCGGGCGAGGGTGCCGAGGGTGCCGAGGTGAAGTCGGGCGGTCGTTCCCGGGGTGGCCGTGGCCGTGGTCGTGGCCGCGCCGCCAAGGAGACGAAGCCCGAGCAGCCCGGCCAGCCGGTCGGCGAGGCTCAGCCCGCGGTCACGACCGAGGAGCCCGCAGGTGAGGCCCCGAGCGTCGAAGAGCCCGCGGCTGCGGCCACGACGGAGCCTCCGGCACCCGAAGCAGTGCAGACCCCGGCAGCCGAGCCGGCTGCAGAGACCGAGGCCGCGCCCACAGCGCCGGCTGAGCCTGCGGCACCGAAGATCGTGACCAGCGTCCGCAGGCGGAGTGCTCGCCGCGCGGCCGGCCCGCCGAGCGGCGCGGCCGCGGCTGCTGCCTCGAGCACGTCCGCCGTGGGCACGTCGGTCGACACCGCTGCGCCGACGGAGGCGAGCCAGGCCGAGCAGGCCTCGGACCAGCCTGCGGACGCCGAGCCGATCGCGGCCCTGGTCGACGCCGCAGAGGTCAACGGCGCCGCCTCGTCCGGCTTCGACGCGACGGGCAGCGCCGTACCGACCCTCGACCCCTCCGGCGACGGAGCAGTCGACGGGGCCGGGGACGACGAGGCGGGCGCCGAGCCGCAGACCACGCCGCACGTACCCGTCAAGAAGCGGGGCTCGCGCCGCCGCTGACGCCACACGGCTCGGTTCGGGGAGCTCTTCCGGCACAGGCTGCCGAGGGATCTCCCCGAACCGGCGTGGGGCGCCGCCCGGAGGCAGGGCACGGGAGGGGCCGTTCGCGGCCGCGGGGAGGACTTTCGCCCGGTTCGTCCGGCGGTCCGGCTGCCTAGCCTGGGACCGTGAGGGAACTGAAGAGGGTGACGGCGGAACGAGTGCTGATGTACCGGGTCCACGTGGAGGGTTCTCGAGGACCCGACAGCACCTTCCACTCACGAGAGTCGGCGGAGGGGGAGGCCGACCGGCTCAGGCGCAGCGGCCTGCGGACCGTCGTACGACCGATCCACACCCCGCTCCCGACGAACCCCTGGCTCCACATCCACGACTGAGGCCGACCCGGTAGCGGACCGGTTCGTCGGCCGGTCGCAGGCGTTTTGACCCGGCAGGGCATCGTCCGTAGACTTGACCCTCGGCGTGCAACGCGCGCCCATCCTGTGCGCCAGTCGCACGCTCCCGTTCTCCAGCAGGGCGGCGTGCCGTGCCACAGAAACCGAACTTGTAGTCCGACGAAGAGAGTGAGTCCGCGGTGTACGCGATCGTGCGCAGTGGCGGCCAGCAGCAGAAGGTTGCTGTCGGTGACGTCATCGAGATCGACAAGGTTGCCAGCGAGGTTGGCGACTCGGTCAAGCTTCCCGTGGTGCTGCTCGTCGACGGTGAGAAGGTCACCGCGGACGCAGACGCCCTCGGCAAGGCGACCGTGACGGCCGAGGTCCTCGGCGCCACCAAGGGTCCGAAGATCATCATCCAGAAGTACAAGAACAAGACCGGCTACAAGAAGCGCCAGGGGCACCGTCAGAAGTACACCCAGGTCAAGGTCACCGACATCTCCGCCTGACCGATCTGGTCGACTCAGGCTGATCCCAACCAAGGACTGAACTCATGGCACACAAGAAGGGCGCAGCGTCCACCAAGAACGGGCGCGACTCGAACCCGCAGTACCTCGGCGTCAAGCGCTTCGGCGGCCAGCTCGTCAACGCCGGTGAGATCCTCGTCCGCCAGCGCGGCACCCACTTCCACCCGGGTGCGGGCGTCGGCCGCGGCGGTGACGACACGCTGTTCGCCCTCGTCGGCGGCAACGTCCAGTTCGGCACCAAGCGCGGTCGCCGCGTCGTGAACGTCATCCCGACGGCTGAGTGACTCCAGCAGCACCGAGCAACAAGACATCGCCAGGGGCGCTCCGCGACACCGCGGGGCGCCCCTCGCTCTTCCCCCTTTCCCAAGATCTCCTGAGAAGCGGTCACCTCCCTCGTGAAATACGCCGAGGTATGTGCCGCTTTCACTAGGTAACTTGGGAAAGCGCTAGCCCGTGAAGTGAGGACCGACCCATGGCAGTACCCACCTTCGTCGACCGTGTGGTGCTGCACGTCACCGCCGGCCGTGGTGGCAACGGCGTGGCGTCCGTGCACCGGGAGAAGTTCAAGCCCCTCGGCGGCCCCGACGGCGGCAACGGCGGTCCGGGCGGCAGCGTGATCCTGCGCGTCGACCCCGACGTCACCACGCTGGTCGACTACCACCACAGCCCGCACCGCCGGGCCTCCCACGGCGGCCACGGCGCAGGCGGGAACCGCAACGGCGCCCACGGCGAGGACCTCGTGCTGGCCGTCCCCGACGGCACCGTGATCACCGACGAGCACGGCAACGTCCTCGCCGACCTCGTCGGCGTCGGCACCGAGATGGTCGTGGCCCAGGGCGGCCGCGGCGGACTCGGCAACGCCGCCCTCGCCTCCTCCAAGCGCAAGGCCCCGGGGTTCGCCCTCCTCGGCGAGCCCGGCGACGACCTCACGATCACCCTCGAGCTGAAGGTCGTCGCCGACATCGGCCTGGTCGGCTTCCCGAGCGCGGGCAAGTCCAGCCTGATCGCGGCGATCTCCCGGGCCAGGCCCAAGATCGCGGACTACCCGTTCACCACGCTGATCCCGAACCTCGGCGTCGTGACCGCCGGCGACACCACCTTCACCGTCGCCGACGTGCCCGGACTCATCGAGGGCGCGAGCGAGGGCCGCGGCCTCGGCCACGACTTCCTGCGCCACGTCGAGCGCTGCGCCGCGCTGGTGCACGTGATCGACATGGCCACGCTCGAGCCCGGCCGCAACCCGCTCGAGGACCTCGACGTGATCGAGCGCGAGCTGAGCAGGTACGGCGGCCTCGAGGACCGCCCGCGCCTGGTCGCCCTGAACAAGGTCGACGTGCCCGACGCCCGCGACCTCGCCGACATCGTCCGCGAGGACTTCGCGGCCAGGGGGCTCAAGGTGTTCGAGGTCTCCGCCGCCAGCCACGAGGGCCTGCGCGAGCTCACCTTCGCGATGGCGGAGATCGTCTCGCGCGCCCGCGCCGAGAAGCCGGTCGTGGAGGCCACCCGCATCGTGCTGCGACCCCCGACCGCCGCCGGCGGTCCGGAGTTCACGATCAAGGAGACCGGCGAGGGCTGGCGCGTGCGCGGCGAGAAGCCCGAGCGCTGGGTCCGTCAGACCGACTTCAGCAACGACGAGGCGGTCGGCTTCCTCGCCGACCGGCTCAACCGCCTCGGTGTCGAGGACAAGCTGCTCCAGCTCGGCGCGGAGGAGGGCGACACCGTGCTCATCGGTGACGTCGACAACGCGGTCGTCTTCGACTTCAAGCCGATGATGCAGGCCGGTGCCGAGCTGCTCAGCCGCCGCGGCGAGGACCAGCGGTTCGAGGAGCAGCGGGCGGCCGCCCAGCGCCGCCGCGCCATCGACGAGGCCTACAAGTCGCGCGAGCCGGGGGAGACCCGCGCCGACGTCGCCCGCCGGCTCGCGGCGGCCGGCGAGATCGAGCTCGACGAGGAGGCGCGGGCAGAGCTCGACCTCGGCTGGGACGAGGACGACCCCGGCACGGAGGGCGCGCAGAGGTGAGCATGCGCCAGGGGGTCGTCGACGCTTCCCGTGTCGTGGTCAAGGTCGGCTCGTCCTCGCTGACCACCGCGGCCGGCGGCATCGACCCCGACCGTGTCCGCGTCCTGGTGGACACGCTGGCCAAGCTGCGCGCACGCGGGGCCGAGGTGGTCCTGGTGTCCTCCGGCGCGATCGCGGCCGGGCTGGCCCCGCTGGGGCTGCTCCGTCGACCGCGGGACCTCGCCACGCAGCAGGCGGCGGCATCGGTCGGGCAGGGACTCCTGGTGCACCGCTACACCGAGGAGTTCGCCCGCCACGGGCAGACCGTCGGCCAGGTGCTGCTCACCCTCGACGACGTGACCCGGCGCAGCCACTACCGCAACGCCTACCGCACCCTCGCGAAGCTCCTCGAGATGGGCACGGTGCCGATCGTCAACGAGAACGACACCGTGGCCACCACCGAGATCCGGTTCGGCGACAACGACCGCCTCGCGGCGCTCGTGGCGCACCTGGTGCACGCCGACCTGCTGCTGCTCCTCTCCGACGTCGACGGCCTGTACGACGGACATCCGTCCGAGCCGGGTGCGACGCTCCTGTCCGAGGTGTCGTCCGAGGACGACCTCGAGGGGATCACGATCGGCAAGGCCGGAGCGGCAGGGGTCGGCACCGGCGGCATGCAGACCAAGGTCGAGGCGGCCCGGATCGCGACAGGGGCCGGCATCCCCGTCGTACTCACCTCCGCCGACCAGGCCGGGCCCGCGCTCGCGGGCGAGCAGGTCGGCACGATGTTCCACCCCACCGGCAGGCGCCGGCCCACCCGGCTGCTGTGGCTGGCGCACGCCACCGAGCCCAAGGGCGGCGTGGTCCTCGACGAGGGAGCGGTCCGCGCGGTCGTCGAGCGGCGCGCCTCGCTGCTGCCCGCGGGCATCACCGGGGTGACCGGCTCCTTCACCGCCGGCGACCCCGTCGACCTCGTCGACCCGGCGGGCCGGGCGGTCGCCCGCGGGCTCGTGAACTACGACTCCGACGAGCTGCCCGGACTCATCGGGCGGTCCACCAGGGACCTGGCGGAGGAGCTCGGCTCGTCGTACGAGCGCGAGGTGGTCCACCGCGACGACCTGGTGCTGCTGACGCGACCGGTGTAGGCCAGCCGGCGTCCGACACGTCCGACTTTCGGTATTCCCAAGACCGGTTGGTCGGGCCGCGCAACACTTAGGAACGACCAAGGTTTCGGGACCTAAAGAGGTGGCAAGTGGGCGAGCCCGTTCGGCTCTGGCACGTGACCGTGACGGTGGCAGGCGATTCGATGGAGCCCCTCGTGGTCCGCAACGCACTGCGTCGCCTGAGTGACCAACGGCCGTTCCTGCACTCCATGAAGTACGACGGGGCACGCGCCGAGATCCAGTACTGGGAAGAGGCCGAGTCGCTCCTCGACGCCTCGTCGCTCGCGCTGCGGGTCTGGAACGAGTACCGCAGCTCGGCCGGCCTCCCGCGCTGGGAGGTCGTGGGCCTCGAGGTGATCGAGCGGCACGTGTTCCAGAGCCGTGGCATGGAGTACGCCGTCGTCGTCGACCTCCAAGACGTGACACCGCTGCCCTTTTGACGACACGCCGGAATAGGCTGGTGGCATGACCACGAGCCCCGCCGAGAGCAGCATCGACGCCGCCGTCGTCGCCGTCGCCGAGCGTGCTCGCACGGCCGCCAACGAGCTCGCGCTCCTCACCCGCAGCGTCAAGGACGCGGCCCTGCTGGCGATGGCCGACGCGCTCGTCGAGGCGACCCCCGACGTGCTCGCCGCCAACGCCGAGGACGTCGCCGCGGCGGAGGCCTCCGGCACGCCCGCGGCCATCATCGACCGGCTGCGCCTCGACGAGGTCCCGGGTGGCGGCGATGGCGCAGGGACTGCGTGACGTCGCGGCGCTGCCCGACCCGGTCGGCGAGGTGGTCCGCGGCTCGACGCTGGCCAACGGCCTCGAGCTGCGCCAGGTCCGCGTGCCGTTCGGCGTGATCGGCTTCATCTACGAGGCCCGCCCCAACGTCACCGCCGACGCCGCCGGCATCTGCCTCAAGGCCGGCAACGCGGTGCTGCTCCGTGGCTCCTCCAGCGCGCTGCGCTCGAACACCGCGATCGTCGACGTCCTCCGCGGGGCCGCCGCGAGGTCGGGGCTCCCCGAGGACGCCGTCGCGCTCGTCCCCGGCGAGGGGCACGAGCCGGCCAAGGCGCTGATGCGGGCGCGCGGCCTCGTCGACGTGCTCATCCCGCGCGGGGGAGCGGGCCTCATCCGCTCGGTCGTCGAGGAGTCGACGGTGCCGGTGATCGAGACCGGGGTCGGCAACTGCCACGTGTACGTCGATGCCGACGCCGACCTCGACATGGCCCTGGCGATCGTCCTCAACGCCAAGACCCACCGGCCGTCGGTGTGCAACGCGGCCGAGTCGCTGCTCGTGCACGTCGACGTGGCCCCCGAGTTCCTGCCGCGTGTCGTGACGGCGCTCCAGGAGGCCGGTGTCACCGTGCACGGCGACCAGGCCTTCGCGCGGCTGGACGGGGTGGTCCCGGCGACGGAGGAGGACTTCGCCGAGGAGTACCTCTCCCTCGACATCTCCGCGGCCGTCGTACCGGACCTCGACGCCGCGATCGCCCACATCCGCCGCTACTCCTCGGGGCACAGCGACGCGATCGTCACCCGCTCGCAGCGGGCCGCGCGGCGCTTCACGGCCGCGGTCGACTCGGCGGCGGTGCTCGTGAACGCCTCCACCCGGTTCACCGACGGCGGAGAGTTCGGGTTCGGCGCCGAGATCGGCATCTCGACCCAGAAGCTCCACGCCCGAGGCCCGATGGGGCTGCCCGAGATGACCTCGACGAAGTACGTCGTCATCGGTGACGGCCACACCCGCTGAGACCCGGGCGATGCGTCTGCCTCCGCCTCCGCCGCCACGCTGAGGTCTGGGCGTCGAGCCGCGCGCGCGTGCCGGTAAGGTATGCCCATGCTTCTTACGTCCCTCATCCAGGCTGCCACCGAGACGCACAGCGCGGAGCCGGCCATCTCTCCGTACTGGGTCGGCGCCATCGCGCTCGGCCTCCTGCTGTCGCTGCTGGTCGCGCTGCTCGCCTTCGGCAAGGGCCGCGAGCACTCCTGAGCCGCGGCTTCGGACCTATGACGGACACGCGTGACTGAGCTCTCCACCGCGGCGAACGGGCGGCGACGTCGGATCGGCGTCATGGGCGGCACGTTCGACCCGATCCACCACGGCCACCTCGTGGCCGCGAGCGAGGTGCGGGCGTGGTTCGACCTCGACGAGGTCGTGTTCGTGCCCACGGGGGAGCCGTGGCAGAAGTCCGAGCGTCAGGTCAGCCCGGCCGAGGACCGGTACCTGATGACGGTCATCGCGACCGCCTCCAACCCCCGCTTCTGGGTGTCGCGGGTGGACATCGAGCGCGGCGGTCCGACGTACACGATCGACACCCTGGGCGACCTCAGCGAGGCGCTCGACGACGCCGACCTGTACTTCATCACCGGCGCCGACGCGCTGATGGAGATCTTCACCTGGCGCGACGCCTCCGAGCTGTTCGAGCTGGCGCACTTCGTGGGCTGTACCCGACCCGGCTTCGAGATGGACCTGTCTACGCTGGAGGGGATCCCCCTGGACAAGGTCACCATCGTCGAGATCCCCGCGCTGGCGATCTCGTCCACCGACTGCCGGCAGCGTGTCGCCGAGGGCGACCCGGTGTGGTACCTCGTCCCTGACGGCGTGGTGCAGTACATCGGCAAGCACGCGTTGTACCGGCCCGACCGACCCCGACCCAAGCAAGGACTGACGTGACAGCCACCGACCGAGCCCTCGAGATGATTCGCGTCGCGGCCCAGGCCGCCTCGGACAAGCTCGCCGAGAACATCGTCGCGTTCGACGTGTCCGACCAGCTCGTCATCACCGATGCCTTCCTGCTGTGCTCGGCCGCCAACGACCGGCAGGTGCGCGCGATCGTCGACGAGATCGAGGACAAGCTGCGCGAGCTCGGCGCCAAGCCGCTGCGACGCGAGGGAGAGCGCGACGGACGCTGGGTGCTGCTCGACTACGCCGACATCGTGGTCCACGTGCAGCACGAGGAGGAGCGCTCCTTCTACGCCCTCGAGCGGCTGTGGCGCGACTGCCCGGTCATCGAGCTGCCCGAGACCGTCACCAGCGGCCGCGGCGAGTGAGTCGCCGGCTTCTCCTGCTCCGACACGGCCGCACTGCCTGGAACGACGCCGGGCGGGCGCAGGGGCACGCCGACATCGAGCTCGACGCCACCGGCCACGTCCAGGCCGAGCTCGCGGCGAGGCACCTCGCCGATCTCGAGATCGCCGGGCTCTGGGCGTCCGACCTGACCCGGGCCAGGCAGACCGCCGGCTACCTGGCGGACCGGACCGGCCTCGACGTCGACGAGGACGCCCGGCTGCGTGAGTTCGACGTGGGGGAGCGGCAGGGTCTCACGCTCGCGGAGTTCGCCGACCGCTTCCCCGAGGAGTACTCCGCGTGGATGCGCGGGGACGGCCTGGTCCCCGTCAAGGGCGGCGAGGTCAGCGAGGAGGTCGAGGCACGGATGGTCCCGGCGCTGCGCGAGATGCCTCGACGCGCTCGACCACGGTGAGACAGGGCTCGTGGTGACCCACGGGGCGGCGATGAAGGTCGCCGTGACCGGCCTGCTGCAGTGGCCGCTGGAGCTGGCCGCGTCTCTCAAGGCAGTGGACAACTGCGCTTGGATCACGCTCGACGAGATCGAGCACGGCGGCCGGCTCCGACTCGCGGGATACAACGAGAAGGCGCCACGCGAACGCTCCCACTGAGGGAGGATGGAGGCATGGACGAGATCATGCCCGAGGTCACGAAGTTCGCCCGTCCCGACGGCGGTGTGGTGGTCGGTGACGACGGCTCCGAGGGGGCGGCCCACGCGGTCCGCTACGCGCTCGACGAGGCCCGCCGCCGCGACTGCCCGCTCCACGTCGTCCGCGCCTGGTCCATCCTCAGCACGTCACGCCCGGCCGACGTACCTCCCGGGTTCGCGGCTTCTCTGCCGGAGTACGAAGCCTCCTGCGTCGACGAGGAGCGTGCGCGTGTCGAGCACCTGCTCGGTGCCGACCCGGGCGTGCCCGTCGAGGTCCACTGCGTGCACAGCCAGGCGGCCCCGGCGCTGATCGTCGCGTCCGAGACCGCCGACGTCGTCGTCGTCGGCTCCCGCGGCCTCGGAGGGTTCCGGTCGCTGGTGCTCGGGTCCGTCGCCGAGCAGTGCATCCGTCACTGCGCCGGACCCGTGATCGTCGTACGCCACCCGGTCCCGGCCGCCTGACCGGGGCCCGATTTCGCATCCAGGGCAGGCGTTGGCTAAGATTCCGGAGTTGCTTCGGGCCGGACAGGTTCGAGCGGCGGGGCTGTGGCGCAGCTGGTAGCGCACCTCCATGGCATGGAGGGGGTCAGGGGTTCGAGTCCCCTCAGCTCCACGACAAGAGGCCCCGCGGGCCCGGCCAGACCGGGACCGCGGGGCCTCTTCGCGTCTTCGGACGGCTCAGAGGTCGCGCAGGGACTCGTCGGCGAAATGCCAGATCGGCATGGCCTCCGACGGATCCTTGTCCCCGACTCGACGCAGCGGCGAGATCCGCTCGCACGAGCGCAGGGTGCACCGAGTCATGGCCACGGTCTTGCGTCCGGCCGCCTGGAGCAGCAGCTTCCGGTCGCTCTCCCAGTGGATGGTGCCGAACCACTCCGAACGGTAGGTGTCGAGCAGCCGGCCGCGGGCGCCGCGCACCTGCACCATGAACGGGCCGGGTCCGTCCATGAGGATGTGGGTGGTCACCATGCGCTCACCGGTCGGCGAGAACGCCAGCGCCAGGTCGTTGCACGAGCGCCAGATCACCTCGCTGGGGCGGGACAGGCGCACCACCTTCTGGCAGCCGCCCGCGTAGGGGTCGTCGGTGAAGAGGCCGAGCCGGTCGCTGGACACGTCGGCGTTGTAACCGCTCTTCCCGGCGATCCGGGTGGTCTTGCCGCTGAAGGGGTTCCACCAGAAGGTCCGCGAGCGGACCGTCCGGTTCTCCCACTGGCTGATCACCATGCGGCGCTGGGCGAACGCGAGGACAGAGGCGTTGGGGACGGTCCGCTTGGCCACGAGGTCGCCGGTGGCGGTGTCGAGCACGCGCAGGATGGTGCTGCCGTCCCGGTAGCGCTCCAGGACGACGTGCGCGCCGTCCTCGGCGAGGATCCCCCGCTCGGGCTGGTCCTGCGGCCCGCCGGCCAGGACGGTCTGCTCACCGGCGCGGGTCACCCGGCGCAGCTGCCAGCCCGGGGTGTAGGGGTCCTGGCTGTCCTGGTCGCTGGTCATCACCAGGTAGTCCTGGCCCACTCGGCCGACGAGGGCGACCGAGGGGCTGCCGGTGACCTTCACGGTGGTGTCGCCGTCGGTGATGGTGCGGCCGACGAGATGGAGCAGCGGCGTCGCCGGCCCTGCCTCCAGCGCGCCGGGGTTGATCCGCTCGCCGCGCGGGTAGTCCGAGGCGGTCGCCGACGGCGCCGAGGCGAGCGAGGCGGCGAGGAGGCCGGCGAACAGCGTGGCAGCGATCCGGCTCGCCCGAGATCGAGTCTTCATGATGGGGTTCCCCCTGGTTGTGGATTGAGGCGTTCGCATACCTTGACGCACGGGCGGGGCGGAAGGTTGTGCTGCTGCGCGACCGGACGAACTCGCAACAAACTCGACCCGCCGCGGAAGGCACCTGAAACGGCGCCGGTGCCGCGGGGCAGCCGATACGCTGCGGCAATGACCTCGATCTCCGTGGCGCTGCGCGCGGCCATGGCCGGCCCCGTCCTCGTCATGGCTCTCGTGGCGACCTCCTGCGGCTCCTCGGAGGCCGACGGCGAGGTCGAGGTCGCACCGCCGCGGGAGGCGGTGGCGCTGATCGGCTCGGGCGACTACGTGGTGCTCGACGTCCGCACGGTCGAGGCGTTCGAGGCCGGGCACGTGGCAGGGGCGGTGAGCCTGCCCTACCGCGCCCCCGGGTTCGGCAGCAGGCTCCGCGAGCTGGACAAGGACGAGAGGTACCTCGTCTACTCCCGCAGCGGTGACGCCGCGTCGGAGGTCACCGACCGGATGGTCGCCGAGGGCTTCGATGGGGTCGTCGACGCGGGTGCCTTCGGCTTGCTCGCGATCGCGGGCGCACCGCTGGACTGAGCTCCCGTCACTCGAACGGGTTCGGCCGGCCGCCGGGCAGCTGGCCGAGCAGCTCGCGGCCCTGGGTGGCGAACTTGTGCTCCACGAGCACCTCGTACTTCGTCGCCACCACCTGCTGGATCGAGGTGAAGTCACGGCGTCCGCGGGTCGCGGCGTAACCGATCAGCGCCCAGATCAGGCCGAAGGCAGCACCGAACATGGCTGTCGACAGGATCACCGTCATGGTGTCGCTGGTGCCGAACATCGAGAAGATCAGGCCCACGAACAGGCCGAGCCACAGGCCGGAGAGCGCACCGCCGAGAGCCACTCGCCCGGTGGTGAGACGGCCGGTCACCCGCTCGACCTGCTTCAGGTCGGTGCCGACGATCATGCAGTTCTCCACCGGGAACCCGTTGTCGGCGAGGTGGTCGACCGCCTTCTGTGCGTCCGCGTAGTCGTCGTACACCCCCAGTGACTGCGGGAACTGGAGGGTCAGGGCCGCGCGGGAGCCGGGCACACCGGTCGGGTTGCTCATGGCTCCATTCTCCCCGCGAACGTAGGGCGGACAAGGTGTTCGCCCGGCGGACGCGCTCTCGACACTCCGGAGGAAGCGGACGTAACGTTCCGCCATGACGGGGACGCAGACCGAGCAGCCGACGAGCAGCATGGGCGCGGTGGCCGCCCTGATGCGCGAGGACGCGCCGATCATGTACCTCGACGTCGAGTTCGAGGTCGAGGCGATCCAGGCCGGTTGGCCGGAGTTCGAGGCCCGGTTCACCTCGCTGCGTGGTCGACGGATGCTGGCCGTCGTGCTGCCCGAGCAGAAGATCTACCGGCTCGCCACGTTGATGCGCGACGAGGACGACCCCGACGCTCTCCACCTGCGGATGGGCGTGCTCCCCGGCGGTCCCTACCTCCAGCTCGCGCTCAAGGGCGACGCCCGTCGGGTGCACCGGGAGATCGGTCCGGCGTTCGAGGAGCTGCGGCACCTGGGGGAGTACGACCCCTCCCGTCCCTGCATCGAGGTGTACCGCTCCCCGTGCGAGGTCGACTGCCTCCTGCCGGTCATCGGCTAGGACGCGCACGACCGGTCGAGCAGGGCGGTGAGCAGCCGCCTCTCGGTCGAGGTCGGGAACCTCACCACCCTCTGGGGAGGTTTGTCCCCGAGCCTGACGTGGATGCCGAACAGGAACGTCTGGGAGCTGTTGCCGAGCGCGTGCGGGTCGCAACGTCCGGCCGGCGAGATGCGCACGGGAATCCGGGTGACGGCGGCCGAGGGGGACACCCGGACCGGTAGCCCCCCGGGCGCCTCGAGCCGCAGCAGGACGCTGCCCGCCAGGTCGACCAGCGTGATCGTGCTCCCGCCGTGGGGCCGGACCACGATGTCGCCTCCGAGGTACTCGCCGCCGGCGGCGGTCGTCGTCCGGTCGGCCAGGTCGAGCTCGACGTCGGCGGCCCGCTCGAGGTCGTGCACGAGGCACTCGCGCTCGTGCAGCCGGCGAATCTCCGCGGCGTCGTCCTCGTCGAGCCGGACCACGTGCTCCTCGCCGTCGACGACCGCGGCCATGGCGGGGGCCGCGTCCTTCTCGGCCGGACAGCGCGGTTCGCCGTACTGCAGGGAGAAACCGACGGTGTCGCCGGGCGCCAGCTGCTTCGGCTCGAGGTCCGCGACGTGCCGCCCGAAGCCTGGCCAGGCGATCGTCGCCTCGGTCACCGTCACGTCCGCCGTGCCGGCGTTGGTGATCGCGGCGCGCAGGTTGCGCGTCCCCTCGTCGAAGCGGAACTGCGAGACGGAGACCTCGAGCAGCGGCTCGGGTCCGGCCGGTCGCGCCGGATCGCCCTGGCTGCACGCGGTCGTCAGGACGAGAAGCAGGCAGACGAGCGGCCTCATGGCGCCGACGCTACGCGTCCTCGGCGGGTCTGGGTTGTACGACGATGCCACCCATGCGCCCCTCGTCGGCCCAGCACCTGACCCCGTCGACGTACACGATGTGGGTGAGCGTGACCTCCTCGCACAGCTCGCCGCTGTCGGCGTACCGGGCGGCGAACCCACCGCTCACGCTCGTGTTCACGAGCCGCAGCCGGCGGCCGTCCTCCGTGCCGACCCGTGCGACGCAGTCCCGGCACAGGTAGTCCGGGTAGCGCGACAGGGCGGGCTGCTCGGCTCCGCAGATGGGGCAGGCGACGAGGTCGAGGGCCATCAGCCTGCGTTCTTGCGGGCCGACCAGGCGCTGGCGACCATCTCCTCGAGGCTGTGGCGCATCTTCCACTCGAGGTCGCGTGCGGCGAGGTCGCCGTTCGCGACGATCTGGGCGGGGTCACCCGGGCGGCGGGGAGCGATCTCCGGCTCGAACGCGACCCCGGTCACCGAGGCGATCGCCTGCATGATCTCGCGCACCGAGCTGCCGTCGCCGCTGCCGAGGTTGTAGGCGGGCTCGAGGGGCTCCCCGGCCTCGAGCTTGCGGGCCGCGACGACGTGGGAGTGCGCGAGGTCCACGACGTGGATGTAGTCGCGGACGCAGGTGCCGTCGGGGGTGGGGTAGTCCTCGCCGTTGATCCGCGGGGTACGGCCGTTGACCAGCGCCTCGAACACGATCGGGAACAGGTTGTGCGGGCTCGTGTCGTAGACCGAGTCGTCGAGGGAGCCGACCACGTTGAAGTAGCGCAGCGAGGTGTGCTTGAGGCCGGCGGCCACCTCCTGGTCCTTGAGCAGCCACTCGCCGATCAGCTTGGACTGGCCGTAGGGAGACTCGGGGCCGAGGCGGGTGTCCTCGGTGACCACGTCGACGTCGGGCGTGCCGTAGACCGAGGCGCTGGAGGAGAACACCATGTTCTGCACGCCCTCGTCCTGCATCGCCCGCAGCACGCTGACCGTGCCGGTGACGTTCTGGTCGTAGGTGTGCAGCGGCTGCTCCACCGAGACACCGGCGTACTTGAAACCGGCGATGTGGACCACGCCGACCGCCTGGTGCTCACGGAGCGTACGGCGGACGAGGTCGGTGTCGAGGATGGTGCCCTGCACGAACGGGACGTCCTCGGGGACGAACTCGGCGTGGCCGCTCGACAGGTCGTCGATCACGACGGACCTGATGCCCTGCTCGGAGAACGCGCGCACCACGTGCGCCCCGATGTAACCCGCCCCGCCTGTCACCAGCCACGTCATCTGCCAAACCTCTTCCGTACGTCGATGTGCTGGTCCGACCCTAGTGGTCGACCTCTGCGAATGCCTCTCGGGCGGCCACTGCCCTCCTTATAGTGGAGCGACCCGGTCCCGGGTCGGGGGAGCGCGACGAGCCGAGGGGGTGCCCATGCTGCCCACCCACAAGGCGGTCCGCGACCTCCTCGCCGAACGCACCGGCCGCGGCGTGACCCTCGCCCCGGCCCTGCCCTACGCGCCGGGGTCCCGGGAGCGAGCGACGTACACGGTCTTCGTCGACGCCGCGCTGCGCACCCATGCCGTGGTGGTGTGCGACCTGACCCTGTCGGTGCTCCTCGGGGCCGCGAGCGCGATGATCCCGGTCGGGGGCACGGAGGCCGAGATCGCGCAGCGGTGGCTGGCTCCGGGCACCACGCGGCGACTGCGCGAGGTGATGGAGGGGTTCACCGGCCTGCTGAGTCCGTCTGGGGACCTGCGGATGCACGAGGTCTACGTCCCCGGTGTGGAGCCGCCGACCGACATCCCGGCGTACGCCCACTCGCTCGGGCGCCGGCTCGACCTCGAGGTCGCGATCTCGGCGTACGGACAGGGCCGGCTCTCCGTCGTCTGCCCGGCGGTGTGAGCCGACCCGGCCCGCTCGAGCGGCGCTGCGGTACCATGAGCGTGTGCCAAGGTTCCTGCTTCTTAGCCGGCCGCGCTGATACGCACCACGACAGCGCGGCTACCCCTCATGCCTGAGGGGTTTTTTTGTGCCCGAGGCGGACCGACACGACAGGCGACAGGAAGACGACGATGACCGAGCAGCAGGCAGAGGAGCGAGCGACGTACGACGTCGCCGCCGCGCAGGACAAGTGGCGCAAGGTCTGGGAGGACCTGAACCCCTTCCAGGCGGCCGACGACGGCTCCCGGGAGCGGCGGTACGCGCTCACGATGTTCCCGTACCCGAGCGGTGACCTGCACATGGGGCACGCCGAGGTGTTCGCGCTGCACGACGTGATCGCGCGCTACTGGTGGCAGCGCGGGTACGACGTGATGAACCCGATCGGCTGGGACTCCTTCGGTCTGCCCGCCGAGAACGCCGCGATCAGGCGCGGCGAGCACCCGTCGACGTACACCTACGCCAACATCGAGACCCAGGCGGAGTCGATCCGCCGCTACGCGGTGAGCTTCGACTGGTCCCGGCGGCTGCACACGAGCGACCCGGAGTACTACCGGTGGACGCAGTGGCTGTTCCTGCGCTTCCGCGAGCGCGGGCTGGCCTACCGCAAGTCCAGCCCCGTGAACTGGTGCCCCAACGACCAGACCGTGCTGGCCAACGAGCAGGTCGTGCAGGGCGCGTGTGAGCGCTGCGGCGCCGAGGTCACCAAGCGCGAGCTGACCCAGTGGTACTTCAAGGTCACCGACTACGCGCAGCGGCTGCTGGACGACATGGAGCAGCTGAAGGACACCTGGCCCGAGCGGGTGCTGGCCATGCAGCGCAACTGGATCGGCCGGTCCGAGGGCGCCCATGTCGCGTTCGACATCGAAGGCCGCGACGAGCCGGTCACGGTGTTCACCACCCGACCGGACACGTTGTACGGCGCGACGTTCTTCGTGGTCGCTGCCGACGCGAAGCTGGCCGACGAGATCTGCGCGCCCGAGCAGCGGGAGGCGTTCGAGGCGTACCTGGAGCAGGTCCGCAAGGAGACCGACATCGACCGGCTGTCCAGCGAGCGCGAGAAGACCGGTGTCTTCCTGGGCCGCTACGCGGTGAACCCGGTCAACGGTGAGCGGATCCCGGTGTGGGCCGCCGACTACGTCCTGGCCGACTACGGCACCGGTGCGGTGATGGCCGTGCCCGCGCACGACCAGCGCGACCTGGACTTCGCCAAGGCCTTCGACCTGCCGGTACGACGGGTCGTCGACACCGGGGAGGACAACCCGGAGGAGACCTACGTCGCCACGTCCGGCGACGGCGTCTACGTGAACTCCGGCGACCTGGACGGGCTGACCGACAAGAGCGTCGGGCATCGCCCGGATCGTCGAGCGGCTGGAGGATCAGGGCCGGGGGACCGGTGCGGTGAACTTCCGCCTGCGCGACTGGCTGCTGTCCCGCCAGCGGTTCTGGGGCTGCCCGATCCCGATCGTCCACTGCGACGCCTGCGGTGAGGTCCCGGTCCCGGACGACCAGCTGCCCGTCGTACTGCCCGACCTGCGCGGTGCGGACCTGAAGCCCAAGGGCACCTCGCCGCTGGCCGCCGCCGAGGAGTGGGTCAACGTCGACTGCCCCTCGTGCGGCGGACCCGCCAAGCGCGACAGCGACACGATGGACACCTTCGTCGACTCGTCCTGGTACTTCCTGCGCTACTGCTCGCCGGACTACACCGAGGGTCCCTTCGACCCCGAGGCGGTCCGGAGGTGGATGCCGGCGCATCAATACGTCGGTGGCGTGGAGCACGCGATCCTGCACCTGCTGTACAGCCGGTTCTTCACCAAGGTGCTGCACGACATGGGGATGATCGACTTCGTCGAGCCGTTCGAGGCGCTGATGAACCAGGGCCAGGTCATCAACCAGGGCAAGGCGATGAGCAAGTCCCTGGGCAACGGCGTGAACCTGGGCGACATGATCGACGAGTACGGCGTCGACGCGGTCCGGCTGACCCTGGTGTTCGCCGGCCCGCCGGAGGACGACATCGACTGGGCCGACGTCTCGCCCGCCGGCTCGCTGAAGTTCCTGCAGCGCGCCTGGCGGCTGAGCGGCGACGTGACCTCGGCACCCGGGGTCTCGTTCGCCGACGGCGACGTCGCCGTGCGGAAGGCGACCCACAAGACGCTGCACGAGGTCGAGCAGCTGATCGAGAGCCAGCGCTTCAACGTGGTCGTCGCCCGGGTCATGGAGCTGGTCAACGTGACCCGCAAGGCGATCGACTCCGGGTGTGGTCCGGCCGACCCCGCGGTGCGCGAGGCGGCCGAGGCGGTGGCGGTCATGCTGTCGCTGGTGGCGCCCTACACCGCCGAGGAGATGTGGCAGCGGCTGGGCCACGAGCCGACCGTCGCTCGTGCCGGATGGCCCTCCGTGGACGAGTCGCTGCTGGTGCAGGAGTCGATCACCGCGGTCGTGCAGATCCAGGGGAAGCTGCGCGCCAAGCTGGAGGTCAGCCCGGACATCTCCGAGGCCGACCTGGAGGCGATGGCGCTGGCCGAGCCGGTGATCCAGCGGTCGTTGGAGGGCAAGACCGTGCGCAAGGTGATCGTGCGGGCGCCGAAGCTGGTCAACATCGTCGCGAGCTGACCCGCTCTCGTCGGTCCTCCGCCGGGCTGCGCCGACGGACCCGCTCGCTGCGCCGCGATCGTGCGCGGGCGGTCGGTCGCTGCGCGCTCGAGCGCGGTTCGAGCGAAGCCTGGTGCGGACGCCGCTCTTCAGGCTTGCGCCGCGGACCCGCCGCGCTCGCGCACCGCGCTCTGACGCCGTGCGGGCGAGGCGGAGCGCGGTCGGGACGCTGCGTTCGCTCAGATGCGTGGTTCGGGTGACGCTGATCCCAGGACGTCCCTGCCCGACAGCGGGGACGTTCAGGGGAGGGCCACGAAGGCTTCCTCGACCGGGACCAGCCGGAGAGCAGCGTGAACTGCTTGCGGATCGTGGCCGGTGCGTCGAGGGCCGCGACCAGGGCGTGGGCCACGTCGGCACGCGGGATCTCCCGGGGCTCTGCCTCCGGGTCGAGGGAGACCTTGCCGTTGCCGGGCTCGTCGGTGAGCCGGCCGGGCTGGATGATCGTCCAGTCGAGGTCGCGTCCACGGAGGTCCTCGTCGGCGGCCGCCTTGGCCCGGAGGTACACCTGGAACACGTCGTCGCTGTCCGGGTCCGCCTTGTCGGTCCCCATCGAGGACACCATCAGGTAGCGACGTACCCCTGCCTGCTCGGCCGCGTCGGCGAGCAGGACCGCGGCACCCTTGTCGACGGTCTCCTTCCGCGCGACGCCCGAGCCGGGGCCACCCCCGGCGGCGAACACCACGGCGTCAGCCCCCTCGACCACCGCGGCGAGCTCGTCGACAGAGGCCTTCTCCAGATCGAGTACGACGGCCTCCGCGCCCCGCTGCTCGAGATCGGACACGTGGTCGGGGTTCCGGACGATGCCCACGGGGTGGTCGCCTCGCTTGCTCAGCCGCTCCTCCAGCAGCAGGGCGATCTTGCCGTGGCCTCCGGCGATGACGACGCGCAATGTGCTTTCCTCTCCTCGACGTTCTCGATCGGTCTTGGGGCAGTACCCGTGTCGGGCTGACCACACGTCCTCCTGGCGGACGAATCCCTGAAGAGCACCCAACCGGACGGTAACCTTCCGGCCATGTCCCACGTCGCGCTCGTCACCGACTCCACGGCCTCGCTGCCGTCGGACGTCGCCGACAAGCACGGGATCATCGTCGTACCGCTGCAGATCGTGATCGGCGCGAAGTCCTACGACGAAGGCGTCGAGGGTGGCGCCACGGCGGCGACGGTGGCCGATGCCCTGCGTGAGTGGAGGCCGGTCAGCACGTCACGGCCGACGCCGGCGGCGATGCTCGAGGTGTACGAGAAGGCCGCCGACGCCGGGGCGACCGAGATCGTCTCGGTCCACCTCTCGAGCGAGCTGAGCGGCACGTACGAGTCGGCGCAGCTCGCGGCCAAGCAGTCCCCGGTGCCGGTGGTCACCGTCGACTCGCGCCAGCTCGGGATGGCCACCGGGTTCGCGGTCATCTCGGCGGCGGAGATCCTCGCGGAGGGCGGCAGCGCGGAGCGCGCGGCGGAGGTCGTGCGCAGGCGTACGGCGGACACCACCTCGTTGTTCTACGTCGACACGTTGGAGTACCTCCGGCGCGGCGGAAGGATCGGCGCGGCTGCGGCGCTGCTCGGGTCGGCGTTGTCGGTGAAGCCGCTGCTGAAGCTCGAGAACGGCCGGATCGGCATGCTCGAGAAGGTCCGCACCGCCGGCCGTGCCCTGAGCAGGCTCGAGGAGCTCGCGGTCGTCGCGGCCGGTGACCGACCGGTCGACCTCGCGGTGGCCCACCTCGCCAACCCGGAGCGTGCGGAGCTGCTGGCAGCCAACCTCCGTGAGCGGCTCGGGACGAACCTCGAGGACCGCGACGTCGTCGTCGGCGAGGTCGGCGCGGTCATCGGAGCCCACGTCGGACCGGGCATGGTCGCCGTGATGGTCTCTCCTCGCCCACAGCGCGAGGACGAGGCGTCGTTGTCCACAGCGGACTGAACGCTTTCTTCCGGCCCTGCCCGGCCGCTCCTAGGTTCGGGCCATGCGTTCACGCCGGTCTGCCCAGGACGAGCTGGCGGCGATCTCCCGCCGTCGGCTGGAGCTGCTCAGCGCCGAGCTCGCGGGGCTGCGGAGCTCGATGGCTGCCGAGCCAGAGGGCGCGCTCCGAGGTTCGCCGACCCGGACGCTCTCGACGACGAGCACTCCGCCCCACGTCCCGCAGCGCCCGACAGCCCAGGAGGGGCGCCGCGGACCCAGCCCGGGCGCCACGCGCGCAGGCCGGTCAGCGCCTCGGGACGTGTCGCCGGCTGGGTGCACGACCGGCTGCCGCCGACCCTGCAGGGTCGCATCGGGCTCACCGCGGGGCACCTGACCGTCGTGGCGCTGATGGTGGCAGCCGCCCTCGCCGTCACGTCGTGGTGGGTGCTGCGGGCGGACGGCTCGATGACCGTCGTCCCGGCAGCGACGTGGTCGGAGACAGCGACGGCGGCATCGGCTGCCGAGCCGGCCCTCGTGACACCCGCCGCCCAAGCCTCGGAGCAGGTGGCCGACGAACCTGCCGTGGTCGTCGTCGACGTCGCCGGCAAGGTGCGACGCCCGGGCATCGCGACCCTGCCGATCGGGTCCCGCGTCGTCGACGCGCTGGAGGCGGCGGGAGGAGTCCGCCGAGGCGTCGACCTGACCACGCTGAACCTTGCTCGCGTCCTGGTGGACGGGGAGCAGATCGTGGTGGGCATCCCGCCGCCGGGCGGGGTCGCCGCTCCCGCCGCGTCCGTGCCCGGGGCTGCCGACGGCTCCCAGGCGCTGGTGAACATCAACACCGCCGGCCAGACCGAGCTCGAGGAGCTGCCCGGGGTCGGTCCGGTGACGGCGGCGGCGATCCTCCAGTGGCGCACCGACAACGGGCCGTTCACCTCGGTCGACGAGCTGATGGAGGTGTCCGGGATCGGCGAGGCGACGCTCGCCGAGATGGCGCCGTTCGTCACCCTGTGACCTCGTCGGCCGAGCCCGCCGCCCCCTTCCCGGCGGAGCCTGGCGCCGCCGGACCTGCGAGCGGTCGTGCTCGGCGCGATGGCCTGGGCGGGCGGCCTGGGCGGGTTCCTGCTGCCGAGGTGGCTCGTCCTCGGCGTGCTCGCCGCGGCGGCGCTCACCCTGCTCGTCCGGCGGAGGCGAGGACGCCCGGTGGTGGTCGCCCTGGCCTGGCTGGTGGCGGCCGCCGCCGTCGCGGGCTCGGCGATGCTCCGCACGGAGGGCGTCGCGACGAGCGCGGTGGCGGCGCTGGCCGACGAACGGGCCTTCGTGAGCGCGGTGGTGCGGGTGACGTCGGACCCGATGCTGCGACAGGGCGAGTTCGAGCCGTTCGTCCTCGTCCGGGCCACCACCCGCGAGGTGACCGGTCGCGGCCGCACCTCGGACACCCGGGTGCCCGTGCTCGTGATCGCCGACGAGGACTGGCTCGACGTCGAGCTCGGTTCGGTCGTGCGGGTCGAGGGCCGGGTCGCACCGTCGGACGGCGAGGACCTCGCCGCAGTGGTGTCGACGAGCCGGCCGGCCGAGGTGCTCGCGCCGGCGGGCGAGGTGTTCGACGCCGCGGGGTCCGTGCGCAGGGGGATCCGCCGGGCCGTGGCGGGCGCCGGCGAAGGTGAGCGATCCCTGGTCCCGGCTCTCGTGGTGGGCGACGACGCCGGGATGCCGCCCGAGCTGAAGACCGACTTCCAGGCCTCGGGACTCACCCACCTGCTGGCCGTCTCCGGCACCAACCTCACCCTCGTGGTCGGGTTCCTTCTCGTCCTGGCCCGGTGGGTCGGCGTGCGTGCCCGCGGCCTGGTCGTCGTGGGGGTGCTCGGGGTGGCCGGGTTCGTCCTGCTGGCGCGCACCGAGCCGAGCGTCGTACGTGCCGCCGCCATGGGGACCGTGGCGCTGGTCGGCATGGGCAGCAACGGCCGTGAGAAGGGCGCCCGCGCACTCGGGGTCGCGGTCCTCGTCCTGCTGCTGTACGACCCGTGGCTCGCGCTCTCGCTCGGTTTCGTGCTGTCCGCGCTGGCGACGGCCGGGATCCTGTTCCTCGCCCCGCCGTGGCGCGACGCCCTCGCCGGCTGGGTGCCACGGTGGCTCGCCGAGGCGGTGGCCGTGCCGCTCGCGGCGCAGCTGGCGTGTACGCCGGTGGTGGCCGCGATCTCCGGCCAGGTCAGCCTCGTCGCGGTCGCCGCCAACATGCTCGTCGCGCCGGCCGTCGGACCCGCCACGGTCCTGGGCCTGGCCGGAGGGCTGGTCGTGCTCGTCGTCGAGCCCGTGGGCGCGCTGCTGGGGCGGGCGGCCGGCTGGTGCGCGTGGTGGATCACCGAGGTCGCCGGACGCAGCGCGGGCCTACCCACCGCCGCGGTCGAGTGGTCCGCGTCGTGGCTCTCCGTCGCCCTGCTCAGCGCCCTGTGCGTCGCCATGGCCTGGGCGATGCCCGGCGTCCTGGTCCGGCCGCGGAGGGCGGTCCTCGCGGCGATCCTGATGGCGGCGACCGTCGTGCTCCCTCCGCCGACGCCCGGCTGGCCTCCGCGCGGCTGGGTGATGGTCGCGTGCGACGTGGGCCAGGGGGACGGCCTCGTGCTCAACGCCGGGGACGGGGTGGCGGTGGTCGTCGACGTCGGCCCCGAGCCGGCGCGGATCGACCGCTGCCTGGACCGCCTGGACGTGGTCGCTGTCGCGGTCGTGGTGCTCACCCACTTCCACGACGACCACGTCGCCGCGCTGCCCGGCGTGCTGACCGGTCACCGGCCGTCGGAGGTCGTGGTCACCGCGCTGGCCGACCCGGTGGCGGGGGCGTCGGCCGTGACCGCGTGGGCGAGGGATGCCGGTGTGCCGGTCCGCGTGCCCGCCTTCGGGGAGGTACGACGGGTCGGCTCGCTCACCTGGCAGGTGGTCGGTCCCGAGGGGAGGTTCGCGACCGGCGACGCCGCCTCGGAGGGCTCACCGGCCAACAACGCCAGCGTGGCCCTGCTCGTGGAGGTCGAGGGCATGCGCATCCTGCTCACCGGCGACATGGAGCCCGAGGCGCAGGAGGCGATGCACCGCAGCCTGCCCAACCTCCGGGTGGACGTGCTCAAGGTGCCTCACCACGGCAGCAGGTACCAGGACGCCGGCTTCCTCACCGGTCTCGGGGCCCGGCTCGCCGTGGTGTCGGTGGGGGAGGACAACACCTACGGGCACCCGTCGCAGGAGACGCTCGGCATCCTCGAGGAGGCGGGTGCCCTCGTGCGTCGTACCGACGAGTCCGGGGACGTGGCCGTCGTGGTCCGCGACGGCGAGCTCGGCGTGCGCGTCAGGCGGGCTCCGAGCTGACCACCGTGTCGTCCGCGATCAGCCACTCGCCGTCGGACTCCTCCATGGTGAGGACCTGCGTCTCGCGGGTCGCGGAGCCGTCGGTGAAGTAGTAGGTGAGGTCGGTCTCGACCTGCGGCTCGCCGTCGACCGCGTTCGCGGAGTGCAGCTCGACGTCCTCGACCGAGTCCCACCACGCCTCGTAGTCGTCGCGGCCGGTCTGGGCCTGCATGCTGGGCGAGAGCTTCTCCCAGCCGGCGTCGGTGTCGTCCGGCACGGTCGAGAAGTAGTCCTCGACGGCGCCCTCCACCTCGTCGGCGGTGTCGCCCGCGTCCTCCTGGGGCGTCGGCTCCGGCGTCGGCGACGGGGTGGGAGTCGGGGTGGGCTCGGGCTCGGGCTTGGGGGAGCGGGACCTCGTCGGGCTCGGATCCGGGGAGGGGGACGGTGACTCGGACTCCGCAGCCCCGGCCCGGGGCGCGTTGTCGGTCTCGTCGTTCATCGCCATGAACCCGACACCGAGGATGACCAGCAGCAGCACTGCAGCCGCGACCATCCAGGGCGCCATCCCACCGCGCTTGCGGTCCTCCTCGTAGGCGGCGGGCGTGGATTCCCAGGAGTCGTCGGGAGGTGTCGCGCCCGCGGGCCCGGCACCCGCACCGGCCCGGCCCCGGCCCTCCGGCTCCGGCGGCGAACGAGCTGGTGCGCCCGAGCACGGCGGTGTGCTCGTCGCCGGCGTCGCCGTGCTCGGCCACCCGGTGCAGCGCGCCCGCGGTGTCGGCCATCGACCAGCGGGTCCGCGGGTCGCGGTCCATCATCCGCGCGATCGGGCCCGTCAGCGGGCCGGCGTTCGACGGCGCAGGCGGATCCTCGGCGGCGATCTTCTGCAGCATCACGATCGCGTTGCGCTGCTCGGGGTACGGCGGGCGTCCCTCGACCGCGAGGTACAGGGCCGCGCCGAGGGCGTACACGTCGGACTCCGGACCGGGGTCGTCGCCGCGTGCCAGCTCGGGGGAGAAGTAGGAGGGCGTCCCGGTGACCAGGCCGGTCCGGGTCAGCTGGTCGTCCCCGGCCCGGCGGGCGATGCCGAAGTCGGTGATCTTCGCGACGTCGTTCTCGCCGACGAGGATGTTGCCGGGCTTCACGTCCCGGTGGATGGTCCCGGCGGCATGGGCTGCCGCGAGGCCGTCGGCGACCTGGGCGCCGATGAACGCCGCGCGCCGCGGGTCGAGAGGGCCCTCTTCGCGGGTGATCTCGCCGAGCGTGCGCGAGGGCACGTACTCCATCACCAGCCAGGCATGGCCGCTGTCGTCGTCGACGATGTCGAAGATCGAGACCACGTTGCGGTGGTTCAGCGCGGCCGAGGAGCGCGCCTCCCGAAGGGCGCGGGCCGCGTCGGGCGCGGACTCGCCGGGGAGGGTGCCGATCTGCTTGACCGCGACCTCCCGGCCGAGGACCTCGTCGCTGCAGAGCCACACCGTGCCCATGCCTCCGCGCCCCACGGCACGAACGACTCGGTAGCGGCCTGCGATCAGGTCCGGGGTCATCTGGCTCCTTCCGCGCAGGCCGTTGCCCGCGTGAGAACAGTCGTCCCTGGACCTCTACCCAGCGACGGTCCGAGTACGCGTTCGGACTGTCCGAACCGTGTGGCAGGCTGGCCCCACCATGGCGACTCCCAAGGCTTCCGACGTCCTCGGCCACGTCACGCTGGTGACCGGACCGGAGGAGTACCTCAACGAGCGTGCCATCTCGGCGGCGCTCCAGGCCGTGCGTCACGCCGACGACGAGTCGGAGGTGAGCGAGACCACAGCCGACGTGCTGTCCGATGGGTGCGCTCGCAGACCTGGCCGCTCCCTCGCTGTTCTCGGCCATCCGCTGCGTCGTGGTGCGCGGCCTCGAGGACCTCCCCGAGGAGACCCACGACGGCCTGCTCGGGTACGCCGCCTCGCCTGCGGAGGACGTCGGGCTGGTGCTCGTCCACTCGGGCGGTCAGAAGGGCTCCGGCCTGCTGACCAAGCTCCGCAAGCTGGGGCCCGTCACCGAGGTGAAGTCGGCGGCGCTGAAGCCGAGCGAGTACTCCCGCTGGGTCGCCGCGGAGTGCCGTTCGCTGGGTGCCCGGATCGCGGAGGACGCCGCGGAGCTGCTGGTGCAGGCCGTGGGACACGACCTGCGTGCCCTCGCGGGTGCCAGCCACCAGCTCGCCAACGACTTCGCCGGCCGGCCGCTGACCGCGGACGTCGTGAAGCAGTACTTCGGCGGCCGCGCGGAGGTCAAGGGGTTCGCGGTGGCCGACGCCGCGATCTACGGCCGGACCGCCAACGCCCTCGAGGAGCTGCGCTGGGCGCTCGACAACGGCACCGCCCCGGTGCTGGTCACCAGCGCGTTCGCCAGCGGGCTGCGCGGCCTGGCCCGCTACAAGAGCGCTCCGCGCGGGATGCGCGAGGCGGACCTTGCCCGTGAGGTGGGGGTCCCG
Organism: uncultured Actinomycetota bacterium; assembly: GCA_963700365.1. Lineage (GTDB taxonomy): Bacteria > Actinomycetota > Actinomycetes > Propionibacteriales > Nocardioidaceae > Nocardioides_C. The sequence continues at coordinate 164,299 of CAVOXG010000005.1, read as the reverse complement.
CCCTGGAAGCTGCGCACGCTGCGTGACCAGTCCCGCGGGTGGGAGGACGGCGGTCTCGTGCGCGCGATCCAGGCCGTGGCCCAGGCCGACGCGGACGTCAAGGGTGCGGCCAGCGATGCGTCGTACGCCCTCGAGCGGATGGTCATCACGGTGACGGAGTCGCGCAGCCCACGCTGAGGCGGGGCCGCTCCGAGCACGCGAAAAGGCGCCGTCCCGAAGGGACGGCGCCTGATGCGGCGGTGCTGACGGCTAGGTCAGCCCGACGTGGGCCTCAGAGAGAAGCGGCCTTCTTGGAGATCGCCGACTTCTTGTTCGCGGCCTGGTTCTTGTGGATGACGCCCTTGGACGCAGCCTTGTCGAGCTTCTTGTTGGCGGCCTTCGCCAGCTCCTTGCGCCTTGTCGGCGTCACCAGCCTCGGCGGCCTCGCGGAACTTGCGGATCGCCGACTTCACCGCGGACTTCACGGCCTTGTTGCGCTCGTGCGCAGCGTCGTTCTGTCGGTTGCGCTTGATCTGGGACTTGATGTTCGCCACTACGGTGCGCCTCGTCTGGTCTAAGCGGGGTGTTGGTCTGGTGTGCGGTCGGCCAGTTCCGGCCAGACACGCGAGAGCCAACGATACCAGCGGGCGGCGGGCCGCCTCAAATCGAGCCGTCCGGGCCTCGACAAGCCTACGACCAGCCCCGGCGGGCCGACAGCCACGACCAGATCGCCTCGGCGTACCAGGACTGGTGGACGCGCAGGTACGGCGAGGAGTTCGGGACCGGCTGGTCGCGGCGCTCGAGGAAGTAGCCGGCCATCAAGGCAAGGAACGCGTCGACGTCCTCCGCGGGCACGTCCCGGGTCAGCGGCCGCCGGGAGAGGATGCCGTCGGCGTCCAGCCCGTCGCCGTGCGCCGAGATCAGCAGCGAGACGGTGTCGACCCACGCGGCCCCGACTACCGGGAAGTTCCAGCCGCAGAGCAGCGCCCGGCCGTCCGCGAGCAGGAAGTTGTCGTCGCGGGCGTCGGTGTGGACCAGGGTCGTGCCGGCGGTCGCGTCGCGGAAGCCTGCCGCCAGGGCGACCGCGTCCTCGAGGTGGGGGAGGCGGGGGGTGACGCGGCGGACGTGCGCCCAGCCGTCGAGGCAGCCCTCGAAGTCGTCGGTGAAGCTGTCGAGCTCCAGGGGAGGGGGAGTGAGGGTGCCGGCGAGCACCTCGAGCGTGTCCAGGCAGGCGTCGAGGTCCCGCGCCCGCCAGGGGCGAGAGGGGTTCGGCCCGTCGACGTACTCCAGCTCCAGCACCACCCACCGGTCGTCCTCGTGGCTCCACAGCAGCCGTGGGACGGGCAGGCCGGCGGGCAGCGCGCGCAGCTTGCGGATCTCCTCGCGGTAGGCGTCCGCGAACGGCCGCTGGGCCAGCTTGTTGGCCGCCTTCACGAAGTGGCGGGACCCGTCGGCGCAGGTGAGCACCGAGGCGAGCCCCGGGGTGTAGCCGGCTCCGGACGACTCCGCGGAGACCACGCGGGAGCCGAGCCGGCTCTCGACCATGGCGCGCGTCGGCGGCGGGAGCAGCGGCCACTCGAGCCTGCGGGCCGTGCGGCCGTGCGGGATCGGGGCGTTGCGCTGCGGGGTGCTCGACGCGATCGGGCTCATGCGGCCTCATTCTGTACGTCGATCGCTCGCTGCGACGCGTGCCTGTCCCGGCGTGTCATGGACGCCGCTCGCAGCGTGGAACAATGGCGGTTCCGCCCGTTGTCCCTCCACCGGAAGAAGTTCGTGTCCAAGAGCCCCGCGGCCTCGGCCCCCCAGCCGGGCAAGACCGACCCCTCGCTGATCCGCAACTTCAGCATCATCGCGCACATCGACCACGGCAAGTCGACGCTCGCGGACCGGATGCTGCAGCTGACCGGTGTCGTCGACGAGCGCAGCGCACGGGCGCAGTACCTCGACCGCATGGACATCGAGCGCGAGCGCGGCATCACGATCAAGAGCCAGGCCGTCCGGATGCCGTGGACCGTGCCCGCGGACAACGAGCAGGGTGCCCCCGCCGGCACGTACATCCTGAACATGATCGACACCCCCGGTCACGTGGACTTCACCTACGAGGTGTCCCGCTCCCTCGAGGCGTGCGAGGCAGCGGTCCTGCTCGTCGACGCGGCGCAGGGCATCGAGGCGCAGACGCTGGCGAACCTCTACCTCGCCCTGAGCGCGGACCTTCAGATCATCCCGGTGCTGAACAAGATCGACCTGCCGTCGGCGCAGCCGGAGAAGTACGCCGCCGAGCTCGCCGGCATCATCGGCTGCGACCCCGGAGACGTGCTGCAGGTCTCCGCCAAGACCGGGATGGGCGTCGAGACGCTGCTCAACGAGATCGTCCGCCAGACCCCGCCGCCGGTCGGTGACGCCGACGCTCCGCCGCGGGCGCTGATCTTCGACTCGGTCTACGACACCTACCGCGGCGTGGTCACCTACGTCCGGGTGGTCGACGGCAAGCTCTCCCACCGCGACCGGATCAAGATGATGTCGACCGGTGTGGTGCACGAGATGCTCGAGGTCGGGGTGATCTCCCCGGAGCCGGTGAAGGCCGGCGACCTCGGGGTCGGCGAGGTGGGCTACCTGATCACCGGCGTGAAGGACGTCCGCCAGTCCCGGGTCGGCGACACCGTCACCAGCCAGGTCCACGGGGCGACCGAGGCTCTCGGCGGCTACAAGCACCCCAACCCCATGGTGTTCGCCGGGCTCTACCCCATCGACGGCGACGACTACCCGACGCTGCGCGACGCCCTCGAGCGACTGCAGCTCAACGACGCGGCGCTCGACTACGAGCCGGAGACCTCGGGTGCGCTCGGCTTCGGGTTCCGCTGCGGCTTCCTCGGCCTGCTGCACATGGAGATCGTCCGTGAGCGCCTCGAGCGGGAGTTCAACCTCGACCTGATCTCGACGGCGCCGAACGTGGTCTACCACGTCACGATGGAGGACGGCACCGAGCACGAGGTCACCAACCCGAGCGAGTACCCGAGCGGCAAGATCGCCGAGGTCCGGGAGCCGGTCGTCAAGGCGACGATCCTCAGCCCCAGCGACTACATCGGCGCGATCATGGACCTGTGCCAGGGCAAGCGCGGCCAGCTCGAGGGCATGGACTACCTGTCCGAGGACCGCGTCGAGATGCGGTACACCCTGCCGCTCGCCGAGATCGTCTTCGACTTCTTCGACCAGCTGAAGTCGCGCACCAAGGGCTACGCCTCGCTGGACTACGAGCCCGTGGGCGAGCAGCCCTCGGACCTGGTGAAGGTCGACATCCTGCTCCAGGGCGAGCCGGTCGACGCGTTCAGCGCGATCGTCCACCGCGACCACGCCTACTCCTACGGCGTCATGCTCGCCGGCAAGCTCAAGGACCTGATCCCGCGCCAGCAGTTCGAGGTGCCGATCCAGGCCGCCATCGGCGCCCGCGTGATCGCCCGGGAGACCATCCGCGCGATCCGCAAGGACGTGCTCGCCAAGTGCTACGGCGGCGACATCACCCGGAAGCGCAAGCTGCTCGAGAAGCAGAAGGAGGGCAAGAAGCGCATGAAGATGGTCGGTCGGGTCGAGGTGCCCCAGGAGGCCTTCATCGCCGCGCTCTCCACCACCGACGGCGGCGAGAAGGGCAAGAAGTAGCCCCGCGCGCCGACTTACCAGGTATGCGCCATCCTCCCAGGACGATCACCATGGGAGGAACAGTTGTCCTGCATACCCTGGTAAACCGTCACCCCGGCGTCAGCAGGGGCGCGGAGGGTGGTCCGGCCGGAGGCGACGGTACGACGCACGACGCGGCCGTCCCGGACCAGACGGACCGAGGCCCTGCCGTCGCTGACCACCCGGACCCGTCCGCACTCCAGCCCGGCCCGGTCGAGGTCCACGGTGACGGCGGCGGTGTTCTCCAGCCGCAGGGTCACCAGCGGACGGGTCTCACCCGCCGTGGCCGGCGCGATGGCCAGGTCGGGTCCGGGGAGGGTCGGGTCGACCGTACTGGCCGGCCCTGGCCTCCAGCGCAGCCCCTGGAGCACCGCCGGCAACGGCGAGGTGACCGGCGTCGGGCCGAACCGGACGACCCGGTGGCCGGGGTCGCGCCGGGCGAACGTCCGCGCGGTCACCCGGGCCAGCGAGCCGGCGGCGGTCTCCCGGGCACGCACCGCGGTCACCCAGTAGGCGCCGGTCGCGCGCAGGCCGAGGCGAGGTCGGTCCAGGTTCGGGAACCAGGAGAAGGCCACCCGCTCCGGGTTGGTCGCGCGGCGCGGCGTCCCGAGCCCGTCGAGCACCGAGTCGAACCGGTCCTGGGTCGCGAACGCCATGTGGTCCTCGCCGGGGTAGCGCACGAACCGGTGCCGCAGCCCCTGCGCGTCGAACCGCGCCACCTGGTCCTCGACCGCGACGAACGGCACCAGCTCGTCCAGCGTTCCGTGTCCCACCCGGTAGGGCACGTGCAGCGCGTTGCCGACCAGCGCACCGGTCGCGCCGTCCTTCTCGCACCGCTCGTGGCGGAACAGCGGCAGCCCCCGCTCGGGGTCGAGGCCGCTGCCGCACGCGGGCGGGCCGGCCAGCGAGATCGCCCCGGCGTAGAGGTCGGGGTGCTGCAGACCGAGCTTGTACGCGGCGTACCCGCCCATCGAGTACCCCGTGACCTGGGTGCGCTCGGGGTCGATCCGGAACGCCTGCGCCACCTCGCGCCACACCGACCAGTAGTCGACCTCCGCCTCGTCGAGGTACCACCCGTCGGGACCGTGGCCGAGCGTGCTCGCGCACACCGACCCCCGGTCCTCGCACAGCCGCTGCAGCAGCCCGGGGTTGAGGCCGCCGTACTGGTTGTGGTTCACCCCGAGGGAGTGCAGCACCCAGGTCAGCGGCTTGCGCTCACGGGCCGGGACGTCGCGGGGGACGTAGACGGAGTAGGGCTGGATCCGGCCGAGGAAGTTGGGCCGCAGGTCGTTGCCGTGGTCGGTGCCGACGTGGACGCCCTCGCCGAGGTCGAGCCGGGAGACGTACCACCGGTTGCTGTAGCCGCGGGGCTGTGGCTCCCGGGTGGAGGCGCGGTCCCGGAGGCGGCGCCAGTCGACCGTCGTCGAGAACGCCGAGACGTCTCCGGTGGCGAGCGCGTCCGCCTGGTGGTCCTCCATCCAGAAGTTGCCGGTGACGAAGCGCGCCGAGGCCGTCGGCCCCGACCTGTCCCAGGAGCGGGGCCCCGGCCGCCTGCTGCTCGAAGGCGGCGACCAGCGCGTCGGTGTTGCCGTTGCGGAACACCGGCGGCTCCTGGCGGGCGCTGCGGTAGCCGACGTTGTAGAGCCGGGTCGTGCCGGGCGCCGGCAGGCCCCGCAGCGGTGGAGGGGACGGCCAGGGACTCACCGCTCTCGTCGGCCAGGCCCGCCGCGACCCGCACGGTCCAGCGGCCGGTCGGGTCCAGGGCACGGCGGGGGAGCCGGACCACGAAGGACTCGCGCCTCGCGGTCGACGGTGACCGAGCCGCCGAGTGCCGCGACGTCGCGCCTGCCGCCGTCGACCAGGTCGACGAGCCAGGCCCCGCGGCTGGACACGACCAGCCCGGTGTCGATGCCCGGCGAGGTCACGCCCGCGTCGGCGGGCCAGGCGCCCACGCCGGTCGACTCGTCGCCATCACGGTCGATCGTCCACACCGCGAGCGGCACGTCGGCGTCGGCGAGCGTCGTCCAGTCGACCCGCCAGTACGACGCACGCGCGTCCGCGCCGACCGCCGTACGGAAGATGTCCGCCCCGTTGTCGTGCGCCGTGCCCGACGGGTAGGTGTACCCGCCCTGCACCGGGGCGAGGTTGGTCGCGTAGGGGGCGCCGAAGCCGCCGGGGACGGCCGGACCGTGGTCGTCGTACACGAAGTCGGTCCAGTAGGAGGCGCCGCCGAGCAGCCGTCCCGTGCCGGACGTGCGCGGGAACGCACCGTCGGGGAAGGGCCAGCCGTCGGCCTCAGGAAGCCGGGGCTCGGCCGTGCGGGCGGCAGGGGGAACCGAGCCGGGGAGGTCTGCCGGAGCCGCGGCCGCGGGGACCGGGAGCAGGCCCAGGGCCGCCGTGGCGGTGACCGTGGCGAGCACGGTGCGGGTGCGCGAGGGGGTCATGGGATCTCCAACTAGCGGGAGGCGAATAGGTCACGGGGACGTAGGGTCGCCGACGTGCTGTCCTTCGACCTCCCGGCGGGGCTCGCGGCCCAGGTCCGACTGGGGGAGCCGTGGGTGTCCTGGCTCGACGCTCTCCCGGCGGTGACGGCAGCTCTGCTCGACGAGTGGCAGCTGAGCCTCGACGGCACCCCGATGCACGGGTTCTGCAGCCTGGTGGTCCCGGTCCGTACGACGGCGGGGCGACCGGCGGTGCTCAAGGTCGGCCTGCCGGTCGAGGAGACCGAGCACGAGCACCTGGCCCTCCAGCGGTGGCAGGGCGACGGAGCCGTCCTCCTGCTGCGGGCGGACCCGCACCGCCGTGCCCTGCTCCTGGAGCGCCTGCACCACGAGGACCTCACCGACCTGTGGGACGTGGAGGCCTGCGAGATCGTGGCCGGCTTCTACCGGCGCCTCCACGTCCCGGCGCTGCCCCAGCTGCGCACCCTCACGTCGTACGTCGAGCGTTGGAACGCCGGGCTCGCGGCGATGGTCAAGGACGCGCCCATGCCCCGGCGGCTGGTCGAGCAGGCGCTGTCGCTCGCGGCGGCCTTCGTGACCGACGACGCGAGCACCGGTCGGATGATCCACGGCGACCTGCACTACGAGAACGTCCTGGCCGGCGACCGCGAGCCCTGGCTCGTCATCGACCCTCAGCCGATGTCCGGGGACCCGCACTACGAGGTGGCGCCGCTGCTGTGGAACCGGTGGGACGAGGTGGTGGACTCCGGAGGCGTCCGCGACGCCGTGCGACGCAGGTTCCATGCGGTGGTCGACGCGGCCGAGCTCGACGAGGACCGCGCCCGGGACTGGGTCGTCGTGCGGGCGCTGCACGACGCGTCGTGGGCCGTCGACGACGCCCGCCGGCTGGGGCGTGAGTCTCACGGCGGAGGAGCGGCGGTGGATCACGACGATGGTGACGGTGGCGAAGGCGGTACAAGGCTGACAGACTCGAACCACGGGAGGTGCAGCCATGCGCAAGAAGGTCGTCGTCCTCGGGTCCAACTTCGGTGGGCTGACCGCGGCACTCGCGGTCAAGCACGAGCTGCACGGCGACGTGGACGTCACCGTCGTCTCCGCCGGTGACCACTTCCTGTTCAACCCGAGCCTCATCTGGCTGCCGTTCGGCCGGCGCGAGCGTGAGGACATCACGTTCCCGGTCGCGCCGACCTTCGAGTCCCACGACGTCGACTTCGTGCACGCGCCGGCCACCGGCATCGACCTGGAGAGCAAGGTCGTCGAGTACGGCGACGGGCAGACGATCGGCTACGACTACCTCGTGATCGCGACCGGCTACCACAACAAGGACGACGTGGTGCCGGGCTTCAAGGAGAACGCGGTCACGATCACCACGCTCGAGGAGGCCGAGCGGGCCCACGAGGCCTGGAAGCGCTACCTGGAGAAGCCCGGCGACATCGTGGTCGCGGCGTCCCAGAGCGCGGGCTGCTTCGGAGCCGCCTACGAGTTCCTCTTCAACACCGCCTACCAGCTGCGCAAGAACGGCCTGCAGAAGGACGTGAAGCTCACCTACGTCACGTCCGAGCCGTTCCTCGGCCACTTCGGCATCGGCGGGCTCCCGCACGGCGAGCAGCTGCTGGGCATGTTCTTGAAGAAGGAGGGGATCGACTCCCGGATCAGCGTCGGGATCGACCACATCGACGATGGTGCGATGGTGCTCTCCGACGGAGAGAGGCTGCCGTTCGCGTTCAGCATGGTCGTGCCGCCGTTCCTCGGCCAGGACTTCCTCAAGGAGGTCGACGGGCTCGCCGACGACAAGGGCTACATCAAGGTCCGCGACACCTACCAGTCCGACGACTCACGACGAGGTGTACGCGGTGGGTGTCGCCGCGGCCGTCGCCACCCCCTGGCAGACCCCGACCCCGGTCGGCATCCCCAAGACCGGCTTCCCGACCGAGGCGATGGCGCACACCGCCGCGAAGAACGTCGCCGCGCAGATCCGGGGCGAGCAGCCCAGCGAGCACAAGGAGTTCGGCGACATCAAGGCGGTCTGCGTCATGGACGCCGGCAACAACGGCGTGATCATCCTCGCCGACAAGATGCTCCCGCCGCGCAAGCACGGCGTGCTGATCCCCGGCCCGCAGGCGCACCTGATGAAGCTCGGCTTCGAGAAGTACTTCCTGTGGAAGTCCCGGCACGGCTACGTGAACCTGCCCTGAGGCGGTCACCGGGGGTTGTAGGAGCCAACCGTCCGGACGCTCGGAAAATCGTCCAACTGTAAAGCCCTGCGCCGAATCGTTGCGAAACGGTCCCATTAACGGCCCCGAACCTACCGCTAAGTAGCCAGTTGTTCTACCTTGTGTCGCATCACGTCAACAGCCCTGCCCGGTGCGCCGCCCCGCGTCCCGCAGGGACGATCAGGGAGAGCGATGTCTCAGAGCACCGTCCGCCGCGACCTCAGCGGGATCGAGAGCCGGCCGGCCAACGTCGGCCTGCAGTTCTTCGACCGAGTCAAGAAGAGTCCCGACCGGGAGGCCTACCGCTTCCCGAAGGGCGACGAGTGGGAGTCGGTGACGTGGCAGGAGACCGGCGACCGGGTCACCCGGCTCGCCGCGGGCCTGGTCGCGCTGGGTGTCGAGCCCGAGCAGCGAGTCGGCATCGCCTCCGCCACGCGCTACGAGTGGATCGTGGCCGACCTGTCGATCATGTGCGCGGGTGCCGCGACCACCACGGTGTACCCGTCGACGATCGACGACGACGTGGCCTACATCCTGGCCGACTCCGAGTGCCGGGTGGTCTTCGCCGAGGACGACGAGCAGATCGCCAAGCTGACCAAGCACCGCTCCGAGCTGCCGCACCTGGCCAAGGTGGTGACCGTCGACGGTGCCACCGACGGCGACTGGGTGATCGACCTCGCCGAGCTCGAGCGCCTCGGCCAGGAGCTGCTCGCCGAGCAGCCCGACGTGGTCGAGAAGCGCGTCGCGGAGACCAAGCCGGACGCCCTGGCGACGCTGATCTACACGTCGGGCACCACCGGCCGCCCCAAGGGCGTGCGGCTGCGTCACTCGTCGTGGACCTACGAGGGTGCGGCGATCCAGGCCCAGGGCATCCTGACCGAGGACGACCTGCAGTTCCTGTGGCTCCCGATGGCCCACTCCTTCGGCAAGGTGCTGCTCTCGACGCAGCTCGCGTGCGGCTTCCCGACCGCCGTCGACGGGCGGGTCGACAAGATCATCGAGAACCTCGCGGTCGTGAAGCCCACCTTCATGGGCGCGGCTCCCCGCATCTTCGAGAAGGCCCACGGCCGGATCATCACGATGCAGCAGACCGAGGGCGGCCTGAAGGAGAAGATCTTCAACCGCGCCTTCCAGGTCGGCAAGGAGGTCCGTCGGCTCAAGCTGGAGGGCAAGCCGGTCCCGTTCCTGCTCGCCAAGCAGCACGCCGTGTTCGACAAGCTGGTCTTCGCCAAGATCCGGGAGCGTTTCGGCGGCCGGGTCCGCTTCTTCATCTCCGGTGCCGCCGCGCTGAACCAGGAGGTCGCGGAGTGGTTCCACGTCGCCGGCATCCTGATCCTCGAGGGCTACGGCCTCACCGAGACCTCGGCGGGCTCCTTCGTGAACCGGCCCGACAACTACAAGTTCGGCTCGGTCGGCCTGGTCTTCGACGGCAGCGAGGTGAAGATCGCCGCGGACGGCGAGGTCCTGATCAAGGGCCCCGGCGTCATGGACGGCTACCACAACCTCCCCGAGCAGACCGCCGACACGCTGCAGGACGGCTGGCTGCACACCGGTGACATCGGCGAGCTCGACGCCGAGGGGTTCCTCAAGATCACCGACCGCAAGAAGGACCTGTTCAAGACGTCGGGCGGCAAGTACATCGCCCCCTCGTCGATCGAGTCGCAGTTCAAGGCGATCTGCCCCTACGCCAGCCAGTTCCTGGTGCACGGCAACGACCGCAACTACTGCGTCGCGCTGATCACCCTCGACCCCGACGCGATGGCCGACTGGGCCACCCACAACGGCATGGAGGGTGCGTCGTACTCCGAGATCGTCTCCTCGCAGAAGGTCAACGACATGGTCGCCGACTACGTCGAGACCCTGAACAAGCGGCTCAACCGCTGGGAGACCATCAAGAAGTGGATCCTGCTCGACCACGACCTGAGCGTCGAGTCCGGCGAGCTGACCCCGTCGATGAAGGTCAAGCGCAAGGTCGTCGAGCAGAACTACAAGGACCAGATCGACGCGCTCTACAAGGACTAGCTGTCGTCCGAGCAGCCGAGAGGCGCCGTCCCGCAGGGGGCGGCGCCTCTTGCGCGTCGAGGCGTTGTCACCCCTACCTAGGATGGAGCGGTGCCCTCCGCCCTGCCTGACGGCGAACCCGCCCCCGACGACGGCTCGCTTCCCGACCCCGCTCTCGACGGCGTCGGCAGGCGCCCCTTCGGCTTCTACGTGCACGTGCCGTTCTGCACGGTCCGCTGCGGGTACTGCGACTTCAACACCTACACCGCCGCCGAGCTCGGCGGCGGGGTCTCGCGTACGACGTACGCGGACTCGGTCATCGACGAGATCCGCCTCGCGCGCAAGGTGCTCGGCGCCCGCGACGTGCCGGTCGAGACGGTCTTCTTCGGCGGCGGCACACCCACGCTCCTCCCACCGCGGGACCTGACCCGGGTCGTCGCGACGATCGACGAGGAGTTCGGCCTGGTGCCCGGCGCCGAGGTCACCACCGAGTCCAACCCCGACAGCGTGACCCCGGACGACCTCGCGGTGCTCCGCGAGGGTGGCATCAACCGGATCTCCTTCGGGATGCAGTCGGCCGTGTCGCACGTCCTGGCCGTGCTCGAACGGACCCACGACCCGGCCCGCGTGCCCCAGGTCGTCGCGCTGGGCTCGCGAGGCGGGCTTCGACGAGGTCAGCCTCGACCTCATCTACGGGACGCCGGGGGAGAGCCTCGAGGACTGGCGGACCTCGCTCGACAGCGCCCTCGCCTGCGACCCCGACCACTTGTCCGCGTACGCGCTGATCGTGGAGGAGGGCACCGCGCTGTCCCGGCAGATCCGCCGTGGCGAGGTGCCGATGACCGACGACGACGACCTGGCCGACAAGTACCTCGCCGCCGAGGCGGCCCTCGTGGAGGCGGGGATGGGCTGGTACGAAGTCTCGAACTGGTCGACCTCCGAGCGCACCCGGTGCCGGCACAACGAGCTCTACTGGACGGGCGCGGACTGGTGGGGAGCCGGCCCGGGGGCGCACTCACACGTCGGCGGCGTGCGCTGGTGGAACGTCAAGCACCCCGCCGCGTACGCCGGGCGGATCGCCGCCGGGGTCAGCCCCGCGCACGGCCGCGAGGTCCTCGACGCGGAGACCCGGCGGGTCGAGCAGGTGCTGCTGGCGGTCCGGCTCCGGGACGGGCTCCCGGCCGAGGCGCTCGACGCGGCCGGGAGAGCGGCCCTCCCGGCGCAGGTGGAGGCGGGGCTCGTGGAGCCCGGACCGCTCGAGCACGGCCGGATCGTGCTCACCCTCCGGGGCCGGCTCCTCGCCGACGCGGTGGTCCGCGACCTGCTGCCCTGAAGCGGCTAATGTGCACCTGTGACTGATGCGAACAGCGAGCCGGGCTCGCACGGGGGAACGTCGTCTGCTCCGGCAGGGTGGTACCAGGACCCTGCGACCGGCGGACAGCGATGGTGGGACGGCAACGCGTGGGGACCTGCTCCGGGGCAGGGCGGCTACGTCCCGCCGACCCAGAGCGGCGTCGACGAGGAGAAGACCTGGTCGATGTGGTCGCACCTCGGAGCGCTGCTCGTCCTGATCGGCGGCATGGTCCTCTCGGCCGGCACCCTGTCGATCTTCGCCTTCGCCTTCCCGCTGGTCGTGATGAACACCGTCGGGAACCGGTCGGCGCGGGTCCGGGAGCACGCGGTCGAGTCGCTGAACTTCCAGCTCTCGATGCTGGTCTACTCGGTGGGCCTGCTCATCGTGGCGATCGTCGTCGGCATCGTCACGCTGGGCTTCGGGCTGCTGCTCCTCATCCCGATCATCATCACGCTGGGGATCTTCGAGCTGGTGGTGATGGTCATCGCCACCGTCCAGGCGTCGAACGGCGGCTTCTACCGCTACCCGATCACGATCCGCTTCGTCAGCTGAGCCGCGCTCAGTCGACGGTGACGAAGTCGATGAGCTCCTCGACGCGGCCCAGGAGGGACGGCTCGAGGTCGGCGTAGGACTGCACCTTCGACAGGATGTGCTTCCAGGCCCGGGCGATGTCGGCCTGGTCCCGGTGCGGCCAGCCGAGGCTCTGGCACACGCCGCGTTTCCACTCGACGTTGCGAGGGATCACCGGCCACTTCTCCATGCCGAGCCGGTCGGGCTTGACCGCCTGCCAGATGTCGACGAACGGGTGGCCGACGATCAGCACGTGCTTGCCCACGGGTGAGCGGGCGATGGACTGTGCGATCCGGCTCTCCTTCGAGCCTGCGACGAGGTGGTCGACGAGGACGCCGACCTTGCGCTCCGGGCCCGGCCTGAAGTCGCGCAGCTGCTCGGCGAGGTCGTCCACGCCCTCGATGTACTCCACGACGACGCCCTCGACCCGGAGGTCGTCGCCCCAGACCTTCTCGACGAGCTCGGCGTCGTGCCGGCCCTCGACGAAGATCCGGCTCGCCCGGGCGACGCGGGCCTTCGTGCCCGGCACCGCGACCGAGCCGGAGGCGGTGTGGGTCTTCCTCGCCGGGCCCGAGCGGGTGGGCGGCTTGAGGATCACGGGCACGCCCTCGAGCAGGAAGCCGGGTCCGAGGGGGAAGGTACGTCGCTTGGCTCGCCGGTCCTCGAGCGTCACCGTCATGAGGTCCCGGTCGACCGCCACGATCTCGCCGCACCAGTCGGTGGTGACCTCCTCCACGACGAGTCCCTTGTCGGCCTCGATCTCCACCGACCTGCCGCGCTTGGGCGCGCGCCAGTCGGTGTTGAGGACGTCTGATCCGTAGCGGTCGAAGGACATGGTCCTAGAACCTAGGCGGGCCGGGCGGGTCGACGTACTCGACGCGCCGTCGGGACGTGAGACCGACCCGTGGGCGGGACGTGATTCTGCCCATGATCGACGGCATGATCGTCGTCCATGGACGACACCGAGCTGCCCGCAGACCTCGCCGGACGCCCACGAGCGCAGGAGGGCGGTGTGCCTGTGCCGTTCTCGTGCGAGGACGAGGACGGTGGCTTCGACGTCCGCTCGGTCAGCAAGCGGCGTGCGATCCGCTGCGCCCTGAGCCGGATCTGCGGCCTCTGCGGGATCTCGCTCGGCTGGCCGGTCGCCTTCCTCGGCACCGAGCAGGAGGTCGACGACAACGCGCTGCACTTCCCGCCGCTGCACGAGGCCTGTGCCGAGGCGGCGCTCGACGTCTACCGCCCGCTCGGGGAGGGCGCACTCGGCATCGAGGCACCCCCGCAGGAGTGGGTGCTCGTCACGACGAGCGGTTTCGAGATCGAACGACCCGCTGACCGCCGAGGCGACCAGCGGGTCGTCTTCCATCCCAACTCGGTGGTCGAACGGCGTACGTCGACCTCCCGCTGAGGCTCTAGGCGGACGCGCGGCCCTGCCAGATCCCCGTCTCGATGCGGCGGGGCGGACGCTCGGAGTCCGAGCGACGGCCGCGGAACCGGCTCGGCGGCGGGGGAGGCGTGTCGTTGCTGGTCCAGGAGTTCGGCAGCGACAGCTTCCAGATGGTCCGCAGCGCCTGGCCGTACTGCCGGTGCAGCGGCCCGGTCGTGTAGGGGATGCCGTACTCCTCGCACAGCCTGCGCACCCGCAGCGAGATCTCGCGGTACCGGTTGCTCGGGAGGTCGGGGAACAGGTGGTGCTCGATCTGGTAGCCGAGGTTGCCGCTCATCACGTGCAGCAGCGGGCCGCCCTCGAAGTTGGCCGCGCCGAGCACCTGGCGCAGGTACCACTCGGGACGGGTCTCGTCCTCGATCTCCTCCTCGGTGAAGTGCATCGCACCGTCGGGGAAGTGGCCGCAGAAGATGATCATGTAGGACCACACGTTGCGCATCAGGTTCGCCGCGGCGTTGGCCTTGAGCGTTGACAGGAACGCCGGACCGGTCAGCAGCGGGTAGAGCACGTAGTCCTTGCCCACCTGGCGGCGGACCTTCTTCGCGATCTGCTTGAGCTGGCGCTTCATCTCCTTGGGGTCCTTCTTGCCCTTGCGGATCGACTCGATGTCGAGGTCGTGCAGGGCGACACCCCACTGGAAGAGCAGCGCGAGCAGGGTGTTGTAGACCGGTTGGCCGAGGTTCGCCGGGTGCCACTTCTGCTCGCGCGCCATCCGGAGGATGCCGTACCCGATGTCGTTGTCGTAGCCGAGGACGTTGGTGAACTGGTGGTGCACGTAGTTGTGGGAGTGCTTCCACTGCTCGGCCGGCTGGGCGGTGTCCCACTCCCAGGTGCTCGAGTGGATCTCCGGGTCGTTCATCCAGTCCCACTGGCCGTGCATCACGTTGTGGCCGATCTCCATGTTCTCGAGGATCTTCGCGATCCCGAGCATCAGTGTCCCGGCGACCCAGGCGGGTCGGGACCTGCTGGCGAACAGGGTCACCCGGCCGGCGGCGGCGAGCGTGCGCTGGATGGTGATCAGGCGGTTGATGTACGCCGCGTCGGCGGCACCGCGCGAGGCCTCGATGTCGGCTCGGATCTGGTCGAGCTCGCGACCGAGCGCCTCGACCTCCTCATCGCTGAGGTGGGTGTACTCCTTGACGTCGGAGATGGCCATGGGGGTCGCTCCCTAGATGTTGAGGGTGCAGTCACCGGCGGCAACCGTCACGCAGGTCTGGATGGACTCGTTGGGTTCGAAGTGCTCCTCGCCGCTGCGCAGGTCGCGGATCCGGCCGGAGACCATCGTGAGCGTGCAGGTGTGGCAGATGCCCATACGGCAGCCGTACGGCATCCCGACCCCTGCCTGCTCCCCGGCCTCGAGCAGCGTGGTGGCGCCGTCGACCTCGATCTCCTTGCCGGAGTTGCGGAAGGTGATGGTGCCGCCCTCGGCGCCGTCGCCGTCGAGCTTGAGCGTGAACCGCTCGAGGTGGAGCCGGTCGGAGAGGCCGGCCTCCTCCCAGTGCTCCTCGGCCGCGTCGAGCATCGGCCCGGGGCCGCACGCCCACGTCTCGCGCTCGCGCCAGTCCGGGCAGATCTCGGGAAGGGCGTCGAGGGTGAGCAGGCCGTCGGTGTCGGTGTACTGCTCGTGCAGCCGCAGTCCCGCGTGCCGCTCGGCCATCTCGCGCAGCTCGTCACGGAAGATCATCCGCTCCGGCGTGGGGGAGGAGTAGGCGAGGAGGACGTCGGGCATGGTGCCGCGCCGGTCGAGGGTGCGCATCATCGACATCACGGGGGTGATCCCGCTGCCTCCGACGAGGAAGAGCATCTTGGCCGGCGGCGGGTTCGGCAGGACGAACTCTCCCGAGGGCGCCGCCAGCCGCACGATCGTGCCCGGAGCCAGGCCGCGGACGAGATGGTCGGAGAGGAAGCCCTCCGGCATCGCCCGGACCGTGATCGTGAAGCTCCGGCCCTTGTGCGTGGGCGCGGAGCTGAGGGAGTAGGACCGCCAGTGGTAGCGGCCCTCGAGCTCGACGCCGATGCCGATGTACTGGCCGGGCCTGTAGTCGAACCTGGCGCCCCAGCCGGGCTTGATCACCAGCGTCGCGGCGTCGTCGGTCTCGGGGACGACCTTCTCGATCCGGCCGCGCAGCTCGCGGGCCGACCACAGCGGGTTGATCAGCGAGAAGTAGTCGTCCGGGTGCAGCGGTGTCGTGAGGAGCTTCGCAGCCCGCCCGCGCACGCTGTGCCAGTCACGATCTCTGGTCAGGATCGACACGAAGCCCCCGCCCTGGGTAGTCGGTCACTGCAGGTGAAACTACGTGTTACACCCAAACCCTGACAACCCCCTCGCCGCTCGAGCTGTCTGGACGGGCATCTGGAACCCGTTGGAACGCGACTGTCAGCGATATATCGTCAACGTATCGTGAGGTCGGCCCGCAGGCCGGCCCGGGCGGAGGGAGACGCGGATGAGCGGTCACCGATGGGGACAGCAGTGGCCCGGCAGCGGATGGGGCCCGGGGCCCTGGGGCGCGGGCCCGCCGCCGTGGATCGCCGGGCTGTTCGGGATGGCCGGACAGCAGCAGCAACGCGGCCCACGGGTCCGCCGCGGCGACGTCCGCGCGGCGATCCTCGACGTGCTCGCCGAGCAGCCGATGAACGGCTACCAGATCATCCAGCAGATCGCGGACCGCAGCGGCGGGGCGTGGAAGCCCAGCCCGGGATCGGTCTACCCGACCCTCCAGCAGCTCGAGGACGAGGGGCTCGTGGAGGGCGCCGAGGTCGAGGGCCGGCGCGTGCTGCGCGCTGACCGACGCGGGGCGTGCCTACGTCGCCGAGCACCCCGACGAGATGGAGGGCACCTGGCGCCCTTTCGACTCCCAAGGGGAGGAGACGCACGAGCTGAAGCCGGTCATCGGCCAGGTGATGGCCGCGGTCTGGCAGATCGTGATGTCGGGCAACCGTCAGCAGCAGGCCGAGGCCGCGGAGATCCTCGGCGACGCCCGCCGCAAGCTGTACGGGCTGCTCGCGGAGGGGGAGCCGGAGTGACCCCGCCCGAGATCAGGATCGGGGACGCCGAGCGCGACGACGGCCGTCTAGCGCGCTCAGCGAGCACTACGTCGCCGGGCCGGCTCACCAAGGACGAGTACGACGAACGCAGCTCGGTGGCCTGGCGCGCCAGGACGAGGTCGGACCTCGCTCCGCTGTTCGTCGACCTTCCGCCGCTGCCCCGCCGGACGCACACCGTCCGCGGCGTACCCGCCGCCCGGCCGCCGCGGCGGACCCGCCCGGAGACGCGGCGCGTCCGGTTCCCGCTGCTTCCGCTGATCGTGATCCTCGTGGGGCTCGCGATGCTGACGGACGTGTGGGTCGTCCTCGTCCTGGTCGGCGTGCTCTGGTGGACCGGCGCGTTCCGCTGGCTGCACGGGTCACCGCGGATCAGCGTCCGCCGCTGAACACCGTCCCCGCTAGAGCAGCGGCAGTGTCCTCGAGCCGCGGGGGAGATGGGCCAGCCCGCGGAGGAACGCCTGCTGCAGGTCCTCGGCCGGGTAGGGCCAGGAGGTCTCCCGGGCCATGTCCTCGACCGCGACACCGCGACCCGCGAGGTCGCGGATCCCCTCGGCGACCGCGCCGATGCTCGCGCGCTGGTGCATGACGAAGTCCTTGTCGACCGGCAGCCCGTGCCCGGGCACGACCACCGAGCCGCCGCCGAGCATGCCGATCATCAGGTCGAGAGTCTCGGGCCACTCCAGCGGGAAGCAGTCGGCGCCGAAGCCGGGCACCCCGGACTCCTCGACGAGGTCGCCGGCGTAGAGCACGTCGGTGTCGGCCACCCGCACCACCGCGTCCCCGCCGGTGTGACCGCGCCCGAGGTGGGCCACCTCGACGATCCGGTCGCCGAGGTCGACCACCTTCGCCGACGAGAAGGTCTGGTCCGGAACGACGACCCGGCTGCTGCGGACGTCCGGCCCGTGCGGGTCGTCGGGGTCGTCCACGTAGAGCTGCTTGACGCGTGCCACGGCCTCAGGCATCCGGTCGGCTGCGGCCTCGTGGGCGATGAGGTCTGCTCCGGCGTACTCCTCGGTGAAGACGGCGTTTCCCAGCACGTGGTCGAAGTGCTCGTGGGTGTTCACGATCGCGACGACCTCGCCCTGGCCGAGCCGGCGCAGGCTCTCGAGCACCCGGCGTGCGTCCGCCTCGGAGGCGTGGGTGTCCACGACCACCAGCCCCCGGTCTCCGCCGACCACACCGACGTTGACGTCGAGGAAGTCGTAGCGGGCGACCCAGCACCGGTCGGCGATCTCGACGAAGCCGGTGTCGGGGGGATGTCGAAGCTGGGGGAGAAGCGCGTGCTCATGGCCGCACCCTACGTCCGGAGGATTCTGCTCGCGGCGGCACGGCTAGTAGCATTGGCACTCGGAACAGGTGAGTGCCAGAAGGAGGCGAGACATGGTCGAGGACCGCAAGCTCGCTGTCCTCCGCGCGATCGTCGAGGACTACGTGGCCACCCAGGAGCCCGTCGGTTCCAAGGCGCTCGTCGAGCGGCACCGGCTCGGCGTCTCCCCGGCGACGGTCCGCAACGACATGGCGGCGCTCGAGGACGAGGGCTTCATCACCCAGCCGCACACCAGCGCGGGCCGGATCCCCACCGACAAGGGCTACCGGCTGTTCGTGGACCGGCTCAGCCAGGTCAAGCCGCTGTCGGTCGCCGAGAAGCGCGCGATCTCGACGCTCCTGCAGGGGGCCGTCGACCTCGACGACGTCGTGCAGCGCAGTGTCCGCCTGCTCGCCCAGCTGACCCGCCAGGTCGCGATCGTGCAGTACCCCACGCTCTCGCGCTCCACGGTCCGCCACATCGAGCTCGTGACGCTGGCCAGCACCCGCCTGCTGCTGGTGATGATCCTGAGCACCGGCCGCGTCGAGCAGCGGGTGGTGGAGATCCCCGAGCCCCTCGACGACGAGACCGTCGCCGGCATCCGGACCGCACTCAACAAGGCCACCATGGGGCAGAAGCTCAGCGACGCCGCCGACCGTCTGGCCGAGGTCCCCGAGGAGTACGACGAGCAGCACCGCGTGCCGGTGAGCATCGTCGTCGCCGCGCTCATGGACGCGATGTCCGACCACCGCTCCGACGAGCGCGTCATGGTCGGCGGCACCGCGAACCTCGCCCGCTTCGGCGACGGCTTCGACGCCTCGATCAAGCCGATGCTCGAGGCGCTCGAGGAGCACGTCGTGCTGCTGAAGCTGCTCGGGGAGGCGACGTCGCCGTCGACGCTGACGGTGCGCATCGGCCACGAGGTGCCCTACCAGGAGCTCTCGACCACCTCGGTGGTCGCGACCGGCTACGGCCCCGGCGACGAGGCGCTCGCGACCCTGGGCATCGTCGGCCCCACACGCATGGACTACCCCAGCACGATGGCGACCGTTCGCGCCGTCGCGCGCTACGTGTCGAAGATTCTCGACGAAGGATGAGCTGAGAGAAGACTGTGAGCCAGGACCTCTACGAGACCCTCGGCGTCTCCCGCGACGCCGACCAGGACGCGATCAAGAAGGCGTACCGCCGCCTTGCGCGTCAGCTGCACCCGGACGTGAACCCCGACCCGGAGACCCAGGAGCGGTTCAAGGACGTCACGCGTGCCTACGAGGTCCTGTCCGACCCCGAGAAGCGGCGGATGTACGACCTCGGCGGCGACCCGTTCGGCGGCGGCGCCGGCGGCTTCGGCCAGGGCGCGGGCTTCTCGTTCACCGACATCATGGATGCGTTCTTCGGTGGCGCCGGCGGGGGAGCGGCCGGCGCCGGTCGTGGTCCGCGTCCTCGCGTCCGCCGTGGCCAGGACGCGCTGATCCGGCTCGACGTCGACCTGGCCGAGGCCGCCTTCGGCATCACCCGCGAGCTCAAGGTCGACACCGCGGTGCTGTGCACCGTGTGCAGCGGCAAGGGCGCCGCGCCGGGCTCCGAGCCGGAGGCCTGCCAGACCTGTCACGGGCGCGGCGAGGTGCACCAGGTGCAGCGTTCGTTCCTCGGCGAGATCCGCACGATGCGTCCCTGCGCGGCCTGCCGCGGCTACGGCACGATCATCCCCGAGCCGTGCCGCGAGTGCTCCGGCGACGGCCGGGTCCGCTCCCGCCGCACCCTCAACGTCAAGATCCCCGCCGGCGTCGACACCGGCACCCGCGTGCAGCTCTCCGGCCAGGGCGAGGTCGGCCCGGGCGGCGGCCCGGCCGGCGACCTCTACGTCGAGATCCACGTCGCCGACCACGCGGTGTTCACCCGTCACGGCAGCGACCTGCTCTGCACGGTCACCGTCCCGATGACCGCCGCGGCGCTGGGCACCACGCTCGAGCTGCCGACGCTCGAGGCCGACCTCGTCGAGGCCGGCACCGAGAGCGACCTGGAGACCGGCGTCGAGATCGACATCCGTCCGGGCACCCAGTCGGGCGCCGAGATCGTGCTCAACGGCCGCGGCGTCCCGGCGCTCCGGGGCGTCGGCCGCGGCGACCTGGTCGTCCGGGTCGTCGTGGAGACGCCGACACGGCTCGACGACCGCCAGGAGGAGCTGCTGCGCGAGCTGGCCGCCCTGCGCGACGAGGAGACGCCCGACGGTCAGGTCCAGGCCACGCACCGGTCGGTCTTCGACAAGCTGAGGAGCGCGTTCAACCCGCGATGAGCCTGCCCACCTTCCTCGCGCCGGACCTGTCCGGCACCGTGGTCGGAGGCTCGGTCGAGCTGGACGGCGACGAGGCCCGCCACGCCGTCGTCGTCCGCCGGATCCGGGTCGGCGAGCAGGTCGCGCTGACCGACGGCGCCGGTACGACGGCCGTGGTGACGGTCTCCGCGACCACCAAGTCGTCGCTCACCGGCACGGTGTCCGCGGTGCGCTCGGAGCAGCCGGAGTCCCCGCGGCTCGTGGTCGTCCAGGCGATCCCCAAGGGCGACCGCGGCGAGCTCGCGGTGGAGATGCTCACCGAGGTGGGCGCGGACGTGATCGTGCCGTGGGCCGCGTCGCGCTCGGTCGCGGTGTGGCGGGGCGAGCGGGCGGCCAAGTCGCTCGCCAAGTGGCGCAGCACCGCCCGCGAGGCCGCGAAGCAGGCGCGTCGCTCCTGGCACCCGTCCGTCGCCGAGATGGCGAGCACGGCCGACGTGGTGGCTCTGCTTCGCGACGCCGCGCTGTCCGTCGTACTGCACGAGGCGGGGACCAAGCCCCTCGCCGCGCTCGACGTGCCCGCCGCCGGCGACGTCGTGGTCGTCGTGGGTCCCGAGGGCGGGATCAGCGACGAGGAGCTCGCCGCCTTCGCCGAGGCCGGCGCCGAGCCGCTGCGGATGGGCCGGTCGGTCCTGCGCACCTCCACCGCCGGGGTGGCCGCCGCCGCGGCCCTCCTCTCCCGCACCCCCCGTTGGCGCTGACCCCCAGCAAGATGAGCCCATGACGTCGACCACGGTCACCCGCCACATCAACGCACCGAGGGCACGCGTCTACGAGGCCCTCGTCGACGCGGAGGCGATCGCCCGGTGGAGGGTGCCGTCGAGCATGAGCTGTGTCGTGCACGAGCTCGACGCGCGGGAGGGAGGCGTGGTCCGCGTGTCCCTGACCTACACAGCGCCGGACCAGGTCGGCAAGACGACCGAGCACACCGACACCTACCACGGCCGCTTCGTCAGGCTGGTGCCGGACGAGATGGTCGTCGAGGTCGACGAGTTCGATACCGAGGACCCTGCGTTCCAGGGCGAGATGACGAGCACGATCACGTTGGTCGACGCGGACGGAGGCACGGACCTCGTCGCCGTCCACGAGGCCTTCCACAGCGGGGTCTCGCCCGAGGACAACGTGACGGGTTGGACGGAGGCCCTCGCGAGGCTCGCCGCGCTCGTCGAGGACTGAGTCAGCGGGCGAGGAAGTCCTCGAGCCGCGCGACCTCCGCGTCGAGCTCGGCCCGCTCGACCTTGCTCAGGCTGCGCCAGAGGTCGACCTCGACGTGCCCGTCGACCTGCTGCCACGTCCCCTCGAGCATGCCGTCGACGAAGACGGTGTTGCCGACACCGCCGTTGCGGCCCATCCAGCGCTGCCGCTTCTCCGGCTCCGCCACCCGGGTCCGGTCGGCGTGCGACAGCCAGAGGTTGTCGTACTTCCCGAGCAGACGGACCGGCGCAGGCTCGTCGCCGTCGGCGATCGGCTGGCCGGGCAGGTCGAGGAGCGGCCGTCCGTTCTCGTCCCGGTGCTCGACCAGCTCGTCCCGCATCCGGTCCAGCACGGCGCGGACGCCGACCATGCCCGACCAGGCGGTGAGGTCGGCTGCCGTCGCCGGGCCGAACGCGCGAAGGTAGCGGCGCACCAGCTCCTCGACCTCGTACGGCTCGGGCGCGCGGCCGTGCCAGTCGGCCGCGTGCACGTACGACGGCCCGCCGCCCTGCTTCCACACACCGCGGGGCGGTGCCTGGACCAGCGGCAGGCGCAGCCGCACGGTGTTCGCGAGATGGCCCGGCTCGTGGCCGGGGAACCGCTCGGCGAGCGCGGCGCCGAGGGTCTTGACGTTCACCGGATCCGGCCCGAGCACCTCGCGTGTCGCGGCGGCGAGCTCGCCCGGAGGGATGTCCTCGCAGTGCCACACGAACTGCGTGCCGCGCATGAGCCGGTCGAGCGTGCCCTGCAGCAGCGGCCGGATCCCGAGGCAGTCGGCGGCGCTGACGAGGTGGATCGTCCCGCGCATCAGCAGGATCCGGCTGGCCTTGCGCGACTCGAGCAGCTCGCTCAGGTCGTCCGGCTCGAAGCCGTCGAGACGCGCCCAGAGCCCGACGTACGGCGGCAGGGGGTCCTGCGCCTGGAGGCCGACGAGGTGCTCGACCATCTCCAGCGCAGGCACCGCCGCGCGCTCGAGCAGGTGCTGGCGCTTCAGCAGCGTGCGGTTGAGGCTGCGCGTGGTGAGCACGAGACCGAGCCTAGAAGACGAACCGGGTCGACCGCGGCCACCGGGCGCCGCGACCGACCCGATCGCCTACGGAAGGACGGTGATCTGCTTGGTGTCCTCCCACGGGCCGAAGCCCTCGCCTCCGGAGGGATCGCTGTCGGTCACGATGAGCGTGTACTCACCGGGCGGCGCGCTGACCTCGAAGGAGTAGGGCTCCATCTTGCAGCACGCTCGTGCGGTCGTGAACCCCTTCTTGACGACCTTGTCGCCGTCCCGCAGCTCCCACACGACGTTGGCCTCGAAGGCCGCGGCGAGGCCGGACACCTCGAACGGCGCGGTGACCTCCGCACCCTCGGCCGGGTCGATGATCCACACCTGGGCGAGCACGTCCTCGGCCGCACCCTGGGCGAGCGGCTCGGAGACCGGTACGCCGAGCAGCGTGTCGGTGCGGTTCCCGTCGAGCAGCAGCTGGACCGGGGACCGGGACTGGTGCGCCGCCTGCGCGGTGTACACGAGCTGCTCGATCGCGAGCTCGGCCTCCTCGGCGCTCAGGTCGGCGGGGCGATCACGGAGGCCGGGCCCGCGCACGTCCACGGTGATCACGTCGGCCGGAGGGCTCTCCACGGTGGCCGCGGTCGTCCCTGCCGGGCCAGGGGGTGCGGTAGTCCGGGTCGTCGGGCGTCACGGCGACGGCCTCGAACACCGCGGTCGACACCGGGTCGTCGTTCATGAGCTCGACCCGGTGGAACTCCCGGTACAGCCGCGGGCCGCGGGTCGTCTCGCCCACGTAGTAGACCGGGACGGTTGCCGTCTCCGGGGCCGCGCTCTCGCTGGGGCTCGGCTCCTTCGAGGGCGCCGGGCTCTGGCCCTCCGACGTCTTGCCGTTGGTCGCGGCGGTGGGACCGGCGAAGCCGGGTTCGTCCGTCGTACCGTCGCCGCTCAGCACCGTGACCGCGGCGACCGTGGCCGCAGTCGCGACGACGGCAGCGCCGGCGCCGAGGAGCCAGGACCGCTTGGAGCTCATGGATCTCACCTTCGTTCGTGCGTGGATCGAGCCCAGCGAGTCGCGGGGCTCGACATCGGAGACCGCGTCCTCGAAGAGGCGGCGCAGGTCGTCGTCGTTCATCGGGCGTCCTCCAACAGGTGGCGAAGGGCCGTCGCTCCCCGGGAGGCGTGGCTCTTGACCGCGCCCCGGCTGATCCCGAGGGCGTCGGCGATCTCGGCCTCGGACAGGTCGAGGTAGTAGCGCAGCACGAGCACCTCGCGCTGCCTGGTGGGCAGCTCACGAAGCGCGTCGAGGACCTGGCCGCGGCGTTCGGACGCCACCGCGCTGTCGTCGGCACCGGGGAGGTCGGGTACGACGGGCGGGGTGTGCCGGGCCTGGACACCCCGGTGGCGCAGCACCGACCGGGACCTGTTCACGACCGCCTGCCGCAGGTACGCCAGACCCTTGTCCGGGTCACGGAGGGTCCGCCAGCGCCCGTGCATCGCGACGAACGCGTCCTGCACGACCTCCTCGGCCGTCTCCACGTCGCGGACCAGCAGCACCGAGAGCCGCACGAGCCCGCGGTAGTGGGCGGCGTACAGCTCGTCCACCGCCGCGTCGGCGTCCCATCCGGGCGCGGTGCTCATGGTCCTCCTGCCGAGGAGAGGGGCGGTCGTCTGACACGTCACGCTAGTTCCACGCGCAGGGTCGTCCCGGGGTTTACACGCCGCGCAGACCGGTTCGTTACCTGGGATGTGACTCGCGGACGGCTGACGCACCGGAAAACCGTCCATCACTCACACCGCGTGCGTGAAAGCATCGGGCCCATGACCGTGCGCTACCCCGAGCCCCTCCGCCCCGGTGACCGGATCGGTGTCACCTCGCCCTCCAGCGGTGTGCCCTCCCCGCTTCGTCCGCGCCTCGACGTCGCGGTGCGGACCGTCAAGGAGCGCGGGTACGACGTCGTGGTCGGCGAGTGCATGGACGGCTCCGGGCCACGTCAGCGCGCCCGCCGCCGAGAGGGCCGCCGAGCTGACGGCGATGCTCGACCGACCCGGCCATCCGCGCGATCGTGCCGCCGTGGGGCGGGGAGACCGCGATCGACCTGCTGCCGCTGCTCGACTGGGACGCGATCCGTGAGGCCGAGCCGACGTGGGTCGTCGGCTTCTCGGACATCTCGACGCTCATCACGCCGCTCACCTTGATGACCGGCGTCGCGACCCTCCACGGCAACAACCTCATGGACACGCCGTACCACGTGCCCGACGGGTCTGGTCGGCTGGCTCGACGTGGTGGCGATGGAACGCGGCGCCACCTTCACCCAGCGGCCCGTCGGCCGGTACCGCAGCACCGGGCTGGGTCGACTACGCGGACCAGCCCGAGGTCAGCGAGCTCGTGCTCGACGCGCAGGGGCCGCTGGGTCACGGCTGGACGGCGACGGCCCGGTGACCGTCGAGGGCCGGCTGGTCGGCGGCTGCATCGAGACCATCTCCAACCTGATGGGGACGCCGTACGGCGACATCGCGTCCTTCGCCGAGCGGGAGGCGCCGGAGGGGCTGCTCGTCTACGTCGAGGCGTCCGAGGACAATGCGCTGGAGATCTGCCGCAACCTGCACGGCATGCGGCTGGCCGGGTTCTTCGACGCCGCCAACGCCGTCGTCGTCGGTCGGACGTCGGCCCCCGACGCGGCCGTCGCTCACCCAGGACCAGGCGGTGATGGACGCGCTCGGCGGGCTCGGCGTGCCGATCATCGCCGGTGTCGAGTGCGGGCACGTGCCGCCGTACATGCCGATCGTGAACGGCGCCCGCGGCCGGCTGGAGTACGCCGGCGACGGCGGCTCGCTCACGCAGACCCTGGCCTGACTTCCCTAGGGTGGTGTCCATGAGCGCACAACGAGACGCGGACTGCCTGTTCTGCAAGATCGTCGCGGGGGAGATCCCGGCCGACGTCGTGCACGAGACCGAGACCACGCTCGCCTTCCGCGACATCGAGCCGCAGGCGCCGACGCACATCCTCGTGGTCCCGCGGACCCACCAGCCCAACGCCGCCGCCTTGGCCGCGAACGAGCCGGAGGTCCTGGTGGACCTGGTCAACGCGGTGGGTGCCATCGCGGACCAGGAGGGGCTGGGCAAGGGCTACCGCTTGGTGTTCAACACCGGCCGGCAGGCCTACCAGAGCGTGTTCCACGTGCACGCCCACGTGCTCGGCGGACGCCGATGGGCTGGCCTCCGGGCTGAGCGTCAGCGACCGGCCGCGGCCAGCACCTGCTCCCACGAGACGTGCAGCGGCAGGCCGCCCGCGGGAGGGGCGAGGGCGGCCAGCGCCCGCCGTCGTTCGTCGGCCGTGAGGTGGTCGTCGAAACGGTCCACCACGACGAGCGTCCGGGGGCGGCTGAGCCCGCCGAGCAGGTCCCGCACCCCGTCCTGGAGCTGGCGCAGGCTGAGGTCGTCGGTCGGCGCGTCCGCGGCCAGCACCACGGCGGCGGCCACCGACCTGCCGATCGCAGGGTCGAAGCGTTCGAAAACCTCCGCGTCCACGATGAAGGGCTGCTCGACCAGCGCGTCGCGCACCTCGTTGAGGGAGACGAGCTGCCCGGAGACGGACACCACCTCGTCCAGCCTCCCGAGGAACTCGACCGACCCCGACGGGAGGCGGAGGGCGAGGTCCCCGCTCGCGTAGACACCGGGGTGCCGGGTCCAGTGGTACGCGGTCGGGTCCTCGCCGTGGACCGCCGCGGCCCGCATCGTGCCCGGCCACGGGTTGCGCATCACCCACTCGCCGGCCTCGCCGTCCGGCACCTCCCGGCCGTCGACGTCGAGGATCGCGAAGTCCGGTCGGGGAAGCCGCTCGGGGTCCGCGGGGCTGTCGAAGGTGACGATCCCACCCAGCTCCAGCTGCCCCCAGCCGTCGGCCACCGTGACCTGGGGACCGAGGACCCGGCCCAGCCACAGCCGCAGGTCGGGGTCGAGCCGCTCACCGATCGTCGTCATCCGGCGCAACGACCTGGTGCTACCGGCAGGCGCGGAGAGCGACCAGCTGCGCAGGGCACGCACGATCGAGGGCGAGGTCATCAACGAGGAGACCTGGTACCTCTCGACCATGCGCCAGGTCCGCGCGGGGTCGGGCACGTCGAGGGTGCCTTCGTACATCACGGTGGTCGCCCCGCTCAGCAGCGGGCCGATCACGCCGTGCGCCTGCGCGCCGAGCCACGACATGTCACCGGCGCACCAGAAGACGTCACCGTCGGCGAGGCCGTGCTCGTGGACGGCGAGGGCGGTCACCGCCAGGTTGGCCGTGCCGTGGCACACCGCGACCGGCTTCCCGCGGCGGTTCGCCAGGTGCACGACGACCGCGGGATGGTCCGCGGCGACCTCCTCGGGACCCCCGAGCGAGGGGTCCGCCGAGGTGAGCACGTCGTCGTACCAGAGGTCGCCCTCGAACCAGTCGACATGGAGGCCGGTACGGCGGACGACGATCGTGTGCTCGACGCCGCTGCTCGCCTCGAGGGCCTCGTCGGCACGTGCCTTGAGCGGGAGGATCGCGCCGTGCCGCCAGCCGCCGTCCTGGGTCAGCAGCACCTTGGGGGCGAAGCCCTCGAGCCGCTGTGCGAGGGCCTCGACCGGCAGCGCCACCGGGATCACGGTGTACTCCGCACCCACCCGGGTGCAGGCGAGCATCGCGACGACGTTCT
The DNA here is from genome assembly GCA_963700365.1 of uncultured Actinomycetota bacterium. GTDB lineage: Bacteria > Actinomycetota > Actinomycetes > Propionibacteriales > Nocardioidaceae > Nocardioides_C. The sequence continues at coordinate 137,047 of CAVOXG010000005.1, read as the reverse complement.
CCGGCAGCCAGCCGAGGTGGAGGGCGACGCGGTCACCGGAGCCGATGCCCAGTCCGCGCAGCGCTGCGGCGAGCCGGACCACCGCGACGTGGAGGTCCTGGTAGGTGAGGACCCTGCGGTCACCCGGCTCGCCCTCCCAGTGCACGGCCACCCGGTCGCCGTGCTCGGCCAGGTGCCGGTCGACGCAGTTGACCGACATGTTCAGCGTGCCGCCGGTGAACCAGTCGTCGTAGGGCGGGTCGGCGCGGAACACCTCGTCGTACGGCTTGGTCCACTGCAGGCGGTCGGCGACGTCACGCCACGCGTCGACCCAGGTATCGGGGCCGTCGTGCTCAGCCATGTCCCAGCGTCCGTCCGGCAGCAGTGGCAGCCCGGGCCAGGTGCGCCGCCATCTCGTCCCTCGTCTGCTCCGAGAGGGCCGAGGTCAGTGAGGCGGCCAGCGCAGCGACGGGGGTGCCGGACGCGTCGAGCACCGGCACGGCGATCTCGCCGGCAGGCCCCATGGCCGAGGCGGGCATCACGACGTGACCCGTACCGGCCCACAGCGCCCGCAGGTTCTCCGGGGACTCCTCGAGCGGCCCGTCGTACGCCTTGACGCACTGGGTCCACAGGTCGTCGGTGGCCCGTGCCGCGAGCACCCGTCCCGCCGCGGTCTGCAGCGCCTCGGCCACACGGTGGCTGTCGCGGTAGGGCCCGCCGTCGCCGGCGTCGACCCGGTCGACGTACACGACCGAGGTCCGCACGAGGACGGCGACGTGGACGGTCGCGCCGAGCGTGTCCCGCAGCGCGACCAGGTAGGGGGAGAGGGCGCCCAGGATCGGCAGTCTGGCGAGGTAGCGCTGGGACAACCTGGCCACCTCGGGCCCGAGGCTGTAGCGGGAGGACGCGGGGTCCTGCTCGACGAGGTCGGCCAGCACGAGCGAGCGGAGCAGCCGGTGCACAGTGGGGACCGCGAGTCCCGACCGCTCGGCCAGGTCGGTCAGCTGCTGGTAGGCGGGCCCGTCGGTGAGCAGGTCGAGCAGGCGCACCGCGTTGCGGACGGTGCCCAACGTGCCACGCGGCTCCGAGGCCTCGACCACCGGCGTCCCCTCCATAAACCGTTTCCGGATGTCCAGCCTGCAGACAGTAACAGTGTGAAGTCTGTTTCGGATAGGGGGTTGCGTTTTCACATAGTGGAAATGTAGCGTCCTGTGTGCTGCATCACACCCCGGCTGCAAGGAGGTGCCCAGGTTGCTGACCCGGGCCTACCGCTTCCCGTTGAACTCGAGCCGTGTCCCCGAGGGGGAACCGCTGCTGGAGGTGCGTGACGTCTCCCTCCGATTCGGTGGCATCAAGGCCCTGAGCGACGTGTCCTTCACCGTCACCCAGGGGCACGTGCACGCGGTGATCGGCCCGAACGGCGCCGGCAAGTCCAGCCTCCTGAACTGCGCGAGCGGTCTGTACCGGCCGCAGGAGGGCCAGATCCTCCTACACACGCGCGACGAGAAGGGCGCGGGGTCGTCCCACGACCTGGCCCGGTCCAAGCCGCACCGGATCGCCCGCCTCGGCGTGGCCCGCTCCTTCCAGAACATCGAGCTCTTCGGTCACCTGACGTTGCTCGAGAACCTGATGCTCGGCCGGCACATCCACATGAACCACCGGCTGCTCCCGTCGATGCTGTGGTTCGGGCCCGCGCGCAACCAGGAGGTCCGGCACCGCGAGTTCGTGGAGGAGGTGATCGACCTGCTCCAGCTCCAGGCCTACCGCAACCACCACGTCGGCTCCCTCGCCTACGGCATCCAGAAGCGGGTCGAGCTCGGCCGCGCGCTGTGTGTGCAGCCCTCCCTGCTGCTCCTCGACGAGCCGATGGCCGGCATGAACGCCGAGGAGAAGGAGGACATGGCGCGCTACATCCTCGACGTGCACGAGCTCCGCGGGGTCACCGTGATGCTCATCGAGCACGACATGGGCGTCGTCATGGACATCTCCAACCGCGTCACGGTGCTCGACTTCGGGAAGGTCATCGGCGACGGGACTCCCGACGAGGTGCGCCGCAACGAAGCCGTGATCGAGGCGTACCTGGGAGGGGACGAATGAGCGACGTCATGACCGGGGTCCGCCCCAGCGTGGGCGCCGGCCACGACAGCGCCGACGCGACCTTCCCGCGCCTGCTCGCCCAGCGGGCCGCCGAGCGGCCCAAGGACGTGGCGCTGCAGGAGAAGCTCTACGGCATCTGGCAACCGATCACCTGGCAGGAGTACGCCGACCGGGTCCGCGACTTCGGCCACGGGCTGGCCTCCCTAGGGGTGACCCGTGGCGAGGTCGTCGCCGTCCTCGGCGACAACCGGCCGGAGTGGCTGATCGCGGAGCTGGCCGCCCAGTCGATCGGGGCCGCGGTCGTGGGCATCTACCCGACCAGCCTCGACGAGGAGATCGTGCACATCCTCACGGTCGCGAACGCCAAGGTCGTCGTCGCCGAGGACCAGGAGCAGGTCGACAAGCTGATCCGGGTCAAGCCCGCCGTCCCGCACCTGGACACGGTGGTCTTCTACGACCCGCACGGCCTCGAGAACTACACGGAGCCGTGGCTGCAGGAGTTCTCCGCGATCGAGGAGCGGGGACGCGACTGGGGGAGCAGCCGCCAGGGCTGGTTCGAGGACGAGATCGCGAAGGGAACGCCCGACGACATCGCGGTGGTCTGCACGACGTCGGGCACCACGTCGCGGCCCAAGCTCGGCCAGCTGACCCACCGCAACCTGCTGTCGATGGCCGACAACCTCACGTCGATCGACCCGCTGGGGCCCAAGGACAGGTTCGTGTCGTTCCTGCCGCTCGCCTGGATCGGTGAGCAGATGATCGCCGTCGCCTGCGGCCTCTCGCGCGGCATGACGCTGTCCTTCCCCGAGGACGCCTCGACCCAGCGCAGCGACATGCGCGAGATCGGTCCGCACGTGATGTTCAGCCCCCCGCGGATCTGGGAGTCGATGCTCTCCGAGGTCCAGGTCCGCATCGACGAGGCCGGCTGGCTCAAGCGCAAGGTCTTCGGGATGGGCTACGACATCGGCGACCGGGTGGCCGAGCAGCGGGTCCGCGGCAAGCGGGTGGGCATCGGTTCCCGCCTGCTGGCCAAGCTCGCCGACTGGGTGGCGCTCCGGCCGGTGCGCGACCAGCTCGGCCTCACCCGGATCCGCCGCTGCTACACCGGTGGCGCCCCGCTCGGCCCCGACGTCTTCCGGTTCTTCCACGCGATCGGCGTCAACCTCAAGCAGATCTACGGACAGACCGAGATCTGCGGCATCGCGGTCGTGCACCACGACGACGACGTCCGGTTCCACACCGTGGGCGTGCCGATCCCGCAGACCGAGCTCACGATCAGCGACGACGGCGAGATCCTGCTCCGCTCGCCGTCGGTGTTCGTGGGCTACGTCGGCAACGAGAAGGCGACCGCCGAGGCGATCGACGCCGACGGCTGGCTGCACACCGGCGACGCGGGCTACATCGACGAGGGACACCTCGTGATCATCGACCGGGCCAAGGACGTGCTGACCTCCGCGGACGGCACGCGATTCTCCAGCGCGTTCATCGAGAACAAGCTGAAGTTCTCGCCGTACGTCGAGGAGGCGGTGGTCTTCGGGACCGAGGAGATCACCGCGATGATCACGATCGACGCGATGACCGTGGGGTCCTGGGCCGAGAACGAGCATCTCACCTACACCACCTACACCGACCTGGCGCAGAAGCCGCAGGTGTACGAGCTCATCACCGACGAGGTGCACCGGGCCAACACCGACCTCCCGGACAGCATCAAGGTGCGTCGCTTCCTGTTGCTGTTCAAGCAGCTCGACCCCGACGACGACGAGATCACCCGCACCCGCAAGGTGCGGCGAAACGTCATCGCCGAGCGTTACGCCGACCTGATCTCCGCCCTCGAGCGGGGAGAGGACTCGGTGAGCATCACGAACACGGTGACCTACCAGGACGGGACCTCGGTGAAGCGCACGATCGACCTGAAGATCCGCGACCTCGCGGGCTACGAGCCGCCCACGCACAAGAACCAGCGTCCTGTCTGGAGCGGCCGGCGATGAACACCTTCCTGAACCTCACCGTCTACGGGCTCTCCGACGGTGCGATCCTCGCGCTGGCAGCCCTCGGCTTCGTGCTGATCTACAAGGCGACCGGCGTCATCAACTTCGCCCAGGGCGAGTTCCTCCTCGTCGGCGCCTACACCGTGTACGCCGCCTTCGTCGTCTTCCGGCTGCCCCTGGGGGTCGCCGTGCTCGTGGGCGTCGTGTTCGCGGTGATCCTGGGTGTCGTCATCGAGCGGCTGGTCCTGCGGCCGCTCGTCGGCGAGAGCGCGATCAGCGTCATCATGGTGACGATCGGCCTCGCCGCGCTGCTGCGGGCCGTCGTACAGCTGATCTTCGGGACGCGCCCGGTGCCGCAGCCGCCGCTGCTCCCTCGGAGCCCGGTGGAGCTGCTGCCGGGCACGTCGGTGCCGCTCAACCGGCTGCTGGTGATCCTGATCGCCGCGGTGGTCCTGGTCGCCTTCACGGTGTTCTTCCGCCGGAGCCGGCACGGGATCGCGATGCGTGCGGTCGCCGACGACCAGCAGGCGGCCCTGACCATGGGGATCTCGGTACGCCGGATCTTCGCGATGTCGTGGGCACTCGCAGCACTCAGCGCGCTCGTCGGCGGTGTCCTCCTCGGTGACGTCACCGAGGTCAGCGGACGCCTGGCCACCTTCGGGCTCTTCGTCTTCCCTGTGGTCATCCTCGGCGGGCTCGACTCGGTGCCCGGCACCATCGTCGGTGGTCTCACCATCGGCCTCACCTACCAGTACGTCAGCGGCTACGCGCCCGAGCCCGGGTGGGCGCAGATCGCGCCCTACGTGCTCCTGGTCGCGATCCTGCTGGTCCGGCCCTACGGTCTCTTCGGCGAGACCCGGATCGAGAGGGTCTGAGAATGGCCGCCACCGCCACCGGTATCTACCAGCGCAGCTACCCCAGGGACCTCGCCCTCCGGCACACCCGGGCGGAGTACTTCCGGCTCGCCCTCGTCGTGGCCGGCATGATCGCGGTCCCGTACATGATCGACAACTACTGGCTGTCGATCCTCAACACCATCCTGATCGCCGTCATCGGCGCGGTCGGCCTCAACATCCTGGTCGGCTTCACCGGCCAGATCTCCCTGGGGCAGGGCGGCTTCCTCGCCGTGGGCGCGTTCACCTCGGCGCTGCTCTACCAGAGAGCCGACCTGCCGGCGCCGGTGAGCATCGCCTGCGCGGTGATCGTCACCGCTGGGGCGGGAGCGTTGTTCGGACTGCCCGCGCTCAGGCTCAAGGGCCTCTACCTCGCGATCGCGACCCTGGCCAGCCAGGAGATCATCGTCTTCATCGCCCGGCGGTGGTCCTTCCTCCGCGACGGCACTGCACCCCTGTCCGTCGACCGCCTCCACATCGGGGGTTTCGAGATCACGCGCGAGTACTTCGAGTGGCAGTGGTACTGGATCCTGCTGGTGTGCGCGGTGCTCTCCGTCATGGCGGCGAGGAATCTCTTCCGCTCCGGCCTGGGCCGCTCCTTCATGGCGGTCCGCGACCAGGACATCGCTGCCAGCGCGATCGGCGTGAACCTGACCCGGGCGAAGGTCACCGCCTTCGCGGTCTCCTCGGGGTTCGTGGGCTTCGCCGGCGCCCTGATGGCGCACTACACCGAGACCGTCACCTGGGAGTCGTTCACGCTGGAGGTGTCGATCCTCTACCTCGCCATGATCATCGTCGGCGGGCTCGGGAGCATCGCGGGATCCGTCTACGGCGCCTTCTTCATGATGCTGGTGCCGGTGCTGCTCAACGAGACCTTGCCGAGGCTGGGGGAGAGCATGCCGTGGCTGGTCAGCCGGCTCCCCGCGATCGAGAACGCCGTGTTCGGTCTCGTCATCATCCTCTTCCTGCTCGTCGAGCCTCGGGGTCTCGACCGCATCTGGCAACGCATGAAGGACTACATCCGGTTCTGGCCGTTCCGCTACTAATCAAGGAGTAAGCACAATGTTCAAGACACGCTGGACGGTCGCACTCGCGGCTGCGACGTCGCTCTCACTCGCCGCCTGTGCCCCGGGTGGCGGCGGCGGTGGGGGCGGCGACGAGGGCGGCCCAATCACGATAGGCATCATCGCGGACCTCACCGGTGCGACCGGCGACGTCGGCACCCCGTACCACGAGGGGATGATGGGCTACGTCGACTGGATCAACAGCGAGGGTGGCATCGAGGGTCGCGAGATCGACGCGATCGCCAACGACTACGCCTACGACGTGCCGACCGCCGAGCGCCTGTACAAGCAGTACATCAACGAGGCGCGGTCGCGATCCAGGCTGGGGCACCGGTGACTCGGAGGCCCTGATGAACAAGGTCTCCGCCGACGAGCTGCCCTTCATGTCGGCGTCCTACGCGGAGGTGCTCACGGACCCGAACGAGGCTCCCTACAACTTCGTCGTCGCCCCGACGTACTCCGACCAGATGCGCGTGGCGCTGAACTGGATCGCCGAGGACGCCGGCGGGGAGACCGAGGTCGCCTTCTTCCACAACGACTCGCCCTTCGGTCTGGCACCACTCGAGGACGGCGAGAGCTGGATCAGCGAGCAGAGCCTGCCGATGAACATGGAGGCCTACGCCATGCCCGCCGGCAGCGCCAACTACGTCGGCCTGCTGTCCCAGGCCAAGCAGCAGGCGCCAAGTACATCGTGATCCAGAACGTGTCGAGCCCGGCGGCCCAGGTCGCCAAGGACCTCCAAGCCCAGAACCTCGACGCCAAGATCGTCTGCCTGAACTGGTGCGCTGACGAGCTCTTCATCGACACGGCCGGGCCGGCCGCCAGGGTCACATCCTCGTGCAGCCGTTCGCCCCGATCACCGCCGACCAGGAGGGCCACCAAGTCATCCAGGACTACCTGGAGGCGAGGGCTCCTCGCTGGAGGACGAGGGCCTGCACTACGCCCAGGCTGGTACACCATGCACGTCATGGCCGAGGGCATCAAGGCGGCGCTCGCGGACGGCGGCGACCTGAGCGGTACGTCGATCAAGGAAGCCCTCGAGACCATGGTGCGATCGACACTGGCGGCGTCGTGGGCACCGGCGCGGTCGAATTCTCGGCGGACTCACTCTACTTCGTATTACTCCTACTGCATATAATGCTCAACTGTGTACTAATACTCTTCTCAGAGTCTGCGCTCATCAATGCCACTCCTGCTCACATCAACAACTCATTATCTACGACGTCAAGCAGCGCGCGGAGACCGGAGACTACGGCCCGAGCGAGAGCGGGATGTTCGAGATCGGCTACCTGCACAAGCTGATCAGGGACATCCCCAAGCCGGTGATCGCCGCGGTCAACGGCGTCGCGGTCGGTGGTGGCCACGTGCTGCACGTCCTGTGCGACGTCTCGATCGCCAGCGAGACCGCGCGCTTCGGCCAGGCCGGGCCGAAGGTCGGCTCCTTCGACGCCGGCTTCGGCACGGCGTACCTCGCCCGCGTCGTGGGTGAGAAGAAGGCGCGCGAGATCTGGTTCTGGTGCCGGATGTACGACGCCAACGAGGCGCTCGCGATGAACCTCGTCAACAAGGTCGTGCCCGCCGACCAGCTCCTGAAGGAGGCGAAGGCCTGGGCCGCCGAGGTCGCGGAGAAGAGCCCGACCGCGATCCGTTTCCTGAAGCAGTCGTTCAACGCCGACACCGACCACCAGGCCGGGTTCAGCAACATGGCGATGACGGCGCTCGACCTGTTCACCGCGTCGCCCGAGGGTCTCGAGGCGCCGCCGCCTTCGCCGAGAAGCGCAAGCCGGACTTCAACCAGCACGTCGACTGGCACTGAGAACGCGGACGGGAAGAGGACCGGCATGGACTTCAGATTCGACGACGACGAGGAGTCGTTCCGTCAGGAGCTTCGTCGCTTCGCGACCAAGACCCTCGCGCCGCACTACCAGTCCGACGACAAGGCGGCCGAGTTCCGCCGCGACCTCGCGCTGGACATGGCCGGCATGGGGCTGACCGGCCTCCGGATCCCCGAGGAGTACGGCGGACAGGAGGCGAGTGCGGTCGTGGCCGGGCTCGCGGCCGAGGAGGTCGGACGCGCGGACTTCAACGCCAGCTACGTCATCATCAACACCGCGCTGATCAGTGACATCATCGTCCGCAACGCGACCGAGGAGCAGAAGCGCGCCTGGCTCCCGGGCATCGCCGACGGCACCACGGTCCCGTGCATCTGCATCACCGAGCCCGGCCACGGCACGGACGCGGCGAACCTCGAGCTGAAGGCGGAGCCCGACGGCGACGGCTGGCGGCTGCACGGCGAGAAGACCTCGATCACGCTGGGCATGGCCGCGGACCGCGGCGTCGTGCTCGCGCGCACCGGCGGTCCGGGCGCCCGAGGTGTCAGCGCGTTCTGGGTGGACCTGAACACCGAGTTCGTCACCCGCAGCGCCTTCGACGACCTCGGCGCCCGCGCGATCGGCCGCGCGTCGCTCCACTTCGAGGGCGCGCCGGTGTCCCGAGCGGACCTGATCGGCGAGCTGGGCCAGGGGTTCGTCTCGGTGATGCAGGGCTTCGACTACTCGCGCGCGATCATCGGGCTCGCGTGCCTGGGCGCCGCCCAGGTCTCGCTGGAGGAGGCGTTCCAGTGGGCGCGTGACCGGGAGGCGTTCGGCCAGCCCATCGGCAAGTTCCAAGGCGTCTCCTTCCCGCTCGCGGAGTACGCGACGTACGTGCGCGGCGCGCGGCACGTCTGCTACGAGGCGTTGTGGAAGAAGGACAACGACATCGAGCACAGTGCCGAGGCCGCGATGGCGAAGTTCTGGGCGCCGAAGCTGTCCACCGAGGTGATCCACCAGTGCCTGCTCACCTTCGGCCACATGGGGTACTCCACGGAGAGCGCCCTCGGCCAGCGTCTCCGCGACGTGATCGGCCTCGAGATCGGAGACGGGACCGCCCAGGTCTCGAAGCTGGTCATCGCCCGCAACCTCCTCGGCCGCGCCTACGCGCCGTGAAGTCCTCCGACAGACAGGGAACGACCATGGGAAAGCTCGACGACAAGATCGCGATCGTCACCGGCGCCGGCCAGGGCATCGGCAAGGCGATCGCCGAGAAGCTCGCGTCCGAAGGGGCGACGGTGGTGGTCACCGACATCAACGAGTCGACCGCCAAGGAGACCGCCGACGCGATCGGTGGCGGCGCGGTCGGGATGCAGACCGACGTCACCTCGCGCGAGTCGGTCAACGCGATGGTGCAGCAGGTGCGGGGCCAGCTCGGCCGCATCGACGTACTCGTCAACAACGCGGGCTGGGACAAGGCGGGTCCGTTCGTCGACTCCGACCCCGCGGACTGGGACCGGGTCATCCAGATCAACCTCTACGGCGTCCTCAACACGTCCAAGGCGGTGCTGCCGATCATGGCCGAGCAGGGTCACGGCACGGTGGTGAACCTCGCCTCCGACGCCGGACGCGTGGGCTCCTCGGGGGAGGCGGTCTACTCCGCGGCCAAGGGCGGCGTGATCGCGTTCACCAAGGCCAGCGCCCGTGAGATGGCCCGCCACCAGGTCAACATCAACTGCGTCTCGCCCGGCCCGACCGACACCGCGCTGTTCGCGTCGATGGGCGGCGACAACCCGAAGCTCCGTGAGGCGCTCACCAAGGCGATCCCGTTCCGCCGGCTCGCACAGCCCTCCGACCTCGCCAACATGGTGGCGTTCTTCGCCTCCGACGAGGCAAAGTTCATCACCGGCCAGACCGTCAGCGTCAGCGGCGGCCTCACGATGATCTAGGGAGTCGGACGGACATGAGCTTCGAGACGATCCTGACCCCGGAGCTGGTGGAGGAGTACACCAGCCAAGGTCTCTGGGTGAACCGCACCATCACCGACTTCCTCGACGACGTCGCCGCCGAGACACCGGAGAAGACCGCATTCATCGACCCGCGGGGCCAGGTCACCTACGGCGAGCTGAAGGACCAGGTCGACCGCTGCGCACTCGGCCTGCTCGAGCTCGGTGTCGCCCCCGGCGACGTGGTGTCGTTCCAGCTGCCGAACTGGATCGAGTGGATCGTCGTCCACTACGCCGCCAGCCGGATCGGCGCGATCAGCAACCCGTTGATCCCGATCTACCGTCAGCGTGAGGTCGGCTTCATGGTCGGTCTGGCGAAGTCCAAGGTGATCGTGGTGCCGTCGGAGTTCCGCGGCTTCGACTACGTCGCCATGGTCGACGAGCTGCGTGCCGGCTGGCCGGCGCTGGAGCACGTGCTCGTCGTGGACGGGAAGCCGGGCCAGGGCACACAGTCGTGGGAGGACTTCATGGCGACGCCGTGGGAGTCCCAGCGCGACCCGGGCTCGCTGGCGCAGCTGCGCCCGGACCCCAACGACGTGACCCTGTTGATCTTCACGTCGGGCACGACGGGTGAGCCGAAGGGCGTGATGCACACCCACAACACGGTCGTCGCCGCCAACAACCCGCTGCCTGAGCGGCTCGGGATCACCGGCGACAGCGTGATCCACATGGCCTCGACGCTCGCGCACCTGACGGGCTTCCTGTACGGCGCACGCCTGAACGTCCAGAACGGAGCGACGTGCGTGCTCCAGGACGTGTGGGACGCGGCGACCTTCGTGGAGCTCGTCGAGCGGCACGGCATCACCTACACCTCGGCCGCGACGCCGTTCCTCCACGACACCCTCAACGCCGCGAACCTCACCGAGCACGACATGTCCTCGCTCGTCCGGTTCTGCTGCATGGGCGCCCCGATCCCGCGGGCGCTCGTCCGGGTGGCCAAGGAGAAGCTTCCAGGTCTCGTGGTGCTAGGCGGGTGGGGCCAGAGCGAGAACGGGCTGGTCACCCTCGGCATCCCGGGCGACCCCGAGCACAAGATCATCGAGACCGACGGCTACCCCTGGCCGGGCATGCACATCCGCACCGTCGACTTCGCCGGCAACGAGGCCCAGGCAGGGGAGGAGGGCCGGCTCCAGGTCTACGGCCCGACCCTTTTCGTGGGCTACGCCGAGCGGCTGGAGACGACCCGGGCGACCTTCGAGGGCCGGTGGTTCGACACCGGGGACCTCGCGAAGATCGACGCCGACGGCTACGTGAACATCTCCGGCCGCACGAAGGACGTGATCATCCGCGGCGGCGAGAACATCCCGGTCTCCTACGTGGAGAACGTGCTCTACGAGAACCCCAAGCTCGACTCCGTGGCCATCGTCGCCGTACCTGACCCGAGGCTGCAGGAACGCGCCTGCGCGTGCGTGATCCTCAAGCCCGACGCGGGAGGCTTCAGCCTCGAGGAGATGCAGCAGTTCCTCGAGGCCAAGGGCGTGGCCAAGCAGTACTGGCCGGAGAAGCTGGAGATCCTCCCGGAGTTCCCGAAGACCCCGAGTGGCAAGATCCGCAAGTTCGAGCTGCGCGACCAGATCAAGACCGGAGGCGCCTGATGGACCTGTCCCTGAACGAGGACCAGAAGAGCTTCAAGCAGCTCGCGCGGGACTTCCTCGACAAGGAGGTCGTGCCCTACCGCGCCGAGTGGGACCGGGCCGAGTCGGTGGACACCGCGATCATCCCGAGGCTCGGGGAGATCGGGTTCTTCGGGCTGACCATCCCCGAGGAGTACGGCGGACTCGGCGGCGACTACATCACCTACTGCATCGGCATGGAGGAGCTCGGCCGCGCCGACTCGTCGGTCCGGGGCATCGTGTCGGTGTCGATGGGGCTCGTCGGCAAGGTGATCCTCTCCCACGGCACCGAGGAGCAGAAGCAGCAGTGGCTCCCCGGGATCGCCGCGGGGCACGACCCTGGGCTGCTTCGGGCTGACCGAGCCGGACACCGGGTCCGACGCCGGCAACCTCAAGACCCGTGCGGTCCGCGACGGCGACGACTACGTCATCAACGGGTCGAAGATCTTCATCACCAACGGGACGTGGGCCGACGTCTGCCTCGTCTTCGCCCGCACCGGCGGGCCGGGCCCCAAGGGCGTGTCCGCCTTCCTCGTGCCGACGGACACGCCGGGCTTCGGCCGCACCGAGATCAAGGGGAAGCTGGGCCTGCGGGGCCAGGCGACCGCCGAGCTGTCCTTCGACGACGTCCGCGTGCCCGCCTCGGCGATGCTCGGCCCGGAGGGGGACGGGTTCAAGATCGCGATGTACTCCCTCGACAAGGGCCGGGTCTCGGTCGCCGCGGGCTGCACCGGCATCATCCAGGGCTGCCTGGAGTCCGTGGTCGACTACGCCTGCGAGCGCAAGCAGTTCGGCAGGCAGCTCGCGTCGTTCCAGATGATCCAGGACATGATCGCCGAGATCTCCGTCGACGCCGACGCGGCAAGGCTGCTGACCTGGCGCGCAGCCGACCTCATCGAGCGCGGTGAGCCGTTCGGGGTCGAGGCGTCCAAGGCGAAGCTGTTCGCGTCCGAGGCCGCGGTCCGCTCCGCCAACCTCGCCATCCAGGCCTTCGGCGGCTACGGCTACGTCGACGAGTACCCGGTGCAGAAGTACATGCGCGACGCCCGTGTGATGACCTTGTACGAAGGCACCAGCCAGATCCAGAAGCTCCTCATCGGTCGCGCGGAGACCGGTGTCAGCGCGTTCCTCTGACCACCCGCTCGAAAGGCACATCGCCATGGCAACCGCCACACCCCAGTCCCCGCTCGGCCTCTTCGGCACCGACGCCCTGGTCGACAGCGAGGACCTCGCGATCCGCGACACGGTCCGCCGCTTCGTGGAGGACCGGATCAAGCCCGAGCTCGCCGACTGGTACGAAAGCGGCTCGATCCCGGCCCGGGACCTGGCCAAGGAGCTCGGCTCGCTGGGCGTCCTCGGCATGCACCTCGAGGGGTACGGCTGCGCGGGCACGTCGGCGACGGCGTACGGGCTCGCCTGCATGGAGCTCGAGGCGGGCGACTCCGGCCTCCGCTCCCTGGTCAGCGTGCAGGGCTCGCTGGCGATGTTCGCGATCTGGAAGCACGGGTCTTCAGCGCAGAAGGAGGAGTGGCTGCCGAGGATGGCCGCCGGCGAGGCGATCGGCTGCTTCGGCCTCACCGAGCCCGACTTCGGCTCCAACCCCGCCGGGATGCGGACCCGCGCCCGTCGCGACGGCGACGACTGGGTGCTGACCGGCAACAAGATGTGGATCACCAACGGCAGCGTGGCCGACGTCGCGGTCGTGTGGGCCCAGACCGATGACCGGATCCGCGGTTTCGTCGTCCCCACGGACACGCCGGGCTTCTCGGCGCCTGAGATCAAGAAGAAGATGTCGCTGCGGGCCTCGGTGACCTCCGAGCTGGTCCTCGAGGACGTGCGGCTGCCCGCCTCGGCGATGCTGCCCGAGGCCGCCGGCCTCTCGGGGCCCCTGTCGTGCCTGAACGAGGCGCGCTACGGCATCGTCTTCGGAGCCCTCGGCGCCGCCCGTGACTGCCTCGAGACCGCGATCGCCTACACGCGTGACCGCGAGATCTTCGACAAGCCGCTCGCGGGGTACCAGCTGACCCAGGCCAAGCTGGCCGACATGACGCTGGAGCTCGGCAAGGGCATGCTGCTCGCCCTGCACCTGGGATCCCTCAAGGACGCCGGGAAGCTGCGGCCGGAGCAGGTGAGCCTCGGCAAGCTCAACAACGTGCGCGAGGCGATCGCCATCGCCCGCGAGTGCAGGACGCTCCTCGGCGCGGCCGGCATCACGCTGGAGTACCCGATCATGCGCCACGCCAACAACCTCGAGTCGGTGCTGACCTACGAAGGCACCTCCGAGGTGCACCAGCTCGTGATCGGGCAGGCGCTCACCGGGGAGGCCGCCTTCCGCTGAGGCCTCCTCAGTAGGTCAGGCGGATCATGCCGAGCGCCAGGGGGACGGCGAAGGCGGCGATGAGGACCCAGGCCACGATCTTGTGCGAGAGCTTTGCCGGGGTCCAGCGAGCCGGCCAGGGCGATGAGCGCGCCCTCCTCGGTGTTGCGGTCGAAGCCCATGAGGCGGGCGTCGAGGGGGACGCCGTCGGGGCCCAGGAAGTCCTCGGGCGCGATGAGCTCCACGGGATCGTCGTCCCACGGCTCGGGGCCCTCGGGGCGCTCGTCGTACTCCCGCATGGCTCCCACTGTAGGAGGGCGCCCCATGTCACGGGCGGTTTCCCCGTCGCTCCCGTAGCATGGGACGACCTACTGACTACCCGTGGAGGTCGGCCGCAAGGCCAGTCGATGACAGAGACCAGCACACCCCAGCACACGATCGTCGTACCCGCCTCGATCCCCATGGTCGCCCTGCTCGGGCCCGGGGACGAGCACCTGGCGCTCATCGAGAAGGCGTTCAAGGCCGACGTCCACGTCCGCGGCAACCAGATCACCCTGCGCGGTGAGTCTGCCGAGGTGGCGCTCGCCGAGCGGCTGATGGACGAGCTCGTCACGATCATCCGCACCGGCCAGGGGATCACCACCGAGACCGTCGAGCGCGCGATCGGGATGCTCCGGGCGGAGACCAAGGAGCGTCCCGCCGACGTCCTCAGCCTCAACATCCTCAGCAACCGCGGCCGCACGATCCGGCCCAAGACGCTGAACCAGAAGCGCTACGTCGAGGCGATCGACAAGCACACGATCGTGTTCGGCATCGGCCCCGCCGGCACCGGCAAGACCTACCTCGCGATGGCCAAGGCCGTGCAGGCGCTGCAGTCCAAGAACGTCAACCGGATCATCCTGACCCGGCCCGCGGTCGAGGCGGGGGAGAGGCTCGGCTTCCTGCCGGGCACGCTGAGCGAGAAGATCGACCCCTACCTGCGCCCGCTGTACGACGCACTCCACGACATGCTCGACCCGGACACGATCCCCAAGCTGCTCGCGGCCGGGACGATCGAGGTCGCACCCCTGGCGTACATGCGTGGCCGGCCCGCCGTATGACGCCCAGGTGTTGACTCCGTCGGCTTCCGCGCCCTCGGCTCCCTCGAGGTCGGGGACCTCGTGATCGCACCCTGAACGATGCGTTCATCATCCTCGACGAGGCGCAGAACACCTCGCCGGAGCAGATGAAGATGTTCCTGACCCGCCTCGGCTTCGGCTCCAAGATGGTCGTCACCGGCGACGTCACCCAGGTCGACCTGCCCGGTGGCATGAAGAGCGGACTGCGTGTCGTGGAGGACATCCTCACCGACATCGAGGACGTCCACTTCAACCGGCTGACCTCCCACGACGTCGTCCGGCACCGGCTCGTCGGCCACATCGTCGCGGCGTACGACGAGTTCGAGGCGCGTCGTGACAACGCCGAGTCCGAGCCGGACGGCCGCCGTCCCACCGGCCCTCGCAAGGGGCACCGAGCATGAGCATCGAGGTCCTCGACGAGTCGGGGAGCGACGTCGACGTCACCGAGCTCTCCCGCCTCGCCCGGTTCGCCATGGACCGGATGCGCGTCCATCCCCAGGCCGAGCTGTGCATCAAGCTCGTCGACGAGGCGACCATCGCCGAGCTCAACGAGCAGTGGATGGAGAAGGAGGGCCCGACCGACGTGCTGGCCTTCCCGATGGACGAGCTGCGTCCGGGGCTGGTCGACGAGGAGCCCGAGGAGGGCGTCCTCGGCGACCTCGTGCTGTGCCCCTCGATCGCCGAGCGGCAGGCCGAGGAGGCGCGTGACAAGGGCCAGCCCGGCTACACCGCCGCCGACGAGGTCAACCTGCTGACCGTGCACGGCATCCTCCACCTGCTCGGCTACGACCACGCAGAGCCGGACGACCACCGCGAGATGTTCGGCCTCCAGGCCAGGCTGCTCGCCGAGTGGCAGGGTGCGCGCCGCGGGGAGGACGTGGAGCAGTGACCGCGATCGACATCTGGCTCCTCGTCGTCGTCGCCTTCCTCGTCGTGGTCGCCGGCCTCTTCAGTGCGGCCGAGGCCGCCTTCGCGTCGTTCTCCAAGGCCCGCGCGGAGGAGATCGCCCAGGACGGCAAGGCCGGCGCGAAGCGGCTGCTGACCGTCGTGGACGACCCGGCGAAGTACATGAACACCGCGCTCTTCCTGCGGCTGCTCTGCGAGATCGGCGCGATCGTGCTCGCCAGCGTGGTGATGACCGACCTCATCGCCAGCCGCGACCCCGTGTCGGAGGAGCTCGTCGGGCGCTGGTGGGCCGTGGCCGCCGCGGTCCTGATCATGGTCGCGGTGTCGTTCGTCGTGATCGGGGTGGCCCCGCGCACGGTCGGCCGCCAGCACTCGGAGCGGGTCGCCCTCGTCTCGTCCGGCCCGCTCATCGTCTTCACCAAGATCTTCGGCCCCGTGGCCCAGCTGCTGATCATCGTCGGCAACGCGATCACCCCGGGACGCGGCTTCAGCGAGGGCCCCTTCGCCTCCGAGGCGGAGCTGCGCGAGCTCGTCGACCTGGCCGAGGCCAGCAGCGTGATCGAGTCCGGCGAGCGGGAGATGATCCACTCGGTCTTCGAGCTCGGCGACACGATCGTGCGCGAGGTGATGGTGCCGCGCACCGACGTGGTGTTCATCGAGCGCAACAAGACCCTCCGTCAGGCGATGTCGCTCGCGCTGCGCAGCGGCTACTCCCGCATCCCGGTCATCGGGGAGAGCCTCGACGACATCGTCGGCTTCGCCTACCTCAAGGACATCACCAAGCGGGTCTTCGACCGCCACGAGGCCGAGCAGACCGAGCGCGTCGAGTCCGTGATGCGCCCGGTGCTGTACGTCCCCGACTCCAAGCCCGTCGACGAGCTGCTCCGCGAGATGCAGGCCAAGCGCAAGCACGTCGCGGTCGTCGTCGACGAGTACGGCGGCACCGCCGGCCTGGTCACCATCGAGGACGTCCTGGAGGAGATCGTCGGCGAGATCACCGACGAGTACGACGTGGCGCAGGTCGAGGTCGAGCGCCTCGCCAACGGCTCCACCCGGGTCAGCTCGCGGTTCCCCGTCGACGACCTCGACGACCTGTGCGGCGTGCCGATCGACGACGACGACGTGGACACCGTCGGCGGCCTGATGGCGAAGCACCTCGGCCGGGTGCCGATCCCGGGCTCGGTCGTGGAGGTCGAGGGGCTCCGGTTCGAGGCGGAGGCGCCCGCCGGACGCCGCAACCGCATCGGCACCGTGCTGATCACCCACGTCGAGCCGCCGCTCGAGGCGTCCGACACCGAGTACACCGACACCCACGCATCCTGAGGCCCGCCGAGATGATCGAGATCACCGACCCCGAGGACAAGAAGATCGTGACGCTCGCCAGGGCGACGCGCGCACGCATCAACGCCGCCCAGGGGGCGTCGGTCCGGGACACCGACGGGCGCACCTACGCCGCGGCCAGCGTCGACCTGCCCTCGCTGCAGCTGTCGGCCGTGCAGGTCGCGGTGGCGATGGCGGTCTCCAGCGGCTCCAAGGGCCTCGAGGCGGTCGCCGTGCTGGCCGACGGCACAGCGGTGGCCGAGCGCGACCTCGCCGTCGTCCGCGACTTCGCCGGCCAGGGCGTGACCGTCCTGGTCGGCACGCCGGACGGCTCGGTGCAGGAGTCGCTGAGCACCTGACCGGGCAGGGGCCGACGACAACTCTCGTCGCGCTGAGGCGTCCGGCTCGCTAGGTTGAGCCCGTGAGCGGCGTGGTCGGCTGGTCGGCGCACGCGTCCGCGGTGCGTCGGCTGCAGGAGTCCTACGACGCGATCCCCGCGGACGCGCCGGTCAGGCTGGCCAAGCGCACCTCGAACCTCTTCCGCGCCCGCTCGTCGGTGGCCGCGCCGGGCCTCGACGTCTCGGGGCTCGACGGGGTGGTCGCGATCGACGCCGCGGCCCGGACGGCGGACGTCCAGGGCATGTGCACCTACGAGGACCTCGTCGACGTCACGCTGGCCCACGGCATGATCCCGCTCGTCGTACCCCAGCTCCGGACGATCACCCTGGGCGGCGCGGTCACCGGCCTCGGGATCGAGGCGACCTCGTTCCGCAACGGCCTGCCGCACGAGTCGGTCCTCGAGATGGACGTGCTCACCGGGGACGGCGAGATCGTCACCGCCACGCCTGACGGCCCCGCGGCCGACCTCTTCGCGACGTTCCCGAACTCCTACGGCAGCCTCGGTTACGCGACCCGGATCCGAGTCGAGCTCGAGCCGGTGCCCGGGTACGTCGACCTGAGGCACGTGCGCTTCGCCGATCTCGACGAGCTCGCAGGCACGGTGGAGCGGATCGTCGAGGACGGGGCGTGGCAGGGCACCCGCGTCGACGGGCTCGACGGCGTCGTGTTCGCGCCGGGGGAGGGCTACCTGACCCTGGCGACGTGGCGTGAGGACGCGCCCGCCGGAGGCACGAGCGACTACACCGGCTCGCAGATCTACTACCGCTCGATCCAGGAGCGGGAGCGCGACGTGCTCACGATGTACGACTACCTGTGGCGGTGGGACACCGACTGGTTCTGGTGCTCCCGCGCGTTCGGGGCGCAGCATCCGCTGGTCCGCCGGGTGTGGCCGCGGAGGTGGCGGCGCAGCGACGTGTACCACCGGCTGGTCGGCCTGGAGGGCCGCTACGGGGTGATGGCCAGGGTCGACGCCCGCCGGGGTCTGCCCGCGCGGGAGCGGGTGATCCAGGACGTCGAGATCCCGGTCGGCCGGACGGCCGAGTTCCTCCGCTGGTTCGACGGCCGTGTCGGGATGAGGCCGGTGTGGCTGTGCCCGCTGCGGCTGCGTGAGCCGTCGGGGCCGGGCAGCTCGCACCGCTGGCCGTCGTACCCCCTCGAGCCAGGCACCACCTACGTCAACGTCGGGTTCTGGGGGACCGTGCCGGTCGCGCCGGGGGCAGCCGACGGCGACCTGAACCGGGCGATCGAGCAGCGGGTCACCGAGCTCGGGGGGCACAAGTCGCTCTATTCGGACGCCTACTACGACCGGGCGACCTTCGATCGGTTGTATGACGGAGACAACCTCGCCCGAGTCAAGCAACACTACGATCCTGGGGACCGGCTCACGGAGCTGTACGAGAAGGCGGTGAGACGTCGATGACGACGACCCTGAACCAACCGACCGTGACCATCGGCGAGGCCGTCTCGAGGCTGCTTCCCGACGGGCTGCCGTTCCGGTTCACGGCCTACGACGGCAGCAGCGCCGGCCCCGAGGACTCGCCGGTGTCGCTGCACCTGCGCAACGAGCGCGGCCTGTCCTACCTGCTCACCGCCCCGGGCGACCTCGGCCTGGCCCGCGCCTACGTGGCCGGCGACCTCGAGATGCAGGGCACCCACCCCGGCGACCCCTACGAAGGCCTGCTGCTCCTGATGAACCCGCTCAGGCCGAAGATGCCACCGCCGCAGGAGCTGGTGCGCATCGTCCGTGGCCTCGGCATCAACCACCTGAAGCCGCCGCCGCCCCCGCCGGAGGAGCACCTCCCGCGCTGGCGCCGGCTGCTCGAGGGGATGCGGCACTCGCGGGAGCGCGACGCTGTCGCGATCCATCACCACTACGACGTGTCCAACCGGTTCTACGAGCTCGTGCTCGGACCGTCGATGACGTACACCTGCGCGGTCTTCCCGGACGAGGACGCCACGCTCGAGGCGGCGCAGGCCGAGAAGTACGACCTGGTCTGCCGCAAGCTCGGGCTCAGGCCGGGCATGCGGCTGCTCGACATCGGCAGCGGGTGGGGCGGCATGGTCCGTCACGCTGCCAGGGAGTACGGCGTGACCGCCCTCGGCGTGACCCTCTCGCGCAACCAGGCCGACTGGGCCCGGGACGCGATCGAGCGGGACGGGCTCTCCGAACGGGCCGAGGTGCGGTTCGGCGACTACCGCGACGTCACGGAGTCCGGGTTCGACGCGGTCAGCTCCATCGGGCTCACCGAGCACATCGGGGTCCGCAACTACCCGGCATACTTCTCCTTCATCCGCAGCCGGCTCCGGCCCGGTGGCCGCGTCCTCAACCACTGCATCACCCGGGCCGACAACAGCTCGCGGGCGGAGACCGGTCCGTTCATCGACCGCTACGTCTTCCCCGACGGCGAGCTCACCGGCTCCGGGCGGATAATCACGGTGATGCAGGACGCCGGCCTCGAGGTCCGCCACGAGGAGAACCTGCGGGAGCACTACGCGCTGACCCTCGAGGGCTGGTGCCGGAACCTGAAGGAGAACTGGGACGCGTGCGTGGCCGAAGCAGGGCTGGGGACCGCGAAGGTCTGGGGGCTGTACATGGCGGGCTCCCGGATCGCGTTCGAGCGCAACGAGATCCAGCTGCACCAGGTCCTGGCCTCCCGCACCGACGCTCGGGGCCGCTCGGGGTTCCCGCTGCGCCCGACGTGGCCCGGCTGACGCGCGCGCACCCCTTCCTCTCGGCGCTGCTGGTCCTGTCCGGCGCATCGCTCTTCGGGACCGTCGGCACCGCCCAGGCGCTCGGGCCGGACGTCCCGTCGTCGTCGCTCGCTGCCGTCCGCCTGCTGCTCACCGCCGTCGCCTTCGTCGCGATCGTCCTGGCGCTGGGGGGTGGCCGGGGGATCACCGCGGCAGTGCGCCGGACCCCGACCTGGTTCGCGGGCGTGGGCCAGGGCGCGTTCAACCTGTTCTTCCTGGCCGCGATGAAGGAGACCGGCGTGGCCGTCGGCACGCTCGTCGCGATCGGGGCGGCTCCGGTGATCACCGGTCTCATCGCCCGCCACGTGACCCGGCTGTGGCTGGTGGCCACGACGGTCGCGGTGACCGGCCTGGTCCTGCTCGTGTGGGGCCAGCAGGGCGGGTCGATGGAGGCCACGCCTCTCGGCGTCGCCCTCGCCCTGGGGGCGGCGACCAGCTATGCGACGTACATCGTGGCCGGCAACGCCGCCGAGGAGCAGGGCCTGGAGACGCAGGCCTTCCTGGCGGCGGCGTTCTCGGTGGCCGCGGTCGTGACGCTGCCGTGGCTCCTGGTGGGCGACCTCGGGTGGGTGACAACGGCCGGGGGAGCGCTGCTGCTCGGCTACCTCGTCCTGGTGCCGACGGTCCTCGCCTACAGCCTGTTCAACCGGGGGCTGCGCGGCGTCCGGTCGAGCACCGCGTCGACGCTGGCGCTCATCGAGCCGGTCGTCGCCGCCAGCCTGGCCTTCCTGCTGCTCGGTGAACGGCTGGGGCCGCTCGGTCTGGTCGGGGCAGGACTCATCCTGCTCGGTCTGGTGCTTATCGTGAGGAGCACGACAGCCGTAGGCAAAAGATTCGCGAGAGCGTAACCTTTCCGTGGTCCCGACGATTACCGCCATGTCTAGACGAGGTGCCCACAACCTCGTCGAAGAGGGCCCGACGTCGAGCTCGTCACCACGAGTGAGCCGCCGGGTTTTCAGTGACAACAACAGTGCATCAAAGCAGCCGTACCGCTTACAAAATGTTGCCCACCGGCGACACTTGGTCCCAAGAGCGGTAGCGCGGCGATGGTCGGCGGAGCCGACCGATAGCCGCGACGGGAGGAGTGCTTGATGACGGGTCTCGAGGACGCCGTCGTCGACGCCGCCGGTCGTGGTGATCGGGACGCCGTCGAGGCCGTGTACAGGATCCTCGCCCCACGGGTGCAGGGTTACTTGCGCGGTCGAGGGGTCGAAGACCCCGAGGGCCTCACCAACGAGGTTTTCATCGCCGTGTTGCCACGTCTCGTCGGACCTGCGGGGTGGTGCGGCAGGCCTACGCACGCTGGTGTTCTCGGTGGCGCACGCTCGGGCCGTCGACGACCACCGCAGGCGCTCGCGATGGGGGATGAACGCCTCGTACGAGCCGGAGCTGGATCCGCGGCTTGCGGACTCGGCGGAGAGCGTCGTCATGGGTGGGGTGGCGACAGAACAGGTGTCAGAGCTCCTCGAGGAGCTGGGAGAGGAACAACGAGCCGTGATCATGCTCAGGGTGCTGGCGGGGTTGTCGCTGGAGGAGACCGCCAACGTCCTCGGTAAGTCGGTCGGCTCGGTGAAGCAGCTGCAGCGACGGGGGCTGTTGCGGCTGAAGGACGTCGTCACCGCAGGCGGAGGGAGGCTGTCGTGACCGAGACCGAAGCGCGCGTGCGCGAGATGCTTGCCGAGTCCGATATCGACGGCGAGGGCCTCGACGAGCTGTTCGCCTGCCTGGTCGGGCTCGAGTGCTACGTCGACGAGACGGCGCCCGAGCCGAGCCCTGAGCTCGCCGCAGTCATGGCGGGCCTGGTCAGCAACGTGGTCGTGGTCCCGCTCCGCCGCCGCCGGGGTCGGCTCTTCATCGCCGGCGCGGCAGCGTTCGGCACCGTCGCCGCCGGTGGCATCGCCGCGGCGGCCAACGAGCTGCCACCGGTCGCCCAGACCATCGTGGCGGAGTTCTCCGAGGAGTTCCTGCCCTTCGAGCTCCCGCGGCCCGAGGAAGACGCCGTTGCCCGGCGATCAGACGCCGGACGAGCCCTTCGTCAACACCGACGGCCAGGGTTCCCAGGAGGGTGGCGGCGGCCCGGTCGCGACCCCCGAGAGCAGCGCGTCCGCCGACGTGGACTCGCCGACGCCGTCCTCCACCGCCCCGACGCCGTCCGCCGAGCCCACACCGAGCATTCCGCCCTCGCTCGACCCCGAGCCCACCGTCCCACCGACCGACCCGAGCGTGGCCCCGGACCCGTCGGAGGTGCCCACCGACGGAGCGACGGACGACCCGCAGGCGGGCGAGAGCCCTTCGTCGGACCCGTCGTCCGACACGTCGGACCCCTCCGGGTCGCCGTCGGAGAGCGGCTCGCCGTCGCCGACCGCCAACACGCGCAACGAGGCCACCGACAGCCCGTCGGCCACGCCGACGTCGTCGCCGTCGGGGTCGTCGGGGTCGGACAGCCCGTCGGGGAGCACCTCGTCCTCCGAGGTGTGGACCGACGAGTAGCGGGTGACACAATCGGCGGGTGCCGAAGAACCCTCCCGCCTCCGCGCCCTCCGACCCCGCCACCGGGTTCCGCAGCGGTTTCGCCTCCTTCGTGGGGCGACCCAACGCCGGTAAGTCCACGCTGACCAACGCCCTGGTCGGCACCAAGGTCGCGATCACCTCCTCGCGGCCGCAGACCACCCGGACCGTCGTACGCGGCATCGTGCACCGGCCCGACGCCCAGCTGATCCTGGTCGACACCCCCGGCCTGCATCGGCCGCGCACCCTGCTCGGCGAGCGGCTCAACGACCTCGTGAAGACCACGTGGGCGGAGGTCGACGTCGTCGCGGTCTGCTTCCCGGCCAACGAGAAGATCGGCCCGGGAGACCGGTTCATCGTCAACGAGCTGGCCAAGGTACGACGCACCGATCAAGATCGCCGTGGCGACCAAGACCGACCTCGCCACGCCCGAGCAGCTGGCGGACCACCTGCTGGCGATCGCCAGGCTCGGCGAGGAGACCGGCACCGACTGGGCCGAGATCGTGCCGGTGTCCGCGGTGAGCGGCGACCAGGTGCAGCTCCTCGCCGACCTCCTGGTCGCGAAGATGCCCGAGGGGCCGCCGCTGTATCCCGACGGGGAGCTCACCGACGCGCCCGAGGAGGCGATCGTCGCCGAGCTGATCCGCGAGGCCGCCCTCGAAGGGGTCCGGGACGAGCTCCCGCACTCGATCGCCGTCGTGGTCGAGGAGATGGGGCTGCGTGAGGGCCGGCCCGACGACAAGCCGTTGCTGGACATCCACGCGAACGTGTTCGTCGAGCGGTCCTCGCAGAAGGGCATCGTGATCGGGCACAAGGGCAGCCGCCTGCGCGAGGTGGGCACCGTTGCCCGCAAACAGATCGAGGCGATGCTCGGGACGCCGGTGTACCTCGACCTGCACGTGAAGATCGCCAAGGACTGGCAGCGCGACCCCAAGCAGCTCCGCCGCCTCGGGTTCTGAGCGGCGTGGCTCAGTCGGGGGCCCAGCAGAACCCGTACCGCTGGCCCGAACGCCACTGCTCGCGGGTGGGCCACTCCCAGCCGTAGCGGAACTCCTCCGGCGAGCCGCCCGCGCTGCTCACGAAGTCGCGGCACCGGCTCTCGCCGGCCTCGCGGACCGCGCCGACCCCGGGGTACGTCGGAGCCGGGGCGATGTCGATCGTCGTGACGGCCCGCCAGGCATGGGGCTGGGAGCAGATCACGCGCTCGAAGCCCGGTGCGCCCGGCTCGGTGGTGCCGCAGAGCCCCACCCGGTCGCGGGACTGCCGGGCGCTCGAGCACGCCGCGCAGCTTCCGTGGCAGGGGAGCGAGGGACTTGCCGCGTCCGAGCGCGACCACGTCGCAGCGGAACCACGAGGCGCCCTGGTCGGACTGCTCCAGGGTGGGGCTGAACCACACCGCTTCGAGCCGCGAGAGCCGGCGGTCCCGGGGCGAGCCGCCGGTGAACCTGTCGAGCTGCCGGGGGCATGCCCGCTGCACCTGCCGCTGGGCGAGCCGTGAGTCGACCGCGAGCAGGTGGCCGTCGACGACCGTGTCGAGCCGGCCCACGAAGAACGTCTGCGCGGTGTGCCTGCCTGGTGCAGCGCACGGGCTGCTCGTCGTTGGTCGGGGCCGTGGCCTGCTCGAAGCCGATCCGGTAGCAGGCGCCGTTGCGCGGCCGCCGAGCCTCGGCCGGAAGCACCACGCGCTCGGGGGACGGCTCGGCGGTCGACGCTGCGGAGCCGGCGGGCGTGGAGCCGGCCGGGCTCGCCGACGGCAGTGGTGCCTCAGAGCGGTCGCTGCCCGTCGTACACGAGGCCAGCAGCAGAGCCCCGGCGGCGACGGCCGCACCCAGGGCCGTGGTCCTCAGGTGGCGGCGGGCACTCACTTGTCCGTGCGTGCCCAGCAGATGGACCGCCGGTTGCCGGCCTTCCAGTCGGCCTCGCGGAAGAAGGTGTAGCCGAACTCGTAGTCGACCGGGTAGTTCATCCAGGCGCCGACCGAGTCGGAGCAGAAGTCGCGGCTGCGGACCTCGACCAGCCGGTCGCCGGGGTACGGGTCGTCCTCACGGCCGACCTTGATCGTCGTCACAGCACGCCATTCGTGGGGTTCCGAGCACGGGACCTTGTCGGACCCCGCGACGTTCTCGCCGTTGGCGCACATCATCCACTGGTCGTCAGGGCGGCCCAGGAGCACGCCCTTCGCCGTCTTCGGGAGCGTGCGCAGCTCTTCGGATGCCTCGGTGCCGGCGACGACGTCGCAGCGGTACCAGCGGGCGTTCTGCTCCCAGGCGTTCTCGGACGGACGGAACCAGGCCCACGTCAGCGTGGACCTCATCACGGCGCTCTCGTCGCCGCCCAGGAACTTCTCGAACTGCCGCGAGCAGGTCTCGTAGACGTAGGCCCCGAGGTCGGGGTCCATGTAGCCGCCCTCGGCGACGTCGGCCGGGAAGGTCCCGACAGCGAAGGTCTGCGCCGTGTGGTCCACGCCACACGGGACGACCGCGTCGGCGTTGTCGGGCTCGGCGATGTCCTCGGGCGTCAGCGTCCGGCAGGCACCGAGCTCCGGCGTCTCCATCACGTCGGCCGCCGACTCCTCGCCGGAGGCTCCGCCGTCGCCGCATCCGGCGAGCAGGAGGAGCAGCGCCGTGGTGGGCGCGGCCAGGCGGGAGAGCACGGGGGGTTGGTCCTTGTCACAGGTCGGGGGCGAGGAGTGCTGCGATGGTACCCCCGAGCTCGTAGGCCGAATCTTGATGCTCCTCGCCCACGTCACCGAGCACCTCGAGGACCTCGGCGGACTGTCGCCACCGCAGGGCGCTCACGATCGACAGCACCGAGCGGGTGGCGCCTCCGGTGTCGTAGCGGCCGTGCACGTAGAGCCCGAACGGCCGCCCGGCCGTGATGCCGGACGACTCGTCGGCGGCGCCGGTCGACGACAGCGCCCCGCCGACGTGGAGGAACGTCGAGTCGAAGAAGTGCTTGAGCGCGCCGCTCATGTAGCCGAAGTTCGCGGGTGTCCCGAGCAGGTAGCCGTCGGCGGCCAGCACGTCCTCGGCGGTCGCCTCCAGGGCCGGTCGCACGACCACGTCCACGTCCTCGATGGCGTCGTCCCGGGCTCCGGCGAGCACGGCGTCGGTGAGCGCCTGCATCGAGCGCGTGGGGGAGTGGTGTACGACGAGCAGGGTGGCCGCCACAGGTCACTGGTCCCGGAGGCGGTAGGTCACGTGCTCGGCGACCACCCGGGCACCGAGGCGCTCGTTGACCGCGATCATGTGGTGGTTGGTCGTGGCGTTCCAGGTGATGGACGCGGCGACCTCGGGGCGCTCGTCGCTGATCCAGCGCTGCATGTCGGCCTTCATCAGCAGGCCCAGCCGGTGCCCGCGGTGCGAGCGGACCACCGAGGTGTCCTCCTGGAAGGCCACGGACGGGCTGAACTCGTCGACGCACAGGATCGAGATGCCGGCCCACTCGCCGCTGGCGCGGTGCCGGGCCAGGACTCGGTGGACCGTCTGCCGGCGGCCGGCCATCGCGGCGTCGTAGCTGCGGACCCGGTCGGCGTCCCAGTGGTCATCCTCCGCCTCGGGGTCGTCGAGCGGCGCGTCGTTGATCGCCGCGTGCAGGCTGACCATGTCGTCGAGCAGGTCGTCGGGGGTCGGGCCGACGAGACGGACCAGCTCGTAGTCGGAGGCGCGTTCCGCGGCTTCGTCGTACAACCGGTCCCACAGCCCGTGCGGCGCGGTGTGCAGGTCGACGCGGCGGACGGCGTTGACGCCGAGCCCCGTGCTGGTGAAGCCCATCGCCTCGAGGGCCGGGCCGCCCGCGCCGCCGCGGAAGGCCCCCGCGTAGACCTTCTTGCGGCCCTCCTCACGTGCCAGGCCGACGGCCGCGTCCATGAGCGCGCGGCCGACGCCCTGACGCCTGGCGGAGGGGTGGACCACGCCGTTGAGGTGGGCGGAGTCGGTGTTGTCCTCGATCGGCAGGTGGGTCGTCGCGAGGCCGACGAGGTGGCCGTTCTCACGGGCCAGCCAGAGACCCGCCATGGGACGGTTGTTCGACTTCAGCTGGAGGAACTTGAGCTTCGCGGGACCCACGAGGTGCGGGAGCTCGAGCCCGGCCGCCTGGAGCGAGGCGGCCTCGATCGCCGCGATCTCGTCGGCGGTCTCCAGATCGAGGTCCAGGGGGTCGATGCGTTCGATGTCCACGCCGCCCATTCAACACGGTTCGTCTTCCCGGTTTCCGGTCCGGGGAGGCGATCTCTGGAGCTACGGGTTACCCTGGAGCACATCATGTCGCGTCAGCTTCTCCTTCTTGGCTGCCGCAGCGAGGTTCGCTAACCAACCGGACCCCCTCGCTGCGGAGTTCGTCGTTGCACTCCGGGACTTCGACACAGACCTGAAGCGAGAACCCGATGACCACCCCCCAGCAGAACCCCCAGCAGCCCAGCGGCATGCCCTTCCAGCGCTACGCGGCGTTCCCGGCGGTCGACGTACCCAACCGCACGTGGCCGGACCAGAAGATCACCCAGGCGCCTCGCTGGTGCGCGGTCGACCTGCGTGACGGCAACCAGGCGCTGATCGACCCGATGACGCCCGCCCGCAAGAAGAAGATGTTCCAGCTCCTCGTGGACATGGGCTACAAGGAGATCGAGGTCGGGTTCCCGGCCGCGTCGCAGACCGACTTCGACTTCGTGCGGATGCTGATCGAGGAGAACCTGATCCCCGACGACGTCGTGATCCAGGTCCTGACCCAGGCCCGCGAGCACCTGATCGAGCGGACCTACGAGTCCATCCGCGGCGCCAAGCAGGCGATCGTCCACCTGTACAACTCCACCTCGACCCTGCAGCGCCGGGTCGTCTTCGGACTGGACATGGACGGCATCGTGGACATCGCGGTCACCGGCGCGCGGCTGTGCCGGAAGTTCGAGGAGAGCATCCCCGAGACCACCGTCTTCTACGAGTACTCCCCGGAGTCCTACACCGGCACCGAGCTGGAGTTCGCCGTACGCGTCTGCAACGAGGTGCTCGAGGTCTTCGAGCCCACGCCCGAGAAGCCGGTGATCATCAACCTGCCGGCGACCGTGGAGATGGCGACCCCGAACGTCTACGCCGACTCCATCGAGTGGATGAACCGGCACCTGAACCACCGCGAGAACGTCGTGCTCTCGCTGCACCCGCACAACGACCGGGGTACGGCGGTCGCCGCGGCCGAGCTGGGCTACCAGGCCGGCGCCGACCGGATCGAGGGCTGCCTGTTCGGCAACGGCGAGCGCACCGGCAACGTGTGCCTGGTGACCCTGGGCCTGAACCTGTTCACGCAGGGCGTCGACCCGCAGATCGACTTCTCCGACATCGACGAGGTCCGCCGCACCGTCGAGTACTGCAACCAGCTGCCCGTGCACGAGCGCCACCCCTACGGCGGCGACCTCGTCTACACCGCCTTCTCCGGCTCGCACCAGGACGCGATCAAGAAGGGCTTCGAGGCCCTCGAGCGCGACGCAGCCGCCGCCGGTGTCCCGGTCGACGAGCAGCCGTGGGCGGTGCCGTACCTGCCGATCGACCCCAAGGACGTCGGTCGCTCCTACGAGGCCGTGATCCGCGTCAACAGCCAGTCCGGCAAGGGCGGCGTCGCCTACATCATGAAGTCCGAGCACAAGCTCGACCTGCCACGCCGGCTGCAGATCGAGTTCAGCCGCGTGATCCAGGAGCACACCGACGGCGAGGGCGGCGAGATGTCGCCCGAGGCGATCTGGACCGACTTCGAGGCCGAGTACCTCGGCCGCGAGACCCCGCTGAAGCTGAACTCGGTGCACACCTCGTCCGCGGCCGGTGAGAAGGATGCGCTCAGCGTCAACGTGTACGTCGACGGGGAGCTGCGCACCCTCGAGGGCACGGGCAACGGCCCGATCGCGGCGTTCGTCAACGCCCTCAACGAGCTGGTGGCAGCGGAGCAGGCGGCGGGCAACCCGGCGTACCTCGACCGCACCGACGTCCGGGTCCTCGACTACGCCGAGCACGCCCTCTCCTCGGGCGGCGACGCGATCGCGGCGGCCTACGTCGAGTGCGCGGTGGGCGGCAAGGTGCTGTGGGGTGTGGGCCTCGACCCGAACATCGTGACCGCCTCGCTCAAGGCCGTCATCTCCGCGGTCAACCGAGCCTGAGCGTCTGCTCGGCGGGGGGCACGTGCTGCCCCTTGCCGAGCACGACCACGCCGCCGTCGCTGACGGCGAAGCCGCGGGCCCGGTCGGCGTCGTGGTCGACGCCGATCTCGACGCCGTCGGGCACGACCACGTTCTTGTCGATGATCGCGTTGCGGATCACGGTGTTCTTGCCGATCCGGACGTTGTCGAGGATGACCGACCGCTCGACGTCGGCGCCGCCCGCGACGTAGACGTTGGTGCCGATCACCGAACCGTCCACGGAGGCACCGGAGACGATGGAGCCGGCGCACACGATGGAGTCGGAGGCGCGCGCGTCCTCGACGAACTTCGCGCCCGGCAGCTGCGGGTGCGAGGTGAAGATCGGCCAGTCGCCGTTGTAGAGGTTGAAGATCGGGTTCACCGAGACCAGGTCGAGGTGCGCCTCGTGGTAGGAGTCGATGGTCCCGACGTCGCGCCAGTAGTCGCGGTCGCGCTCGGTGGAGCCGGGGACGACGTTGCGCTTGAAGTCGTAGACGCAGGCGTCGCCCTTCTCGACCAGGGCGGGGATGATGTCGCCGCCCATGTCGTGGCGCGAGTTGGGGTCGGCCGCGTCGCGCTCGAGCGCCTCGACGAGCGTGTCGGCGGTGAACACGTAGTTGCCCATGGAGGCGAAGACCTCGTCGGGGGAGTCCGGCAGGCCGGGCGGGTCGGCGGGCTTCTCGAGGAACTCGGCGATCCTGGTGGACCCGTCGGCGGTCTTGATCACGCCGAACTGGTAGGCCTCCTTGCGCGGCACGCGGATGCCGGCGACGGTCACGCCGGCGCCGTGCTCGAGGTGGGCGGCGACCATCTGCGAGGCGTCCATGCGGTAGACGTGGTCGGCGCCGAACACCACGATCACGTCGGGGTTCTCGTCGTTGATGAGGTTCATCGACTGGTAGATCGCGTCGGCGCTGCCCTGGTACCACTGCGGGCCACGGCGCTGCTGGGCCGGCACCGGGGTCACGTAGTTGCCGAGCAGGGCTGACATCCGCCAGGTGAGCGAGATGTGCCGGTCCAGGGAGTGCGACTTGTACTGCGTCAGCACGGCGACCTTGAGGTATCCGGCGTTGACGAGGTTCGACAGGGCGAAGTCGATGAGCCGGTAGGAGCCGCCGAACGGCACGGCCGGCTTGGCCCGGTCGACGGTCAGCGGCATCAGCCGTTTCCCCTCACCTCCGGCTAGCACGATCGCCAACACCTTCGGCATCCCAGTCCTCCCGTCGTGTCGCTGCGCTTGGCCTGACATGACAGTAGCCCTAGATTCGCCTCATGCGCGCAGCCATCCTGACCCGCGAGTTCCCACCAGACGTGTACGGCGGGGCGGGGGTGCACGTCGACTTCCTGGTCCGCGAGCTGCGCCGGCTTCTCGACGTCGACGTGCACTGCATGGGTGAACCGCGGGAGGGAGCGACTGCTCACAGCGAGAACGACCCCCGCCTGATGGACGCGAACTCGTCCCTGCGAATCCTCTCCACGGACCTGGCGATGGCGGCGGGTGTGGCGGGGGCGGACGTCGTGCACTCCCACACCTGGTACGCGAACATGGCCGGCCACTGGGCGAAGCTGTTGTACGACGTCCCTCACGTCGTGACGGCGCACTCGCTCGAGCCGTTCCGGCCGTGGAAGGCGGAGCAGCTCGGCGGCGGCTACCGGGTCTCGTCCTGGGCGGAGAAGACGGCCTACGAGGCGGCCGACGCGATCATCGCGGTGAGCCGCGGGATGCGCGCCGACGTGCTCACCGCCTACCCGGACCTGGACCCGGCGCGGGTGCACGTCGTGCACAACGGCATCGACACGGACTTCTACCGGGTGGATCCCGGCACGGACGTGCTCGAGCGGATCGGGGTGGACCTCGACCGCCCCTACGTGGCCTTCGTCGGACGGATCACGCGGCAGAAGGGCGTGCCGCACCTGCTGCGCGCCGGCCTCGACTTCGACCCGTCGGTCCAGGTGGTGCTCCTGGCCGGCGCCGCGGACACACCCGAGCTGAAGAAGGAGAC
Source organism: uncultured Actinomycetota bacterium (assembly GCA_963700365.1). Classification (GTDB taxonomy): domain Bacteria; phylum Actinomycetota; class Actinomycetes; order Propionibacteriales; family Nocardioidaceae; genus Nocardioides_C. The sequence continues at coordinate 106,123 of CAVOXG010000005.1, read as the reverse complement.
CGACGAGGCGATCGAGCGGCTCACCGCCTCCCGCGACGGCGTCTTCGTGGTCTCGGAGATGCTGCCTCGTGAGGAGGTGCGCCAGGTGCTCACTCACGCCCTCGCGTTCCTGTGCCCCTCGGTCTACGAGCCGCTCGGCATCGTGAACCTCGAGGCGATGGCGTGTGAGACCGCGGTGGTGGCCAGCCGCGTCGGCGGTATCCCCGAGGTCGTGGTCGACGGCGAGACGGGGCTGCTGGTGGACTACGACGAGTCCGACCCGCGGGGGCTCGAGGAGGGCCTCGCCGCGGCGGTGAACAGGCTGGTCGCCGACCCCTCCCTCGCGGAGCGGTTCGGGCGCGCGGGGCGGGAACGGGCGGTCTCGGAGTTCGCCTGGGAGGCCGTGGCGCGCGAGACCGTGGCGATCTACGAGTCGCTGCGCTGAGCGACGCCGCCTCGTCGGCTCACTCGGCGGGGCCCTCGGCGACGCACGCTGTGCCGATCCGCTGGAACCCGATCCGCTCGTAGACCCGCGCCACCGCGTCGTCTCGCGCGGAGAGGAACGCCGTGGTGATGCCGCGCTCGCGGGCGTCGGCGACGAGAAGCGCGGTGATCGCGGCGCCGACCCCCTGCCGGCGTGCCCGGGGGATCACGGCGATGCCGGTCAGCTCGGTGGTCGTGCCCCTCGGTGAGTGGGCCCCGCCTCCGACAGCCCCATGTCCGTCGTACGCGCCGGCCATCGCGATCAGGCCGGACCGCAGCAGCCCGGGGACCGGGCCGGGGTCTCGCGGCGTGACCTGCTCGTCTCCCTCGAACCCCGCGTCGACAGCGCCCATCACCGACGGCAGGTCGGGGGAGTCGGCCGACAGCAGCGACACGGAGTACTCGGCAGGCAGTGGGGGTGTGACCGCGTCGGCGCCGCCGGGAAGCACGAGCAGCGGGCACTCCGCGACCTGGAGGCCGGCCTCGCGGGCCGCGGCGAGGAGCGTCGGCGACGTCTCGTGGACCCACTCCAGGCTCTCGGGCACGCCGAGCTCGCGCTGCCGTTCGCGGACGACGGTCACCTGGGCGGCGGTGCACGGCCCGTCGTACCCGAGGGAGGGACGCGCGTAGAACGGCCAGCCCTCCGGTGACGAACGGACGAACAGCGTGAACGGCCCGACCTCCTCGGCGGTGGCGAGGGGGCGTGGAGCGGCGTCGTAGTACGCCTCGAGCGTCGACAGCAGGCTCACGAACGGGAGCCTCTCACGAGCGGGAGTACGGCACGCACCTCGGTGGCCTCGTGATGGCCGGAACGGACCGTGATCTCGCCGCCGTGGCTGTGCACGATCGACTGGACGATCGAGAGACCGAGGCCGGTGCCCTGGATCGCCCGCTCCTGCGCGGCGCTGGACCGGAAGAACCTGGTGAACAGCGAGGCCTGCTCCGACTCGGGAATGCCGATCCCGGTGTCGCTGACCTCGATCTCGGCCGCGCCGTCGGCCGTGCTGAGCGCGCACCGCACCCGGCCGCCGTCCTCGGTGAACTTCACCGCGTTGCCGACGAGGTTGAGCACGACCCGCTCGAGCTGGGCGGGGTCGCCGAGCACCGGCACGTAGTCGTCGGGGAGGTCGAAGCTCAGGTCGAGGTCCCGGCCCGACAGCAACGGACCGAGAGCCTCCCTGGCACGGACCACCACCGTGCGGAGGTCGACCGAGGTGCGCTCGAGGGAGAAGGTGCCCGCCTCGATCCGCGAGAGCGTGAGCAGGTCCTCGATCAGGGCGATGAGGCGTTCGCCGTTGCGTCGTACGGCGGCGAGCAAGCGGTCCTGCTCCAGGGACACCGGCCCGCCGGCGCCGTCCTGGAGCATCTCCGTGTAGCCGACGATGCTCGTGATCGGCGTCCGCAGCTCATGGCTGACCATCGAGACGAAGTCGCTCTTGGTGCGGTCGAGGTCCTGCAGGCGCTCCATCGCCTCGCGTTCCTTCTCCAGCGTCCCGACCAGGGTCCGTTGGCTGCGGCGGGACTCGGTCACGTCGCGGCCGACAGCGAGGTAGCCGATGTGCGCGCCGAACGCGTCGCGCACCGGGCTCACGGTCACCGCGCACACGACCCGGCTGCCGCCTCGCGCACGGCGACCCCCGCTCAGCCCAGCGTCTTCACGAAGTGGACGTCCGCCGAGCCCTCGACCGGGAGACCCTCGGTCCGTCCGATCTCGACGTACCCGTGTCGCTCGTAGAACGCCGGTGCCTGGAAGGTGAAGGAGGACACGATGACCTGACGGCAGCCGCGGTCTCTCGCGACCTCCTCGGCGGTCTCCAGCATGCGCCCGCCCCAGCCCTCTTTTCGGCTGTCCTCGCGGACCCAGACCATGGCGATGCCGGCACAGGTACCCCAGGTCCAGCCGCTCAGGCCGGCGACCAGCTCGCCGCTGTCGTCCTGGACCCTGACAGTGAGCTCGCGCTGGTCCGTGACGCCGGACGCGGCGAAGTTGTAGACGTCGAGCTCGTCGCTGAGGCGAGAGTCGAGCTCCGGGTCGCTCCCGGCAACCAGGAGGTGGTGGCGGGTGGGGTCGGCGCTCGTGCGGGGGTCGGCCTCGTTGGAAGTCACAGCGGGCACCTTAGTCAGGACGGATGTGCAAGGTGCACCGCTACGAGGGTACGCTGCCGCCGATCCTGCTGCTGGTCGCCATCGGCCCGCTCTTTGGCCGCGCAGTCCGCTGGGCTCGGGAGGCGATCGGGGAGTCTGTTCACGCATCCGAACGCGCGACCCGACGGTCAGGAAACTGTCGGCGGTCGAAGGTATGTTCGAACCATGATCGAGCTGGGCGCGTTGACCGACCTGGATGCCGAGGGTGTCCTGGTCGAGGCTGAGCGTGCCCAGGACGAGATGGTGGCCGCGGAGACGGCCCGGTTCTTCCTGGCGGCGCACTGGGTGGACCTGCACTCGGGGGAGGCGTTGGCCGAGGAGCGGCGCCGTCGCGGTCGAGCGGGTGTTGCCGGGGATGGAGCGGTCCAAGCGGGCGGGGGCGGACGGGACGCCGTTGGTGGCGGAGTTCGCGGCGATGGAGCTCGGTGCGGTGCTGGGGATGGGCCATGTCGCGGCGGACTGTTTCGTGCGGGACGCGGTGAACACCCGGCACCGGCATCCGGTGTTGTGGGAGGCGCTGGCGGCCGGGGCGGGCGCGGGTGTGGCAGGCCCGGGAGGTCGCCCGGCGGTGCGCGGCCGCGGGGCTGGACCGGGACCAGGCCCGGTGGGTGGATGGGGTGACGACGCCGTATCTGGGGTCGTTGCCGTGGGGCCGGTTCGAGTCGCTGCTGGAGGCGAGGATCGTGGAGGCCGACCCGGAGGCGGCCGAGGAGCGGGCGCGGGCCGCGGCGTTGGACCGGTTCGTGCGCACCGGCCAGTCGAGCGAGTTCGGGTTGAAGACGCTGGTGGCCCGCGCCGCTGCGGGGGATGTGGTGTTCTTCGTGGCGATGGTGGACCGGATCGCGCAGATCCTGCTGCTGCACGGGGACACGGATCGGGTGGATGTGCGGCGGTCGAAGGCGATCGGGATCCTCGCCACCCCGGCGCGGGCGTTGTTGATGCTGCAGCAGGCCGAAGCCGACGCCGCCGCCGCCTCGGCTGACGCGACGCGCGAGTCCGACGAGGCAGGGCCGATGAGGCCGACGCACCAGCGGCGACAGTCGAGCGAGGGCGACGACGCGAGGCTCGAGTGACGATGACGCCGCCGAGGACCCGGACCTGATCGGGGAGCTGGACGTGCACCCGGCCGACAACGACGCCGACGACCCGGAGCCCGAGACGGCTCCGTGCCCGACCTGTGCCGGCGAGGGCGTGGTGAGCGGTTCGATGTCCGGTGACCCGACCGCGTTCCTCAAGCCGGGGCTCGCGGGGGTCGACCCGAGGCGGCTGCTGCCGAACGCGACGCTCTACATCCATGTCTCGGCCGAGGCGCTGCGCGGCGGGGTCGGGGTGGCCCGGATGGAGGGCGTCGGCCCGATCACCATCGGCCAGGTCCAGGAGTTCCTCGGCCACAGCCACGTCCAGCCGGTGCGGGTGGTCGACCTCCCCGGCCAGGTGCCGGTCGACGGCTACGAGGTGCCCGCGACGATGCGGGAGGCGCTGTACCTGCGCAACCCCGCCTGTGTCGCGCCGTACGGCACGAACCTGTCCCGGGGCAAGGACGCCGACCACGTGGTGCCGTACCTGTCCCCGGACCGGGGCGGGCCACCGGGCCAGACGGCGATGGAGAACCTCGGGCTGCTGGGGCGGTTCCCGCACCGGGTGAAGACCCATGGCCGGTGGTCCCTGCGACAACCCTCCCCGGGGGTGTTCGAGTGGCGCTCACCCCACGGCTACTGGTTCCGGGTCGACCACACCGGCACCCACCCGCTGGGGAAGAACCCCGAACAGCAGCAGGGCCACGAAGCAGAGCAGCACGAGTCTGCCCGCAACCGGGACACCGTGGTGGTGGACCTGTGGCACTCGCCCCTCGAGCTCGACCTCTCCCGAGCTCGTCGCCCACGCCAACTGAGCGGCTGGCAACTCGGTTCTGCCAGGTACTTCCGGATGCAGGCACGCCCCGGCACGTCGTCGGATCGGGAGCAGTAGCGTCCTGGCCATGCCGGAACCGGACTTCCTGACGACCACGCGGACCGCCTACGACACCGTCGCAGCCGACTACGCACGGTTGGTCGGCACCGAGGTCACAGAAGCCTCGGAGGCGCCGCAGGACCGCGCCGTGCTGGCCGCGTTCGCCGCCCTTGTGAGGGCCAGCGGCTCGGGACCGGTCGCCGACGTGGGTTGCGGTCCGGGTCGGGCGACAGCGCACCTCGCGTCACTCGGGTTGGACGTGTTCGGCGTCGATCTCTCGCACGCGATGGTCGACGTGGCAGGTCGTGCCCACCCCGGCCTTCGGTTCGAGGAGGGTTCGATCACCGCCATGAGCCAGGAGGACGGTGCTCTGGGCGGCATCGTCGCGTGGTACTCGATCATCCACACACCGCCGGAGCAGCTTCCGACGGCGTTCGCGGAGTTCCGTCGGGTGCTCGTCCCGGGTGGCCAGCTCCTGCTGGCCTTCCAGGCCGGCGAGAACCAGCAACTGCACAAGGACCAGGCCTACGGTCACACGGTCTCGCTCGACAGCTACCGGTTGTCAGCGGACCACGTGGTCGACCTGCTGCAGGGGGCCGGTTTCGTCGTACACACGCGCGTGCTCCGTGAGCCGCTCTTCACGCACGAGACGACCCCGCAGGCATTCCTCCTGGCTCACACGAGGCCGTAGCAGTCGGGGCGGCAAGGGAGCCCCCTCAGGTCGCCACGAGTCTGCTCGACCAGGTGCGCCGTGAACCGATCGCACGCCCTCCTGCGACAGACCGGGCAGGAGGTACTCACATGACCAAGACGACGTCCGCTCTGCACCACCCAGGGACACCAGCCGATCGCTTGACCCGCTCCGAGCGCCACGGAGGGCCAGTAACGCGTGGTGGGTGCTGTGGCGGCCATGTTGGGCGGTGTGTTGTGGATGGTCGGCACCGTCCTCCACGCCCTCGAGCCGCGGGGATGCGTGGGCGTCGAGTGCGCCACCAGACCGATGCGCGACTCCAGCGCCCTCGTCGCCGTGCTGGCGGTGTGTGCCGCGGTGCTGATCATGGTCGGGGTGGCTGGGCTCGTGCGTCTTGCCCAGGACTCGGGGCGACTCGGGCGCTCCGGCAGGGTGGGTGTGCGGGTCGGCGTGGCGGGACTGGCCATCCTGCTGACGGCGGGCGTCGCGCAACCTGTCCTGTTCGGCCGCGACTTCCAGCTGATGCCGTACTTCGTCCTGCCAGGCATGAGCGCTGTCGTCATCGGCTTCCTGCTCGTCGGGATCGCCATCGTGAGGGCGGGCGTGCTGCCCCGCTGGGCGGGCGTGCTGCTGGTGCTCGGCTCGCTTGCCCTGGTCGGTTCCAACGAGCAGACGGGAGCTGGTTCTGCTCATGCTGCCGTTCGGTCTCGCCTGGGCGGCAGCGGGCTACGCGATGACCAGGAGGAACTAGGCTCGGCCCCAACATCCGAAGGGCGGAAGGGGGTCGTGATGGCCACGTTGGTCTCTGAGCGGATCGGGCAGTTCTTCATCGACGAGGACCGCGTCGAGTACACCGAGTACGGCGGCGGCGACGACTGGGTCGTGCTGATCCACAGCCAGCTCATGACGAGGCGCATGCACCAGCCCCTCGCGCGGGCGGTCGCCGACGCGGGGTACCACGTGGTGACCGTCGACCTGCTGGGCCACGGCCGCTCGGACCGGCCGACCGACCCGATGCAGTACTCCATGACCGCCTTCGCTGACCAGGTCATCGCCCTGCTCGACCACCTCGGCGCCGAGCAGGCGGTGATCGGCGGGACCTCCCTGGGTGCGAACGTCTCGCTCGAGGTCGCCGACGCCGCGCCGGAGCGGGTGAAGGGGCTGATCCTCGAGATGCCCGTCCTCGACAACGCGGTGGAGGCCGGGATCATGGCATTCGCTCCGCTGATGTTCCTCGCCAGGTTCGTGCCCGTGTCCGTCACCGCGACCCGGACGGTGACCAAGATGGTCCCGCGCGGTCTGGTGCCGTTCTGGGCCGGCATCGTCCTCGACACCCTGAACCAGCGGCCTGCCTCGATGGCCGCGGCGATCCACGGCATCTTCTTCGGACGGATCGCGCCCCCTAGCCGGCTTCGCCGTCTCATCGAGGTCCCCGCGATGGTGGTCGGCCACCGCCGCGACCCGATCCACCCCTGGGCGGATGCGTCCCTGCTCGCGGAGGAGATGCCCAACGCACGGTTCGTCGAGGCGCACAGCATCGTCGAGTGGCGGGCGCGTCCTGAACGGCTCACCGGTGAGGCCTTGAAGTTCCTGGCCGAGTGCCACGCCGCGGCCGCACCGCGTCGGACCCGCTCCGGGCGATCCGGCGTCCGTCGTACCTGAACCGGGCGTTTTCGGAGTAAAACACCCCTGACCGGATGACCGTGACAATCTATGCGCGGACCGGCAGAGTTCCGGTGTGCCGACCCGGAGGATCAGAGTGCACGACGAGTCGCCGATCATCAGGCGCGTCGGTCGGCTGATCACTGCCGAGACGTCCGACCCGCGGCCTCCGCAGATCGCGTTCCTGCTCCCAGTGGTCACCCTGGTGGCCGTCATGGCGCTCGTGGAGCCCGAGCCCATCCTGGAGCCCGTCTTCCTCGCCGGCCTCGCTCTGGTGGCGGTGGCGACAGTCGCTGCCTTCCTCGTCCCGTGGCCGCGCTTCGACCGGCTGGCCATCGTCGCGGTCCCGCTCGTGGACCTCGTCGCGATCGCCCTGATGCGCCTCCTGCCCAACGTGGGCGCGGTCGCGGCGCTCGTCGTCTTCCCCGCGGTGTGGCTCGGCCTGGTCTTCGAACGCCGCGGCGTGTGGATCGCGGTCGTCGCCAGCGTCGTCACCCTGACCGTCCCCGGGTTCTTCCACTACGGGTTCGGGCTCGACGGCTGGTCGAGGGCTCTGCTGCTGCCGATCATCAGCGGCATCGCTGCCTTCAGCACGAGCTTCATGGCCGAGGTGTGGCGCGTGCAGCGGCAGCGGCTCGAGCAGCAGGGTGAGCAGCTCCAGAACCTCCTCCGCGAGGTCATCCAGCGCCGCCAGATCACCGACGCCATCGTCGAGGCCGTGGACGTGGGGCTGCTCGCGATCGACCGCGACGGCGTCTACACCTCGATGAACCCCCGGCACCAGGAGTTCCTGCGGCTCGCCTTCCCCGACGGGCACGACGGTGTGGCCGGGCAGACGGGCTATGTGTACGGCGAGGACCAGGTGACCGAGATGCCGGCGGAGGACATGCCGTCGGTGCGCGCGGCCAGGGGAGAGGCGTTCAGCGACTTCGTGATCTGGGTCGGCAAGGAGCCGTCGGAGCGCCGCGCGCTGTCGGTGTCGTCACGCCCCGTGCATGCCGACGGCGGAGAGCTCGACGGTGCCGTTCTCGCCTACAAGGACATCACCGACCTCATGCGCGCCCTGCACGTGAAGGACGAGTTCGTCGCCTCCGTCTCCCACGAGCTGCGGACCCCGTTGACCTCGATCCTCGGCTACACCGACCTGATCGCCGAGCACGGCGACGAGCTGCCCGCGGACGTGAACCGCCACCTCTCCGTGGTGCACCGCAACGCCGAACGGCTCCTGCTGCTCGTCTCGGACCTGCTCAGCACTGCCCAGATCGAGAGCGGCAGCCTGCGCATGTCACCGGAACCGACCGACCTCGCCGGGGTCGTCCGTCAGTGCATCGCCGCGGTCGAGTCGCGCGCCGGGACGTCGGGCATCCGGCTGCACGCCTCCATCGACGACGTCCCGCAGGTCATCGCCGACGCTGCTCGGATCGGGCAGGTGGTGGACAACCTGCTGTCCAACGCTGTGAAGTACACCCTCCCGGGCGGCGAGGTCGCGGTGCGCCTCTCCGCGGAGGAGGGGGAGGTCCACCTCGAGGTCCGCGACACCGGCATCGGCATGTCGCCTGGCGATCTCGACCAGGTCTTCACGAAGTTCTTCCGGGCTCGCACCGCCGAGGAACGCGCGATCCCCGGCGTGGGTCTCGGGCTGGTGATCACCAAGGCCATCGTCGACGCCCACCAGGGGAGGCTCGCCGTCGACAGCACGGAAGGCGTCGGCACCACCCGCGCGTCAGTCTCCGCACGGTTGCCGCCTGAGGGACAATGGGCGTGTGGGTCTCTACCGTGACGAAGCCGTGGTGCTGCGCACCCAGAAGCTGGGTGAGGCAGACCGCATCATCACGTTGCTGACCCGCGGCACCGGCCGCGTCCGTGCCGTCGCCAAGGGCGTACGACGGACCACCTCGCGCTTCGGGTCCCGGCTCGAGCCCTTCACGTACGTCGATCTCCAGCTCGCCGAGGGCCGGTCGCTCGACGTGATCACCCAGGCCGAGACGCTGGCGCCCTACGGATCCAAGATCGGGTCCGACTACGAGCGGTACACCGCGGGCACCGTGATGCTCGAGACCGCCGAACGACTCGTCATCGAGGACAAGGAGCCGGCCCTCCAGCAGTTCCTCCTGCTGGTCGGAGCACTTCGCACCATGTGCGCCGGGGAGCGGTCACCCGCCGCCGTGCTCGACTCGTTCCTGCTGCGCTCGCTCTCGGTCGCCGGCTACGCGCCGTCCTTCGAGGCGTGTGCCCGCTGTGGCCTCGAGGGCCCACACCGGTCGTTCAGCCCGGCGGCCGGCGGGATGCTCTGCGGAGGCTGCCGGGTGCCGGGGTCGGCGAGCCCGGCGCCCGAGACCGTGCTGCTGCTCGGTGCGCTGCTGGCAGGGGACTGGGCCGTCGTCGAGAGCAGCGAGCCGCGGCATCGCAAGGAGGCCACCGGCCTCGTCTCGGCCTACCTCGCCTGGCACCTCGAGCGCGGGCTGAAGTCGCTCAGCCACGTCGAGCGCTGAACCGGGGTCAGGCGCCCTTCTGAGCCTCGCCGATCCGGACCTTCTCGACGACGTTGGAGATCGAGTCGTTGGCCTTGGTCAGCAACCGGGCGAACTCGCCGAGGTCCTGGTCCGACCACTCGTCGAGCATCTGCTCGAGGCGCTCACGCCGGTAGGCGCGCGTGTGCTGGAGCACGACGTGCCCCTCCTCGGTGAGGTCGAGGATCGACGCCCGTCGGTCCTCGAGGTCGGCGCGCCGGTGGACCAGCGCCGCCTTCTCCAGGGACTGCACCTGCCGGGTGATCGTGGAGGGGTCGAGGCCGAAGGCCGTGGCGAGCGCTCCCAGACGCTGCGGTCCCTCGTCCGCGAGCCGGCACAGGATCCCGTAGGCCGAACGGTCGAGGTCCATCTCGCCCGACGACGTCGAGATGTGGATGCTCTGGACCCGTCGAAGCAGGATCGTCATCTGCTGCTCGATCTGTTCGGTGTAACTGTCCATCTGGCCCCTCCCCAGGGGTAACACCTCCGGACCGCCCCCGAGGCTTTAGGTTTGTCGCGATCATACGTCTCCACGACGAGGAGAGAGCGGACGTTGGCTCGAATCAGGAAGTCCACCGAGCGGACCGCCGTACGCCCGCCGACGCCGCACCCGAGCGGAGCCCGACCGCCGGCCGTCCCGCTCGGAGCTCGTGCCGCACCACGTCGCGGTGGTCATGGACGGCAACGGCCGGTGGGCGCAGGAGCGCGGCCTGCCTCGCACGGCGGGGCACGAGCAGGGCGAGCACTCCCTCTTCGACGTCGTCGAGGGTGCGATCGAGATCGGCGTCAAGGCCATCTCCGCCTACGCCTTCTCGACCGAGAACTGGAAGCGCTCGCCGGACGAGGTGCGCTTCCTGATGGGCTTCAACCGTGACGTGATCCGCCGCCGCCGCGACGAGATGCACGAGCTCGGGGTCCGGGTCCGCTGGGCCGGCCGGACGCCGCGCCTGTGGCGCTCGGTCATCAAGGAGCTCAAGACCGCCGAGGAGCTGACCCGCGACAACGACGTGCTGACGCTGACCATGTGCGTCAACTACGGCGGCCGGGCCGAGCTCGTCGACGCCGCGCGCGCGATCGCCCACGAGGTCGCGGCCGGTCGGCTCGACCCGGACAAGATCGACGACCGCACGTTCGCCCGCCACCTCTACGTCCCCGAGCTGCCCGACGCCGACCTGATCTGGCGTACGTCGGGGGAGCAGCGGCTGTCGAACTTCATGCTGTGGCAGGCCGCCTACTCCGAGTTCGTGTTCAGCGACGTGCTGTGGCCCGACGTGGACCGTCGGCACCTGTGGCAGGCGATCGACACCTACGCCCGGCGCGACCGGAGGTACGGCGGAGCCGACCCGCTCGCCTGAGCCGGCGGGCGTCTTTCAGGCGCAGGCGGGGCAGGTGCCGAAGATCTCCAGCGTGTGGCTGACGTCGGTGAAGCCGTGCTCGGAGGCCACCGAACGAGACCACCGCTCGACGGTCGGGCCCTCCACCTCCACGGTGCGGCCGCACGAACGGCAGACGAGGTGGTGGTGGTGCGTGGTGCTGCAGCGCCGGTACACCGCCTCGCCGTCCTCGGTGCGCAGCATGTCGACGTCGCCGTTGTCGGCGAGCGCCTGCAGCGTGCGGTAGACGGTGGAGAGGCCGACGTTCTCCCCGTTGCGGCGCAGGAGGTCGTGGATCTCCTGGGCGCTGCGGAAGTCGTCGCACGACTGCAGGGCGGTCGCCACGGCCTTCCGCTGCCGCGTGGGTCGGCCGCCGGCCAGAGGGATCTGGTCGCTAGTGCTCGTCATAGTGACTCCCGTGCGGGGCGTGGCGGTGCCCGTCGTGGACGTAGTCGACATGGTCTCCGTGCGGCACGGCGAGGTGCCCGCAGTCGTCGCCGTGCTCGTGCGCGTGGTCCTCCGGTACGACGGTGTGCTCGGCGTCGTCACCCGGGTGCGCGGACGTGGCCGCGAACGGTGTACGCATCCGCTGACGACGACGCAGCAGCACCCCGAGCGGCCAGGCGAGGACGAACCCGCCGAGCGCGAACAGCACGATCGTCGCGCCCGGGGCCACGTCGATGTAGACCGACGTGAGGAAGCCGGCCACGGCGGCCGCGGTCCCGATCCCCATGGCGGCCGTCAGCGTCGCGCGGAAGCCGCGCGTGACCTGCTGGGCGGTCGCGACCGGCACCACCATCAGCGCGCTCACCAGCAGCAGGCCCACCGTCCGCATCGCGACGGTCACGGTCACGGCAGCCATCACCGCGACGAGCACGTTGTAGAAGCGCACGGGCAGCCCGGCGACCTGGGCGAACTCCTGGTCCTGGGCCACGGCGAACAGCTGCGGTGAGAGCCCGACCGAGAGCAGCACGACGATCGCGGCGAGGGCGACGGTGACCCACACGTCGGCCGTGGAGAGCGTGGTGATCGAGCCGAACAGGTAGGAGTTCAGGGTGCTCGCGCTCTGGCCCGCGAGGCCGGTGATCAGCACACCGCCGGCGATACCGCCGTAGAACAGCATCGCCAGTGCGACGTCGCCGCTGGTGCGGCCCTTCTCCCGGATCACCTCGATGGCGATCGCGCCCAGCGTCGCCACGACGACGGCGGTGAGCGTGGGGGAGGTGCTGGTGAGGAGGCCGAGGGCCACACCGGTGACCGCGATGTGCCCGATGCCGTCGCCCATGAGGGCGAGGCGACGCTGCACGAGGTAGGTCCCGACGGCCGGCGCGGCGAGCCCGGTGAACAGGGCGCCGAGCAGGCCGAAGAGCACGAAGTCGTAGGCGAGGAGGCTCATGCCGGGTCCTCCCTCAGCGACGGGGCGTCCAGAGGTGACGCCACGGACGGGCTGTGGTCGGTGCGGTGAACGTCGAGATCGGGGTGGTGGTGGCCGTGGTCGTGCCACTCGTCGATCTCCTCGGCCGAGGCGAGCGGCGGACCGTCGTACGCGACCCGGCCGTCGCGCATCACCACGGTCCGGTCGATCAGCGGTGCCATCGGGCCGAGCTCGTGGGCGACCAGCAGGATCGTGGCGCCCTTGGCGACGAGCGTCGAGAGTGCGTCCGCGAAGGTCTGCTGGCTGGCGAGGTCCACGCCGGCCGTCGGCTCGTCGAGCACGAAGAGATCCGGCTCCCCGGCGAGCGCCCGAGCGATCAGGGTGCGCTGCTGCTGCCCGCCGGAGAGAGTCGCGCAGCCGTCCTGGGCACGGTCGGCCAGGCCGACTGCCGCGATCGCGTCACGGATGGCGACACGGTCGGACTTGCGCAGGGGCCGCAGGAAGGGGCGGCGCGACAGCCGTCCCGAGGCGACGACCTCCCACACCGAGGCCGGCACCCCCGAGGTGGCGCTGGGGCGCTGGGGGACGAAGCCGATCCGCTTCCAGTCGCGGAAGTGCGCGAGCGGAGTGCCGAACAGCGACACGTCGCCGCGGGTGGTCGGCACCAGGCCCATCAGCGTGCGCACCAGCGTGGACTTGCCGGAGCCGTTGGCGCCGAGCAGGGCGACGACCTCGCCCCGGCGGACCGTCAGGTCGATGCCGCGGAGGATCGGCCGGCCCCCGAGGGTGACCGTGCCGTCGCGGATCTCGACGACAGCAGGGCTGTCCTGCGCTGTCAGCGGCATTCGTTCGCCTCCTGGAGCGCGGCGAGGTTCGCACGCATGAGTGAAAGGTAGTCCTCGCCGGCGGTCGCGTCGCTCAGGCCTTCGATCGGGTCGAGCACGGCCGTGTCGAGCCCGAGGTCGCTCGCGAGGGTCTGCGCCATCGCCGGACTGGCCAGCGTCTCGGAGAACACCGTGGTGATGCCCTCGCTCTCGATCAGCTCGGCGAGCTCGGTCAGGTGCTTCGGCGAGGGCTCGGCGTCGGGGGAGAGGCCGGCGATCGGCTCGAAGTGCAGGCCGTACTGCTCGAGGTAGCCGAACGCGTCATGGCTCACCACGACCGTGTCGAGCCTGCACTCGGCGAGACCGTCGGTGTACTCGGTGTCGACCGACTCGAGATCGGCGCGCAGGGTCGCGAGGTTCGCCTCGTAGTCGGCGGCGTTGTCGGGGTCGATCTCTGCCACACGGGCCTCGACCTCCCCGGCGACCTCGGCCAGGCGGACGGGGTCGAGCCAGAAGTGCAGGTCGCCCTCCGCCAGCGTCGACCACGTCGGTGGCCTCGACCACCTGCTCGGGACCGTGCTCCGCGACCGCTGCGTCAACGGCCGGCTGGAGTCCCTTCTCGTAGACGACGAGGTCTGCCTCGGCCACCTCGGCGGTCTGGCGAACGGTCAGCTCGAGGTCGTGCGGCTCCACCCCGGGGGAGGTCAGCGTGACGACGTCGGCGTGCTCCCCGACGATCCGCTCGGCGACGTACTCCAGGGGGTAGAAGGAGGTGACGACGCGCGTGCCGCTGTCGCCGCCGGTCAGCGGGTCTCCACAGCCTGCCAGGAGCAGCGGGGTGGCGAGAGCAGCGGCGGCGAGCCGGCGGCGAGGCATCTTCATGACAATCATTCTCAACACAAATGACAACCATTTTCAAATGGAGTCCACGAGGTAGGGTCGCGGACGTGCTGGTGGTCAACAGGTTCCGCGTCGAGGAGACCGACGCCGCGGCGTTCGCCGATGACGTGGCCGCGGCTCACGCCCTGCTCGCGGCGAAGCCGGGGTACGTCGACGGCGCGGTCGGCCGCAACCTCGACGACCCGACGCTGTGGGTGCTGCAGACCCGGTGGGAGAACGTCGGGAGCTACCGACGCGCGCTCTCGGCCTACGACGTGAAGCTCGGCGCCGTACCCCTCCTGTCCCGGGCTGTCGACGAACCGTCGGCGTACGAGGTGCTCGACGGGCGGCAGACGCTCAACGAGGCAAGGCCCCGCGACCTGGGTTGACGGGCTGCCCCGGCTGGGTAAACCGTTGCGCCTGCTCGATAGTCTGTGGGTTCGCCGTCAGCCAGACGGTGCCGGTCGACCCCATGGAGCAGATTCCGATGAGCAAGGGCACCACCTCGTCCGCACTCGACCAGGTCGTCTCGCTGTGCAAGCGCCGCGGCTACGTCTTCCCCAGCGGTGAGATCTACGGCGGCACCCGCTCCGCCTGGGACTACGGTCCGCTCGGTGTCGAGCTCAAGGAGAACATCAAGCGCCAGTGGTGGCGGTCGATGGTCACCTCGCGCGAGGACGTCGTCGGTCTCGACTCCTCGGTGATCCTGCCGACCCGGACGTGGGAGGCCTCGGGCCACCTGTCCACCTTCACCGACCCGCTGACCGAGTGCCTCAGCTGCCACAAGCGGTTCCGCGCCGACCACATGCAGGAGGCGCACGCGGCGAAGAAGGGGATCGAGGACCCTGACACCGTCAAGCTCGAGGAGCTCGCCTGCCCGAACTGCGGCACGCGCGGCTCGTGGACCGAGCCCCGCAACTTCAACATGATGCTCAAGACCTACCTCGGCGTGATCGAGGACGAGTCCGGCCTGCACTACCTGCGGCCCGAGACCGCCCAGGGCATCTTCCTCAACTTCGTCAACGTCATGAACGCCTCGCGCAAGAAGCCGCCGTTCGGCATCGCGCAGACCGGCAAGAGCTTCCGCAACGAGATCACGCCGGGCAACTTCATCTTCCGCACCCGCGAGTTCGAGCAGATGGAGATGGAGTTCTTCGTCAAGCCGGGTGAGGACGAGGAGTGGCACCAGGAGTGGATCAACACTCGACTGCGGTGGTACGTCGACCTCGGCATCAACCCCGACAACCTCCGGCTCTACGAGCACCCGCAGGAGAAGCTCTCGCACTACTCCAAGCGGACCGTCGACATCGAGTACCGCTTCGGGTTCAGCGGCCGTGACTTCGAGGAGCTCGAGGGCATCGCGAACCGCACCGACTTCGACCTGTCCCAGCACAGCGAGTTCTCCGGCCAGGACCTGTCGTACTTCGACCAGGCCACGGGGGAGCGCTACACGCCCTACGTCATCGAGCCGGCAGCCGGCCTGACGCGCTCGTTCATGGCCTTCCTGATCGACGCGTACACCGAGGACGAGGCACCGAACACCAAGGGCGGTGTCGACAAGCGCACGGTGCTCCGGCTCGACCACCGGCTGGCGCCGGTCAAGATCGCGGTGCTGCCGCTGTCGCGCAACGCCGACCTGTCGCCGAAGGCGAAGGACCTCGCGGCCGAGCTGCGGACCGTGTGGAACGTCGACTTCGACGACTCCGGCGCGATCGGTCGCCGTTACCGCCGCCAGGACGAGATCGGTACGCCGTACTGCGTGACCGTGGACTTCGACACGCTGGAGGACAACGCGGTGACCGTCCGTGAGCGTGACTCGATGAAGCAGGAGCGGATCGGGCTCGACCAGGTCAAGGCGTACTTCGCGGAGCGCCTCCTCGGCTGCTGACGCCTGCTGCGTCGGGTCCGAACAGCCGCGTGTAACCATGTCCGGATGAACGGCTCGAGAATGCGAATGACCCGTGTCGCCACCCTCGCGGTGGCGAGCGCGCTCGTCCTGGCGTCCTGTGGCGGCGACTCCGACTCCGACACGGAGACGGTGGAGACGCCGTCGCCGAGCGTGTCGCCCTCACCGTCCTCGACGGTGGCGGTGCCCGCCGGCGTGGAGTCTCACCGAGGTGGGCGCCGACCTGACCTACGGTGAGACGGCGACCGTGATCTTCGAGCCGAACCAGAAGCAGGGCACGGTCCTCGAGCTGACCGTCCAGCGCGTCACCCAGGGGTCGCTGAAGGACTTCTCGGGCTTCATCCTCGACGACTACACGAAGGCGTCCCGGCCCTTCTACGCCGACGTCGAGGTCCGCAACGTCGGCGAGGGCAACGTCGGTGGAGCGGGCGTGCCGCTCTGGGGCGTGGACGGCAAGAACACGCTCCTGCCGGCCGCCAGCTTCACCACACCCTTCCGACGCTGCCCGTCCGAGCGGCTGCCGGACAAGTTCGGGCCCGACAAGTCGTTCGAGACCTGCCTCGTCCTGCTCGCTCCAGACAAGGGGATGCTCGAGGCGGTCAGCTTCCGGCCGAACCAGGAGTTCGACCCGATCGAGTGGACCGGGGAGATCGTGACGCCGAAGCCCGAGCCGAAGAAGCAGACGAAGAAGTCCGAGACGAAGAAGGACACCGAGAAGAAGAACGCCCAGGACTGACCCGCTATCGCACGACCCGGTAGTCGATGAAGGTGGCGTACTTCGACTGCCGGACCCCCAGGTGCTCGAGCTCCAGTGACTTCTCGAACCCGTCGAACAGCCGCTTGCCCCCGCCCAGGACGACCGGCGCGAGGATGATGGTCAGCTCGTCGACCTGCCCGCCCGCGAGCGCCTGGCGGATGACGTCGGCGCCGCCCATGACGTGGACGGTCTTGTCGCCGGCGACCTGCTGCGCCTGGTCGATCGCCGTGGCGAGGTCGCCGACGAACGTGAAGCCATGCTCCGGATCCGGCTGCTCCTCCGGCCGATGGGTCACGATGAAGAACGGCACGCCCCACGGGTTCTCGTCACCCCAGTGGTCAGCCGCCTCGTAGGTCCAGCGGCCGGCGATCACGGCGCCGAGGCCTGACATCGCCGACTCCAGCCAGTCCTTGTCCTCGCCCGTGGCCTCACCGGTGGGCTCGCGGTCGTAGCTCCACGGTCCGCCGAACACCCAGTAGTGCAGCCGTTCCCCGCCGATCCCCAGGCCGCAGCCGGGACCGTCGTCCGGGCCTGCGACGTAGCCGTCCACCGATGTGGTGATTCCTGCGACCACCTTGCCCACTGTCCTCGCCTCCGTCGTCCGCTCGAGTCTTCCCGTGATGTTGACCCGCAGGTCCCGGGGAACTCATCGGGCGATCAGGTGATGTCCCCGTGGGCGTGGAGGAAGTCCCGCACCTCCTGCCGCAGCCGTTCGTCCTGGCCCACCAGGACGTGACCGCCCGTGTCGAACACGACCGTCTTGACGCCAGGGATCCGCGGCGTGGAGTAGCGCACGACCTCACCGGTCATGAACGGGTCGTCTGCCGTGGCGACGAGCATGACCGGCATGCTCAGCTGCTCGATCGGCAGATCCGGGGCGGTGGGCGTCGTGGTGCGTATGTCGTGGGCGAGCCCCACGTGCCTCTCACGGGCGGGCAGGAACCAGTCGACGATCTGCCTACGAAGCTCCGGCGTGACCTGGCTGTCGAGCGCAGGCGGTACCCCGGCGACCCGCAGGATGGCCTTGGGTGCCAGGCGGACCATGAGCCAGGCGACGAGGTCCGAGGCGAGGACGTAGTCGAAGATGAAGTCGGGCGGGCCGGCGCTGACAGGTCCGGGAGGCGGCGGAATGTACAGCGCGGGGGTGATCAGGACGAGCGCGCTCACCCGGTCGGGGTGCCGGAGCGCCAGCTGTGTCGCGGACTGCGCGCCGGCGGACACGGCAACCACCGCGACCCGCGGCAGGTCGAGCGCGTCGAGCAGCGCGGCGAAGACGTCCGCCTGGTCCGCATGAGACGCGGCCTCGGGCATGGGGCTGCGGAGGTAGCCGAACCGCGACGGGGCGAGGAGCCGGAAGTCGTCGCCGAGCACGTCCTTGCCGACCTGCAGACCCATGTCGAACCCTCCGGCGGCGCCGTGCACCACGAGGACAGGTGGCCCGGCCCCGGAGTCCGCCACCTCGACGGGGCCCAGCCGGGTCTCGATGACGCGGCTGCGGCCGGTCAGACGCGCTCGCGCCGCCGCCAGGTCCGAGCGGTAGGCAGACCCGAGCTTCCGCGACCGCTGCAGCCAGGCCCAGCCCGAGTGCCGTTCTCACCAGTGCTCCGGCCATGCCATCAGCGTGACCAGGCGCCCCGCGGTCGCTTAAGAGTCGAACGTCCTCACTGGGGCTCGGGGACGCTGATTTGGGGGACGCCGCCACGCCCGGGGACAATGGGGACCATGCCGACCGCCGCGCACGCCGTACCCCAGGAGCTCGTCCTGGGGTCCCTGCGCATCGACACGCCCGTCGTCCTCGCGCCGATGGCGGGGATCACGAACGCCGCCTACCGCCGGCTGTGCCGCGAGCAGGGGGCCGGGCTCTACGTCTGCGAGATGATCACCTCCCGCGGTGTCGTGGAGCGTGACGCCATGACGATGTCGATGCTGGTCTTCGACGAGCTCGAGGACGTCCGCTCGGTGCAGCTCTACGGAACCGACCCGGTGTACATCGGCAAGGCCGCGGAGATCCTCTGCGCGGAGTACGGCGTCCATCACATCGACCTCAACTTCGGCTGCCCGGTCCCCAAGGTCACCCGCAAGGGGGGCGGGGGAGCGCTTCCGTGGAAGCGCACGCTGCTCGGGGAGATCCTGACCGCCGCCGTCACGGCCGCCGAGCCGTACGGCGTGCCGGTCACGATGAAGACCCGCAAGGGCATCGACGACGACCACCTCACCTACCTCGACGCCGGCCGGATCGCCCAGGAGACGGGTGTCGCGGCGATCGCGCTGCACGGCCGCACGGTGAGCCAGGCCTACTCCGGGGAGGCGGACTGGGACGCGATCGGCGAGCTGGTGCAGCACGTCGACATCCCGGTGCTGGGCAACGGCGACATCTGGGAGGCGCAGGACGCGATCCGCATGGTCGAGCAGACCGGCGCCGCCGGTGTCGTCGTCGGGCGCGGCTGCCTGGGGCGTCCGTGGCTCTTCCGGGACCTGGCAGCGGCGTTCGCGGGCGAGGACCTCGCCACCCTGCCGACGCTCGGCGAGGTGAAGCAGATGATGCGCCGGCACGCCGAGCTGCTGACCTTCCACATGGGGGAGGACCGGGGCTGCAAGGAGTTCCGCAAGCACATCTCGTGGTACCTCAAGGGGTTCTCCGCCGGCGGCGAGCTGCGTCGCTCGCTCGGCCTCGTGAGCACGCTCGACGACCTGGACCGGCTGCTCGAGCGCCTCGGAGACGACGAGCCCTTCCCCGTCGCCGAGCTCGGCACTCCGCGCGGTCGCCAGGGCAGTCCGCGGCGCGTCGTACTCCCTGAGGGATGGCTCGACGACACCGACGGATCCGCGGAGGTGCTCCGCGAGGACGCCTCGGAGATGTCGGGCGGCTGACTGGTCTGGCCCGCGCTCCGCTGTGCGTTTGGCCACGCCGAGGGGGAGGCAAGTTGCTATTCACGGGGGCGCATGTGTTTCACTCAAAGCTCGATTTTTCCCCTGATGTCGAGAACCTGGTTGGTGATTTGCCGTGGCGCCTGCCCGCCACAAGAACGCGCTCCGCAGCGTGGTACCCCATCTGCGGCACGCCCGTAGGATCGGTGTTGCCGCTGTCGTCACCTCGACGGCGGTCGCCGGAGGAGTCTTCTTCACTGTTTCCGAACAGGCACCTGCCCAGTCGGTCTCCGCGATCTCCATGGCGAGGCCCGAGGTCCGCGCCTCTCCGGTGCCGGTGCGCGTAGCGCCGATCTCGCGCTCCGAGGACCGCGTCCGGCTGGAGCCGAAGCCGCCGGAGGTCGTCGGGCACCTGTTCTCGACCACCGTCGTCAACATCCGTCAGTTCCCCAGCGAGAGCGCCCGTCTCCTCGGGTCCCTCGAGTGGGCCGAGAAGATCCCCGTCTCGGGCGTGACCCGCGGCGACTGGGCCGAGGTCGTCCTCGACGGTAAGTCCGCCTGGGTGTTCAGCGACTACCTCGCCAAGAAGAAGCCCCGGCCCGAGCCGGAGCCGGAGGCCGAGGAGAGCACGGCGCCGAGCGCCCCGACTCTCCCCGCCGGCCTGTCCATGGCGGCGTGCGCGAGCGGCTCCGACGTCGAGAGCGGCCTGGTCTCCAACGCGGTCGCCGTGCACCGCGCGGTGTGCGGTGCCTTCCCCTCGATCACGGAGTACGGCGGGGTCCGTCCCGACGACGACGAGCACGGCACCGGCCAGGCCCTGGACATCATGATCTCCGGCGACGCCGGCTGGGAGGTCGCGGAGTACGTCCGGGCCAACGCCGGCGACCTCGGGGTCAGCGAGGTCATCTACTCCCAGAAGATCTGGACCGTCCAGCGCAGCAGCGAGGGCTGGCGCTACATGGAGGACCGCGGCTCGACCACCGCGAACCACTACGACCACGTGCACGTGACGGTCTACTGACCGACGCTGGTTAGGCTCCCTCTCGTCGGCCGATGAGAGGGAGCCTTCCCATGCCAGCACCGTCCGTCGTCGTCTTCGACGTCAACGAGACCCTGTCCGACCTGCGGCCGATGGCGCAGCGGTTCGTGGAGGTCGGCGCGCCTGGTTCGCTCGCGCTGCTGTGGTTCGCGTCCGTGCTGCGCGAGGGCTTCGCGCTGACGGCAGCCGGGGGCACTTCCCGCTTCGCCGACATCGGCCGTGAGGTGCTCCTGGACCTGCTCCCCGAGAGCGTCGAGGACCGTGCTGCGGCGGTGGAGCACGTGCTGGGTGGCTTCATGGACCTCGACGTGCACCCGGACGTCGTACCGGGGGTGAGGGCCTTGCGGGAGGCCGGCCTCCGGCTGGTCACCATGAGCAACGGGGCCTCCGCCGTGGCCGAGCGGCTGTTGACCCGGGCCGGCATCCGGGACGACTTCGAGCAGGTCCTGTCGGTGGAGGACGCCGGCGTCTGGAAGCCCGCGGCCGACGCCTACCGCTTCGTGGCCCGACGCTGCGCCGTCGACGTCGAGGAGCTCGTCCTGGTCGCGGTGCACCCCTGGGACACCGACGGCGCCGCCCGGGCAGGCCTCCGGTCCGCCTGGGTCGACCGCGACGGGCGGCACTTCCCGACGTACGCGACACCGCCGACGTGGACCGTGCCGTCGATCGAGGCGCTGGCGGCAGTCCTGTCGTGACTGCCTGGGGCCTGTCGGAGGGGCGCAGTAGTCTGCGGAGCGATGGGGTCGACGCAGAGCAGGTACGACGAGGCCTCGTGCGCCCGCTGGGTGGACGAGCCGCCCAAGCGCGCCGAGCGGACGCCGTTCGAGCGTGACCGCGCCCGGCTGGTGCACTCCGCCGCCCTGCGCCGGCTGGCCGCCAAGACGCAGGTGGTCGACCCGCAGACCGACGACTTCGTGCGCAACCGGCTGACCCACACGCTCGAGGTGGCCCAGGTGGCCCGCGACCTCGCCAAGACGCTGGGCTGCGACCCCGACATCGTGGAGACCGCGGCCCTTGCCCACGACATCGGCCACCCGCCGTTCGGGCACAACGGGGAGCGGATCCTCGACGAGCTGGCCGCGGACTGCGGCGGGTTCGAGGGCAACGCCCAGACCCTGCGGCTGCTGACCCGGCTCGAGGCGAAGTCCACCGACGCCGAGGGACGCTCGGTCGGCCTGAACCTCACCCGCGCGACCCTCGACGCGAGCACCAAGTACCCCTGGTCCCGGGCCGAGGCGCCCCTGCCGAGCGGCGTCGACCCCGACGGCGTGGTCGACCCGGTCCGCAAGTTCGGGGTGTACGACGACGACCTTCCGGTCTTCACGTGGATGCGTGAGGGCGCCCAGGCCGGGCCAGCGCTGCCTCGAGGCACAGGTCATGGACTTCTCCGACGACGTGGCCTACTCCGTCCACGACCTCGAGGACGGCATCGTCGCCGGCCGCATCGAGCTCGACTGGCTCGAGGACACCGGCCGGCGCACCGAGGTGTGGCAGACCGTCCGCGCGTGGTACCTCCCCGGCGTGGCCGACGGCGAGCTCGACGCCGCGCTCGCCGGCCTCCAGCGGATGGCCTCCTGGCCCAGCGGCTCCTACGACGGCAGCCGGCGCGCGCAGGCCGCGCTGAAGAACCTCACCAGCGACCTGATCGGCGCCTTCTGCACGAGCGTCCAGCACGCCACCCACGACAAGTACGGCACCGGGCCGCTCATCAGGTACGACGCCGACCTCGTCGTGCCCCACGACACCCGGCTGGCGATCGCCGTCCTCAAGGGCGTCGCCGCGGAGTGGGTGATGCGGGCGGCCGACCGGGTGAGCCTGATGGAGACCCAGCGTGAGGTCGTGGCCGAGCTGGTGGACGCCCTGCTGGTGCGGGGGCCGTCGGCGCTGGAGCCGCCGTTCCGCGACGACCATGCGCGGGCGACCTCCGACGCCGGACGGCTGCGGGTCGTGGTCGACCAGGTCGCCTCCCTGACCGATGCCTCCGCCGTGCAGTGGCACGATCGGCTGGTGCGGACGGCCCGTGGCTGAGCTGCTCACCGTCGGCCACGGGCGGCTGGACGAGCCGTCGTTCGGCGGCCTGCTTCGGGATGCCTCGGTCGAGCTGCTGGTCGACGTACGCCGGTTCCCCGGCAGCCGCGCCAACCCCGCCGTCAGCAGGGACGTGCTCCCGACCTGGCTGCCGGACGTGGGCGTGGACTACCGGTGGGAGGAGCGGCTCGGCGGCCGCCGCAAGCTGCCCGCCGACGACACGCAGGACCCGTGGTGGCAGGTCGACGCGTTCCGCGGCTACGCCGCCCACACGCGCACGGCGGAGTTCCGCGAGGCGCTGGCCGGTGTGCTCGCCGAGACCGAGGGGCGCCGGGTCGCGGTCATGTGCAGCGAGAGCGTCTGGTGGCGCTGTCATCGCCGGGTGATCGCCGACGTGGCCATGCTCGTGCACGGCGTCGCCGTGCGGCACCTCATGCACGACGGCCGGCTGACCGAGCACGCTCCCTCGCAGGGCGCGCGCCTGCGCGAGGACGGCCTCGTGGTCTGGGACGTCGTCTGAGTAGTGTGTCTCGTGCTGGGGGCAGCGCGTCCCGCCCGGCGGATTGTCCACAGTGCCCGTCCGGGTTGGCCCAACCACGTCGGGGCGTTCGTCGTACGACGTAGACTCCGCCACGTGGCAGGACTGATCCGAGAGGAAGACATCGCGCTCGTGCGCGAGCGAGCCCGGATCGACGAGGTGGTCTCCGACTACGTCACGCTGCGCAACGCCGGCGGCGGGTCGCAGAAGGGCCTGTGCCCGTTCCACGACGAGAAGTCGCCGTCGTTCCACGTCACGCCCTCGCGAGGGTTCTTCCACTGCTTCGGCTGTGGGGAGGGCGGCGACGTCATCGACTTCCTGATGAAGATCGACGGTCTCGCGTTCGCCGAGTCGGTCGAGCGGCTCGCCGACAAGTACGGCGTCCAGCTCCGCTACACCGAGGGCGGCGACCGCCCCCAGCGCCGCGACGCGAACCTCCGGCCCCGGCTGATCGAGGCGCACAAGGCCGCCGCCGAGTTCTACGTCGATGCGCTCGGCTCGCCGGAGGCGCTCGCCGGGCGGCAGTTCCTCTCCGAGCGCGGCTTCGACAAGGCGGCGGCGGAGACGTTCGGGGTCGGCTTCGCGCCGCGCGACGGCGACGCGCTCTACAGGCACCTGCGGCAGAAGGGGTTCCGCGACGAGGAGCTCGTCACCGGCGGCCTCGTGGCCCAGGGGCGCAGCGGCCACTACGACCGGTTCCGCGGCCGCCTGCTGTGGCCGATCCGGGAGACCAACGGCGACGTGATCGGCTTCGGCGCGCGCCGGCTGTTCGACGACGACCGGATCGAGGCCAAGTACCTCAACACTCCCGAGTCGCCGATCTACAAGAAGAGCCACGTCCTCTACGGCATCGACCTCGCCCGCCGGGACATCGCCCGCACCTCCCAGGCCGTCGTGGTCGAGGGGTACACCGACGTGATGGCCTGCCACCTCGCCGGGGTGCCGACCGCCGTGGCCACCTGCGGCACCTCCTTCGGCGAGGACCACGCGCGGGTGCTGCGGCGGCTGCTCCACGACCACGAGGAGTTCCGCGGCGAGGTGATCTTCACCTTCGACGGCGACGAGGCCGGCCAGCGGGCCGCGCTGCGGGCCTTCGGCGGCGACCAGCAGTTCGTCAGCCAGACCTACGTCGCGGTGGAGCCCGACGGCCTCGACCCGTGCGACCTGCGCCTGCAGAAGGGCGACGCCGCGGTCCGCGAGCTCGTCGCTCGCCGGATCCCGCTGTACCGCTTCGTGCTCGGCAACGTCGTCTCCCGCTACGACCTCGACCGGGCCGACGGGCGGATCGACGCGCTCCGCGAGGCGGCCAAGCTCGTGGTCAGCATCCGGGACAAGTCGAAGGTGGACGCGTTCGCGCGGGAGCTCGCCGGGATGGTCGGCGTCGACGTCGACCAGGCCCGGGGAGAGGTACGACGGGCAGCCGCCCGTGGTCCCAAGACCGACGACCGACGCCGTCCGGGCCCGGTCGACGAGGCGGTGCAGCACCGTCAGGCGCCGGAAGCGGTCGCGCTGCCCGACCTCAGGGACCCGCGGTTCACCCTCGAGCGGGAGACGCTCAAGCTCGTCGTCCAGCACCCGCACGCGGTGGGGCACGCCGCCAAGGACGTCGACAGCCACGACTTCACCCACCCGACCTATCGGGCCGTGTGGGACGCCGTCGCGGCGCTCGGCGGACCGTCGGCCGGCAACGACGGCTGGGTGCCGACGCTGCGCGAGAAGATCACCGACCCGGCGGCGGCGCACGCGCTCAACGCGCTGGCGGTCGAGCCGCTGCTGTCGATCAAGGAGCCGGACGCCGCCTACGTCGCGGCGCACGTGTACCGGCTCCAGGAGCTCACCATCATGCGGCGCATCGCCGACGTGAAGTCGAAGCTCCAGCGGACCAACCCGGTCGAGCACGCCACCGAGTACAACCGCATGTTCGGCGAGCTCGTCGCCCTCGAGGGTCACCGCCGCAAGCTCCGCGAGCGCGCGATCGGGGGAGACCCGGCGTGATCCGCAACCCCTTCAAGCGGGCCGTCAAGGTGCCCGCGGAGGTCATCGCGGCTGCCGGCCTGCGGTCGGGGGAGCGGGTGCTCGCCGGCACCCGGGCCGACGAGGAGGCATGGCTGCTGGGGACCCACGAGGCGCTGCACGTCGTGCGTGACGGCGAGGACCTGCGGATCCCGTGGGAGCGCGTGGAGCGCGCCGACTGGGACCGTGACGAGGAGCGGCTCGTGGTCTCCGAGGTCGGCGAGTTCGGCCGGGTCCGTCCCCAGCACAGGTTCGCGGTGGAGGAGGCCGGGCTGCTGCTCGAGCTCGTCCGGGAGCGCGTGACGGCGTCCGTCGTACTCCAGCGGCGGGTGGCCATCCAGGGCAAGCGGGGGCTCACCGTGATCGGCAGGCGCCCACCGGGGAGCGACGGCGAGGTGTCCTGGGCCTACGAGTTCGACCCCGGCGTCAACCCCGAGGACCCTGCGGTGATGGCTGCCGCCGAGGCTGCTCTGCGCACGGCGCAGGACGACCTGGGGCTGTGATCCGCGCGGCACCCCTCGATTTAGTGCAACGGCAGATCCCTTGCTAACCTATCCGCGCACGATCCCCTGTAGCTCAATTGGCAGAGCATTCGGCTGTTAACCGGAGGGTTGTTGGTTCGAGTCCAACCGGGGGAGCTCCCAAAGCGACAAGGCCCTTCGGGGCCTTTCGTCTTTTCCGGGTCTTTTCGCCGCGGTCAGTCGCCCCAGCCCATCGAGAACACCTCGAAGGGCGTCGCGTGCGCCACGCCCAGTCGGGTGCCGGCCGCCCGGGACATCCCCTCGAGGAACTCCTCGGGGTCGAAGTCAGCCCAGCCCAACCCGTCGATGTAGGCGCTGTGCGCCTCCAGCGAGGCGACGCCGCGGGCGAACGTGGCGGTGATGTCGGCGGCGTGCTCGGCCAGGGGGGAGCCGGCCGCCCATACCTCCCGGACGCCGCCCCAGGGAGCGAGACCGCTCTCCACCTGCTCGTGGAAGACCCACCGGTTGCCCGCATCACGCACGGCGTCCAGCACCGCCCGCCCGGTGGCGATGTGGTCGGCCTGGTTCAGGTTGCGCCCGCCCCAGGTGTCGCGGAAGTTGTTCGTGATCACGACGTCCGGCTGGTGCCGCCGGACGACCCCGGTGATGGCACGGCGCAGCGGTACGCCGTACTCCAGGATGCCGTCGGAAAGACCGAGGAAGTCGACCTCGTAGACCCCCACGATCCGGGCCGACTCGACCTGCTCGGCCTCGCGCACGCGGCGCGCCTCGCCGGGATGCATCCCGTCGATGCCGGCCTCGCCGCTGGTCACCATGCAGTAGACGACCCGCTTGCCCTGGCTCGTCCACCGCGCCACGGCCGCGGCGCCACCGAACTCCATGTCGTCGGGGTGGGCCACCACGCACAGGGCGGTCTGCCAGTCCTCGTTGACAGGGGCGAGCGGGACCGGCTCGGGCGCTGAGTTGCTCATGGTCAGAGGATGGCACAGGACGAATCGCCACCCTCCGGCCGCAAAGGACCGGCGGAGAATGTAGGTTCCTGCTTCGAGGGGCGGTAGCTCAGTCGGTTAGAGCAGAGGACTCATAATCCTTGGGTCGTGGGTTCGAGTCCCACCCGCCCTACCAATGTGATGTGTTACTTCGGTTGATCCCCGACATCGGGGCTTCGGCTGATGCCGGACAGTGTTCCGGCTGATGGGCGACACCTACTTCGGCTGATCCCGGACACTCCCGATCATGCGGGAGTTGAGTGTGGTGGAGCAGCGATATCAGGCCGTGCTGGCGGTGATCAGTGACGGCGAGACGGTCACGGATGTGGCGGCCCGGTTCGGGGTGCGTCGCCAGACCGTCCACGAGTGGCTGGGCAGGTACGAGGGCGGCGGCCTGGACGGGTTGGTGGACCGTTCGCATCGGCCGCGGTCGTGTCCGCATCAGATGGCGTCGGTGACCGAGGTTGCGGTGCTCGAGCTGCGCCGGTCGCATCCGTCCTGGGGACCGCGGCGGCTGCGGTTCGAGCTGGCCAAACGGGAGCTGGAGCCGGTGCCGAGTGAGTCGGCGATCTACCGGTGCCTGGTCCGGCACGGCCAGATCGCGCCGGAGGGGCGACGAGCCCGGGCCGAACGTTGGCGCCGGTGGGAGCGCGCCCGACCCAACGAGCTGTGGCAGATGGACACCGTGGGCGGGTTCCTGCTGGCCGACGGGTCCCGGGCCAAGGCGTTGACCGGGATCGATGACCATTCCCGGTTCTGCGTCAGCGCCTTCCTGATGCCGCGCGAGGGCGCCCGGCGGGTGTGTGAGGGGCTGGCGTTGGCGATGCGCAGCCACGGGGTGCCCGAGGAGATCCTCACCGACAACGGCAAGGTGTTCACCGGCCGTTTCAACAGGCCGGTGGTCGAGGTGCTGTTCGACCGGATCCTGCGGGAGAACGGCGTCAAGCACCGGCTCACCCAGCCTCGGAGCCCGACCACGACCGGCAAGATCGAGCGGTTCCACCGGGCGCTGCGCAGCGAGTTCGACACCGCCCGGGTGTTTCGCAGTCTGGGTGCGGCGCAGGCCGAGCTCGACGAGTGGGTGCGGTACTACAACACCGAGCGGCCCCATCAGGCGATCGGCATGGCCGTGCCGGCCGAACGATTCCAGCAGCGACCTGTGGGTGCGACGTCGGAGTCGGTGCCACTCCGGTTGCCTGCCCCGACCCCGGATCGTGCCGGGGATGACTGGGTGGCCCGCAGGGCCGGCGCGAACGGTGCGGTCAGCGTGAACTGGCAGCAGGTCTGCCTCGGCCAGGCCGCGGCCGGACGGAACATCGACGTGCACGTCGGCGACCAGGTCTTGCAGTTCTTCGACGGCGCCGAGCTGCTCAAGACCGTGCTCCGACAAGGCACCGGACCGGTCCGAAAGCGCCGGGCGTCAATCCCTGGATCCAGATCTAGTCTGAACAAGAGTGTCCGGGATCAACCGAAGTAGATCTGTCGCCGATCAACCGAAGGTCTTCAGCCCTACCAATGTGATGTCTCAGGACATCGGCGACCGTTCCGAGTCAGTGTGGCTGGTTGCGGCCAGTCGATACCGGATTACGCGCATCGCGCAGTCTCGGACCTTTGCCTCTGGACGGATCAGGTTCCCCTGCCACGCTGAGTTCTGTGGGCGGTTCCGGCCGTGCTCAGTCCTAAAGGGGGCGAGAAGGCATGAGACGACGCTTTCGGAGTTACCTCGCGATCGCCGGGGCATTACTGGGCTTGAGCGGGCCGGGGCTGGTATCGACGGCGCCGATGCAGGCCAGCGCCGCGCCACCTGGCCTACACCGGGCGAGCGCCCATGTGAGCGCGGCGGACCGTGCTGGCTTTAACAAGGCGTTGGTGCGCTACCTCACGCAGAGAGGGTTTCAGACCAACCCGGGCTACCCGTTGCTGTACGCCGAAGATCCCCTCGAGAAATGCAGGGATTACACCTACCCGGCGCTGAAGAACTGCTTCGGGGCCAATCCCGCAGCCCCGTACGTCGCCGTCGTCGTGAAGTCATGGCCGAACGAGTACGTCGAGCAGTCGACGGTCGATGCGTTCGGCCCGCTGCGACGCGGTTACAGCGTGTCCTATCGGCTCCACCCGCGTGAGGCGATCGTCCTCTACGGCAAGATGCCACCGCCGGGCCGGTACATCGGGCTGCAGACATACGAATGGAGCAAGCCCGGGCACTGGAGAGCAAAGGACTACCGCAAATGGGCGCGCGACCCCAAGCGGCCCTGGCCGATGCAGTACATGTTCAACACGATGCCGCCCAGCGACCGTAAGTCTGGTCGGGTCTGGAGCTTCTCCGCACTGGGAGACATCGTCAACAACGTGGTCATGCAGCGCGAATCGGGATACCCGTTCGGAGAGAACCGGTACTTCATCATCACGCCCAGCGCCACCACGGACCGCGCCGTCCGCCGCGCCTTGCAGGCTCAGGGGGTGCCGGACAGCAACATCTTCACCGAACAGATCCCCAGCCGGGACAGGCACGGTCCGATCGGGCCACTCGGGATGGGCAAGAACGCCATCGACTTCCTGACGACGCTCCGGTACGCGGTCCCCGCCTCTCAGGACGCGGCAGACGCATGGCGAAGCCACCTGCCGCTGAAGGTGCTGCGGGTGCGGGCCCCTGAGTCCGTGGGCCCGGTACGAACGCTACGGAGCACTGACATACGAACCGCACACGGCGCACAGCGAGGCCCACCTGGCGGGCGACCTGCAGAACCTGGTCAAGGCGGTGTGCGCCCGCACCGTCAGCACCTCGCACCTCCGCAGCACCGACTGCGCGCAGTCGCCCCCAACCCCATACGTCATCCCGGAGCTGTACGACGAGCTCGGGTGGCGCGGTCCGTACTGCCGCGAGATCAGCATGAACTGCAACGGCGACAACAATGACGCGGCCATCTACTGGGGAAAGCCATTCCCGCTCGACTCCGGCCAGGTCTACGCGGTGCTCGACACGCTTGCCACCGAAACCGGGAATGCCACCTACGTCGGCCTGTCGATCAATGACGCCGCGACATTCGCCTCGCCGGTCAACGTCCTGGATGTGGGCCTGAAGGGCTCCGCTGACGGCTATGCGTCCACCGTCGACAACACCGACAAGTTCTTCGTGCACTACTACACCAGAGACTGCGCACCACTGGAGGAGCTGCTGGGCGACAGACCACAGGACTGCACTCAGCTCACAAGTCAGATGGTGCCGCGACGCAGCGACACCCTGCGGTGGGACACCCGGCTCTGAAGGGCATGTTCATGGTGGCCCTACGCAATTACGTCGTCCCCGGAACCCAACGGGGCGCAGATCCCACAAAGCTCCTACCCCCAAGGATCCTCACGTTCACCAAGCCCTAGCAGAGCCGCCTCAAGATCCACCGGCGAACTGGTCAGGCGCCGACGTAGGCCGCGAGGTGCTCGCCGGTGAGGGTGGAGCGGGCGGCGACGAGGTCGGCGGGTGTGCCCTCGAAGACGATCCGGCCGCCGTCGTGGCCGGCGCCGGGGCCGAGGTCGATGATCCAGTCGGCGTGCGCCATGACCGCCTGGTGGTGCTCGATCACGATGACCGACTTGCCGGAGTCGACGAGCCGGTCGAGCAGGCCGAGCAGCTGCTCGACGTCGGCGAGGTGGAGGCCACTGGTCGGCTCGTCGAGGACGTAGACCGTGCCCTTCTCCGCCATCTGGGTGGCCAGCTTGAGCCGCTGCCGCTCGCCGCCGGACAGCGTGGTGAGCGGCTGGCCGAGGCTGACGTAGCCGAGCCCGACGTCGACGAGCCGGTCGAGGACCTTGTGGGCGGCCGGCGTGCGTGCGTCGCCGTGCCGGAAGAACCCCTCGGCCTCGGTCACCGGCATCGCGAGCACCTCCGCGATGTTCCGCCCGCCGAGCGTGTACTCCAGCACCGATGCCTGGAACCGCTTCCCCTCGCACTCCTCGCAGGTGGACTCCACGGTGGCCATCACGCCGAGCTCGGTGAAGATCACGCCGGCGCCCTTGCAGGCCGGGCAGGCGCCCTCGGAGTTGGAGCTGAACAGCGCCGGCTTCACGCCGTTCTCCTTGGCGAACGCCTTGCGGATCGGCTCCAGGAGCCCGGTGTACGTCGCCGGGTTGCTGCGCCGCGAGCCGCGGATGGCGCCCTGGTCGACGACCACCACGCCCTCCCGGTCCGCGACCGAGCCTTGGATCAGCGAGCTCTTGCCGGAGCCGGCCACACCCGTGAGGACGCACAGCACGCCGAGCGGCACGTCCACGTCGACGTCCTGCAGGTTGTGGGTGTCGGCACCCCTGATCTCCATCGCGCCGGTCGACTCGCGCACCTGGTCCTTGAGGCGGGCGCGGTCGTCGAGGTGGCGGCCGGTGACGGTGTCGCTCGTGCGCAGGCCCTCGACATCGCCCTCGAAGCAGATGGTGCCGCCGGCGGTGCCGGCGCCGGGTCCGAGGTCGACGACGTGGTCGGCGATCGCGATCGTCTCGGGCTTGTGCTCCACGACCAGCACCGTGTTGCCCTTGTCGCGCAGCTGCAGCAGCAGGCCGTTCATCCGCTGGATGTCGTGGGGGTGCAGCCCGATCGTCGGCTCGTCGAAGACGTAGGTGACGTCGGTGAGGGACGACCCGAGGTGTCGGATCATCTTGGTCCGCTGTGCCTCGCCGCCCGACAACGTGCCCGCGGGCCGGTCGAGCGAGAGGTAGCCCAGGCCGATCTCGGCGAAGGAGTCGAGCAGGTGCTGGAGCCCGGCGACCAGCGGGGCGACGCCCGGCTCGTCGACGCCGCGCATCCAGTCCGCGAGGTCGCTGATCTGCATCTGGCACAGCTCGGCGATGTTCTTGCCCCTGATCTTCGACGACAGGGCCTCCCGGGTGAGCCTGGTGCCGTCGCAGTCGGGGCAGGTCGTGAAGGTGATCGCGCGCTCGACGAACCGGCGGACGTGCGGCTGCAGCGCCTCGACGTCCTTCGAGAGCATCGACTTCTGGATCTTGGGGATCAGGCCCTCGTAGGTGAGGTTGATCCCCTCCACCTTGATCTTGGTCGGCTCGGCGTACAGGAGCATCTGGAGCTCCTTCTTGGTGTACGTCGCGATCGGCTTGTCCATGGGCAGGCCGGCGCCGCTGAAGATCCGGCCGTACCAGCCGTCCATGCTGTAGCCGGGGACGGTCAGCGCACCGTCGGCGAGGGACTTGGAGTCGTCGTAGAGCGCGGTCAGGTCGAAGTCGCTGACGTTGCCCATGCCCTCGCAGCGCGGGCACATGCCGCCCTGGTAGACCGCGCCCCGGACGACCAGTTTCTCCTCCTTGCCACCCTTCTCGGTCTTCATGACGCCACTCGCCGTCCGCGTCGGGACGTTGAAGGCGAACGCGGTGGGCGGACCGATGTGCGGCTTCCCGAGCCGGCTGAAGAGGATGCGCAGCATCGCGTTGGCGTCGGTGGCGGTGCCGACCGTGGAACGGGGGTTGGCCCCCATCCGCTCCTGGTCGACGATGATCGCGGTCGTCAGCCCGTCGAGCAGGTCGACCTCGGGCCGCGCCAGCGTCGGCATGAAACCCTGCACGAAGGCGCTGTAGGTCTCGTTGATCAGCCGCTGCGACTCGGCGGCGATCGTGTCGAACACCAGAGAGCTCTTGCCCGAGCCGGAGACGCCGGTGAACACCGTCAGCCGGCGCTTCGGGATCTCGATGCTGACGTCCTTGAGGTTGTTCTCGCGCGCGCCGTGCACGCGGATCAGATCGTGGCTGTCGGCAACGTGCAGCGCACGCGACTGCGTGTCCGTCGTCGTGGCCATGCTGCTCATCGTGTCTCCATCCGTTGCACGAGACGCCTTCGCGGCCTCCGTCGGCGTCGCCTGGCTCGATCTAACCAGTTTCGGGTCGCGACGACGCTGAGGTCCGGAAGGAGGTCGGGGCGGCCGGACGGCTCAGCGGAGCTCGTTGATGCGGATGTGGTTGCCCGCGGGATCGCGGAACGGCGCAGTCGCGAATGCCGTACGGCTGCTCGGTGGGCTCCTGGATGACCTCGGCGCCGCTGGCCTCCAGCCGCTCGAAGGTGGCGTCGAGGTCGGCGGTCGCCAGGACGATGGTGGCGTAGGTGCCCTTGGCCATCATCTCGGCGATGGTGCTGCGCTCGTCGTCGGTGATGCCGGGGTCGGCGGCCGGCGGATGCAGGACGATGGACGTGTCGGGCTGGCCGCGGGGCCGACCGTGATCCAGCGCATCCCGCCGTATCCGACGTCGTTGCGGACCTCGAAGCCGAGGGTGTCGCGATAGAAGGCGAGGGAGGCGTCCGGGTCGTCGTGGGGGAGGAAGCTCGAGTGAATGGTGATGTCCATGGCGGTCACGCTAGGTGCGGCTCGGGGGCCGGCGCTTCTCGATTCCTGATCGGTCTGGTCACCCGTTTCGCCACGCAGGACGGCATCCCCGCCGTCGCGCCCGCCGCCTCGCGCCGATAGACGCTGGGCGGCACGCCGACGAGCTCGGTGAAGCGACTGCTGAAGGTGCCCAGCGACGAGCAGCCGACCGCGAAGCAGGCCTCGGTGACGCTGATGTCGCCGCGACGCAGCAACGTCATCGCGCGCTCGATGCGCCGCGTCATCAGGTAGCTGTACGGCGACTCGCCGTACGCCGCCCGGAACTCGCGGCTGAGGTGCCCGGCCGACATGTGCACGCCGCGGGCGAGCGCCTCCACGTCCAGCGGCTGCGCGTACTCCCGGTCGATCCGGTCGCGAACGCGGCGCAGCAGCGCGAGGTCGCGCAGGCGCTGCGCCGAGACGGGTCTGCTCGTCACCTTCGCGATCGTGCCACGTCGCACCGGAGTTGCCTAGCGCCGACGCCGCGGTCAGGCGGGATACGGGCTCTGACCGCGCTCGCGGATTCCGGTCGCCAGCATCCCAACGGCGAAGAGCAGGACGGCGACCAGGAAGGCGATGCTCAGGGCGTCCTGGAACTCGCTTGCCAGGCCGTTGTAGCCCACGTCCACGCCGATGGCCACAGCGCAGACGCCCGCGAGTACCGCCGTCCAGCCCAGCCAGGCGGCGACCGTCCGACCGGTGAGCATGGCGGCTCCGAGGACTGCGAGGGACAGCCCGAGCAGGATGCGGAAGTAGCTCTGGAATCCCCATTCGAGCCAACGCACGGTCTCTGCGTCGGCGAACCGGAATGGTTTCTCTCTCGCCGGAGCGCTGACCCAGGCGTCGGCGGCCTGCTTCAGCCCCACGCCGTCGAGGCCCTGCAGCACAGCCCAGATCGCAGCAGTTGCGACGGTGGCCGCTGCCGCGAGGTGCGCCAGGAGTGTCGACCGACCGGTGGCGCGAATGACGCGGTAGATGACGAACAGTCCGGCCAGTGCGAGGAGGACGCCGACGAACTGGCCCAGATGGACCGCGATCCAGAGGTCGCTGTCGGCGTACTCGGCGAAGATCGCCCGGTGGTTGTCTTCCTGTCCAGCCGGGTGCAGGAGGGTGGAGAAGGCATTCAGGAGGAAGCCCACGACCAGGAGCCCGCCGGCCAGCCTCAGCTCGGCGCGTCCTGATGTGACCGAAGGTGCTCCCCGATGGACATCCGTGTCGCGACTCATTTGCAGTCCTCGCGATCTGTCGTTCGGAGTGACTGAGGATCTCCAGACGCGGCGCTCGCCGCTGCGCCCGCGAAGTCGGCAGCGGGGCGACCCTCGCTCCGTCGGGCGTGCGTACGCCAGCCAGGTCATGTGTCTTGCCGTCAACAGCGTAGCCAGCCAGGCGTCAGCGCCGCCAGGCACGACAGCCGGCCTCATCCGCGTCGTTCGTGCACGCGAAGCCGGCCGCTACGCCCAGTCGAGCCCTTCAGCCGTGGCCGCCGGCTTGATGTCCGGCAGCCGCCTCATCCGGAGCGCGTTGAAGAGCCCCAAGAGCGCGGCGAGCACAGGCACCAGGAGGGCGACCTGTAGGGACAGGTCCCGCGCCTCCGTGTTGATGCGGAGAACCTCGTCCTGCACGGTCCGCGGGTTCGTCGGCCAGCAGCCGGCTCAGCTGGGTGTCGCTCATCACCTGGGCGTCCTCCTCCAGGACCTGCGCGATCTGTTCCTGGTCTCCCGGAGGGATGACCGTGCTCGCCTCGGTCATGTTGGTGAAGCTCCCGGCCAGGGTGGCCAGCATGATGCCGCCGGCCATCGCCAGGCCGAAGGACAGCCCGAACGACCCGGCAGCCGAGTTGACTCCGGCCGCTTCGCTGACGCGCTCCTCCTCGATGGGTGCCAGCGTGTAGTTGTTCAGCTGGGAGACGAGCAGGCCCAGCCCGCACCCGGCGATGAGCAACGGGAAGATCAGGCTCCAGCCGAAGTCGGCGCGGGGCACGAGCGGGATGAGCAGCACCATCCCGATCGCCGCGAGGGTGAATCCCGCCAGAACGATGTTGCTCGGTCGTCGATCTCCGGCCATGCGGCCGGCCAGCACCGCCACGGCGAACATGCTCAGCGACAGGGGCGCGAGGGAGAGACCGGCCTGCATCGCGTTGTACTCGAGCTTGAGCTGCAGGAAGATCGGCAACGCGATCATCGCGCCGCCCAGGGCGATCTGCTGGAGCATCTGCTGGGAGATCCCGATTCTGAAGGTCGGTAGCCGGAACAGATCCGGGTCGAGCAGGCTCACCTTTCCCTGGCGCTTGCGGCGCACGAGCCAGTAGGCAAGCGAGCCGAGTCCCACCGCGCCGGTCGCGATCAGCGCCCCCACGGCCTCGCCGCCTTCCTGCCAGACGAGGATGCCCATGACGAGACCGCCCATGCCTACGACGGAGAGGGCTGCGCCGACCAGGTCAACCCGTCGTTCTCCGGTGTACTCGACATCGCGAACCATCTTGATGTTCGAGAGCACCACCGCGATGACCACGACCTCGAGGAAGAAACCCACACGCCAGGACAGGAAGGTGGTGACGAAGCCGCCCAGCAACGGGCCGACCGCGGCGGCGATGGCCGCGGCGGCACCGACCAGCGCGTAGGTCTTCTTCTGGGCCGCGCCCTCGAAGTTCCCGTGGATGAGGGACTGCATGGCGGGGAGCAGCAACGAGGCGCCGAGACCTCCCACGATCGCCCAGAAGATGATGATCGCGGTCAGGCTCTGGGCGAGCGTCATCGCCGTCGCGCCGATGGCGTAGGCCAGCAGGCCGAGCACGTAGGCGCGCTTGCGTCCGATGAGGTCGCCGACCTTGCTGCTGATCAGGATGAACGCGGCCGAGACCAGTGCTTCGAGCGCGATCGATGCCTGGACCCCGCTCACGGTCGTCCCGAGATCCTCGACCACGGCGGAGATCGACACGTTCATCAGCGACGTGTCGACGACGAGCACGAACATCGCCATCGCCAGCAGGACCGAGAGCCGCGAGACTCCCTGTCGCCTGCTGCGGGGTGCTGGTGCCGCCTTCTTCGCTCATGAGCTCTACCCACCCGGGCGTCGTACTGCGTCTGGCTCGAGAGTCTCAGAAGCCCGGGGGTAGAAGCGTCACCCGCTGGGGACGAGGCGGGCCGCGTCAGGAGCTTGGGCGCCCCGTCCGGCCAGTGGGGGGAGGGCACGGACGGGACTTGATGCGGATCTCGGGGGGGATGAGACCAGCGCACCCACAAAGTAAAGTAGCCCATCTGGGTGACATTGGTGTGAACGCGCGGTGAGTCGTCGCCCGAAAAACCGGCTTCCGCCCGCCGATGACTCTCTGCCAGCGTGGAGGTCCACACTCACGACATCCCGGCGAGCAGAGGAGCCCTGCCATGACCGTCCGCCTCAACCCGTACCTCAGCTTCCGCGACAACGCGCGCGAGGCCATGCAGTTCTACCACTCCGTGTTCGGCGGGGAGCTGAACAGCAACACGTTCGCGGACTTCCAGGCCAGCGAGGACCCGGCCGAGCAGGACAAGATCATGCACTCCATGCTCGAGGCCCCGAACGGCCTCACGCTTCATGGGTGCGGACACCCCGAACTCCATGGAGTACACCTCCGGGGGCCACGCGGTATCGCTCAGCGGGCAGAGCGAGGACGAGGACGTGCTCCGCGGATACTGGGGGAAGCTGTCGGAGGGCGCGACGATCAGCGCCCCGCTGGAGACGGCCCCGTGGGGCGACGTCTTCGGCATGTGCACCGACAAGTTCGGCGTCACCTGGATGGTGAACATCGCTGGCCCCGGCGCCTAGCGCGACTCGAGCGGCGTGCGTGGGGGAGAACCCACGCACGCCCACGGGTGCTGTGCGAGCCTTGGTCGCGTCGAGCACCCGAAGGAGAACTGGCATGGTCCTGTGGCCCCGCACACGACGTAGCTCGCCGGTGCGTCCACGAACCGTCGAGCGTCGAGGAGGTCACGCCGCCGCTGCCGCCGCGCACTCCGGAGAGCAAGGTCGGTACGGCGGTCGCCCGGGTCGCGACCTGGAGCCTGCGGCTGCTCATCATCGCGGTGGCACTCGCCCTGCTGGGCTGGGTCATCGGCAAGCTGTGGGTCGTCGTACTCCCGGCGTTCTTCGGCCTGCTCCTGGCCAGCGTGCTCTGGCC
This sequence comes from uncultured Actinomycetota bacterium, assembly GCA_963700365.1. GTDB lineage: Bacteria > Actinomycetota > Actinomycetes > Propionibacteriales > Nocardioidaceae > Nocardioides_C. The sequence goes on along the minus strand of CAVOXG010000005.1, from coordinate 69,123 downwards.
GGTGGCCGAGCTGCTGCACCGGTTCATGCCGGCCGCGCTCGCCTCGCTGCTCGTCCTCCTCGCGGCCCTCGCTGTGCTCACCGGGCTCGGGGCGGCCCTGGTGCCGATCATCGCGGGGCAGTCCGACGAGCTCGTGGACGCGGTCGTCACGGGTCTCGACGACCTGAAGAACCTGGTTGCGGGCCCGCCGTTCAACCTCGGCGAGGACCAGATCGGGGACCTGATCGACCAGGCCGTGAGCCAGCTCCAGCAGCACGCGAGGACCATCGGCGGCGGCGTGCTGACCGGTGTCACGACGGTCGGCGGGGCGATGCTGAACCTGCTGCTCGCTGTGGTGCTGGCGTTCTTCTACCTCAAGGACGGCCCGAAGTTCATCCCGTGGGTCTCCGGCTGGGTGGGGCCGACCGCCGCCCCCCACGTGGTCGAGCTGTCGCGGCGCTCGTGGACCACGCTGAGCGGCTTCATCAAGGCCCAGGCCCTGGTGGGTCTCGTCGACGCCGTCGGCATCGGCGTCGGGCTCGCGCTGCTCGGGGTTCCCTTGGCGCTTCCGCTGGCCGTGCTCGTCTTCTTCGGCGCCTTCATCCCGATCGTCGGTGCGTTCGTCGCGGGAGCCCTCGCCGCCCTCGTGGCCCTGGTGTTCAACGGGCCCACGACGGCGCTCATCGTGGTCGGGCTGGTCGTGGTGGTCCAGCAGCTCGAGGGCAACGTGCTCCAGCCGATCCTCGTCGGCCGCACGCTGCAGCTCCACGCGGCGCTGGTGATCCTTGCCGTCACCGCGGGCAGCTCACTGGCGGGCATCGCCGGCGCGTTCCTCGCGGTCCCGGTCTTCGCGGTGGCGACGACGGTGCTCCGCTACGCCCGGTCGCAGGTCCAGGAGCCGCAGCCGGTCACTGCTCCTTCGGGATGACGATCCACAAGATGATGTAGGCGAGCTCGCCGGCACCGACCAGCCCGAAGATCACGAACGCGATCCGGATGAGTCCGGTGGAGATGCCGAACCGGTTTCCCAGCGCGGCGCACACGCCGGCGATCATCTTGCCGCTGCGGGGACGGACCAGCTGCGAAGTCGTCATGACACCTTGGTACCCGCGTGAGGGCGCCGACCACCACCCCTTGCACAGTTCCGCATCTGCACGAACACGCAGCACGCATCTGCCGGATTCCCCTCCCGGCCCGGCCGCCGGGTCCTTGAATGAGGGGGTGGTCGACGACAGGGTCGGCTCTCGGGGGAGCGTGAGGAGGGGGCCATGGGCCAGGTGCCACCGCAACGGGCAGCGAACGACCAAGACCGGTGACCCCGAGGTGCTCATCTCCAGACTGAGCGAGGACCTCGAGCGCACGATCGCGTTCGCCGAGGAGTGCCGCTGGCGGTTCCCGGAGCTGCAGGCCGAGGCGGACGAGCTCGCCGCGACCGCGATGGCGCTGTTCAGCAAGAGCGTGCGGTCGATGCACACCCACGCGAGCCCGGAGGAGTAGCGGCCGGTCGACGGTGACCCGGCCGGGCACTCGGGGCGTCCGGTGCGTTCGCTACGGTGGTGGTGACCGACCCGCTACCGCTAGGACAGGGCCGCCCCCTCCGATGGACGATTCGCAACAACCCTCGCGTCACCGCAGCAACGGCGGTGACGCGCGATGACCGAGATCCTCCTTCTTGCGCTCGCCTTGGGCCTGATCCTGGCCTGTGGCGTCTTCGTCGCCGCGGAGTTCGCGTTCGTGACCGTCGACCGGGGGACCGTGGACCGAGCCGCCGAGGCCGGTGACCGCTCGGCCCAGGGCGTGCAGTCAGCGCTGAAGTCGCTCTCCACCCAGCTCTCCGGCGCCCAGGTCGGCATCACCGTGACCAACCTGGCGATCGGTTTCCTGGCCGAGCCGGCCATCGCGAAGCTGATCGACGGGCCGCTGCAGTCGGCCGGTGTTCCGGAGTCGGCGGTGCGGCCGGTCTCGATCGGGATCGGCATCGCGCTCGCCACCGGCTTCACCATGGTGTTCGGCGAGCTCGTCCCGAAGAACCTGGCGATCGCGAAGCCGCTCGGCACCGCCAAGGGCACCCAGGCGATCCAGCGGGGCTTCACCGCCGCGATGGGCTACCCGATCAGGGTCCTCAACGGGTCGGCGAACGCGATCGTGCGACGTCTCGGTCTCGAGCCCCAGGAGGAGCTGCGCTCGGCGCGTACCTCCCAGGAGCTCGCCTCCCTCATCCGGCGCTCGGCCGCGAAGGGCACGCTGGACACCGAGACCGCCGACCTCATGGAACGCTCGGTGACGTTCGCCCGGCGTACGGCGGGGGAGATCATGACGCCCCGGGTGCACATGGACACCGTCGACGTGCAGGACAACGCCAACGCCGTGATCGGACTGGCGCGGGCCACCGGCCACTCGCGATTTCCCGTCGTGTCGCGCGAGAACGACAACGTCGTCGGCGCCGTCCACGTCAAGAACGCGGTCGCCGTCGACGTCACGGAGCGGGGCAGCACACGCGTACGCAACATCATGGTGGGAGCCACCGTGGTGCCGGAGACGTTGAGGCTGGACCCGCTGCTCGAGCTGCTGCGCGAGGAGGGTTTCCAGATGGCGATCGTCGCCGACGAGTACGGCGGCACGGCCGGCGTGGTGACCCTCGAGGACGTCGTCGAGGAGATCGTCGGCGACATCGCCGACGAGCACGACCCCCTCGGCGCCCGGGCTCGTCGCCGACGCGACGGCGTGTGGCTGGTCTCCGGGCTGCTGCGCCCCGACGAGGTCGCCTCGGTGTGCGGCATCGACCTGCCCGAGCACGAGGACTACGACACGATCGCGGGGCTGTTCCTGCAGATGCTCGGCCGGATGCCCGAGCCGGGCGACCAGGTCGTCGTACCCCTGCCCGTGAAGCTCGACGACGACGGCGACCCGCTCCCGTCGGAGGAGGCGGTGATCACCGTCGAGCGCCTCGAGGGGCTGCGCATCGACCGGCTCGCGCTGACCTCGCGGCCCGCCTCGGAGCAGCAGGAGGGCGGCAACGGTGAGTGACTACGCCGCGCTGGTCTTCGCCGTGGTGCTGCTCCTGGCCAACGGTTTCTTCGTCGGCGCGGAGTTCGCGCTGATCTCCGCACGCCGCACCCAGATCGAGCCCCGTGCAGCGGCAGGTTCGCGGATGGCGCGGACCACCCTGCGTGCGATGGAGAACATCTCGCTCGTGATGGCGGGAGCACAGCTGGGGATCACCCTGGCCTCGCTCGGCCTCGGTGCGCTCGGCGAACCCGCGGTCGCGCACCTCCTCGAGCCGGTCTTCCACGCCCTCGGGGTCCCGGACAACTTCCTGCACCCGGTCGCGTTCGTCGTCGCGATGACGATCGTGGTGTACCTGCACGTCGTGCTCGGCGAGATGGTGCCGAAGAACATCGCTCTCGCCGGTCCCGACCGGGCCGCCCTCGTGCTCGGACCACCCATGGTCGTGGTCGTGACGATCCTCAAGCCCGTGGTGGTCCTGCTCAACGCGATCGCCAACGGTGTGCTGCGTCTGATGCGCATCGAGCCGAAGGACGAGGTGACCTCGGCGTTCACCCGCGAGGAGGTGGCCGCGCTCGTCGACGAGTCGCGAGGGGAGGGGCTGCTGCCGAAGGACGAGTACGACCGGCTCTCGGGTGCCCTCGGTTTCACCGAGCGGACCGTGATGAGCGTCCTGATGTCGGCCGACGAGCTCACCACGATCGCGCGGGGTTCCACCGTCGCCGACGTCGAGCGCGCCTGTGCGGAGACCGGCTTCTCCCGGTTCCCGGTCACGTCCGACGGCGGCGACCTGATGGGCTACCTACACATCAAGGACGTGCTCGAGACCGACCCCGAGCGCCGGGCACGCACGGTCGACGACAAGTGGGTCCGGCCCTTCGGCACCGTGCGCCGGCACGACGTCCTCCACGAGGCGCTCGAGACGCTCCAGCGCCGTGGCGCCCACATGGGCCGCGTCGTCGACGACGAGGGCGCCGTGCTCGGGCTGGTGACCCTCGAAGACGTTCTCGAGGAGCTCGTCGGGGAGATCCGCGACGCCGCGCACGCGGACGGCTGAGCGCGGCGATTCGCCGGAACCTGTGCGGATAGGGCAGACTTGAGGCAGATGCACCCGCCGGGAGCATCGAGGTCGTCTGCTTTCGCGCTATGGACAGCGCGGTTTCTCTTTGACGGTGGCCCGCCGGTCTGCTTCGCAGCAGCCGAGCCAGGTGCCCCCTTCCCAGCCGAATCAGCACTGCGGCCAGAACTCAACTCTTCGTGAGGACTGCTGTGCAGCACAACAACGCCGGGGCTACCCCCGACACCCCTACTTTTCGCTCCCTCGGTGTCCCCGAGGCCGTCGCGCGTGAGCTCGACAACCGCGGTCTGAGCACCGCGTTCCCCATCCAGGCAGCCACCCTGCCGACCACCCTCGCGGGCCGGGACGTGCTCGGGCGCGGACGCACCGGGTCCGGCAAGACCCTGGCCTTCGGGATCCCCACCGTCGTGCGGATCTCGCAGTCGAGGTCGCGCCGTGAGCCGATGCGGCCCCGTGGCCTGGTGCTGGTCCCCACCCGTGAGCTGGCCAACCAGGTGCTCGCCTCCATCGCTCCGCTGGGCAAGGCGCTCGGCCTGCGCACCACCGTCGTGTTCGGCGGGGTCCGCCAGGGCGCGCAGGTGAGCGCGCTCCGTCAGGGCGTCGACGTGCTCGTCGCCACGCCCGGCCGGCTCGAGGACCTGATCCAGCAGGGTCTGTGCGACCTCGGCGCGGTCGAGGTGACCGTGCTCGACGAGGCCGACCACATGTCCGACATGGGCTTCCTGCCGGCGGTCAAGCGGCTGCTCGACAAGACGCCGAAGAAGGGCCAGCGGATGCTCTTCTCGGCCACCATGGACAACGACGTCGACGTGCTGGTCCGCCGCTACCTGACCGACCCGATGACGCACTCGGTGGACTCGGCCTCCGCGCCGCCGCCGGCCATGAAGCACCACCTCGTCCACGTGAACGCGGCGGACAAGTCAGCGGTCATCCGCGAGCTCGCGTCCGGCCACGGCCGGGCGGTGCTGTTCACGCGCACCAAGCACGCGGCGAAGAAGCTCGCCAAGCAGCTCACGGCCGCGGGCATCCCCACCGTGGACCTGCACGGCAACCTCTCCCAGAACGCCCGGGAGCGGAACCTCGCGGCGTTCAGCAGCGGTGACGTCCGGGTCCTGGCGGCCACGGACATCGCCGCGCGCGGCATCCACGTCGACGAGGTCGAGCTGGTCATCCACGTCGACCCGCCGGCCGAGCACAAGGCCTACCTGCACCGCTCCGGGCGCACCGCCCGGGCGGGGGCGGCAGGCTCGGTGGTCACGCTGGTGACGCCGGAGCAGAAGAAGGACGTCGCCACTCTCGTCCGTCTGGCCAAGGTGAACCCGACGACGCTCTCGGCGCGTGCGGACTCCGAGGAGCTGCGCCGCCTCGTCGGTCCTGCGGCACCGAAGGTCGACGCCGCGCCCGTGCCCGCTGCAGCAGCCTCGCAGCGTCCCCGCGGGGGTTCGTCACAGGGGCGCCGTCAGTCCGACGCGCAGGCGAAGCCGGCCGGTAGCCGCAACCGCCGTAGGGGTGGGCGCGGCCGCAGCCGCACCAGCGCCGCCTGAGCTTCCCCCTGAACGCCACGACGGGTGGTCGACCTCGCGGTCGACCACCCGTCGTTCGTCTCCTGTGTCAGCGGCGTCGCGCCCTGCGCGACTCGCTGCTGATGACCTCGACGCTCAGGCCACCGTTGACCACTGCGGCGGCGTCACCGCGGGCCATGCGCTTCATCGTGCCGGTGCGCCGGTAGATCGACAGGTTGGCCAGCACCTGGTCGTTGCGCGGTGCGGTAGCCATCTGGTGAAGCAGCCCGCCGAGGGTGTCGGGGCCGGTGTTGCTGTCCATGTACGGCCCCTCCTCGAAGTAGTACTCGCTGTCGCCCCAGTAGGAGTTTCCGCCCACGATCTCGAGGTAGCCGCTCCGGCGGCCCATCTTCTCGGGCACCGCGAGGTTCACCGGGATCCGCGCCTGGCCGAGCTCTGCGGAGGTGAGCAGCACCCGGAACCTCTTGGTCGTCCCCGGACGAAGCACCAGCGGCTTGTCCGTGGTCAGGTCCCGCCAGCGACCTCCGGTCAGCACGCGCACCTTGGTGATCTTGTACGCCTTGTACTCGCGCTCCATCGTCGACGTCGTCGAGATCTTCTCGATGGTGACGTCCTCGATGTCGTTGAAGTGGATCCGGGCGAGCTGGTCGTAGAGGTCCCAGATCGTCTCGAACGAGATGTCCCACTCGCTGGCGAACCGGTCGTTGCGGGTGTAGCTGAACGGCCGGCCGTCAGCGCGCTTGCCGGTCACCGTCCAGCCGACCTTGTTGGAGCCGCGGCCGTACGCCTCGAACACCCGGTCCTGGTCGATGAGCATGTGGAAGGCGGCCATGTCCGGAACCGAGTCCGGAACGCTGATGTAGCTGCTGCCGGTGCGGGACCACTCGCCGGGCACCTCGACGTACGACGTCACCTCGGTCGTGTCCGGAACCGCGGCAGCCGACTGGAGCCCGAAGATGCCGGGCGTCCGGTCCTGCGTGATGCCGCCGACCGGAGCCGTCGCGTTGGCGACCTTGAACGGCGCCCCCAGCGACTCCTCCTGGATGTACATCGCGTCCGCGCCGTGCATGCTCAGCGTGGTCGGGCCCGAGAACGTCATGGGGTGGCCGAACGCGAGCACCTGGTCCCCACAGACAGCGGTCGCGGTGCCCGTGCCGATGGCGGACAGGTCGCCGTAGGCGATGGATGCGGCGAGGTTGCCGCCGGGGACGATCGCGAGCGGGGTCTCGGAAGCGGAGACGGAGCCGCTCTTGTACACGCGCACGCCGGAGAGGTCGAACGCCTTCTTGGCCTGGTTGAGACGCTTCGCGCTCCCCATGCCGGAGATCCCGAACGGGAGGGGCAGGCGGCTCATGCCCTCCTGCGCCTCCTCCTCGGAGACGTCACCCGCCGCCGCGACGCGGGCCAGCATCGGCGCCGGCACCTCGACGGTGTCCTCCTCCGCGGCCATGCGGAGGGTGGTCTGGGCAGCGGGGTCGGTCGGTGCGTCCTCGAGGAGGCGGTACATCTCCTCGGCCGGCGTGATGCCGGCGACGGTGGACGGCCCCCAGGCGAGGCCGTAGGCGACCGCGCCGATCAGGCGGCCGTCCGCGGCGTACACCGGCGAGCCGGACATGCCCTGCCAGATGCCGCCGACGCGGTCGATCTCCGGCGAGCTGAGGCGGGCCATGATCATGTCGAGACCCGGGGCGATGCCGTCCTGGATCACGCCGAGAACCTCACCCGAGAAGCCGGTGGGCTCGGTGCCGGAGGTGACGGTCAGGCCGCTGACCTGCTGGCCCTTGGCCACGCCGGCGACCGGGAAGGGGAGCGGGCAGTCGCTGGAGGCGGCGGAGTTCGCCGCAGGCGCGGCGGCAAGGCCCGAGACGGCGACGGCCGTGGTGAGTACTGCGAGGGCCGCACTCTTGGAGCGGCGGTGGAGCCTGCGGCGCAGGCCTGGTGAGGAGTGGGACATGAGGGTTCCTTCGTGACTGCGCTGCCGCCCCCGTGGTGACATCCGCTTTGTACGCGAAGCATCCCTTAACGAAGGTGCGCGTGGGGCCACAATTGCGCAACAAAATCGGAGGGAATCTGAGGCAACCAAAACGCCGCTTCGGACGTCTGATCCCGTAGGGGTTCGACTGTGACAGCATTGGTGTCATGAACGAGGTCACGAGGCCCCGCCTCGAAGGCAGTATCGCGGTGCGCGGCGGGCGGCGGCTCGGCTTCGCGGAGTTCGGATCCCCGCACGGGCCGGCGATCATCTGGATGCACGGCACCCCCGGCGCCCGGAGGCAGATCCCCGTCGAGGCGCGAGCGTACGCCGACCGTGAGGGGCTGCGCATCATCGGCGTCGACCGGCCCGGCATCGGCTCGTCGACGCCGCACGTCTACGAGAACATCCTCGACTGGACGGGGGACCTCGAGCTGGTCCTGGACGTGCTCGGCATCGACACCATGCACCTGATCGGCCTCTCCGGCGGAGGTGCCTACGTGCTCGCCGCCGGTGCCGCCCTGCCCGACCGGGTCGAGGGCATCGCGGTCCTCGGAGGCGTGGCGCCGACGCAGGGAGTCGACGCACCTACCGGAGGCCTGGTCTCGCTCGCCGCCCCGCTCGCGCCGCTGGTGACGGCGGCCCGGGTGCCACTCGGCGTCGCTCTCACGATCGGCATCCGGCTGGTCAAGCCGCTGGCCGGGCCGATCATCGACCTGTACGCGCGCATGCAGCCGGTGGGGGACCGCGAGCTGCTCGCCCGCCCGGAGTTCCGGGCCATGTTCCTCGACGACCTGCTCAACGGCAGCCGCAAGCAGATCACCGCCCCGCTGTCGGACCTGATCCTGTTCTCCCGGCACTGGGGGTTCGAGGCCGCCGACGTGGAGGTGCCGGTGCGCTGGTGGCACGGCGACGCCGACCACATCGTTCCGCACCGGCACGGCGAGCACATGGTCCGCCTCCTGCCCGACGCCACGCTGCGCACCATCGAGGGCGAGAGCCACCTCTCCGGCCTCGGTCTGGCCGAGGAGATCCTGGACACGCTCCTGGACCTGCGGCGGACCCCCGCCGCGGCCTCGGCGACCTGACCCGGGGCCGCCGGCCGCCGGAAGTGAAATCTGGGATTTGTGGTGTCGTTGTGGCGCTTGGGACGCCACATGGGCCACACTAAGAGCACAACTTCACATATGTGTCACCGAGGACACCCTCGAGGACCCGACGAGACCGCTGGGGAAGGCGTATCTCGACGCCGGGAACAACAGGAGGTCACGGTGACTACACGTCATGCGACACGGGGTGTGCTGTACGTCCACTCTGCGCCGTCTGCGTTGTGCCCGCACATCGAGTGGGCCGTGGGCGGCGTGCTCGGCGTTGCCGTCAGCCTGGAGTGGACGCCACAGCCGGCCCAGGCCGGAACCTACCGTGCGGAGTACTCCTGGGCAGGAGACACCGGCACGGCTGCTGCGCTTGCCTCGGCGCTGCGCGGGTGGAACCACCTGCGCTTCGAGGTGACCGAGGAGCCCACCGCCGGCAGCGAGGGCGCCCGCTACTCCTACACGCCCGACCTGGGCGTCTTCCACGCCGTCACCGGGCTGCACGGCGACATCATGATCCCCGAGGACCGGCTCAAGGCCGCCGTGGTGAAGGCGGCGCTCGGCGACACGACCCTCCTGAACGAGATCGACAAGCTGCTCGGCAAGCCGTGGGACGACGAGCTCGAGACCTTCCGCCACGCCGGTGACGGCGCCCCGGTCCGCTGGCTTCACCAGGTGGTGTGAGCCCCGGACGCTCACAGGCCCGTAACGAATCCGAGTTCATCTGCGGGGATCGCGGATTCGGCCGACGATGAACCCGTGCTTCGTCGGTCCCAGTGGTCTCTCGTCCTGGCTGCCGTCGTCCTCCTCGCGACCTCCTGTGCCACCCCGGCGGCGACCAGCGCCGTGCCCGGCGAGACCGGGGTGCTCTCGGCCGCCCACAACGACACGACGACTCCGTTCAACCTCGTCTCCCTGCCGGCGCTGATCGAGCACGAGTACGACGCCGGGCCGCTGAGCGTCGGCCACGTCGTCGCCGACGAGCTCGCGTCCCGGCGCTACCACGTCACCTACCGCAGCGGCTCGCTCACCATCTCGGGACAGCTCAGCGTGCCGCGCCGCGCCGGCCGCTTCCCCCTCGTCGTCCTCGCGCACGGCTACGAGAGCCCGGCCACCTACCGCAGCGGCGTCGCCCTCGCCCGGGAGCAGGCCTATCTCGCCGCGCGCGGGTACGTCGTCCTGCTGACCGACTACCGCAACCACGCCGACTCCGACCGCGAGGGCCCCGAGCCCGTGGCCGAGCCGCTGGGCTACCCCGAGGACGTCGTCAACGCGGTCCTGGCCACCCGCCGCGCCCGCCTGCCCTTCGTGGACACGAGCCGGGTCGCGGTGGTCGGCCGGTCGATGGGTGGTGGCGTCGCGCTCGCCGCGGTCGCGGCCCGGCCCGGCCTCGTGGATGCCCTCGTGCTCTACGCGCCGGTGTCGTCCGCGGCCGCCGACACCTACCGGCGCTGGGTGGCGGGACGCGGTGAGCTCGACGACCGCGTACGCACCACCTACGGCGGCCCCGAGGAGAACCCGGGGTTCTGGCGCGCAGCCAGTGTCCGGGGCTACGTCGGGCGGATCGACGTACCGGTGCAGGTGCACCACGGCACGGCCGACGAGGTGTGCCCGGTGTCGTGGAGCCGCGCGACGGTGACGGCACTCCGGCGGGCGGGGCAGACTGTGGAGTACTTCGAGTACCCCGGCGAGGGGCACCGCTTCGACACCGCCTGGTCGACGATGGCGCGGCGCGTCGCCGGGTTCCTCGACGGCCACGTCTGAGACCGCTCGACCGACACCGGGGAGGCGCGATGCGAGCAGCCGCTGTGCTCGTCGCGCTCGCGGTGCTCGCGGTCGGCTGCACCGGCTCGCCCGACTCCGGGGGCGCGGCCCCTGGCGCGTCCTCCGGCACCCCCGCGCCGTCCGCCGAGGCCGTCCGAGCCGTCGTCCCCGGCCCGAGCCGTCCGAGCCGTCACCGACGCCCCCGACGTCGGCGAAGCCCGCTCCGCCTCACCCGGTCTCGTTGCCGGCCCTCTTCGACAAGAGGTACGACGGACGCCGGCTCCGTCTGGGCGACGTGGTGGTCGTCACCGACGCCTACACCCAGCGGGACGTCACCTTCCGGAGCGACGGCCTGACCATCTCGGGGCAGATGCTCCTGCCCCACGGACGAGGTCCGTTCCCGGTGCTCGTGCTCGCACACGGCTACATCGACCCGGCCGTCTACGTCACCGGACAGGGCCTGCGCCGCGAGCAGGACTGGCTGGCCCGTGACGGGTACGCGGTGCTGCACGTCGACTACCGCAACCACGCCGGGTCCGACCGTGACCCGCGGGCCGACCTGCGGCTGCGACTCGGGTACACCGTCGACGTGGTCAACGCGGTCAGGGCCGTCCGGCGCTCGGGCCTCCGCCGGCTCGACGCCGAGCGGGTCGGGCTGCTCGGCCGGTCGATGGGCGGGGGAGTCGTCTACAACGTGCTCACCGCCGCCCCCGGCCTGGTCGACGCCGCCGTCGTCTTCGCGCCGGTCAGCTCGCGTGCGGGGGACAACTTCAACCGGTGGATCCGCGACGACCCGGGACGGGCCGGCCTGTCGCAGCAGATCATCCGTGCCTACGGGGCGCCGGAGGCCAACCGGCGGTTCTGGCGCGCGGCGAGCCCGCGGAGCTACTTCGAGCGGATCACCGAGCCGCTGCTGATCCACCACGGCACCGCCGACGAGAGCTGCCCGATCCGGTGGAGCCGGGCGTCGCTGGAGGCGCTCGAGCGCTCCGGCGTGGACGCCCGGATGTTCACCTACCCCGGTGAGCCGCACGCCTTCATCGAGGCGTGGCCCACCTCGATGCGCCGGACGGTGCGGTTCTTCGAGCGGCACCTCGACGAGCGCTGACGTGCTGTGACGGCCGCCACAGGACGTCAGCGGTTTGTGTGATTCCTCCACATTGTTGGCTCTTCGCGGGCGGCAGCACGATGAGCCTCATGCGACCCACGACAACCAGGCTCTCCGCAGCCGCAGCCACCCTCTTCCTCAGCACGGCCGCGCTGGCCGTCGTACCGACGCAGGCGACCGCTGGGCCCGCCCACTGCGGCGGCCAGGGCGCGATCGACGTGCCTCGTGCCGAGAAGCAGGAGGTGTCCTGCCTCGACGACCTCACCACCGCGGGCACCGTCGCCTCCGGCCACACCAACGTCCAGGACTGGAACGGCCTGCATGCGTCGGGCACCGAGAACCCGTCGGGCGTCCCGGGCGTCCAGGTCGACGGCTACTTCGCGGACACGTCGACCGGCAACACCAACAACGACTGGAACCACGACTCGCAGTTCGTGATCCGGATGCCCGACCGGTGGAACGGCAAGGTGGTCATCACCGGCGCTCCGGGTGTGCGGGCGCAGTACGCCAACGACTTCATCATCTCCGACTGGGTCCTGGCCAAGGGCTATGCGTTCGCGTCGACCGACAAGGGCAATGTCGGGGCGAAGTTCTACGCCGACGGCTCCGAGCCCGGCGGCTCGATCGCCGAGTGGCACCGTCGCGTCACCCAGCTCACGAAGGCCACGAAGGTGGCTCTCGCGCAGCGCTACGGCGCGGCGCCGCGCCGGACCTACATGATGGGCATCTCCAACGGCGGCTACCTGACCCGCTGGCAGCTGGAGAACCGGCCGGGGCTGTACGACGGGGGTGTGGACTGGGAGGGCACGCTGTTCCGCGCCGAGGGGCCGAACCTGCTGACCTACCTGCCCACGGCGCTGAAGAACTACAAGGCCTACGCCGCCGGCGACGAGGCCGCGCACCAGGCGATGCTGGACGCCGGCTTCGCGGAGGGCTCGGAGTTCCTCTGGGACTTCCACTACAGCTACTACTGGGACCTGACGCAGCGGATCTACCGCGAGGAGCTCGACCCCGGCTACGACGGTGACCTGGACGCGGGTGTCCCGTTCTGCGAGAGCGGGACGCCGAGCTGCGACGCCGACTACGACTACGAGAGCCGGCCGGCAGCGGTGAAGGAAGCGGTCCGCAGCGTGGAGCTGACCGGCGACATCGGCAAGCCGATGATCACGATCCACGGCACGCTCGACGCGCTGCTGCCGCCCGCCACCGACTCGGACGTGTACGACGAGCTCGTCGAGGCGGCCGGTGACGGCAAGCGCCACCGCTACTACTCGATCGAGGACGGCACCCACACCGACGGGCTCTACACCGCCTTCCCCGACCGGCTGCGGCCGCTGCTGCCCTGTGCCCGCAGCGCGTTCGACCTCATGGTCGCGTGGGCGGAGCAGGGGAAGGAGCCGCCGAAGGACGGGTTCTACGCAAGGCCGGGCAGCGGGGACCTGCTCAACACCTGCTCGTTGTAGCCAGGGGACGCGAACGCCCGGCCGTGCATGTCACGGCCGGGCGTCGCTGTGCCTGTCAGAGGGGGATGTTGCCGTGGGCGCCGCGTCGCACCGGGCCGGCGCCGGCGATGGCCCGCGCGATCGCGCTGCGCGTGGCCGAGGGCTCGACGACCTCGTCCACCACGCCGATCTCGACGGCCTTCTCGACACCGCCCGCGATCCGCTCGTGCTCGGCGGCGAGCTCGGCCTCGACCTGCGGCCGGATGTCGGGGGCGACCTCGAGCAGCTTGCGCCGATGGAGGATCCGCACCGCGGCGACCGAGCCCATCACGGCGATCTCGGCGCCGGGCCAGGCGAAGACCTTCGTGGCGCCGACCGACCGGGCGTTCATGGCGATGTAGGCGCCGCCGTAGGTCTTGCGCGTCACGAGCGTGACCCGCGGCACGACGGCCTCGCTGAAGGCGTGCAGCAGCTTGGCCCCGCGTCGCACGACGCCGTCCCACTCCTGGCCGACACCGGGCAGGTAGCCCGGGACGTCGACCAGCACGATCAGGGGTACGCCGAACGCGTCGCACATGCGCACGAAGCGCGCCGCCTTCTCCGCCGAGAGGGAGTCGAGGCAGCCGCCGAGGCGCAGCGGGTTGTTCGCGACCACGCCGACCGTGCGACCGCCGAAGCGGCCGAGGGCGGTCACGATGTTGGGGGCCCAGCGGGCGTGCAGCTCCTGCGCCGTGCCCTCGTCGAGGACGGCCTCGACGAGCGGGTGCACGTCGTACGCCCGCTTCTTCGACTCCGGCAGGAAGTCCGCGAGGTCGATGTCGGCCACCGCCTTCACATCCAGCGTGTGCTGGGCGCCGAGGAGGTGCGCGACCGCGCGGGCCCGGTCGAGGGCCTCACGCTCGCTCTCGGTGAGGATGTGCACGACACCGGAGCGCCGGCCGTGGGGCTCGGGGCCACCGAGGCGGAGCATGTCCACGTCCTCGCCGGTGACCGACCGGACCACGTCGGGACCGGTGACGAAGATCCGGCCCTCGGGGCCGAGGATCACCACGTCGGTGAGCGCGGGCCCGTAGGCGGCACCGCCCGCGGCGAAGCCGAGCACGACCGAGATCTGCGGGATGACGCCCGAGGCCATGGTCTGGATGTTGAAGATCTCGCCGACCGCGTGCAGGGACAGCACGCCCTCGGCCAGGCGGGCGCCGCCCGAGTGCCACAGACCGATGACCGGGACCCGGTCGGCGAGCGCCCGCTCGTAGGCGCGGACCACGACCTTGCAGCCGACCTCGCCCATCGCGCCGCCCATGACGGTCGGGTCGGAGGCGAAGGCCACGGCCGGGGAGCCCTCGATCATGCCCACCCCGGCCAGCATGCCGCTGCCGTCGTCCTCGCTGATCAGCTCGAGGGTGCCCTCGTCGAAGAGGGCGGCGAGCCGGTGGTTGGGGTTGCGGGGGTCCTGCTCGCGCGGCAGCTTCGCCGGCTTGGCAGCGGCGGTGGCCGCCGGATCGGCGGTGACGGTCATGAAGGCTCCTCGGTCAGGGGGACGCAGGATCGGTCAGACGCTGCGGAAGGCGATGGCGACGTTGTGGCCGCCGAAGCCGAAGGAGTTGTTCAGCGCGGCCAGTGCGCCGTCGCCGAGCTTCCGGGGCTCCGTGGCGATGTCGAGGCCGATGTCCTCGGGGTCGTCGAGGTTGATCGTGGGGGGCACGATCCTGTGGTGCAGCGCGAGCACCGTGGCCAGGGACTCCAGGGCACCCGCGGCGCCGAGCAGGTGGCCGGTCATCGACTTGGTGGAGGTGAGCACCACCTGCGAGGCGGCCGAGCCGAGGGCGTTCTTGATCGCCAGCGCCTCCGCCAGGTCGCCCTGCGGCGTCGAGGTGGCGTGCGCGTTGATGTGGACGATCTCGTCGGGCTCCATCTGCGCCTCGCGCAGCGCCATCGCCATCGCCCGGGTCGCGCCCCGGCCGCCCGGGTCCGGCTGGGCGATGTCGTGGGAGTCGGCGGTGATGCCGGCACCGGCGGCCTCGGCGTACACCTTGGCGCCGCGGGCCCTGGCGTGCTCCTCGGACTCGAGCACGAGCGCCGCCGAGCCCTCGCCGAGGACGAAGCCGTCGCGGCCCTTGTCCCAAGGACGGGACGCAGCCGCCGGGTCGTCGTTGCGCTTCGACAGCGCCATCATCTGCCCGAAGGCGGCCATCGGAAGCGGGTGCACGGCGGCCTCGGTGCCGCCCACGACCACGACGTCCGCGCGGCCGAGCCGGATCATGTCGATGCCCAGGGCGATCGCCTCGTTGCCCGACGCGCAGGCGGAGACCGGCGTGTGCACGCCGGCCTTGGCGCCGATCGCCAGGCCGATGTTGGCGGCGGGCGAGTTGGGCATGAGCATCGGGATCGCCAGCGGCGAGACCCTCCGCGGGCCCTTCTCCTTGAGCGCGTCGTAGTTGCTCAGCAGGGTCTGCACCCCGCCGATGCCCGACGCCATCGCGACGCCGAGCCGCTCGGAGTCCAGCTCGACGCCCTCGGCGCCGAGACCGGAGTCGGCCCACGCCTCGAGGGCCGCGACCAGCGCGAGCTGGCCGGACCGGTCGAGGCGGCGGGCCTTGACCCGCTCGAGCACCTCGGTCGGGTCGACGGCGACCTCGGCGGCGATCGTCGTACCAAGCTGCGCGGCCCAGTCGTGCTCCAGGGACCGGACGCCGGAGCGACCCTCCAGGAGGGCGTCCCAGGTGCTGGATACGTCGCCGCCGACCGGTGAGGTCGCGCCGAGCCCGGTGACGAAGACTCGAGTCATGGTCATGGTGCTCCTGTTCAGCCGTTCTGGGCGCGCTCGATGTACGCGACAGCGTCACCGACGGTCTTGAGGTTCTTGACCTCGTCGTCGGGGATCTTCACGTCGAACTTCTCCTCGGCCGCGACCACGACCTCGACCATCGACAGCGAGTCCACGTCCAGGTCGTCGGTGAACGACTTGTCGAGCTGGACGTCGTCGGCGGGGATGCCCGCGACCTCGTTGACGATGTCGGCGAGGTCGGTGCGGATCTCCTCGGTGGTTGCCATGTCGTGATCTCTCTTTCTTGTGGTTGCGGATGGTGCGAGCTGTGTTGCCGGTCCTACGGGACGGTGACGACCTGTGCGGCGTACGCCAGGCCCGCCCCGAAGGCGATCAGGAGAGCGGTGTCGCCGCTCTTGGCGGTGCCTTCCTCGACCATCCGGGTCAGTGCCAGCGGGATCGAGGCGGCCGAGGTGTTGCCCTGCTCCGCGATGTCGCGGGCGATCTTGACGTGCTCGGGAAGCTTCATCGAGCGTGCCATCGCGTCGATGATCCGCATGTTCGCCTGGTGCGGCACGAACACGTCGAGGTCGTCGACGGTGATCCCGGCACGGTCCAGCGCCTGCTGGGCGATCTTGGCCATCTCGTACGACGCCCAGCGGAACACCGCGTTGCCCTGCATCACCAGGTGGGGCATGACCGGGTGCTCCTGCTCGAGCACGTCGCGCCAGTCCTCCTTCTGACGGATCAGGTCGAACTGCTCGCCGTCGGAGCCCCAGACGACGGGGCGGATGCCCGGCTGGTCGCTCGGGCCGACCACCGCGGCGCCGGCGCCGTCGGCGAAGATGAACGCCGTCCCGCGGTCGGTCATGTCGGTGATGTCGGAGAGACGCTCGACCCCGATCACGAGGACGTGGCCCGCCGTACCGCCCCGGACCATGTCGGAGGCGAGCGCGATGCCGTGGCAGAACCCGGCACAGGCGGCGGAGATGTCGAAGGCTGCGGCGCGCTGGGTCCCGAGCTCGTGCGCGATCGCGGTGGCGACCGCCGGGGTCTGCAGCATGTGCGAGACGGTGGCGACGATGACGCAGTCGATCTGCTCGGGCTCGAGACCGGCCATGGCGATCGCGTCGCGGGACGCGGCGACCGACATCATCTGGACGGTCTCCTCGGGCGCGGCGAACCGGCGCTGCTTGATGCCCGACCGCTGCTGGATCCACTCGTCGCTGGAGTCGATCGCCTCGACCACGTCGGCGTTCGGGACGATCCGGCTCGGTCGGTAGGCGCCGAGACCGAGGATCGTGGCGTGCTCGCTGCGAGCCGCGGGCTGGAGGGCGGTCATCAGGCCACGCCCTCGGGGTGGAGGCGGACCAGCGGCTGGCCGGGGGAGACGAGGTCGCCGTCGTGGACCAGCCACTCGACGATCGTGCCGCCGTGCGGCGCCCTGACCGGGGTCTCGTCACGCGAGCTGGCGACGGCACCCACGTGCATGTTCGGCTCGATCGTGCCGCCCTCGGGCAGACCCTCCTTGACGTGGAAGGTGCCCTTGGCGGGGGAGACCAGCATCCGCCACGTGGGGTTGTGGTTGAGCTCGGTGGTCGAGCCGTGCTTGTCGCAGAAGGCGCGGGCGTCGTCGAGCTGGTCGGGGGTCTTCAGCGCGAAGGTCTCGACGCCCTTCAGGGCCCGCTTCGCGATGCCGGTGAGCGTCCCCGCCGGCGGCATCTCGAGGATGCCGGTGACGCCGAGGTCCTGCATCGCCTCCATGCAGAGGTCCCAGCGCACGGGGCTGGCGACCTGGCTGACGATCCGGCGGAGGACGTCGCGGCCGTCGTGGACGACCTGGCCGTCGCGGTTGGAGATCAGCGGGGTGCGGGGGTCGTGCGTGGACACCGACTTGGCGAGGGAGCCGAGGGCGTCGACGGCGGGGGCCATGTGCTCGGTGTGGAAGGCGCCGGCCACCGAGAGCGGCATCAGCCGCGCCTTGGCGGGCGGATCTTCGGACAGCTGCGCAAGTTGCTGGGTGGTGCCGGCGGCCACGATCTGGCCGGGGCCGTTGTCGTTGGCGGCGGTGAGGCCGTGGGCGGCGAGCTTGGCCAGCACCTCGTCACGCTCGCCGCCGAGGACGGCGGTCATGCTCGTGGGCGTCTTCGCCGCGGCCGAGGCCATGGCCTTGCCACGCTCACGGACGAGCACCATCGCCTGCTCGGCGGTGATCGCGCGGGCGCCGGCAGCGGCGGTCAGCTCGCCGACGCTGTGGCCGGCGACGGCGCCGACGCGACCGAACGCGTCGGCGGGGTGGGGGAACAGCTCGAGCGCGGCGAGGAGCCCCGCGGCGACGAGCAGCGGCTGGGCGACCGCCGTGTCACGGATGGTGTCCGCGTCGGCCTCCGTGCCGTAGTGGGCGAGGTCCATGTCGGCCACGGCGGAGAGCCAGGCCAGGCGGTCGCGGAAGGTCTCCTCCGCCAGCCAGGGGGTGAGGAATCCGGGGGTCTGGGCGCCTTGGCCCGGGGCGACGATGACAAGCACGTGTCCACTGTGCCCTCGGAGCGGCACGATCAGCAGCAACAGCACGCACGAAGATCACCGGGCGATTTTTGTAGGAACCCTACAAAGAGGCGGTGGGGATCGTCTCGGGCGGGTGCAGCCGGCCGAGCGTCAGCGCGACCCGGTAGGTGTAGGCGTCCCGGGGGTTGGTCGCAGTCAGCCCGGTGACGTCGGCGGCACGCCTGAGGCGGTAGCGCACGGTGTTCGCGTGCACGAACATGGCACGGGCGGTCGCCTCGAGGGAGCCACCGTGGTCGAGGAAGGACGAGACCGTGTCGAGGGTGGCGGCGCCCGCCTCGACCAGCGGCTGGTAACACCGTGGTGACCAGCTGGCGACGGGCGTGCCCGTCCCCGGAGAGCGCGCGCTCGGGCAGCAGGTCGTCGGCGGTGACCGGGCGCGGGGCGTCGGGCCAGCCGGGCGCTGCCCTGAGCCCTGCCACCGCTGCCCGCGCCGAGACGTGCGCCCGCATCAGGTCGCTCACGACCGGGCCCACGACGACGGGTCCGTCGCCGAAGTGGCTCGCCACGGAAGCGCCTGCCTTGTCTGGGTTGTCGACGCCGCCGAGCACGACGACCAGCCGGTCGCCCTGGACGGCGCAGAGGGCGTCGAGGCCGACGTGCCGGGCGGATCGACGTACCTCGTCGATGATGCTCTCGCGGTCGGGCGCCGTACTGTCGGACGCCGGTGCCGGCACCCGGCCGAGGACCACGGCGACGTCGCCGCGGGACTGCCATCCGAGCGCGGAGGCCCGTGACCGCACGGTCTCGTCGGCCTCGGCGCGGAGCACGGAGTCGACGACGAGGGCCTCCAGACGGGCGTCCCAGGCGCCGCGCATCTCGGCCGCCTTGGCGTACACCTCCGCGGTGGCGAAGGCGACCTCGCGGGCGTAGCGGACCACCGCCTCCTGGACGGAGGGTGCGTCCTCCTCGCCGACCGCTGCGACGAGGTTGTCCTCGACCACCTCGATGGTGAGCCGCACCATTTCGACCGTTTGGTGAAGACTCACAAAGCCGGTCAGTGCGCGGGGGGCCGCTCCGAAGACCTCGGCGGTGAGCGGCGCCGCCTCCTCCGGGTCGCGGTACCAGGTGATGAACGCGTTGACGCCGGCCTGCACGATCAGGCTGATCCAGGAGCGGTTCTCCGCCGAGAGCTGTGGGAACCACGGCATGTCCCGGTCCATGCGTGCGAGAGCCGCGGTGGTGAGGTCGCCGACGGACGTCTGGAGCCGGCGCGCGATCTGCGCTCGGCTGCGCCGCCGGGTGGTCGTCATGGGGCGAGCCTAGCCCTGTGGGGGAGACGGAGACCTAGGTCAGGATGGGGTGGAAGGTCAACATTGTCCAGACCTGAGTTCATCAGCCGGAATCCCTCAGGTTTTGCTGGTGTTTCGTGGCTTTTCTCTTGGGGAGTCTGGTTACGATCGCCAGAAGCATCTGTGAGGAGCATCACCCATGTTGAAGGGTCTCGAGGTCCAGTACCTCACCATTCACGGACACAAGCGTGCGTTCGTGAAGGCGGGGAGCGGACCTGCGCTCCTGCTCCTCCACGGCCTGGGGTGTGACCACACCACCTGGCTGCCGGTCATCGCCTCGCTCGCACGTCGCTACACCGTGATCGCCCCCGACCTGCTCGGCCACGGCCGCTCCGACAAGCCGCGCGCGGACTACAGCGTCGGCGGCTACGCCAACGGGATGCGCGACCTGCTGACCGTGCTGGGGATCGACAAGGTGACGGTGGTCGGGCACAGCTTCGGCGGCGGTGTCGCCATGCAGTTCGCCTACCAGTTCCCCGAGCGCACCGAGCGGATGGTCCTCGTGGCCCCCGGTGGGATCGGCCGCGAGGTGACCCCGGCGATCCGGGCGATCTCGCTCCCGGGCTTCCAGCTCGCGATGGGCCTCGCCACGATGCCGGGCCTGCTGCAGGCGACGAAGCTGGCGATGCGTTCCCTGGCCGCGACCCGGATGAGCCACGTCCGGGACCTCGACGAGGTCGCCGAGATCGTCCAGCACCTCTCCGACCGCCAGTCCCGCGCCGCGATCACCCACGTGGTCCGCGCGGTCGTCGACTGGCGCGGGCAGGTCGTGACCATGGCCGACCGGGCGTACCTGACCCACGCCATGCCGATGTGTGTCGTCTGGGGCACCGACGACAAGGTGATCCCGGCCAAGCACGCCGAGCTCGCCAAGCTGATCGCGCCGGAGGCGACGGTCGAGGTGATCCCGAACGCCGGGCACTTCCCGCACAAGGACCACCCGCAGCGGTTCGTGAAGATCCTCAACGACTTCGTCCGCTCGACCGAGCCGGCCGTCTACCACCGCGGCCGCTGGCGCAGCCTCCTCAAGAACGGCCTCGAGGCCACCCCCACGCCGCGCCAGGCCGTCGCCGACGTCATCGAGATCGCCTGATTCCGCTACGCGACCGTCTGACGGCTCGGGCGGTCCCCCGGGCGGGGGTCAGGCGTCGCCGCCCTCCTGCTTCACGCCACGGACCGCGGTCGGGTCGTCGATGCGGTACTTGTCGAACGCCTCCTGCACGGTCTCCCGCTTGACCTCGCCCCGGTCGGCGAGGGTCTGCAGGGCCGCCACGACGACCGACTGCGCGTCGACGTGGAAGAAGCGCCGCGCGGCGGGCCGGGTGTCGGCGAAGCCGAAGCCGTCCGTGCCCAGGACGGTGTAGTCGCCGGGCACCCACTTCGCGATCTGGTACGGCACCGCGGCCATGTAGTCGCTGACGGCGACGAACGGGCCCTCGGCCTCCTTGAGCTTGTGCGAGACGTACGGCGTCCGGGCGTCCTCGGACGGGTGGAGCAGGTTGTACTCCTCCGCGGCCACCGCGTCCCGGGCCAGCTCGTTCCAGGAGGTCACCGACCAGGTGTCGGCCGCGACACCCCACTCCTCGGCCAGCATCCGCTGCGCGTCGAGGATCCACGGGAAGGCGACGCCTGAGGCGAGCAGCTGGACCCGGGGCGCGTTGCCGTTCTCGACCTTCGGGGGCACGGCGTAGTGGTAGATGCCCTTGAGCAGGCCCTCGACGTCGACGTTCTCCGGCTCCTTGGGCTGCACGACCGGCTCGTTGTAGACGGTGAGGTAGTAGATGACGTTCTCGCCGTCGGGCTTCTCCTCGGTCGAGCCGTACATCCGTCGCAGGCCGTCCTGGACGATGTAGCTGACCTCGTAGGCCATCGCCGGGTCGTAGTGCACGACCGCCGGGTTGGTCGCGGCCAGGAGCGGCGAGTGCCCGTCGGCGTGCTGGAGGCCCTCGCCCGTGAGCGTCGTACGACCGGCGGTGGCGCCGATCAGGAAGCCGCGGGCGAGCTGGTCGGCCATCGCCCAGATCGAGTCGCCGGTCCGCTGGAACCCGAACATCGAGTAGAAGATGTAGAACGGGATCATGTGCTCGCCGTGCGTGGAGTACGCCGAGCCGGCCGCCGTCGCGGACGCCATCGCGCCTGCCTCCGAGATGCCCTCGTGGAGCATCTGGCCCTGCGCCGACTCCTTGTAGGTGAGCAGCAGCTTGCGGTCCACGGCGTCGTAGGTCTGGCCGGCGGGGGAGTACAGCTTGGCCGTCGGGAACATGGAGTCCATGCCGAAGGTGCGGAACTCGTCGGGGGCGATCGGCACGATGCGCTGGCCGATCTCCTTGTCCTTCATGAGGTCCTTCAACAGCCGGACGAGCGCCATCGTGGTCGCGATCGCCTGCTTGCCCGAGCCCTGCTTGAGCTCGCTGTAGACCTCGTCGCCGGGGAGCTTGAGCGGCTTCGAGCGCACCACCCGCTTGGGCAGCGAGCCGCCGAGCTGGCGACGGCGCTCCATCATGTACTCGATCTCCGGGGCGTCCGCGCCGGGGTGGAAGAACGGCGCGACCTCGGCCTCGTCGATCTGCTTGTCCGTGATCGGCAGGTAGAGCCGGTCGCGGAACTTCTTGAGGTCGTCCTTGGTCAGCTTCTTCATCTGGTGGGTCGCGTTGCGACCCTCGAGGGCGTCGATCGTCCAGCCCTTGATGGTGTGCGCCAGGATCACGGTCGGCTGGCCCACGTGCTCGCTGGCGGCCTTGAACGCGGAGTACACCTTGCGGTAGTCGTGGCCGCCGCGCGGGAGCTTGCGCAGCTCGTCGTCGGACAGGTGCTCGACCATCTTGCGCAGCCGGGGGTCGCCGCCGAAGAAGTGCTCGCGGATGTACTCGCCGGTCTCGACCGAGTAGGTCTGGAACTGGCCGTCCGGTGTCGTGTTCATCCGGTTCACGAGCACGCCGTCGACGTCCTTGGCGAGCAGGTCGTCCCACTCGCGGCCCCAGATCACCTTGATGACGTTCCAGCCGGCGCCGCGGAAGGTCGACTCCAGCTCCTGGATGATCTTGCCGTTGCCCCGGACCGGGCCGTCGAGCTGCTGCAGGTTGCAGTTGATGACGAAGGTGAGGTTGTCGAGCTCCTCACGAGCGGCGAGGCCGATCGCGCCGAGCGACTCGGGCTCGCCCATCTCGCCGTCGCCGAGGAACGCCCACACGCCCTGCTGGCTGGTGTCCTTGATGCCGCGGTTGTCGAGGTAGCGGTTGAACCGCGCCTGGTAGATCGCGTTGAGCGCGGTGAGGCCCATCGAGACCGTGGGGAACTCCCAGAAGTCCGGCATCAGGCGCGGGTGCGGGTACGACGGGAGGCCCTTCCCGACGCCGTGCTGCACCTCCTGGCGGAACTTCGACAGCTGGTCGTCGCTCAGCCGGCCCTCGAGGAAGGCGCGGGCGTAGATGCCCGGCGAGCCGTGGCCCTGGATGAAGATCTGGTCGCCACCGCCGGGGTGGTCCTTGCCGCGGAAGAAGTGGTTGAAGCCGACCTCGTAGAGCGACGCGGCGGACTGGTAGGTGGCGATGTGGCCGCCGACCTCGAGGCCCTTGCGGTTGGCCGAGGAGACCATGACCGCGGCGTTCCAGCGGATGAAGGCGCGGATCCGGCGCTCGATGTGCTCGTCACCGGGGAACCACGGCTCGCGCTCCGGCGGGATCGAGTTGATGTAGTCGGTGCTGCGCAGGGAGGGGACGCCGACCTGGCGCTGACGCGCACGCTCGAGCAGCTTGAGCATGACGTACCGGGCCCGGGTCCGACCGCGTTCGTCGAGGAGCGCGTCGAGCGAGTCGACCCACTCCTGCGTCTCGTCGGGATCGATGTCCGGAAGCTGGGTGGGGAGTCCCTCGTGGATCACGGAGGGGGTGCCAGGACGGTCGTCGGTGTTAGCCACGATTCCTCTGCTCTCATACACGTCGTTGTGCGGCTGAGAGCCCGGGGTGGCGGACCCTCACCATGCATCGTGTCACGCCCGACCCGTAACCAAAATTTACTGATCGGTAGGGAAGGTCGGCTGCGCGTGCGCTGCCTCACACCGGCGGCAGCGGGAGGTGCGGCCCCTCCGGCAGTACGACGGTCACCGGGTCGCCCGCACGGACCGTCCCGGCCGTGTCGACGACCCCCATCACGCCCGCCTTGCGGATCCGCCGACCGGCGGCGTCGACGTCCCACAGCTTCCTCATCAGCCCGGGCTGGAGGGAGTCGATCAGGCTGCACGGCGTGCGCAGGCCGGTCAGCCGCACGGCGGCCTCGGCGCCGATCCGGAGCAGGGTCCCCGCCGGCAGGGCAAGCAGGTCGAGCCCTGTGGTGGTGAGGTTCTCGCCGAGGTCGCCGGGCCGCAGCGCGTGGCCGTGCTGGGCCAGATCGTCGAACAGGTCGGTCCCGATCAGGTGCACCTGGCGGAGGTTGGCGCGGTCGGGGTTCTTCCGACGGTCGTAGCGGTGGCGGACCGTCGTACCGCAGTGCGCGTCACCCTCCACACCAAGGCCCTCGAGCAGGCGTGCCTCGAGCACGGGCTCCTTCGAGAACGAGTGAACGGCACTGACGTTGACCGACGTGACATGAGCGACGAGGCTGGTCCCCTCCATGGCACAAGGGTGTCATCGGGGAGGACATGCTGCCCGATGGGGTTGCGCAGGCGTGTGACTTCGGGTGGACTACCCGACAGCAAGGGTGCACGAGCGTGCACTCCCACCATCGTTTGGAGGAACAGACTTGAGCGCGACCGCGGGTGGCCAGGACGGCACCGCCACCCAGACCGGGGGACACCGGCTGGGATTCAAGCCCGGAATGGTCATCCAGGAGCTCGGCTGGGACGAGGACGTCGACGACGACCTGAGGGTCGAGATCGAGAACGCGATCGACGCCGACATGGTTGACGGGGAGTTCGGCAACGTCGTCGACGCTGTCGTTCTCTGGTGGCGTGACGACGACGGCGACCTCGCGGACGCGCTGATGGACGCCCTGACCGACCTCGTCGGCGGCGGGGTGCTCTGGCTGCTCACGCCGAAGGTGGGTCGGACCGGTGAGGTCGACGCCGCGGACATCGCGGAGGCCGCGCAGGTATCCGGTCTTGCGACCACCTCGACGGCCGGTGTGAGCGCGGACTGGTCGGCCACCCGGCTGGTCGCACCCAAGACCGCGCACTGACGATCGTCGTCCCGAGACGCGGGTGCCGGAAAGTGTAAACGGCGGTTACAGTGGTCCGACTCGACTCGGAGGAGGACCCCCGCTGATGATCGCGAAGGCCAAGAACAAGCTGGCCAAGGAGCTCACGACTCTTCGTGTGCTCGGCTCCGCCGGAGTGATCCACCCCTACCCGCCGAGCGTGCTCGCGGGGATCGTGCGTGCGCTGCGCGACTGGGGGATGGGGCCGGCGGGGGGCTTCACGACGCTCGCGGTCCGGGCGCGCGACCAGGTCGGGGTCATCGACGAGCTGGGGGAGCTCACCTTCGGGCAGCTGCACGAGCGCAGCAACGCCCTTGCCCGCGGCCTGCGCGAGCTCGGCGTCGGCGAGGGGGACAGCGTCGCCGTGCTCTGCCGCAACCATCGCGGCTTCCTCGACGCCACCTTGGCGGTGGCCAAGCTCGGTGCCGACCTGCTGTACCTCAACACCGCCTTCGCCGCGCCCCAGCTCGGTGAGGTGTGCGAGCGCGAGGACCCGGCCGCGATCATCTACGACGAGGAGTTCGACCAGCTCGTCGCCGACGCGAAGATCGACGTACCGAAGGTCCACGCGTGGCAGGACACCGAGACCGACCTGCCGACGCTCGAGCAGCTCATCGCCTCCCACTCGACCGAGGACCTGGCGCCGCCGAAGCGGCGCGGGCGGTCGGTGATCCTCACCTCCGGCACGACGGGCACGCCCAAGGGCGCGCAGCGCAGCGAGGGGTCCTTGGACGCCGGCGTGGCGCTGCTGTCGCGGCTGCCGCTCAAGAGCGGCTGGCGCACCCACATCGCCGCGCCGCTGTTCCACACCTGGGGCTGGGCGCACATGGCGCTCGCGATGCTGCTGGGCAGCACGATCGTGTTGCGGCGCAAGTTCGACCCCGAGGGCGCGCTGGCGGCCGTGACGGAGCACGACTGCGACTCGTTCGTGGTGATCCCGGTGATGCTCCAGCGGATCCTCCAGCTGCCCGAGGAGACGCTGCGGTCCTACGACTTCTCGGACGTGAAGGTCGTTGCCGCGTCCGGCTCCGCGCTCCCGGGTGATCTCGGCACCAGCTGGATGGACCACTTCGGCGACACGCTCTACAACGTCTACGGGTCCACCGAGGTCGCGTGGGCCACGATCGCCTCGCCCCAGGACCTGCGCGACGCGCCCGGGACGGCGGGCAAGCCGCCGCACGCGACGGTGGTCAAGGTGTACGACGAGGACGGCAGCGAGCTCCCGCCGAACCACGCCGGCCGGATCTTCGTCGGCAACTCGATGCTGTTCGAGGGGTACACCGGCGGCGGGTCGAAGGACATGATCCACGGGCTGATGGCGACCGGGGACGTCGGCCGCTTCGACGGGGCCGGCCACCTGTTCGTCGAGGGCCGCGACGACGAGATGATCGTCTCCGGCGGCGAGAACGTCTTCCCCAAGGAGGTCGAGGACTGCCTCGCCCGCCACGACGCCGTCGTCGAGGCGGCGGCGATCGGGGTCGACGACGACGACTTCGGCAAGCGGCTCCGGGCGTTCGTCGTACTGTCCGCGCCCGACGCGGCCGACGAGGAGGGCCTGAAGGCGCACGTGAAGTCGAACCTGGCCCGCTACAAGGTGCCCCGCGAGATCGTCTTCGTCGACGAGCTCCCGCGCAACGCCACGGGCAAGATCCTCAAGCGCGAGCTCGCCGAGCACGAATGACCCTGCGGATCGGGGACACCGCCCCGGACTTCACCCTGCGCGACCAGCACGGTCGGCGTACGTCGCTGGGCGACCTCCGCGGCCGCGGGCCGGTGGTCGTCGTGTTCTACCCGTTCGCGTTCAGCGGGGTGTGCACGGGGGAGCTGCGTGAGCTGAGGGATCACGGATCGCGCCTGACCGACGTCGGGGCCGCGCTGCTGGCCGTCTCGTGCGACCCGATGTTCGCGCTGCGCGTCTTCGCCGACCAGGACAGCCTGGAGTTCCCGCTGCTGTCGGACTTCTGGCCGCACGGCCAGGTGGCGAAGGCGTACGGCGCATTCGACGCCGACCACGGCTGCCCGACCCGCTCGACCTTCGTGGTGGACGCCGACGGCGTGCTGCGATGGGCGGTGCACAACCCGATGGGGGAGGCCCGCAGCCTCGACGACTACGTGCGCGAGGTGGCCGCGCTGAGCCCGGCAAAGTAAAGATTCCTGCCGGCGCCCGAGATTTTCGAGATTCCTCTGACACCGCTCGGCGCCGTCGGTTGAATAGTGGTTGCTACGACCGCTGGTGACCCGAGACGCCAGCGGTCGTACGCATTTCCGGGGGCTGTAGGCTGTGGCCCGTTTCGGGCGTATAGCTCAGCGGTAGAGCACCTCCCTTACAAGGAGGTGGTCGCAGGTTCGATCCCTGCTGCGCCCACCCACGTTTGTGCACGTCAGAGCGCGTTTGGCCGCTCTAGGGTTCTCTCTGCACCCCTCATGCACCGGTCAAGTCCTCTGACGTGGTGTACGACGTGTGATCCTTCGTCGTTGTTGTTCAGGCGGTGAGGGCCTGCAGGGTCAGTTCGTCGGTCGCCTCCTCGTCTTCGATGTGGGTGACGGCTTGGGCGCGGGCGAGGACGTCGAGTCCGAGGTAGCGGCGTCCTTCGGCCCATTCGTCGTGCTGCTCGGCCAGGACCGCGCCGACGAGGCGGATGATGCTGGGCCGGTCGGGGAAGATGCCTACGACGTCGGTGCGGCGGCGGATCTCGCGGTTGAGCCGCTCGTTGGGGTTGTTGGACCAGATCTGGCGCCAGACCTCCTTGGGGAACGCGGTGAAGGCGAGGATGTCGGCGCGGGCTTCCTCGAGGTGCTCGGCCACCGTGGGGAGCTTCTCGGCCAGCGCGTCGACGACCCGGTCGAACTGGGCGTGCACCGACTCGGCGTCGGGCTGGTCGTATATCGAGTGCAGCAACGCCTTGACCCAGCCCCATGAGCTCTTCGGGGTCGCCGACATCAGGTTGGCGGCGTAGTGGGTGCGGCACCGCTGCCAACTGGCGCCGGGAAGGGTCGCGGCGATCGCGTTCACGAGGCCGGCGTGGGCGTCGGAGGTGACCAGCTTGACCCCGGCCAGGCCGCGGGCGGTGAGGTCGCGGAAGAACGCCAGCCAGCCGGCGCCGTCCTCTGAGGTGGTGACCTGGACGCCGAGGATCTCCCGGTGCCCGTCGTTGTTCACCCCGGTTGCGACCAGGGCATGGACCGGGACCACGCGACCGCCCTCGCGGACCTTGAGCACCAGGGCGTCGGCGGCCACGAACGTGAACGGCCCGGCCTCGGCCAACGAGCGGGTGCGGAACTCCTCGACCTGGGCGTCGAGCTCGCGTGCCATCTCCGAGACCTGGCTCTTGGACAGGGTGGTGATGCCCAGCGACTGCACCAGCTTGTCCATCCGGCGGGTGGACACGCCGAGCAGGTAGCAGGTCGCCACCACGCTGGTCAGGGCGCGTTCGGCGCGCTTGCGGCGTTCCAGCAGCCACTCGGGAAAGTAGGACCCCTGGCGCAGCTTCGGCACAGCCACGTCGATGCTGCCGGCGCGGGTGTCGAAGTCCCGGTGCCGGTAGCCGTTACGGCGGTTCACCCGCCCCGGCGAGACGGTGCCGTACTCGGCGCCGCAGACCGCATCGGCCTCGGCCGAGAGCAGGGTGTTGATGAAGGTCTGCAGCAGCTCGCGCAGCAGATCCGGGGACGCCTGGGCGAGCTGTTCCTCGAGCAGGCGGGCGTGGTCGATACTGGACCTGACGGTCATCGTGGAGCTCCGTTCGAGAGTGCTGTGAGAGGTTCACTCGAAGGATCACCCGATGGCCGTCGCCTACTTCAGCAGCGACACGCTCACCGGGATCCGTACACCACTCTCGCGGACGTCACTCATGCACCCTTCGGGTGGTCGGGGTTCCCTGGGCACCCACGGTCTCCATGGGGCGTCTCCGAAGCCGTCACGGGTTGGAGCGACACCAGGCCACCGTGGTGACAGGCCCTGTGGGGTGCGGTTGGTTCTGCCTTAGACGACGGTGGGGCGCCCGTTTGCGCGTTCGATGAGGCTGATGACCCGCTTCACCTGCGGAACGAGGTCGAAGCGACTCAACTCATCCAGGCCCCATGTCTCGCATACGCGGGCCGCGATCGCCACCTTGTCGGCTTGGCTGCGCCCCGCCATCGTGAGTGGTGGTTCCCATTGATCGCCGCTGGAAGTGAGTCTCAAACGAGGGTGAACGTCCAGCACTGCCTTGCGCAGAAGCTCGGGAGGCACACGTCAGTGACTCGCGGCCTGTGCCGATGCGGACGAGGCGGTCGTGAAGCAGGAGCGGGCTGAGCGTCTTCCCAGCAGCTCCGCCGTGCCGATCCCGCGTCTCCGCCGCGTACAGACTCCCGGCGTCGATGCCCGGGCGCGCGCCAACGATGGTCCTCGCGTCAGCTGCAGACGCCCCGTAATCAAGCAGATGAGCCGAGTGCGTGGCGATCAGATATTGGTTGTTGGTGTTCTCGCGCAGGTACCGGATGAGCCTGCGTTGCAGGATCGGGTGAAGATGGACTTCTGGTTCTTCGATACAAAGCAAGTGGTCCTCAAGGATGGTTGCTGCCGCCGCGAGGATGACTACCTGATGGACTCCCGTTCCGAGGCTTGCCAAGGGCAGCAGGTCTCCCGCCCGCTCGATGTGGATCGTCTCGACGTCGTACGAGGATGCTCGCGGGTGACCGCGCCGTCTTCAAGGACGTACTTCACAAAATCGTTGATCCGCTCAAACTTCTCGCGGTCCTCTCGGTTGCGGCGATTCGGCCGCTCCAACTGCTCCAACCGCTCAACCAAGCCGAGCCCGTCAAACGTTCCGAGTTCCTCGCCCTCACCGGTTGGCTGGATCTGTCTGAATGCTTCGATCACTCTCACAGGCGGCAGATCGTTGAGATTCGGCGCGAAGTATGAGAGCAACCGATCGAGATCGGACGGTTCGGGACCCCCGACTACTTGCTGGTTGCTCAGGACGTTCGCCGCCATCCGCAGCGCCGAGTGCGCGCCGCCGCTGTATCGAGACGTCAGCATCTCAGCCATCTCCTGGCCGACCTTCCACCGAGTGTCCTGTCGACCCACGACTCGGTCTTGCTGCTCGAGGACGTACCCGAATCACAACAGGTCCGCACGCCGGGACCATGGAAGGCGGCATCATCGAAGAAGAGCGACAACCAGGCAGGCATGTCGCGCTGGATCCCGACCGGAGTTCAGCGTTGCCGCCACGAGCTACCGGTAGGTACAGGGTCCACTGCCGGTCCTCGGGAAGCGTGCGGAGCGGACGGTCGTCGACAGCGGCTGGCCTCTTCGGCTTCGCAGTGAGGTTCCTGCTCGCCGCGCACGCGCTTCATCTGGCTGCTTCATCGATCTCTCCAGGGGCAGTTCATCATCTACTCCTCGAGGATCAAACCCACCAGCCCTCCTTTGGCATCCAGATTTCTCCCCTCCTTGCTTACCTTCCGTCTCAGTAGTCGTCCCCACCCGAGGGGTCGAGGCGCTTCGAGATCGTCGCGAAGGAGCGGATCGAGGCAAGCTGGAGCGCGACCTCGGGCTCGAGTTACCGAAGCTGCCCGTACGAGACCGGCATTCATCTCGCCTTCGACGCATGCCGATATCCGGCGTATAGTCCCTGCCATGGCACGAGCAGCGACGACGTCGAACATCTTCGACGCGATCGCCGAGCCGCGACGCCGGGAGATCCTGGTGTTCCTGCACGGTCGCAAGGTGACCGAGCTGGCGCGGGAGCTGGAGATCACCGCCGGCCGCGCATCCGACAACACCCTGCGGTTGCTCCGGGAGGTCTGGCTGGTGCCGGAGCCGCAAGGCAGGTACGACGAGCGCCTGTACGGCCTTACCCCGCGGGCTGCGGCCGGTCCACGGTCGACCAGCGTTTCGAGCAGTTTCTTCGAACGTCGAGAGCTTCGACCAGCTCGACGCCGTAGCGTGTCAGGACGCTGGAGCAGCAGGAGCAGGAGTCGCTGATGGCTTCGACGGAACGAGGAGCGCCGGCGCGGTCAGCATCAGCCAGACCGCGTGCAGCATTGTCGATGCTGCCAGGTAATCGACGCCCCACGTGAGCCGGTCGTTCGAGGCGCTGCACCGAGGTTCGGCACCGTCGCGGTCCGTCGGGCTGCCTGAGGTTCACCCGGCGTGGCATCCCTCGGGTTCCAGCGTCGGCGAACCGGACTGCGTGATGCACCAAGTTCAACGCAACGACTACGCCGTCGATCTCCTGTATGCTCAAGCTGTTGGCGTAGCAGTACGGGCCCGAGCCGACATAGGCGTTCACCCCTCCAGCCTGCCATCGCGCACAGGCACACAACCGGCGACGCGCGCACACCCGCTCATAGCAGCGGAGAGTGAACTCGGTCATGCGGTGACCTCGGGTTCAGCTGGCGTGGCGCGATGCCAGGGGGTGGGGCGCTGTTCCCAAGGGCTCAGGGATCCCAGCGTTGCAGCGGCTGCGGTCGGTAGGCCACGGTCGGCCTGGGCTGTGGGCGGCGCCGACCCTTGAGCTTCACGGTGAGGGTTCCCGCTGCGCCGCGCACGAGCTTCAGTGGCTGCTTCATCGATCTCTCCAGGGGGCAGTTCGTCTTCGTTACTCCTCGAGGATCGACGCCACGCCCTCGTTTGGCATCCGAATTTCTCCCTACCTCGCGTCCTGCCGGCCGTCGGGGCTCCTCAGGACCCGGCACCTGGGCGGCGAGCGCTGACGGGCCTGGCAAGGCGACCCGGTGCGAACCATTAGATTTGGCCAATGACCGCCCCTGCCGGGACTCAGCTCCCCGATCGTGCCCGAGTCGTCGTCATCGGCGGGGGCGTGATCGGCTGCTCCGTCGCCTACCACCTCGCCCACGCCGGCTGGACCGACGTGGTCCTGCTCGAGCGCGACCGCCTCACCTCCGGCACCACGTGGCACGCCGCGGGCCTGATGACCTGCTTCGGGTCGACGTCGGAGACCTCGACCGCGATCCGGCTGTACTCACGTGACCTGTACGCGCGGCTCGAGGAGGAGACCGGCCAGGCCACCGGTTTCAAGCCGGTCGGCCTCATCGAGGCGGCCGCCGACGAGGCCCGCCTGGAGGAGTACCGCCGTGTCGCCGCGTTCCAGCGGCACCTCGGGCTCGAGGTCGAGGAGATCTCGCCGCAGGAGATGGCCGACCTGTTCCCCTGGGCGAAGACCGACGACCTGCTCGCCGGCTTCCACGTCCCCGGCGACGGCAGGGTCAACCCCGTCGACGTCACCACCGCCCTGGCCAAGGGCGCCCGACAGCTCGGGGTGCGGATCGTCGAGGGCGTCTCGGTCGAGGACGTGCTCACCGACCGCGGGGGCGTGACCGGCGTCCGGGTCTCCACGGGTGCACCCGGCGAGACGACCGAGATCGAGGCCGAGTACGTCGTCAACTGCGCCGGCATGTGGGCCCGCGAGCTGGGGGCGAGGAACGGCCTGGTGATCCCCAACCAGGCGGCCGAGCACTACTACCTGATCACCGACACCATCGACGGGCTCGATCCCGACGCGCCGGTGTTCGAGGACCCCGCCTCGTACGGCTACTACCGCGAGGAGGGAGGCGGGATGATGGTCGGCCTCTTCGAGCCGCAGGCGGCGCCGTGGAAGGTCGAGGGAATCCCGCGCGACTTCTCCTTCGGCAAGATCCCGCCCGACTGGGACCGCATGGGCCCGTTCCTGGAGAAGGCCATGGCCCGCGTCCCGGTCACCCTCGAGGTCGGCGTCCGCACCTTCTTCTGCGGTCCGGAGTCGTTCACGCCCGACCTGGCCCCCGCCGTCGGCGAGGCTCCCGGGATCCGCAACTACTTCGTCGCCGCAGGCATGAACTCGGTCGGCATCCTCTCCGCCGGCGGCCTCGGCCGGGTACTGGCCCACTGGATCACCACCGGTCGGCCGGACGTCGACGTCACCGGCTTCAACGTCGACCGGTTCCACCCGTGGCAGGCCGACGACTCCTACCGCGCCGCGCGCACCACGGAGATCCTCGGCACGGTGTACGCCGCGCACACTCCGGGCAAGCAGCTGCGCACCGCCCGCAACACGCTGCTCTCCCCGGTCCACGAG
The DNA here is from genome assembly GCA_963700365.1 of uncultured Actinomycetota bacterium. Classification (GTDB taxonomy): domain Bacteria; phylum Actinomycetota; class Actinomycetes; order Propionibacteriales; family Nocardioidaceae; genus Nocardioides_C. Next base: position 36,286 of record CAVOXG010000005.1, on the reverse strand, counting down.
CGGCTGGTCGAGCAGGGCGGCTACCTGCGCGAGGTGTCGGGCTGGGAGGGCGCCGACTGGTTCGCCGGACCCGGCGCCACCCCGACGGCCGAACCCACGTGGGGCCGGGCGCCCTGGTTCGAGCAGTGGGAGGCCGAGCACCGGGCCGTCCGCGAGGGCGTCGGTCTGATGGACATGAGCTTCATGGCGAAGTTCCGGGTGCAGGGCGCCGACGCCGGCGAGATGCTCGACCGGGTCTCCGCGGGAGCCGTGAACGAGAAGGCCGAGACGATCACCTACACCCAGTGGCTCGACGAGGATGGCCGGATCGAGGGCGACCTGACGGTCACCAAGCTGGACGAGGACGACTTCCTCGTGGTCGCGTCCGACACCGCGCACGGCCACACGTCGGCCTGGCTGGCGCGCCACGCCGGGGACGCCGACTGCACGGTGACCGACGTCACCGCCGACTACGGCCAGCTCAACGTCCAGGGACCCCGGTCGCGCGAAGTGCTCAGCGGGCTGACCGATGCCGACCTCTCGACGGACGTGTTCGGCTTCCGCACCGCGCGCTGGCTCGAGCTCGCCGGCGTGGAGGTGCTGTGCGTGCGGATCACCTACCTCGGCGAGCTCGGCTACGAGCTCTACGTCCCCGCGGCCGACACCCTGCGCGTGTACGACGCGCTGCAGACCACCGGGGCGGCGTACGGGCTGCGGCCGGTCGGGCTCAAGGCGCTGGCCTCGCTGCGGATGGAGAAGGGCTACCGCGACTTCGGGCACGACATCGACAACACCGACTGCCCGCTCGAGGCCGGGCTCGGCTTCGCGCTCGCCCTGGACAAGCCGGGCGGCTTCGTCGGTCGCGACGCGGTGCTGGCCCGCAAGTCCGCGAACGCCGCAGCGGGCGGGATGGGACAGCGGATCGTGCAGATCCGGGTGTTGGACCCCGACCCGCTGCTGTACCACGCCGAGGTCCTCCACCGCGACGGTGAGGCGGTTGGCTACGTCCGGGCGGCGTCGTACGGCTGGACGCTCGGCGGGGCGGTCGGCCTGGCCATGGTCTCCGGCGGCGGCGAGCCGGTCACCCCGGACTGGCTCAAGGCCGGCACCTGGGAGGTCGACATCGCCGGCATCCGGTACCCGGTCGAGGTGTCGCTGCGTCCGATGTACGACCCGACCTCAGCTCGGATCAAGGTCTAACCGGAGGTGTGCCCGGCCTCTTGGACGGTACGAGAGAGCAGGCAGAATTCATTGCCTTCGGGATCGGAGAGAACCACCCATGTGGCGTCGGCTCCTTGCCCCACATCCGCGCGCCGTGCGCCCAGGTCCAGGAGCCGTTCGAGCTCATCGCCTGTCGGCATGCCGTCGGCGCGAAGGTCAAGATGTAGTCGGTTCTTGACTGTCTTGTTCTCTGGCGTCGGGGCCACGTCGATCGTGGGCCAGGATCCATCCGCCGGGGCGATGCTGATCACGCCGTCGTCTTCATCGACCACCTGCCAGCCGAGGACGCTGCACCAGAAGTCGGCGACCACACGTGGTTGAACGGCGTCGATCGCGATGGCCGCTATCCGACTGGTCATGCCGCTATCTTGCCCGCGTCCGGTGCCGACCGGGGGTGCGACGCACGGCGAGCAGGCCGGGCTGCTCGGCGGCTCAGGCGGGCTGCTCCCAGCGCACACGGCTCGGGCCGAATCCCGACGCGTGGAGCGGGTTCTCGTGGCCCAGCGGTCGACGGCAGTGGATCGGCGCTCCGCCCCCGTCGAGTCCGTAGAGCTCCCGGCAGCTGCCGTGCCAGGGCGTGTAGGCGAACTCTCGGTCCAGGGCGTCGTCGGTCATGGGCGCAGTATCCCCAGCAGGACGACTCCGTACCCTCTGGCCCATACCGGGACAGACCACTCGAGGGCTCACCGCCGGGTGCACGGTCGGCGACGGCGATCCGCCCAGGAGCACCTTGCGGGTGGTGGCCGCCGGGGTTAGCGTGCACAGGAAGTCATAGTGACGGTGGTCACATGAGTCGAAGCGGAGCCGCGGACGTCCCTCAGCGGGACGCCGACGGGGGAGTCCGACATGACAACAGCCTTGTTTCGCCGTGCCCTGGCGGAGGCCATCGGCACCGCCCTCCTCGTGCTCGTGGGCGCCGGGTCGGTGGTCGCAGCGCTCACCGTGGGCGGCGGGCAGCTGACCTACGCCGGCCTCGGTTTCATCTCCCTGGCCTTCGCCATCGTGGTCGCGGTGGTGATCTACGGGTTCGGCCCTGTCTCGGGCGCCCACATCAACCCCGCGGTGACCCTCTCCCTGGCGGTGACCCGGCGGTTCCCCTGGGGCGAGGTCGTCCCGTACATCGTGGCGCAGGTGGTCGGCGCAATCGTTGGTGCCTTGCTGATCGTGGCGATGTTCGGCACCGGCTCGACCGACCTGGGCCTGGGTGCCACCACCCTGGGGGACGGGGTCCCTTACTGGCAGGGCATCCTCGCCGAGGCGCTCGGAACGTTCCTGCTGTTGTACGCGGTGATGGCCCTCGCCGTGGACTCACGAGCCCCGCTGGGCTGGGCCGGCCTCATGATCGGTCTCGCGGTCGCCGCTGCGATCTTGCTCATCGCCCCGCAGACCGGTGGGTCCCTGAACCCGGCCCGCACGTTCGGGCCCTACCTCACCCTGGCGATCTTCGGCGAGAGCGTGCCCTGGTCGCAGCTCGGCGTCTACGTCATCGGGCCGCTGGTCGGCGGTCTCGCGGCAGTGCTGCTCTACGACTTCGTCGCCGGGACGCGGGTGGCTGAACGTCCGGCCGCGGAGGAGTCCTACACACCTACCCCCGGCGAGGACACCTGAGACGGATCGGAAGGCCCGCCCGAGATCGCGTGAGCCGTCCATCGACAGCAACAGGAAGTGTTCACAGCAACGGAAAGGAAGCGCCATGACGGGAAACCGTGTCGTCGTCTACAAGGGCCCGGGAGAGGTCGGCGTGGAGTCGGTCGACTACCCGAAGCTCGAGCTGCCGGAGGACGTGGTCAATGGGCTGGGCGTGAAGAGAAGCGCTCCCCACGCCGCGATCCTCAAGCTGGTCACGACCAACATCTGCGGAAGCGACCAGCACATGGTCCGCGGTCGCACCACGGCGCCGGTCGGCCAGACGCTCGGGCACGAGATCACCGGTGAGGTCGTCGAGGTCGGGGATGACGTGCTGTTCGTGAAGGAGGGTGACATCTGCTCGGTGCCGTTCAACATCGCCTGCGGGCGCTGCCGGATGTGCAACGAGGGGAAGACCGGCATCTGCGTCAACGTGAACCCAGCTCGAGCCGGGGCGGCCTACGGGTACGTCGACATGGGTGGGTGGGTCGGTGGACAGGCGGAGTACGTCATGGTGCCGTTCGCGGACTTCAACCTCCTGAGGTTCCCCGACCGCGACCAGGCCCTGGCGAAGATCCTGGACCTGACCATGCTGTCGGACATCTTCCCGACCGGGTACCACGGGGCCTACACCGCCGGTGTCACCACCGGATCGACGGTCTACGTCGCCGGGGCGGGACCGGTCGGGCTGGCCGCGGCGTACTCCGCACAGCTGCTCGGCGCGGCCGCCGTGATCGTCGGGGACATGAACGCTGAGCGGCTGCGTCAGGCGGAGTCCTTCGGGTGCGCGACGGTCGACCTCAGCTCGGGCGGTGAGCTGCCCGACATGATCGAGCAGATCCTGGGCGAGCCGGAGGTCGACGCGGCGGTCGACGCGGTCGGCTTCGAGGCCCGCGGCCACGGTGCCGGAGCAGCGGAGGCGCCGGCGACGGTCCTCAACGACATGATGACCGTGGCGCGAGCGGGTGCATCGCTGGGCATCCCGGGGCTGTACGTGACCGGCGACCCGGGCGGCGTCGACGAGAGCGCCAAGGTCGGCCAGATCGGGGTACGCCTCGGCCTGGGCTGGGCGAAGTCCCACGCGTTCACCACCGGCCAGTGCCCGGTGAAGCGCTACAACCGGCAGCTGATGAACATGATCCTCAACGACCGCGCGCACATCGCCAAGGCCGTCAATGCCACGACGATCAGCCTGGACGAGGCCCCGCAGGGCTACCAGGAGTTCGACAAGGGTGCCGCCAAGAAGTACGTGATCGACCCCCACGGGATGGTCCCCGCGTAGCCGACGGATTCTGGCCGTCACGGGCCGGTCACGCTCAGGTCGAGCGTGGCCGGCCCAGTCGGTTCACCCGATCTGACGAGCGTCGGCTGAGCGCGCGCGCGTCGTCCGGTGGGGACAAAACGCGCAGATCGCGCCAATCGGTCGGATTTTGATCCCTGTCTCGAGTGACGCGGAGGCAAAATCTTGGTGCCTGCAATTGCGCAGTCAGTAATGTCGTTCGATGTGAATTCCGCGGTGCACCCGGACCCCGTGCACGCAGAGCGCCGCCCTGAGAGGTTCCCTGTCCATCTTCGGGCGAAGTCGAGGTTGACCCCGCGCGTACCCTCGCGCGGGGTCGGCCTCGTCCACCCGCAGGGCCAGCGGAGGAAGGATGCGCCAGGAATGACTGCGGATCGTCTCGATGTCTCGCTCGAGGACGGTGAGCTGCTGGGGGAGGTCGAGCTGACGGTTCGGCTGATCCTGGCGGCGAACGACAGCGACTCTCGGCTCAGCCCGCACGAGGTCGACCGCATCCTGGGGATCGAGTCCCCGTAGGCGCTGGACCCTCGCCGGGCCGGTGCTCCTTCGCGGCGTCCCCGCCCGGGGTCTGGGGGCGGGGGACGCCGCGAGGCGTCTGGCAACAGGGGTGCGCCAGAGAGCCTCTATGGAGGAGACCGCGCAAGCGCGGCCAAGCAGGACGTGTACCCCCTCAGGCTGAGCCTCAATCACGTACTTTCGTGGGCTCGCTCACAGACGGCGGAGACAGGCTGACGACCGTCGGTTGACCAGATGCCGGTGTGCGGCGGACTGTGGACGTGCGACGTGGCCCCGACCGGGTCCGCGCACGGTGAGGTAGGCCGGCACGAGGCAATGGGGCTCAGGCAATGCCACTCAGCTCGCATCCGAGGGTGAACGCGGTGGGTTCTGGGCGCTCGCGCTGGTGGAGGCCGGCCCTGGTCGCGCTGGTGCTGCTCGTCGTCGCCGCAGGCTGTCTCGAGGGGATCCGGCCGTGGGCCGGGGACCCCGGGCACGGGACCACCGGCCCCGGACGGTGCTGCAGGCGAGGTCAGGACGGACGTTCCTCTTCTCCGCCGCCGGCGACTACGGCACGTCGAGCGAGGCGGCCGCGACGTTGGAGTCGATCGGGCGCGGGGAGGCCGCCTTCCACCTTGCCCTGGGGGACCTCAGCTACGGCGGCATCAAGCCGGAGACGGCCTGGTGCGAGTTCGTCCGGTCACGGGTGGGCCCCGACCTGCCCTTCCAGCTGCTCGCCGGCAACCACGACAGCGACGGCGAACCCGAGGGTGGGCACATCGATGCCTTCCGCACCTGCCTGCCCAACCGCATCGACGGCGTGGTCGGTCAGTACGCCAGGCAGTACTACTTCGACTACCCGCGTGCACGTCCCCTTGCGCGCTTCATCCTGGTCGCTCCCGGATACGTGATCGGCGGCGTGAGGTTCAGCTACCGACGCGGCGACCCGGGATACCGCTGGGTGGCCGACGCGATCGACGGCGCGCGGGCCGCCGGTGTCAGGTGGGTCGTGGTCGGCAGCCATGCCCCCTGCCTGAGCGTCGGCAACTACGACTGCGAGATGGGTGATGACCTGTTCGACCTGCTGGTCGACAGGAGGGTCGACCTGATCCTCAGCGGGCACGACCACAGCTACCAGCGCAGCGTCCAGGTGGCACACACCCGTGCCTGCCCCGTCGTTCCACCCGGCGAGTACGACGGGTCGTGCGTCGCCGACGACGCGGCCGACGGCCGGTACACCGCAGGTGCGGGAACGGTGCAGGTCGTGGCCGGGACCGGAGGCCAGGGGCTGTACGACGTCGACCTCGCGCAGCCCGACGGGGCGTACATGGCGGCGGTGATGGGCGCGAACGCCGAGCCCAGTCACGGACTCGTGGAAGTCGTGGTGGGCCCGCGGGCCCTCTCCGGGCGGTTCGTCGCCACCTCAGGGACCTTCACCGACAGCTTCGCGATCGTCGCGGACGGGCAGGCCGCGGCCGTGCCGTGACGAGTCTCGTCCGTCCATGCGCCGCGGGTGCCCGCCGTGGACTACGCGGATGAGGCCGAGACATCACCCACCTGGGTGGTTTCGCCCCTTCTTCGGACAAAAAGGGCGATGGTGTCTGTTCTGTCCGATTTGAACCGGTTACCGTGGTTTCACTCTCGGGAAGAAGAACAGGACATGCAAGAGCCTTGTTGCCTGGGAGGAGCCACAATGCTCGATCTATTCGACCTCGAGAGCGAGGCCGAGCTGCTGGCGGCGCAGCTGCGCGGCGCCCGCTGCTGCGACGCGCTGGAGCCGTGCTACCGCTGCTCGCTGCTGAAGTTCAACGTGCTGGCCCGCCGCCGTGTCGTGGAGGTGCCCAAGCCGCAGCCCCGCGTGCTGTCCACGCGGACGATGGGACCCCTGGCCCTGGCCGCGCGGGTCCGCGACCTGGAGCTCAGGGCCGCCTCGTAGTCGCGCCTAAGAACGGTCTCATTCGGGCCTCATCGAGGTCTCACTCCTGCTCGCCATGGTTGGTCGTGTCAGATCAACCAGCTGGGTCGCACAGCGGCCCTTCGAAAGGCGGTAGGACATGAAGAAGCTTCTGCCCATCGGCACTCTCGGGCTCGCCGGACTCGTCGGCGCCGGCCTCATGGCGCTCCCCGGCACGACCGTGGCGGCGAGCGTCGACGAGGAGGCCGCGATCAAGCGTGAGGACAGCGCGACCGAGCTCGTCCTGGTGTCCGACGACGACGATGACGACGACACCGGCAACGACACAGGCAACACCAACACCGGCGCCAGCCGCTCCACCAACGACGGCACGCGCAGCAACTTCACCGCCGTCAGCCGCGACCGAGACCTGAGCCGCAGCGACAAGACGAAGGACTTCACCTTCGACGGCGCGGGCGACACCCGGACCCGTGACTGGACCGCCAACCGCACCAACGACCGCTCGCGCAACGACACGCGTCGCTGATCCGGTACGGCGGACGAGGAGACCGGCATGAGCAGAGCACACGACTCGTGGGGCTTCACCCAGGGCGACTCGATCACTCCTGACCTGACCGCGATGAAGCTGCTCGGCGGCGGGTCGGCCTACGAGGCCTACCTCGCCTTCGACGACCTCACCTACGGCCCGGTCGTGGTGAAGGTCGTGCGGCCGGCCCAGGTCCACGACGAGAAGACGCTCCGGGGACTCCGCCGCGAGGTGGACAACCTCGCCCGGGTCAACCACCCGGTGATGATGCGTGGCCTTCGCTCGGAGGTGGCCGGGGACCGGCCCCACGTGGTGCTCGAGCACCTCGACGGTCCCCGGCTCTCCTCGCTGGTCCGGCGCCACGGGCCGTTGCAGGAGCAGCAGTACCTCCCGCTCGCGATCGAGGTCGCCTCGGCGCTGCACTACCTGCACCGGATCGGCTACGTCCACCTCGACGTGAAGCCCAGCAACGTCATCATGGGAGCACCGGCGCGGCTGATCGACCTCAGCGTGGCCCGGACCGTCGAGCAGGCAGCCGCCCTCGACCACCCGATCGGAACCGACGCCTACATGGCTCCCGAGCAGTGCGACCCGCCGAGGACCGGCGTCCCCGGCCCCGCCAGCGACGTCTGGGGACTCGGCGCGACGCTGTTCGAGGCGATCGCCGGCTTCAAGCCCTTCGACCCGCCGGCCCCCGACGCGGTCACCGTGGAGGAGCGCTTCCCGCAGGTGGCCGAGCCGTCGTACGAGCTGCCCGACCGGACCGCGGCCGACGTCGCCAAGGTCGTCTACGCCTGCCTCGAACCATCGCCGGAGAACAGGCCGCTGCCGCACGAGGTCGCCGAGGGCCTGCAACCCGCGCTCGAGCGAGCACCGCGCGGTCGGCTGGCGGGCTTCAAGGTCCGCTGACCACCTGGTCGGCGTCAGGGCTCGAGCCGGTAGCCCATCCCGCGCACGGTCTTGATCGTCTCGGCGCCGAACTTCCGGCGGAGGTAGCCGACGTAGACGTCGACGACGTTGGACCCGGGGTCGAAGTCGTAGCCCCACACGTGTGAGAGCAGCTGCTCCCGGGACAGCACCTGGCCCGGGTTGAGCATGAAGATCTCGGCGAGCTTGAACTCCCGGGCCGACAGGTCGACGTCCCTCCCGCCCCTGGTGGCCCGCCGGGTCCGCAGGTCGAGCCTCAGGGTCCCGGCCTCGAGCACGTCCTCGCGGGCGTTCGGCTTCTCACTCGCCTGGCGCAGGCGGAGCCGGACCCGGGCGAGGAGCTCGGCGAACCGGAACGGCTTGGGCATGTAGTCGTCGGCGCCACCCTCGAGCGCCGAGACCGTGTCGGTCACCGAGTCACGGGCGGTGAGCACGATGACCGGCAGCCGGCTCCCGGCGGACCGCATCTGCTCGAGCACCTCGTACCCGTCCATGCCCGGCAGCCCGATGTCGAGGATCACGAGGTCGAAGTCGCCGCTCAGCGCGAAGTCGAGCGCGGTGTGCCCGTCGCCGACCGTGGACGTCGTGTAGCCGTCGGCGGTGAGGCCCTTGGCGATGAACGAGGCGATCCTCGCCTCGTCCTCGACGATCAGGATGCGTGCCACGTGTCCTCCCTTCTTCGTGCCGGCAGGGTCAGGATGAACCGGGATCCGTGCGGTTGCACGTCCTCGACGTGCACGGTGCCGCCGTGGGCGGTGGCGATGGCGCGGACGATGGAGAGCCCGAGGCCGAAACCTTCGTCGTCCTCGGGTACGGCGGACCGCCCGAAGCGCTCGAAGATCAGGGGCTTGTCCTCGTCGGGCACCCCGCGGCCGGTGTCGCGGACCCAGAGCAGGAGCTCGTCGTGCGGACCGACCCGGGAACCGACGCCGATCTCGGCGCCCGGCCCGGTGTGCTTCACGGCGTTCTGCGCGAGCTCGAGCATCGCCTGGGTGAGCCGCTGCTCGTCGACCCAGGCCAGGGACTCGGCCTTCTCGTCGAGGACCCACGACCGGTCGCCGAGGGCGCGGCACTTCTCCAGCACGTTCGCGGTGAGGGGGCCGATGCCGACGGCGTCGTACTGCAGGAAGTCGGGGCGCGCGGACTTGGCGAGCATGATCAGGTCGCCGACCAGGCGTGACATCCGGTCGATCTCGTCGAGCAGCAGCGCCCGGGTGGCCTCCACCTCGGCCGGGTCGTCGCTGTCGAGGAGCTCCATGTGGCCGCGGATGACGGTCAGCGGTGTCTTCAGCTCGTGGCCCGCGTCGTCGAGGAACTGCCGCTGCCCGGTGAACGCGGCGTCGAGCCGGCCGAGCATCGCGTTGAAGGTCCGGGTCAGCGCGGAGATGTCGTCGTGGCCGGACTCGGGGATCCGCCGGGACAGGTCGGTGACGGTGATCTCCTCGGCCGTCTCCCGCAGCGTCCGCACCGGGCGCAGCAGCCGGCCCGCCTGCCAGGCCGCGAGCGCGGTGATGAGCCCGAGCGACAGCACCGACACGATCGCGTAGGTCTGCATCACCCGGTCGAGCTCCTCGTGCTCGTCGGCCAGGAAGTTCGCGACGACGAAGGCGCCGGCGCGAGCCTGGTCGCTCACCGGCTGCACGGTGACGACGACCTCGCCCCACCGGGTGTCGATCCGGTCGGTGCCGCCGCGGTCGATGCGGTCCTCGACGAGGCGGACGAAGTCGGGGTGGTAGATCAACGGCTCGTGGACCTCGTCCGAGACGACCTTCGGGCCGCCGTCCCACCAGCCGACCAGCAGCTCGTCGCTGTCGGGGACGTTGCGGAGCAGGAACGTCCGGATCAGGTTGCGGATGTCGGTGAAGCCCTGCACGGGCCGCGCTTCGGGGTCGATGCCCTCGTCGCGCAGCGTGGCGAACTCGGCGAGCTCCTGCTCCACCCGGGTGCTGACCCCGCGCTCGATCCGCGCCGACTCCAGTGCATAGACGACGAGACCCGCCCCGGCGAGGGCGAGTCCCACGAGTACGGCGACCGAGAGCGCGATGCGGGTGCGGACGGTCAGCCCGGCGAAGGCCGCGGATCGCGGCTCAGTCGTCATCGGCGCTGTCGTCGTCCCTCTCGTCGTCCTGCTCGTCGGCCCGGTCGTCGGCCCGGTCCTCGGCTTCGTCGGCCCGGTCCTCGAGCCGGTCGTCGTGATCGTCGTCGACCTCGCGCGGCGTGGGCCGCACGACGTCCACGCGCTCGTCGTCGTCGCCCCCGCCGTGGTCGTCGCCGCGCTCACCACCGTGGTCGTCCGGTGTCGGTTCGGGCGTGCGGGACGGGGAGCGGCTCGGGGTGGCCGAGGGCGTGTCGGAGGTGGTGGCCTCGATGACCACGGGCCTGCGCTCGGCGGGCATGCTCGCCTGCGAGGCGACGAGGGTGCCCGCGATGTAGGCGCCGAGCGGCAGGGTCAGCAGCAGCCCGATGGCCACCTTCAGGAACGTGCTCACGGGCCAAGTGTGCCCGGTGAGCGTGGGAGGCAGGTGAGATGCAGATGAGAAGGTTCTCATCCTAGGCTCGGGCCATGAGCCTGCAGCTGCGTGACGTGACCGCCCTGATGGACCGTTGGTACCCCCCGGCGCTCGCCTCGGACTGGGACGCGGTGGGGCTGGTCTGCGGTGACCCGGCGCAGGAGGTACGACGCATCATGCTGGCCGTCGACCCGGCCCCGGCCGTCGTGGACGAGGCCCTCGAGTGGGGCGCCGACCTGGTCGTCACACACCACCCGCTGCTGCTCAAGGGCGTGCACTCCGTGGCCGCCACCACCCCGAAGGGCCGTGTCCTGCACCGGCTGATCGGCTCAGGGTGCGGGCTGTTCGCGGCCCACACGAACGCCGACGCCCCCGCCGGCGGGGTCAACGAGTCGCTGGCCCTCGCCCTCGGCATCGAGGACCCGCAGGTGATCGTCCCGGACCCGGGCGACCCGCTCGACAAGCTCGTCACCTTCGCCCCGCACGAGAACGCCGAGGAGATCCGCGCCGCGTCACCGCGGCCGGGGCGGGACGGCTCGGTGACTACGACAGCTGCACGTTCACCTCCGAGGGGGAGGGCCGGTTCCGTCCGCTCGACGGCGCCACCCCCGCCATCGGCCGGGTCGGTGAGGTCGAGGTGGTCGCGGAGTCGCGGGTGGAGGCGGTCTTCCCACGCGCCCGGCGTCGGGCCGTCATCGAGGCGCTCCGGGCCGTGCACCCCTACGAGGAGCCGGCGTTCGACGTACTCGAGCTCGCAGACATCCCCGGCACCGGCAGGACGGCGCGGGGCAGCGGCCGGATCGGCAGGCTCGCCGAGCCGATGAAGCTCACCACGTTCGCCGAGCTCGTCGCCGACGTGCTCCCCGAGACCGCCCACGGGGTGCGGGTCGGCGGTGACCCCGACCGGCTGGTCGAGACGGTCGCGATCACCAGCGGGGCAGGGGACTTCCTGCTCGAGAAGGTGCTGACCACGGACGCCGACGTGTACGTGACCTCGGACCTGCGGCACCACCGCGCCGCGGAGTTCCTCGAGCACGGCGGCCCGGCCCTGGTGGACGTCGCGCACTGGGCCGCGGAGTGGACGTGGCTGCCCGTGCTGGAGCGAACGCTGGTGGCGGCGCTGGCCGAGCGAGGGGATACGGTGGACGTCCGCGTGAGCACGACGTGCACCGACCCGTGGACCTTCCGTTCCTGAGGAGCAGTGTGAAAGCCGACCCCTTCGCCCAGCTGAAGCTGTTGGACGTCCAGGAGCTCGACTCCCGGCACGACCAGCTCCGGCACCGGCTGGCGACCCTGCCGCAGATCGCCGAGCTCAAGGAGCTGGCGAGGCAGCGCGACGAGGTGGACAACCGCGCCCGTGACGTGCGCATCCTGGTCGACGACCTGACCCGCGAGCAGAAGCGCGCCGACGCCGACGTCGAGCAGGTCAAGGCGCGGCGCAAGCGCGACCAGGACCGGATGGACCAGGGCCTGATCAGCAACCCCAAGGACCTCGAGCGGATGCAGAGCGAGCTGGTCTCGCTGGAGCGCCGCATCGGCGAGCTGGAGGACACCGAGCTCGAGGTGATGGAGAAGCTCGAGGACGCCCAGCGCGAGCTCGACGAGCTCACCGCGCAGGTCAGGGCCCTCGACGAGAAGATCGCCGAGGCGACCGCCGCGCGGGACAAGGCGGCCGCCGAGATCGAGAAGCAGCTCACCGAGACCGACGCCGAGCGGAAGCAGACCGCCTCCGGGCTGCCCGAGGCCCTGATGACGCTCTACGGCCGGCTGCGCGACCAGAAGGGCGGCGTGGGCGCCGCCCCGCTGCGTGCCCGCAGCTGCGGCGGGTGCAGCCTGCAGCTCAACTCCTCCGAGCTCGCCGACATCTCGAAGACACCCTCCGACGAGGTGCTGCGCTGCGAGGAGTGCAACCGGATCCTGGTCCGCACCTCGGAGTCCGGGATCTGATGACCCACCGTCCCCTCGCTGTCGTCATCGAGGCCGACGGGGGCTCTCGCGGCAACCCCGGCGAGGCGGCGTACGGCGCCGTGCTCAAGGACGCCGCCACCGGCGAGGTGATCGCCGAGCGGGCCGAGCACATCGGCATCGCCACGAACAACGTCGCGGAGTACCGCGGCCTCATCGCCGGTCTCGAGCTCTACAACGAGCACACTCCCGAGGCCGAGCTCGAGGTCCGGATGGACTCCAAGCTCGTCATCGAGCAGATGTCGGGCAACTGGAAGATCAAGCACCCCGACATGAGGCCGCTCGCCATGGCGGCCAGCCGGCTCGCGCCGTTCGGCACCACCTGGACGTGGATCCCGCGCGAGCGGAACCGGGACGCCGACGCGCTGCTGAACCGTGCCCTCGACGAGGCGACGGGCAGGCCGTCGAAGAGGACGCGGGCCGCCGAGGTCCCGGTCGAGGAGCAGCCCGTCGCCGAGGCCCGGATGGCCGGCTGGAGCAAGGACCTGGGCTCGCCGACGACGCTGGTCCTGGTGCGGCACGGGGCGACCGACCACACGACCGACAAGCGGTTCAGCGGACGCGGCGGTCACGACCCCGCCCTCAACAACGACGGTCTCGCCCAGGTGCGCGCGGTGGCCGACTGGCTCGCGCCGCTGGGGGAGGAGATCGACGTCGTCCTGAGCTCACCGCTGCGGCGCACGCGGGAGACCGCCGAGATCATCGCCCAGCGGCTCAACCACCCCGTCGAGGTGGAGGAGGGCCTGGCCGAGGCCGCGTTCGGGACGTGGGAGGGGCTGACCTTCCACGAGGTCCAGCAGGCCTACCCCGACGACCTCGACGCGTGGCTGGGCGCGCTCGACGTCGCCCCCGGAGGGCACGGCGACTCCTTCGAGGAGATGGACCGGAAGGTGCGTCGTACCCGCGACAAGATCCTCAGCGCCTTCCCCGGCAAGGCGGTCCTCGCGGTCACCCACGTCACGCCGATCAAGCTGCTGGTGCGGATGGCGCTCGGTGCCCCGCTCGACGCGGTCTACAAGATGGAGCTGGCGCCTGCGTCGGTCACGGTCATCTCGTGGTTCGAGGACGGTACGGCGTCGTTGCGGATGTTCAACGCCCGGCCGATGGAGTCGGCGTTCATCGGCCGCTGAGCCCGCCTGGGGCGAGGGCCTAGCATGAACAGGTCCCTCGAACCCGGGAGAGCCGCCGTGGAGCCTCAGCACAAGCCGCGCCTCGAGCCACGACTCGTGTTCGTGGTCGTGATGATCGCGATCCCGGTGCTCTACCTCGTCGCGCAGGTCCTGCTGGTGCGCCCGGGAGAGGACTGCGAGAGCGCGGTCGGCGGGCTGGGCCAGATGTTCGTCCCCGGCGTCGGCTGCGAGAACCCTCCGATGCCGCGCACTCCGTCCGACTGACCCTTTGCCGGGCACTGGGAGCGGACAGGGGGAGGGCGGTCAGAGCTCGGCGACGACCACGTCGAGCTGGATGCCGTGCTTGCCCTGCGGACCCACCTCGACCTGCCAGCCGAGGTCGCGCAGCTGCTCGGCGAACCGCTTCGGCGTCGCCGGGTTGCCGCCGTCCTCGAGGAGGCTGCGCACCAGCCGGCCCTTGGTGGCCTTGTTGAAGTGCGAGACGACCTTGCGGGTCCCGTTCACCTCGTGCAGCACCCGCACGGTCACCACCCGCCTGGCCGTCTCGGGGTCCGGCCGCCAGAAGGAGGCGTACGTCGACGACCGGAGGTCCACGACGAGACGCCGGCCGGCCGCCTCCTGCACCGCCTGGTCGAGGCGCGAGCCCCAGAACGTCGACACCGGGCCGATCCCGGGCAGGGACACCGACCCCGAGAGCCGGTAGGCCGGGATCCGGTCCCCGGGCCGCACGAGGCCGAACAGCGCCGAGGCGATCGCGACGCGGCTCGTCGCGCGACGGCGGGCGGCGGCCTCGAGGGTGGGCAGGTCGAGGGCCTCGTAGAGCACGCCGGAGTAGACCTCGTCGGCGCGGGCGGTCGGCGCGGTCCGGAGCGCGGCGTTGCGCAGCACCTCGTCGGTCTGGGTCTTGCCGAGACCCAGCACGTCCGCGGCCTTCTCCACGTCACCGTCCCCGCCCGTCGTACACAGGGCGGTGAGGGCGTCGAGGACGTCGGCCCTCGCCTCGGTCAGCGGGGAAAAGCTCAGCCGGTCGAGGTCGAGCGGCTTCCCGCGGCGGGGAGCGGTCTTCCCCTCGGACGGCGGCAACAGGATCAGCACGGCGGCCACCCTATGCTGAACAGCGTCCGCCCAGACCTCGAGGAGTGCTCCGTTGACCAGACAAGTCGTACGCATCCACGACGCCAACGGCAGCGAGCTGCGCAAGGGCGTCGAGGCGATCCGCTCGGAGATGGGCGTGACTCCCGACTTCCCCGCCGAGGTCGAGGCCGCGGCCGCCGAGGCGGCGCGCAACCCCAGGCTCCCCGACCTCGACCGGACCGACATCCCGTTGGTGACGATCGACCCGTCGACGGCGCTCGACCTCGACCAGGCGATGCACATCGAGCGCGACGGCAGCGGATTCGTCGTGCACTACGCGATCGCCGACGTCGGCGCGTTCGTCACGCCCGGTGACCCGGTGGACGTGGAGGCGAACCGCCGCGGCGAGACGCTGTACGGCGCCGACTCGAAGATCCCGCTGCACCCGAAGGTGCTCTCGGAGGACGCCGCGTCGCTGCTGCCCGACCAGGTGCGTCCCGCGCTGCTCTGGACGATCAAGGTCGACGCGGCGGGGGAGGGCCTCGATGCGAGGGTGGAGCGTGCGCTCGTCCGCAGCCGCGCCAAGCTCGACTACGACGGCGTCCAGCGTGAGATCGACGCGGGCACGGCGGACGACTTGTTCACGCTGCTCCGCGAGGTCGGCGAGCTGCGCCTGCACCGTGAGGCCGAGCGCGGAGGGATCTCCCTGCCGCTGCCGGAGCAGGAGATCGAGATCGCCGGGGACAGCTGGTCGCTGTCGTACCGCTGCCTGCACCCGGTGGAGGAGTGGAACGCGCAGATCTCGCTGCTGACCGGGATGGCGGCGGCGGACATGATGATCTACGCCCGCGTCGGGCTGCTGCGCACGCTGCCCCCGCCGGACCCGCGTGACGTGCAGCGGCTGCATCGCACGGCGCGGGCACTCGGGATCGAGTGGCCGGCCGAGCTGCTGTACCCCGACTTCATCCGGTCCCTCGACCCGTCGCGGTCCGAGCACGCCGCCATGGTGGTCGCGAGCACGCGGCTGCTGCGCGGCTCGTCCTACGTCGGCTTCGACGGTGCCGTCCCCGAGCAGGCAGAGCACTCGGCGCTCGCCTCCGAGTACGCCCACGTCACCGCGCCGCTGCGCAGGCTCGTGGACCGGTACGCCTCGGAGATCTGCCTCGCGCTGTCGGCCGACACCCCGGTGCCGCCCTGGGTCCTCGAGAAGCTCGACGAGGTGCCCGCGACGATGCAGGCGTCGGGTCAGCGGGCACGGCAGTACGAGAACGCGATCGTGAACCTCGTCGAGGCCGAGGTGCTGCGGGGCTCGGTCGGCGAGACCTTCGACGGCGTGGTCGTGGCGGTCGACCCCGAGGATCCGCGCAGGGGAGACGCCGTGGTCCAGCGGCCCGCGGTCGAGGCAGGCGTGACCGGGTCCGGCGAGCTGCCGCTCGGCGCCGACGTCTCGCTTCGTCTGGCGGAGGCGGACCCGGCGACCCGCACCGTGCGCTTCGAGCTCGCCTGACGGCTATCCTTGGAGTGGATGAGCCGGCCGGGCGACCGCGGGGAGAGATCTCCGAGGAAGGTCCGGGCTCCAGAGGGCAAGGTGGTGGGTAACACCCACCCGGGGTGACCCGCGGGACAGTGCCACAGAAAGCAGACCGCCACTCACGCCTTCGGGCGTGGGCGGTAAGGGTGAAACGGTGGTGTAAGAGACCACCAGCGTGCCGGGCGACCGGTGCGGCTCGGTAAACCCCACCTGGAGCAAGGTCAAGAGAGGGCGCAGGTCGCAAGACCTGTGTCTGCGCGGACGATCGAGGGCTGCCCGCCCGAGTTCGCGGGTAGACCGCACGAGGTTGCCGGCAACGGCAGCCCTAGATGGATGGTCGCCCCTCGTGCATCGTGAGGTGCACGGGGACAGAACCCGGCCTACAGGCCGGCTCATCCACCCCTTCCTCGTCTCGGCCCCGTCGAGCATGCGTCGGCCCCGCCCGGCTGTTCCCCGGACGGGGCCGACCACCGTGCAGGACGGGCTACCGCTTGCTGACGGTCACGTCCATCACGTTGCCGCTCTCACCGGTCACGGAGATGACGGTTCCGGTCGGCTGGAGCTTCACTCCGGCGTCCGGCTTGCTGGCGTACCAGTACGTGTCGCTGTCCGAGAACACGCTGACCTCGGGCAGGCCCCCGATCACCGTCGGCGCACTGTTCTTGTGGAGGGTGAGGCCGTCCGTCGTACCCGCCACGTCGAAGGTGGCGTCGTACACCTGGAGCCGGGTGCGCATCATGCTTCCGTCCGCCCACGTCAGCGGAGCGGGGTGCGCGTCGATCGGCAGGATCAGGCCCTCGCCCGGGTGCTCCCCGACGTTGTTGTCTCCCTGGGACTCGTCCCAGTACGAGATCAGCAGCCCCTCCTGGTAGGAGAAGTGCTCGACCCAGTCCGGCTTGGTGTCGAGGAACCCGAAGTTGTACGGACCTTCCTTCAGCGTGACGTTGTAGGAGCGGTACCCCTTGTTCTCGGCGATGTAGTAGGTCGGGTGGCTGCTGGTCTCCGTGCCGCCGGTGATCCGGAAGCCGTCGAGCGACCAGGCCGACCCGTCGCCGACACCGTCGTCGAAGATCACGGAGCGACCGTTGGTGACCTTGATCCCGTCGGCCAGGAACCCCTTGAGCGCGACCCCGCCGTCGGTCCGGTAGTTCATCCGCAGCAGGACGCTCTGACCGGCGTACTGGGAGAGGCCGAACGACGTGCTCACCCAGCCGCCTGACGTCCCGTCGATGCCCGCGTCGTTGCCGGTGAGCCGGTTGGTCAGCTTGGTCCAGGTGGCGCCGCCGTCGGTCGAGGCCTCGACGTAGAGGTAGTCGTAGCCGGCCTCGATGTCGTACCAGGTCGAGAAGGCGAGGGAAGGCCGAGATCCCGCGGGAAGCGCGATCGGGGTCTTCAACGTCATCGCGGTGTCGATGCTGTCGCCCATCGTGGACCAGTAGGCCTTGCCGTCCGCCGGCGTGGCCAGCTCCACGGTCTTCACCTTCTCCGGCAGCGGCACGACCAGGCCCTGCGCGTTGCGGGTGTTGTACTCCGACGGCCCGAGCTTGTGCGTCGTGGTCCGTTGCGCCGAGGCCACGTCGTACTTCAGCCAGCCCAGCTGCAGCTTGTCCCAGGCGGACATGTCGTTGGGCATGTCCCCGATGCCTGCCGACGGTGCGTAGGGGTCGCCCTCGGGTGGCTCCACCCCGAGCCACGACCCGCTCGACATGAGGCCCCAGAACGCCGAGGAGTTCTCGCCGAGGTACGACGTGTCGTAGTGGTCGGGCAGACCGAGGTCGTGGCCGTACTCGTGGGCGAACACCGCGACGCCGCCGTTCTCGGGCTCGATCGTGTAGTCGCCGATCCAGAGGTCGGTGCCGGGGATCTGCACACCACCGGCCTTGTTGAACGCAGGGCCGGTCACGCCGTAGTCGGTGTAGTAGGCGTACCAGCGGTGACTCCAGATGGCGTCGGAGCCCTGGGCGCCGCCACCTTCCTCCTCGCCCTGTCCCGCGTGGACCATCTGGAAGTGGTCGATGTAGCCGTCGGGCTCGTTGAAGTTCCCGTCGCCGTCGTAGTCGTAGCGGTCCCAGACGTCGTACTGGGCGAGCTGGCTCTTGTCGCCGGTCCACTGCTGGGCAGCGTCGCGGAGCAGCTTCCAGGTCGCGGCGTCACCCTCGGGAGCCGAGTTGGAGCCGTAGTAGGCCTCGTTGTAGGGCACCTTCACCCAGTCGGTCACAGTTCCGGTCACGGAGTACCGGTTGGAGGACTGGGCGGCGTAGTAGTTCGCGAGAGAGTTCGCGCCGGGAGCCTCCGAGAAGAGCATGTCCTGGTAGTGCGCGGTCTCGTACGACGGCTGCCACATCGTGGCGTTGTCGAGCTCCCGGTCAGGCTTCGCGATCTGGTTGTGCAGCGGGCCCGGTGTCCCACGCAGCCTCCGGTCGACCTGGTCGCCGAACTCGGCGAGCATGGTGAAGATCCTGTCCGTCGACTTGCGACGGAGCTCGACGTAGTCGTCGCCCACCTGAACGACCGACGAGCCATTGCGTTCCTGAGGCGTCGCCTTGCCGACGATCACGTCGCCGAGCGCGGCCCGTCGCATGGCCCGTTGCTTGTCGCCGAGAGGGTTGGGCAGGTCGTCGGACTTCCGGCTGCTCGCGGGCGCCCGGTCGTAGGGGTCGGGCTCCGAGCCTTGTGGTGACGGCGCGGCCGCCGCGGCGCCGGACGCGGCTGCGACGAGCGCCAGGCTCGCCAGGCCGCCGAGGATTGTGCGGTTCACGGTTTCCCCCTTGGGAAGGAATGGATTGCTCACACTAAGCACGATTCCTTGGCAGGAATCGTGCTTTTACCGGAGATCTTCCGTCCTCTGGGGGGCAAAAGGAAGATGCGGTACAAACGACCTCAGGGGAATGTCCTACCGGTGTGCTGCGTTGCCACCACTGGTACAGCGAAGGAGGAGACATGACGTTCGAGATCCCGGGTCGGGTGAACCACCCCGCCGACGTCTACCACCGCGCGTGGGAGCTCCTCGAGGACCGCTCGCCCAAGCAGGCGATCGAGCTGCTGAACCCGGCCATCGAGACCGAGCCCCAGTCGACCAGCCTCCGGACGCTGCGCGCCTGGGCGTACTTCCAGAGCGCCCAGCTGGTGAAGGCGGAGACCGACCTGGCGGCGCTGGTCGAGGAGGCCCCGACCGACGTGTGGGCGCGCTTCGCGCTCGGGCGGGTGCTCGAACGTCAGTCGCGCTACTCCGACGCGCTCCCGCACATGCGGCTGGCCGCGGTGATGTCGGGCGACCCCGAGCACGAGGCAGGGGTGCTCCGCGTGGAGCGTCGTCTCGCCGAGACCGACGGCTCCTACGACGACCTCCGCTGACCCGTCAATCGTGCTGCGACACGCCGCGAAAAGTGCCGCAAAAGTGACGGGTCGGCGTCAGGGGAGGGTGAGGATCTCCGCGCCGTCGTCGGTGACGAGCAGCGTGTGCTCGAACTGCGCGCTGGGCCGCTTGTCCTTGGTGACGACCGTCCAGTTGTCGTCCCACATGTCCCACTGGTAGGTGCCGAGGCACAGCATCGGCTCGATCGTGAAGGTCATGCCCTTCTCGATCACGGTGTCGTAGAGCGGCTCGTCGTAGTGGGGGATGATCAGCCCCGAGTGGAACGACGTGCCGATGCCGTGGCCGGTGAAGTCGCGGACGACGCCGTACCCGAACCGCTTGGCGTAGGACTCGATCACGCGCCCGAGCACGTTGACCTGGCGACCGGGCCGCACGGCCTTGATCGCCCGGCGCAGCGACTCCTCGGTCCGCTCCACGAGCAGGCGGGTCTCCTCGGGCACGTCGCCGGCCAGGAAGGTCGCATTCGTGTCGCCGTGCACGCCGTGGATGTAGGCGGTGATGTCGATGTTGACGATGTCGCCGTCCTCGACCACCCGGCTGTCGGGGATGCCGTGGCAGATCACCTCGTTGACGCTGGTGCACAGCGACTTGGGGAAGCTGCGGTAGCCGAGCGTGGACGGGTAGGCGCCGTTGTCGACGAGGAACTCGTGGCCGACCCGGTCGAGCTCGTCGGTGGTGACGCCGGGCTGGATGTGCTTGCCGACGAGCTGCAGCGCCTGGGCGGCGAGGCGGCCCGCGATCCGCATCTTCTCGATGGTCTCCTCGTCCTTCACCTCGGACCCGGTGAAGGGCGTGGGGGCGTCCTTGTCGACGTACTCCGGTCGCTCGATGTGCGCAGGGACCGGGCGGCGGGGCGAGATCGTCGCGGGGGCAATCGGGTTCACGTCGTCGAGTGTAGTTTCTGAGCACCGGGAGACCATGCCGGTGTACGGCGGACCAGCATCGTGCCGGGGCCGTCGGGAGGTTCGAGGAGAGGAGCCCCACATGGCGGAGTACTGGTTCTGCCTCACCCACCACCGGGTCGAGGGCGCGGACGGCTGCAAGAGCGCGGACCGGCTGGGCCCCTACCCGAGCGAGGCGGAGGCGTCCCGAGCGCTGGAGAAGGTCGAGGAGCGCAACGAGGCCTGGGACAGCGACCCGGACTGGAACGACGACGCCTCCGAGGAAGCCTGACCCGTCACGGCCGCTAGGCGCCTTGTGAAGGACACCTGAAAAGCGGAAGGTTCCGTGCACCGCGTGCACGGAACCTTCCGTTTCGTTCGTCGCCTGCAGGGCGTGGGGTCAGGCCCTCTTCGCGGCCTTCTTCGCGGGCGCCTTCTTGGCCGTTGCCCTGGTCGCCGTCTTCTTGGCGGGCGCCTTCCTGGTCGCGGCCGCCTTGGTCGCCGTCTTCTTCGCGGGCGCCTTCTTCGCCGTGGTCCGGGTAGCCGGGCTCTTCTTGGCGGTGGTCTTGGTGGCCGGCGCCTTCTTGGCAGTGGCCTTCTTGGCGGGCGCCTTCTTCGCAGCGACCTTCTTGGCCGTCGCGACCTTCTTCGCAGGAGCCTTCTTGGCCGTCGCGACCTTCTTTGCGGCGGTCTTCTTGGTGGTGGCCTTCTTGGCTGCCGCCGTGCTCGTGGTCTTCTTCGCGGGGCTCTTCTTGGCAGCCGCGGTCTTGGCGGCGGAGGTCTTGGCCGTCGTGGCCTTCTTCGCGCCCGTCGACTTCGCCGCGACCTTCTTGGCCGGGCTCTTCTTGGCGGTGCTCTTGGTGGCCGGAGCCTTCCTGGCGGCGGCCTTCGCAGTTCCGGCGGCCGCGCCCACTGCGGTCCTGGTCGCCTTCTTCGCTGCGCCCACTGCCTTGCCGGCCGTCGACGAGGACGACTTCTTGGTCGTGGTCTTCTTCGCAGGCGTTGACTTCGCAGTCGCCTTCTTGGCCGTTGACTTCTGTGCTGCAGGCACCTGTGCCTCCTGGTCCGTGAGTCGTCCGGCAGTGCCGGCACTCCCTGTCGCGGACGGCCGGTGCGGTCGCCCCCGCGTATGATCTTGGCAACATTGCGCGGCGAGGTAAACGAAATCGCGAAACTCGCAGAGCGTGTCGCATTGCGTCGGGTGTCGCCGACCATGTAGGCGACAGGGGCGTTCAGGGCGAGAATTCCCTGTGCACACAAGGGATTCGCCCTTGTCCGATCAAGGAGTGATGGACCCGCGACGATGAAGACGAACCTTCGGCAGTCAGGACCTTTCATCGGCGTCGGCGGCATGGCGACGACGCTTTTCCTCTACGCCTACTCGGCAATCGTGCTGCCCGACGTGGTCACGGTGGTCGTGCTACCGCTGGTCTGGCTGGTGCTCTTCGCCCTGTCGTTGGCGTGGTTCACACGCCATCCGTACCGCGTCCTCGCGCTGCCCTTCGTCGCCGCCGCGGTGTGGTTCGCGGCCATGCTGGCCTGACCTGCCCTACTCTCGCTCGCATGGCAGGTCGGTGGGGATGGCGTCACCTGTGGTCGGTGCTCGGCCTCGTGCTGCTTGCTGCCTGGTCGCCGTTCTACTTCTCCATCGGCCTCGTCGCACCCAGGGTGGGTGACCATCGTCTCGGTGGCCCTGTGGCTGTCGTTCGTCGGCCTCGCGGCGTGGTGGTTCCGGCCGCATCCGTTGCGGGTCCTTGCGATCGGAGTGGGCGCGATCGTGCTGTGGTTCCTCGCGGTGTACGCGTTCGACAGCTTCTTCGGCTGGACCGCCTGACAAGACGATGCCCAGGGGCTTGAGCGGCCTTCGCGTCGACGCCATCCACGTCGGGCAGCAGCTGGTGCGGCGCCGGTTCAGGATCCAGCAGCTGTCAGAAGGTGTGCTCCTCGCCGGGGAACGTCCCCTCGGCGACGTCGGCGGCGTAGTCCTGGGCCGCCTTGAGAAGCACGCCGTGCACATCGGCGTACTGCTTCACGAACCGCGGCATCCGCCCCGTCCGCAGCCCGGCCATGTCCTGCCAGACCAGGACCTGCGCGTCGCAGTGCACGCCGGCGCCGATGCCGACGGTGGGGATCGAGAGGGTCTTGGTGACCTCGGCGGCGACGTCTCCGGGGACCATCTCCATCACGATCGCGAAGGCCCCGGCGGCCTCGAGCGCCTTGGCCTCCGAGACCAGCTTCTGCGCCGCGTCACCCCGGCCCTGGACGCGGTAGCCGCCGAGGTTGTGCTCCGACTGCGGGGTGAAGCCGATGTGGGCCATCACCGGGATGCCCGACCGGGTGAGGAGCTCGACCTGCGGCACCATCTCCTCGCCGCCCTCGAGCTTCACGGCGTGCGCGTTGGCCTCCTTCATGAACCGGACCGCGGTGTGGAAGGCCTGCTCGGCCGACGCCTGGTAGGAGCCGAAGGGGAGGTCGGCGATGACGAGCGCGTGCTTCGCGGAGCGGGTGACCGCGCGGACGAGGGGGACCAGCTCGTCGACGGTCACGGGCAGCGAGCTCTCGTTGCCGTAGACGTTGTTGGAGGCGGAGTCGCCGACCAGGAGCACCGGGATGCCGGCCTCGTCGAAGACCTGCGCGGTGTACTGGTCGTAGGCGGTGAGCATCGCCCACCTCTCGCCGCGCTGCTTCATCTCCCGCAGGTGGTGGATGCGCACCCGCTTCGCCGGCGCGGCGCTCTTCGCAGCGCCGGTGCCGTAGGGCGCGGTCGTCTCGCTCATGTCGCCTCCGTGTCACTCTCGAGGCTCCCCGACGGAGTCCCCGGATGTCGTCAGGCTAGTACTTCCCCCGGGGCGCACGTTTGTGGCGGCAGACACGTGGCACTATCGCGACGTGGACTTCACATCTGCCTACAGCCATGGCTTCGCACGTGTCGCGGCGTGCACGGTGCCGGTGTCGCTCGCGGACCCGGAGAAGAACGCGGACGTCATCCTCGCGGAGGCACGCAGGTGCCATGACGAGGGCGTCGCCGTCGCGGTCTTCCCGGAGCTGTCCCTGAGTGGCTACTCGATCGAGGACCTGTTCCTCCAGGACGCCGTGCTGGACCGGGTGCTGCGGGCGCTGGACCGGTTCGTGGCGGAGTCCCGCGACCTGCTGCCGGTGCTGGTCGTCGGTGCGCCTCTGGCGATGGGCAACCGCGTCTACAACTGCGCCGTGGTCGTGCACAAGGGCGAGATCCTCGGCGTCGCGCCCAAGTCCTACCTCCCGACCTACCGGGAGTTCTACGAGCGCAGGCACTTCGGTGCCGGCGACGAGCACCGCGGAGCGACGATCGCCCTCGGCGGCTCGCAGGTGCCGTTCGGGCCGGACCTGCTCTTCCGTGCCACCGACGTCCCCGGGCTCGTGCTCAACGTCGAGGTCTGCGAGGACATGTGGGTGCCGGTCCCGCCGAGCGCCGAGGCCGCCCTGGCCGGGGCGACCGTCATCGCGAACATCTCCGGGAGCCCGATCACGGTGGGGCGTGCGGAGGACCGCAGGCTGATGGTGCGCTCGGCGAGCTCACGCTGCCTCACGGCGTACCTCTATGCCGCCGCCGGTGAGGGTGAGTCCTCGACCGACCTGTCCTGGGACGGGCAGACCATGATCTACGAGAACGGCAACTGCCTCGCGGAGACCGAGCGCTTCCCGGAGGGCTCGCGCAGGTCGGTTGCCGACGTCGACCTCGACCGACTGCGCCAGGACCGGCTCCGGCAGGGCACCTTCGACGACAACCGGCGGACGTTGGCGGCTCGTACGGCGCAGTACCGCACCGTCGACTTCACGCTCGACCCGCCCACCGGTGACATCGGCCTGCTCCGCAAGGTGGACCGCTACCCGTTCGTGCCCGACGACCCCGAGCGCCTCGCGCTGGACTGCTACGAGGCCTACAACATCCAGGTCTCGGGTCTGGAGCAGCGGCTGCGCGCGATCGGGCAGCCCAAGATCGTGATCGGTGTCTCCGGCGGTCTCGACTCGACCCACGCCCTGATCGTGGCCGCCCGCGCCATGGACCGGCTCGGCCGGCCGCGCAGCGACATCCTCGCCTACACGCTGCCGGGCTTCGCCACCGGCGAGAAGACCAAGGACAACGCGACCCGGCTCTCGACGGCGCTCGGTGTCAGCTTCGAGGAGATCGACATCCGTCCGGCGGCGCAGCAGATGCTCGCCGACCTCGACCACCCGTTCAGCCGCGGCGAGAAGGTCTACGACGTCACCTTCGAGAACATCCAGGCGGGCCTGCGCACCGACTACCTGTTCCGGATCGCCAACCATCGCGGCGGCATCGTGCTCGGCACCGGCGACCTCTCCGAGCTCGCGCTCGGATGGGCGACGTACGGCGTCGGCGACCACATGTCGCACTACACCGTCAACGCGGGCGTGCCGAAGACCCTCATCCAGCACCTGATCCGCTGGGTCGTCGGAGAGGGGCTCTTCGACGACGACGTCAACGAGGTGCTGCGGATCATCGTCGACCAGGAGATCAGTCCCGAGCTGGTGCCGGCCGAGGAGGGGGAGGAGATCCAGTCCACGGAGGCGGCGATCGGCCCCTACTCCCTGCAGGACTTCACGCTCTTCCACGTGCTGCGCTACGGCTACCGGCCGAGCAAGATCGCCTTCCTCGCCCACCACGCCTGGCGCGACGCGCACGAGGGCGACTGGCCGCCGGGCTACCCCGAGGACCGGCGGCAGTCCTACGACCTGCCCACGATCCGGCACTGGCTGACGGTCTTCATCAAGCGGTTCTTCGCCTTCAGCCAGTTCAAGAGGTCGGCGCTGCCCAACGGGCCGAAGGTCTCGGCGGGCGGTGCGCTCTCCCCGCGCGGTGAGTGGCGGGCGCCGTCGGACGGCAACGCCGAGGCCTGGCTGGCCGAGCTCGAGGAGAACGTCCCGTCCGCGTGAGGGGGTGATGTCACACGCCTGTAACGGCGATGCGACATAGTTGCCTCATGGGTAAGCAGGAAGAGTTCGTCCTCCGCGCGCTCGAAGAGCGCGACGTCCGCTTCGTCCGGCTGTGGTTCACCGACGTGCTCGGCTCCTTGAAGTCGGTGGCGATCGCGCCTGCGGAGCTCGAGGGGGCGTTCGCCGAGGGCATCGGCTTCGACGGCTCCGCGATCGAGGGGTTCGCCCGGGTCTACGAGGCGGACATGCTGGCCAAGCCCGACCCGTCGACCTTCCAGATCCTGCCGTGGCGGGGCGAGGGCCCGGCGACCGCCCGCATGTTCTGCGACATCGTCATGCCGGACGGGTCGCCGTCGTACGCCGACCCGCGGTTCGTGCTGAAGCGCACCCTGTCGAAGGCCGCCGAGAACGGCTTCTCCTTCTACACCCACCCAGAGATCGAGTTCTACCTGTTCAAGAACGCGCCCGAGCCGGGTGTGGAGCCCATCCCGGTCGACCGCAGCGGCTACTTCGACCACACCGCGCAGAGCTCGGGGTCGGACTTCCGTCGCGAGGCGATCACCATGCTGGAGTCGATGGGCATCTCGGTGGAGTTCAGCCACCACGAGGGCGGCCCGGGCCAGCAGGAGATCGACCTGCGCTACGCCGACGCCCTCAGCACCGCCGACAACGTCATGACCTTCCGCACCGTGGTCCGTGAGGTCGCGCTGTCGCAGGGGATCTGGGCGACCTTCATGCCCAAGCCGTTCACCGAGCACCCCGGGTCGGGGATGCACACGCACGTGTCGCTGTTCGAGGGCGACCGCAACGCGTTCTTCGAGGCCGGTGCCGAGTACCAGCTCTCGAAGACCGGCCGCCAGTTCATCGCCGGCGTCCTGCGGCACGCCTCCGAGATCACCGCGATCACCAACCAGTGGGTGAACTCCTACAAGCGGCTGATCGGCGGGGGAGAGGCACCCGCCCACATCTGCTGGGGCCACAACAACCGCTCCGCCATGATCCGCGTGCCGATGTACAAGCCCAACAAGGGCCAGGCGACGCGCATCGAGCTCCGCACGATCGACTCCGCCTGCAACCCCTACCTGGCGTTCGCGGTCATCCTCGGCGCCGGCATGAAGGGCATCGAGGAGGGCTACGACCTCCCCGCCGAGGCCGAGGACGACGTGTGGTCGCTCAACGACCGCGAGCGGAAGTCGCTGGGGATCGAGCCGCTGCCCAAGACCCTGTACGAGGCGATCAACGTCATGGAGAACAGCGAGCTGCTCGCCGAGACCCTGGGCGAGCACGTCTACGACTTCTTCCTGCGCAACAAGCGCGCCGAGTGGGAGGCCTACCGCGGCCAGGTCTCGATGTTCGAGCGCGACCTGATGCTGCCCGTCATCTGACCCGGACAGGTAGCCTCGCGCTCGTGACCTCATTGCCGATCCTCGTCGTCGAGCACGAGGCCCAGTGCCCACCCGGCTGGATGGGCGAGTGGCTGGCCGAGACGGGCTCCGCGATCGACGTACGACGTCCGTATGTCGGTGACTCGCTGCCGGACGACCTCGACGGCCACCGAAGCATGCTCGTGCTCGGCGGGTCCATGGACGCCTACTCCGACGACCAGCACCCGTGGCTGGCCGACGTGAAGCGGCTCGTCCGCGCGGCGGCCGAGGAGCACGTGCCCGTGCTCGGCGTCTGCCTGGGCCACCAGCTCGCGGCCGTCGCGCTCGGCGGCGCCGTCCACCCGAACCCGCGCGGCCAGCAGATCGGCGTGCTCGACGTCGGCTGGGCCCCGGCCGCGGCCTCCGACCCGCTGTTCAGGTCCGTGTCCTCGGCGCGGATCGCCGTGCAGTGGAACAACGACATCGTGACGATCCCGCCGACCGCGACCCAGGTGCTCGCCCGGGCCGGGACCGGTGAGCTGCAGGCCGCCCGTTTCGCGCCCACGGTCTGGGGCGTGCAGTCGCACCCCGAGGCCGGCGCCGACATCGTCGGGGAGTGGGCGGCGAAGGACCGCGACTCCGCGCGGGAGCGCGGCGTGGACGTCGACGAGTACGTCGCACGAGTGGCCGCGGCCACCGACGAGCTGCGCGCCTCGTGGAAGCCGCTGGCGACCGCGTTCGCCGCGATGACCAAGGAGATCCCGGCCACGTGGTGAAGGGCGGCCGTGTCGTCACGACCACCGGGACGCTCGCCCGGATGGGCTTCCGGGACGCCGACGCCTCGGTGGAGGCGCTGCGCCGGCTGGGTCCGGCCGGCGACGAGCTCGTCCACCTCCTTGCCGCGGCGGCCTCGCCCGACCAGGCCGCCGGCTACCTCGCCGACCTCGCCGATGCGGCGGAGGACGGCCCCGTGCTCCTCGACGCGCTCTGCGACGACGACGGCCTCGCGATGCGCCTCCTGTTCGTCCTGGGGGCGAGCTCGGCCCTCGGCGACCACCTCCTGCGCCACCCCGACCACTGGCGCGAGCTCACCGACCCCACCCTGGGGTCGACCCGCTCTCCGGCCTTCGCGCTGCGCGCCGACCTGCTCGGGGCCGTCGGCGCGGACCCCCTCCACGCCGCCCCGACCTCGGGCATCGACGACGCGGTGGCGGTCGACGCGCTCCGGGTGGAGTACCGGCGCCACCTGCTGCGGCTCGCGGCCCGCGACCTCGCACACGGCTGCGGGGTGGATGACGTCGCCGCCGAGCTCAGCGACCTCGCGGCCGGGACGCTGGAGGGCGCGCTCGCGATCGCCCGGGCACGCGTCGGGGAACCGGCCGAGAGCTGTCGCCTCGCGGTGGTCGCGATGGGCAAGTGCGGTGGCCACGAGCTCAACTACGTCAGCGACGTGGACGTCATCTTCGTCGCCGAGCCCGTCGACGGAGCCGAGGAGACCCCCGCGCTCCGGGCCGCCACGCAGCTGGCGTCGCACCTCATGCGGATCTGCTCCGACCACACCCCCGAGGGCACCATCTGGCCGGTCGACGCGGCGCTGCGGCCCGAGGGCAAGGCCGGCCCGCTCGTGCGCACCCTGAGCAGCCACCAGGGCTACTACGAGCGGTGGGCGAAGACGTGGGAGTTCCAGGCGCTGCTCAAGGCCAGGCCGGTGGCCGGGGACCCGCAGCTCGGCCGGGAGTACGTCGAGCGGATCGCGCCCATGGTGTGGTCCGCGGCCGAGCGCGAGGGGTTCGTCACCGACGTGCAGGCGATGCGCCGCCGGGTCGTCGAGCACATCCCGGCCCACCACGCCGAGCGTCAGATCAAGCTCGGGTCCGGTGGCCTGCGCGACGTGGAGTTCGCCGTACAGCTGCTGCAGATGGTGCACGGCCGCACCGACCCGGGGGTGCGGCCGCCGACCACGCTGAGCGCCTTGGCCGAGCTCACCCGACGCGGGTACGTCGGACGCGCCGACGGTGCTGCTCTCGACGACGCCTACCGGTTCCTGCGCACCCTCGAGCACCGCATCCAGCTGTCGCAGCTGCGACGCACCCACGTCGTGCCCGAGGACGAGGAGGTGCTCCGCGCGCTGGGGCGGTCGATGGGCTACCGCAAGGACCCCGTCGCCGAGCTCAACCGCAGCTGGAGGGACCACCGCCGCGAGGTCCGCCGGCTCCACGAGAAGCTGTTCTACCGCCCGCTGCTGGCCGCCGTCGCCAAGCTGCCGGGGGAGGAGGCACGGCTCACCCCGGACGCCGCCAAGCAGCGGCTCGCCGCGCTCGGCTACCTCGACCCCGAGGGCGCGCTGCGCCACCTGGAGGCGTTGACCAGCGGGGTGTCCCGGGCCGCCTCGATCCAGCGCACGCTGCTGCCGGTCATGCTCGAGTGGTTCGCCGACGCGCCGGACCCCGACGCCGGGCTGCTCGGCTTCCGCAAGATCTCCGAGGCGCTCGGCGCGACCCACTGGTACCTGCGTCTGCTGCGCGACGAGGGACAGGTCGCCGAGCGCCTCGCGCTGATCCTCGCCTCCAGCCGCTTCACCACCGACCTCCTGCAGCGCGAGCCCGAAGGGGTGTCCCTGCTGGGCAAGGAGGACGGCCTCGTCCCGCTGTCACGGGTCGCGCTCGAGAAGGAGATGTTCGCCGGGGTGCTCAGGCAGAGCGACCCGGTCGAGGCGATCACCGGGGTGCGCGCCATCCGGCGGCGCGAGCTGCTGCGGATCTCCGCCGGCGAGCTGGCCGGCCTGCTCGACGTGGCACAGGTGGGGGAGGCGCTGACCGACCTCACGGCCGCCACCCTCGGGGCCGCGCTGGAGGTGGCGACCACCGCCGTCGAGGCGGGGCGTGGCAGTCCGGTGCCGACCAGGATCGCGATCGTCGCGATGGGCAGGTTCGGCGGGCACGAGCTCGGCTACGGCAGCGACGCGGACGTGATGTTCGTCCACGACCCGGTCGAGGGAGCCGACCCGGAGGACGCGTCGAAGGCCGCCCGCGAGGTCGTCAACGAGCTGCGCCGGCTGCTGGCGCTGGCCGGCAGCGACCCCGAGCTGGAGGTCGACACCGGGCTGCGGCCCGAGGGTAAGCAGGGGCCGATGGTCCGCACCCTCGACTCCTACGCGGCCTACTACGCCAAGTGGTCGGCGGTCTGGGAGGCCCAGGCGCTGCTCCGGGCGGAGGCGACGGTGGGCGACGCGGACCTGTGCCGACGGTTCACCGAGCTGATCGACCCGCTGCGCTTCCCCGAGGACGGGATCGGCGCGGCGGACATCCGCGAGGTGCGGCGCATCAAGGCCCGCGTCGACGAGGAGCGGCTGCCGCGCGGCGCGGACCCGGCCACCCACCTGAAGCTGGGCCGGGGTGGCCTGACCGACATCGAGTGGACCGTCCAGCTGCTGCAGATGCAGCACGCCGGCCGGGTCGAGGGGCTGCGCACCACGCGCACCCTGGAGGCCCTGACCGCCGCGGTCGAGGCGGAGCTGATCCCCCGTGAGGACGCGGAGGACCTGGCCCAGGCGTGGCGGATGGCGAGCCGGCTGCGCAACACGATCATGCTGGTGCGGGGCCGGGCCTCGGACTCCCTGCCCCGGGACGTCCGGGAGAAGGCCGCCGTCGCGCACCTGTGCGGCTACGGGCCGGGGGAGTCGGACGAGCTGGTCAACGACTACCTGCGTGCCACGCGGCGTGCCCGCGCGGTCGTGGACCGCGTCTTCTGGGGTTGAGAAGTCTGGGTGGCCGGCCTCGGCGGGGACGATCTCTTGGAGGAAGACCTGCCCCGCCGTCCCCTCGAAGGCCGGCCGCAGAACAGACTAGGTAACAATCGGCGGCCGCTGCCGCGGAATCCGGGATATCCGACCCCAGAATGCACGCAAACCACCCCAGACTTTCGCCGAACTTCGACTGGGACGACCGCGGGCACGCCCTCCGGGCCGGGCTCAGGCGACCTTCGGGCTCCGCTCGGCGACCAGCGCGGCGGCCAGCCCGCCGAGGACCAGCGACGACGCGAGCATGAGCAGCCCCGCGGCCGGAGGCCACTCCAGGTAGGGGTGCGCGAACGCCCCGAAGACCGACAGCCGGTTGATCCACTCCGGCCAGCCGAGCATCGGGACCAGCAGCACCAGCAGGTACGACGCACCGACCACCACGGCGAGGGCGGTCACCGCCGCCGCCGTGGGCACGAGGGCCATCACGAGCGCCGCGACACCGGCCACCGCACCGGTGAGCAGGATGCTGTCCAGGGTCAGCCGGGCCAGGCCCGCCGCGTCGAGCTCGTTCCCGACGGCTGCGGTGCCGACGAGCAGGCCGCCGACCATCACGAGCGTGATCACGGCGCCGCCGACGACCACGGCGAGGATGCGCTCCCACACGAGCCGCGTCCACGACAGCGGCGTCGCCAGCATCATCTCGACCCGGCCCTGCCCGAGGTCGTTCGCCCAGCCGGCCGCCTGCGTCACGACGTACGCCGCGACCACCGGCGTGACCAGCTCGCTCGCGAAGGTGTTGAACTGGGCGAGCAGCGACTCCTCGCCGCCGGCGAGCCCACGGACGAACCCGAAGTCCTCCCAGGCCTCCATGAACGAAGGCTCGAGCGCGGCCATCACGAACGTGAGCGCCCCGCCGGAGAGCGACCACACCAGCAGCCCGGTGCGGCCCCGGAGGAGCGTTGCGGACCAGACGTGTCGCAACGCCGGCCTCTGCACCCGCGGCGCCCGCCCCATCCGCTCCGCACGCGCCCGTCTCCGCCACAGCGGTGCCCCGTAGTCCCGGCGCAGGAAGGCCCAGGTCGCCAGGCCCACCAACAGCGCGGCCATGACGACCAGCGCGAGCGAGGCCGGCAGGTCGAAGCCGTAGCCGGGGACGAGCGCCCTCGACGCGTTGGCGTAGTGGAACGGGGACAGGTAGCGCACCAGGCCCGCGGCGCCGATGTCGTCGGCGATGTTGGTGCCCACGTACAGCGCGGTGACCACCAGCGTCGCGAGACCGGCCGCGGCGCGGCTGGTGGCAGTCAGCTGCGAGACGAGCAGGCCGAGTGCGTAGCCCACGACGGCCACGAGGCCGGCGGCCGCCATCGTGATCAGCGAGCCGCCGAGGTCCGGCTCACCACCAGCCGCCATCGAGGCGCCGACGGCGACGCCGAGCCCGAGGCTGATCAGCGCCGCCGTGACCAGGAAGCCGAGCACCCGGTCGCGGACCACCGCCGCCCGTGACCATCCCGTGGCGAGGACCTCTTCGAGCGAGTGACGGTCCTCGCCGCCGCGGATGGCGCGGGCTCCCTGCACGGCGCCGTAGATGCACAGGAAGAGGGTGAAGAGGGTGATGTTGTGGAAGGTCAGGTAACCGCCGAGCGTGTCCAGGCGCTCGGCCGGCCAGCGCATCACCTTCATCGCCTCGGCGCTCGGGCGGATGCTCTCCGCGAGGGCCTGGGGCCCGCCGGGGAACCGCGCCATCTCGGACTCCAGGCCGAGCGCCATCGCGAACATCGCGACACCACCGCCGGCCACCCAGGCGATGGTGCCGACGCGGTGGTCGCGGACCGTCTCGAGGACGAGCGCCAGGTGGGCCGGCCGCTCAGTGAGCGGGCTCGAACTCATGGAGGAACACCTCTTCGAGCGAGATCTCGGTGCTGTCGAGCTCGACGACGCCCGCCGTGGTGAGCCACTCCAGCAGCGGCCCTACGTCGCCGTGGACCGAGCAGGAGACCTTGGATCCCTCCACGTGGGCTTGGCTCACGCCCGGTACGACGGCCAGCGCGGCCTCGCTGGACGGTGCACGGACGATGGCCTCGACCCGGTGCACCCGGACGTCTCGCAGCTCCTCGAGCGAGCCCACGCGCAGCAGGTGTCCGGCCCGGATCAGGGCCATCCGGTCGCAGACCCGCTCCACCTCGGCGAGGACGTGCGACGAGAGCATCACGGTCGCCCCGGCGGCCGACACCTCTTCCACGAGGTTCCGGAACTCACGCTGCATCAGCGGGTCCAGGCCGAGGGTCGGCTCGTCGAGGATGAGCAGGTCGGGCCCGTGCATGAACGCCTGGACCAGGCCGACCTTCTGCTTGTTCCCGTGCGACAGCGCCTCGAACTTGCGGCCCAGATCGAGGTCGAAGCGCTCGGCGAGCTCGAGGATGCGCGCCGGGTCGACACCGCCGCGGAGACCGGCGAGCATGCCGATGACGTGGCCGGCGGTGACACCGGGGTAGCGCGGCAGCTCACCGGGCAGGTAGCCGACGCGTCGCTTGATCTCCAGGCTGTCGCGGCGCGAGTCGAGCCCGAGCAACGTGGCGGAGCCGCGATCGGGCCGGATCAGGTCCATGAGCAGGCGGATCGTGGTGGACTTCCCGGCCCCGTTGGGACCGATGAAGCCGAACACCTCGCCGGTGCGCACGTCGCAGGTCCAGGTCGAACACCCCGTGACCGTCGCCGTAGTCCTTCGTCAGGCCCTGACACACGATGGCAGCGGCCCCGGACCGACCGTTCTCCATCGCGACACCTCCAGAGGTCGCCTATCGTCAGGGAACCGCCGACGTCAGAGGACGCACAAGAGCCGAAGGACTCTCGACCATGGCACAGCACGAGGCGGGTCACCGTGCGCTGACCCACGCCGCCGACCTCCGGGTGGAGGCGTGGGCGCCGACGCGCGAGCGCTGCATCGCCGAGGCGCTGCTCGGCACGGTCGAGGCGTTCGCCGACGTCTCCGCCGCGTCGCCCACGGCGGTACGACGACGGGCGGTCACCGGCGACGACGACGAGGACCTGCTCGTCGCGTCCCTCGAGGAGCTGGTGTACCTGCTGGACACCGCGGGGGAGGTGCCCGTCGCGGTGGAGGTGACTCGCGCCGCCGACGGCGTGGCGATCCGCTTCGACATGGTGTCCGTGGACCGGCTCGAGCAGGTGGGCGCCGTACCGAAGGCGGTCTCGCTCCACGACCTGCGCTTCGAGCACGGGCCCGAGGGCTGGTCCTGCTCGGTGCTCCTCGACCTGTGAGGCTCAGCCCTTCACGACGCCGAGCGGCACGAGCCGGGCGACCTTGCGGGCCAGTCCGGCGACGTGGCTGATCCGCGCCACCTCGTCGATGTCCTTGTAGGCCTCGGGCTTCTCCTCGGCCAGCGCCCGCCACGACCGACCCCGGATCAGCACGCCTTCGGCCTCGAGGTGGTCGCGCAGGAGCCGTCCGCTGACGTTCTTCCTCGACTGGTGCCGGCTCTCGGCCCGTCCGGCACCGTGGGCGGTCGAGTTGAACGCCGGGTTGTCGGCCACGCCGGCGAGCAGGTACGACGCGGTGCCCATCGTGCCCGGGATGAGGACCGGCTGGCCGACCTCGGCGAGGTCGGACGGCAGGTCCGGGTGATGCGGCGGCAGCGACCTCGTCGCGCCCTTGCGGTGCACGCACAGGCGTCGCCTCGCGCCGTCCACGTCGTGCTCCTCGATCTTGGCGAGGTTGTGCGACACGTCGTAGACCAGGTCGAGCGAGGTGCCGATGCCCTCCTCGAAGACCCGGCGCACCGCCGCGGTGAGCAGCTGGCGGTTCGCCCGGCCGTAGTTGGCCGCCGCCGTCATCGCACCGAGGTAGGCCTGCCCCTCCGGCGAGGTCACGGGCGCGCACGCGAGCTGCCGGTCGGGCACCTCGATGCCGTAGGTCCCCATGGCCCGGTCCATGGTGCGCACGTGGTCCGTGCAGATCTGGTGGCCGAGGCCCCGTGACCCGCAGTGGATCATCACGCACACCGACCCGGCCTCGATCCCCATCACGGCGGCCGTCGACGCGTCGTACACCTCGTCGACGACCTGGACCTCGAGGAAGTGGTTGCCCGAGCCCAGGCTTCCCACCTGGCCGAGGCCGCGGTGGAGCGCCCGTTCGCTGACCTGTCCCGGGTCGGCGCCGTCGAGGGCCCCGCCGTCCTCGCAGCGGTCGAGGTCGGCCGCGACGCCGTACCCCCGTTCGACCGCGTACCGCGAACCGCCGACGAGGATCCGCTCGAGGTCGGCGCGCGTCGTGACGTGCCAGACGCCGCCCGGGCCCATGCCACGCGGGATGTCCGCGTCGAGCCGGTCCATGACCGCATGGAGACGCGGCGCCAGCGCTGCGCGGTCGAGGCCGCGGGCGACGAGCAGTCGCACGCCGCAGGAGATGTCGAACCCGACGCCGCCGGGGGAGACCACGCCGCCCCCCTCGACGTCGGTGGCCGCGACGCCGCCGATCGGGAAGCCGTAGCCGGAGTGCATGTCGGGCATCGCGTACGAAGCCCGGACGATCCCGGGGAGCGACGCGACGTTGGCCACCTGCTGCAGCGACTGGTCCTCCCGGGCGTGGGGGAGCAGTGCCGGGGAGAGGAAGACGATGCCGGGGACGCGCATCCGCCCTTCCTGCTCGATGCGGAAGCGGTACGGCGTCTCCTCGACGACCTTCACCTCTCCAGACTCCGGCTTCCGGGCAGGGGCGGCAATCGGTTGCTCGGAATCGGCCCGTTGGCGCCTGTCGAGTACGCCGGTTGGCCGAACCGGATGGGCGATCCGGCGCCCTACGTTGGCCGAAAGGTTGAAGGGGGCGCGCGATGTCGATGTCACGTGACGTGCACCAGGGCCGGCGCGCGGGGTGGTACGGCGACCCCTGGCGGGGAAGCAGGCAGCGGTACTGGGACGGTGCCCGCTGGACCGCCGCGACGCGACCCGACCCCGTGACCGCACTCAGGCGGGCTCTGCTCCTGCCTGTGGCGATCGTGCTCGCGGTCCTCTTCGTGCTCGTCGCCGGGATCGTGTGACGTCTCGCTGGACGGCGTCCGCGGCTCACGGGTGCGGCATGAAGGTCTCGCAGCCGTGGAACTCGTCCGCAGGGTCGATCGCGGGACCGTGGTAGACCGCGTCCTTGCCGGGACCGCAGAACACGACGTCCGCCTTGCCGTCCACCCCGACGAACAACGCGTCGCTGTCGGCACCGAGGTCCACCCAGTCCTCACCGGGCCCGAGGTACACGGTGTCGCCACCCGCGCTGCCGCCGAGCAGGACGTCGTCTCCACGACCGTCCTCCAGAGTGTTGTAGCCGGCCCCGCCGACGAGCACGTCGTCGCCGGGGTTGCCGGCCAGGATGTCGAAGCCGTGCTCGCCGAAGATCACGTCGGCACCGCGGCCGCCGTAGGCCAGGTCACCGGTGGGACCTTCGAGGAGCGGGTTCCTGCCGAGGTAGATCACGTCGGCACCGTCGCCGCCCCGCACGGTGTCCGCGCCGCGTCCGGACCGGATCAGGTCGTCGCCCTCCAGCCCGGTGATGACGTCTGCGGCGTCGGTCCCGACGATCGAGTCGTCACCCGTCGTGCCCTCGATCGCCAGGGCCGTCGCGGGCGCGGGAGCGCCCACGGCCAGCATCAGCGCGACAGGCAAGGATCTTCATGGGTCGCATCGCATGCCTCCCGGGGTCGGCCCGGGTCGGGGCCGCAACCCTCGGTTCCACGGTGGGGCTTCGACCGCGGTGGGTGACAGAGGCTTTCGCCCCGAGATGTGCTGGT
>CAVOXG010000004.1:0-600411 GCA_963700365.1 uncultured Actinomycetota bacterium | reverse complement strand
GACCCTTGTTGCCCTTGCGCCCCGCTCGTGCGGACCCGCTGACCGTCTCCGTCATGTGGTGCTCCTATCCCCTGAATTCTGGCTTCTTTGCCGGTCTGGCTGTGCTGCTGTCTGGTGATGCCGTGCTCGGCGGCTGCAGTGGTGCGCCGCCTCAGATCTGTTGGTTTGCCCGACGCGCCGCTTCCCCACGACGCGCCGGGCAGTCTGTGGTCAGCCTGTCGGCTGGGGTACGACGGACGCCGGGCTCGACTGGGTCGGCACATCGGCACCCGCCTCGGACTCGTCCACCGGGGCCTCGACCGCCGCTGCCTCACGGACCGACCGCTCGGCCCGGAGCAACGCGATCTCCTCCTCGAACGCGTCCGCGCTCTCGAAGGCCTTGTAGACGGAGGCGAACCGGAGGTAGGCCACCTCGTCGAGCTCGCGGAGCGGGGCCAGGATCGCGAGACCCACCTCGTTGGCGGGGACCTCGGCCCATCCCTCGGCTCGCAGCGCGCCCTCGACCTTCTGGCCGAGCTGCGCGAGGTCGTCCTCGGAGACCGGGCGGCCCTTGCACGCCTTCCGCACGCCGGCGATCGCCTTGTCGCGGTTGAACGGCTCGGTCGCTCCCGACCGCTTGAGCACGACGAGCTGCATCTGCTCGACGGTGCTGAACCGCTTGCCGCACTCCTGGCAGGTCCTGCGCCGGCGGATCGCGGATCCGTCCTCCGCGACCCGGCTGTCGAGGACCCGAGTGTCGGTGTTGCGGCAGTACGGGCAGTGCATGTCGTGCCGCTCCTTCCACTCGCTCGTCACGCCTCTTAGTTCAACACCCCGCACCGACAGTTCCTGCCCTGTTTTCGGCATGGCTCGACCAAGGACTTGGCACCTTGGATTCGCCGCCTCCCGGGGTGCTTCTCCGGGGGCCTGCCTGTGGGTCGAACTGTGGGTAACTTGGGGACAAATAGCAGTCGCCTGTGCAGTACTCCCCACTACCTGTGGAAAATTACATCGGTGTGACTACTAGATGTAGTGGTAACCGTACGCCGGGCCACTAGGCCACGCAACCTGAACGCAGAAAGTCGCCCAAGTTCTTTGCACGGGGCCGCAAAGCCGCAGGTCAGAGGCCATTTGAGGGCTCAGATCCGGGCGTGTCGCGGAGTGTCGGAGCCGGGCCGCTGCCGAGCCTGGAGCGGGCGCTCGCCGGACGCCGCCAGAGCCCGTTCGTGTCATTCCTCACTAGTCACACCAGCCACTCGAGCAAGGGGCCGTCCGGCGCTGAGCTCGAGCGCGAAGATCTGAGTCTTTTGACCTATTGGCGCGGGTCGTCCGCGGTGCCAGGTTGTGTCCCATGACACACACTTCTCGCACCCCAGGTGCTCGGCGCCGCCTGGCTGTCATCGGTACAGCCGCGGCCGCCCTCGCTCTATCGGCCTCTCTAGCACCCGGCTCGGCCGCCGTCGCGGAGCCGAACAAGTCGCCCTCCGGCGCCGCTAACGCCGCCTCGCCGGCGCGCACTGTCGACGTCATGACGCGGAACCTCTACCTCGGTGCCGACCTCGCGGCGATCCTCGACGCCTTCAAGGACACGTCCAACCCGTTCGCGGTCGCCGCTGGCCGCTACCGCGACCTGGAACGCGGTCAAGGCCACGAACCCGGAGGAGCGGATGGCCGCGATCGCCGACGAGATCGTCGCCGAGCGCCCAGCGGTGGTGGGTCTCCAGGAGGTGACGCGCTGGACGACCTACGCGAGCTACAACCCCGCCACCGGCACCGGGCAGCGGCGCCACGGTGTCGCCTACGACTTCCTGGACCTCCTCCTCGACGCTCTTGCCGACGAGGGCGTGGTCTACGAAGAGGTCGAGGGCGCGACCGCATCCAACTTCGCGTCTCCGGCGATCCCGGTGATCCCGCCGCTCGCCTGGAGGGGTCGCGGCTGTGGACCTGCTCGACCGCGACGTCATCCTGCGACGCGACGACGTGACGACCTGGAACGGCCACAACGGCACCTTCGACGACCATCCTCGGTCGCCGCCGGACCGCTCCGCTGACGGTGCCGGTCAAGCGCGGCTGGGGTTCGGTCGACGTGCGCACGAAGCTCGCGACCTTCCGGTTCGTCAACTCGCACCTGGAGGCATTTGGCGACGACCTGGCAGAGCAGCTCCGCGTACGTCCAGGCCGGTGAGCTGCTCGCTGCGCAGGACGCCATCACGCAGACAGACGGCG
Source organism: uncultured Actinomycetota bacterium (assembly GCA_963700365.1). GTDB lineage: Bacteria > Actinomycetota > Actinomycetes > Propionibacteriales > Nocardioidaceae > Nocardioides_C. The sequence continues at coordinate 598,206 of CAVOXG010000004.1, read as the reverse complement.
CCCTGCCGACGGTCTACGTCGGGGACTACAACTCCCGAGCACCCCAGGGCCTGGCCTACAACCTGCTGCTCGGCGAGGTCGGTGCCGACGCCTGGGTCGAGGCGAACGCCGGCGACCCGGGTCTCACCTGCTGCTTCGACGCCGCGGTGACGAACGAGGCAGCCCTGCTCCGCTCCCGCATCGACCTCATCCTGGTCGACGACGAGGTCATCGTGCACGACGCGGAGGTGATCGGCGAGGACCCGGCGAGCGACATGACACCGTCCGCCCTGTGGCCGTCTGACCACGCCGGCGTGGTGGCAACCCTCGAGATGGACGACTCCACCGAGTAACTGAGCGGGGAACGAACAGATCAGCGAACAAGCCGAAGGCCCAGCCCTATCCCCAGGGGCTGGGCCTTCGGCGTATCTCCCGGGCTCAGGCGCTGAGCGACTCCCCGGCGAACATGTCCGGCCCGAAGACCTCGTACCGGATCCGGGTCGACGGGATCCCGCGTCGCACCAGCGACGCGCGCACGTCACGCATGAACGGCAGCGGCCCGCACATGAACACGTCCGCGGAGTCGGGGATCTCCACCGAGCTCAGGTCCATCAGGCCCGGGCGCGCACCGCGCTCGCTGCCCGTCGGCGTCGACGTTCTCGTACCAGGTGAGCACCTCGGCGTCACCCAGCTCGGACAGCGAGGCCCTGGTGGCGTCGAAGAGCGCGTGGCTCGCCGCCGAGCGGTCGGCGTGGGCGAACATCACCTGACGCTTCTCGCCGCGCGCCGCGAGGTCGTCGAGGATCGCCGCCACGGGCGTGATCCCCACCCCCGCGCTGATCAGCAGCAGCGGGTCGTCGCCCTGGTCGAGCACCAGGTCACCGGACGGCGGACCCACCTGGAGCACGTCGCCCACCGCGACGTGCTCGTGGAGGAACGTCGACACCACGCCGTCCGGGGCGCCGTCGACACCGCGGACCCGGCGCACCGTGACCTGCAGCGTGTTCTCACGCGGTCCCGTGGAGACCGTGTACTGCCGCGGCTGACGCGAGCCGTCGGGCAGCTCGACGAGCACCGAGACGTACTGCCCCGGCAGGTGCGCCGGCACCGCTCCCCCGTCCTCGGGGCGGAAGACCAGCGAGATCGTGTCGGTCGCCTCGTCGATCCGCTCCACGACGACGTGGCGCCTGAACGGCTTGGCCGGGTCCACGTCGGCGAGCGTGTAGAGACGCGCCTCCTCGGCGATCAGCTGGGCCGCGAACAGCCAGTAGACCTCGTCCCAGGCCTGCGCCACCTCCGGCGTCACGGCGTCTCCCAGGACCTCCGCGACGGCGTTCATCAGGTGGTGGCCGACGATCGTGTACTGCTCCGGGCGGATGCCGAGCGACACGTGCTTGTGCGCGATGCGCTGCATGACCGGGCGGAACGACGGCGCGTCGGGGTCGATCAGCTGCACGGCGTACGCGACCACTGCCGACGCGAGTGCCTGACGCTGCTCGCCGTTGGCCTGGTTCCCCCGGTTGAAGATGTTCAGCAGCTCCGGGTGGGCCTCGAACATGGACGGGTAGAAACGCGACGTGATGGCGACCGCGTTCTCCGCGACGACTCCCGCGGTGGCGCGGACAACGGCCTCCGCCTGACGTGACAACAACAAAGTGGGCTCCCTCGAGATAGCGGCCACGCCTTTACTTTGGCGTGGCTCCCGGGGAACCTACATCGGGCCGACTCGGTGGCAATAAGGACAAAGGTCCCAGGTCGGGTGAGACGTGGATCACGCCCCGCCCGCCGGCGTCAGTAGCTGGAGTAGCTGCTGCTGCTCGCGACGCTGGTGATGACGCCGAACGCGATCATCAGCAACAGGAACCCGACCCCGACCCAGCCGAGGACGATGCCGGCGATCGCCATGCCGTCGCCGTTCTGGTTGCGCTCACGGATCTGCTTGCGTGCGACGTACCCGAAGACCAGCGCCAGGATGCTGCCGATCCAGTAGATCCACACGATGCCGAGCACCATGGACGCGATCGCGAGGCCGTTGGTGGTCTTCTGCTGCATCGGGCCGTAGTACTGCGGCGGGTAGTAGCCCTGCGGCGGCTGCTCTCCCCAACCCTGCTGCGGCTGCTGGCCATAGGGCTGCTGCCCGTACGGCGGGGGCGGCGGGGTGTCCCCGTAGGAGGGGTACTGCGGCTGGGACGGGTCCGACACGACTACTGCGCTCCTGACTGGTAAATGGTCGGTCCAAGGCTAGTCCCTCTCGCCCCCGAAGCCTCCCAGTCACACACCCGGTTCTCACTCCACCCCGCTCGGAGTGCTCGCGACGCTCGGCGTCGACGTCGGGCTGGCTTCCGTGGTCGCGGCGGTCGGGCTCGGAGTGGGCGTCGGGGTGAGCTCGGTCGGTGTGGTGGCCTCGGACGTCGGCGTGGTGGGGGTCCGCGAAGCCGCCCCGTCGGAAGGCACCAGGAGGTCCTCCTCGTTCGACTCCCCCGTCGGCGCGTCGGTCGGCGCCGGTTCCCCGGTCGGTGCCGGTTCGTCGGTGGTCCCGCCGCCGTCGGCCGTGCCTCCTCCGCCGAGCCCCGGGATCGACGTACGACGGTCGCTGTCGGAGCCGCCGGTGTACGACGACACCGCTCGGCCGGTCAGGAGCTCGAACACCAGGATCACCACCATGGCAACGAGGAACGTGGCCCCGGCCCACAGCAGGATCCGCTTCCACGGCAGGGCGGCGAGCACCCCGCGCCAGCCGCCGGGCACCGGCTCGGGCTCCGGTTCCTCGAGGGCGGCGCGGGCCTCCGCGAGGTCCTCCTCGGCCTCGGCGAGCTGGTGGTCGGCGTCCTCCGGGTCGGTGTCGACCTCGACGTGGGCCTGGCGGACGCGGGTCTGGGCGATGCCGATCCGGGCGGTCGCCAGCGCCTGCGCCGCGGCGACCCGGTCCCCCGTGACCTTGAGGTAGTAGGAGTAGACGGCGCTGCCGATGGTGGCGGCGAGGCTGCCGATCGCCGCGCCGATGAGGGTGCCCGCCACCCCGACGGTGGACAGGAGCACCGCCGAGGTCACCGCGGCCAGGGCGCCAGCCAGGGACTGGACCCAGTTGATCTCCAGGCGCGGCTTGTCCTCGGCCATCTGTCCAGTGTGAGCACGGGCGTCAAGGCGCCGTGGCGGTTTGCCGGGGATTGCGCCGGGGTATCCCCCGCCATGGCGCGCAACCGCATCCTCGCGATCATCCAGGCAGGCGGAGCCGGTGGGCGGATGGACGTCCTCACCCGGGAGCGGGCCAAGCCGGCACTCCCGTTCGCAGGCGTCTACCGGCTCATCGACTTCCCGCTGTCGAACCTCACCCACTCGGGCATCAGCGACGTGTGGCTCTCGGTGCAGTACCAGGGCGGCGTGCTCGAGGAGGAGGTCGCCAACGGCCGGCCCTGGGACCTCGACCGCAACCACGGCGGGCTGCGGCTGCTCATGCCGCAGGAGGGCACCGGCACCGACGAGGAGGAGGGCTTCGCGAAGGGGAACGCCGACCTGCTCTTCCGGATCCGCGACGAGATCCGCGCCGCCGACCCCGACCTCGTGATCGTGCTGAGCGCCGACCACGTCTACCGGTTCGACTTCATGGACGCCGTGGAGACCCACCGCGCCAAGGACGCCGAGCTGACGATCGTGACCACCGAGGTCGCGAAGAAGCAGGCCGGCGAGCACGCCGACGATCGAGGCCAACCGGCTCGGCCGGGTGACGGGCTTCGAGTACAAGCCCAAGCGCCCCAAGACGACCACGGTGGCGACCGAGATCTTCCTCTACTCCCCCGACGTCCTCGTCGAGGTGCTCGAGGAGCTCCACCACGAGAAGAGCGCCGACGCCGAGGCCGGCGACACCGGCCTCGGCGACTACGGCGAGACGCTGGTGCCGCGCATGGTCGACCGCGGTCGGGTGTTCACCCACCAGCTGCCCGGCTACTGGCGCGACCTCGGCCAGCCGCACCTGTACCTCGCCGCCCACCAGGAGCTGGTCACCGGGGAGGCCGACGAGCTGTTCGCCGAACCGTCGTGGCCGTTCCTGACCCGGCAGCCCCAGCGCGTCGCCGCTCGTCTCGACGCGGGCTGCGAGGTCGAGGACAGCCTGGTCGGTCCCGGGGCGAGGGTGGCGGGCGTCGTACGACGGAGCGTGCTGGGTCCCGGCGTCGTCGTACAAGCCGGAGCAACGGTCACCGACAGCGTGATCCTCGCCGACACCCTCATCGAGGCAGGCGCCGAGGTCGCCTGGTCCGTCGTCGACACCGGCTGCGTCATCGGCAAGGACGCCGAGGTCGGCGACCCGTCCGCGAAGGACCCCGACGACCCCGACTCGGTGACGCTGGTCGGCAAGGACTCCCGGGTCGGCCCGGGCGTGAGGCTCGACGCGGGTGCGCGGCTGGAGCCCGGTACGACGGTCTGACCCGACGTCCGCAGCCGACGACCGGTCGACCCCTGAGCAACAGAGAACCGGCGGCGTCCCCGCAGGAGGGGGCGCCGCCGGCTCTGGTCCGAGATCCGGCCGTCAGGCCGCGGGGGCCTGGGCCACCTCGTCGGTCGTGCGGATGCGGTCGAGCGAGGGCGCCGAGACCGGCGAGCTCGCCCCGAGGTACGCGGTGAACGCGTCGAGGTCGATCGGCCCGGTGACGGAGTTCGTGCCGCCCTTCAGCACGGTGAACCCGTCGCCGCCGCCGGCGAGGAAGTTGTTCACCGTGACCCGGTAGGTCTGCGCGGTGTCCACCGCCACTGCCGTCGAAGGCGAGGCTGCCGTCCACGACCCTCGTGCCGCTGCACGGATCGTCCGGCCGTGCCGGTCGTACCGGCCGTGTCGACCACGTAGGACACCGACGCGGACGGGTAGAGCGTCCGGGTGGTCACGAACTGCTGCTCGAGCAGGCAGTAGAGCTGCTCGCCGGTCAGGTCGAGGGTGACCAGGTTGTTGGCGAACGGCTGGACCGTGAACGCCTCCTCGTAGGTCACCTCACCGGCGAGGAGGTCGGCGCGCACACCGCCGGGGTTCATGAACGCCGCGACCGCGCCGGCCTCGTCGTCCGTGGCGGCGAGCTGGGCGTCGGCGATCACGTTGCCGAGGGTGGACTCCCCCTTCGCGCTGCCGAAGAGCGTCTCCTGGTAGCGGGTGAGGTCCTCGGCGGCGGTGCCGACGACCTGGCCGGCGATCGGGCCGAGCGCCTCGCGGTAGCGCGCGATGAGGTCGGTCTGGGCCGCGTCCTTGACCTGCCGGTCGACGATCACGTTCTCCGCGCTCGCGGTCAGGACGTCACCGGTGGCACGGTCGATGGTCAGGTCGATGTCGGTGACCAGGCGGCCGAACGAGCTCGCGCTGGTGACGAGCTTGCCGTCGATCTCGCAGTTGTAGGCCTGGTGGGTGTGTCCGCTGACCACCACGTCGATCGCGTCGGTCATGCCGTTCGCGATGTCCACGACCGGGCCGGTGAATCCGTTGCACCCGTTGACGTTCCAGGCACCGGAGCCGCTCTGGGCGCCGCCCTGGTGGAGGAGCACGACGATCGTCTCCACACCCTGGGCCTGGAGCTCGGCGGCGTACCGGTTCGCGGTCTCGACCTCGTCGGCGAAGTCGAGACCGGCCACGCCCTCCTGGCTCACGATCTCCTTGGTGCCCTCGAGGGTCATGCCGATGAAGCCGACCTTGACGCCGCCCTGGACCTTGTGGATGGCGTACGGGGCGAGCAGCGGCTCGCCGGTCTCGGTGCGGAACGCGTTCGCCGACAGGTACTGGAAGTCCGCGCCCTCGTAGGGCGTGCCGTCCGCGCAGCCGTCCACCGGGTGGCAGCCACCGTTCTGGATGCGGAGCAGCTCGTCGGCGCCCTCGTCGAACTCGTGGTTGCCGACGCTGGCGTAGTCGAGCCCGGCCAGGCCGAGGGACTCGATCGCCGGCTCGTCGTGGAACGCCGCCGACAGCAGCGGGGACGCGCCGATCAGGTCGCCGGCGGCGACGGTGATCGTGTTCTCCTCCTTCTGCTGCGCGGACAGCTCGGCCAGCGCGGTGGACAGGTACTCCGCACCGCCCGCGTCCACGTTGACGGCTGACCCGTCGGGGTTGACCCCGGTCTGGATCCGGCCACCGGACCCGGACGGCGGCTCGAGGTTGCCGTGGAAGTCGTTGAGCGCCAACAGCTGCACGTCGACGGTCGGGAGGCCGCCGATGCGTGGTGCCGAGGCCGTGTCGGTGGCGTCGTCCGCGGCACCGGCCGGGACGGTGATCCCGGCGATGCTGACCGCAGCGACGGTCGCCGCTGTGGCGGCGGCCGCGGTGGCGCGACGGAGGGTGGTTCTTCTCATTCGTGCTCCCAGGTCCTGAAGGTGGGGTGGTGTTGCCCCGAGACAGCCTGATGTGGCTAGAGGACCGAAAGTAAAGCAGTTCCCGACATTTCGGTAGAGCGCGCACGAACGTTCGATTGCGGACGAGGGGCTCGATCCCTCGCGAAGCACCGACTGGGCCACGGAAACCCCGAAACGCTTGGACGAGGGGCTCCCCGCGGGTTACGTTCAGCGCGCTTGTCACAGGGTGGTGACTGGGGAGGATCCACCCGAGTCCCGAACCGTTGCACCGGAATTCACCTCACCAAGGGAGCACCACCCGTGCAACGACGAACTCGCGCCACCACCATCGGCGCGCTCACGACCGCGGCCCTCACCGGGCTCGCGGCGCTTCCGGCTACCCCGGCGGTCGCCGTGGCGCCTGCCGACGGCCAGGTCTTCATCAACGAGATCCACTACGACAACGACGGCACCGACACCGGTGAGGCGATCGAGGTGGCCGGTCCGGCCGGGACCGACCTCACGGGGTGGAGCGTGGTGCTCTACAACGGCAGCAACGGTGCGCCGTACGACACCGACGCTCTGAGCGGGACGCTCGCCGACCAGCAGGGCGGGTTCGGCACCGTCTCCCTGGGCTACGCCTCGAACGGCATCCAGAACGGTTCCCCCGACGGGATCGCCCTCGTCGACGCCGCGGGCTGCGTGGTGCAGTTCCTCTCCTACGAGGGCACGATGACCGCGGTCGGCGGTCCCGCCAACGGCATGACCAGCACCGACATCGGCCGATCGCAGGCCGGCACCGAGGCCATCGGCTCGTCCCTGGCCCTGACCGGCACCGGTACGACGTACGGCGACTTCTCGTGGTCCGTCGACGAGCGACGACTCCTTCGGCGCGGTGAACGCCGGCCAGACCTTCGGAGAAGGCGGCGGCGACCCCGAGCCGGAGCCCGAGCCGTGCGACATCCCGGTCACCCACGAGATCGGCGCCGTCCAGGGACGCGGCTACACCACCCCGGTGAACCGCCAGGAGGTCACGGTCGAGGGCGTCGTCGTCGGCGACTTCCAGGCCTCGGACGAGCTGGGCGGCTTCTTCATCCAGGACGTTGACGTCGACGGCGACGGCGACCCCGCCACGTCGGACGGCATCTTCGTCCACGACCCCGGCGGTCCGGACTTCTCGGAGGGCGACGTGGTCCGGGTGACCGGTACGGCGTCGGAGTCCTTCCGGCTGACCCAGGTCGGCGACGTCAGCGCCGTCGACTCCTGCGGCACTGCCGCGCTCCCGACGCCCGCCGTGCTCGACCTGCCCGCGGAGGACTGGATCCGCGAGGACTACGAGAGCATGCTCGTCACGTTCGAGGAGGCGCTGACCGCCACCGAGACCTACACGCTCGCCCGCTACGGCGAGCTGGTCGTGTCCGCCGACGGGCGGCTCTTCCAGCCGACCAACGACGGCGGCGACGACGCGGCCGAGCAGGAGCTGAACGACGAGCGTCGGCTGGTCATCGACGACGGCAGCGACGTGCAGAACCCTGACGACGTGCCGTTCACCGACGTCGACGGCGAGGTGATCCGGCTCGGGGACACGCTGACCGACGTCGTCGGTGTGCTCAGCTACGGCTACAGCGCCTTCCGTCTGCAGCCCACCGAAGACGCCACGGTGACCCGGACGAACCCGCGTCCCGCTTCGCCCGACAACGTGGGCGGCGACCTCCAGGTGGCCAGCTTCAACGTCCTGAACTACTTCACGACCATCGACGTACCGGGCGCGGTGACCGACGCCGGGCACGACCCGCGCGGCGCGGACAGCCAGGAGGAGTTCGAGCGGCAGCAGGCCAAGATCGTCTCCGCGATCCTCGAGCTCGACGCCGAGGTCGTCGGTCTGATGGAGATCGAGAACGACGCCGACGACGAGGCCGTGAACAACCTGGTCGCCGCGCTCAACGAGGCAGCCGGGTCGCCGCGCTACGCCGCGGTCCAGGAGCCGAACACCGGCGGCGGCCTCTTCGGCACCGACGCGATCAAGGTCGCGATGATCTACCAGCCTGCTGTGGTTCGGCCGTTGGACCGCTCGTACACGACGCAGGACGACGCGTTCGACAACGCACGCCTTCCGCTCGCGCAGCGCTTCATCCCGGTGGCCGGCGGCGCGCCCTTCACGGCCGTGGTCAACCACTTCAAGTCCAAGGGCTGCGGCGACGCCACGGGACCCAACGCCGACCAGCGCGACGGGCAGGGCTGCTGGAACGCCGACCGGGTGGAGCAGGCGCACGCCCTGCTCGACTTCATCGGGACGCTCGACGGTGAGGACTTCATGATCATCGGCGACCTCAACTCCTACGGCGAGGAGGACCCGGTCGACGTCCTCGAAGCCGCCGGGTACGTCGACATGGTGGACGCGCGCCTGGCACCCGAGGACCAGTACTCCTACGTGTTCTCCGGCCAGGCCGGCTACCTCGACCACGCGCTGGTCTCGCCGCACCTCGCGCGGCGGGTCACCGGCCTCGACATCTGGCACATCAACTCCGACGAGGCGGTGTTCCTCGACTACAACACGGAGTTCAACCCGGACGGGTTCTGGGCGCCGGACGCCTACCGCTCCTCCGACCACGACCCGGTGCTGGTGGGCCTGAGCGCTCTCCCGCCCCGGGGCTGACACCGAGCACAGCAGCATGAGGCCCGGGTACGACGGTCACCCGACCGTCGTACCCGGGCCGTTGCACGGAGGCTGAACCGATCCGGACACGGGCTCGTCTCTCTTGTGGAGGCGAGCCCGTTCCGTATCCGCCGGACGGGTCGTAGTCTGCGAGGACGGGCCGTGTGGCGCCCGTGCCGGAGGGGGCCGCGATGAGCCGGATCGACACGATCGTGGTGGTCGGAGGTGGCCTGGCCTCCGGGAAAGCCGTGGAGACGCTGCGGGACGAGGGCTTCGAGGGCCGGCTCGTGCTGGTCGCCGAGGAGCGGCACCGACCCTACGAACGACCTCCTCTGTCCAAGGGTTTCCTCATGGGCAAGCAGGAGCTGGAGAAGGCGTTCGTGCACCCGTCCGCCTGGTACGACGAGCACGACGTCGAGCTCCGTCTCGGGACGCGGGTGACGGCCCTCGACCCCGACCGCCACGTCGTCACGGCCGCCGGCGAGGGCGTGGCCTACGACCGGCTGCTCCTGGCCACCGGGGCATCGCCACGCCGACTGGCCATGGCCGACGACAGCGGCGCACCTGTCACGTACCTGCGCACCATCGACGACAGCCAGCACCTGCGGGACCAGCTGCGTCCCGGCCGGCGCGTGGTGGTCATCGGCGGAGGCTGGATCGGGCTCGAGGTCACCGCCGCAGCGCGTGAGGCAGGCTGCGAGGTCACCGTCGTCGAGACGTTGGCCAAGCCGCTCCTGCGCGTGCTCGGGGCCGAGGTCGCCGACGTGTTCCTCGCCCTGCACGAGGAGCACGGTGTCGTGTTCCGGCTCGGCGCGTCGGTCTCCGCCGTCGAGGCGCGAGGCACCACGTCCGTCGTACGTCTCGGGGACGGGTCCGACCTCGAGGCAGACCTCCTGGTCGTGGGCGTGGGCGTCGCACCGAACGTCGAGCTCGCGGACGCCGCGGGACTCGACACCGACAACGGCGTCCTCGTCGACGAGCATCTCCGCACCTCGCACCCGGACGTCTACGCCGCCGGCGACGTCGCGAACGCCCACCACCCGCTGCTCGGCCGGAGGATCCGCGTCGAGCACTGGGACAACGCCATCCAGCAAGGCAGGGCCGCCGCGCGGAACATGATCGGGCACGAGGAGCCCTACACGCGGCTGCCGTACTTCTTCACCGACCAGTACGACCTCGGCATGGAGTACGTCGGGCACGTCGGTCCCGAGGGGTACGACGACGTGGTGCTCCGCGGCGACGTGGCGGGACGGGTCTTCGCCGCGTTCTGGCTCTCCGGCGGGAAGGTCATCGCCGGCATGCACGCCAACGACTGGGACGCGATCGACCCGGTCCGCCGCATCGTGTCAGCCGGCAGCGTCGACCTGCAGGCACTGCGGGACCCCGCCGTGCCGCTGACCGACCTCGGCTGAGCGCTCCCGACCGCCCCTTGGCGCTCCTGGGGCCACCAACTGGTCACTTGGGGCAGTTTCTTCGCCGTGAGAATGCCCCAAGTGACCACTTCGCCACGGGAAAGGCAGCGGGCCGGACGGTCTGGCCGGACTAGGCGAACGTCGTGTACGAGAACACCGGCGTCTGGGCCAGCTCGTCGAGCGCGTCGAGCTCCTCAAGTGTCGGCTCCCACGCGAGCGCTCCGACGTTGGCCGCGACCTGCTCGGGCCTGGTGGCCCCACAGATGACGCTCGCCACCGCCGGCTGTGCCGCCAGGCCGCTGATCGCCAGCTCCAGCAGGGAGATGTCGCGTGCGTCGGCGAACTTCTGCAGCGCCTCGATGCGGTCCCAGTCGGCGTTGGCCAGCCGGGAGGTCTGGTTCGGTGCGGCGAGCCGGGTCCCCTCCGGAGCCGCCTCGCCGCGTCGGTACTTGCCGGTCAGCAGCCCGTAGGCCAACGGGAAGTACGGCAGCAGACCCACGCCGGCCGCCTCGCACGCCGGCACGAGCTCCTCCTCGGCGAGCCCGGTTGTAGAGGGAGTACTCGTTCTGGGCGGAGATGAAGCGCTGCGTGCCGCTCGTGCGGGCGAGCCAGTTCGCGTCGGTGACCTGCCAGGCGGCGAGGTTCGAGGACCCGATGTAGCGAACCTTCCCCTCGGCCACCAGCTCGGACAGCGCCTGGAGCGTCTCCTCGATCGGGGTGACCGGGTCCGGCCGGTGGAGCTGGTAAAGGTCGACGTAGTCGGTGTCGAGCCGCCTCAGGCTCGCCTCGACCGCCCGACGTACGTAGCGCCGGCTGCCGTGCGCGATCCCCGGCTCGGAGGCGTCCTGGCCCATGCCGAACTTCGTCGCCAGCACCACGTCGTCACGGCGCGGACCCAGTGCGCGCCCGAGCAGCTCCTCGCTCGCGCCGTCGCCGTAGGAGTCAGCGGTGTCGAAGAAGGTGATCCCGTGGTCGAGGGCCGCGTCCACGACGGCCTGGGTCTGCTCGGCGCTGATCCGGGACCCGAAGGCGTTGCAGCCGAGTCCGACGACGGAGACCAGGAGGCCGCTCTCCCCGAGCGGCACGAAGCGCATGTCAGCCATGTCGCCACCCTACGTTCGGGCCGCACCACTCCAGAGGCACCGGTGGGCGGCGTCACTGGCGTGCCGCGGAGCCGGCGTGATCGCCCGGACTGAATTGCAACGCTCAAAGCGACCCCCAGCCTTAAGGTCTTTACTTCGGCACATCGCGGCGGTGCTCGCGGAACTGAACAGGCAAGTTCGAGCGCGTCATTCCAGGAGCCATTTCCTAACCTTGCCAGTTTCGAATTTCCTGGGCTGCAAGTTAAAAGTGCTCCTACTAGCCAGCCTGGCGTAGAGCAGCTAGTCATCTTGGCCGATTCCGCGTCACAGCCGTTGCCCTAGATTCCAAGCGTTCCGCGAGCGCGGACATTGTGGGGGTGAGGGCGTGCAGAAAACCCATTGGCACGGCGTATCCCAGGGTCTCGGAGAAGTTTCCGAATTTCCTCTGCACGCGGAACGCCGTCGTTCTCACCGTGGCACGAGGTACGGCGCCGGAAACCGTCATGGAGATGCGCCGCCCTCGGCTGATCCGGCTTTGCACTCGCGCGACCTGGACGAGCACCTTCCAGCGCGTCTCGATCGATCGAGGCAAGTGCGAGAGGAACGCAAGTGACAGCGGTTACGTGCAACACCGGGCAGGTAACCGTGGAAGCCACCTGGGGGACCCGGGCACTGATCGACAGACTCGCTCCGGAGTGGCAACAGCTCTGCACCCGGGGACTCCGCGATGAGCCATTCTGCCGGCCGGAATGGATCAGCTCCTATCTTCGCGCCTTCGCGCCGGACGCACGCCTGCTCCTCCTCGAAGCTCGAACCGACGGCCGGCTCAGGGCCGTCCTGCCGCTGGTGGAGGCAACCGACGGGTGGCGATGGCTCCGGCCGCGCAAGCTGCAGGGCGCCGCGAACATTCATTCCTGCCGGTTCGACATCGCCTGCGAAAAGGGAGAGGCGGGAGAGGCCGCGGTCGCCGGTATCTGGACCGCCCTTCGAGGGCTCCGAGGGTGGGACGTCATCGAGATTCCACGGGTGCCGCAAGGCGGCGCTGCGGAGGCGCTCATGGCCCAGGCAGCAGCAGACGGGTACCCCGTCGGCTTGTGGCGGGGCTTCTGGCAGTCCATAGAGAGTCCGTATGCCGCGATCGACCTTCCCGAGGGCGCGGACCCGACGAGTGTCTCCGGCGACGCACATTTCCGCCGAAACCTGAAACGCCGACTCCGCAGGGCCATGGAGCAGTATGACGTTCGCCTGCGCCGCGTGGATGAGGCCGATCCAGAGGCCCTCAAGGCGTTCTTCGAGCTCGAAAGCCGCAGCTGGAAGGGGAAGGCCGGGACCGCAATCGACTGCAGCGCCGCCACCCGGGACTTCTACGGCAGCGTGGCCAGGGAAGCGGCGAAGTCCGGCTATCTGTCCCTCTACTTCCTCGATTTCGACGGCATTCCCGTCGCAGCGCATTTCGGGCTCAGGCACAACGGCCGTTACTACTTGCCCAAGATCGCATACGACGAGGACTATGCCCGGTTCTCGCCGGGACAGCTGCTTATGCGCGCGATCATCGAAGACCTCAGCAAGGACGGTCCCGCAGAAATCGACTTCCTCGGATTGATGGCGCCGTGGAAAGCCGACTGGACCAAGGACGTGCTTCCGCACTCGTCCTGCTTCGTCTTCCGGAAGGGAATCCGCGGACGAATACTGCACTTCGGCAGGTTCACAGTTCTTGCCGCCGCGCGTTCCGCCGCGCGCCGCCCGTCCCTCGAGCCGGCGGCGAAGGTCATCCAGCAATGGCGAAAGCCGACATTGAGTCCGCAGGGGTGGAGGCAGTTGGGAACGCCCTCACCGGCCGCGAGAGAAGGGGCAGACTGATGACAGCACAGGATGAACGGCTCAAGGTGCTCTACTTGGCCGGCTGGCAGCGAAGCGGTAGCACGATCCTGAGCAACATCCTCGGCCAGCTACCCGGGTTCTTCTCTGCGGGCGAGATCTACTACCTGTGGCACCACGCTCGGAACGACAACGTGCTGTGCGGCTGTGGCGCACCCTTCCACGAGTGTGACCTCTGGAGCGAGGTGATGCAGCGTGCGTTCAGCGAGACCGGAGTCGATCCAGACCAGGATGTGGCAACTAGGCGTTGAGGGCCTCCGGACGAGGAACATTCCCCCTTTGGCCTTCGCAAAGCCTCGCCGACGGATCCTGAACAATCTCAGTGAATACGCCGAGACCGTCGACAAGCTGTATTCCGCGATAGCAGACACAACCGGTTGCGACGTTGTCGTCGACTCGTCGAAGTGGCCGCAGTACGGACTGCTGTTGAGTGAAAGACCAGAGCTCGATGTATACATCCTGCACCTGGTGCGCGACCCGAGAGCGGTCGCGCACTCGTGGCAGCGACAAAAGACTCGCCCCGACAGGGGTGGAGGAGCATTTGCGAACCGAACAGCCAGCAGCAGCTCGGCTCGGTGGCTGACCTGGAACGCAGCAATTGAAGCCTTCTGGGGGGCAGGCTCCGACCGCTACATCCGGGTTCGCTACGAGGATTTCATCGCCGACCCGATCGGGACGGTCCAGCCGATTCTCGAAATGCTCGGAAAGGGGTCCTTGAACGTCGACCTGACTGCCGACCGAGAGGTGTTCTTGGACGTGTGTCACACGGTCGACGGGAATCCGGTGCGACTTCAGACGGGGCTCGTGCGCTTGCAGAAGGATGACGAGTGGGAGACCGCGATGGACGTTCGCTCCAAGGTCGCCGTGACGTCGATGACGTTGCCGCTGCTCTTGCGCTATCACTATCCCCTGCGGCCGAGCTTCCAAGGGGGAGGAAGCCTCGTACCTTCAACAAGAGCCTGACGGCCGGTGTGACGATGCCCGCGGCCCAGTCGGTCCGGACGGCGTGCTCGTCGGCTCCGCAGCCTGGTTGGTGACCGCTTTGCGCGCTTGATGGTGGGGGTTCGCCCTGAGCCGTCCCTGAGGTGTCCCGGGGCGTTCACCCGATAGCCCGAAAAGGCGCTGCGGAGGGTCCCTCACGACAACTACGTTTGCCGGGTGACCAGTGAGCGAAGCGAGACCACGACCACCGCCCCCGCCGAGACGAAGACCGTCGCCGCACGGACCATCGACCTCCGCAAGGTGTACGGCGAGGGCGAAGCCGCCGTCAACGCCCTCGACGGCGTCGACATCGAGTTCTACACGGCGGAGTTCACCGCCGTCATGGGCGCCAGCGGCTCGGGAAAGTCGACGCTCATGCACTGCATGGCCGCCCTCGACTCCCCCACCGACGGCCAGGTCTTCCTCGGTGACACCGACCTGTCGACCCTCAAGGACAAGGCGCTCACCGAGCTGCGCCGCGACAAGATCGGCTTCGTCTTCCAGTCGTTCAACCTCGTCCCGACGCTCACCGCGCAGGAGAACATCGAGCTCCCGCTGTCGATCGCCGGCCGCAAGCCCGACAAGGACTGGTTCGACACCGTCATCGACACCGTCGGCCTGCGCGACCGGCTCGACCACCGGCCCAACGAGCTGTCCGGCGGCCAGCAGCAGCGGGTCGCGTGCGCCCGCGCACTGATGAGCCGGCCCGAGATCGTCTTCGCCGACGAGCCGACCGGCAACCTCGACTCGACCTCCGGTGCCGAGGTCCTCAGCCTGCTCCGCCGCAGCGCCGACGAGCACCGTCAGACCATCGTGATGGTCACCCACGACCCCGTCGCCGCGTCGTACACCGACCGGGTGGTCTTCCTCGCCGACGGCAAGGTCGTCGACGAGCTGCGCGAGCCGACCCGCGAGAGCGTCCTCGAGGAGATGGGCAAGCTGACCGCGAGGGCGATGGTCCGATGAGACGTGTCACCCTGCGCAACCTGGTTGCGCACAAGGTCCGCCTGTTCCTGAGCGCCTTCGCGATCGTGCTCGGCGTCTCGTTCGTGGCGGGATCGTTCATCTTCACCGACGCGATGGGCGGCGCGTTCAGCGGCATCATCGCCGGCAGTACGTCGGACGTGGAGATCGCGCCGGAGGGCGCCAACGACTTCGACTCGGTGATGGACAACCGCACCATCCCCGACTCGGTCGTCCAGGACCTCGAGGAGCTCGAGGGCGCCGCCGAGGTCAACCCCTACAACACGCTGCAGTCCGTCTACGTCATCGGCGCGGACGGCAAGGTCGTCGGCGGCAACGGCCCGCCGGGACTCGCCTTCACCGACGGCGACTCCACCGCGCTGACCGGCAAGAAGATCACCACCTACGTCGACGGCGACCGCCCGGACGGGCCGGGTGAGATCGCGATGGACGTGGCCACCGCCGAGAAGGCCGGCTACCAGGTCGGCGACACGGTCAAGCTCGTCACGCCCGGCGACCCGCCGAGCATGGACGTCGAGCTGGTCGGCCTCGTGGAGTTCGGCGAGGGCTCGACGGCCGGGGCCACCCTCACGCTGTGGGACGCCGAGGCCATGCAGGACCTGTTCTTCGACGGCCGCAAGGAGTGGTCGGGCGTCGCGCTCGCCGCCGCCGACGGGGTGAGCCAGGAGGAGCTGCGCGACGCGGCGGCGGAGGTCCTCCCCGAGGGCGTCACCGCGCGCACCGGCGACTCCGTCGTCGAGAAGAACGAGGAGGGCCTGCAGGAGATCCTCGGCTTCCTCAACACGTTCCTGCTCGTCTTCGCGACCGTGGCGATGGTCGTCGGGACGTTCCTGATCATCAACACCTTCTCGATCCTGGTCGCCCAGCGCAGCCGCGAGCTCGCGCTGCTCCGGGCGCTCGGCGCCTCCCGCAAGCAGGTGAACCGCTCGGTGCTCACCGAGGCGTTCGTGATCGGGGTGCTCGGGTCGACGGTCGGTCTCGGCGCCGGCTACCTGCTGGCCCAGGGCCTCAAGGCGCTGTTCGGCGCGATCGGGCTGGATCTCGGGAGTGCCGAGTTCCCGGTCGAGCTCCGCACGGTGATCGTGTCCTACGTGGTCGGCATCGTCGTCACCATGCTCGCGGCCTACCTGCCCGCCCGCCGCGCCTCCCGGATCCCGCCCGTGGCGGCGATGCGCGACGACGTGGCGCTGCCCGAGGCCTCGCTGCACCGACGGGTCATCGTCGGCACCCTCATGGTGCTCGGCGGCATCGGTCTGATGGTGGGCGGCTTCGCCGTGGAGGACGGCAGCACCGGGTTGACGATGATCGGCGTCGGCATGCTCGGGATCCTCATCGGCGTCTCCCTGATGAGCCCGGTCATCGGCCGTCCCCTTGTCGACCTGCTCGGTCTGTCGTACCGCCGCCTCTTCGGGACCGTGGGCCAGCTCGCCGCGCAGAACTCCAAGCGCAACCCGCGGCGCACCGCGGCCACCGCGTCCGCGCTGATGCTCGGCCTGGCCCTGGTGTCGCTGATGTCGGTGCTCGGGGCGTCGGCGTCGGCCAGCACCGACAAGGCGCTCGAGGAGTCGATCACCTCGCAGTTCATCGTCTCCAACGTGGTCGGCACCCCCTTCTCCCCCACCATCGCCGAGCAGATCCGCGAGGTGGACGGCATCGAGGCGGTGGCCAGCTTCCGGCAGGCCTTCGCCGAGGTGGAGGGCGGCGCCGCGTTCATCGGCGCCGCGGACCCCGAGGACCTCGCCGCCGCCACGGAGTTCCCGGTCGTCGCCGGCGCGCTCGCCGCGCTGGAGCCGGGTACGACGATCATCAGCCAGGACGTCGTGGAGGAGCAGGGGTTCGGCCTCGGGGACCGCTTCGAGGTGATGTTCCAGGGCGGACCGGTGGAGCTGACCGTGGCCGGGATCTTCGGCCGGTCGGCGGCCGTCCCCGCCGACTACCTCGTCACGCTCGACACCCTGGAGAAGGGCGGTCTCGCGCCGCTGGACTCGATCCTGTTCGTCAACAAGACCGACGACGCCGATGCCGAGGCGGTCCGCGCGGACGTGAACGAGATCCTGGCCGACCTGCCCACGGTGACCCTGGCCGACCCGGCGGAGTTCGCCGAGCAGCAGAAGGAGCAGATCAACTACTTCCTCAACATCATCTACGCGCTGCTCGGGCTCGCGGTGATCATCGCGGTCCTCGGCATCGTGAACACGCTGGCGCTGTCGGTGATCGAGCGGACCCGGGAGATCGGCCTGCTCCGAGCCGTGGGCCTCTCGCGGCCGCAGCTGCGGCGGATGGTGCGGCTGGAGTCGGTGATCGTCGCCGTGCTCGGGGCGGTGCTCGGCGTGGTCATGGGCATCGCCTTCGGCGTCGCGCTCCAGACCGCGATCGCCGACCAGGGCATCGACGTGCTGTCCATCCCCTGGGGCCGGCTCTCGGTGTTCATCGTCGTCGCAGCGCTGGTCGGGGTGCTGGCCGCGGTGTTCCCGGCCCGGCGGGCCGCGCGGCTCGACGTACTGCGGGCGATCAGCACGGAGTAGCGCCGGATAGGCTCGTCTGCGTGGCACGCGCGGACGGTGAGAAGAAGCAGATCAGCACCACCGCGTCGACGATCGTCACGATCGCAATCGGCGCGGTGGTCGCCTATCTGGGGTTCAGCCTGATCCGGTTCGGCGCCTACGCGCTGGGCGAGGGCGAGACCTTCATCGGCATCAGCACCCTCGTGGTGGGCGGTGTCTTCATCGGCGGGGTGGTCACGGTCATCGTGAGCCAGCTCCGGGCGTGGCTGCGTGGCAGGAAGTGACCCGCAACCGTGGCTGAGAAGCGTCCCGGTGGGCGCCGCGTCCAGAAGCGCACCCGCGACCTCTCGAGAGTCCAGCTGGTCTCGCTGGGCCTCGGAGCGCTGCTGACGGGCGTCGCCTGGGTGTTCCTGGTGGGAGCCGCGATCGACTTCGGCGTGCTCGCCGTCAGCGGTCAGGGCGTGGCGTGGCTGTTCACGATCGGCGCGTCGACCGGTGCCGTGGTGTGCCTCGTGCTGATGATCGCGCTGGGCGCCCGTGGCCTGCGGATGATGGGCTGGCTCAGCGAGCACCGGCCGCGACGGGCTGCCGCGCGCCGCAGGCGCTGACCGGTACGACAGGCGGCTCGGCCGTCCCGTCAAGGCCCGTCAGGTCCCCGCACGCTCCGCGACAGCCACCAGGTCGTCGTACCGCTGCTCGACGACCTCCTGGTCGGCCTCCGACTCGACGCTGCGCTCCGCGGCCTCGACGACGAGCCGCGCCTCGCGGAGCAGCGGCTCCAGCCGGTCCCGGTCGGCCACGCAGCCGGCGACCTGGGCCAGCGTCTCGAGCAGGTTGAGGTAGACGGCCACGTGGAAGGCGGCGCTCTGCCGGATCTGGTCGAACGCGCCGCCCACCAGCCGCTCCCACGTGAGCACATCCGTCCACTGGACCCGGAGCGCGCCGTCCTCGTCGACGACGTACGTCGACGGGAACTCACGCCCCGCCATCTCACAGAGACCGGCCCCGATCTGGTCGACGCAGGTGCTCGCGGTGAACGGGTCGTTGATCGCCGGGGACAGCGCGCGTACGGCGATCTCCACCATCTGCCTGACCGGGAACTCGATGTCCTGCTGTGCCGTGCGACGCGAGCCCGTCGTGAGTGCCTCGCAGATCGACTCGATCGCCTCCTCGGTGACCCGCGCAGCCGGATAGGCGCTGGCGAAGACCGAGTGCCCGACGACGAACCGGCCGGGCCGGGTTTCCACGCGGATCACGAGGTCGTGCTCACGGGCCACTCGCACCAGACGCGCGACGTCGATGATCTGGACGTAGCCGACCTGACCGGCCGTGACCGTCCGGGACTCCACGTCGAAGTCCTGCGGGAGGCCGGGGGCCGGCAGGAGCGCGTGTGTCCCGTCCGCCTCGGGAAACATCTCGTGCACGCTCACCCGCAGCTCGTCGGCGATCGCGTCGACCAGGTTCGGCGCCTGGATCGTCGTTGCGACGTGGTGGACGAAGTAGATGAACACCGTGAGACCGGCGACGGCGAGGAGCAGGGCCACCGTCACGGAGAGGTGCGGGACCGACTCGGGCTGCCCCGTCCGCACGACGCGTAGCACGAGCAGGGAGTACAGGAAGGCAGCCACGAACGTGCCGAGCGTGACCTGGTTGCCGCGGTCCTTCACGAAGTTCGCGAGCATCCGCGGCCCGAACTGCGACGAGGCGAGCTGGAGCGTGACGATCGCGATCGAGAACACCACGCCCGCCACGGTGATCATCGACGAGGCGATGACGCTCAACAGCGCGTGTGCCGCTTCGGGACCGCCGGAGTACACGAGCCAACCGACCCCGGGCAGCCCTTCCGGGTTCGTTGCCTCATCGATGCGGATCGTCGCCCAGGCCAGCAGGGCGGCGCCGATGAGCATGAGGGTAGGGACGAACCAGTAGCTGGTGCGCAGCCTGTCCCCGATGTTGCCGATCCGCGTGCCCATCCCGCTCCCTTGCCCGTCGTACTGCTGGCCCCGAACCTAGCCGGTGGCTGCGTGCGGAACGGCCAGCCTCACGGCGACACGGCGAGGAACAGGAAGCCGGAGAAGACCACCAGGTGCACCGTTCCCTGCAGAACGCTGGCGCGGCCGCTGTTGAGCGTGAGCATGTTGACCACCACGGTCAACGCGAGCAGCGCCATCTCCTTGGCCTCGAGCCCGAGCACCAGCGGGCCCTCCAGCCAGATCGAGGCGAGACCGATGACCGGGATGGTCAGGCCGATGCTGGCCAGCGCCGAGCCGAGCGCGAGGTTGAAGCTGGTCTGGATCCGGTTGCGACGAGCAGCGCGTACGGCGGCCAGCGTCTCCGGCGCCAGGACGAGGAGCGCGATCACCACACCGACGGCAGAGCTCGGCGCGCCGATCGAGCGGACGCCCGTCTCGATCGCCGGCGAGACGACCTTGGCAAGCCCGACGACGGCGACGAGGCAGACCAGCAGGAGGGCCAGGCTCGTGTACGCGGTGCGGTTCGACGGAGCGGCGGCATGCACGTCCTCGTCCGTGATCGCATCTTCGTCGACGGGGAGGAAGTAGTCGCGGTGGCGGATGGTCTGGACGAACACGAACACGCCGTAGAGCACCAGCGAGCTGATGCCGGCGTACGCCAGCTGTCCGCCGGAGAACGTCGGGCCGGCCGTCGACGAGGTGAACGTCGGGAGCACGAGGCTGCCGACCGCGAGTGCCACCAGTGCCGCGAGTGCGCCGGTGGACCCCTCGGTCCTGAACCTCTGCTCGCCGTGCCGGATGGAGCCGACCAGCAGGCTCAGGCCGATGATGCCGCCGGTGGCGATCATGACCGCGGCGAAGACGGTGTCCCTCGCCAACGAAGCGGTCTTGTCGCCGCCGGAGACCATCAGCGTGACGATCAGCGCGACCTCGATGACGGTGACGGCGACCGCGAGGATGAGCGTTCCGAACGGTTCGCCGACGCGCAGCGCGACGACCTCGGCGTGGTGCACGGCGGTGAGCACGGCTGCCACCAGGCCCAGCGAGACCACGACGACGGCGAGCCAGCCGAGGTCACGACCCCACGTGGCCGCCAGCAGCAGCAACGCCACCGGCGGGACGACGATGGACCATCTCGGGTTCGCGGCGGCGTGTGCGGAGCTCATGTTGGCTCGAACCTATCGGGCCGGATCAACGCCGCTCGCCGCTCCGCCGGGGGCACCTGGTTATCCACAGGTCGGGCGCTGGGTCTAGCCGAAGCGGAGCCGTCTCAGTAAGTTGCTGATCGCTGCTGTCCGGCTTCGAACCTGGACGCGGCGTCTCGGTGGCACACGGGTTGGGGGTTCAGATGGTCGTGTCTCGGGCCGACGCATCGGTTGGTCGTCGTGCTGCGCTGGGCCTGCTGGGCCTGGTCCTCACTACTGGCTCGCTCGTCGGCTGCCAGTCGAACCCGGAACCGCCGCCGATCGAGGCGGCGTCCTCCTCACCATCGCCCTCACCGAGTCCCACCGAAGCGCCTCCGACTCTCCCAGCAGAGGCGAACGGGACCTCCGAGGCGGCCGCGAAAGCCTTCGTCCGCCACTACATCGAGCTCGTCAATCTACGCGGTGAACACCGGTGACACCGAGCGACCTTCGGCAGCTAGCGACGCACCGACTGCGCGTCCTGCTGAGGCGATCGCAGGGAACATCGAGGAAACCGTACGGCAGCGGGCGGGAGCATTCGAAGTCGAGGGCTGGAAACGTCCAGTCGGTCTCGCTGGTTCCCGGTCAGCCGACGGCGTCACCGATCCTCGACTTGGGCGTGCTGATGTCGCCGGCAGAGCGAGTCATCGAGCAGGCTGGCGCGGAGCCCAAGACGTTCGACGGCGGCAAACAGCCGATGACGATGTTCTCGTCCGCGTTCGCCGGTCGACCTGGCGTGTATCGAGATTGGAGCGAGTCGCATGAAGCGCGGTCGCAGGCATTGCTTGCAGTCGATCTCGGCGCTGCTATTGATCCGTGCTGCCTTGCCGCTAGCCGCCGGCGTTCGCGGATGGTCACGGGTGTCAGGGTGAAGCCCGAGCCGGCGACACCTATGTGCGGTGTCGGCATGACATGCACCTCTGCGCCGGGCGATCTCTGGACCCAACGCCGGCGACCGAAGGCGCGACCTCACGTGCCGACGTTCACCGAATATCAGTGGTTGAGCGTCTGTGCGACTCCAAGCCTGTCATCGACCATCAGTTCTGAGGTCGAGTGCGCCGCAGCCTTGTCCTGCCCTGAACCTGTCGAACGGCTCTACCGGCTGTGGGGACGCGACGCGACCACCGGCGCCTGGGTACCCCTGTCGACCCAGTGCTTCGGGGAGACGCCCGAAGCACCGAATGTCCCGCGGCCACAGGTGACACCAGCCCTCGTCCTCCGAGAGATCGAGCGCATCGGGTTGCCAACCCTGCAAGCCTTGACCCAGCCCGAGGGCAAGACCCTCGTCAACTTCGACACGATCTTCTACACCGAGGCACAACCCTTCTCCGCGACGGTCACCCTGCTCGGCCGACAGGTCGACATCCTCGCCGAGCCGACGTCGTACACCTGGCACCACGGCGACGGATCCACCACCACGACGTCCACCCCGGGAGCGCCGTACCCGTCACGGGACGTGACCTACCGGTACTCCGACGCGCAGACGACGGTGCGGCCTCGGGTCGACGTCACGTACTCAGCCCGGTTCCGGGTCAACGGCGGAGCGTGGCAGGACATCGACGAGACAGTGACCATCACGGGCACCGAGGGCAGCCTGCGCGTCAGCGAGGCACGGGGTTCGCTGTCCGGCAACTACGGCTGACGGCTATCACGTTCAAGGCCCAGAGCGTGGTCCGGCGGACGAGGGCAGCCTGCGCGTCAGCGAGGCATGGGGTTCGCTCAGAGCTTGGTCCGGCGGACCGCGAGCACCCCGCGTACTGGACGCCGGCGATCCCCCGCCCGCGCCTGCGGAAGGATGTCCCCATGCCTCGACTCCGCAGCTCTCGCGTCGCCGCCACCGCCTCCTACCTCACCCTCGCCGCTGCCGACAGCTACCTGGCCGGTCGGCCGGGCACAGCAGCACGGCGCGCCAGGTACGTCACCAAGCCTCTGCTGATGCCCGCGCTCGCCAGGAGCACCAGGCTCGCGCTGGGTGACAACAACACCGGCCTCACTCGCGGAGTGCAGGCGGCCCAGCTCTTCTCCTGGGGCGGAGACGTCGCGCTGCTCGGTCGCGGCGAGCCCAGCTTCCTGGCGGGTGTCGGCTCCTTCTTCGCAGCGCATCTCGGTTACCTCGGCGGGTTCGCCACGGTGCGTGACCACGAGGCCGGACTCAAAGCTCCCGGAGCCAAGGCAGCGGCGGCGACCTGGGCCACGACCGCACCGGTGATGGCTGTCGCCGCCGGCCGCAAGGACCCGAACCTCCGCCTTCCCATCGCTGCCTACGCCGCCGTCCTGTCGGGCATGTTCGCCACCTCGACCATGCTCGACACGGACATGCGCGCCTCAGCGCGGCGGCGGATCGTGGCCGGCACGTCGCTGTTCCTGCTCTCGGACAGCCTGCTCGGTGTGCAGAAGTTCCTCCGGCGCGAGCCGTCCCGCGGACTCGAGACGGCGGTCATGGCGACGTACACCGCCGGGCAGTGGCTGATCGCCGAGGGCGCGGTGGCCGCCGCCCGGAAGCCCTGACCAGGCGAAAGCAAACGAGGGCGGGGCCTGCGCTTGGCGGCCCCGCCCTCGTTCTTCCCCTCGACGCCGGCTACGGGTCGAAGGAAGCCGGCGACAAAGTCTGTGATGGTCACTCCACCGGTACGGCGAGCTCCTGACCGAGCATCAGGCTCGCGCTCGGCAGCGCGTTGAGCTCCTGGATGTAGTGGATCATCTCCCGCACCTCACCGGGCTCGGCGACCTCCGACGCGATGCCCCAGAGCGTGTCGCCCTCACCGACCACGACCGTCGTGGTCTCCACCGGCTGGCCCGCCTCACCGGTCGCGGCCGACTGGCCGCCGAAGGCGGTGAAGACCGCGAAGGCCAGCCCCACGAAGAGCAGCAGCAGGGTGAGCCGTCCCCGGCGGGTCAACCGCACGCCCGGCGTACGGGTCGTGCTGATCCGCGGGAACTGAAAGTCGTGCGCTGCAGCCATGGTGCTCATCGGTGAGACCTCCTCGAAGATGCCGTGCCTTGCGTCCATGAACAGATGTCTATCGACGGCCACCGACAGTTTTCGTCGACTACCTCTCGAAACCCTGTTCGATCGAACATGTGTACGAAGATAGGTCGCCGACAGGTCGGGCGCAAGAGACACGCCGAACATCTGTTCGAACGCTTCGCGGCCCCGGGAGATCTTCCCGGCTCTTCCGGGAAGCGCCCTCACGACAGCGATCGGCCCGGCGGCGACGCTCAGGGAGTCAACGAACCCACAACGCGAAGGAGCTTCCGATGAACCCACCGATCCCCCGCCACCTCTGGCGTCTCGCCGCGGGCTTCGCGCTCGCCCACGTCGTCCTCATGCTCACCGGAGTGATGTTCATGGGCCCGCCGACCGTGAAGGAGGGGCAGGAAGGCATCGAGCACTCCTACGTCGAGGGCGACATCACCCAGATCATGACCGGCGGTTACATCGAGGTCCTCGGGTTCGTCTGCCTCGTCCCCGCGCTCGTCTTCCTCGCACGGGCCGTCGGTCGACGTACCGAAGGCGGACGGTGGGCGACCCAGGCGGCAGCAGCAGCCGGTCTCGGCTACGTCGCGGTCGTGGTCGGCAGCGGCTTCGCACCCGGCGCCGCCTCGCTGTGGGCCAGCCACCAGGGCGCCGACCTCGAGCTCGCGCTCGTGGTCAACAACATCCGCAACTTCGCCTACTTCATCAGCCTCGCGCTGCTCGGCGCCCACGCGATCGGCCTCGGACTCGCCGCTCTCTCCGACCGGTTCTCGGCACGCTGGGTCGGCTGGGGCGGGATCATCACCGGCGTCGTCCTCCTCACCGCAGTCCCCGCCGCGAGTGTCGGGCTCCAGGACTACGCGACGCTCGTCTGGCTGGTCTGGTGGATCGGTCTCGCTGTCGCGATGCTGCGGCACGACGAGAGCGCTGGGGCGGCCGAACCTGCGACAGAACCGCTCGCCGTACGGCACGCTTGAGCGCGAGGTGACTGATGAGGGGACTGCGGACCACCTGGGTGACGCTTGCGGCACTGGCCGCGGTCTCGGGCGCGCTCACCGCCGCCGTCCTCCAGGCCCGCACGACGGGTGAGGTCCCCGCGAACGAGACCGCCGTCGCGCTCGCCGTCGCCACCTACATCGTCGTCGCACTCGTCGTGGAGCACGCCCGGCCAGGTCACCTGGTCGGGCGGCTTCTTCTGTTCGGCGCCACCGCCTGGGGCGTGGGCGAAGCCGCGCTGGCGCTCGGGGTCAAGGGCTACCTCCACGACCCGGGCAGCGTCCCTGCTGCTGACTGGTTCGGCGTCCTGGGCACCGCTGTCCGCGGACTCGGGTGGTTGGTCCTCGTGCTCGCCGTGCCCATGCTCTTCCCCGACGGGGAGCTGCCCTGGCGCGGCCGTCGCTGGCCCCTGGTCCTCCTGGTCTCCGCGATCGGTGCCTTCACGGCCGCCTCGGTTCTTGCTCCACAACCGCTGGAGTACCGCCTCGAGGGGATGGACAGCCCGACCGGCGTCCCGGAGAGCCTGAGCCTGGCGGTCGATGTCCTCGCCCTCTCGGCGGTCGGCCTCTGCGTGCTCACGCTGGTCGTCGCCATCTCCGGCCTCGTGCACCGCTGGCGCGCGGGCGACGAGCTGCGCCGCCAGCAGCTGCTGTGGCTGAGCGTCGCCTTCGCGGTCCCGGTCGTCTTCCTGCCGCTGATCGCCACGGACCTGGTCTCGCCGTGGATGTTCGCGGTCGTGACGCTGCCGGTCCCCGTCGCGATCGCGGTGGCCATGCTCCAACGCCGGTTGTACGACGTACAGCTGGCCGTCTCCCGCACGCTCACCTACGCCAGCCTCTCCGCCGTCGTCGCGGGGTTGTACGCGCTGACCGTCGGCGGGGTCGGCGCCCTTCTCCGCGAACGCGGCGCTCCCTGGCTCCCCTGGGTGGCCGCCGGAGTCGTCGCGGTCTCCTTCGCGCCGCTGCGCAACGCGCTCCAGTCGGGCGTGACCCGGCTGACCTACGGCAGCTGGTCCCAACCCGCCGACGTCCTCGCCACGACCGGCCGCAGGCTGGCGGATGCCTCCGACGTGCCCGGCCTGCTCGACACGCTCGTCCACGACCTCGGCTCGACGCTCGGGCTTCGGTACGTCGCCGTGCACGGCGCATCGGGCCACGCCCTCGCCGTGCACGGCACACCTTCGGCGTCCGGCGAGGTGGAGACGCTCCCGCTCATGGCGTACGGCGCACCTGTCGGCGCGCTCTCGTGGAGCCACCGGACGCTGCGCGACACCGACCGCGGCCTGCTCGCCGACCTCGCCGGCCAGCTCGGCGGCGTCGTCCACGCGGCGGGCCTGCTCGACAGCGTGCGCGATGCACAGCATCGGCTCGTCCTGGCCCGCGAGGAGGAGCGGCGCCGGCTGCGGCGCGACCTGCACGACGGGCTCGGACCGGCCCTGGCCGGGCTCACGCTTCACGTCGACGCACTGCGCAACCGGATCCGGCTCGAGGACACCGACCCCGACGCCGAGCTCGTCCGACTGCGCAGCGCCATCGCCGACACCGTGCTCGACGTCCGTCGGATCGTCGAGGGACTGAGGCCACCCGCTCTCGACGACCTCGGCCTCGAGGGAGCGCTCGAGCAGGTTGTCGACCGCCTCGGCAGCGCGGTGCACGTCGACCTCGACGTCGAACCGCTGCCACCGCTCCCCGCGGCCGTGGAGGTCGCGGTGTACCGGGTCGTCGCCGAGGCACTCGCCAACGTGGCCCGACACGCCGGAACGACCCGGGCCACGGTGCGAGTGAGTGCCCAGCCGGGCGCTGTCCGAGCCGAGATCGTGGACGACGGGCACGGAGGAGCCGAGCCCAGAGACGGCGGCGTCGGCCTCGGCAGCATGCGGGAACGCGCCGAGGAGCTCGGCGGGACCCTGGCGGTGGACAGCAGGGCGGGGGCCGGCACCCGCGTGCACCTGCACCTGCCCGTCGAGGCCGCCCGGCCGGTGACCGACGCCACGACGGTGACCCCGTGATCCGCGTGCTGGTCGTCGACGACCACCCGTTGTTCCGCGACGGGCTCGGCGCGCTCCTCGCCACCGTCGGGGACCTCGAGGTGGTCGGCTCCGTCGGCGACGGCGAGTCCGCGGTGCGCCGTGCCGTCGAGACGCGACCCGACGTCGTGCTGATGGACCTGAACCTGCCCGTCGTCCCGGGCATCGAGGCCACCCGTCGGATCGTCGCCGCGGCTCCCGGGACCGCGGTCCTCGTGCTCACGATGGTCGATGACGACGACAGCGTCATGGCAGCGCTCCAGGTCGGCGCGCGGGGCTACGTGCTCAAGGGCGCGGGCCAGGAGGAGGTCCTCGCCGCGATCCGTGCCGTGGCAGCGGGCGGGGCGGTGTTCGGCCCCGGGGTCGCGGGCCGGGTCCTCGGCGGTCGCCGCGGCCCGTCGTACGACCTCACCGAGCGCGAGGCAGAGGTGCTCGCACTGCTGGCCAACGGGCTGAGCAACGCCGAGATCGCCCGCGAGATCGGGGTCAGCCTCAAGACCGTGCAGAACCACGTGTCCCGGGTGCTGACCAAGATGCAGGTCCGCGACCGCACGCAGGCCGCGCTCAGGGTCCGGGGTCTCTAGCGGGTACGGCGCATCCGGCGCCGGCCCTCCCACAGGAACAGCTTCTCCGCCTTCATCGAGATCGACGGCGTCACCGACGTGAACCGCATCAGGCCGGCCCGCCACGTGGGGACCGACAGCACCACCCGCGACGTGCCCACCAGCGACACCGCCGCCTGGGCCGTCTCCTCGGCCGTGAGCAACCGACCGCCCGAGTGCACGAGCGCCTTGGCACGTCCGTGGTCGGCCATCGCCTCGACCATCGGGGTGTCGACGCCGTCGGGGCACAGCGCGTGGACCCGCACGTTCTTCGGCGTCTCGACCTGGGCCGAGGTGGTCAGCGAGACGACGGCCGCCTTCGTTGCGGCGTACACCGACAGCCCGGGCACCGGCCCGTGCGCGGACATCGACGCGGTGTTGACGATGTCCCCGCCAGCCGGCGCGAACGCGTCCATCGCGGCCCGCATGCCCCAGATCACGCCCATCAGGTTGACCTGGACCAGCTGCTCGACAGCGGTCGACGGCAGGTCCTTGACCGCCCCGTCGTTGCCCACGCCGGCGTTGTTGAACCACACCGCGAGCGGTCCGTGCCGCAGCGCCTCCTCGGCCGCGACCCGGTGCGACGCCTCGTCGCGGACGTCCTGCTCCAGCCCGGCGACCGCGCCGATCTCCTCAGCGGTACGACGGGCAGCCTCACCGTCGATGTCGGTCAGCACGACGTGATGGCCGCGGCCCACCATCTTCTGGGCGATCGCGCGCCCGATGCCGCGGGCACCTCCGGTGACGACCACTGATCCCTGTGTCATGGACGAACCTAACCAGACACGCCCATTCGAACAGGTGTTTGAAGCCAGGGCCATCTCGGTCTACCTTGTGAACAAGCGGTCACGGCCAGCGACCGGCGACTCCACGAAGGGCATGACCACCATGGCATCAGGCAAGGGCAGGACAGTCTCAGAGCTCCCCGACGGTCCCCCGGACGCCTCGGGCCTGACCCCGCGCCAGCAGCGTGTGCTGGAGGTGATCCGCGAGTCGATCGAGGGCCGCGGTTACCCGCCGAGCATGCGTGAGATCGGCGAGCGCGTCGGCCTGACCAGCTCCTCCTCCGTCGCGCACCAGCTGCGCACGCTCGAGGAGAAGGGCTTCCTCAAGCGCGACCCGAACCGTCCCCGCGCGATGCAGGTCTTCTCCCCCGGCGAGGTCGTCGAGTCCGGCACCGGTGACGCCGGCGTCAACCCGATGCCCGCCGCCACCTACGTGCCCATGGTCGGCCGGATCGCCGCCGGTGGGCCGATCCTCGCCGAGGAGCGCGATCGAGGACGTCTACCCGCTGCCCAAGAGCCTCGTCGGCGACGGCACGCTCTTCCTGCTCGAGGTCGTCGGCGACTCGATGATCGACGCCGCCATCTGCAGCGGTGACTACGTCGTGGTCCGCCAGCAGCCGACCGCGGAGAACGGCGAGATCGTCGCCGCCATGCTCGACGGCGAGGCGACCGTGAAGACGTTCCAGCGCAAGGACGGCAAGATCTGGCTGCTGCCGCACAACGAGGCCTACGACCCGATCGACGGCACGCACGCCACGATCCTCGGCAAGGTCACCGCGGTCCTGCGCCGCGTCTGACCGACAAGCACCGACGAGGGGCCGGCTCCGACTGGGGCCGGCCCCTCGAGCGTCCGGTCACCGCGACGGGCGACGCTCGGACCGCCCCGGGCGCCCACGCCTCATGCCCACCCTGCTCATGCCCCGCTCAGGTGCTCAGGACCACCGGGCGATGAGCCGCAGAGCCAGGACGGGCAGCGCGAGGATCGCGGCGTAGACACCCACGGTGGCCAGGCCGACGCCGGCCCACTGCACTCCTGAGAGACCGACCAGCCCACCGAGGTCCGAGCCGGCCACACCGGTCGCCGGCACGCACAGGAACAGCGCGCCGACGACGAGGAGAGCCGACCGCCCCCGACGTCGTACCAGCGACGCCAGCACGGCGCCCGGCACGGTCACGACGACGAAGACCACGAGGATGCCGGCAGTCCCGGCGAGCGAGAAGTGGCCGACATCTCCGACCGCGAGAGCGGCCAGCCGCATCATCAGCCGGGCAACGAGCCCTGCCGCCACCCCGGCCACGACCGCGGCCGACAAGCCGACGCCGACCCTGCGCGCGACGACCACGCCCCGCCGGGCCCTGGCCACGCCGAGGGGTGAGTCTGTGAGCTCCACCGCTGTTCTGGTCATCTGAGAACCTCCTGACCAGTTGTCGCACGGGCGGGTCGAACCGGTTCACGGACCCGCCTGCGCTGATCGGCGCGGACCTCGCTGAGAGGGCGCCGACCCGGCCTGCCGGACGCCGGTCCGGCACCTGCCGCGAGCATCGGGACGTTTCGACGTCGACATACGGGGAAATCAGAGGCGTTAGCCAACACTCCTAGGAGTACTCATGAGCGTCGATGTTCAGCAAGAAGCACGGCCCGACCGGCTCAAACGGTCGATCACAGGGAAGCTCCTCTTCTTCTACGTCCTCGGCGACGTGCTCGGCTCGGGTATCTATGCCCTGGTCGGCGTCATGGCCGCCGAGGTGGGCGGCGCCTTCTGGACGGCGTTCCTGGTCGGGATCACGGTCGCGCTGCTGACCGGCTTCGCCTACGCGGAGCTCATCACGAAGTACCCCCAGGCGGCAGGCGCCTCGCTCTACGTGAGCAAGGCGTTCAAGAACAACTTCCTCACGTTCGTGGTGACCTTCTGCATGCTGTCGGCGAGCATTGCCGCCGCCGGCGCGCTGGCGCTCGTGTTCGGTGGCGACTACTTCCAGTCGTTCGTGAGCCTGCCGCAGACGTGGGTCGCGGCCGGGTTCATCCTCATCCTCGCCCTGCTCAACTTCCGCGGGATCACGGAGTCCGTGTGGGCCACCGTGCTCATGACCATCGTCGAGTTCGCCGGCCTGCTGATCGTGCTGGCCGTGGGTGCCGCGGTCATCGGGTCCGGTGACGCGGACTTCAGCCGCCCGTTCGAGTTCAACCCCGGCAACACCGGCCTCGTGGTCCTCGGTGGCGCGGCCGTCGCGTTCTTCGCGATGACCGGCTTCGAGAACGCCGCCAACGTCGCCGAGGAGACCCACAAGCCCAACAAGGTGTTCCCGCGTGCACTGCTCGGCGGCATGGTCGTGGCCGGCCTGCTGTACCTGCTCGTCTCGTTCACCGCCGCGATGGTGGCGCCGACGGACAAGATCGCCGGCTCCGAGAGCGCCCTGCTCGAGGTGGTCAAGGCCGGTCCGATCCCGATCCCCGCGCTGCTGTTCTCGGCGATCGCGCTGGTCGCGGTCACCAACACCACGCTGGTCGCGCTCGTCGCGCAGTCCCGGATCATGTACGGCATGGCCCGGCACGGGATCGTGCCGCGTGCCTTCGCCCGGACCCACTCCGGACGGCAGACGCCGTGGCTCGCGATCCTGTTCACGACCGCGATCGTCCTGGTGCTGCTGGTCACCGCCGACGTCGAGAAGCTCGCGAACGTCACCGTCCTGTTCCTGATCACGGTCTACGGACTGGTGTGCGCCGCTGCCCTCGTCCTGCGCCGCAACAAGGTGGACCACGAGCACTACACCGCGCCGACGGCGGTGCTCTACGCGGGCGTGCTGTTCAACATCGCGCTGCTCGGCTACACCGCGTTCACCGAGCCGGAGGCGCTGCTCTACAGCGGCGCGATGCTCCTGGTCGGTGGTGCGCTGTACGTCACCAACAAGCTCGCCGGCGGCGAGCACGACGGCATCGACGTCGAGGAGGCCTACGAGCCCGTCGACTGAGGTTCACCCGAACCACCAGGGCGGTCGGCTCCTCGCGGAGCCGACCGCCCTGCTGTGTCCGGGGTCAGGCTGCTGTCCGGGATCAGTCCAGCTCGATGACGAACAGCGGCCCGCCGTCGTACCGGCCTCCGTCGATGTCGAGCACGTAGCCGTCCGCGTAGAGGAGCGGTTGCTCCACCTCGTGCGAGGGGAGGTCGAGCAGCGTGCCGATGATGCTGTGCCCGTGGACGACCAGTTCGCCGCCGTACGTCGACAGCACGCGCTGCGCGACCTCCGCACCGTCGGCGCGGCCGAAGTGGTACCGGCTGGTGAGCTTGGCCCACACGTCCCAGTGCGCGTCGAAGTCGCCCGCGTCGGCCAGCGCGGAGCGGACGGTGGAGTTCACGTCGTCGACGCTCGAGCCCCAGTCGAGGTACTTGGTGGTGTCGGAGTGCATGACCAGGTAGTCCCCGACGTTCGCCATCAGCGGCAGCGAGGCGAGCCAGTCGAGGTGTTCCTCGGTGAGGGCCTCCTGGTCGCGCACCTTGCCGCCGTTGATGATCCACGACTCGTCGAACTTCGTGCCCGGGAAGCGGGCCCGGCCGAGTGCGAGGATCTCGTGGTTGCCCATCAGCACGTGCACCTGGCCGGGCGCCTGTCGCTGGAGCTCCCTCACGTGCTCGATCACGCCGATCCCGTCCGGGCCCCGGTCGAGCAGGTCCCCGAGGACCCACAGCTCGTCACCGCCGCCGAAGCCGGCCTGGTCGAGGCCGTGCACGAGATCGTCGAGGTAGCCGTGCACGTCGCTGACCACGAAGAGGCTCCCCATGGCTCCATCCTGACAGGACACGTGCCACTAGCGTGAGGCCCGCCACAACGCACGGGTACGCCACCTGAACGGTCGGTGAACAACCACCACAAGGCGTCACGAATCCGCCGCCGTGTCGTTGACCAAGACGTGACCAGCATCGAACTCGACCGCCGTTCCCTCCTCGTCGCAGGTGCCGCCACGGCCGGCGCCGCCACCGTGGGCGTCTCGATGGCCGACCCGGCCGAGGCAGCGACCAACCGCTACTTCAAGCACGGTGTCGCCTCCGGTGACCCGCACCCGACCAGCGTGATCCTCTGGACCCGCGTGACGCCCACCCCTGAGGCGGCACCCGGCTCCGGCAAGGGTCCGCGGGTGTCGGTGCGCTGGCAGGTGGCCAAGGACCGCCGCTTCACCGACGTCGTCGCCAAGGGCGCCTTCGCCACCGGCGCCGACCGTGACCACACCGTGAAGCTCGAGGCCAAGGGCCTCCGACCGCGCACCACGTACTACTACCGGTTCCTGTACAAGGGCGTCGCGAGCCGCGTCGGCCGCACCAAGACGGCGCCGGCGGCCAACGCGAGCCCGAAGAACCTCCGCTTCGGCGTGGTCTCCTGCTCCAACCTGCCCGGCGGCTACTTCTCCGCCTACCGCCACCTCGCCAAGCGCGACGACCTCGACGCCGTGCTCCACCTCGGCGACTACCTCTACGAGTACGGCGACGGTGGGTACGGCGGGGTCCGCAAGCCGGTGCCCGCCCACGAGATGGTGTCCCTGTCCGACTACCGCAAGCGGCACGCGCAGTACAAGCAGGACGCCGACCTGCAGGCCCTGCACGCCAAGAACCCGTTCATCGTCACCTGGGACGACCACGAGGTCACCAACGACGCGTGGCGCAAGGGCGCGGAGAACCACGACCCCAAGACCGAGGGCGACTACCTGGCGCGCAAGCGCCGTGCGCACCGCGTGTACGACGAGTGGATGCCCGTGCGCATGGGCGACACCGCGGCGCTCGGCGACGGCACCCGCCTGTTCCGCCGCCTGAAGTTCGGCACCCTCGCCGAGCTCTCGATGCTCGACCTGCGCAGCTACCGCTCGAAGCAGGCGGCCTACCCGGTCGCCGACGGCACGGTCAGCGACCCCGACCGCACGATCACCGGTGACGCGCAGATGCGCTGGCTCAAGCAGTCGTTGCAGGAGGAGCGCGCGCAGTGGAAGCTGGTCGGCAACTCGGTGATGATCGCGCCCGTCGTCTTCCCGCCGCTGCCCAACGAGCTGACCAAGCAGATCAACGACTTCACCGGCCTGCTGCCCGAGGACGGTGCGCCGTACAACGTCGACCAGTGGGACGGCTACACCGCCGACCGGCACGAGGTCTTCGACCACCTCGCCGACAACGGCGTGCAGAACACCGTCTTCCTCACCGGTGACATCCACTCCGGCTGGGCCTGCGACCTCCCGCTCAACGCCGGCACCTACCCCACCGAGGGCGGCCGGTCGGTGGCCACCGAGTTCGTGTGTACGTCGATCACGAGCGACAACCTCAACGACATCACCGGCACCGCTCCTGCGCGGAGCAGCATCCCCGTCGAGGCCGCGATCCAGGCCAACAACCGGCACGTCAAGTACCTCAACTTCGACGACCACGGCTTCTCGGTCCTCGACATCACCCCGGCTCGCGCCCAGATGGACTACTTCATCATCAGCGAGCGGACCGACCCGAAGGCCACCGTGTCCTGGACGGCGTCCTGGGCCACCGACGCGAACACCCAGAGCGTGCGTGCCGCCGACGCGCCGGTGAAGGAGCGCTGATGGTGTGCGACACGCTCGACCGACGGGCGCGACTCGGGCACCGGGGAGCTCAACCGCCGGTCCTTCCTCAAGGTCAGCGGCGCCGCGGGCGCCTCGCTGATGTTCTCGGCCGCCCTCGGTGCGCCGGGGGCGTCGGCGGCGGTCGCGAAGAAGCGCCGCGCCTACGTGCTCGTCGTCGACGGCGCCCGGCCCGGCGAGATCGGCAGCGGCCTCATGCCCAACCTCGAGGCGCTGCGCGACGGCGGGATGAACTTCCCGAGCGCCCGCTCCATGCCGATCATGGAGACGATCCCGAACCACGTGATGATGATGACCGGCGTGCGGCCCGACCGCAGCGGCGTCCCCGCGAACGCGATCTACGACCGCGACGCGAAGGAGATCCGGGACCTCGACCGTCCGTCGGACCTGCGGTTCCCGACGGTGATCGAGCGGCTCAACAAGCAGGGCTTCACGACCGGCACGGTGCTCAGCAAGGAGTACCTGTTCGGCATCTTCGGCAAGCGTGCCACCTACCGGTGGGAGCCGGCGCCGATCGTGCCGATCAGCGGCCACGCGCCCGACGCGTTCACCATGGACGCCGCGATCGGCATGGTCGAGGAGTTCGACCCGAACCTCGTGTTCGTGAACCTCGGCGACTGCGACCGGATGGGGCACACGGACCTGACCGGGACCACCCTCAAGGCCGCGCGCCAGGCGGCGCTGGTCGACGTGGACACCCAGGTCGGCCGGTTCGTCGACATGCTGAAGTCCAGCGGGCGTTGGGCCTCCTCGGTCGTGATCGTGCTCGCCGACCACTCGATGGACTGGTCGAGGCCCGACCGGATCATCACCCTCCAGCCGGCCTTCGACGCCGACCC
Organism: uncultured Actinomycetota bacterium; assembly: GCA_963700365.1. Classification (GTDB taxonomy): domain Bacteria; phylum Actinomycetota; class Actinomycetes; order Propionibacteriales; family Nocardioidaceae; genus Nocardioides_C. The sequence goes on along the minus strand of CAVOXG010000004.1, from coordinate 563,461 downwards.
GCTGCTCGAGGGCAACGTCGTGGTGGCCCAGAACGGCGGCGCCGACCTGCTGTACTGGACCGGCCCCGATGCCCGTCGTACCGAGGCGCTGGAGCGGATGCGCAAGATCGCGAGCGCGACGCCCGGCGTGCTCTCGGTCAAGACGCCGAAGCGGCTGCGGCTCAGCGACAACGCAGGCGACCTGGTCGCCTACTGCAAGTCCGGTTGGCGGTTCAGCGACCCCGCGGAGTACGACAACCCGATCCCCGGGAACCACGGGCACCCCGCGACCAAGCCGATCCCGTTCTTCATCGGCGGCGGGCACCGTCGCGTGGGGACGGGCACGTTCAGCGCAGCGGCCGCGACGGTCGACGTGGCTCCGACGCTGGGCACGCTGTTCGGGCTCGGCGAGCCGCGAGGCGGGTACGACGGACGGTCGCGACTCTGCCGCCACCCGATGCAGGGACTTAGAGTACAATTCAAATCTCTAATTCCACTCGCCGCATACGCGTCCCCTCGACACTGATTCGCGCAACCGCTGCAATCTCTCGACTCCAAATGGTGCCCCACTACACACGCGTCAAGCAGACCATAAATCATTCCAATTGCTTTCATTACTACAATACACGCCAACACCTTACAGCAAACCACCACACGAGCAACAACTTCCTCCAGTTATCGTCCATCGAACCCACTTAGGTCATTAGCTCGCATCCACATCGATTCGCTGCGCCTCCACGCGGAGGAACTCACTCCACCACGTTGTTACATTCAGCACCCGCACCCAAACGACCCCGGTACGACGGACGCTCCCGGCTCTGAGCACCCTGCCGCGAGCGCGCTCGTCAGCCGATGCCGAGCGCGCTCGCGACCTCCTGGGGCAGGGGCTTCGAGTCAACGAGGACGGGGGCGTACTCCTCGGCGACGTAGACCATCTGGCCTGCTGCGCCCTCGGACACGACCGCGAAGCGGGAGTCGACCCCGTCGATCGCGAAGGCGTCGACCGGCGTGGCTGCTCCTTCGTCGGTCCCGGTGTCGTTGCACGCCGGGACCTCGGCGCCCTCGAGCGACTCCCCGGCCGTGACAGGTCCGGCGTCCACCTGGAGGTAGAGGTCGCCCCCGAAGGTGACCGCCGCGACGCACGACGCGGCACCACCGGCAGCACCGCCCGCAGCGCCGCCCGCAGCGCCACCCGCCTGTCCCGGGCCATCGGGCTTACCCGCGCTGCCTGCCTCGGCACAACCGGCCAGAGCAAGCACGCCGACCGCTGCGACGACGAATGTGAGAACTGGGTTTCGAGGCATGTGCCTGCTCCTTCGCTGAGATCTGTGCCGGTACGACGCACGCCGGACGCATCCGGTTGCACGCGCCGCCTCGTTCGCGCCTCCCGGCGCGCCCCCTGCCGTCGAGATCGCGCGCCGATGACGTAGGCGCGGTGACCCCCGGCAGGCCGTCGACCCTCTCGCGCCAGGTGGTGCACTGTCGTGGCACGGCGTCGCGGCCTCGATGCGACACGGCGGTGCACGTGTACGTTCGTGGCATGGGACGCGCGCTCCTCGCCGCGTCGGCGGCTGCACTGACCCAGTCGCTGCTGCTCGCCGCCTGCACCGCGAACGGCAGCCCTGAGACCGGCGCCGAGGCCGGGCCCAGCTTCCCGGCCTCCTCTGCTTCGCCCACGTCCGTTGCGCCGACAGGCGGCCGGCGCCCACCTCTGCTCCGCCCACCTCCGCTGCGCCGACAGGTGGGCCGGCGCCCAGCGGGTCGATGGTCTCGCCGAGCACTCCCCCACCGTCCCGGCCGCAGGTCGCCTTCGACGCCGCGGCGGCGATGGCCGACGTCCGCCTGCTCGCCGGGCGGATCGGGCCGCGGCTCGCGACCGGCCCGGCCTACCGGCGCGCGGGACAGCTCGTGGAGCGCCGCTTCGAGGACCTCGGGTACGACGCACGCCGGGAGTTCTTCAGGGTGCCCGCCGGGGACTCGTGGGGCGTGCCCGTCGAGGCGGGCCGGTCGTTCAACGTCGTGGCCGAGCCACCTGGGTTCGACGCGTCGCGGCCGCACGTCGTCCTCGGCGCCCACCTCGACACCGTGGCGGTCGCGCCGGGCGCCGAGGACAACGCCAGCGGGGTCGCGGTGCTGCTGGAGGTGGCTCGCCTGGTCTCGGTCGACCCGGTGTCGACCCGGCTTCCCGTTGTGCTCATCGCCTTCGGCGCCGAGGAGCCACGAGGGTCCGGCGACGACCTGCACCACTTCGGTTCCCGGCACCACGTCGCGTCGCTGTCCCAGGCACAGCGGGATGCGCTCACCGCGATGGTGTCCCTGGACCGCGTCGGGGTCGGCTCGGTGGTTCCGGTGTGCACCGGTCCGCTGTCCCCACCCCGTGTCCAGCGGGCTCTGCTGGAGACGGCCGCGCGGATCGACGTACCGGCGGAGGCGTGTGAGAACACCGCAAGCGACCACTGGTCGTTCGAGAAGGCAGGGTTCGCCGTGGCCCGCCTGGGGAGCACGAGCTACGCGGCCTACCACTCTCCCGGTGACGTGCCGTCGGTCGTGGACCAGCGGCAGCTCGGACGCACCGGGCGACTCGTGTGGGCCTGGCTGCGATGACGCGAGCGCGGGCTCTCCTTGTCCTCGTCGGCGTCGTGGTGCTAGTGCTGGCACTCATGTGGGGGTTCCAGCGCAGCCTCATCTACTTCCCCGCCGGCACGTCGGTGCCGGCGGCCGGCACAGTGATCCCCGGAGCCCGGGACGTGGAGCTGCACACCGACGACGGGCTGACGCTGGGAGCCTGGCTCGTTCCCGCCGAGAAGCCGACCCGCGGCGTCACCGTCCTGGTCGCCAACGGGAACGGCGGCGACCGCTCGGTCCGCGCACCGCTGGCACGAGCGCTCGCGGCGGAGGGCATCGGCGTGCTGCTGTTCGACTACCGCGGCTACGGCGGGAACCCCGGCTCACCGAGCGAGCACGGACTGGCGCTCGACGTCCGCGCGGCCCGGGCATTCCTCGCAGACTCCGGTGTCCCGGCCGAGCACATCGTGTACTTCGGCGAGAGCCTCGGCACCGCGGTGGTCGTCGAGCTGGCGACCGAGGATCCGCCCGCGGCGATGCTGCTCCGCTCGCCGTTCGTGGACCTCGCGTCGCTGGGCCGGGTGCACTACCCGTTCCTGCCCGTGCGGTCGTTGCTGCGCGACCGGTTCCCGCTGGTCGAGCACCTCGCCGAGGTGGTCGTCCCGGTCACCGTCGTCTACGGCAGCGAGGACTCGATCGTGCCGCCCGACCAGAGCCTTGCCGTGGCGGAGGCCGCGCGGAACCTTCGGCGGCTCGTCGAGGTGGACGGCGCCGACCACAACGACATCGCGCTGCTCGACGGCGACGACCTCGTCGACGCCGTCGTGGACCTGGCCGAGCACATCGCACCACCGCGCCCTCCCGTCTGACCTCCGGACACGGCGGGCGGTTCCTGGCCGGGACGCGACACCCAGCGCTCGCACCACCCCCACCAGGCCAGCGTTGACCGCTGCGCGCGCTGGCACCCGTCCCGGGCGGCGCCTCACCAGCTGCTCTGCGAAATCGTTGTGAGTGCCGGCTCAGATCAACGATCTTGCAGAACAGCGCGCGAACAGGTCGGCGACCGCCAGGCGCAGGAGGACCGGCTGCCGAGCCCACGGGCTCGCCTCCGTGCCCGAACACCTGGCGAGGGGTCCGCCCGACCGGCAGAATCGGGCGCGTGACGGCAACGGAACCCGCGATCTCGGTCGTGCCCGCCAACGTGGCGACGTGGGAGGACCTGCAGACGGTCTTCGGCACGCGCGGCCCGGGATCGAGGTGCCAGTGCCAGCGCTACAAGCTGGCAGCCGCGGGAGTCCTTCGCCTCGTCTCCCCCCGAAGTACGCGCCGAACGGCTACGTCGGCAGACCGACTGCGGCTACCGGGAGTCGGACACGACCAGCGGCCTGGTCGCGTACCTCGACAGCGAGCCCGTCGGCTGGTGCGCCGTCGAGCCGCGCACCGCGTACGACGGCCTGCTGCGCGTCTACCGCGTCCCCTGGGAAGGTCGCGCCGAGGACAAGGCCGACGACAGCGTCTGGTCCGTGACCTGCTTCTTCACCCGCGCGGGCTTCCGCAAGCGCGGCGTGAGCAGGGCCCTCGCGCGCGCCGCGGTGGACTTCGCCCGCGAGCGCGGCGCCCGCGCCATCGAGGGCTACCCCATCACCACGAAGAACGTGATCCTGGAAGAGCTCCACGTCGGCACGGAGAGCGTGTTCGCCGACGCCGGCTTCATCGAGGTCAGCCGCCCGACCTTGCGACGTGTCGTGATGCGGCTCGACCTCCTCCCGACCGATCGCACCTAGCCCCGACGCCGGTGCGCGGGACCACTCGTCTCCCGCATGACGGCCAGCACTTCCTCGGCCAGGCGTCCGGTCACGACGCGCGGCGCGAACCGGTCGTCCATGACGTACGGCACGAACTCGGCCGCCTTCAGCTCGTCGCCCCAGAACGTCATCTCGAGGATCGCCCCCTGCTGCGTCTCGCGCATGAAGTCCATGTCGAAGACGAAGTTGCCGAGCGAGTGCGCGACCAGCCGGCCCCGCACCATCTCCACGCCCTGCAGCCAGTGCGGGTGACCTCCGACCACCGCGTCGGCGCCGGCCGCGACCAGCCGGCGCGCGACGACCCGCTGGATCGGCTCTGGTCGGTTGGTGTACTGCGTGCCCCAGTGCGGCATCACGACGACCACGTCGACGGCTCGCCGGCCAACCGCCGGACGGCGGTCTCGAAACGACGCAGCGCTGCTCGGTCCAGCGGTCCGGTCCTCGGCGGCATCCCGATCGAGACCGCACCGGGCTGACCGGGTGCGACGGCGGGCGTCTCGCCGATCGCGTTGAAGCCGAGGAACGCCGAAGGTCACGCCCCTGCTCTCGACGACGGCCGGCTCCCACGCCTGTCGTACCGTCCGGCCGGCCCCGAACGTGTCGATCCCGCCGTCACGCAGCCGGCGCACCGTCTGCACCAGGGCCAGGTCACCGAAGTCACCGGCGTGGTTGTTGGCGAGACCGAGTACGTCGAAGCCGGAGTCTCGTAGGCCGGCGATGACCGCTGGGTCGGCCGCGAAGGAGTCGTCACCCTGACGAGGCGAACCCGCGCGGGACAGCGTGTTCTCCAGGTTGCCGACCGTGATGTCGGCAGCGGCAAGCCGCTTCGCTGTCGGCCGCAGTGCGAACGTCGGGTCGCCGGACCCACGAGCCGCTGCCGCGACGCCGCGGCCCAGCATGATGTCGCCGACCACGCTCACCGTCACGACCTCCGCCGGCGGTCCGGCCGCGCGGGTGCGCAGCGGGTAGGCCGCCGGTCGTCGCAGCGGGTCGATGCCGCCCACGGACAGGGCGCGCACCTGAGGCCCCAGGGCGTCGGCCGGGACGACCGCGACGGTTCCAGGAGTCCGTACGACGTCACGGATCGCCTTGTGGGGCAGCCCCTTCGCGATGTCGAGGGCACTCCGCCCGTCGACGATCCTTCGCGCCCGCGCCAGCGACACGTCGCGAAGCCGGCTGGTGTGGTGGACCGCGATCACCAACGGTCGTGACTGCGGCGCTGCTCCCTTCCCTGGGCTCGACACCATCGACGACGACGGCGACGGCGACGGCGCGGACGGCGGTGCGGACCGCGACGCCGGCGGCGAGGACCCGGACGGTGTCGACCCGGACTCCTGTGCCGGCCCGGCGACACTGCACGCAGCCAGCGTGAGGGCCGCCGTCATCAGTGCGGCGGCTCGCCAGGTGTGTGCGTTGAGGGGCACGCCTCGACCGTAGACCCGGAGGACGCGGCGCGGGATGTCGAGAGCGTCGCATTTGCCCGGGAGCGGGCTCTGGAGTCCTGCAGGCGTGGGTGACCTGAACCAAGCCCCTTCCAAGTGGCCCTCCTCCTGCGGGAGGAGGGCCACTGACGTGCCCGCGGCGCCGACGAACGCCCAGAGCCTGCACCCTCCGCAGCCGCCGGCTCAGCTCTGTACGACGCTTCCGTCCTTCACGCTCACCGCAATCTCCGGCAACGGCTCCGGCGCGGGTCCGCCGGTGTTGTCGCCGGTGGCCTGGTCGTAGGTCGAGCCGTGGCACGGGCACTTGAGGATCCCGTCCTCCGGGGCGACCGTGCACCCCTTGTGCGTGCAGATCGCCGAGAACGCGACCACCGTGCCTGCCTCGGGCTGCGCCACGATCACCGGGCCGCCGTCCTGGTCGGTGGCGGACACCGCCCCGCCGACGGGCACGTCTGCGAGCGCCACGAGCGTGTGGCCGCCCGGCGACGCAGCCCCGGGGCCCCCCTGGCCCGCGGGGCTGCTCGCGGCCGGCTCCCCTGTCGCGCGGCCGGGTTCGTCCTCCGCGCACGAAGCCAGGACCCCCGCCCCGAGGGTCGCTCCGGCGACGTTGACGAGAACGGTCCTTCGAGTTACAACGGGCTGGCGGTCCATCGAATCCTCCGTGGTCGCTTTGCCTGCAAGACGGACCAGGCGGGTCACCGGTTCAACGCTGGTCGAACCTGATCGGCCCGGGATCCGTCTGACCTGTAAGAGCTCGTCCGAGCGTCAGGAGGACCCATGCTGTTCCGCATCGTCACCGCCGCCGCCGTCGTCGTCTCCGGTGCCGTCCACCTGCTGTTGTGGTTCGACGGCTTCCGCGACATCGACGTCGTCGGCCCGCTGTTCCTCCTCAACGCCCTCGCGGCCGTGGCGATCGCCATCGCCACGCTGGTGTGGCGGCACTGGCTTCCCCTGCTGGCCGCCGTCGGGTTCGGGGCCTCGACGCTGGCCGCCTTCATCCTGTCCACGACGGTCGGGTTCTTCGGCGTACGCGAAATGTGGCAGGGCACGGAGGTCATCACGGCCGCGGTCTGCCGAGGCCCTGGCGGTGGTCGCCGGCATCGCCGCGCTGATCACCGAGCGAGGGAAGTCAGGAGCTGAGCTCGAGGACGGTGTCGCCGGAAAGCGTGCGGACCTCCACTGACGCGATGTCGTCGCCGCGGTCGCGGCGTGGCGGCCGACACCGTGATCGTCCGGCCCGGAACCGCCTTCCAGGTCGCCACCTGCTGCCACTCGCCGTCCCGCGTCTGCACCGCGAGCGTGTACGACGGTGTCGTCTCGCCGATGGAGTAGCGGTCCCCGGAGTCGACGTACGAGCAGGTCAGCTCCAGCTTCGTCCCCCAGGCCACCTGCTCCATCGCGATGCTCGCGCTCACGTCGGACTGGTCGACCTGCGTCATCGGCACGGACGTGACCGCCGGCGAGACGGCCACGTCGTCCGGTCCGCCGGCGTCGGCGTACTGGGTCCAGACCACGGCCCCGCCGACCGCGATGACCGCGGCGGCGGCAGCACCGGCCCACGCCAGGCGATGCCGACGCGCTCGGCGCACCTCCCGGAGCAGGCCGGGCAGCAGGGTCTCCGGCACCGGCGGCTCGTCCTCGTCGCACAGGAACACCGACTCGTCCACGTGCGCCAGCAACGCCGGCATCCCCGCCATCTCGCGGACCGCCCGCGCGCAGGCGGCACAGGCGTCCAGGTGGTTCTCGTAGGCGCGCCGCTCGTCGTGGCCGAGGGCGCCGAGGACGTACGCAGCATCGAGGTGGGCGAACTCGTCGTGCTTCATCCGGTCACCCCCATCTCCTCGAGCGCGAGGCGCAAGGCCCTCAACGCGTAGTGGGTCCGCGACTTCACGGTGCCCTCCGGCACGCCCAGCCGCCGGGAGGCATCCGCGACCGAACGCCCCTGGTAGTAGCACTCGTACAGCACCTGTCGGTGCTCCGCCGAGAGCCGCCCGACCGCCTCCGCCACGACCCACGCCTCCAGCAGCTGGTCGACCTCCGCCTTGTCGAGCGGCACCTCGGGGAGACGGTCGGTGACCGTCTCCCGGTTGGAGCGGGCGGAGCGCCAGTCGTCGATCACGAGGTTGCGGGCAACCGTGAACAGCCAGCCCCGGACCAGCCTCGGCGGCTTGGACAGCACGTCGGGATGCTGCCACGCCCGCAGCAGCGTCTCCTGGCAGAGGTCCTGCGCGCGGGCCCGGTCGTGACCGGTCAGGTGGACGCAGAAGCTCCAGAGCGCCGACGCGTGCTCGTCGTGCAGCTCCCTCATCAACTGGTCCTGGCTGTCCGGCACCCGTCCTCCTGCCCGTGGAGACGAGCGAGGTTCCTCTTCGGTTCACTGTGCCCGTGCAGCCCCCTGCGCCGCCAGCCGGGGCCGCTCAGCCGGCCTGCGCCGGCTCCTCCCTGCCGGACGCTGCGCCCGACAGCCGCTTGAGCGCGTCCAGCACGACCTTGCGGTCGGTGGTGGGCCACATCGGTGGGAGCGAGGCCCGGAGGAACCCGCCGTAGCGGGCGGTCACCAGGCGCGGGTCGAGGACGGCCACGACACCCCGGTCGTCCGTCGTACGGATCAGCCGTCCCGCGCCCTGCGCCAGCAGGAGCGCGGCGTGGGTGGCCGACACCGACATGAAGCCGTTGCCACCGGCGCGGTCGGCCGCCAGCGCCCGGGCGGACATCAGCGGGTCGTCGGGCCGCGGGAACGGGATCCGGTCGATCAGCACGAGCTGGCAGGTGTCACCCGGGACGTCCAGGCCCTGCCAGAGGCTCAGCGTGCCGAACAGGCAGGCGTGCGGGTCCTCGACGAAGAGCCGGGCCAGCTCGGGGAGCTGGGCCTCGCCCTGCGCCATGATCGTCAGGTGCGGGAGCCGCTCCCGAAGCGCCTCGGCGGCGGCGTCCGCGGCACGCCTGCTCGAGAACAGCCCGAGCGTCCGGCCGTCGGCGGCGTCGACGAGGTCGACGATCTCGTCGATCTGGACGGGCCCGAGACCGTCCCGACCCGGCTGCGGCAGGTGCTTGGCGACGTAGAGGATCCCCTGCTTGCCGTAGTCGAAGGGGGAGCCCACGTCGATCCCGCGCCAGGGAAGCGCGTCGTCCGGGTCCGGCTTCACCGCCTCGGGCTCGACCGCCTCGGCGGAGGTCGCGGCGCCGCCCTCCGCTCGACCCACCAGGGCCGCGTCGTCGATCGAGTGGTCCACCCGCTCGCTCGGCTTGAGGCCGATGCTCGTCGCCACCGAGCTGAAGTCGCCGCCGATCATGAGCGTGGCCGAGGTGAACACGACTGTCTTGTCGTGCAGGAGCTTGTCGCGCAGCGGCCCCCACACCTGGAGCGGAGCCACGTGGAGGCGGGACCCGCCCCGTGAGGGGTCGCGGTCGCTGACCCAGAGCACGTCGGAGTCGAGGTTCGCCGCCATCCGCTCGGCGGTCTTGAAGATCTCCTGGACCCAGCCGCGGGCCTGGGTGCGGCCGGCGTCGGCGTCCCCCGGGCCGGAGCCGGGCGACTCCTTGGGGAACGCGGAGACCAGCGCACGGGCCGAGTCGCGGACGAGGTCGAGGGCGTCGGAGAGTACGACGGGCAGCTTGTCGAGCCGGCCGGCGCCGGTGTCGTCGAGGGCGTCACGCAGAGCGTCGGCGGCGTCGGCGAGCTCGTCGGCCTCGCGCCCGTCGATGTGCTTCTGCGAACGCCGGGCAGCCCGCTCGACCTCCGGGACGGAGAGCTCGTCGGTGGCGGCCTGGGTCACGCGCGCCGACAGCTCGTGCGCCTCGTCGATCACCACGGCGTCGTACTCGGGGATCATCGGGACGCCCTCGATGGCGTCGATCGCGAGCAGCGAGTGGTTGGTGACGATGAGCTGGGACTGGGCGGCCTTCTCCTTGGCCCGCTCGGCGAAGCACTCGACGGCGTAGGGGCACTTGGTCGCGCCGAGGCACTCGCGGTGGTTGACCGAGACCTGCCGCCAGACCCGGTCGGTGTGCTTGGGTGCGGAGTCCTTGTCGCCGGCTCCCCCGCGCTCGGACTCCCCCTCCGCCCACTCGCGCAGCGCGAGGACCTCGGCCGCCATGGACCCCTCGGGCACGTCGACCAGCACGCCCTGGTCGTCCGGGACGCCCTCGCGGATCCGGTGCAGGCAGGCGTAGTTGGACCGCCCCTTGAGGACGGCGTACGTCGCCTTCTCCCCCAGCCGCCCATGGTCGCCGCCGACCGCCTCGAGCAGCGCCGGGATGTCGCGCTCGACGAGCTGGTGCTGCAGCGCGAGGGTCGCCGTGGCGACGACGACCCGCTTGTCGTGGAGCAGGGACGGGACGAGGTAGCCGAGCGACTTGCCGGTGCCCGTGCCGGCCTGGACCAGCAGGTGCTCGCCGGTCGACATGGCGCGACCGACCGCCTCGGCCATCTGGATCTGGCCGGGTCGCTCCTGCCCGCCGAGCGCCTTCACGGCCCCGGCGAGGACCTGCTTCACCGTCGGGGAGGTCTCAGACACCGAAGAACCCTAACCGCTTCCACCGACAGCCGCCGACCCTTCTCCACAGGGGCCCGAGCCGGTCGTGTGGTTCAGCGGGCGCCGGAGCGCACGCTGAACCACACGACCCTGCAGGAGCTCGCGTCAGACGACGGCGCCCGAGTCGTTCGGGTCGCGCGCCACCCGCTTGGTCTTGGCCTCCGCCTTGGGCAGCGGCCACTTCTTGTGCAGCAGCAGCGAGAGCGGCGTCGCGGTGAACACCGACGAGTACGTACCGATCACCAGACCGAGCAGCAGCGCGATCGCGAAGTTCTCGAGCGAGTCGCCGCCGAGGACCGCCAGCGCCGCCAGGATGAACATCGTGCCGAGGCCGGTGTTGATGGTTCGCGGCATGGTGTCGATGGACGCCTGGTTGGCGATCTTCGCCATGTCCCGGCTGGGCGAGGCCCGCCACTGCTCCCGGATCCGGTCGAACACGACCACGGAGTCGTTCACCGACAGACCGATGATGGTCAGCGCCGCGGCGAGGAAGATGCCGTCGATCGGCTTGTTGAGCCAGGCGAAGATGCCGACCACGATGACCACGTCGTGGAACATCGCGGCGACCGCGGACGCACCGATCGTCCACTTGAACCGGATGGCCAGGTAGAGCATCTGCACGATCAGTGCGATCCCGAAGGCGATCAGCGCCTTGTTGCGGATCTCGTCGGCGAAGCTGGCGCTGGTCTTGTTGTCCTGCTCCTTCGTCGCACCTCCGGAGATCTCGCCGATCGCTTCGCGGATCCTGATCTCGTCCTCGGTGCTGATCTGCCCGGTGCGTACGACGATCTTGTCGCCGTCCGCCTCCTGCACCACCGCGCTGGGGAACCCGGCGTCGCCCACGGCCGTGCGTGCCTGGTCGGCTGTGATCTTCTCCGCCGTGGAGTACTCCATGCTCCGGCCGCCGGTGAACTCGACGCCGAGGTTGAGGCCGTTGACGAAGATGCCGACGAAGGCGAGGACGAGCGCGCCTGCGGAGATGCTCAGCCACAGCTTCGACTTGCCCATGATGTCCGGGTTCTTGCGGCGCAGCCACTCGCGCGCACGTCCGGTCGTGGAGATTCCGCTGGCCTTCGGGTGCGTTCTGGAGCCAGCGCGTGCGGGCTGCCTGCTCGGTGAGCACGCGGGCGATGATCAGCGCGGAGATCATCGAGGCGAGGACACCGATCGACAGCGTGACACCGAAGCCCTTGACCGGCCCCGAGGCGAGGAAGAACAGCAGGGCCGCGGCGAGCAGCGTGGTCATGTTGCTGTCGATGATCGCCGACCACGCCTTGTTGAAGCCGACGGTGAGCGCGCCCACGAGACCGGTCTTCGCGGAGGCGGTGTACTCCTCCCGCGCGCGTTCGAAGATCAGCACGTTCGCGTCGATCGCCATACCGATCGCCAGCACGAAACCGGCCAGGCCCGGCAGGGTCAGCGTGGCGCCGAGGGCGACGAGAGCCGCGTAGGAGATGACCGCGTACGTCGCAAGGGCGAACGTCGCCAGGACGCCCATCAGCCGGTAGACGATCGCGATGAAGAGCCCGGTCAGGATCAGGCCGATGATGGCGGCCTGCACGGAGGCGTCGATGGCGTCCTTGCCCAGGGTGGGGCCGATCGTCGACTGGTCGATGACCGCGACGTCGAGGGGCAGCGCACCACCCTCGATCAGGATCGCGAGGTTCTTGGCCTCGTCGGCGGTGAAGTTGCCGGTGATCTGGGTGGAGCCGCCGGGCATGCCGACGCCACACTGGATGTCCTGCACGACCTCGGGAGAGGAGATGATCCGGTCGTCCAGCGCGATCGCGATCCGGCGCGGCGGCGTCCCCATCTGCGCGCAGGCCGCGTTCGCGGTCAGGTCACGCCAGGCGTTGCGGCCCTCGGAGCCCTTGAAGTCGACGGTGACGTACCACCCGGTGCCCTGGGCGGGGTCGTTGCCGGGCGCGGACCCGGCGACCAGGTTGCCGCCGACCGCAACGGGTCCGACCAGCAGCTTCTCGCCGCCCTCCGCAGGCAGCACCTGCTGGTTGTCCTTGGGCTCGGGAAGCTTCCCGGCCGCGCCGGAGGCGACCACCGGGTGGAAGCTCAGCTGCGCGGTCTGACCGATCACCCGCTCGGCCTCGCGCGGGTCCTGGACACCCGGGAGCTCGACGATGATCCGGTTCTCGCCCGAGCGAACCAGCGTGGGCTCGGAGACACCCAGCGCGTCGACCCGGCCTCGCATCACCTCGACGGTGCGGTCGGTCGTCTCGGCGTTCGCCTCGACCGTCTCCGTGCTGCGAGTCTCGAGGACGAACTGCGTGCCGCCGTTCAGGTCGAGACCCAGGCGCGGCTGGGAGGTGAGAGCGATGGCGACCGAGCCGCCGAGGATCAGCAGCGCCAGGACGAGACGCCAGAGTGCAGCACGAGACATGGGCCCTATCGTCCCCTATGCGGCGGTGATTCCGAACTCGGCCCCTCCGGCGACGCCGCTTCGTTACCCGATCGAAGCCGCGAACCGGTCCGCGCGGTCTCAGAACTGCACGGTGGGCGGTGTCTCCTGGCCGGCCGGCGCCTCGTAGAAGTCGCGTCGGCGCACCCCCGCCATCCCGGCGAACAGCAGCCAGGGCAGCGTCGCCACGAGCGTGTTCAGCTGTCCCGCGGCGTCGTTGTAGTACTGCCGCGCGAAAGCCAGCTGGCTCTCGGTCTCCGACAGCTCGCCCTGCAGCTGCAGGAAGTTCGCCGACGCCTTCAGCTCCGGGTAGGCCTCCGCGACCGCCAGCACGTTGACGATCGCGCGGTCCAGTCGCGCCTCGGCGGCCGCCTTCTCCGTGACGTCACCGGACCTCGCAGCGTTCGCGACCCCCGCCCTCGCCTCGGTGACCTCGTCGAACACGGCACGCTCGTGTGCGGCGTACCCCTTGACGGTGTTGACGAGGTTCGGGATCAGGTCGGCGCGACGGGTCATCTGTACGTCGATCCCGCCGAGCGCCTCGTCGGCGGCGACGTCCGCCGTACGCAGCTTGTTGAACGCCACCACGGCGAGCGCGATGACCAGGACCAGCAGGCCCAGTACTACCCACACGACCCACATCTGTCGGACCTCTCTGTCGATCGAACTGTCGTCATCGAGCTGCCGTCACCGACTGTCGCTCGAGGGCGTCGCAGCCACCCCGTGCTCACCACGAGCCCCCGCCCCCTCCTCCGCCGCCGCCCGCCACCGCCGCCGCCTCCGGAGGAGGACTGCGTGGCCTGGTAGGCGCTGATCGAGGAGGCCAGCGACGACTCGAAGCTGTCGAACGACGCGCCCCCGCCGCCACCGTCCCACCCGGTGCCCGCGGCGACCGGGTACCACGCCGGGGTGGGCGCGGGCATGCCCGTGGCGGTCGTGTACTTCTCCGCCCACTCGTCCGCACAGCCGAACGCCACGGCGTAGGGGATGTAGGCGGTGTAGAGGTCGCGTCGCGCGCTGAAGTCGAAGCGGTCCTCCGCCGACGGGGTGGACAGGAGCCGCCGGAAGCCGCCGGCCCGGGACCACAGCTCCCGCCCCTTCGTCGTACGACGGGTGCCGACACCGGGCAGGAGCAGCCCGACGCCGCCGATGGCGAACGCCGCGAACGGCAGCCCCACCAGCGTCCACGTCCTGACGAGCACGAACAGCAGACCCGCGAGCACGACCGCGGCCAGGACCAGGAGCCGGCCGGTGGTCTCCCACGGCACCCGGCTGAGGACACCGTGCTGGAGGGCCCAGGACCGCGTGGCTCCCGCCGATCGCGGCCTTCGTGGTCTGCAGCTGCTTTCCCGCCTCGACGGACCCGTCGGCCGCGAAGCTCGCACCGCGTCGGGTCACGCCGAGGTCCTCGCCGACCCCGCGGGTCACCGGGTCCGTGGCCGCCCACTCCTCCGGCCCGGCGATCCCCTCGATCACCCAGGCGTCGCCGCCGAGGTGCTCGAGCCGGGTCAGCCCCTGCTCCGCCTGGTAGAGCAGCGTGGCGGTGAGCGCCTCGTCGGGCGCGTGCTCGGTCGTGACGTAGACCGCCTGGACCGGGCCGAGCGAGTCCGGAGGCTCGTACATCACGGGCAGGCCGGGCGCGGGCTCGCGCGTGCGGCGCTCCCACCAGCGTCCGGCGAGGAGCCCGATGGCCGCGAGCACGGCCAGCACCACCGCACCGATCACGGAGCGGCCGAGGACCGCGTCGAGGGCGACCGGCCACGGCAAGGTCACCCGGTCGGGCGCCTCCGTCGGCATCGTCGCCCGCACCGTCACCGCGGTGCGTGGCGCCAGGGCGCCGGTGGTCAGCGTGAGGACCCTGCCGCCGTCGCCGGTCTCGACGTCGCAGGTGCACTCGACCTCGTCGGCAGCCGCGGGAAGCGACACCCGCACCGTCGTGCGGCCCATCGACATCTGCCAGCCCCGCGCCACGACGTCCCACCAGAGCTCCGCGTTCCCGTCCTCGGCGGCCGAGAGCGCGCCGTCGATCCGGTAGCTGATCGTGTAGACGTGCGTGCCCTCGCTCAGGAACGAGTCCGGGTCGCCGATCTTCGCCACCCGGTAGCGCGTGCCGTGGTCCCAGAGCAGCTCGTACTCCACCGGAGCCGAGTCCATCAGCACGTCGATGTCGTCGGGGAAGAGCCGGGCGTTCGCGTCGTGGGCGTCGGCGACGTCCCAGAACCGGAAGATCCCGTGCCTCCCCGAGGGGAACCGTGCGGTGATCTCCTCCTCGGCGCGCAGGACGCCGTCCGCGTCGACCCGCAGGTCTGCCCGGTAGTCGGTGATGGTGACCGGGTCGGGCTGCGGCTCCGCCGTGTCGGGGAGCAGCGCCGGCACGACCGGCCACAGCAGCCCCACTGCGGCGAGGAGCGTGGCGAGGGCGGTGAGCACGCCTCGTCTCATGCCTTCGAGCCTAGTGAGACCCGTTCCCCGGACGGCGCGAATCGGCAAGGTCGCCCGACTAGTGCCGTTCTGGCCCGGAGGGCCTAGTTATCTGGTCCGACAAGTTAAAAGGACCCATTCGTCGGTAAAATCTTTCCCGATCGCGTGACAAACCGGCCCGCCGCATTCCCAGGCTCGGTAAACGCCCCTACCTTGAAGAGCAGGAGGGATCCAGGATCGGGGGTTGTTCGGATGACCACACTGCAGGCCAGGCTTCTTGCCGCCCGTTCGGTCCGGGCCGCTCAGGCCCAGGAGGACTTCGCCCGGCTGCTCCGTCCCGGCGCGGACATCCCGTCCCAGCGCGCCGGCGAGGACACGCCGGCCCCCACGTTGACCGTGGTCCCCGCCACCGCCTGACCGCGGTCCCCACCCGAACGGGCCATTCGAGCCCATAGTCCGCCTTCGACCCCTTCGGGGCGTGTTCGGCTACCAAGTTGTGACCCGTCAGTTCTTGTCAGTTCCGTGACTCCGGGGTTGAGTAGCGACCGTTCGTCCACATTTACGGGAGGGGTCGTCTTGACCATGCAACGGCGTACGTTCTTCAAGCTGGGGGCAGGAGCGGCGATCGCCGGCGGCCCCTTCGCAGGTTTCGTCAACAGCCCCGCCGGCGCGTCCGCGCTGGCCACGCACCCACGGTCGGCCTGGTCCCCGTCGCGGACGAGCGCGACGGCGTGGTGCGGCTGCACCTGCCCGAGGGCTTCAAGTACCGCTCGTTCCACGACACCGAGCAGCCGGTCACGCTCGACGACGGCACGCAGGCTCCCCGGCCGCCACGACGGCATGGGTGCCTTCGGCAACGCAGACGGCACCGTCACGCTGGTCCGCAACCACGAGGTGAACGGCAGTCGGCGGCTGCCTTCGGCCCGGCCGTCGGCCCCGGTCTACGACAGCGCGGCGGGCGGCGGCACGACCTCGGTGATGGTCGACCTCGACGGCAACGTCGACGACGCGATCACCAGCCTGTCCGGCACGATGATGAACTGCTCGGGCGGGATCATGCCCTGGGGCAGCTGGATCACCTGTGAGGAGACCGTCAACGGTCCCGACGTCGGGCCGGACTACACCGGCACGCCCGAACACCGGCCTGAAGAAGCCGCACGGCTACGTCTTCGAGGTCCCCGTCGCCGGTCGCGCCACCGCCGAGCCGATCACCAGCGCCGGCCGCTTCTGCCACGAGGCGGTGTCGTGGGACGGCAAGTACCTGTACCTCACCGAGGACAACTTCGGCTTCGCCTCCGGCTTCTACCGCTACAAGCCGCCGAACGAGCCTGAGGTGGACGGCCGTATCTCGCCGACGGCGGCAAGCTCGAGATGCTCAGGGTCGTGGGTGAGGACAACGCCCATCTGGAGGGCAGCTTCGAGCGGGGTACGACGTTCCGGGTGGCGTGGGTCAAGATCGACGACCCCGACCCCGACTTCAGCGGTCGCGAGCTGACGTGCCGTCGAACAACGAGGCGCTCACCTTCGTCGGCTCGCAGGGCTGGGCCAAGGGGGCGGCGTACTTCTCCAGGCTCGAGGGCCAGGTCGTCGACGGCGGGATCGTCTACTTCACCTCCACCCAGGGCGGCGGGGAGCCGGAGGAGGGCACCGAGGACCCCGTCCGGTTACGGCAACGGCCACGGGCAGGTCTGGGCCTACGACACCTGAAGCGTCACCCTGACGCTGGTGTACCAGTCCCCCGGACCGGACACGCTGGACTTCCCGGACAACATCACCACTCGCCAGGGCACGCTGGTGGTGTGCGAGGACGGGAACGACGACAACTACGTGCGCGCGCTCCGTCCCGACGGCGACCCTGTGGAACCTGGCCTGGAACCAGCTGCGCACCCGCAGCGAGCGGCGACCGGACCGACGACGAGTTCGCCGGGTCGACGTTCAGCCCGGGCGGCGAGACGCTCTTCGTCAACATCCAGGCGAGCAAGGGCCTGACGTTCGCGATCTGGGGCCCCTGGGACGAGGCCGGCTTCTAGCCCGCCGCTATCGGTACGGCGAGCGTGACCTACGGGTCACCCCAGGCGGGCCGATATCGAGGAAGCGGGAAGACACGAGGACGCCCCGGTCGCCGAAGCGGCCGGGGCGTTCTGCGTTCTGCTGGGTGGTCCCGCCGGGTCAGGCGGTGGCCGACGAGGTGAGGTACGGCGTCAGCTCGCCGGCCAGGTCCGCGTGGACCCGCCCGTGGACGACCGTGCCGTCGCCGGTGTGCTCGATCCGCTCGACCTCGCCGTGCTCGTGGATCCGGTTGAGCAGGTCACCCCGCTCGTAGGGAAGCAATGCCTCGAAGGCGATGCCCGGACGCGGCAGGTCCGCCTCGACCGCGGCCAGCGCGTCGGTGACGCCCTCACCGGTCCTGGCCGAGACCACCACCGAGTGCGGCTCGCGCTGGCGCAGCCGGGCGATCACCATCGGGTCGGCCACGTCGGCCTTGTTGATCACGATCAGCTCGGGCACCTTGTCGGCGCCGATCTCGGCGAACACCTCGCGCACCGCCGCGATCTGGCCCTCGGGGTCGGGGTGCGACCCGTCCACGACGTGCAGGATCAGGTCGGAGTCGGCAACCTCCTCCAGCGTGGACCGGAACGCCTCGACCAGCTGGTGCGGCAGGTGACGCACGAAGCCGACCGTGTCGGACATCGTGTAGATCCGGCCGTCGGAGGTCGTCGTACGACGCGTCGTCGGGTCCAGCGTGGCGAACAACGCGTCCTCGACCAGCACGCCGGCGTCGGTGAGCCGGTTGAGCAGCGAGGACTTGCCCGCGTTGGTGTACCCGGCGATGGCCACCGACGGGATCTCGTGCCGCTTGCGCTCCGACCGCTTCGTGTCGCGCGTGGTGCGCATGTGCGCGAGCTCGCGACGCAGCTTGGCGATCTTGGTGTTGATCCGGCGGCGGTCGGTCTCGATCTTGGTCTCACCGGGACCACGACCACCGATACCGCCACCCTGGGAACCGACACGACCACCGGCCTGGCGGGAGAGGTTCCCACCCCAACCACGCAGGCGCTGCTTCATGTAGTTCAGCTGGGCGAGCTCGACCTGGGCCTGCCCCTCCCGCGACTTCGCGTGCTGGGCGAAGATGTCGAGGATCAACGCGGTGCGGTCGACGACCTTGACCTTGACCCGGTCCTCGAGGTTCCTCAGCTGCGAGGGCGCGAGCTCGCCGTCGCAGATCACGGTGTCGGCGCCGCTGGCCTGCACGATCTCGCGGAGACCGTCGACCTTGCCGCGGCCGATGAAGGTCGCCGGGTCCGGCTTCTGGCGACGCTGGAAGATCGCGTCGAGCACCTGGGAGCCCGCGGTCTCGGCGAGCAGAGCCAGCTCGGCCATGGAGTTCTCGGCGTCCTCGACCGAGCCCTCGGTCCACACGCCGACGAGCACGACCCGCTCCAGGCGGAGCTGGCGGTACTCGACCTCGCTGATGTCCTCGAGCTCGGTGGAGAGCCCGGCGACACGGCGGAGCGCGTGACGCTCGGCCAAGTCGAGAGTTCCGGAGCTCTCTTCCGGGTCCTCGTCGGCGTAGCCGGACACCTCGTCGGCGTAGCCGGAGGCGTCCTCGGCGTCCCAGTCCTCGGTCTCGGCGAGCTCGTCGTCGAGGTCGAAGTCGGCGGGCTCGTCGACGGGACGGATGCGGTCCGCCTCGTAGGCGGTTTCATAGGTGGCTGCGTGAGCCTTCTGCGATTCAGTCATATCCACCGGTTAGAACACCTGGCCGGGCGGATATCTTCCGCTCGGGTCCTCGATGCTCGCACGCGTCAGGTACCCACCGCGAATGATTTGGACACCTCGCCGGTGGCCACGAGCACCGCCGGCCCGGTGAGCAGCAGCCGGTTGTCGTCGGTCCAGGTCACGGTCAGCACGCCACCCGGCACGTCGACGCGGTACGTCGTACCTCTGCCCGCGCCGTCGGCCAGCGCGGCCGCCGCCATCACCGCGCACGCGCCCGTGCCGCAGGACCGGGTCTCCCCCGAGCCACGCTCGTGCACGCGCATCGCGACGTGCCTCTCCCCGCGCCGAAGGACGAACTCGACGTTGACGCCGTCGGGGTACATCCCCGGGTCGTAGACCGGGCTCTCCAGCAGGCTCCCGGCGTCGGCGAGGGACTCCACGAACGCCACAGCGTGCGGGTTGCCCATGTCGATGTTCGCCGCCGGCCAGCTCTGCTCGCCCACCGACACCGAGGTCGGCTCGAGCAGGGTCGGCTCACCCATGTCCACGGTGATCTGCCCGTCGCCCACGAACATCACGGTCTTGATGCCGGCGCGGGTGCCGATCGGCAGCGGACGGGTGACGTCGACGCCCTGGTGGTCGGCGAGGTACCGGGCGAACACCCGCACGCCGTTGCCGCACATCTCCGAGAACGACCCGTCGGAGTTGCGGTAGTCCATGAACCACTCCGCGATCCCCCGCGCCTTGACGGCCGCCGGGTCGTCGTACGCCTCGCTGCGGATCACCCGCATCACGCCGTCGCCGCCGATCCCGGCGCGCCGGTCGCACAGCGCGGCGACGAGCTCGGGTGCGAGGTCCCCGTGCACACTGCCGTCGGGGTCGGGCAGGAGGACGAAGTCGTTCTCCGTGCCGTGCCCCTTGACAAACGGGAAGGTTCCGGTGTGAGCCACGCATCCAGCCTATCGGGCGCGTGTTGCCCGGATTTGTCGGCGCCGTTGCCTACCGTGGCAGTCATGGAGAACTCATCGGAGAAGCTGATGCTCGCCGGCGTCGTGGCGTTCTGCGCCGAGTGCGGTGACGAGGGCCTCTTCGTCCCGGTCGAGGACGGTTGCTCGGTCGACGGGTGTGAGTACTGCTGCACCCGCTGCGACGCCGCGGTGTTCCTGCTCGAGGTGCTCGACAACACCGGCGTCCCGCACCAGACAGCCGTGGCCTGAGGCACCGGCTCACGCGACGGCGGGGCAGAGCCTCCTGACCCAGCTCGCCTCGGCCGTCGGCCCGTCGAGCAGGTTCAGCGTCGCCCACACGGTCGGCCCGTGCAGCAGCGAGGACGCGTAGCGCACCGCGCCCTGGTCGCACATGTCGAGCGGCGGTCGGCCCAGGTCGCGGGCGAGGTCCGCGCCGTGGGTCAGCATCTCGAGGCACTGCACGGCGAGTACGTCGCTCAGCGCCATCGTCCCCCGGCGCATCACGACGAGCTTGTCGCCCTCGACCAGGTCGAGGCGCCGGGCAAGGCCCCTCGCCGCCTCCACCAGGAGCCTCCGCGCGGCCTCCGGCGGGACCGCCGCGGCGTCCTCCAGCACGCGCAACCGGACCTCCTCGGCGTCCTGCCAGCTCGCTGTGCAGTACTCCTCGAAGGTCACCTGGCGCACCCGCGCCTCGGGCTCCCGCACCGCGCGACTGAGCCGGTTCATGCTGGCGGCGAGGTGGACCACGACCTCGTGCACCCGCCAGCCGGTCATCCGGCTCGGCAGCGCCAGCGAGATCTCCTGCAGCTCGGCCGCGCGCTCGGCCAGGCGGTGTGCCTGGCCGGTGACGGCCGCCTTCACGGATTCGAGCCCCTCGGGCAAGCCCGGCGAGGTCTCGGCGTCGGCTGTCATTACCCCCATGACCGCACGTTAGGAGCCGCGCCGCGCGCACACATCGCCTGTTTGACGTACGCATCGCCGCCGCGTGGCCGACACCGCCCGCGGTCCCTTTCTCAGGAGAACCAGGGGAAGGGGTACTTACCTCGACGAGTTCGTCGAGGTAAGTACCCCTGTCTCGAGAGAACATGGGAAAGGACCGGGGCTCAGCGGGGGTTGACCACGCGGGCCGAGCCGCCTCCCCGGCGCGTCGGTTCGGCAACGGCGGTCAGCAGCCGGCCGGGACCGAACTCGATGGCCGTCGCGGCGCCGATCTGGGCCGCGCTGGTGAAGGAGTCACCGGACGGTTCCAGCTTGTGGCCGTAGGCCTCGAGCGCCGTGCCGTAGCGGTCGATGAACCCGGGCTCGGCGATCACCGCGGAGGTGTTGCGCTGGGTGGCACGCGGTGCCTTGATCGCCTCCTGGATGGTCATCGCGCGGTCGACCCGGTTGAAGATCATCTGGGTCACCGTGGTGATGATCGTGGAGCCGCCCGGCGAGCCGAGGGCGAGGAACGGCTTGCGGTCCTTCAGGACGATGGTCGGCGACATCGAGGACCGGGGCCGCTTGCCACCCTGGATCCGGTTCGGGTCGGACCTGTCGTACTCCCAGGAGAAGTCGGTGAGCTCGTTGTTGAGGAGGAAGCCCCGGCCCGGCACCAGCATCCCGGAGCCGCCGGTCTGCTCGATGGTCAGCGTGTACTCGACCACGTTGCCCCACCGGTCCGCGACGGTGAGGTTGGTGGTCTCGACGTTCTCGTGGTCCTCGGTGGAGGTCCGCGCCGCCGACCCGGAGCCGCACCGCCCGTCGTAGCTGTCCACGTCGCCGGCGTCGGTGGGCTTCTCCATCGCCCGCGCCGGGTTGACCAGGCAGGCCCGCTCGGCGGCGAACTTGTCGGAGAGCAGGTCGCTCAGCGGGACGTCCACGTAGTCGTCGTCGCCCACGTAGGCGCCGCGGTCCGCGAACGCCAGCGCCGTCGACTCGAGGTAGTGGTGCAGCGCCCGGGCGTCGTCGGGCATCGCGGACTTCGCGAGGCGGAACTTCTCCATGATGTTGAGCGACTCACCGACCGTGGACCCGCCGGACGACGACGGGGCCATGCCGTACACCCCGTAGCCGCGGTAGCCGACCCGCGTCGGCTTCTGGAGGATCGTCTCGTAGTTCGCCAGGTCGGCTCGTCGCAGGTCACCGGGCATGACCGGGAGGCTGGTGTCCGGGCTCTTGGGTGGGTTGCGCACCAGCCGGACCATCTGCCTGGCGAGGCGGCCCTCGTAGAACGTGTCCACGCCGCGGCGCCCAAGCATCCGGTAGGTCCGCGCCAGCCCGGGGTTCTCGAGGACCGACCCGACCTTCGGAGCGCGGCCACCGGGCAGGAAGAGCTTCGGGGTGCTGGTGTAGGCCTCGAACCGCTCCTTGTTGTCGAGGGTCTGCTGCCGGAACGTCTCGTCCACGACGAACCCGCGAGCGGCGAGCCGGGCGGCCGGTGTCAGCGCCCGGCGGAGCGAGAACGTGCCCCACTTCCTCAACGCCCGGGCCCAGGTCGCGGGGGTGCCGGGGACGCCGACCGACGCCCCGCTGGTCACCATGTCGGGGAAGAAGGTGTACGGCTCGCCCGTGTCCGGGTCGATGAACGCGTCGCGCGGCATCTCCTTCGGTGCGGTCTCGCGCCCGTCGATCGTCCGGACCCGGCCGGCCTCCGCGTCGTAGTAGACGAAGTAGCCACCTCCGCCCAGGCCCGCGCTGTAGGGCTCGGTCACGCCGAGCGCTGCGGCCGTGGCGACCGCGGCGTCGACCGCGTTGCCGCCGCGCTTGAGGACGCGCAGGCCGATCCGGGTGGCGTACGGGTCGACCGAGGCGACGGCTCCCCCGTGGCCGACGCTCGTGGGGACCTTGGCCGGGGATCGTGGCTCCGCCTGCGCGGGTGTCGCCACGCCGACTGCCGTGCTCGTGAGGCCGAGCCCGGCGACAACCGCCGTGGCGAGTGCACGGCGGGGTATCGAGTAGGTCATGCTTCCTCCCGAAATTGGTATAGACCTCTTTACCTACCACCGCCGCGTCCCCGGAGGAACCCCTTGCCGCTGCTGCTCGTCGACATGGACGACACGCTCGTCGACCGCACGGCGACGGCGCTGCGCTGGGCGTCCCGCCATGTCCCCCGATGGCTCCAGCCGGTCGCGCTGCCGTTGCTTCGCCGGCTGATCCGCCGGTTCCAGGTGCACCGCCTGGTCTCCCGCCTGGCCGCCCTCCTCGAGCGCAGCGACCCGCGCAGCTACGTGCTCGAGCCGGGGGTGCGCGAGGCGTTGGAGGAGGTACGACGGGCAGGGTGGCTGATCGCGGTCATCACCAACGGGAACCGTCGCACCCAGCCGGCGAAGCTGGCCTCCGCGGGGATCGAGCCCCTCGTCGACGCGGTCGTGATCTCCTCGCACGAGGGGTTCGCCAAGCCCGACCCGCGGGTCTTCCGGCTTGCGGCCCAGCGGGCCGGGGCGTCGCTCGAGGGCGCGTGGGTGATCGGCGACGACCTGCGCCAGGAGATCGCGGGCGCCGCGAAGCTCGGTCTGCGGAGCATCTGGCTGAACCCGCACGGCCGGCCACCGAGTCCCGACGTGGACCTCGAGGCGCGCACCTTCCCCGAGGCGGTCGGCCATCGTGCTCGCCTCGCAGCGCGACGCCGGCTGACGTCAGCTCCCGGACGGGTCGTGCGGCTCAGCGTGCGCTGGAGCGCACGCTCAACCACACGACCGCGTGGTGATGACGCTGCGCGTCGATCGCGGCGAGCGGCCTTCGCCACCCTGTCGGGGTCGTCCCACGCGACCCAGGTGATCCGCGGGTCCTTGCGGAACCAGCTGTCCTGGCGGCGGGCGAACCGCCGTGTGCCCGCGACGGTCTGCTCCTTCGCCTCCTCCTCGGTGATCTCCCCGTCGAGGAACGCGAGCACCTGCTGGTAGCCGAGAGCACGGTTCGCGGTGCGCCCTTCCCGGAGGCCACGGCCGGCGAGGCGTCGTACCTCCTCGACGAACCCGGCGTCCCACATCCGCTGCACCCGCAGGGCGATCCGCTCGTCGAGGACGTCGCGCGGGATGTCGACTCCGATCTGGTGCGCGTCCTCGACGGCGTAGGTCAGCTCGGGCAGGCTCGCGCTGAACGGCCGACCGGTGATCTCGATGACCTCGAGCGCACGGACGACACGGCGGCCGTTGGTCGGGATGATCCGCTCGGCCGCGGCGGGGTCGAGCGATGGCGAGCCGCCGGTGCAGCGCCTCCGGTCCGACCGTCGGCCAGCTCGGCCTCGAACCGTTCACGCACGGCCGGGTCGGTGCCGGGGAACTCGAACCTGTCGAGGATCGCGCGCGTGTAGAGCGCGGACCCTCCCACGAGCACCGGCGTGACCCCGCGCGACCGGCAGTCGGCGATCACGTCGCGGGCCCACCGCTGGAACTCCGCCACGCTCGCCGGCTCGGTGACCTCGAGCAGGTCGAGCAGGTGGTGCGGGATGCCGCGCCGTTCCTCGACGGGGAGCTTGGCGGTACCGATGTCCATGCCCGTGTAGATCTGCATGGAGTCGGTGTTCACGATCTCCCCGCCGAGCGCCTCGGCGAGGTCGAGGGAGAGGTCGGTCTTGCCCGCGGCCGTGGGGCCGACGACCGCGACGACGGGAGGCCTCGCGGACTGCGGCGGGGTCGGTTCGGTCACGCCCGCAAGTGTCCCAGGCCGCTTCCCGGCGGCGTTTGCCGGCACGACCTGTCGGGTACGCGCCCGGCATGGCAGCATCAGAGAAGATCCCAGGTGGGACGAGATCCGAGGGCGCCGAGCCGACGAAGCAGGGTCCGCCGAACCCGGAGAGCTCCCGAGACATCGACATGCCCAGCCCTCCCGGAGGCCCGCTGCGCAGCGACGCTCCGTCGGGCACCGTGCCACCGGGCGGTCCGGGTACTCCGAACATGCCCGGTGAGCCGAAGGAGGTGGAGCGACCCACGCGGCCCGTTGTCGAGCCGGGAAGCACCACCGACGATCCCTCGGAGGTCCTCACCGGCGAGGACAACGCGCAGACCTCTCAGGCCGAGCCGTCGGACGACTCCGGCAGCGAGTAGCACCTACCGCAAGGAGGAGCACGATGACCACCAACAACAGCTACGACGAACGTCCCCCCGAGGACACCAGCGCCGAGGAGTACCACGCCGAGGGCGACGTCGAGTCCAACGAGACCGGCACCGACTACAACCCGGTCACCGGTGAGGCCGATGCCACCCCGCACGACCGGGTCCTGACCGAGGAGGACGCCGAGGCAGGCAGCCCCAACGCGGCGTCGTCGGCGGGCCTCGAGGGCGACATGGGCCTGAGCAGCGAGCGCACCGGCCCCGCCGACGAGACCGGCACGGGCGGGCTCGGGGAGCTCGACGAGCTCGAGGGCACCGGCACGGTCGGCTCGGCTCGCGGCCGCACGCACGGCTCGGTGCCGACGACCGGCGGGCCCGACCTTCCCGGCGCACCCGGCCGGGACGCCGAGGCCGACCTCGCCGCGCACCCCGACGACGAGGAACGTCCCAAGCGCACGGTCGGCGAGAGCAACACCGCCGAGGTGCCCGCGCACGAGGCCGGCCACAAGAACCCTGGGCACTCGGGCGGCGGCTCTCCCCCGATGCGCTGACCCTCCGACGGGCGCTTCACGAGCGCTCCCCCTAGGCTGCGGGCATGATCGACCGATTCGTCGTCGTGCCCGCTTCCTATGTCCTCTTCATGCGCCAGGTCGGCGGCGAGGACCAGATCCTGCTGCAGCTGCGCCAGGGCACCGGCTACATGGACGACCACTGGGCGACGGCCGCCGCCGGGCACGTCGAGCAGGGCGAGTCGGTCTTCGAGGCCGCGCGCCGGGAGGCCACCGAGGAGCTCGGCGTCACCGACCTCGAGCTCACGCCGCTGTGTGCGATGCACCGGACCGGTGCCACCGGTGACCCGATCGACGAACGCGTCGACTACTTCCTCCTCGCGACGTCGTGGTCCGGGGATCCGCGGATCGTCGAGGCGGACAAGTGCGCGGACCTGCGCTGGTTCGGGGTCCACGACCTGCCCGTGCCCGTCGTACCGCACGAGCTGCAGGTGATCGAGGCGCTGCGCGACGGCACCCTCGAGCCCATCGTCGCCCACGGCTTCTGACCTCGCCGACCCGTCAATCTCGCCGCGCTTTTCGCGGCGTGTCGCGGCGCCATTGACGGGTCGGCTGAGGAGTCGGGTCCTGCGGCCCTGACGTCGCCCGAGCTGAGCCGGGCCTACTGCGCGGGCGACGACGTGATGTACGCCGACCTGTGTCCCCAGCTGCGATTCCTCCGGACCGGCACCCTGGCCACCGGGGCGCCGGTGTGCGACTTCCGCTTCGAACGCGTGGAGAGACCGATGCCGCTGGGTCGGAGGCGCAGGGCGACGCGGGCCTCCTAGAGCGAGCAGCCCTCCGACGCAGGGAGCGGCTCCGGAACGCCGACGGTCGGCAGGCCCAGCATCACGCCGGGTCCCTGCTCCGGCGCGGTGTTCCTGGCCTCCCAGGCGTCGCCGGACCTCGTCCGCCGTACCGCCACCACCGGAGCGTCCGACACGAGGTGGTGCGGGGCGGCCTTGGTGACGGTCACCTCGACCAGTCGCCGGGGCGTACGTCGATCGCGCGGCCGTCCTGGTCGACGGCCGTGAAGTGCACCAGCCGGTTGTCGCGGGCGCGGCCGGTCGACCGGTGGGTCGCGGCGTCCTTGCGGCCCTCCCCCTCGGCGACGAGGAGCTCGACGGTGCGGCCGACGATCGACTTGTTCTCGTCCCAGGCGATCTGGTTGACCAGCTCGACGAGCCGCTCGTAGCGGTCCTGGACGACCTCACGCGGCACCTGGTCCTCGAGGACCGCAGCCGGCGTGCCGGGGCGCTTGGAGTACTGGAAGGTGAACGCACCGGAGAACCGCGCGGCCTCGACGACCTTCATCGTCTCGAGGAAGTCCTCCTCGGTCTCGCCGGGGAAGCCGACGATGATGTCGGTGGTGATCGCCGCATCCGGGATCTTCGCGCGGACCCGGTCGATGATCCCGAGGAAGCGGTCCTGGCGGTACGACCGGCGCATGTCCTTGAGGACCTTGTCCGAGCCCGACTGCAGCGGCATGTGCAGGCTCGGCATCACGTTGGGGGTCTCGGCCATCGCGTCGATGACGTCGTCGGTGAACGCGGCGGGGTGCGGGCTGGTGAACCGCACCCGTTCCAGGCCCTCGACCTCGCCGCAGGCCCGGAGCAGCTTGCCGAACGCGAACCGGTCGCCGAACTCCACGCCGTAGGAGTTCACGTTCTGCCCGAGCAGGGTCACCTCGGTGACGCCCTCGGCGACCAGCGCCTCGATCTCGGCGAGGATCTCGCCGGGCCGGCGGTCCTTCTCCTTGCCGCGCAGCGCCGGCACGATGCAGAACGTGCAGGTGTTGTTGCAGCCCACCGAGATCGACACCCACGCGGCGTAGGCGGACTCCCGCTTGGTCGGCAGCGTGGAGGGGAACACCTCGAGCGACTCGAGGATCTCGACCTGCGCCTCCTCCTGCACCCGGGCGCGCTCGAGCAGGACCGGCAGCGAGCCGATGTTGTGGGTGCCGAACACGACGTCGACCCAGGGCGCCTTGCGGGTGATCTCGCCACGGTCCTTCTGGGCGAGGCAGCCGCCGACGGCGATCTGCATGCCGGGGTTCGCGGCCTTGACCGGCGCGAGGTGGCCGAGGTTGCCGTAGAGCTTGTTGTCGGCGTTCTCGCGCACGGCGCAGGTGTTGAACACCACCACATCCGCCTGACCGTCCTCGGAGGCGCGGACGTAGCCGGCGTCCTCGAGCAGGCCGGTCAGCCGCTCGGAGTCGTGGACGTTCATCTGGCACCCGTAGGTGCGGACCTCGTAGGTGCGCGGAGCAGTGGAAGACATAACTGCACAAGGGTACGGCGGCCCGCTCGCCCCCGCGAAACCGCGCGCCCTCGTGCCCCCTCTCCGCCGACCCGTCACTCTACGCCGCTGTTTTCGCGGCGTGTCGCGGCACGGTTGACGGGTCACCGGTTGGTGAACGGTCTGGCCCCCGGCGTAACCGCACCGCAGCCGACGCGTTCTTCCGGGTATGTGCGAGCACCACGCCGACGCCGACGGCACCCCGGCAGGGGTCGACCGCCGCGCCTTCCTGCGTACGACGGGCATCGCGGCGTCGCTCGCGGCCGGCGTCGGGACGGCCTCCGCCCCGATGCTCTTCACGCCGGCCGCGGCGGGACGCAGCCGCAGCCGCACGTACTCCGGGACGTTCACCGGCGTGGGCACGCCGGACTGGCACTACGTCCCCGTCGACGTCCCGCGCGGCGTGCGCGAGATCGAGGTCTCCTACGACTACGAGTCGACCCCGACGCCCGTCGGCCCGAGCGCGAACGTCATCGACATCGGCATGTTCGACCCGTCGGGCCACGAGCTCGGCAACGCGGCCGGCTTCCGGGGCTGGTCCGGCGGCGCCCGGCGTTCGTTCCGGATCTCGCGCGGCGCGGCGACCCCGGGGTACCTCCCCGGCCCGATCACCCCGGGTCGATGGCACGTCATCCTCGGCCCGGTCGCGATCGTCCCGCCCGGCGTCGACTGGACGCTCACCGTCACCCTGCACTTCGGCGACGCCCGGTCCCGCCTTCGAGCCCGCCCCGGCGCCGCGTTCCGTGCCGGGGACCGGCCGGCGGTGGTACCGCGGCGACCTGCACCTGCACACCGTCCACTCCGACGGGCAGCGCACCCCGGCCGAGATGGCGTCCGCGGCTCGTGAGGCGGGCCTGGACTTCTTCGCCTCCACCGAGCACAACACCAGCTCCGCCTCGCTCGTCTGGGGCCGGCACGCGGGCGACGACCTGCTCGTCGTCAACGGAGAGGAGGTCACCACCCGCGACGGCCACTGGCTCGCGGTCGGCCTCCCCGCCGGCGCGTGGGTCGACTGGCGGTACCGCGCCGCCGACGACGAGCTCCCGACGTTCCTCGAGCAGGTGCGTCAGCTCGGCGGGCTCGCGATCATCGCGCACCCGACCGTGCCGATCCCCTCGACCGGCTGGACCTTCGGTGCGCTGTCCCAGGCCGACGCGGTCGAGGTGTGGAACGGCCCGTGGACGATGGACGACGAGGGCACCCTCGAGCGCTGGCAGGCGATGCTCGTCGCAGGCACGTTCGTCCCGGCGGTCGGGAGCTCCGACTCGCACCGCCCGACCAGCCCGTCGGGCTCCCCCAGACGGTGGTGCTCGCCGACACGCTGGGCGTCGGGGCGGTCGTCAAGGCGCTCCGGGCCGGCCGGGCCTGGCTCGCGGAGTCGTCCGCCGTACACCTCGGGTTCACCGTCAGCGGTCCGAGCGGCTCGGTCACCTGCGGCGAGACACTCACCGCCGGACCGACGGACACTGTGCACGTGCAGCTCGAGGCGCGCGGGGTCTCGGGCTGCGTGGCCACGCTCATCGGTCCCAGCGGGCCCGGTCGCGGTCGGTCCCGCCGACGACGCGGGCCGGGTGCGGCTCGAGCAGACGCTTCCCGCGGCGGCGGTGCCGTTCGTCCGCGCAGAGGTACGACGTACCGCGTCGTCGGCCGAGGACGTGCCGACCGACCCGACGACCGACTCGGTCGGCACCACCATGGTCGCCCTGACGAACCCGGTCTTCGTCACCACCGCCTGACCGCCGCCGACCACGACGCCCGCCGACCCGTCAATCGCGCGGTGGACATCGCCACCTGTCGCGGCGTCGCTGACGGGTCACCGGCCAAGCCGCCGACGTCGGCTCAGGCCCGTTCGGGGGACAACCGAAACCCTCCCAGGCGGGTCAGTCCGGCTCTACCATGCCAATACCCACCCAAACAGGGCCATCCCCGGGCCCTCACGCAGATCGGCCCCCAACATGAACGCAAGACTCGGCATCTCCGTGGCCGCCGTGGCCACCCTCATCAGCTCCGCCGCTGCCACTGCCAGGTCATGCGGCGTCCCGCGACGCCGACGGTGACGGAATCCCGAACCGATGGGAGCGCACGCACGACATGAACCCGCTCCGGGCCGTCGACGCCACCCGAGACTACGACCAGGACCGACTCACCAACCTGCGTGAGTACCGCATCGGCACCCTCATCCGCGACGAGGACACCGACAACGACGGCCACGACGACGGGGACGAGGTCAGGGACGACTACCGGTCCACCGATGTCGAGGACTCCGACACCGATGACGACGGCGTACGCGACGGCGACGAGGACGCCGACCGCGACGGAGTCGACAACGAGGACGAGGACGACGCGAAGGAGGTGTGTGCTCGCGACGACGACGACGGGGACGACGACGGTATCGAGGACGAGGACGAGAACGACTTCGGCCTCAAGGTCGGCAGCGCCGACTCCGACGACGACGGGATCGGGGACGGCGACGAGGACTTCGACGAGAACGGCGAGGCGAACGAGGACGACGACGACGCGCTCGACGACTCCTGCGACGGGGACCGTGACGACGACGGTGAGGACGACGAAGACGAGGGTGACCTCCTAGGAACCATCTCGTCCTTCGACTCGGGCAGCGGGACGCTGGTGGTCACCGCGGCCGACGGCAACACGGTGACCGGCGTGGTCACCGACGAGACCGAGATCGACTTCGCGGAGGCCGATGGCGGCGACTCCGAGGGTGACGACTCGGAAGATCACGCAGAGTCCGAGGACCGCGACGCGACCACGGCGGACCTGGCTCCCGGTGTGCAGGTCGCCGAGCTCGAGTTCGAGGACGAGCCCGGCGTCCTCGACGAGGTGGAGATCTACCAGTCCCAGCCCTGAGGCTGTCGCCCGGCTGACCGCCGACCCGTCAATCGTGCCGCGACACGCCGCGAATACCGCGGCATCATTGACGGGTCGGCGGAGACGCGGGGCTACTTGGGCTGCATCCGGATGCCGCCGTCGACGCGGATCGTCTCGGCGTTGAGGTAGCTGTTCGTTGCCGCCTCGACCACCATCGATGCGAGCTCCTCGGGAGCACCGAGGCGCTTGGGGAAGAGAACCCCCTTCTCGAGGTTCGCCTTGAACTCCTCGCTGGCCTCGCCCTCGCCGTAGATCGGGGTGTCGATCAGGCCCGGCGCGATCGTGTTGACGCGGATGCCCACCGACGACAGGTCGCGGGCGATCGGCAGGGTCATCCCGACCACGCCGCCCTTGGACGCCGAGTAGCTCGCCTGCCCGATCTGGCCGTCGAACGCAGCGACCGAGGCCATGTTGACGATCGCGCCACGCTCCCCCGACTCGTCGAGGGGCTCGTTTCGGCTCATCGCGGTCGCCGCGATCCGGATCGCGTCGAAGGTGCCGAACAGGTTGATCGCGACGACCTTCTTGAACGCGTCGAGGTCGTGCGCGGAGTCGTAGGTGCCGTCCCGGCCGATGGTGCGCTGCGCCCAGCCGATGCCGGCGGAGTTCACGAGCACGCGCAGCGGCCCCATCTCTCCGGCGGCCTCGACCGCGGCCACGATGTCCTCGGTCCTCGTGACGTCGACCTTGACGAAGCGGCCGCCGATCTCCTCGGCGACCTGCCGGCCCTTGTCCTCCTGGAGGTCGGCGACGACCACCTTCGCGCCCTTGGCCGCGAGGGCCCGGGCCGCGGCGGCGCCGATCCCGGAGGCTCCGCCCGTGACGACTGCGCTTGCACCTGTGATGTCCATGCGCCGCAGGATAGCGACACAGCTAGAACGCGTTTCAGGCACGTCAGTGGCTCGATAGCGTCGCTTTGCCCGACAGCGTCGCTTTGAGCCGGCAAAGTGGGCAGTGCTGACGCGTCTCCGCCCCGAGAACGCGTCACCATTGCCCACTTGACGTGTCGGCTGCAGGTTCCGGCGATGGGCGGCGCCGTCTGCCGGAGTCGCCGCGGCCCGTCCGACACTGCACCGGCGACGGCGTCCGCCGTACGGCAGAGCGTGGGGACGCCGAAGCCCCCGGACCCGAGGGGGCCGGGGGCTGGTCGTAAGCGACTTGTCAGCAGGTCACTCGGGCGACCGCTCGGCCCCGCCGGTGGGCTCGTTGCCCGTGCCGGTCTCGAAGAGCGCCTCCGTGCTGGGCTGGGACGCCGGCTTCTCGGCCGTCTTCTTCGCCGGAGCCTTCTTCGCCGCGGACGCCTTCTTCGCCGGAGCCTTCTCGGCGGGGGCCTTCTTCGCCGACGCCTTCTTGGCGGGGAGCTTGGCGCCGGGGCTCGACTTCTTGGCCTGCGTCGTCTTCGCGGGCTGGGCGGCGGTCTTCTTCGGGTCCTCGGCGACCGCTGCCTCGACCACGCCGGCGACGTCGGCAGGCGTCGCACTGGTCTTCTTGGCGGTGGCCTTCTTCGCCGGAGCCTTCTTGGCGGGCGTCTTCTTGGCAGGCGCCTTCTCGGCGGCCTTCGTTGCGGCGGTCTTCGTCGCAGGAGCCTTCGTTGCAGGAGCCTTCTTCGCAGACGGGGCAGCCGCCTTCTTCGCAGACGTGGTCGCCTTGGAAACGCCCGTCTTCGCCGGGGTCGCCTTGGAAGCGCCCACCTTCGCCGGCGTCGCGAGGGGGTCACCCTGCTTCTTGGGCGAGTCGGCGGCCTTCTTCGCGGTCGGCGCTGGCTGCGTGTGCGCGGGCTCGTTGACCTCGGGCACCGCGCGCAGGTCCGGAGGGGACGTCGGCCTGGCAGCGGCGGGCCTCGGCGTCGCGGTAGGCGCAGGGGTCTTCTTTCCGCCTCGACCCTTCGCCCTGCTCACCACCGATCCCGCGGCCGAGCCTGCAACGGAACCGGCCGTCCCGGCAACGGTCCTGCCGCGCGCGACCGTGCCCTTGGCCTGGTCCACGACCTTGCCGACGGCGGCCTTAGGGTCCTTCAGCGTGCTGAGCGCTGTCTCGGTGAGCTTCCCCACCGGGTTCTTGCGAGCCACGTCTATCCCTTTCGTCGATGACTTGTCGTCAGTCCCCGTCTTAACCGTATTGAAACGGGCCTGAGGCCTCCGTATGTAGGCAGTCACACTTCCGACTCGCTACGGTGCAGGCATGACCGCTGCGGAAGCATCGTCCCCTGCGTCCTCCGGCTCCGGCCCGGGCCAGCCTCTGGTCGTCCTCGACCATGTCAACAAGTGGTTCGGGGACCTCCACGTCCTCCAGGACATCAACCTCACCATCAACAAGGGCGAGGTCGTCGTCGTGATCGGACCCTCGGGGTCCGGCAAGTCGACCCTGTGTCGCGCGATCAACCGCCTGGAGACGATCCAGGAGGGGACGATCACCCTCGACGGTGAGCCCCTTGCCGATGAGGGCAAGGCGCTGGCCAAGCTCCGCGCCGAGGTCGGCATGGTGTTCCAGTCCTTCAACCTGTTCGCGCACAAGACGATCCTCCAGAACGTCACTCTCGGGCCGATCAAGGTTCGAAAGAAGAAGAAGGAGGACGCCGAGCGGCGCGCCGGCGAGCTGCTCGAGCGGGTCGGAGTGGCCGAGCAGGCGAACAAGTACCCCGCACAGCTGTCCGGTGGTCAGCAGCAGCGCGTCGCGATCGCCCGTGCGCTCGCCATGGAGCCGAAGGTGATGCTCTTCGACGAGCCGACCTCAGCGCTGGACCCGGAGATGATCAAGGAGGTCCTCGACGTCATGGTCGACCTCGCCCAGCGCGGCATGACCATGGTCGTGGTGACGCACGAGATGGGCTTCGCGCGTACGGCGGCCGACCGGGTGATCTTCATGGCCGACGGGCAGATCGTCGAGGAGAGCACCCCTGAGCAGTTCTTCACCAACCCGCAGTCGGACCGGGCCAAGGACTTCCTCGGCAAGATCCTCAAGCACTGACACCACCAACGAGCTGGGCCGGGCGCTGTCGGCGACCGGCCAGAAACAAGAAGGGGTAACAATGCGGTTCACGAAATCCAAGGCGGTCATCGCCGCGGCCGGGCTGGCGCTGACGCTGGCCGCGTGTGGCGACGGCGGAGGCAGTGCGAGTGGCGACCACATCGAGCTGGAGGTCGCCGAGAACCCTGACCTGTCCGGCACGCCTGCCGACCTCGCCGAGGCCGGCAAGATCAAGATCGGCGTCAAGGTCGACCAGCCCGGCATCGGCTTCAAGGAGCCGGGCGAGGACCTGCCGACCGGCTTCGACATCGAGATGGGCCGCATCATCGCCGCCCAGCTCGGCATCGACCCCGACAGCGAGAACGTCGAGTGGGTCGAGACCATCTCCGACAACCGCGAGAGCTTCATCCAGAACGGCACCGTCGACATCGTGATCGCGTCGTACTCGATCACCGACGAGCGCCGGCAGGTCGTCGGCCAGGCGGGCCCGTACTACGTCACCGGCCAGCAGCTCCTGATCCGCAAGGCCGACGAGGGCAAGATCACCGGTCCCGAGGACCTCAAGGGCATCAAGGTCTGCTCGGTCGAGGGCTCGACCTCGCTCGCGCGGGTCCAGGACGAGTACGGCGCCGACCCGGTGCCGTTCGGCACGTACTCCGAGTGTGTCGACCAGCTCGAGAACGAGACCGTCGACGCCGTGACCACCGACGGCGCGATCCTCCTCGGCTACGCCGCCGAGAACGAGGACCTCACGGTCGTCGGTGAGCCGTTCTCCGAGGAGCGCTACGGCATCGGCTACAAGAAGGACGACGCCGAGATGTGCGAGTTCCTGAACAGCACCATCGAGGGTTCGTTCGAGGACGGCACGTGGGAGGAGGCCTTCGCGGCCACGCTGGGCCTGTCCGAGGGCGTGGAGACCCCCGAGCAGCCCACGCTCGACCCCTGCGCGTAGGACGTGACGAGGGTCGGGGGCGCCAGGTGGCGCCCCCGACCCCTCATCCCCGTGGCGACACGGGACTCCCGACGAAGGTGACCCCCTGACGATGAACGTCTTCATCGAGAACAGCGAGCAGTTCTTCACCGCGTTCGGCCGGACCATCGAGATGATGATCATGGCCGGCGTACTGGCGCTCGTCCTCGGCTTCGCGCTCGCCGCGCTGCGTGTGTCTCCCATCCCGCTGGGTCGCCTCGTCGGGACCGGCTACGTCAACCTCGTGCGCAACACGCCCCTGCTGCTGATCATGCTGATCTTCGTGTTCGGCCTGCCGGAGCTGGGCGTCAACCCGAGCCTGAACCTCAACACGCTGTTCGGCACCTCGCTGCCCCTGCTGAGCTTCAACGCCTTCTACATCTTCGCCACCACAGCACTCGGCATCTACACCGCTGCTTTCGTCTGCGAGGCGGTGCGGTCCGGCATCAACTCGATCGCCGTGGGACAGGCCGAGGCCGCGAGGTCGGTGGGCATGACGTTCGGGCAGACCCTCCAGCTCGTCGTCCTGCCCCAGGCGTTCCGGGCGGTGATCCCGCCGCTGGCGAGCACGTTGATCGCGATGACCAAGAACAGCAGTGTGGCCGCGGCCGTGGGCGTGACCGAGGCGACGTTCCTGATGAAGAAGTTCATCAACGACTACTCCGACCAGCTCCTCGTGATCTTCCTCGGGTTCGCCGCGGGCTACATGGTGCTGGTCTTCGCGATATCCGGAGTCGCGCACATCCTCGAGCGGAAGACGAAGGTGGCCTGATGAGCACGAGCGTCCTGTTCGACGTACCCGGCCCTCGCACCCGCCGGAGGCACCGGCTCTACTCGGCCGTCTTCGCGGTCGTCTTCCTCGCGGTCACGGCGTTCGTCGTGTGGAAGCTCTGGCAGGAGGGCAACTTCGAGCGCGAGCTGTTCGAGGACCTCTCCCAGGAGAACGTCTGGCGTCGCGATCGGCCAGGGCGTCCAGGCGACCCTCACCGCCGCCGCCATCGCGATCGTCCTGTCGATCGTCCTCGGCGCCATTCTCGCCGTGGGCAGGTTCTCCGACCACTGGTACTTCCGCGTCCCCTCGACCGCGGTCATCGAGTTCTTCCGGGCGGTCCCGCTCCTGCTGCTGATCTTCTTCCTCTTCGCCTTCATCGGCCCTCGTCTCGGCGAGTCCGGGAACCTCGTGGCGCTCGTCGCCGGTCTGACGCTCTACAACGGCTCGGTGCTGGCCGAGGTGTTCCGGGCCGGTCTCGCCGCGGTGCCCAAGGGCCAGAGTGAGGCGGCGTACGCCATCGGCATGCGCAAGAGCCAGGTGCTGAACACGATTCTCGCGCCGCAGGCGGTGCGGTTCATGCTGCCGGCCATCATCAGCCAGTGCGTGGTCGTCCTCAAGGACACGTCGCTCGGATTCGCGGTCGCCTATCAGGAGCTGGTCCGCGAGGGCAAGAGCATCGCGGAGTTCGTCAACAACAACCTGATGACCTACCTGCTGATCGCCGTCATCTACGTCGCGATGAACAGCCTGGTCGCCTTCTTCGCCACCTGGCTCGAGGGCCGGATGGCCAGACGCGGTCGGGGCGCCGCGGCCCAGGTGCACGCCGCGGAGGAAGCCCTGCCCATGGCGTGACGCCCGGGCAGCGGGGCGTCACGAGCGTCCGTGGAGTGCGCAGCCGAGGTCAGGCCGGAGCGGCGACCGGACGCGTCGGCTTCTCGGTGACCCAGAGCCGGATGACGCCCTCGACCACCACGGTGCCGTCGTCGCGGACGCCGCGCACGCGCACCGGCACGTCGGGGTCGTCACCGGTCCACGCGGCCGGGTCGGTCTCGGCGATGCAGGTGATGTCGCTGGTCGCCTTGGCCGTGTAGCTGACGTCCATGCCCTTGGGGATCCACCGCCTGTCGGCCGGCACGGTGACCTCGGCCAGCGCGCCCATCGCCGCCTCGAGCCCGTTGCAGATCGCGATCACGTGCAGGGTGCCGATGTGGTTCTGCACCCGGCGGCGCTTCTTGATCCGCAGCTCGGCGTAGTTCGGTCGCAGCTCCACGAACCGCGGGCGGACCGTCGCGAAGAACGGCGCCTTCTGCGAGAACAGCACGGAGAAGAGCTTCTTGCCGGCCGGGAGCCGGGTCACCTGGGTGTACAGGTCCATCACGTTCGCCATGCCAGCGAACATTACCCGTTGGTAACTTAGTGGCGCCACCCTGGTCCGGCTGCTGGTCTGCCTACCCGGACGTGACTAGCGGGCGACCTCGGTGGCCCGGGACTCCCGGATCACGGTGACCTTGATCTGGCCGGGGTAGGTCAGCTCCTCCTCGAACTGCTTGGCGATGTCGCGGGCGAGCACCTGGGCGCCGATGTCGTCGACCTCGTCGGGCAGCACCATGACGCGCACGTCGCGGCCGGCCTGCATGGCGAACACGCGCTCCACCCCGGGCTTGGCCATCGCGATGTCCTCGAGCCGGTGCAGGCGTTCGACGTACGCCTCGAGCGACTCACGCCGGGCACCGGGCCGGCCACCGCTGACCGCGTCCGCCGCCTGGGTGATGACCGCCTCGACCGTGCGCGGCTCGACCTCGTTGTGGTGCGCCTCGATGGCGTGTACGACGTCCTCCGACTCGCCGTACTGGCGGGCGAGCTCGGCGCCGACGATCGCGTGCGAGCCCTCGGCCTCGTGGGTCAGCGCCTTGCCGATGTCGTGCAGGAACGCACCCCGGACGCACAGCGTGCGGTCGAGCCCGAGCTCGTCGGCGAGGAGGCCGGCGGCATGGCCGGACTCGACGAGGTGGCGCAGCACGTTCTGGCCGTAGGAGGTGCGGTACTTCAGCTTGCCGAGCGTGGCGACCAGCTCGGGGTGGAGGTCGGTGATTCCCATCTCCAGGGCGGCGTCCTCGCCGGCCCGGACACAGAGCCGGTCGACCTCGAGGCAGGAGCGCTCGTGGACCTCCTCGATCCGGGTCGGGTGGATCCGGCCGTCGGCGACGAGCTCCTCCAGCGTCAGCCGCGCCATCTCCCGCCGGACCGGGTCGAAGCAGCTGAGCAGCACGGCGCCGGGGGTGTCGTCGACGATCAGGTTGACGCCGGTGATCTGCTCGAACGACCGGATGTTGCGACCCTCCCGGCCGATGATCCGGCCCTTCATGTCGTCTCCGGAGAGCTGCACCGTCGAGACCACGGACTCGCTGGTCTGCTCCGAGGCGAGCCGCTGGATGACGGTGGCGAGGATGCGCTTGGCGCGCGCGTCGGCCTCCTCCTGCGCGGCCCGCTCGATGTCGCGTGCGCTGATCGCGGCGATCCGCTTCGCGTCGGCCTCGATGCTCTCCACGAGCTGGGCGCGCGCGTCCTCGGCGGTCAGGCCGGCGACCTGCTCCAGCGTCCGACGCCGCTCCTTCTCGATGTCGAGGAGCTCGGCTCGCTTGGTCTCGAGCTCGGTCTCCGCCGCCGTGACCTGCTGGGAACGGGTCTCGATCTGGCGGACCCGCTCGTCGAGCCGGGCCTCACGCTCGCTGATCCGGTGCTCGCGCCGCTCGATGTCCTGACGCTGCTCCTGCAGGTCGCGATGGAGGGCGTCGGCGTGCTTCCCGGCACGGTGCCTGTTGACGAGGACCACCGCGAGGGTGCCCACGCCGGCGACCACGAGCAGCGTGATGATGGCCAGGAGCCAACCCACCATGCCGTTGCCGAGAAGGAGCGGCGAGGTCTCGCCGGCCTGGTCCGCGGGAACGGCAAAAAGGTTCATCCCAGGCTCCTGTCGCTATGGGCGCGACCTGGGTACGCGTCACCGAGCGACAGGGACGAAACTGCCGCGAGTGAGACTCAGTACGTGTCGCGCATGTCCGGCTTAGCCGGGTCAATGTCTGTTTCAGGTCCGATTGCTCGGAGAGGTACTTCTCTTTCGAGGCTAGGTCGCGGATGGGGGCCGGTCAAGGAGACCAGTCGTCTCCGTGCAGGTCAGCGCCGTCCTCGGCCTCCTCGAGACCGCGCGCGTCGAGCTCCTCGCGCACCACCCGCCACACGACGTCACCGCTGTGGCCCTTCCGGGCGAGCATGCCGGTCAGCCGGCGGGTAGCGGTGACCCGGTCGACGTTGCGCAGCGTCCGCAGCTTGCGCCGGACCAGGTCGCGCGCCGCGGCCTCCTCGTCCTCGGGCTCGACCTCGGCGAGCGCGGCCTTGGCGACCTCGTCGTCGATGCCCTTGCGCCGCAGCTCCTGGGCCAGGGCCCGGCGCCCGAGCCCCTTGCCCGGCTGGCGGGACTCGACCCACAGCCGCGCGAACGCGGCGTCGTCGATCAGGCCGACCTCCTCGAACCGGTCGAGCAGCCGCTGCGCCACCTCTTCGGGGACTTGCCGCTTGGCGAGCTTGGTCGCCAGCTCGGCCCGGCTGCGCGCCTGGCCGGTGAGCTGGTCGAGCAGGATCTTGCGGGCGACTTCTTCGTCGTCCGCGTCCGGGCCGAGCAGCACCGGGTCCTCCGGCGGTGGCGGCGCGGCACGACGACGCCGCTTCCTCCCGCCGTCTCCCCCTTCGGCGCCCGCGCTGTCCTCCTGGTCGGCGCCCGCGACCGGCTCCCGCTCCAAGTCGTCCCCGCGGCCCGGCGGTGCGAGGGCCGGCCGCGAGGCCCCGGCGGTCTTCTCGAGCCACGCGGCGGCCTCGTCGACCGGGGACACAGAACCGTCCGCCTGGGTCCCTGGGAGGTGAGAACCAGACGGACGGTCGTCCGCACCGTGCGTCACGGGTCGGGTCAGAAGTCGACCCCGGTCGGCTCAGCGGGGCCGGCCCCGTCGGCGGGCTTGTCCACGTGGGCGCCGATGCCGAGCTTCTCGAGGATCCGCTTCTCGATCTCGTTGGCCAGGTCCGGGTTGTCGCGCAGGAAGTTGCGGGAGTTCTCCTTGCCCTGGCCGAGCTGGTCGCCCTCGTAGGTGTACCAGGCGCCGGCCTTGCGGACGAGGCCCTGCTCGACGCCGACGTCGATCAGTCCGCCCTCGCGGCTGATGCCCTGGCCGTACATGATGTCGAACTCGGCCTGCTTGAACGGCGGGGCGACCTTGTTCTTCACGACCTTGATGCGGGTGCGGTTGCCGACCATCTCCTGGCCGTCCTTGAGCGTCTCGATCCGGCGGACGTCGAGGCGGACCGAGGAGTAGAACTTCAGCGCGCGACCACCGGTGGTGGTCTCCGGCGAGCCGAACATGACGCCGATCTTCTCGCGCAGCTGGTTGATGAAGATCATCGTGGTGCCGGCGCCGTTGAGGGCACCGGTCATCTTGCGCAGCGCCTGGCTCATGAGGCGGGCCTGGAGGCCGACGTGGCTGTCGCCCATCTCGCCCTCGATCTCGGCGCGGGGCACGAGCGCGGCGACCGAGTCGACGACGATCAGGTCGAGCGCGCCGGAACGGATCAGCATGTCGGCGATCTCGAGCGCCTGCTCACCGGAGTCCGGCTGCGAGACGAGGAGCGCGTCGGTGTCGACGCCGAGGGCCTTGGCGTACTCCGGGTCGAGCGCGTGCTCCGCGTCGATGAACGCGACGATGCCGCCGGCCCGCTGGGCGTTGGCCACCGCGTGCAGGGCGACCGTGGTCTTACCGGAGGACTCGGGACCGTAGATCTCCACGACGCGACCGCGGGGAAGCCCGCCGATGCCGAGCGCGATGTCGAGGGAGATGGCTCCGGTCGGGATGACCTCGAGGGGGGCGCGGGTCTCGTCGCCGAGACGCATGACCGAGCCCTTGCCGAACTGTCGTTCGATGTTTGCGAGCGCGGCGTCAAGCGCCTTGTCGCGGTCTCCACCAGCCATAGAAGTAATCCGTCCGTCTGTCCGCCTGCTCGCGGATCCTGAGCTCTTCTTCATCGCGGTTGACACTAGAGGGCACCTCCGACAGTCCGTGTTCTCACGAGCTCGTCTGTGGATGTCCAGCCTCTGCGTCGTGGTTGTGGACCAACCCTAACCCGAACACGTGTTCGATCCGAGACCCGACACGCCCCGTTTTCCGCCATGGTTCCGGGATGAGCCGCCGCCCGCCGGCCGGGTCAGAGCGACAGGGGCTCGTCGTCGGACGTCCCGGCGCCCGTCGTACCGCGGCGCGCCCTGCGCGCGAACTCCGCCGCGGTCACGATCCCGGTGACCAGGAGTGCGGCGAAGACGTTGAGGGCGCCGTAGCCGAGCCCGCCCATCACCAGGCCCGCGACCACACCGGCGGCGGCGGCGACCAGACCCATGAT
This sequence comes from uncultured Actinomycetota bacterium, assembly GCA_963700365.1. Taxonomy (GTDB): domain Bacteria; phylum Actinomycetota; class Actinomycetes; order Propionibacteriales; family Nocardioidaceae; genus Nocardioides_C. The sequence continues at coordinate 522,697 of CAVOXG010000004.1, read as the reverse complement.
CAGGTCGGCGGCGCCCTGCACGTCCGTGCGGGCGTCGAGCGGCGCCGACTCCGAGAGCAGCGTCGAGGCGGACACCGTGCACATCGACCAGCCGAGGCCCAGCAGGAACAGCCCCCAGCCGATCTGCCACGAGGCGCCCTCCGGCGCGGTGCCGGAGAGCCCGACCGAGACCAGGAGCACGACGGCCCCGGCGTTCATCACGACGACCCGGCCGAACCGGTCCGAGGCCCAGCCGTTGACCGGCGCGAAGCGCGAACATGCCCAGCACGTGGGCGCTGATCACGATCCCGATGATGTCGAGCTCGGCGCCGCCGTGGTGCATGTGCAGCGGCGTCATCACCATCACCGCGATCATCACGGCGTGGGCGAGGGCGAGCGTCGTGATACCGGTCGCCACCCCGGTGCGGGTGCGGATCACGTCACGGACGCGCGACCACTTCGTGCCGGTGAGTACGACGGGCGCGCCGCCTGTGTCCACGACGGCCTCGCGGGCCACCAGGAGCGGATCCGGCCGGAGGAACACCATGATCACCACGGCCGAGGCCAGCATGCCGACGACACCGAACATGAACGGGCCGGTCAACGGCGGCAGCCCGAGGTTCGCTGCCACGTCGCCTGCGAAGCCGGTGAGGTTGGGTCCGGCGACCGCGCCGATGGTCGTGGCCCACACGACGAGCGAGAGCGCACTCGCCCGCCGGTGCGGCTTGGCGAGGTCGGTGGCGGCGTACCTCGACTGGTTGTTCGCGGCCGTCGTCGAGCCGAGCAGCGCCGCGCCCAACAGCAGCGTGGGGAAGGAGTCGATGACGCCCGCGAGCACCGCGAGCCCCGCGCCGGCCGCCCCGAGCAGGTAGCCGAGCGCGAGTCCCGGCCGGCGCCCGTGCTTGCCCATCAGGTGCGCGAGGAGGAACGACGCGACCGCGGCGCCGAGGACCTGCATGGTCTGTGCGAGCCCGGCCAGCTCCGGCGACCCGAGGATGTCCTCGGCGAGGATCGCGGCGACGGCCACCCCGATCGTGATGCCGAGGCCGCCGAGGCCCTGGGACGCCACGAGGGTCCACAGCGTGCGCCGCTGGACCTGCTGGATGCGGTGGTCGGGCCAACGCACTCCCCCGGCGACGCCGCGGGCGAAGTCGGCGGTGGCTCCCCCGACCCAGCCGGCGACGCGGCGGCCGGCGCGGGCCGAGGACGGTTGCTGGTTCACGCGGTAGATCGTCTCACCCGCTCCTCGGCGTCCGCGCGGGAGTTTCCGCTACTCGGTCCCGAGCTCCACGTCCTCGAAGGTCACCGTCGCGGGCTCGGCGAGGGGCGGCTCCTCGCCGGCCTCGCCGTGCCGGAAGAACGTCGGGGGCTCGAGAGTCACCCGCAGCGAGTACCTGCCCTCCTCGGGAACGCGGAAGTTGTTCGCGTAGTGGAAGAACGTGCTGTGCAGGAAGTTGAGCCGCGCACTGTCCACGACGTTGCCGTCCGCGTCCACGATCTCGACGCTGATCGGGACGTCCGGCACGATGCGCCCGGTCGCGGTCTCCGTCGGGATCACCTCGATGTGGTGGGTCGCCTCGGCGTCCGGCTCCCGGAAGCTCGCCTTCTCGGGCCCCTCGAACCACGGCTCGGCCCCCTCGACGATGTAGCCGATCGTCCAGGGTCCGCTCTCGACCTCGCCGCCGCGCTCCTCGATCTCGGCGGCCAGCGTGGCGTACTGCTCTGCGACCCCGTCCGGCACGTCCGCTGGAGCGGCGCTCCCGTCGGTTGCCCCGCAGGCGGACAGGGCGACGAGGGGCACGGCGGCGAGAAGGGTTGCGGGCAGGCGCACGACAAGCTCCGATCAAGTCCAGGAGTAATTAGGTAAGGCTTACCTAACTGGACTCGATCGGTCGCTGTCCACGGGATGTGGCATCGCTCACGCAGTCACCGCGCGCGGAGGACGAGCTCAGCGTTCGGACGCCGGCAGGCCGAGCGTCCGCCACACCGCCGCCCACACGGCCTTCGGGCTCTCCCCCGCGGCGAGGGCCTCGTCGACGGTCCGCCCACCGAGGTCGGCGATGACGTGCTCGCGCGACCACGTCCTGGCGTAGGTCGCACCCAGCGCGTGGTCCATGCGTGCCCAGAACTCCGTGTGGCGCATACCTCTCCTGTGACCGTCGCGGTTTCGACCACGAGAGTACGTCGATGCCCGAGCCTGCGAGAATGTAAGTCATGCCCGCCGACTTCTTGATCCGTCCGGCCGTCGAGGATGACCTCTCCGACATCGCAGCGATCTACGAGCACGAGATCGCAAACAGCATCGCGACCTTCGACCTCGAGCCGCCCGACCCGGCGTACTGGCAGGAGAAGCTGGCCGGCAAGCACCCCGGGGACCACCTGCTCGTGGCGGTCGACGACGACGCTGACGTCGTGGGCTACGCGTACTCCTGGAGCTTCCGTCCCCGCCCGGCGTACAGCCTGACCCGGGAGACGTCGATCTACCTCGACCCGTCGGTGCGCGGCAAGGGCATCGGCAAGCTGCTCTACCCGGCGCTGCTCGACACCATGGCCGACTCCGGGGTGCACACCGCGGTCGCGCTCGTCGCCCTGCCGAACCCCGGCAGCATCGGTCTGCACAAGTTCTGCGGCTTCGAGCAGGTCGGGGCGATGCGCGAGGTCGGGTACAAGTTCGACCAGTGGATCGACGTGGCGTGGTTCCAGAAGATGCTGCACCCCGAGAAGCACGCGACTCCGGCCCAGCACATCCTCCTCACCGACTGACCTGCTCCGCACCCCTCCGATCGTCGGTCGGCCACGCGTGACCCACGATCACGTACGGCATGCCGATATCGGAGGAAAGCGGCGGGTCGAAGGTCCGCGACGACGGGTCCATCGTCCCTCGTCTGCCACCCGCGCCCCCGCACGCTTGAGGCAGGTGGAGGTGGGGCATGCACGAGCACAGCGACCCCGGTCATGTCGAGGTCGACGGCCACCCTGAGCTGCTGGAGCACCGCCACCCGCTGGCGATGGTCTACGGCGGCGGTGGTGTGTTCGGCATCGCCTACACCTCCGGCGTCGCCCTCGGGCTGATGGACTCCGGCATCCCGGTCGCGTCCGCCCCCTCCCTCGGCACCTCCGCCGGCTCGTGGACCGCGTCTGCCCTGGCCCTGGGCATTCGCTACGAGGACTTCGCGTACACCAGGACGCCGTCGGTGCCGAACCTTCGGCCCGGCGTGCTCGCCGCCATCGCCCGCGAGATCTTCGGCGAGGCCACCCACCACCTCGTGTCGGTCTCGGCGGTCTGTGTGAGCACGGGGCGCCGCCACATCCTCGACGGCGGCGAGTACCCCCTCGCCGACCTGGTGGCGGCGTCGTCCGCCGTACCCGGGCTGCTGGCGCCGCACCGGGTCGCCGGCCGCCTGTACGTCGATGGCGGGATGTGGTCCGCGACCTCGGTGGACGCCTCGTCCGTCGCGGACCGGGTCATCGTCGTCGCCCCCCTCGCCGGGACCGTGATGGGACCGATGGGACGCACGGCCGGCTTCATGCTCGAGCGCGAGCTCAACCGCTGCCGCAGGCGGCACCCGGGCTGCGACGTGCACCTGATCCGGCCGGACCGGGAGATGGCCCACCTCGCCGGCCGCAACCCGCTGAGCCTGTTCGACCCACACCGTGCCCGGGAGGTCTACCCGCTCGCCTACGAGCAGGGTCTCGAGTGGGGCGCCCGGCTCGGCACCGACACCCGCCCCGCCGCCTGACCCGGCGACGGGGCGGGTGGAGCGGCGATCAGGACAGCAGCAGCTTGCCGAGCCGGCGGTTGACCACCATCAGGCCGATGGTGCCCATCGCGGCGAGGTAGACCACCGAGATCAGCGAGTCGACGGACACCGCGCCGGTGGTGAGCTCCCGGCAGAGGACGACACCGCGGTACAGCGGGGTCGCCTCGACCACCCAGCGCAGCGCGCCGTCGAACGCGGTGACCGGGAAGAAGGTCGCCGAGAACAGGAACATCGGCATGATCGCGAGCTGGACGTACTCGAAGTCCTGCCACGACCGCATGAACGTCGTCAGCGCCATGCCGGCGCCCGCGAACGCGTAGCCGATGAGCAGCGCCGCAGGCAGCGCCAGGACACCCCACCACGACGCGACGAGACCCATCGCGAGCATGACCACGAGGAACCCGGCGGAGTAGAGACCGCCGCGGAGCAACGCCCACGTGATCTCGCCCCGGGCGATGTCGATCACCCGCATCGGCGTGGCCAGCACGGCGTCGTACAGCTTCTCGAACTTCAGCTTGAAGAAGATGTTGAACGTGCTGTCCATGATCGCGCCGTTCATCGCCGAGGCGGCGAGCATCCCCGGGGCGACGAAGGCGGCGTAGGCGACGGTCTGCCCGTTGAACTCGAAGCTCTCGATCATCTGGCCGACGCCGACACCGATCGAGAAGAGGTACAGCACCGGCTCGAAGAAGCCGCTGAGGAAGATGACCCAGTTGCGGACGAACGTGCGGTAGTTGCGGTCCACGAGGCGCCACGAGGCCTCGATGCCGCCCATCGGCCGGCGTTCGACCCGCGTCATCGCGATTCCGGTGAGAGCCATCAGACGACCAGCCTTCGACGCAGACGACGGACCGCGAGCCACCAGCCGACGGCGGCCATCACCACCAGGTAGGCGACGTGGACGACGGCCAGGGCGGGGTCGACGTTGCCGAGGGTCAGCATCCGGGTGAGGTCCACGCCGTGCCACAGCGGCGTGACCCGGGCGAGCCACTCCAGCGGCGCCGACAGGTTCGAGATCGGGAAGAAGGCCCCCGAGAACAGGAACAGCGGGACCACCCCGAGCCGGTAGACCAGCGCGAACCCTGCCTCGCTCTTCAGGCCGGCGCTGTAGGCGTAGAGCAGGGAGCCGAAGGCCAGGCCGATGAGCAGCTGGACCCCGAACGCCGCGAGCGCGCCGGTCAGCGACGTGTAGACGCCGAAGAACCCGAGCACGACCATGAACACCGCCGCGGTCGTGCCCACCCGGAACAGGACGAACGCGAAGTGGGCGGCCACGATGTCGGCGATCCCGAGCGGCGTGGCGATCATCCCGATGTAGGTCTTGTTCCACTTGATCATGCCCATCACCGGCCACAGCACCTCGCCGACGGCGGTCTGCATGACGTGCGCGGCGAGGAGGCCGGGGGCGATGTAGGCGAGGTACGTCGACGCGCCCTCGAGCTGGGCGTCACCGGAGTCGATGAAGCCGCCGAGGAGCAGGCCCATCGCCGCGACGTACAGCAGCGGGGTCACGAACGAGCTGACCGCCGAGCCCTTCCAGGTGCGGAGGTAGACGGTCTTCCAGTACTCGGCCTGACGCAGCACGAGCTCGAGGCGGCTCGGCGACGTCGGTCGAGGTGGTGGACGGGGTGGTCGTCGCCATCAGTCGACCAGGGTCCTTCCGGTGAGCCGGAGGAAGACGTCCTCGAGGGTCGAACGGCGCACGAGCACCGCCGCCGGGGTGAGGCCGCGCTCGTGGACCTTCGCCAGCGCCTCCTCGCCGTCGTGGGTGTAGAGCAGCAGCCGGTCGGGCAGCACCTCGACCCGGACGGCGAGGTCGGACACCTTCTCGGCGAGCGCGTCGTGCTCGCCGACACCGAAGCGGAGCTCGGCGACCTCGCGGGTGGAGTGCTCGCGGATCAGGTCGAGCGGCGAGCCCTCGGCGACGATCCGCCCGGCGTCCATGACCACGAGCCGGTCGCAGAGCTGCTCGGCCTCGTCCATGTAGTGGGTGGTCAGCACGAGCGTGACGCCCTGCCGCTTGAGCCGGAACAGCTGGTCCCAGAGCACGTGGCGGGCCTGCGGGTCCAGGCCGGTGGTGGGCTCGTCGAGGAGCAGCAGGTCGGGGCTGTTGACCAGGGAACGCGCGATGGTGAGCCGGCGCTTCATGCCGCCGGAGAGGTCCTCGACCTTCGACTTGGCCTTGTCGGTCAGGGACACGAACTCCAGCAGCTCGTCGGCGCGCTCGACCACCCGCGCCTTCGGGATGCCGAAGTAGCGGCCGTAGACGATCAGGTTGTCGCGGACGTTGAGCTCGGTGTCGAGGGTGTCCTCCTGCGGGCACACGCCGATGCGGGCCCGGATGGCGGGGCCGTCGGTGGCCGGGTCCATGCCGAGGATCGACAGCTCGCCGCCGCTCGGAGGGGACACCGCGGCGATCATCCGCATGGTGGAGGACTTGCCGGCGCCGTTGGGGCCGAGGAAGCCGAAGGACTCGCCGGGGCGGACCTCGACGTCGATGCCGCGCACGGCCTCGAAGTTGCCGAAGGACTTGCGCAGGCCGCGGGCGCGGATCATCGCGGGAGGCGCGTCCGGGGTCTCTGGCTGGGTCATCGTCACGGGTTCGGAGTGGGGTTGAGGCACAGCAGTCAACCCTAGATCGGGGCTCCGACAGTTTCACCGCATTTATGACACGCCCGGCCCAGAAGGCGCCTCGGCGGCCGGGTGCTCGGGTGCTGCGCCCGGGCCCGCCCGTGACAGACGGGTCGGACGGGTGTCCGGTGCCGGGTGCGCCTACGCGGTGCGCGCGATGTCCGTGCCGCACTCCTCGTGGACGAGCACGGGGACGATGCCGTAGTGGTCGCGGGCGTGCTGCGTCGCCTGTGCCGTCGTGGGAAGGGAGAGGCAGGTCTCCGTGGGCGACGGCGCCGCGGTGTTGGACAGGTGCAGCACGGGGGTGTAGCCGCCCAGGGGATGCCGGCGGACGGTGCACATGGGGATCGCTGATCCGGTGGAGCTGAACATCGCCTGCCTCCTCCCCCGACCGTGTGGGACATCTGGAACATCGGCATCGCGGATCGGGATCTGAACCCTGTCGGTGCCATGGGTAAGGATGGAGCGGTGACGAGTGAGGAAGGTACGCCGGCCGCGTCCGACGTACTCCAGGGGTTCAGCGCAGCGACGCGCACCTGGTTCGAGGCTGCCTTCGCCGCGCCCACCCCTGCGCAGGTGGGCGCCTGGACGACGATCTCGGCCGGCCGCAACGCGCTCGTGGTCGCCCCCACCGGCTCCGGCAAGACGCTGTCGGCGTTCCTGTGGTCGCTCGACCGGCTGGCCTCGCAGCCGGCACCCGACGACAAGCTGCGCCGCTGCCGGGTCCTCTACGTCTCCCCGCTGAAGGCCCTCGCCGTCGACGTCGAGCGCAACCTCCGGGCACCGCTGACCGGCATCCGGCAGACCGCCGACCGGCTCGGCGCGCCGGTCCGCGACATCACCGTCGGGGTGCGGTCCGGTGACACCCCCGCGCCCGAGCGGCGCCGGCTCTCGACGCACCCGCCCGACATCCTGATCACCACGCCCGAGTCGCTGTTCCTGATGCTGACCTCGCAGGCGCGCGAGTCGCTGCGGGGCGTCGAGACGGTGATCGTCGACGAGGTGCACGCCGTGGCCGGCACCAAGCGTGGAGCACATCTCGCGCTCAGCCTCGAGCGCCTCGACGCCCTGCTGGACGAGCCCGCGCAGCGGATCGGCCTGTCCGCGACGGTCCGCCCGGTCGAGGAGGTCGCCCGGTTCCTCGGCGGCTCGCGGCCGGTGGAGGTGGTCGCGCCGGGGTCCTCGAAGGAGTGGGACCTCAAGGTCGTCGTGCCCGTCGAGGACATGACCGAGCTCGCGCTCGCCCAGCTCGACGAGGTGCCCGAGGGCTCCGCCGCCGGCAACGCCGAGCGGCGCGCGTCGATCTGGCCCCACGTCGAGGAGCGGGTCGTCGACCTGATCGAGCAGCACCGCTCGACGATCGTGTTCGCCAACTCCCGCCGCCTCGCCGAGCGGCTCACCGCCCGCTTCAACGAGATCGCCGCAGAGCGCGCCGGCGATGCGGCTGCCCGGGACGGCGAGCCGCCGGCGGCCGTCATGGCGCAGTCCGGGCAGTCGTACGGCGCAGCGCCGGTCATCGCCCGGGCACACCACGGCTCGGTGTCCAAGGAGCAGCGCGCGATCATCGAGGACGACCTCAAGCGCGGCACGCTGCCCTGCGTCGTCGCGACGAGCAGCCTCGAGCTCGGCATCGACATGGGTGCGGTCGACCTCGTCGTCCAGATCGAGTCGCCGCCCTCGGTCGCCAGCGCCCTGCAGCGCGTGGGCCGGGCCGGCCACCAGGTCGGCGAGGTGTCCCGCGGCGTGCTGTTCCCCAAGCACCGCAGCGACCTGGTGCACACCGCCGTCGCCGTCGAGCGGATGCGGACGGGTCAGATCGAGTCGCTCCGGGTGCCGGCCAACCCGCTCGACGTGCTCGCCCAGCAGGTCGTCGCCACCACCGCCGTCGACGACTGGGACGCCGACGAGCTGTTCGACCTCGTCCGCCGCGCCGCGCCCTTCACCGGGCTGCCCCGCTCGGCGTACGACGCGACGCTGGACCTGCTGTCGGGCCGCTACCCCTCCGACGAGTTCGCCGAGCTCCGCCCCCGGGTCGTGTGGGACCGGGTCACCGGCACCCTGACCGCGCGCCCCGGCGCCCAGCGGCTCGCCGTCACCAGCGGCGGCACCATCCCCGACCGCGGCCTCTTCGGGGTCTTCCTCGTCGGGGAGAAGGCAAGCAGAGTCGGCGAGCTCGACGAGGAGATGGTCTACGAGTCGCGGGTCGGCGACGTGTTCGCGCTCGGCGCGACGAGCTGGCGGATCGAGGACATCACCCACGACCGGGTGCTGGTCTCCCCCGCGCCCGGCCAGCCCGGGCGGCTCCCGTTCTGGAAGGGCGACCAGCTCGGCCGCCCCGCCGAGCTCGGCGCCGCGATCGGCGCGTTCACCCGCGAGCTCTCCGCGCTCCCCCGCGACGAGGCCGTCGCCCGTGGCCGGGAGGCCGGCCTCGACGAGTGGGCGGCGAGCAACCTCGTGACGTTCCTCGACGAGCAGCGCGAGGCCACCACCACCCTGCCGAGCGACCGGACCATCCTCGTCGAGAAGTTCCGCGACGAGCTCGGCGACTGGCGGATCGTCGTGCACTCGCCGTACGGCGCACAGGTGCACGCGCCGTGGGCGCTCGCGATCGGCGTCCGGCTGCGGGAGAGGTACGGCATCGACGCCCAGGCCCTCCCCGGAGACGACGGGATCGTGCTGCGCGTGCCCGAGACCGACCAGGAGCCCCCGGGCGCCGAGGTCGTGGTGTTCGAGCCCGACGAGATCGAGGAGATCGTCACCTCCGAGGTCGGCGGGTCGGCGCTCTTCGCCTCGCGCTTCCGCGAGTGCGCCGCCCGCGCTCTTCTGCTCCCGCGCCGTGACCCCGGCCGGCGGTCGCCGCTGTGGCAGCAGCGGCAGAAGTCCGCGCAGCTGCTCGAGGTCGCGGTGAAGTACCCGTCCTTCCCGATCGTCCTCGAGGCGGTGCGCGAGGTCCTCCAGGACGTGTACGACGTGCCGGCGCTGGTCGGGCTGATGAAGGACATCGGCGCCCGCCGGATCCGGCTCGTCGACGTCGCCACCCAGCAGCCCTCGCCGTTCGCACGGTCGCTGCTCTTCGGCTACGTCGCCGCCTTCATGTACGAAGGCGACTCGCCCGTCGCCGAGCGGCGCGCCGCCGCCCTGTCGCTCGACCAGGGCCTGCTCGCCGAGCTGCTCGGCCGGGTGGAGCTCCGGGAGCTGCTCGACCCCGACGTGCTGGCGGAGGTCGAGGCCGAGCTCCAGCGGCTCGTCCCCGACCGGCAGGCGCGCGACGCCGAGGGGGTCGCCGACCTGCTGCGCCTGCTCGGCCCCCTGACCGCCGGCGAGGTCGCGGCCCGCACCGTCGCCGAGGCCCGCGCTGACACCCCCGCCTGGCTGGAGATGCTCCGTGACTCCCGCCGGGTCGTGCAGGTGCGGGTCGCCGGTGAGGACCGCTGGGCCGTGGTCGAGGACGTCGGCCGCCTGCGCGACGGCCTCGGCGTGCCGGTGCCGCCGGGCACCCCCGAGACCTTCGCCGAGCCGGTGGCCGATCCGCTCGCCGACCTGGTCTCCCGCTACGCCCGCACGCACGGCCCCTTCACCAGCGCCGACGTCGCCGCGCGTCTCGGGCTCGGTGTCGCCGTCGCCCAGCAGGCCCTGGCCCGGCTGGGCTCGCAGGGCCGGGTCCTCGAGGGCGAGTTCCGGCCCGCCGGGGCCGGCGCGGAGTGGTGCGACGCCGAGGTGCTGCGCCGGCTGCGTCGCCGCTCCCTGGCCGCGCTCCGCAAGGAGGTCGAGCCCGTCGAGCCCGCCACGCTCGGTCGGTTCCTGCCCGCCTGGCAGAACGTCGGCGGGAGGCTCCGCGGGGTCGACGGGGTGCTCGCCGTGGTCGACCAGCTCGCCGGCTGCGCGGTGCCGGCCTCGGCGCTCGAGCCGCTCGTCCTCGGCAGCCGGGTCGTCGACTACGCGCCGTCGATGCTCGACGAGCTCACCGCCGGCGGCGAGGTGCTCTGGGCGGGCCACGGCACGCTCCCGGGCACCGACGGCTGGGTGTCCCTCCACCTCGCGGACTCCGCTCACCTCACGCTGCCCGACCACGGCGAGCTGGAACCGACCCCACTGCACGAGGCGGTCCTCGACGCCCTCGCCGGTGGCGGCGCGTTCTTCTACCGCCAGCTCGCCGACGTCGCCCAGAGCACCGCGGGGCTCTCCGACGACGCCGCGATCCAGGCGGCCCTGTGGGACCTCGTCTGGTCCGGCCGGGTCGCCGGTGACACGCTCGCGCCGCTCCGTGCCCTGACCAGCACCGGGCGCACGTCCCACCGCAGCACCGGCGCCCGTCGTACCTCTCCCCGTGCCCGCACCGTCTCCCGGCGTCCGCCCGGACCCGGACGCGGGCCCAGTCGCACGGGTCCGCCGACCGTCGCCGGACGCTGGGCACTGCTGCCCGAGCTCGAGGCCGACGTGACCCGCCGCGCGCACGCGAGCGCCGAGGCGCTGCTCGAACGGCACGGCGTCGTCACCCGCGGCGCGGTGACCAGCGAGCGGGTCCCCGGCGGGTTCGCCGGCGTCTACAAGGTCCTATCGGCCTTCGAGGACTCCGGGCGTTGCCGTCGCGGGTACTTCATCGCCTCGCTCGGCGCCGCCCAGTTCGGCGTGCCGGGCGCGGTCGACCGGCTGCGCTCGTACTCCCGCGACCCCGGCGCCGAGCCCGGCGGCAAGCCGGTCGCGGTGACGCTGGCTGCCACCGACCCGGCCAACCCGTACGGCGCCGCGCTTCCCTGGCCCGACCGCGTGGTCGCCGACGCCGATCCTTCCGAGGGACGCGCTTCGCACCGCCCGGGCCGCAAGGCCGGCGCACTGGTCGTCCTCGTCGACGGCGAGCTGCTCCTGTACGTCGAACGCGGCGGCCGGACCCTGCTGACCTTCTCCGACGACCCGGGACTGCTCGAGCCGGCCACCCTGGGCCTGGCCGGCGCGGTGCGCCAGGGCGCGCTCGGGAAGCTCACCGTGGAGCGCGCCGACGGCGAGCACATCCTCGGCCTCGGCGAACGGCCCAGCGGGCTACGGCACGCGCTCGAGGCGGCCGGCTTCGTGGCGACTCCGAGGGGGCTGCGTCTCCGTGCCTGAGGGCGACACCGTCTGGCGCACCGCCCACCACCTCGACAAGGCGCTGTCCGGGCACGTGCTGGTGGCCTCGGACTTCCGGGTGCCGGCCTACGCGACCCTCGACCTCTCCGGCCGACGCGTGGTGGGCACCGTGTCGCGCGGCAAGCACCTGCTGACCCGGATCGGGGACGGCGACGACGCGGTCACCCTGCACACGCACCTGAAGATGGAGGGCTCCTGGCACCTGTACCGCGAGGGCACGAAGTGGCAGCGCCCTGCTCACCAGGCCCGGGTGGTGCTGCGCACGGAGGAGTGGACCGCGGTGGGCTTCGCGCTCGGCGTGGTCGAGGTGCTCCCGCGCTCGGCCGAGGACTCCGTGGTCGGCCACCTCGGGCCCGACCTGCTCGGCCCCGACTGGGACCTTGACGAGGCGGTGCGCCGGGTGACCGCCGACCCCGACCGCGCCGTCGGTGAGGCGATCCTCGACCAGCGCAACGTCGCGGGCATCGGCAACATGTACAAGTCGGAGATCTGCTTCCTGCTCGGCCTCAACCCCTGGCTACCGGTGCGCTCGGTGCCCGACGTGCCGGCGCTGCTCCGCCAGTCGCAGCGGGTGCTCGAGGCCAACAAGCTCCGCACCGCCCAGACCACCACCGGTGACACGCGGCGCGGGAAGCAGCTGTGGGTGTACCGCCGGGACAAGCAGCCGTGCCGTCGCTGCGGCACGCCGATCCGGGTCGCCATGCAGGGGCCGGCCGGCCTCGGTGCCGGGGCGGAACGCGAGTCGGCCCAGGCCGGCCAGGAGCGTGCGACGTACTGGTGCCCCTCCTGCCAGGCATAGTCAGGCCCTCGCCGACTCGTCTGGCGTGACAGTCGGCGAGGGCCTGACCCGAACCCCTGCCTCCCCGCTAGGCGGCGGTCTTCGAGTGGAGACGGGCGCGGCAGTCGCAGGTGTGGATGCGGCCGTTCGCAGGACACGGCGGCGTCACCGGGCGGCAGGAGCCGCAGATGGGTGGCGTCATCGAGCACCAGATGCAGGTCCAGGCATGAAGCCCGCAGGTCTCGGCTGCTGGTTCCTGGCCATGCGCGTCGTCGGACTGGTACCCCAGTCGCCACACTGCCGCCGCTCCGGTCTGCGGAATCAGTCGCTGCTCTTGATGGCTCATCGGTGTTCCGTCTCGATCTGGCGAGATCCCCGCGATAACAGAAGTCCCCGTCACGGCACCCTTGCCAAACCAACGTCTAGACAAGCAGCCCTGGTCCGGCGCGCCGCGGACTGACCGAACCCGCCGGATGGGTCTACCTTCGGCGACATGACTGAGCCTCCCGCGGGCCGCCTGCTGACCCCGGCCTTCGTCGCGCTCACGCTGTCCGACCTGGCTCTACTTCGCCGCCGGCGGCCTGCTTCTCGCGGCGACCCCGCTGTTCGTGTCCGGGCCGCTCGGTGGTGCCGAGGCGGCGGTCGGCGTGACGATGGGGTCGTTCAGCGTCAGCACGCTGCTGCTTCGTCCGCTCGCGGGACGGTGGAGCGACCGCTACGGCCGGCGCCGCCTGCTGGTCGGCGGGGCGGTGGCCTTCGCCCTGCTCGCGCTCGGGCACCTTGTGGTGCAGGGGGTGGTGGGGCTTGTGCTCCTGCGGGTCCTGCTCGGTGCGGCGGAGGCGGTGTACTTCGTCGCGGGGTTCGCGGCGCTCGCCGACCTCGCGCCGCCCGGGCGGGCCGGAGAGGCGCTCAGCCTCAACTCGCTGGCGTTGTACATCGGGATCGCCGCCGGACCGCTGCTCGGGCAGGTCCTGCTCGACCAACTGGGGCTTCGACCTCGTCTGGATCAGCGGCCGTCGTGCTGCTGGCCCTCGCGGCGCTGCTGGCGACTCGCGTGCCCGAGACCGAGCGGAGCCGGCGGAGGAGGACGCCGCCGCCCACGCCACTCGTGCACCCCGCGGCCCTCGTGCCGGGACTGGGGCTGTTCGCGAGCGTCGCGGCGATGTCGGGCTTCCTGGCGTTCGCGGTGCTGCACGCCCGGTCCCTCGGGATCGAGCGTTGGAGCGGCGTCCTGCTGCTGTTCGGCGGCACCGTCGTGGCGTGCCGGCTCGCGTTCGCACGGCTGCCCGACCGGGTCGGCGGTGCGCGGCTCGCCACGGCCGCACTCGCGGTCACCGCGGTCGGCCTGGTCGGCGCCGGGATCTGGAAGGACGCGGCCGGGCTGCTGGTGGCGACCGTCGTCCTCGGCCGTCGGCGTCGCGTTCGTGACCCCGGCCGTCTTCGCCGCGGTGTTCAGCGTCGTGCCCGCCTCGGAACGAGGCAGCGCTGCTGCGACGACGAGCGTGTTCATCGACCTCGGCCTCGGCGGCGGCCCGATGCTGACCGGAGCACTGGCGGCCGCGTCGTCGATCCCCACTGCCTTCGTGTGGGTCGCGGCGCTGCCGCTGGCCGGCAGCCTGCTGCTGCTCACGGCACGTCCGCGGCCGGTGCCCGTCGTACCGGCAGGATGAGCGCTGGGGCAGCGCGGTTCGGGAGCGTCTCCGGCGCAGGCTGCCGACACTCCCCAGATCACGGGAAGGCGGCGCCTCGAGGTCGAGGTCAGGCGGCGGAGGCGACCACGTCGCCGGGCGCACCTGCCGCAGGAGCGGCGGCCTCGTCGACCGCGATCGCGAGTGCTGCCTCCTCCATGGCAACCGCGTCGCTGACCTCGGCGAGGATCTCGCTGAGGGGCACGTCGAGGGCGGCGCAGATCGAGGCGAGGAGCTCGGAGGACGCCTCCTTCTGCCCGCGCTCGATCTCGGAGATGTAGCCCAGGCTGACCCGTGCATCGGCGGAGACCTGGCGCAGCGTACGGCCCTGACGGATCCGCCTGGAACGGAGCACCTCGCCGAGCAGGCGACGGAAGAGGACCATGCCGCTGCTCCTTTCAGGACGACGTTCTGTGGACAACGCTACCGGTCGGGCGAAACTTCCCGTGGGGCATTCACCCACCGGACCGTGGAGACTACCCTCCGGCGCGGACGCACTCGAGCACAAGGTCGATGGCGGCCTTCACCACCTTCTCGCGGATCTCGGCCCGTTCGCCGTCGAAGTCGAAGCGCTCGCTGCGCACGAGATCCGGTCCCGCGACACCGATGTAGACCAGCCCGACCGGCTTGTCCTCCTGCTTGGTCGGGCCGGCCACGCCCGTCGTACTCACCGCCCAGTCGGCACCCACGAGCTCACGGACCCCGGTCGCCATCTCCTCGGCGCACTCGGCGGAGACGACCCCGTGGGTGTCGATGGTCTCCTCGGAGACGCCGAGGACCTTGCTGCTTGACGTCCGTCGCGTAGCTGATCACGCCACCGAGGTACGTGTCACTGGCGCCGGGGGCCGCGCTCATCACGTCGCCGAGCCGACCACCGGTCAACGACTCCGCGGTCGCGAGCATCTGGGACCGCCCGAAGAGCTCGGCCTGCAGCGCGCTCGCGAGCGTCAGCTGGTCGCTTGCCGGCTCGGTGTCCGGGGTGTTGCCGGCCTCGACCGTCGTCTCCTCTGTGTCCACGGGCGCATGGTAGCCACACCGCGCCGATCCGAAACCCGGCGCGCCCGGGTCCCCGATATAGCGTGAAGGGTATGGCGCTTCCCATCGAGGACTACGCGGTGATCGGCGACTCGGCGACCGCCGCCCTGGTCGGCCGCGACGGCTCCGTGGACTGGCTGTGCCTCCCACGGTTCGACTCCCCCGCCTGCTTCGCCGCGCTGCTCGGCGACGAGGGCCACGGCCGCTGGCTGATCGGCCCCGAGGGAGAGTTCACCTCCACCCGCCGCTACCTCGACGACACCGCCGTCCTCGAGACCACCTTCACCACCCGCACCGGGACCGTCGTGCTGGTCGACGTGATGCCGGTGGGCGACCAGCGTGCGGACCTCGTCCGCCGGGTGGTCGGTGTCAGCGGCACGGTGCGGATGCGGCACGAGTGGGTGCTCCGGACCGGCTACGGCAAGATCATGCCGTGGATCACGCGGATGCACGTCCACGGCACCGAGGTGATCAACGCCGTGGCAGGTCCCGACCGTTTCGTGCTCCGCGGCAGCCGGCTCCCCCGGGCGGTGGACGGC
Organism: uncultured Actinomycetota bacterium; assembly: GCA_963700365.1. Taxonomy (GTDB): domain Bacteria; phylum Actinomycetota; class Actinomycetes; order Propionibacteriales; family Nocardioidaceae; genus Nocardioides_C. The sequence continues at coordinate 507,162 of CAVOXG010000004.1, read as the reverse complement.
CGGCACGCGGACGCCTTCGAGGTCCGGGCCGGCGACGAGCTCACGTTCGCCACCACGTGGGTGCCCTCGCACCACGACATCCCGCACTTCCTCGAGTTCGACGGGCGGATCGACGCGACCGCGGCCAGGTCCCGACGGTGGGCGTCGCACTGCACCTACGACGGTCCCTACCGTGAAGCGGTCCTCCGCTCCCTGATCACCCTGCGTCTCATGACGCACGGCGAGACCGGCGGCATCGTGGCGGCGCCCACGACGTCGCTCCCGGAGGACTTCGGCGGCGTGCGCAACTGGGACTACCGGTTCTGCTGGCTGCGCGACGCGTCGCTCACGCTCGAGGCGCTGCTCGCCTGCGGCTACAGCACCGAGGCGCACCTGTGGCGGGACTGGCTGCTGCGCGCCGTCGCCGGCGACCCGCACGACCTGCAGATCATGTACGCCGTCGACGGCGGACGCGACCTTCCGGAGCGGGAGCTCGACCACCTGTCCGGGTACGCCGGATCGCGTCCCGTCCGCATCGGCAACGGCGCCGTCACCCAGAAGCAGACCGACGTCCTCGGCGAGGTGATGATCGCGCTGGAGATGGCGCGTGAGCTCTGCGTGCCGGAGACCGAGGACTCGTGGGCGCTGCAGCGCACGCTGGTCGACGGCCTGGCCGACCACTGGGACGAGCCCGACAACGGCCTGTGGGAGATCCGCGGACCGCGCCGCCGCTTCACCCACTCCCGGGTGATGGTGTGGGTGGCCTTCGACCGCGCCGTGCGGGCAGTGGAGGAGCACGGCTTCGACGGTCCGGTCACGCGGTGGCGGTCCCTGCGCGACCAGGTCCGCGACGAGATCCTCACCGAGGGGTACGACGCGGGGCGGAACACCTTCACGCAGCACTACGACACGACCGAGGTGGACGCCTCCCTGCTCGTGCTGCCGCTCGTCGGCTTCATCGACGGTGACGACCCGCGGATGCTCGGCACCATCGAGGCGATCGAGAAGGACCTCATGCAGGACGGGCTGCTGCACCGGTACCGCACCGAGAGCGGGGTCGACGGCCTCCCGGGAGACGAGCACCCGTTCGTGGCCTGCTCCTTCTGGCTGGTGTCGGCCTACGCGATGGCCGGCCGGCTCGATGACGCCCACGCGCTGATGCGAAGGTTGCTCGGCCTGCTCAACGACGTCGGCCTGCTGTCGGAGGAGTACGACCCCGTCGCGCAGCGGATGGTGGGCAACTTCCCCCAGGCGTTCTCCCACCTCGCGCTCGTCGGCGCGGCCGTGAACCTCGCGGCAGCCGACCCCTCGCACGCCGACCCCGAGGCGGCTCCGGCCGACACGATCGTCGGGGCAGTGCTGACCGGGTTCGCCGGCTGACCGCGAGGCCGGTCGACGTACTCGCTCAGTTGCGCGGATCGAGCGCTGCCTCGCGAACCTTCGCCGCCGTACTCGCTCAGCTGCGCGGATCGAGCGCTGCGTCGCGAATCCCTCGCCGCCGCGGCTCCGATCGGCCGGACGCCCGCCGACCCGTCAATCGTGCTGCGACACGCCGCGAAAACCGCCGCAAAAGTGACGGGTCGCGGGAGAACGGGGTCAGGCGGAGGCGCCGGCCCTGTGGTGGCGCCGCTGCTTGAACGCGTCGCGGAAGAACTCGTAGCCGGAGTACATCGTCATCACCACGGCAGCGGCGAGGAGCACGACCGCGATCCACCACAGCACGAGACCGGGCACCTCGAGTGCGCCCTCGACCTCGCGCAGCGGGAGGGTGAGCATCCCGAGCGCGATCGCCTGGAGCACGGTCTTGAGCTTGCCCGACGCGTTGGCTGCGAGCACCACGTGCTTGGCGATCGAGAGCCGCATGAACGTCACGCTCCACTCGCGCAGCAGCACGAGGACCGTGACCCACCACCAGATCTCGCCGATGATCGACAGGCCGATGAACGCCATCCCGGTCAGTGCCTTGTCGGCGATCGGGTCGGCGATCTTGCCGAAGTTCGTGACCAGGTTGTGCTTGCGGGCGATGTCGCCGTCGATCTTGTCGGTGACCATCGCCAGCGCGAAGATCACGAACGCGACCGTGCGCCACAGCACCGACTCGCCGCCGTCGACCAGCAGCGCCCAGCCGTAGAACGGCACCATCACGATGCGCAGGGTGGTCAGCGCGTTCGGGACGTTCCAGTTGCTGACCTTCGGGTCCGTGGTCACAGGGCCCTCTCGCTCTCGTTGGTCGCGGCGCTCGCCACGAGGTCGACGCCGTCGGAGGCGGTCACCACCGCGGGCACGATGTCCCCCACGCGCGTCCCCGCCGGAAGGTCGACGACCGTCGTCGAGCCGTCCACCTCGGGTCCCTGGTGTTCCGCGCGCCCCTCGGCGGTGTCGCGCTCGAGGCTCTCCACGAGTACGTCGACCCGCTCGCCGATCCGCTCCTCGGCCCGCTGGGCGGTCATCTCCTCGACGAGCCGGTTCACGTGCTCCGTGCGGGCGCGGATCTCGTCCTCGTCGAGCTTGCCGTCGTAGGTCGCGGCCTCGGTGCCGTCCTCGTCGGAGTACCCGAAGACGCCGACGGCGTCCATGCGGGCCGCCTCGATGAAGTCGCAGAGGATCTCGAGGTCCTCCTCGGTCTCGCCGGGAAGCCCACGATGAAGTTGGACCGGACCCCGGCCAGCGGCGCCTGGGAACGGACCTGCTCGAGCAGCGCCAGGAAGCTCTCGGGGTCACCGAACCGCCGCATCCGCCGCAGCACCGCGTTGGAGGCGTGCTGGAAGGACAGGTCGAAGTAGTCCGCGACACCGGGCGTGCCGGTGATGGCGCTGACCAGGCCCGCCCGTGTCTCGGCCGGCTGCAGGTAGGAGACCCGCACGCGCTCGACACCGTCGACCGCGGCGAGCTCGGGAAGCATGGTCTCGAGGAGCCGGATGTCGCCGAGGTCCTTGCCGTAGGAGGTGGAGTTCTCGCTGACGAGGAAGAGCTCCTTGACGCCCTGCTCGGCGAGCCACCGGGCCTCGCCGAGCACGTCGGAGGGCCGGCGGGACACGAACGACCCACGGAAGCTCGGGATGGCGCAGAAGGCACAGCGCCGGTCGCAGCCGCTGGCCAGCTTCAGCGGCGCCATCGGGCCCCCGTCGAGCCTGCGGCGCACCGCCCGGGGGCCGGCCGCGGGGGTCGCGTCGGCGGGCAGGTCGGGTGCGGAGATGGTGTGGCCGGGGACCACGACCGAGTCCGTGGAGGCGCCGCGCTCGCTCGGGGAGATCGGCAGCAGCTTGCGCCGGTCCTGAGGCGTGTGGGGGTGGTGCTGCTCCCCGGCGAGGATCGACCTCAGCCGGCCGGCGATGTCGGGGTAGTCGTCGAAGCCGAGGACCGCGTCGGCCTCCGGGAGCGACTCCGCGAGATCCTTGCCGTAGCGCTCCGCGAGGCACCCCACGGCGACGACCGCCTTCGTCGTACCGGCGCCCTTGAGGTCGGAGGCCTCGAGCAGGGTGTCGACGGAGTCCTTCTTCGCGGCCTCCACGAACCCGCAGGTGTTGACCACCACGGTCTCGGCGTCGGAGGGGTCGTCGACGAGGCGGAAGCCGCCTGCCTCGAGGCGGCCGGCCAGCTCCTCGGAGTCGACCTCGTTGCGCGCGCACCCGAGGGTGAGCATCGCGACGGTGGTGAGGGCCTGCGTGGACTCGGCAGTGTCAGGAGATGTAGTCATGTTCGCCATCGAGTATGACGGTCTCCCACCCTTCAGGGCTAACCCGGCGATCCTGCGCGGAGTGAACGTCACACCTGACAGCCTCCCCAGCTAGTTGCATCTTCACACAATGTCTCGAATGTCGAGATTCTTCGTCCTGCCACCCGTTCGGGCCACGAAACGTGGGTACGAGGGGACAACGGACATAGAAGTCTCGAACAGGAGGACTTTCGATGAACCGGACAGCTCGCAAGGTTGCCATGTCGGCCGCGGCCGGCGCCGTGGCCCTCGCCCTCACCAGCCCCGCCGCGGTCGCGGACGACGGCGACGACTACGAGGGTGAGCGCGACGGATACTCCGAGGAGTACGACGAGTCCGAGTCGGACGACTCGGACGACGGGACGACTCGGACGACTCGGACGAGGACGAGTCGGAGGACTACGAGGAGTACGACGACTCGGACGACGACTCAGACGACGACTGACGACTCGGACGAGGACTCGGACGCGATGACTCGACGAGGATCGCGAGGAGCACGACGAGTACGACGACGACTCCGACGGGAGGGAGTACGACGCGTACCACGAGGACGACGACGAGGAGCCCCGCAGCGACTCGGCGTACCGCGGTCACGGTGACGGCGACTCCCGCCACGACGATCGGCACGCGAAGTGGGACGACCCGGCCACGGGGATGCCGAGGACGCCGACGGAGCGCGAGTCCGATCCCAGACCGAGTCGTTCACCGAGCAGCAGACCGCGATCCTGACGCACCTGAGCCGGGCTGACGCCTTCCTGGCCGACCTGAGCGAACGGATCAGCGCCGCGGACCTCGACCCCGGCCTCAAGAACGCGCTCCTGAGGCCTGATCGACGAGCGCCGCAACCACCTGGCCGGCCTCGTGGCGCAGGTCCGGACAGCGACCTCGTGGGAGGACCTGAAGTCGCTGCGCGACGACGCCTACGGCGAGATGACCGAACCGACCACCTGAGGCTTCTCGCGCCGCCGGAACCAGAACGGCCCTCACCGTCACCGGGGAGGGCCGTTCGCCTGTCCTGACGCCTGGCGTCGGCAAGCCCTGCCGGCGGGTCAGCGGGTCAGCGGGTCAGCGGTCAGCGGTCAGCGGGTCAGCGGGTCAGCGGCGGAAGGTACGACGCGCAGGCTCGCCGAGCTCGCCCAGGAGGCCGCGGTCCCGGCCCTCGACCCGGACCTCGACCGCACCTCCGTCGGCGGCGCGGACCCGCACCGGAGGAGCCACCTCGAGTGTCTTGCGCTCCCCCAGCACCAGCTCACCGCTGAAGACGACCATGCCGTCGGCGTCACGGACGACGACCTTCGTGTCGGCCTGGGACGCGCTGAGCCGCACGGTGATCGGCTTGGCGGCCGCCCGGGGCACGGCCGCCGGGTCGGCCGGGTAGCCCCCGGCGACCCCGGCGGAGCCGTTGAGAGCAGGCGCGGGCATCTCCACCATCTCGACCGGCTCGGTCGTGAACAGCCGAACCACACCCCAGACCAGCACGAGGCTCAGCACGACACCGACCAGGAGGCCCCAGTTCGGGCCGCCGACGGTCGAGCGCATGCTGCCGGTCATCCCGGTGGCGAGCTCGGCCTCGAACACCCGGCGGGCGTTGATCGGTGCGGTGGCGTACCGGTCCTCGAACGTCTTCAGCAGCGGCTCGGGCTCCTTGCCGAGGATCCTGGCGAGCGTCCGGAGGTGGCCGCGGGCGTAGAAGTCCCCGCCGCACGGCGCGAAGTCGTCGACCTCGATCGACTCGATGACGTGCGGCCGGATGCGAGTGCGCTCGGCGAGGTCGTCGACCGACATGCCCAGGCGGGTCCGTGCGGCGCTCAGCTCGGGGCCGATGACCGGGTCGTAGGCCGGCTCGGTGACGTAGTCGTCGATGACCAGAGGGTCCACGGGCTCGCCGAGGGTGGAGATCGGGCGCACCCGGTCGTCGGCCGGCACCGGTTCGAAGACCAGGTCCACACTGCCCGGCCGGCGCAGCTCGCGCCCCTCGGGCAGACCGGCGCGATCGTCGGCCGGAGCCGGGTCGAGGGCCGCGCTCCCGGCCGTCGGGAGGTTGATCGTCGCCTCCGCCCGCATGCCGGGTCGGGTCTCGCGGAGCGCGGCGGCGGGTGCGAGCGGAAGGCTCGGCTCGTCTGCGCCGGGCCCGAGCGCGCCGGGGCCGTCGGCGTCGGCGGTCACCGGCGCGGGCTCCGACGTGTCGACGTCGTGCCCGCGACCCTTCGCCACGCGGGAGACGATGGTGCCGATCCCGCCGAGCACGCTGCGGCGCGGCGCTCGCACGATCGGCGCGCCCGTGCCTGCCCGGTCCTCGCCTCGTCTGCGTCCTCCGGGTGGTGGCGGCATCGCTCCGGGCGGTGTCGGTGGCGGTGTCGGTTGCAGGAGTGTCGGCGCGCTCGGTGGTCTCCCGGATGGCCTGGTCCGCGGCGTGGGTGCTCGGCTCCTCCGTGTCAGGAGCAGGTGTCGCAGGCCCCTCGACCACACGGGCCTCGGGTGCGGAGTCGTCCTCGTCGAGCGCGTCGACCCGGTCCTCACGGGACCGCGTGGTGTCACGCCGACGCCACAGGCCACGGGTGCGGGGCTCGGCGGGCTCCGGTTCCCCGGACGTCCCCTCCGTCTCGGCCTGCTTCCCCGGCTCCGGCTCCCGACGGCCGAGCGGTCGACGACCTCGAGCGTCGCGGGGTCGAGCTCGACGACCTCGGCACGCCCCAGGGTGAGCGCGCTGAGCTGGTCGACGACGTCGTTGTCACCGGAGCCCGCGACTCGGGTCGTGGACCCGACCGGAACGGCGAGCGCTGCGCCGTACATCTTCTGGTTGAGCGCGGCATGGCGGCGGCCCCTGGTGTCCAGGCCGTCGAGGGCGCGGGCGAGGCTGCGCGGCACGAAGACGATGCGGCCGTCGCGCAGCATCCCCCTTGCGGGGGTGTACGACGACCTGGCCGATCGCCTCCCACGGCAGGCCCCGCCACTCGTTCCCGAGACGGATCCGCACACCGAGGTCGTCGGCGACGAGCAGCGGCGTGCGCGAGTCGACGAGCGAGGCGAGGTAGAACCCGGCGATCAGCGCCATGACGCCGCACAGCGTCCAGTCGAGGACGGTGGCGGTCTGCGAGGCCCGCCACAGGTAGGCGATCGCGACCGACGAGGCCGCGGCGCCGACGAGGGCGGCGACCGCCGCGTTCCGGCGCACGACGACCGGTGTCGCGGCCACCGCGGTCTCCTCGAACTGCCCGGGCTCGTCGTGGTCGTCGGACTGCTCGCTGTGGTCGAAGGGCATGGCGCTCACTGCTCCCCCTGCAAGGTTGCGAGGACTTCCTCGAGGTCGTCAGGCTTGATCAGGACGTCGCGCGCCTTCGAGCCCTCGCTCGGGCCGACCACGCCACGGCTTTCCAGGATGTCCATGAGCCGGCCCGCCTTCGCGAACCCGACCCGGAGCTTGCGCTGCAGCATCGACGTGGAGCCGAACTGCGTCGAGACGACCAGCTCGACCGCCTGGATCACCAGGTCCATGTCGTCGCCGATGTCGTCGTCGAGCTCGCGCTTGCTCTGTTGCGGAGCGGTCACGTCCTCGCGGTAGTTCGGCTCGAGCTGTCCCTTGCAGTGGTTGACCACCTGGTGGATCTCGGCCTCGGTGACCCACGAGCCCTGGACACGCACCGGCTTGCCGGCGCCCATCGGCAGGAACAGCCCGTCACCCTGGCCGACCAGCTTCTCCGCGCCCGGTTGGTCGAGGATGACCCGGCTGTCGGCGAGGGACGAGGTGGCGAACGCGAGGCGCGAGGGCACGTTGGCCTTGATCAGACCCGTGACCACGTCGACCGAGGGTCGCTGCGTGGCGAGCACGAGGTGGATGCCGGCGGCCCGTGCGAGCTGGGTGATCCGGACGACAGCGTCCTCGACGTCACGAGGGGCGACCATCATCAGGTCGGCGAGCTCGTCGACGACGACGAGGAGGTAGGGGTACGGCGCGAGCACGCGCTCGCTCCCCGGCGGGACCTGCACCTTGCCGGCACGGACCGCCTTGTTGAAGTCGTCGACGTGCCGGAAGCCGAACGCCGCGAGGTCGTCGTACCGCATGTCCATCTCGCGCACGACCCACTGCAGCGCCTCGGACGCCTTCTTCGGCGAGGTGATGATCGGCGTGATCAGGTGCGGGACGCCCTCGTAGACGTTGAGCTCCACACGCTTGGGGTCGACGAGGATCATCCGGACCTCGTCGGGCGTGGACCGCATCAGGATCGAGGTGATCATCGAGTTGACGAAGCTCGACTTACCGGAGCCGGTCGCACCGGCGACCAGCAGGTGCGGCATCTTCGCCATGTTGGCGACCACGAACCCACCCTCGACGTCCTTGCCGAGCCCGACGATCATCGGGTGGTGGTCGTTGCGGGCGTTGCCCGACCGCAGCACGTCGCCGAGGGAGACGATCTCCTTGTCGACGTTGGGGATCTCGATACCGATCGCGGACTTGCCGGGGATCGGCGAGAGGATGCGGACGTCGGCCGAGGCGACGGCGTAGGCGATGTTCTTGCCGAGCGCGGTGACCTTCTCCACCTTGACCGCCGAGCCGAGCTCGACCTCGTAGCGGGTGACCGTCGGACCGCGGGTGTAGCCGGTGACCTGGGCGTCGATGTCGAACTGCTCGAAGACCTCGGTGAGCCGGGAGACGACGTCGTCGGAGGCCTTCGACCGCGGCTTGTGCGGGCTGCCCGGCTTGAGCACGTCGTTCGCGGGGAGCGAGTAGGTGACGTCGCCCGAGAGCGACAGCTGCTCGACACGGGCCGGGAGCGGGGCGTGCGGGGGCGGCTCGAGCTCGCCCTTCTTCTCCGCTGCCGCGGCGACGTCGGCGACCTCCCCCTCGACGACGTCGGGCGCGGAGCCGCCCTTCTTCCGCCTGGACAGGGCCCGTCCCTCGAGCACCGGGGTGTCGTAGGGCTTGTCGCCCAGGTCCGGGTCGATGTCGTCGTCGGCCATGGACCCGACCCGACGGCGCGGGCGGTGGCGCTTGAGCGGGGCGGTCTTCTCCTCGTCGGGGTTGCCGTCCTCGTTGTCGGCGTCCGCGTCCGTCGTACGCCCGAGCAGCCGGTCGCGTGCCGCCGCGAGCCGTGTCGGGATCTGGTAGACCGGCGTGCCGGTGATGACCAGCAGGCCGAAGGTGGCGAGCAGCACGAGCAGGGGTACGACGACGTAGGTGCTGCGCAGCAGGTCCATGAACAGCGACGCGATCACGAAGCCGAGCGCACCGCCGGCCTGCTGCAGGTCGGCGGTGTCACCGAGCTTGGGCTCGGGCATCCCGTTGGCGATGTGGATCAGACCGAGGACGCCGAAGAGCAGCGCGGCCCAGCCGATGACCTGGCGTCCCGCCGGGCCGTTGCTGTCGGGGTTGCGGAGGTTGCGCACCGCGATGAACACGAGCAGCAGCGGCACGAACCAGCCGAGGAGGCCGACCGAGCCGTTGACGACCGTGCGCGTGAAGTGGCCCATCGCGCCGGGCAGCTGCCACCAGACGGCGGCGGCGACCACGACGGCCAGGCCGATCATGAACAGGCCCGCGCCGTCACGGCGGTGCTCGGGCTCGAGCTCGCGCGCGGTGTGTCCGACGTGGCGCACGGTCGCGCCGATCGCGTGGGCAACGCCGAGCCATGCGGCCACGACTCCCCTGCCGAGGGCAGAGAAGAGCGTGGCAATAGGGCCAGGCCCGTTGCGAACTGCCCGTGGCGCCGGCCGTTTCGTCTTGGAGGACGAGCGGGTCGACGAGGAGGACTTCCGTCGGGTCTGGCTGCCGGACGACCGGGTCTTGGAGCTTGCCTTGCTCCGCGACGCCGGTGGGGAAGACGTACGGGTCGCCATGCTGAGGAGCCTAAGCGAAGGTCACACCAGTCTCACGCTTCACACGCCGGGCGCCGGCCACCACTCCCGGCTCCGGCCCCGGGCGGCCTGGACGGCCTGGACGGTGTCAGGAGCGGGTCGTGACGCTCGCCTAGAGTGGGACGGCACCCAAGAGAGGAACCTGATCGTGGAGACCCTGCACCCTGCCCTTCAGCCCGTGTACGCCGACGTCCTGCGTCGCAACCAGGGTGAGGTGGAGTTCCACCAGGCCGTCAAGGAGGTTCTCGCGAGCCTCAGCCCGGTGGTGGACAAGCGCCCCGAGTACGTCGAGGCCTCGATCATCGAGCGCATCTGCGAGCCCGAGCGGCAGATCATCTTCCGCGTGCCGTGGGTGGACGACCAGGGCAACGTCCAGATCAACCGGGGCTTCCGGGTCGAGTTCAACTCGGCGCTCGGCCCCTACAAGGGCGGCCTGCGGTTCCACCCGAGCGTCTACCTCGGCATCGTGAAGTTCCTCGGCTTCGAGCAGATCTTCAAGAACGCCCTCACCGGCATGCCGATCGGCGGCGGCAAGGGCGGGTCGGACTTCGACCCCAAGGGCCGCTCCGACGGCGAGATCATGCGCTTCTGCCAGTCGTTCATGACCGAGCTCTACCGCCACATCGGCGAGTACACCGACGTCCCGGCGGGTGACATCGGCGTGGGTGGCCGCGAGATCGGCTACCTGTTCGGCCAGTACAAGCGGATCACCAACCGCTACGAGGCCGGCGTGCTCACCGGCAAGGGCATCACCTGGGGCGGCTCCCACGCGCGCACCGAGGCGACCGGCTACGGCACCGTCTTCTTCGTCGACGAGATGCTCGCCGCCAAGGGCGAGTCCTTCGAGGGCAAGCGCGTCGTCGTGTCCGGCTCCGGCAACGTGGCCATCTACGCCGCGGAGAAGGTGCACCAGCTCGGCGGCACCGTGGTCGCAGCCTCCGACTCCTCCGGCTACGTGGTGGACGAGGCCGGCATCGACGTCGGGCTCCTGCGGGAGATCAAGGAGGTGCGGCGCGGGCGGATCAACGAGTACGCCGAGGCCAAGGGCGGCAACGTGGCCTTCGTCGCCGGCGGCTCGATCTGGGACGTCCCGTGCCAGGTGGCCCTCCCCTGCGCCACCGAGAACGAGCTCCCCGGCGACGCCGCCAAGGCGCTCATCGGCAACGGCGTCGAGGTCGTCGCCGAGGGGGCGAACATGCCGACCACCCCGGACGCGGTGAACCTGTTCAGCGAGGCCGGCGTGCTCTTCGCACCCGGCAAGGCCGCCAACGCCGGCGGTGTCGCGACCAGCGCGCTCGAGATGCAGCAGAACGCCTCCCGTGACTCGTGGACCTTCGAGCACACCGAGGAGCGGCTGCAGGAGATCATGGCCGGCATCCACGAGCGGTGCATCACCACCGCCGAGGAGTACGGCGTGCCCGGGGACTACGTCGCGGGTGCGAACATCAGCGGCTTCACCCAGGTGGCCGACGCGATGCTCGCCCTCGGGGTGGTGTGACCGACGTGGCTCTCCCGGGAGAGACGACCGCCGTCGCGGCAGCGGAGACCGGCCGGTCCCCGGTGCTGGTCCCGACCGGCGCCGTGGCCGGCTCCGCGTTGCTCGTCATGGGGCCGGCGCACCTGGTCTTCGGCGACAACGGCAACACGGCGAGGGCGGTCTTCGACCCGCTGGTCGCCGTGGCGTGGTTCTGGCCGCTCGCACTCGTCGTGGCCGCCGTGCTCACGCTCGTGCTCAAGGGCCAGGGGCTGAGGCGCACGTGGATCGTCACGGTCCCCTGGCTCCTGGGGTGCATGTACTACACCTTCATCCCGGTCCACGGGTCCGAGCGCACGGAGTCCCTGGTGCTCTGGGGCATCCTGCTGGCGGTGCTCGCATTCGCCTGGGCCTGGTGGCTGCGCCTGCCGGCGGACGCCCCGGAGGCACACGCCCGGGGAGGGCTGAGCGGCACCCCGCTCGGAGGCCTCAGCCCTGAGGCCCGGTTCGGGGACGCCACCCGCCGCGTCGGTGTGAGCCCGGTCCCACGACGCGGCCGCGCGCGTCGTACTCGGGACCTCTGCTGCGGCTGACAGGCCGAAAGTCCCTGCTCCACCTGGGATTCGGGTCAATACGGTCGGAAGAACTCGGGCGCACTTCCGCGCGCCCTCGTCTCCGAGAGGACCCGTCGTGGACGTCGTCGACATCGCACGGTGGCAGTTCGGGATCATCACCGTCTACCACTTCCTGTTCGTCCCGATCACGATCGGTCTCTCGGCGATCGTGGCCGCCTTCGAGACCATGTGGGTGCGTACCCACAACCCGGCCTACCTGCGCCTGACGAAGTTCTTCGGCAAGCTCTTCCTGATCAACTTCGCACTCGGTGTCGTCACGGGAATCGTGCAGGAGTTCCAGTTCGGCATGAACTGGAGCGACTACTCACGCTTCGTCGGTGACATCTTCGGTGCGCCCCTGGCGATCGAGGGCCTGCTCGCGTTCTTCCTCGAGTCGACGTTCCTCGGCCTGTGGATCTTCGGCTGGGACAAGCTGCCGCGAGGGTTGCACGCGGCGTCGATGTGGCTGGTCCACATCGGGACGCTGCTCTCGGCGTACTTCATCCTCGCCGCCAACTCGTGGATGCAGCACCCCGTCGGCTACGAGTACAACCCCGACACCGGACGCGCCGAGCTGACGGACTTCTGGGCCGTCATGTTCAACAGCGTGCAGCTGGTCACCTTCCCGCACACGATCACCGCGGCCTACATGACCGGCGGCGCGTTCGTCGCCGGCGTGGCGGTCTGGCTGATGATGCGGGACCGGACGCCCGACGCCGACCGGCCGATGTACCGCAAGGCCGTCCGGGTCGGCTCCGCCGTGGCGCTCGTCGCCGGCCTCGCCGTAACCGTCTCCGGTGACTTCCAGGGCAAGGTGATGACCGACGTCCAGCCGATGAAGATGGCGGCGGCCGAGGCGCTGTACGAGACCGAGCAGCCGGCCGACTTCTCGGTCTTCACGATCGGCTCGCTCGACGGGAGCGAGGAGGTCTTCTCGATCAAGATCCCCAACCTGCTCTCCTTCCTCGCCGAGAACAACTTCAGCGCAGAGGTCGTGGGCATCAACCAGCTCCGTGAGGAGTACCAGCGGACCTACGGCCAGGACCCGGGCGCCAAGTACTACTCCCCCGGTGACTACACGCCGATCATCCCGATCACCTACTGGACCTTCCGGATCATGATGGGGCTCGGCTTCGTCGTGGCGTTCGGCGCGGCGCTGCTCCTGTGGGCGACGCGGAAGGGCCGCATCCCGCAGCGCAACCGCGCCTGGGTGTGGCTGGCCGTCTCCATGCCGCTGCTCCCCGTGGCCGCGAACTCGTTCGGCTGGATCTTCACCGAGATGGGCCGCCAGCCCTGGGCGGTGTTCGGCCTGATGACCACGTCGCTGGCGGTCTCGCCCGGCGTGAGCGTCGGTGAGGCCTGGACGTCGATCATCGCGCTGACGCTCGTCTACGCGGCGCTGATGGTGGTCGAGGTCGGCCTGATGCTCAAGTACGTCCGCCGCGGGGCGGAGCCCTTCGAGGAGCCGCCGTCGCCGTCCCTGCGCGAGCAGTCCGACGAGCCGCTCACGTTCGCCTACTGAGCACCGAGACCTGGAGACATTGCCATGGAACTGACCACCGTCTGGTTCATCCTCATCGCGGTGCTGTGGATCGGCTACTTCGTGCTCGAAGGGTTCGACTTCGGCGTCGGGATCCTGCTGCCGGTTCTCTCGAAGAACGACACCGAGCGTCGCGTCATGATCAACACGATCGGCCCCGTCTGGGACGGCAACGAGGTGTGGGTCCTCGTCGCGGGAGGCGCGACCTTCGCCGCCTTCCCGGAGTGGTACGCCACCTTGTTCAGCGGGTTCTACCTGCCGCTGCTGCTGATCCTGCTGGCGCTGATCGTGCGCGGCGTCGCCTTCGAGTACCGCGCCAAGCGTGACGACGCCACCTGGCGGGCACGCTGGGACAAGGCGATCTTCTGGGGCTCGCTGCTGCCTGCCATCTTGTGGGGCGTCGCGTTCGGCAACATCGTGCGCGGCGTCGCCATCGACGAGAACAAGGAGTACGTCGGCACCTTCTTCGACCTGCTCAACCCCTACGCCCTGCTGGGCGGCCTGACCACGCTGGGCCTGTTCCTGACCCACGGTGCTCTCTTCGTCGCTCTGAAGACCGACGGTGACATCCGCCACCGGGCCCGCGACCTGGGCCTGGTCGTCGGCCTCGTCACGGCCGGGGTCGCGGTCGTCTTCCTGGTGTGGACCCAGGCGATGACCGGGAACCTCTGGTCCTCGGCGATCTTCGTGGCCGCCGCCCTCGCCCTGCTCGGCGGGCTGTTCGCGGCCTGGAAGGTCCGGGAGGGCTGGGCGTTCGTCGGGACGTTCGTGACGATCGCACTCGCAGTCGCCGGGCTGTTCGTGGTGCTCTTCCCGAACGTCATGCCGTCCTCCCTCGACCCGGCCTGGTCGCTGACGACCACGAACGCCGCGGCGACCGGCTACACCCTGACGGTCATGACCTGGGTGGCCGTGGTCTTCACCCCGCTGGTGCTGCTCTACCAGGGCTGGACCTACTGGGTCTTCCGCAAGCGGATCGCGGTGCACCACATCCCCACGGCCGTGGCGGCGCAGCAGGGGTCATGAAACCTCTCGACCCCCGTCTGCTGCCACACCTGACACCGGCCAGGGCCTCCCTGGCCGGTGTCGTTGGCGCGAGCACGTTCTCCGGGCTCCTGCTCGTCGCGCAGGCGTTCGCCGTCGCAGCCCTCATCACGTCGGTGTTCTCGGGAGCGTCGACGGGGGCGTGGGAGGGCGCGCTCCGGGCCGGGATCGCGCTCGGCCTGATCACGGTTGGCCGTGCCCTCACGTCCTGGCTGGTCGACGTACTCTCCGCCCGGGCGTCCGCCGAGGTCACCGCCGGCCTGCGGCACCGGCTGCTCACCGCCGCCCTCGCGCTCGGTCCGTTCGGGCTCTCGCGGCGGCGCAGCGGGGAGGTGGCGCTGCTCACGACGCGTGGGGTCGCCGCGGTCGACCCGTACCTCACCCGCTACCTGCCCGCCCTCGTCGTCGCCGCGGTGCTGCCCGCGGTGACCGTCGTCGCGATCGCGACCCAGGACCTGCTGAGCGCGGTGATCGTGATCTTGACGCTGCCGCTGGTCCCGGTGTTCGCGGTGCTGGTCGGGATGGCGACGCGGGACAAGGCCGACCGGCAGTGGCGTTCGCTGGCGCAGCTGTCCGGCCACTTCGTCGACGTGATGCGCGGGCTGCCGACCCTGGTGGCGTATCGCCGCGCGAAGGCGCAGTCCGCGTCGATCCGCGCGGTGACCGACCGGTACCGCCGTGCGACGAACGAGACGCTCAAGCTCGCCTTCGCGTCCTCCGCGGTCCTCGAGCTCGTGGCGACGATCTCCGTCGCGCTGGTGGCGGTGGTCGTCGGCCTGCGGCTGGCCGGGGGGTCCCTGGACCTCGGTACGGCGCTCGTGGTGCTGCTCCTCGCACCCGAGGCGTACTGGCCTCTGCGACGAGTGGGGGCGGAGTTCCACGCCGCCGCCGAGGGCACGGCGACGTTCGAGGCGGCCGAGTCGATCCTGCGGGACGCCGCCGCGGCCGCCGAGGACCGGACGGCACGCCACGACGCGACCATCGACGGCTCGATCTCCCTGGTCGACCTCACCGTCACCTACCCCGGCCGCCAGGTGCCGGTCCTGGACCACTTCAGCGCGACCCTTCCTGCGCGCGGCGTCACCGCGATCGTGGGCCCGTCGGGTTCGGGGAAGTCCACGCTGCTGTCGGCTCTCATGGGCCACCTTCCCCTGCAGGCCGGTCGTGTGGAGGTCGACGGGCGCGTGATCGAGCCGGCGTCCGCGGAGTGGCGCAGGCGCGTGGCCTGGGTCCCCCAGCGGCCCTGGATCGCCACCGCGAGCGTGGCCGACAACGTCCGCGTCGCGCGCCCCGACGCCGACGACCTGCAGGTCTGGGCCGCCCTCCGGGCCGTGGCCCTCGACGACGTCGTGGCGAACCTCCCCGAGGGACTGCACGAGGAGCTCGGCGAGGACGGCGCCGGCTTCTCCGCCGGTGAGCGCGCCCGCCTCGCCCTCGCCCGGGCGGTGCTCGCCGAACGGCCGGTCGTGCTCCTCGACGAGCCCACCGCTCACCTCGACGCCCTCACCGAGTCGGTGATCGCGGACACGGTCACCGAGCTGGGCCGGCGCAGCTGCGTCGTCGTCGTGGCCCACCGCGAGGCCTTGGTCGAACGCGCCGACCACGTCGTCGAGGTTCCCCTGCGCAACGTCCCCGCACAGCGCTCCGCTCCGGCGCCCGTCCGCGACGCGAGCCGCACCGAAGCCCGGGTCTCGACGCCGCGCCGTCGCCGCCCCCTGCCCCGGCTTCTTCTGTCCCGGCCCCTTCCGTCCCGGCCCCTTCCGTCCCGGCCGGCCTCCCGCCTCCCCGGCCGACGACACGCCCCGGCCGGACCGTGCCCGGGGCAGGCTGGCGCTCGGGTCGGCCCTGGGCGCCCTCGCCGCGGCGTCCGGCGTCGCCCTCACGGCCACCGCCGGATGGCTGATCGCCCGAGCCGCCGAGCACCCGCCCGTCCTCATGCTGATGGTGGCGATCGTCGGGGTGCGCACCTTCGGGCTCGCACGCCCTGCCCTCCGTTACGCCGAACGCCTGGTGTCCCACGACGTCGCGCTCAGGCTGCTGGCCGACCGACGTGCCGAGGTGTACGACGCCCTCGTGCCGCTCGTCCCCGGCCGGCTCGGCAGGCAGCGCGGCGACGTACTCGCCTCGATCGTCGACGACGTGGACTCCCTGGTCGACCGGCATCTCCGCGTCCGGTCCCCCCTCGTGACGTACACCGCCGTCGCTGTCCTCGCCACGGCCTTCGCCGCCTGGGTTCTGCCGACGGCCGGGCTGGTCACCGGCCTCGCTGTCCTTCTCGGCGGCACCCTGGCCTACGGCGTCAGCCGAGCCGGCGTCGAGCGGGCCGAGCAGGTGTACGTCGATGGGCGGGCCGCGCTCTCCTCGGAGGTGATGCACACGCTCCAGGGCGCGGCGGACCTGGTCATGTGGCAGGCCGACGCCCGGGCCGTGGGTCGCGTCGACCGCGCCGGGGCCGTCGTCTCGGAGGCGGCAGGACGCTCGGCACGTGCCGTCGCGACCGGACGCGCGCTCGCCGTGCTGGCCGGTGGGCTCGGCGTGATCGCCACCGCGTGGGTGGGCGCGCCTGCGCTGGCCGAGGGTCGCGTCTCGGCGCCGATGCTCGCCCTGCTGGTGCTGCTCCCGCTCGCACTGCTCGAGGTGGTCAGCCCGCTCGCGGACGTCGGCGCCCTGCAGGTGCGGGTCGAGGCGGCCGACCACCGGCTGGCCACGCTCGCCGCCACGACTCCGGCTGTCACGGACCCGGTCGCCCCCGCGACCCCGCCGGCCGCGTCGCCGACCCCGGCCGTCGTACTCCGGGAGGTGTCGGCGGGTTGGGATGCCAACGCCGCTTTCCAGGACCTCGACCTCGATCTCTCCCCCGGCGCACGGATCGGTGTCGTCGGTCCCTCGGGCTCGGGGAAGTCGACGATGGCGGCTGTGCTGATGCGCTTCCTCGACCCGTCGTCGGGCTCGCTGAGCATCGGCGGTGTCCCCGCCCGGTCGATGCTGCTCGACGACGTGCGCAGCCGCGTGGGCCTCGTCGACGACGACCCGCACGTGTTCGCCTCCACCGTCTTCGAGAACGTCCGGCTCGCCCGGCCGGACGCCACCCCGGCCGAGGTCGGGAGGGCGCTCCGCTCTGTACACCTCGGCTCCTGGCTCGACGGGCTCCCGGACGGGCTCGACACGATGCTGGGTGACGGGCACGCCCACGTGTCGGGCGGGGAACGAGCCCGGATCGGGATGGCCCGAGCGGTCCTCGCCGACCTGCCCGTGCTGGTGCTCGACGAGCCGACCGCCCACCTGGACTCGGGCACTGCGGAGGCGGTGGCCGCCGACCTTCTCGACGCCACCTCCGGACGCAGCGTCGTATGGATCACCCACACCACGGTCGGGCTGGACCGGGTGGACACGGTTCTCGACCTGGCCGATGCGAGGGCTGGCGAAGTCGCTCCCGCCTGACCCGATCTGCGTACCGGATCTGAGTACGAGTACTGATGTCGTGCCCCTTCGGCTCCACGACGATCAGGACATGACCAACGCGCCCGCAGCTCCCTTCCCGGCCGCTGCGGTCGGCGGCGGCCACCACCGCGTCGGCAAGGCAGCGCTGTGGTCCGTGGTCACCATCGTCGCCGCCCTGCTCGGCGCCTATCTGGCGCTCGCCGTCGTCGATGGGGTACCGCGCGCGGGTGGCTCGCCGGCCGAGGCGGACTTCGTCAACGGTGCAGTCTGGATGACCGCCTTCGGCCTCGTCGCACCGGTGTACCTGGCCGCACGGGCCTCCTTCTACGTGGCGCCGGCCGTCGTACTGGCCGCGGCCTGGCCGCAGTTCTACGTCGCGAAGGTCACGCTCGCGCGCTACCAGGAGGCAGGGTGGACAGATGGGCTCGCGGCGCTGAGCGAGGTGCAGGCCGGCTTCATGGCAGCCGCCTTCGTCGTCGCTGCGCTGCTGGGCGCCGGCCACCGGCTCTCTCATCAGCAGGGGAGGCCGGCGACCTGAGCGAGGATCACGTGAACGCAAGCGTCGGTGTCACCCACCGCAACCGTCCCACCGCTCCCGGGCAGGACGGGTGGCCGTGAGCCACCAGGGGCCCGTGCGCGTGCCCGAACCCCCGCCGTGGCTGTCTCGCCACGCTGCGGCGCGCGCTCTCACGCTCTATCTGCTCTGCGTCGGCATCATCGTCTTCTGGCCGTCGGCCTGGATGGCCACGGAGTCGGTGGATCGAATGTGGCAGCTTCTCCAGTACGTCGGCGCGCCCACCTGGTTGTCGGAGGACACCGTGGAGTTTGTGTCGAATGTGCTTCTATTCATGCCGCTCAGCTTCCTCGGCTCCTTCTTCCGGCCACGTTGGAGCTGGCTTGCCTGGGGCGTCGTCGGCCTTCTGTGCACGTTGGCTGTCGAGGGTCTGCAACTGCTGGCGCTACCGGATCGGTCGCCGGCGACGGCCGATCTCATCGCAAACACGCTCGGCGCAGCTGCTGGGGTACGGCGTGGTCTGCCTGACGCGTCTCAGGCCGCGATAGCGGGCGAAGCCGGGCTTCGAGTTCGCTCGACCCGCCGCTCCAGCAGCGGCGGCGGGCACCGGGTTACACGATCAGCTGGCGCACGCCGTCAGCGGCGGGTGACCCGGCGGAATCGGATCTTGCCGTTGGCGAGCCTGGTGGCGGTCCATTTGGTGCTGTGGAGCAGGTGGTGGTGGTAGTCGCAGCCCAGGACGCCGTCGTCGACGGTGGTGTGGCCGCCCTCCTCCCAGGGGGTGAGGTGGTGGGCCTGGGTCCAGGCGGCGGGGCGGTCGCAGCCTTCGGCGACGCAGCCGCCGTCGCGGACGGTCATCGCGATGCGTTGGGCCTTGGTGTGGAGCCGGCGTTCCCGGCCGACGTCGAGGGGTTCGGACTCGCCGCCGAGGACGACCGGGATGATCCCGGCCTCACACGCCAGCCGGCGGACCTGGCCGGCGGAGACCTCGGTGCCGGTGTCCAGGGTGCACACCCCCAGGCCGGTGCGGAGCTGGTCGAGGGTCATGGTGACCACGATCGTGGCCGCGACCCCGCCGGAGGCGGGCAGCAGGTCCCGGGGCAGCCGTTCGACGAGCTCGAGCAGGCCGTGCCCGAGCCGGACCGGGTAGGGGATCTCCCGGCCGGTGTCCCGCTCCTCCGGTGACCAGTCGTCCTCGTCCCGGTCGTCCCGCCCGCCGGTGCCGTCGGGGTGCCAGCCGGGTCGCCGCCACGGCGGATCCGCCTCCTCGGGTGGTGCCGGGTCCGGTGCTGCCGGATCCGGTGGTGGGCCCTGCTGCGGTGACCCGCTGCCCGCCGGCTCCTGGTTGGGGCGGTGGGTGCCGGACTGGTCGCCGTCCGGTGCTCCCGCGCCACCGTTGTGCTGTGCGGGGCTCGCGTCGTCCTCGCCATCGCTGGCGTCACCGCCGCCGGCGTTGCCGCCCGCGTCACCGGTGCGGCGTGCGGGGCTCGCGGCGCCGTCGCGGTCTTCGGGGTCGTGGCCCTCGCCGCTGCCCCTGCCGGTCGTGGAGCCCGGGCCCTGCGCCGGGTCATCGCCGGCCTTGTCGGCGGTGCCGCGCTCGGCCTCATCGCCGGTGCTCCCGGTGCCGGACTCGGACTCGGACTCGGGCTCTGGCTCAGGCTCGGGGTCTGGCTCAGGCGCGGGCTCGGGCTCGGGGTGGGGGTGGCGGTGGTCGTCGGGCTGGCTGGTGGGGATGTTCGGGTTGCTCCGGCGGCGGGGGCTGGCGAACGCCTGGATCGCCTTGAGCAGCATGTCGGCCTGCAGGTCGGGCAGCTTGCCCTTGAACCCGGTGGTGCCGTCCCCGTTGCGCCAGAACCGCACGAACGCGGCTCGCCCGGGCCAGCTCCTCCTCGTCCTCCAGCTCGTCCCCGAGCCGCTTCTCCGCCCCGTCGGGGTCGATCACCTCCCACAACCGCCGCCCGACCGCCCTGAGCTGGGTCGGGTTCATCGACTGCGCCGCCTCGACCAGGCAGGCCTGGACCGCCGCCCACCGCTGGGGGGTCATCTCCTTGCGCGGCAACCGGCGCAGCGCGGTCACCGCGACCCGCACCTGCTCCGGCGACATCAACCCCCGCGCCAACGCGTCGGCGATCAGCGGGAACCGGCGGTCCAGGTCCTTGGCGAGCCGCACCTCCGCGGAGGCGTCCGCGCGGCGGACCTGGGTCAGGTGCGCCAGGAACGCCGCCACCGACGTCGCGCCGGTCAGGTCCTGGACCCGCTGGGTCTCCCCGGCCACCAGCAGCCGCAGCTTCAACGCGAACGCCGCCGCGATGACCTGCACCAGCCCCAGCAGCAACAACCGGATCTCCACCGGCCGCAACGTGCCCACCCCGGCCTCCCGGGCGGTCTCCAACGCCTCCAGACACGCCACCACCGCCACCACCACCGGATGCCCACCACCCGGGCCGCCCGGACCCGGACCGGAGCCGGCGGCACCCAGGTCACCGAGCTCCCCGACCACGCCCCGGCCCTCAGCGGCTCCGGGAGCAGCGCCGGAGGAGTCCGGCTCCGCGGCCAAGCCACAGGAGTCCGGCTCCGCGGCCAGGCCACCGGCGTCCGGGCAGGCGGCGCGTCCGGGGCGACCGGCGCCGGGCCGTCGGGAAGGTCCACCCCGGGCACCGCCCACCCGGCAGCACTCGACGCAGCGGACGACGGCGCCGGCCGGGCCGTCGTCTCCGCGGAGCGCTCCTGGGTCGTGGTCATGCGTCAACGCTAGAAACAAACAACCCCTGATTCGAACACCAGTTCGAAAGTCGTGGACAGGCAGGGCCGCACCAGCGACTGTGGACGAAACCTGGCTCGCGCCGGCGCTTTCCTCTGACGTGCCAGTGCGGCGCGTCGCGGGCCGGTTCGGTTCCCCGAGAGTGCCCCGGCTTCGCGAGTGGAGAGCGTCGGCACCTGACGGCGCGCATCAGTACGCGAAGCTCAGCCTGCAGTCCTGGTAGCCCTCAGAGTCCCACTTCAGCTGATCCATCCCGATGAAGGCGCTGACCAATCGGTTGCTACGACCGTCCGGCGTGTCGACGGCGACAGTCTCCTCAGCAGCAGGCCTGTCGACGCCCGACTTCCACACGGAGAACGTGAGGCGGTAGGTCACCTCACCGTCGTTCACGCTCCGCAGACGCGCCTCCGCCACGACCCCGCCGCGGTTGTAGTCGTACTCGCAATCTCTCGTCAGCCCGGCCGACGTGCCGGCGAGAGGCGCTGCCCTGCCCACTCAGCGCCAGGTAGCCGACACCGACTCCCGTCCCGGCCAACGCCACCACGGCGACCAGAGCCACCCCGCGTTGGAGCAGGGCGCTGCGGAAGAGCGGGTTGGCGCGGTACGGTCGCGACACCTCAGGCCTCGATGACGACCGGCACGATCATCGGACGACGGCGGTGCTTGCTGCTGACCCACCGCCCGACCACCCGGCGGATCGTCTGCTGCATCTGGTAGTTGTCGTCGACACCCTCGGCCATCGCCTTGTCGAGCGCGTCGACGACCGCCGGCGCGATCTCGTCGAAGGTGTACTCCCCCTCGATGAAGCCACGGGCATGGATCTCCGGGCCACCCGACACCTTGCCGGTCACCGAGTCGACCACGACGATGACCGAGATGAAGCCTTCCTCTCCGAGGATGCGGCGGTCCTTCAGCTCGGACTCGGTCAGGTCGCCCACCGACGAGCCGTCGACGAACACGTAGCCGACGTTCACCTTGCCCGCGACGCTGGCCTTGCCGTCGACGAGGTCGACCACGACACCGTCCTCGGCGATGACGACGTTCGGCACGCCCGTCTGCCGGGCCAGGTCGGCGTTCGCCCGCATGTGGCGGATCTCGCCGTGCACGGGAAGCACGTTGCTGGGCTTGACGATGTTGTAGCAGTAGAGCAGCTCACCGGCCGAGGCGTGACCGGAGACGTGAACGAGTGCGTTGCCCTTGTGCACGACGTTCGCCCCCCACCGGGAGAGGCCGTTGATGACGCGGTAGATGGCGTTCTCGTTGCCGGGGATCAGCGAGGAGGCGAGGACGACGGTGTCGCCCTCCTCGAGGTGCACGAAGCTGTGGTTCCGCTGCGCGATGCGCGAGAGCGCCGACAGCGGCTCGCCCTGGGACCCGGTCGAGATGAGCACGACCTTGTCCGGCGCGTAGTTGGCCAGCTCCTTCTGGTCCACGAGGGTGTTCGGAGGCACGTTGAGGTACCCGAGCTCACGGGCGACACCCATGTTGCGGACCATCGACCGTCCGACGTACGCCACCTTGCGGCCGTGCGCCACCGCCGCGTCCATCACCTGCTGGACGCGGTGCACGTGGGAGGCGAAGCAGGCGACGATGATCCGCTGCTTGCTCTGGTGGAAGACCCGGTCGAGCACCGGCGCGATGTCGCGCTCGGACGTGGTGAAGCCCGGGACCTCGGCGTTGGTCGAGTCGACCATGAACAGGTCGACGCCCTGCTCGCCGAGCCGCGCGAACGCCCGCAGGTCGGTGATCCGGCCGTCGAGCGGCACCTGGTCCATCTTGAAGTCGCCCGTGTGCAGGACGAGCCCGGCGCCGGTGCGGATCGCGATCGCAAGCCCGTCGGGGATCGAGTGGTTGACCGCGACGAACTCGAGCTCGTACGGCCCGAAGGTGAGGGTGTCCCCCTCCTTCACCACGTGCTGCACGGTCTCCTTGAGCCGGTGCTCGCGCAGCTTCCCGGACACGAACCCGAGGGTCAGCTGCGAGCCCACGAGCGGGATGTCGCCGCGCTCGCGGAGGAGGTACGGCACCGCCCCGACGTGGTCCTCGTGGCCGTGCGTGAGCACGAGCGCCTCGACCTGGTCGAGCCGGTCACGGATCGGCTCGAAGTCGGGGAGGATCAGGTCGACACCGGGGTGGTTCTCCTCGGGGAACAGCACCCCACAGTCCACGATGAGCAGGCGACCGTCGTACTCGAAGACGGTCATGTTCCTGCCGATCTCGCCCAGGCCTCCCAACGGGATGACCCTCAAGCCGTTCTCGGCGAGCGGGCCTGGGGCGGAGAGTTCGGGATGGGGGTGGCTCATGCGGTGCCCTTCATACAGATGTCAGTTGTCGATGAGGCCGGCGTTGGCCAGCTCGGTGCGCAGGCTGCCGACGAGGTCGTCGGAGGCGGGCACGAGCGGGAGCCTCATGTTGCGGTTGTCGAGCACGCCCATGAGCTGCATGGCGGCCTTGGCCATCATCGCCCCGGGCGCGCGGGTCATGATCACGTCGACCAGCGGAGCCACCTTGCGGTAGATGGCGAACGCCTCACCGACGTCCCCCACCTCCACCGCGCGGACCATCGCGGCGTACTCGTTGCCCGCCACGTGCCCGACGACCGAGACGACACCGCAGCCGCCGTGGGTCAGCCAGCCGAGGTTCATCACGTCGTCGCCGGAGTAGAGGGAGAGGCCTGTCTGCTCCATGATCCGCACGCCGCGGAACAGGTCGCCCACGGCATCCTTGACCGCGACGATCCGCTCGTGCTCGGCGACCCGCTTGTAGGTGTCCAGGGCGATCTCCGTGGCGGTGCGTCCCGGGATGTCGTAGAGCATCACCGGCAGGTCGGAGGCGTTCGCGACCGCCTCGAAGTGCGCCGCGATGCCCTCCTGGGTCGGCTTGTTGTAGTACGGCGTCACCAGGAGCGCGCCGTCCGCTCCTGCCTTGGCCGCCTGCTCGGCGAGCTCGATCGAGTGCGCGGTGTTGTTCGTGCCCACGCCCGCGACCACCTGGACCCGGTCGCCCACGGCGTCGACCACAGCCCGGAGGATCTGGGCGTTCTCCGCCACGCTCGTGGTGGGCGCCTCTCCGGTCGTGCCGGACACGACGACGCCGTCGTGGCCGTTGTCCGCGAGGTGTACGGCGACCCGCGCGGTCGCGTCGAGGTCGACGGAACCGTCGTCGGCGAACGCGGTGACCATCGCGGTCAGGACCCGGCCGAAGGGCGCCGGTGCGAGAGGACTCGAGCTCATGGGGTTCAGGTTATCGGTAGACACGGGGGCGCCGCGCCCGCGGACCCGGCCGTGGTCCGGTCCGGGCAGGTCAGCGGCGCTCGAGCCAGACGAAGTCGTAGCCCTCGTGAGGCTCGCGACGCGTCTCCTGCCACTCGGCCCGGTCGAAGTCCGGGTAGTAGGTGTCGCCCTCGGGGGTCTGGTGCACCTCGGTGAGGATCTGCACGTCGGCGAGCAGCATCGTGGCTTCGTAGATCTGCGCGCCGCCCATCACCATCACGTCACCGGGCGCCGACTCCGCCACCGCGAGGGCCTCGTCGACGCTCCTCGCGACCGTGACGCCCTCCGCACGCCACCGGGGATCGCGGGTGATCACGACGTTGGTGCGGTTCGGGAGCGGCCGGCCGATGCTCTCGAAGGTGACCCGGCCCATCACGACGGTGTGTCCTGTCGTGACCTCGCGGAAGTGCCTCATGTCCTCGGGGATCCGCCACGGGATGTCGCCGTCGCGGCCGATGACGCCGTTGTCGGCGACCGCCGCGACGAGCACGACCCGCTGGTCGGTCGCGCGACCGGCGTTCGACGTACCGACTTCTCCCGCAGGGTCGGGGGCGACCGGCCCCTGGGCCGCGAGCGAGGGGTCGGGAGGGGTCATACCGCGATCGGGGCCTTGATGCCCGGGTGCGGGTCGTACCCCTCGACGGCGATGTGCTCGAGGTCGAAGGCGTCGATCTGCGTGACCGACGGGTCGAGCCGCAGCGTCGGCAGCGGCCGCGGGTCGCGGGTGAGCTGGAGCTGCGCCTGCTCGAGGTGGTTGAGGTACAGGTGCGCGTCTCCGAGCGTGTGCACGAAGTCGCCGACCTCGAGGCCGGTCACCTGGGCGACCATGTGGGTCAGCAGCGCGTAGGAGGCGATGTTGAACGGGACGCCCAGGAACACGTCGGCCGAGCGCTGGTAGAGCTGGCAGCTGAGGCGACCCGGCCCGCCCGTCGGGCGAGGGCGCGACGTAGAACTGGAAGAACGCGTGGCAGGGTGCGAGCGCCATCTGCGGGATGTCCGCGACGTTCCAGGCCGACACGATGTGGCGGCGGGAGTTCGGGTCGGCCTCGAGGGCAGCGATGACCTCGGCGATCTGGTCGACATGACGGCCGTCCGGCGTGGGCCAGGAGCGCCACTGGTAGCCGTAGACCGGTCCCAGGTCGCCGTTCTCGTCGGCCCACTCGTCCCAGATCGTGACGCCGCGGTCCTGCAGCCACTTGACGTTCGTGTCGCCGCGGAGGAACCACAGCAGCTCGGCGAACACCGAGCGCGTGTGCACCTTCTTGGTGGTGACGAGCGGGAAGCCCTCGCGGAGGTCGAAGCGCATCTGGTGACCGAACACGGACCGGGTGCCGGTGCCGGTGCGGTCACCCTTCTCCACGCCCTCGTCGAGGATGCGCTGGAGGAGGTCGAGGTACTGCTGCACGCGGCCAAACTACACCGCCCCTCCCCCCGCCCCGGGCAGCTCGCGCCGGGGTGGGCACCGCAAAATCGCGCACCGCGGCGACTGACCCCTCCTGTGCTCCCGCTCCAGAGGCCGCCCGGGGCTGGGGGTACGACGTCGAGGTCGACACCTCCGAGCTCGACCCCGGCGGCGTGCGCGGCAGCGGATCACCGAGGCGATCCCTGCCCGGCCCTCCTGACGCTGTGGGAGGCTCAGGGGATGGCGACCTACTACGACGTGCACCCGGCCAACCCGCAGCCCCGCTCGATCTCCCAGGTCGTGCGGATCATGCAGGAGGGTGGCGTCGTCGCGTACCCGACCGACTCAGGGTTCGCCCTCGGCTGCCAGATGGGCAACCAGGACGGGCTCGCGCGGATGCGCCAGATCCGCGGCCTCGACGACAAGCACCACTTCACGTTGCTGTGCAAGGACTTCGCGCAGCTCGGTCAGCTGGTGCACATCGACAACAACGTCTTCCGGGCCGTGAAGGCGGCCACGCCGGGCTGCTACACGTTCATCCTGCCCGCGACCTCCGAGGTGCCCCGCAAGCTGCTGCACCCGAAGAAGCGCACCGTCGGTGTCCGGATCCCCGACCACAAGGTCGCCCAGGCGATGCTGGCCGAGATCGGCGAACCGATCGTCACGACGACGTTGCTGCTGCCCGGCGACGAGGAGCCGATGGTCGACGGCTGGGAGATCAAGGAACGTCTGGACCACCAGGTCGACGCGGTCATCGACTCCGGTGACGCCGGGCGCGAGCCGACGACGGTGGTCGACTTCTCCGAGGGGTACCCCGAGATCGTGCGCAAGGGCGCAGGAGACACCGCGCCCTTCGAGTGACGCCGGTCCGGCGAGCCGCGTTCGGGCGGGTCGCCGTACCCGCGCAACCGAGCGGTCCCAGCGACCTCGAGGCCGGTTCACTCGCCCGAACCGCGCAGCCGAGCGGTTCGGGCGAGCGCGCCGCCCTACTTGGTGCGGCCCTTGCCGCGCACCGGCGTGGTGGTCGGCTCGGTCGTGCTCGCCGCCCCGGTCGTCGAGGTGATGAAGTCGTGGATCGACGGGTTGTTCACCTCGCCGTACACGCCCGGGAACTCCGGCGTGGCACAGCCGAGGCCGTAGGACACGATGCCGACCTGGACCTGTCGCCCGTCGGCGAGCGTGCCGAACAGCGGGCCACCGGAGTCGCCCTGGCAGGAGTCGCCGCCGAGCGTCTCCGCGCACATCTCGGAGTCGGCCTGGAAGCCCATGAGGCCGTTCGTCGTGCAGCTCTCGTCGGCCACGGCCTCGACGTCGACGGCCTTCATCTGAGCGGGGATGAACGGGGACCCGAAGAACTCGGTGCCCCAGCCGGAGACGGTGAGCGCGGCGCCGTCGGCCTCGAGGGTGTCATCGCCGAGCGGGACGAGATCGATCGCCGGTGCCTGGATCGGCGTCGTGACGTGGATCAGCGCGGCGTCGAAGGTGTCGGTGTCCTCGTAGTCGGGGTGCACGACGACCTGGTCGGCGCTCAGGGTCTGACCGGTGGAGCTGTCGTCGAGGTTCGTCCGGCCGACCACGACCTGGATCTCCTCCGGCTTGGTGTCCACCATGCAGTGCGCCGCGGTGAGCACCCACTCCGCCGAGACGACCGAGCCGCCGCAGAAGTGGCCGTCGGTGCCCTCGGAGCCTGCGGTCTGGATGGAGGCCATGAACGCGTACTCGCCGTCGGCCACCGGGCTGCCGCCGACGATCGCCTGGGCGGGACCGAAGCCGGCGGACGCGGCGAGGAGACCGGCGCCGGCGAGCACGGCACCGAGTCGGGTGAGGATTCGCATGTGTTCCCTTTCGTGGACGGGCGCCGGGGTGCGCCCGCGCTCCTCTGTCCAACGACGGCCACCCGGGCCGGTTACGTCCACGTGGGGCAAAGCGAAGCGCCCGGCGACAGGAGCCGCCGGGCGCTTCGATGTGCGCTCTCAGGCATGCTGCCCGGGCGCCTGGTGCCAGTGCGTGACGCCGGCGTGGTCGATCATCTCGACCGCCCAGACGACCAGGACCGAGACCATGAACACCGCCAGCAGCGCCTCGGCCGCCGCGGTCTCGGCGAACGCCAGTGCGACCAGGCCGAGCACCAGGGACACCAGGGCGATACCGGCCTCGGCCTTTCCTGCACGGTCGAGCTCGTCACCACTCCTCATCACCAGGAAGGCGACCGCTCCGAGCAGCAGGCCAACGGCGGACATGCCGCGCGGGTCCTCGATGTAGGGCATCGAGCCGTTCATCAGGTAGCCGATGTAGGGGACCGCGATGGCGACCACGAGCAGCGTCGCCACGAGGTCACGGAGTGTCAGCTTCATCGAACACCTCCTCTCATCAACGCCAGCCTGCGCCGCCTGATGACCCGGTGCCAGTGCCGGACGTCCCCTCCTGAGAGTGCGTCGACGAGGCCCTCCCCGGGGACGTGCTCACGCGTCGTAGTCGAGCACGACCTTGTCCGAGGTGGGGTGCGACTGGCAGGTGAGGACGTATCCGCGCTCCACCTCGTCCGGCTCGAGCGCCCAGTTGGTGTCCATCTCGACCGTGCCCTCCACGAGCTTGGCCCGGCACGTCCCGCAGACGCCGCCCTTGCACGCGAAGGGTGCGTCGGCCCGGACGGTCAGCGCGGCCTCGAGGACCGACGCTCCGTCGGTCGCGAGCGGGAACGTCGACCGGCGTCCGTCGAGCGAGATGGTCACCTCGCTGCCGGCCACCGCGCCCGCGGACTCCACAGGGGTACGGCGCACGGGCGGGCCGGACTCGACATGGAACACCTCGGCGTGGACGGCCCGCTTGGACACGCCCTCCGCGATCAGCTGCTTGCGCAGCGTGGACACCATCTCGTAGGGCCCGCACAGGAACCACTCGTCCACGTCGGCCGGCGGGATCACCGAGTCGAGCAGCCGCTGCATCCGCGGGACGTCGAGCCGGCCGGAGAACAGCTCGACCTCCTGCGGCTCCCGGGACAGCAGGTGGATCAGCTGGAACCGGTCGGGGTACCGGTCCTTGAGGTCCTCGACCTCCTCGAGGAACATCACGGTCGCGTGCGTGCGGTTCGCGTAGAGCAGCGTCAGGCGTGAGCGCGGCTCCACCTCGAGGGTCGTGGCCGCGATCGACAGGATCGGCGTGATCCCGGAGCCGGCCGCGACGCACACGTAGCTCTTCTCGTGAGCCGGGTCGAGCTCTGTGAAGAAGCGCCCCGAGGGGGTCATCACGTCGATCACGTCGCCGACCTGGAGCTGCTCCAGCGCGTGCTCGGAGAACGCTCCGCCGGGCAGCCGCTTCACCGCGATCCGCAGGACGCCCGACGAGACGGGCGAGCAGATCGAGTAGTTGCGGCGCACGTCGTCGTCGGCGAGCTGCGTGCGCACGGTGATGTGCTGGCCCTGGGTGAAGGCGTAGTCGTCGCGCAGCTCCTCGGGCACGTCGAAGGTGATCGCGACCGAGTCGTCGGTCAACGGCTCGATGGCGGCGACCGTGAGTGGGTGGAACACCGCGTGGGTGCTGCTCAAAGCGCTGCGCTCCTAGATCGTCTTGAAGTGGTCGAACGGCTCCCGGCAGGCGTTGCAGACCCACAGCGACTTGCACGCCGTGGACCCGAACCGGCTCAGCTCCCGGGTGTCCGGCGAGCCACACTGCGGGCAGCGCAGCGAGAGCACGAGCGGCACCGGCTCCCCCGGCTCGCGGGGCGCGGGAGGCGCGACGCCGTACTCCTCGAGCTTGCGGCGCCCCGCCTCGCTCATCCAGTCCGTCGTCCAGGCCGGCGACAGCACGAGGGCGACGTGCACGTCGGGGTACCCCTCGCGCGCCAGCGCGTCGACCACGTCGGCACGGATGGCGTCCATGGCCGGGCAGCCGGAGTACGTCGGGGTGATCGTCACGTCGACCCGCCCGTCCGGTGCCGTGTCGACCGAGCGCAGGATGCCGAGGTCCTCGATGGTGAGGACGGGGATCTCCGGGTCCGGCACGGCCGCCGCGACCTCCCACGCGCTCCGGGTGCCCTCGGCAACCGGTGCCTGCGTCTGTCGAAGGGTCACCATGTCGCCCCCGGGTGCGAGCGGGCCAGGTGCTGCATCTCGGCGAGCAGGTAGCCCATCTGCTCGGTGTGGATCCCGTGCCTGCCGCCGGTGACGGCAGGGGGTACGACGGGCAGGGTCAGCGTCGCCTCCGACACCACCGCGGCGACCCGCCTCTCCCAGGCCTCGCGCAGCGTCGCCGGGTCGACCGCGATCCCCGCCTCGAGCAGCGCGGGGTCGACGTGGCTCCCGTCGAACAGCTCGTCCGCGTAGGGCCACTCGGCCTCGAGCCCCGCCTGCATCCGCCGGTGCGACTCCTCGGTGCCGTCGCCGAGCCGGAGCACCCACATCCGGGCGTGGTCGACGTGGTAGTCGACCTCCTTGACCGCCTTCGCCGCGATCGCGGCGAGGACCTCGTCGGCGCTCGTGCGCAGCGCGGACCAGAGCTCGTGCAGGTAGGTCGACAGCAGCAGCAGCCGGGCCATGGTGACCGCGAAGTCGCCGTTCTCCCGCTCGACGAGGTGCACGTTGAGGAAGTCACGCTCGTCGCGGAAGTACGCCAGCGCGTCCTCGTCGCGGCCCTCGCCCTCGAGCTCGCCCGCGTGGGTCAGCAGGGACCGCGCCTGGCCGAGCAGGTCGAGGCCGATGTTGGCCAGCGCCACGTCCTCCTCGAGCTCAGGGGCCCGTGCGACCCACTCCCCGAGCCGCTGGGCCGCGACCAGCGAGTCGTCGGCCAGAGCCAGCACGTAGCGGACCTGCGCGCTCACGAGGCCCTGCGACGGCGCCGGACCGTTCGCCCGCACCTCGCCCGCTCCACTCGTTGGCCTCACAGGTGCTCCACGCCCTCAGGCACCTCGTAGAACGTCGGGTGCCGGTAGATCTTGTCCGCGGCCGGGTCGAAGAACGAGTCCTTCTCGTCCGGGCTCGACGCGGTGATCGCCGAGGCGGGCACCACCCACAGCGAGACGCCCTCCTGGCGACGGGTGTACAGGTCGCGGGCGTTGCGCAGCGCCATCTCGGCGTCGGGGGCGTGCAGCGACCCCACGTGGACGTGCGACAGCCCGCGCCTGGAGCGGACGAACACCTCCCACAGCGGCCAGTCCCGGCTCATGCGGCGCTCCCCTCCACGCGTGCGTCGCCCGGTCCTGTCCTCATGCCACCGCTCCCGTCGTACGTGCTTGCTTCTTGCGTGCGTAGGCAGCCGCCGCCTCCCGCACCCAGGCGCCGTCCTCGTGGGCCCGCACGCGGTGCTCGATGCGCTGCTTGTTGCAGGGCCCGTTGCCCTTGATCACCTCGAACAGCTCGGTGAAGTCGATCTCGCCGAAGTCGTAGTGGCCGCGCTCGTCGTTCCAGCGCAGGTCGGGGTCGGGCAGCGTGAGGCCGAGCGCCTCGGCCTGCGGGACGGTCATGTCGACGAACCGCTGACGCAGCTCGTCGTTGGAGAACCGCTTGATCCCCCACGCCATGGACTGCTCGGAGTGGGTTGACTCCCCGTCGGAGGGTCCGAACATCATCAGGCTCGGCCACCACCAGCGGTTCACGGCGTCCTGCGCCATCGCCTTCTGCGCCTCGGTGCCGTGGGAGAGCGTGTGCAGCAGCTCGAAGCCCTGCCGCTGGTGGAACGACTCCTCCTTGCAGACCCGGACCATCGCCCGGGCGTAGGGGCCGTAGGAGCAGCGGCACAGCGGGACCTGGTTGACGATCGCGGCGCCGTCGACGAGCCAGCCGATCGCGCCGACGTCGGCCCAGGTGAGCGTCGGGTAGTTGAAGATCGAGGAGTACTTCTGCCGGCCGGTGTGCAGCGCGTCGAGCAGGTCTGCCCGGTCCACGCCGAGGGTCTCGGCGGCGGCGTAGAGGTACAGCCCGTGGCCTGCCTCGTCCTGGACCTTGGCCATGAGGATCGCCTTGCGGCGCAGGCTCGGGGCGCGGCTGATCCAGTTCCCCTCCGGCTGCATCCCGATGATCTCGGAGTGCGCGTGCTGGGCGATCTGGCGGATCAGCGTCTTGCGGTAGCCGTCGGGCATCGCGTCGCGGGGCTCGATGCGGCCGTCGGTGTCGATGAGCTCCTGGAAGCCCGGCGGGTCCGCCGGTGGCTCACCCGCCGCGTCCGTCGTACCGCCGGAGTCGCGGGCGCCCGCCGGGACGGGCCGCTCTGGCACGCTGAAGTCGTTGCCGTACATGTGACCATCGTAACAAGTGAGTGTTACACCTCACACGCCGGTCGGACGGCCAGGTGTAACACCGCCGGCGACTGACAGGATGGGCGGTATGAGCACCCAACCCGGCTCCCCCACCGCCGACGTCTCCGTCCGCGTGGCCTGGGCCGACGACGCCGCCGCGATCGCCGGCGTGCAGGTGAAGGCGTGGCGCAAGGTGTACGACGGGCTGCTGCCCACCGACGTCCTCGACGCCCTCGACCCGGCCGAGTTCACCGCCGCCTGGGAGAGCTCGCTGACCAAGCCGAAGGACGCCCGCAACCGGGTTCTGGTCGCGCTGGAGCGCAACACCGTCCGGGGCTTCGCGATCACCACCCCGTGCCCCGACCCCGACGCCGACCCGATCGTGGACGGCGAGGTCTCCGAGCTGACCGTCGACCCCGAGCACCTGCGTCAGGGCCACGGCTCCCGGCTGCTGCAGGCCTGCGCCGACACGCTGCGCGCCGACAGGTTCACCCGCGCGGTGATGTGGCTCAACAGCACCGACGACGCGCTGCGCGCGTTCGTGACCGCGGCCGGCTGGGCGCCCGACGGGGCCCACCGGGAGCTGGACCTGCGCGGCGACGGCGAGGTGCTCGTCAAGCAGGTGCGTCTCCACACCGACCTCACCGAAAGTCAGGGGTAGCCCACCGGTTTCAAAACCGCCGGGCGGGGCAACTTCCCCGGCACCTGGTTCGTCGAACAGGTGAGAGGTCCCGTCCAGGGCCCTCGCGTCTCGGAGATCGGAGTGTCCTCGTGCTCGGACCGCTGCCGAAGCTGTACCGGGTCGTCGTGACCCTGACCGCGTTGCTCGTCTTCGTCGGTGGGGGTGCCTGGGCGGCGTACACGCTGCCCTACCCGATCCTGATCAGCGCCGGCGCGAGCGTCGGTCTCGCGGTCGGCGCGGTCGCCACCTACCTGCTCCTGCACACGTCCGCCCCGAGGGTCCAGCCCCATCGGGTGCGTCGGGGCCGACTGCATTAGGTTCACTGGGTGACCGTCACCCCCTCCCAGCGCTCGATCATCAGGGACGGGATCGCGGTCGGTGTCGCCACCGGCGCCTACGGGATCTCCTTCGGCGCCATCTCGGTGGCAGCCGGGCTGTCGGTCCTCCAGACCTGCGCGCTGTCCCTGCTGGTCTTCACCGGCGCCTCGCAGTTCGCGCTCGTCGGCGTCGTCTCGGCCGGCGGCGCGCCGCTGTCCGGAGCCGTGACCGGTCTCCTGCTGGGCACCCGGAACACCCTCTACGGGCTCCGTCTCGCGCCACTGCTCGGGTGGACCGGGTGGCGCAAGGCGGGCGCCGCCCATCTGCTGATCGACGAGTCCACGGCCATGTCTGTCACCCGGGAGAGCCGCGAGGACGCCCGGATCGGTTTTCTCAGCACCGGCCTGGCGGTCTTCGCGCTGTGGAACCTCGCCACGCTCGGTGGGGCGCTGGCCGGCGAGGCGCTCGGCGACCCGCGGACCTACGGTCTCGACGCCGCGGTCGGCGGGGCGTTCCTCGCGCTGCTCTGGCCACGTCTGCGCGACCGGCGCAACCAGCTCACCGCCGCACTCGCCGTCGCCCTCGCCCTGTCGCTCGTCCCGGTGACCCCGGCCGGTGTGCCGGTGCTCGCCTCCGCGTTCGTGGCCCTCGCGGTCGGGCTGGCCACCCGCCGTGAGCAGGACCCGACCGAGGTCCCCGACCGGGACGACCTGCCGAGCGGGGGTGAGCACGAATGATGTGGGCCGCGATCCTGGTCACCGCCGTGGGTGCCTACCTGCTGAAGCTGGCCGGCCTCTCCATCCCGGCCGCGGTGCTCGAGCGCCCGCTCGTGCACCGCGTCGCCGACCTGATGCCGGTCGCGCTGCTCGCGGCCCTGGTGGCCGTGCAGGTCTTCGCGTCCGGGCCCACGCTGACCCTCGACGCCCGCGCTGCGGGACTCCTCGCCGCGGTGGCGGCGCTCCTGCTGCGGGCGCCGTTCATCGTGGTGGTGCTGGTGGCCGCGGTCACGGCCGCCCTCATCCGCCTGCTCTGACCTGCCGACCCGTCTCTCGGGTCAGGGGATCTCGATGCGACCGTGCTCGTCGATGGGGAAGCCGGGGTTGCGGGCGATCTCCCAGAGGATGCCGTCGGGGTCGGCGAAGTAGCCGGAGTACCCACCCCACTCGGTGTGGGCCGGCGGCTTCACGATCGTGCCGCCGACCTCGCGCACCCGGACGAAGGCGAGGTCCACCGCGTCCTCGGTCGGCAGGTTGATCGCCAACGTGATGCCGCGGTAGGAGGGCAGGTCGTCGGCCGGGGTCGCCTCGAGCTTCGCGTCCTCGGCGAGCTCGTCGTAGCCGAACAGGCCGATCCAGGTCCCGGAGGTCTTGAACCACACGATGCCGTTCGCCACGTCGCCGCGCTGCTCCCAGCCCAGGTCGCCGTAGAAGCGGATCGAGCGCTCGAGGTCGGCGACGCCGAGAGTGACGATGGAGAAGTTGGGGGCAACAGGTGTAGGCATGTGCCCATTGTGGCGCAGGGTGCCGACGGGACGACGCCGAGGCAGCTGCTAGCCCCGAGCACCCTGCCCGTCGTACAGCTCGATCGCGCGGCGGACGGCAGCCCGCGCTCGGGTGCGGTCACCGGCGTCGTCGTAGGCCAGCGCGAGGCGGTACCACGCCTGCCAGCTCTCCGGGGACTGCTCGACCTCGGCCTGCCGGGCCGCGAAGGCCTGGTCCGCCGCAGCCCTGTCGACCCGGCCCGAGGGCCGCCGGGGCAGGTCGTCGGCCGGCAGCCCGCCCTCCGCCTCGAGCGCGGCAGCGAGCGCGGCGGACCGGCGGCCGAACGCGATCTCGCGCCAGACGAGGCCGAGCCCGAGCACCGGGAGGATGAGCACGCCGATCCCCAGCAGGACGGCCACCGGCTCACCGCTGGCGACGAAGGCGACGCCCTTGGCGCCGATCAGGACCGCGTAGAAGACGAGGATGACGACCAGCAGGGCGACGACTGCCTTGGTGCGCATCAGCGCAGGTTCCGGTCGGAGGACGGGAGCACGTCAGTCGAGACCCATGAACTCTTCGAGCCCCACGGTCAGGCCCGGCGCCGAGCCGATCCTGCGCAGGCCGAGCAGCACACCGGGCATGAAGGAGATCCGGTCCATGGAGTCGTGGCGGATGGTCAGCGTCTCCCCCGGTCCGCCGAGGATGACCTCCTGGTGCGCGACCAGACCGCGGATCCGCAGACCGTGGACGCGGATCCCGTCGACGTCCGCGCCGCGGGCGCCGTCGAGGGCCGTCGACGTCGCGTCGGGAATCGGCCCGGAGCCGGCCTTGCGGCGGGCCTCGGCGATGAGTGAGGCGGTACGACGGGCCGTCCCGGACGGCGCATCGGCCTTCTCGGGGTGGTGGAGCTCGACGACCTCGACCGACTCGTAGAAGGGCGCGGCCTCGGCCGCGAACCGCATCATCAGGATCGCGCCGATGGAGAAGTTGGGGGCGATCAGGACGCCGGTCTCGGGCGACGCGGCGAGCCAGGTGCGCAGCTGCTCGAGGCGCCCGTCGTCGAACCCCGTGGTCCCGACGACGGCGTGGATGCCGTGGTCGACGCAGAACTCCAGGTTGTCCATCACCACGTCGGGGTGGGTGAAGTCGACGACCGCCTGCACGCCCGCGGAGACCAGCTCGTCGATGGAGTCGTCCGCGTCGATCGCGGCGACGAGCTCCAGGTCGTCGGCGGCCTCGACCGCCCGGCAGACCTCTGCACCGACCTTGCCGCGGGCACCGAGAACGCCCACCTTCATCTTCGTCGTCACCCGCCCCAACCTACCCGTGCGCGGGACCCGCCCCGGGGCCGGTCCCAGCACCCGAGGGAGCGGCCCCCGGGCCCGTCCCGGTCACGCCCAGCCCGGCCTCGCCCAGCCCGGCCTCGCCCAGCCCGGCGCGCGAGGTGGCGCCCGTCTTGGCGAGCAGGTTGCTCACGTGGGTCTCCACGGTGCGAGGCGACAGGAACAGCCGCTCGGCGATCTCGGCGTTGCTCAACCGCTGAGCCACGAGCTGCAGGACCTCGAACTCCCGGCCCGTCACGCCGCGGGCCCGCAGCTGCGTGGGTACGACGCCCGGCTCACCGCGCCGACGGGGCACCGTGACCCCCAGCTC
The DNA here is from genome assembly GCA_963700365.1 of uncultured Actinomycetota bacterium. Taxonomy (GTDB): domain Bacteria; phylum Actinomycetota; class Actinomycetes; order Propionibacteriales; family Nocardioidaceae; genus Nocardioides_C. Next base: position 471,190 of record CAVOXG010000004.1, on the reverse strand, counting down.
GCGCATCAGCTCACGGCACGTGCGGGCGAGCCGGACCTCGGACCGCTCCTCGGCGAAGGCGAGCGCGGGGCGCAGCCAGTCGGCAGGGTCCACCACCCCGAGGCCGGCCAGGGCACGGACGAGCACGCAGTGCAGGAAGTGACGCCAGACCGGCATCGGGTCCAGGAGCCTGTCCGCCTCGGAGACCAGGTGACGGGCACGAGGAAGGTCGCCCGAGCGTGCCGCCAGGACCGCCTCGGCGTACATCACCGCCGCTTGGTTGCTGACATGAACGGTCGCGCGAGAGCCGCGCAGCCGAGCCAGTGCCGCACCGCCGTCCCCCACCACCGTGCGCAGCACCGCGAGCACCCCGAACCAGGGGGACGGTCCCGAGGTCGGGTGCTCCCAGAGGGGCTCGAGCCCCTCCTCGAACAGCTCCGCCGTCCGCGCGTCGTCGCGGGTGTCGTACCAGTGCTCCAGGCCGCTGACGCAGCGCCCGGTGGCCGCATCGATGGTGTGGGACACCCGCTCGGCGGCGTCCCGCAGAAGGACGGCAGCCTCCGGCGACCGGTCGGCGGCGACCAGGCTGCTGGCGAGCAGCACCGAGGACATGGCCCGGACCGCCTCCATGCCCAGTGCCTCTGACCGGTCCCGGGCCCGCGCCAGCCAGGGCATCGCTGCCACGTGACCGTCGACGGTGCTGACGACGGCGCCGATCTGCAGGTCGAGCACGGCCACCCGGCCGAGCATGCCCGCCTCGGACGCCAGGTCACGAGCGCGCTGCAGCCGGCCGAGCCCGGCGCCCTGCAGCAGGTCGAGCGTCCCCAGCTCGAGCAGGGCGCGGATCCGCCAGGGAGCGAGGCCGTGGCCCTCGGCGACGCGCTCGGCCTCACTGAACGCCGCCTCGCAGCCGGCCGGGTCGCTCGTCCGCAGTGCCCGGCCACGGACCTCCAGTCCCTCACAGACCGCGTCGGGGAGACCGCCCTCACGTCCCCGCGCCACCGCCGCGTCGGCGAGCGCCAGGGCCCTGTCCAGGTCGCCGAGGCCGAGCGCCACCTGGGCCGCGAGCGCCGCCCACCGGGCGTCGGCCGGGTCGTCGTCCCCGTCCAGGCACGCGGCGGCCTCGGCGTACCGGTCCGCGCCCACCAGCGCACGGGCCAGCGCGCGGCTGAGCCTGGTGCGCGGCGGACCCATCAGCCGGTCCATCTCGCGCCCGGCGACGGCCGCGGCCTCGTCGGTGCGGCCGGCCAGCGCGAGGACCCGGACCAGCTCGACCGCGACGTCGGCGGCCAGCGGGGTCGAGCTCCCGGCAAGATCCTCGGCCCGCCGGAGCATGGACTCCGCAGCCGTGAGTGCGCCCGCCCGGACCGCCTCCGCGGACGCGTCGACGAGGAAGCGCGCCGCGTCCGCGCCCCGCCCGCCGCGCTCGAGCAGGTCGGCGGCGAGCAGCAGCCCGTCCCCGTCCAGCTCGTCGCGACGCGCCGCGAGCGCCTCCCCGCAACGGCGCGACAGCGCCTGCCGCTCGAGGGGAAGCAGCGTGCCGAGCACGGCGTCCCGGGTGAGCGCGTGGCGCCAGCGCACCTGCCCGGACGTGTCGTCTCGCACGAGGAGGTGTACGTCGAGCGCCTGGCGCAGCCCCGCCGCGACCTCGCCCTCGTCGTACTCCGAGGACGCCGTCAGCAGCCGGCCGTCGAGGGCACCGCCCAGCACCGCGGCGAGGTCCACTACCGCCCGAGAGCGGGCGTCGAGCCGGGCCAGCCTGGCCCCGACCAGACCCGCGAACGACGCAGGCACCCGGGTGGTGAGCGTCCCGGCCGGCCTCCACTCGCCCGCGACGTGCTCCAGCGCGCCGGCCTGGGCGAACGCGTCGAGCAGCTCGCCTGCCACGAAGGGCACGCCGTCCGACGTCGCCAGCACGTGCTCGACGACCTCCTCGGCGACGGCGCTGCCTAGGCGGTTCTCGGCGAGGAGCCCGATCCCGTCCCGGTCCAGGGGCGTCAGCGCCAGTCGGCGCACCTCCCGCTGACCCAGCAGGCGGTCCAACCCCGAGGCGTCCCGCTCATCGCTGCGAGAGGCGGCGACCACGGCCACCGGGGAGGCTCCCAACCGGCCGGCGAGGTAGCCGAGCACCGCCACCGTGTCCGGGTCGGCCCAGTGGATGTCGTCGAGCGTCAGCAGCAGCCCGCCCGCGCCGGCGACCGCGGTCAGGAGCTGGGTCACCGCCTCGCCCAGCACGACCACGGGGTCCACCAGCGGCTGACCGTGCTCCTGCCCGCTCGTACCCCAGGCCGGGAAGAGCCTCGCGAGCACGGGGCGGTACGGCGCCACCGCTGCCGTCCGGGCATGGGCCGGGTCGGCGAACGGGAGGATCGCCTCCACCAGGGGACGAAACGCCCCGCCACCTTCGACCGCCCGACCGGTGAGCACCCTCACGCCGACCGGCCCGGCGGAGGCGCCGACCGCGTCGAGCACGCTGCTCTTGCCCGTGCCGGCCTCGCCGGTGACGACGGTCAGCGAGCCCGTTCCGGCCCTCGCGGCCGCGACCGCACCGGCGAGCGCCTCGAGCACGTGGCCACGCGCGACGAGAGCAGCGGGAGCCGGCTGGGACATGCGCTGATTATGTGCCCGTTGCACGGGTGTACGGAGGCATCACGGTCAAACTCCGTGGTCGGCTGGGCCTAAATACGTGGTCGGCACCGATCCGGAGAGCGGCCTCGCCGGGCCAGCGTGGTGGTCATCAAACCACCAGCTCACCGGAGGACCCGATGAACACCAGCCGTACCGCCCGCCTCACCCTCGCCGCAGTCGCCTCGGCGGCCGCCCTCGCAGGTGCCGTCACCACGGCCGCGAACGCCGCCGGCACCAGCACCTGGGCTTCCCAGGAGACCCGCCCCTTCCGGGCCACGGTCGCCACGGACCTCGCCCAGGTCAGGGCGGCGACCACGAAGTACCACGACGTCGACCAGGCGATCGCGGACGGCTACATCCCGACGGACGTCTGCACCAGCTCACCCGCGGGCGCGATGGGACACCACTTCGTGAACCCCGGACTGATCGGGTCACCGGTGGCGACGTCCCCGGCCGTGCTGCTCTACCTGCCCGGCGCCGACGGCCTCGAGCTCGCAGGCGTGGAGTACCTCCAGTGGGACGCCGACCAGGACGCGAGCACCTTCGGTGACCGCCCGACGCTCTTCGGCCGCGGCTTCGACGGCCCGATGGAGGGCCACGAGCCCGGGATGCCCATGCACTACGACCTCCACGTCTGGCTCTGGAAGCACAACCCGGACGGCATGTTCGCCGCCTTCAACCCCGCCGCGTCCTGCTGACCGGCCGCGCCGCCCACCACCCCGACCGACCTCCGACGTACGACACCGGACAGGAGAACCCCGATGACCACCGACCTCTCGACCCCGACCGACCACCCCGCCGCTGCCGGCGCCCGCGCTGCTGCGCTTGGGCCTCCAGGGCGAGGTCTACCTCCCCACCGACCCCGGCTGGGACGACGCCCGCGCGGCATGGAACCTCGCCGTCGACCAGCGGCCGCACGCCGTCGTGGTCGCGGCCGGAGCCGACGACGTCGCCGCCACCATCGGCTACGCGGCCCACCACGGGCTGCGCGTGGCACCGCAGGGCACCGGGCACAACGCCGCGCCCCTCGGCGACCTCGCCGGGACGGTGCTGCTCAAGACCTCCGGGATGCGGGGGGTCCGGATCGACCCAGAGCGACGCGTCGCCCGGGTGGAGGCCGGGGTCGTCTGGGGCGAGGTGACCGCGGCCGCCGCGGAGCACGGCCTCGCCGCCCTGGCAGGCTCGGCCGCCGACGTAGGCGTCGTCGGCTACTGCACCGGAGGCGGCATCAGCTGGCTCGCCCGCAAGCACGGTCTCGCCTGCAACTCGGTGCTCGCCCTCGACGTGGTCACCGCCGACGGCAGCCGACGTCGCATCGACGCCGACTGCGACCCGGACCTGTTCTGGGCGCTGCGTGGGGGCGGCGGCTCGTTCGCCGTGGTCACCGCCGTCGAGATCGCGTTGCTGCCGATCACCCACGTCCACGCCGGCGCGATGTTCTGGCCGGTCGAGCACGCCGGCGAGGTGCTCCACGCCTACCGGCGCTGGACCCGGGACCTGCCCGACGAGGTCACCTCCTGCGGCCGGCTCCTGCAGCTCCCGCCGCTCCCGGACCTCCCCGAGCCGCTGCGCGGCCGAGCGTTCGTGCTCGTCGAGGCCGTCGTCCTGGGCGACCAGGGCCAGGCGGACGCCCTGCTCGCCCCGCTCCGGGAGCTCGGGCCGGAGATCGACACGGGCGAGATGATCCCGGTCCAGCAGCTCTCGGCCCTGCACATGGACCCGCCCGGACCCGTGCCGGGCTCCGGTGACGGCGGCCTGCTGGCGGAGCTGCCGGCGGAGGCGGTGGACGCGCTCGTCGCCGTCGCCGGCGCCGGGTCCGGCTCGCCGTTGCTGTCCGTGGAGCTGCGCCACCTCGGCGGCGCGCTCGCGGTGGCCCCTCCCGGCGCCGGTGCCACGGCGACCCTGGAGGCGGAGTTCGCGTGGTTCGCGGTCGGCATGACCCCGGACCGGGTCACCCAGGACAAGGTCGCGCGGCACCTCGAGCTGCTGTCCGACCAGCTCGCCCCCTGGGACGCCGGCCGGGCGTACCTGAACTTCGTCGAGCGCTCGAGCAGCCCGTCCCGGTTCCACGGGGCCGACATCCTCGGCAGGCTGGCGCAGGTGAAACGCGCCTACGACCCGCACGACGTGGTCCGCGCCAACCACCCGGTCGCGCCGGACGCCGGGTGACTCCCAGCCACCTGGAGAGACGCCGACGGCCGCTGTCCCGGAAGGGCGGCGGCCGTCGGTTGCCTATGACATGTGCGAGACGGGGAGGGTCGGGCTGCCGAATGACTCGACGTCGGAATCTTGGCCGGAGTTCCGGTCTCCCGGTTCCCTGGTCCTCTCAACCGTCCCAGGCTCTCCTCGTCCCAACCCCAATGAGACACCCTCGAGGCGCCCCGCCCCAGGGCCGGACGGCCCGTGCCGGGGGCGTCCATGGTCCCGAGCCGCGCAAAGGGCGCGAAGAGCCGTCAGCCCGCGGTGCCGGAGGGGCCCACGACGGCGAGGGTCTCGGGCTGGGCGAACAGCTCCTTGGCGAGCAGCTGGACCTCCTCGGCGGTGACCGAGTCGATCCGGCCGATCACCTCGTCGATGCCCGGCAGCTCGTCGTACAGCAGCTCCGCCTTGGCGATCCGCGACATGCGGGTGCCGGACTCCTCCATGCTCAGCACGAGGCCGCCGCGAAGCTGGCCCTTGCCGCGCTCGAGCTCCTCGTCGCTGATGCCCTGGTCGGCCAGGCGCTGCATCTCGGTGCGCACCACGTCGAGCACGTCGTCCATGCGCGCCGGCAGGCAGCCGACGCCGACACCGAACATGCCGCTGTCGGTGTAGTGCGAGGCGAACGAGTAGACCGAGTACGCCAGGCCGCGCCGCTCGCGGACCTCCTGGAAGAGGCGCGACGACGTGCCGCCGCCGAGCACCGCGTTCAGCACGCCGAGGGCGTACCTGCGGTCGTCGGTGCGGACCAGCCCGTTGACACCGAGCACGAGGTTGACCTGCTCGAACGGGCGGCTGAGCGAGATCTCTCCCGCGGCCGTGCGCTTCGGCCGGTCGGCCTGGCGCGGCGGCTGCGGCCGCACGTCGGTGTCGGCGAGGAAGTCGGCCCGGCTGAAGGCCTTCTTCACCAGGCGTACGACGGCCGCGTGGTCCACGTTTCCGGCGGCCGCGACCACGATGTTCTCGGGGCGGTAGCGGGTCCGGTAGTACCGGATGATCTGGGCGCGGGTCAGCGTCTCGATCGACGACACCGTGCCCGCGATGGGACGCCCGAGCGGCGACGCGCCCCACGCCTTCTCGGCGTAGAGGTTGTGGACGACGTCGTCGGGGTCGTCGTCGTGCATGGCGATCTCGTCGAGGATCACCTCACGTTCGGCCTCGACGTCCTCCGCCGTGATCAGCGAGGACGTGATCATGTCGCCGAGCACGTCGACGGCGAGCGGGAGGTCCTGGTCGAGCACCCGGGCGTGGAAGCAGGTGTACTCCTTGGCCGTGAACGCGTTGAACTCGCCGCCCACGGTGTCGAGCGCGATCGAGATGTCCATCGCCGAGCGCGTCGGGGTGCCCTTGAACAGCAGGTGCTCGAGGAAGTGAGAGGCGCCGGAGAGCTTCGGCGTCTCGTCACGGGAGCCGACGCCGATCCACGCACCCACGGTGGCGGACCGGACGCCGGGCATCGTCTCGGTGACGACGCGCAGGCCGCCCGGAAGGACGGTCCGGCGGACCTGTGAGACCACAGATCCGCCGGAGTCCTTCTCAGACAGCAGGGTGCGCGTCGTACCCGGCTTCTGCTGCGTAGCGGTGAACGGAGTCGTCACTGCTCGCCGTCATCAGAGCCGGCGTCCTCGGACGCCGAGGACTCGTCGGACTTCTCGCCGGAGTCCTCGACGACCGGGACCAGCGACAGCTTGCCGCGGTCGTCGATCTCGGCGATCTCGACCTGGACCTTCTGGCCGACCGAGACGACGTCCTCGACGTTGTCGACGCGCTTGCCTCCGGCCAGGGCACGGAGCTTGCTGATGTGCAGCAGGCCGTCCTTGCCCGGGAGCAGCGAGACGAACGCACCGAAGTTCGTCGTCTTCACGACCGTGCCCAGGTACCGCTCGCCGACCTCGGGCATCGTCGGGTTCGCGATGCCGTTGATGATCGTGCGGGCGGCCTCGGCCGACTCGCCGTTGGTGGCGCCGATGTAGATCGTGCCGTCGTCCTCGATGCTGATCTGCGCACCGGTGTCGTCCTGGATCTGGTTGATGACCTTGCCCTTGGGACCGATCACCTCGCCGATCTTGTCGACGGGCACCCTGACCGTGATGATGCGCGGCGCGTGCAGCGACATCTCCTCGGGCTCGGTGATCGCCTCGGACATCACGTCGAGGATCGCCATGCGGGCGTCACGGGCCTGGGTCAGCGCACCGGCGAGCACGTCGGCGGGGATGCCGTCGAGCTTGGTGTCGAGCTGGAGGGCGGTGACGAACTCCCGCGTGCCGGCGACCTTGAAGTCCATGTCGCCGAACGCGTCCTCGGCGCCGAGGATGTCGGTCAGCGTGACGAACTCGGTCTTGCCGTCGACCTCACCGGAGATGAGACCCATGGCGATACCGGCGACAGGCGCGCGCAGCGGCACGCCGGCCTGGAGCAGCGACAGCGTCGAGGCGCAGACCGAGCCCATCGAGGTGGAGCCGTTGGAGCTGAGGGCCTCGGAGACCTGACGGATCGCGTACGGGAACTCCTCGCGCGTGGGCAGCACCGGCATGAGCGCACGGCCGGCGAGCGCACCGTGGCCGATCTCGCGACGCTTCGGCGAGCCGACGCGGCCGGTCTCACCGGTGGAGTACGGCGGGAAGTTGTAGTTGTGCATGTAGCGACGCGTGGTCTCCGGGGAGAGCGTGTCGAGCTTCTGCTCCAGCGTCAGCATGTTCAGCGTGGTGACCCCGAGGATCTGGGTCTCGCCGCGCTCGAACAGGGCCGAGCCGTGCACGCGCGGGATCACGCCGACCTCGGCCGACAGGGTCCGGATGTCGGTGAGACCACGGCCGTCGATGCGCACCTTGTCACGAAGGACGCGCTCGCGGACCAGCTTCTTCGTGAGCGAGCGGAAGGCAGCGCCGAGCTCCTTCTCGCGACCCTCGAAGTCGGGGGCCACCTTCTCGATGACCGCGGCCTTGACCTCGTCCATCTTGCTCTCGCGGTCCTGCTTGCCGGCGATGGTGAGCGCCTCGGCGAGGTCCTTCGACGCGGCCTTCTCGACGGCGTCGAACACGTCGTCCTCGTAGTCGAGGAAGACCGGGAAGTCGGCGACCGGCTTGGCGGCCTGCTTCGCGAGCTCGACCTGCGCCTCGACGAGCTGCTTGATGAACGGCTTGGCGGCCTCGAGACCACCGGCGACGACCTCCTCGGTCGGCGCCTGCTTGCCGGAGCGGACCAGGTCCCAGGTGGAGTCGGTGGACTCGGCCTCGACCATCATGATCGCGACGTCACCGGTCTCGGTCACGCGACCCGCGACGACCATGTCGAAGACCGCGTCCTCGAGCTGGCTGTGCGTCGGGAAGCCGACCCACTCGCCGTCGATGAGCGCCACGCGGATGCCACCGATCGGGCCGGAGAACGGCAGACCCGAGAGCTGGGTGGACATCGAGGCGGCGTTGATCGCGAGCACGTCGTACGGGGTGTCGGGCTCGAGCGCCATCACGGTGATGACGACCTGGACCTCGTTGCGCAGACCCTTCTTGAAGGTCGGGCGCAGCGGGCGGTCGATGAGGCGGCAGGTGAGGATCGCGTCCTCGGACGGCCGGCCCTCGCGGCGGAAGAACGAGCCGGGGATCCGGCCCGCGGCGTACATCCGCTCCTCGACGTCGATGGTGAGCGGGAAGAAGTCGAAGTGCTCCTTCGGGTGCTTCCCGGCCGTCGTGGCCGAGAGCAGCATGGTGTCGTCGTCGAGGTAGGCGGTGACCGAGCCGGCCGCCTGGCGGGCCAGCAGGCCCGTCTCGAACTTGACCTTGCGGGTGCCGAACTTGCCGTTGTCGATAACGGTCTCGACGGCGGAGATGGTGGGTTCCTCCACGGGATACCCCTTTCTTCTATTCTCGCGGAGCGATCACGCGAGGGCGCCCAGGTTGGTTCAGCTGGGATCAGCTGGTGACCAGTGATGCGCTGCGGCTCCGCTGGCTCAGAGGCCGGTCTTCGATCGAGGCCCGCGGGCGCCGGGTGAACCGGTGCCGTCCCGAAGGCCACTACCGAGGACCGGGCCGGACGTCCGCGGTCGCTCCTGTGAATGGTGGTGTTCAGTTGTGCGGTTCGGTTCCGAGCCTAGTCGGACTCCGCCCCGATCATGCAGCAGGAGCGACCACCCGGCGATGCGTGCGCTGCACGCGGTGCTGCCAGGGGGTCGCTCCCACTCAAGACTGGTGCGCGATCAACGACGCAGGCCGAGCCGTTCGACGATCGAGCGGTAACGGTTGATGTCTTCCTTCTGCATGTAGTTCAGAAGACGGCGACGCTGACCCACGAGAAGCAGCAGGCCACGACGGCTGTGGTGGTCGTGCTTGTGCTCCTTGAGGTGCTCGGTGAGGTGGCTGATGCGGTGGCTGAGCAGTGCCACCTGGACCTCGGGCGAGCCGGTGTCACCCTCGGTCGTGCCGTACTCGGCGATGATCTTCTTCTTGGTCTCCGCGTCGGTACCCTTGGACACGCGACTTCCCTTCGGTTCTCTCGTTGCGCGGCGCGCCGGGGCCTGTTCACCCGGGCACTCTCGTTCCGCGGCCGTTCTGACGGCGATGTGGCCCCGCTGACGAGACAGGCTCGTCGACCAGGGCAACCGCTCAAGACTATCAGCGGCCCCGTCGTTTCTCCGAATCGCGCTCCCACCCCCGCTCGCACTCCCCTTTCCGCCGACCCGTCACTTTCGCGGCGGTTTGGTCGGCGTGTCGCGGCGAGATTGACGGGTCACCGACCCGAGCGGGATTCGCTCCTCGTCCGTGGACGCCCGTCCATCCCGAGCCTCGAGGTCCGACCTCTCGTCGACCTGCTGCTCGTCCGTCGCCTCGTCCGCCGTCTCGCCCGTCGCCTCGGGGGTCTCAGCGGTCTGTCCGGTCGCGTCCGGGTCCGTCGGCAGGCTTGCCGGAGGTACGACGGCCAGCGGGGCGCTGGGGAGAAGCGGCGGGTTCGTCGAGGTCCAGGCGTCCGGCTGGAGCCGCGTCCCCCACCGGTAGATGTTCTGGTCACGGACCGGCAGCGGAAAGACGTTGTAGAGCCGCTGCTCGCCGTTGAGCCAGGGGTAGGTCGTGCTGATGCGATCGCCGCGGTACTCCTCGCCGGCCCACCGCGCGACGTTGAGCGGCTTCCCGTCCTGGTCGAACAGCTGCACGCCGGAGAGCGGGTTGCCCTGCGCGTCGTACGGGAAGACGTTCTCCACGTGGTTGCCCCGGAGCATCAGGCCACGAGGGGGCTCGGAGTAGCCGACGAAGTCGTGGTGCTCCCACGTGCCGCTGGCCGGGAACTGGCCCATCACGATCGGCGTCATCAAGATCGCGAACGCGTTCAGCCCGAGGAGCACGACCCGCGCGACCGTCCTCCGCGCCGGGCCGGAGCCGGGCCAGATCCGGTTGCGACCGATCTGCACGCTGACGACGATCGCGACCAGCCAGAGCAGCGAGCCGACGAGGGGACCGCCCAGTGTCGGCACGGGCGTGGCCAGGTCTCCGCCCTGCGTGAAGATGTCGATCAGCTGCACCGCGACCCAAGCCCGGAGCACCCACCAGACGGGTCGCAGGGTGGTGACGAAGTCCCAGCCCACGGCGAGCGCGGGCACCGCGACGAGCTCGGCCCAGCGCCGGCGGGCGCCGTCGAGCAGCCCGTCCACGCGACGGCCGGCCGACGAGGCGGCGGCGCGTCCACGGGAGAGTCCGCGCGCCCCTGGCACGGCCCCGCCTGCAGGCCGCTCGATGCCGGCCGCGGCGCGCAGCTCGTCGGCGTAGGCGCGCGGGTCGCCGAGCTCGGCGACCGAGCCACCGTCCTCGACGAGCTCGTTGATGTCGGCCTCCAGGCCCCCGACGAGCTCCTCGCGCTCCTCGTCGGTGAGGTCGGCGAGCCGGTCCCGGACCTTCCCGACGAACGCCGACACCTCGGGCCGGGTCTCGAGGCGGATCGTGGCTTCGTTCATGCGGGTGCCCCCTGCTGAGTGGTCTGGGTCCGGGTCCCCTGCTGGAGAAGCCGGGTGACGGTCGTCGAGAACTGCTCCCAGTCCTCGCGCTGCTTCTTGAGCTGGGCACGCCCGGCGGGCGTGATCCCGTAGTACTTGCGGTGCGGACCTTCGTCGGAAGGTACGACGTACGACGTCAGCGCACCCGAGGCGTAGAGGCGGCGCAACGTGCCGTAGACGGAGGCGTCACCGACTCCTTCGAGCCCGGCGGCGCGGAGGCGCCGGAGCACGTCGTAGCCGTAGCCGTCCTCGTCGCCGACGACTGCCAGCACGGCGAGGTCGAGCACTCCCTTGAGGAGCTGGGTCGAGTCCATGCACCGCACAGTACTACGCCATACGCAGTAGTGCGCATGGCAACACGCGGCTCAAGACCACGCCGACAGGGCCCTTCCGGCAAGAGCGAACACGCGTCGCGCCGGGAGCGCTCAAATGCGTGGTCGTGGCGAGCAGATCGGCCTCTATGCTCGCTCGGACGCCTGCAGCTGCGCTGTGCGGCGACTCAGCGCAACGACGGCGGGGGCACGACCGGAGGGCCGCACCGATCGGGGCAGCGAGAACGCCGCCACCAGGACTTCCCGCCGCCCCGGGCCACCGATGAGCCTGGGCCACCGACGAGCCGGCCCTCAGCCGCCGAGCACCCGGCGAACGGCCTCGCGCGCCGCCATCGGGTCCGGCGCCGCCAACGCCGCCTCGGCCGCGTGCTCGCACGTGTCCATCGAGACCGCGCCGATCTGGGCACCGACGGTGCGCACCGCCGCCGAGGCCATCGACAGCGAGGTCACGCCCATGCCGACCAGCGCGGCCGCGAGCGCCGGGTCGGCAGCCGCCTCGCCGCAGACACCCACCGGCTTGCCGACGTGCTTGCCGGCCTCCGCGCTGATCGCGATCAGGGCGAGGACGGCCGGCTGCCACGCGTCGGTGAGGTGGGCGAGCCCGCTCGACATCCGGTCGGCGGCCATCGTGTACTGCGTCAGGTCGTTGGTGCCGATCGACAGGAAGTCGACGTGCTCGAGCATCTTGTGGGCCTGGAGCGCCGCCGCCGGGATCTCGATCATCACCCCGGCCTTCAGCTCGTGGGCTCGCACCTGCTCGGCGAAGTCGGCGGCCTCCGCGACGGTGGCCACCATCGGCGCCATCACCCACGGCTCGGTGCCGGTCTGACGAGCGGCGGCGGCGATCGCGTACAGCTGGCGCTCGAGCAGGCCCGGGTTGCCGAACGACAGCCGCAGACCGCGGACACCGAGGGCGGGGTTCTCCTCCCCCTCCAGGGTGGCGAACGCGATCGGCTTGTCCGACCCGGCGTCGAGGGTGCGTACGACAACCGTGCGGTCGGCCCCGAAGGCGGAGAGCACCTCGGCGTACACCTCGGTCTGCTCGGCGACGCTCGGCTCGTCCTGCCGGTTCAGGAAGCACAGCTCGGTGCGGAACAGGCCCACGCCCTCGACCGGCCCGTCGGCCGCCGAGCGCGCCGAGGTGCCGTCGGCGACGTTCGCGAGGATCTTGACCCGGGTGCCGTCGCTGGTGCGGCCGGGCCCGGCCCACGACTCCAGGGCCGCCTGGACCGCGGCCGCCTCCTCGACCCGGGCCCGCGCCTTGGCGTCGTCGGGCGAGACCTCGATCTCGCCCGTGGTGCCGTCGACGAGCACCGTCACCGGCGACCGCAGCTCCATGAGGCCGGGGACCGCGACGACACAGGGGATGCCGAGCTGCCGGGCGATGATCGCGGTGTGGCTGGTGGGACCACCCTTCTCGGTGACGAGCGCGATCACCAGGGAGGCGTCGAGACCGGCGGTGTCCGCGGGCGCGAGGTCCTCGGCGACGAGCACCGACGGCTCGTCGGGGACCGGCACGCCCGGCTCGGCCTCACCCACGAGGGTTGCGGTCAGCCGCTTCTCGATGTCACGCAGGTCTGTCACCCGCTCGGCCATCAACCCGCCCATCTGGGTGAACAGCCCGGCGAACTGGTCGACCGCGGCATGCAGCGCCTCGAGCAGGGAGTCGCCGGCCTTCAGGCGCTTGACGACGGCGCTGCGCAGGCCCTTGTCGCGGGCCAGCCCGGCGGTGGCGGTCAGCACCTCGGCGGCACTGCCGCTGGCGCGGTCGGCGCGGCCGGCCAGCCGGTCGGCGACCAGCGCCACCGCCCCGTCGTAGGCCTCGACCGCGTGCTCCTCGTCGAGCGCGAGTGACTCGAACTCGTCGATGGCTCGCTGGGGGATCCGGGCGGACGCGACGACGACAGGCCCGTGCGCGACGCCCGGGACGACAGGAGTGCCTCGAAGGATCATGCCTCACGATAACCCCGCCACCCCCTTGACAGTCAACAGATTCGGGCGTAAAACAACATAGACAAAGATCCATCGACGGAAGCGAGGGCCCGTGTACGCGGAGGAACGACGTCAGGCCATGGCCGAGCTGGTCTCCCAGAAGGGGCGGCTTTCGGTCAACGAGCTCGCCGACGCCTACGGCATCACCACCGAGACGGTGCGCCGCGACCTCTCCACGCTCGAGCGCGCGGGCATCATCCGCCGGGTCCACGGTGGCGCGGTGCCGGCTTCCGCGCTGACCCGCCTCGAGACCGCCGTCGGCGACCGCGACCTGGCGCATGCGGAGCAGAAGGACCGGATCGCCCTGGCCGCCCTCGACCTGCTCCCCGGCTCGGGCGGGAGCGTGCTGCTCGATGCCGGGACCACCACCTCCCGCGTCGCTGCCCACCTGCCCCTGGACCTGAGGCTGACCGTCGTCACCAACGCCGTGCCGATCGCCGCTCGCCTGGCCGGCCTGTCGAACGTCGACCTCCACCTGCTGCCCGGACGGGTACGACGCACGACCCAGGCCGCCGTGGGCGAGGACACCGTCGCCGCCCTCGAGGTCCTGCGGACCGACGTGGTCCTCCTGGGCACCAACGGGATCGACCTCGAGCACGGGCTGACCACGCCGGACCACTCCGAGGCGGCCGCGAAGCGCGCGATGGTCCGGGCCGGTCGGCGCGTGGTCGTCCTCGCCGACTCCTCCAAGATCGGGGAGGACCACACCGTCCGGTTCGCCGCGCTCGACGACATCGACGTACTCGTCACCGACGACGGGGTCGACGACGTCACCGTGAAGTCGCTCGAGGACGTCGGCGTCGAGGTCGTGGTCGCATGATCGTGACGCTGACCCCCAACCCGAGCATCGACCGCACCGTGGCGCTGGCCTCGACGCTCGAGCGCGGCGCGGTGCTGCGTGCCGAGTCGGTCACCGCCCAGTCGGGCGGCAAGGGCGTGAACATCTCGCGCGCCGCCGTCGCCGCGCACGTGCCCACCATCGCGGTGCTCCCCGCGCAGAGCGACGACCCCTACGTCCTCGAGCTGCTCCGCGACGGCATCGACTGCCGTCCCGAGCGCCCCGTCGGCCCCGTCCGGGTGAACATCACGATCACCGAGCCGGACGGCACCACCACCAAGATCAACTCCCCCGGCGCCACGGTCGACCAGGCGGCGCTGGACCGGCTCGAGCGTGCCCTGCACCAGCGGGCGAGCCAGGCGCGGTGGGTGGTCCTGGCCGGCTCGTTGCCCCCGGGCGCCCCGGCCGGCTGGTACGCCGAGCTGGTCGCCGACCTCGCCGGCACGCAGGCGAAGGTCGCGGTCGACACCTCCGACGAGCCGCTCCGCGCGCTGGCCGCACAGGTGGCGGCAGGCGGCGCCGCTCCGGACCTGCTCAAGCCCAACGGCGAGGAGCTCGCCTCGCTGACCGGCGGCGACGCCGAGCAGGTCGAGCGCGACCCCGCGGCCGCCGCCCGGGCGGCGGGCATCCTCGTCGACCAGGGCGTCGGCGCGGTCCTCGCCACCCTCGGCTCGAACGGCGCAGTCCTCGTCACGCCCGACGGCGCGTGGCACGCCACTCCCCCGCCGACCACCGTCGTCAGCACGGTGGGCGCGGGCGACTCCAGCCTCTTCGGCTACCTCCTCGGTGACCTCCGCAACGCGGAGCCGGCCGAGCGTCTCCGTCTCGCAGTCGCCTACGGCAGCGCCGCCGCAGGTCTTCCCGGCACCACCATCCCCCGTCCCGACCAGGTCAGCCCCGAGCTCGTGGAGGTCCACGAGCTCGTCCGCTCCGGAAACTGAGGAACCCCATGTCCCCTTTGATCACCCCCGAACTGGTGAGACTCGACGCCTCGCTCGGTGCGGACAAGCACGAGGTCATCCGCGCGCTCGCCGCCGTCGTCGCCGAGGCCGGCCGCAGCGGGAACCCCGACGGCCTCGCCGAGGACGCGCTCGCCCGTGAGGCGACGTCGGCCACCGGCCTGCCCGGAGGGATCGCCATCCCCCACTGCCGCACCGAGCACGTCGACGTACCCACGCTCGCGTTCGCCCGGCTCTCCCCGTCGACCGACTTCGGGGCGAAGGACGGCCCGGCCGACCTCGCCTTCCTGATCGCGGCGCCCGCGGGTGGCGACGCGACGCACCTGCAGCTGCTCACCCAGCTCGCCCGCGCCCTGGTGAAGAAGGACTTCACCGACGCGCTCCGGCGCGCGAGCACGCCCGAGGAGGTCGTCGCCCTCGTCGGCGACGTCGTCCGGGCACCCGAGCCGGCCACCGCACCCGCAACGGCCACGCCCGCGGCCGCAGCCGCCTCGCCCGCGGCCGCACCGGCTGCCCCGCACCGTCGGTGGAGCCGGCTGCCCGCCGCCGGATAGTCGCGGTCACCTCGTGCCCGACCGGGATCGCGCACACCTACATGGCCGCGGAGTCGCTCGAGGCGGCCGCCGCCCGGGCCGGCGTCGACCTCACCGTCGAGACGCAGGGGTCCGCCGGATCCTCGCCGATGTCCCAGAGCGTGATCGACCAGGCCGACGCGGTGATCTTCGCCGCCGACCTCGGGGTGAAGGACCGGGGCAGGTTCGCCGGCAAGCCAGTGGTCGCCGGCGGCGTGAAGCGAGGGATCGACGACCCCGACGGGATGATCGCCACCGCGATCGCCTACATGGACGACCCCGACGCGCCGCGTGTCGAGGGCGCCGGCGAGGGCCGCGGCAGCACCGAGCACCGCATCGCGACGGGCGACGAGCCCTGGGGCCTTCGCATCCGGCGCATCCTGATGACCGGTGTCTCGTACATGATCCCGTTCGTCGCCGCGGGCGGTCTGCTGATCGCACTGTCCTTCCTGCTCGGCGGCTACGAGATCACCGGGCCCGCCGGTGACATCGTCACGACCAACACCTTGTTCAACCTCCCCGACCTGGAGGAGGCCGGCCTGCAGCACGCGCTGTTCGACTCCCCGTTCTTCGCCTACCTCGGTGCCTTGTTCTTCATGATCGGCGCGACGGCGTTCAAGTTCCTGGTGCCGGCGCTGGCCGGCTACATCGCCTACGCGATCGCCGACCGTCCCGGCATCGCTCCCGGCTTCGTCATGGGCGCCATCGCGATCGACCTCGGCGGCTTCGGCATCGCTCAGACGGGCTTCCTGGGCGGCATCATCGGCGGCGTCCTCGCCGGTGTCGTGGCGCTGTGGATCGCCCGCTGGAAGGTCGCCTCGTGGATGCGCGGCCTGATGCCGGTCCTGGTCATCCCGCTTGCTCACCACGCTCATCGCCGGCCTCGTCATGGTGGTCGTCCTCGGCAAGCCGCTCGGCGCGCTCATGGATGCCCTCAACTCCGGCCTCACCAGCATGGCCGAGAGCGGTGCCGGCATCGTCCTGGGCATCGTGCTCGGGCTGATGATGGCCTTCGACATGGGCGGCCCGCTCAACAAGACCGCCTACCTCTTCGCGACGACCGGCCTCGCCGCTGCGGCCACCGCCACCGGGGACGCACCGCAGCTGCAGATCATGGCAGCCGTCATGCTCGCCGGCATGGTGCCCCCGCTCGCCCTCGCCCTCGCCACCGTGGTGCGGCCGAGGCTGTTCACCGAGCCCGAGCGCGAGAACGGCAAGGCCGCGTGGGCGCTCGGCGCGTCGTTCATCACCGAGGGCGCGATCCCGTTCGCAGCCGCCGACCCGCTGCGGGTGATCCCCTCGATCATGCTGGGCAGCGCCGTCACGGGCGCCCTCTCCATGGCCGTTCCACGTGACCCTGCGGGCGCCGCACGGCGGCATCTTCGTCCTGTTCGCGGTCGGAGAGGTCGTCTGGTTCCTCGTCGCACTCGCTCATCGGGATCCTGGTCGCCGCACTGGATCCGTCATCCTCCTGAAGCAGTTCACCGAGAGCAAGGAAGAGATCGAGGAGCTCGACGAGCTCGCCGTCTGAGAAGCAACCCAAACCGAAGGAGCACACATGCCCACCAAGTCCGTCGTCGTCGGCTCGGCCGTCGGCCTCCACGCCCGCCCCGCGGCCCTCATCTCCGAGGCAGCCGGCGAGCTCGACTCCGAGGTCACCATCGCGGTCTCCGGCGGCGAGCCCGTCGACGCCAGCTCGGCGCTGCTGATCATGACCCTCGGCGCCAAGAAGGGCGACACGGTGGAGGTCAGCAGCGACGACCAGGGCGCGCTGGACAAGATCGCCGCCATGGTCGAGCAGGATCTCGACGCCTGAGCCGTACCCACGAACGCCGGGGGCGGTCCTGACGACCCAGGACCGCCTCCGTGCTTGACGAGACCGTGCCGTTCACGTCCACACGGACGCCGGGCGGCACGGTCTTTCGGCCAAGACCACGCCGGCCGGGCAAGGGGTCCGCGTCAGGCGCGCGACTTCAGGTACTGGTAGACGGTGCGCACCCCGACGGCCCGCTCGAGCTCGTTGGTGATCGAGGTGAAGAACTGCGTCCGGTACACCTCGTCGGTCACCGCGTACACCGTGAAGTAGAGGCCCGAGAAGGCAGCGAGGAACAACGACACCTGCGCCAGCTCGACGCTGATGAAGCCGTGGAGGTCGAAGAGGTACGACAGCTCCTTGTCGCCGGTCCAGGTCAGGACGACCTCCTCCTTCATCGCGACCAGACCGAAGACGATGAAGAAGAAGAACACCGAGGCCGAGAGCAGCAGCACCTGGACGAACTGCGCGACGAGCAGCACCAGGATCAGGTTGGCCTTCTGGAAGCCGTGCACCTCGGCGTCCTGGTGCACGTGGCCGCCGGAGTCGGCCAGCTCGCGCGCCGCCCCCTCCAGCGGCGTGCCCTGGCAGGCGGCGACCAGCCGGGACGCCTCGACCTCGTCGTCCACGCGGTCGAGCTCCTCGGGGAGCCGGACCAGCAGGAAGCCGACAGCGAGGCCCGTGAACCCCAGCACGGTCATCCACATCACGCCGCCGTCGAGCGTCGCCGAGACCTGCCACACCTCCGCGTTGATGAACAGGAACGTCACGAACAGCAGCAGCAGCGGCAGCGCCCGCGTCACCAGGGGGAAGATCAGTCCCGAGGCTCTTCAGGGTGCGGGTCACGGCCCACCGGGCGACCGGCCACGCACGCAAGGCTGTCAGCCCGTAGACGAACGCACCCAGCCCCGCGAACGTGAGCGTGCTGCCCATCCCGAGGGTGACGTCGCCGGTGAGCACGCCGAGGAGCACGCCGAGCCCGATGCCGAGCAGTGCCGAGAGGACCATGAACGGGACGAGCCGCCTCGGACGGAGGCCCTCGCGCACCGCCTTTCGCTCGGTGTCGACGAAGTACGGGAGGCCGTGACGGACGAACCAGCGCTCGGCCGCCGCGACGGTGGCCTGGTCGACGTCGGTGCTCACACCGGCTCCGGCGTGCCGAGCACCTCGCGTGCCCGTCGTACGTCGTCGGCCATCGTCTCCACGAGCTCGTCGATCGAGTCGAAGCGGCGCATGCCGCGGAGCCGGGCCACGAAGGAGACCTCGACCGGCACGCCGTACAGCTCGAGGTCGTCGCGATCCAGCACGTAGGACTCCACGCGTCGCTCCCGCTCGCCGTCGAAGGTCGGGTTGGTGCCGACGCTGATCGCCGCCGGCAGCGGCTCGTGGTCCCCGTCGAGGCGGCGCAGCCACCCGGCGTACACGCCGTCGGCGGGCGCCGCGATCATCCCGGTCGTCGGGACGTTCGCGGTCGGGTAGCCGAGCTCGCGTCCGCGCCGGTCGCCGCGGACGACCTCGCCGCGGACGGTGAACGGCCGGCCGAGCGCCTCGGCGGCGCCCTCCACGTCGCCGGCGGACAGGCAGTTCCTGACGTACGTCGACGACCACACCTGGGGCCCGCCGTCGAGCGCGATGCCCTCGGTGACGAAGTCGCGCGTCTCCCCCAGCTCACGGAGCAGGGCGACGTCCCCGGCGGCGCGGTACCCGAAGCGGAAGTTGGCCCCGACGACCACTGCCTTGGCGTGCAGGGACTCGACCAGGATCTCGTCGACGAAGCGCTCCGGGGACCAGCCCGCGATCTCGCGGCTGAACGGCACGACGAGCACGTCGTCCACCCCCGCCTCGTCGAGCAGGTCGACCCGCGTCTCGACGGTGGTCAGCGTCAGCGGGGCGTGCTCGGGGCGCAGCACCGCGATCGGGTGCGGGTCGAACGTGACCGCCACGACGTGCGTGAGGCCGAGCTCCTCGGCGACCTCACGAGCGCGGCGCACGACATGCTGGTGTCCCAGGTGGACGCCGTCGAAGTTCCCGACGTGACGACGGTGCGGCCGAGGTCTGCGGGGACGGCGTCGCACGATCGCCAGACACGCACGGGTCACCACTCCTGTTCGAGATCGAATCGTTGTCGTCGAAATGCTGCCACACGGGGTCGGTGGGCCCGCCGGTCAGGAGGCGAACACGGCCACCGCTGCGGCGGTCTCGCCGCGCTGCTCGTAGAGCGCGAGGAACTCCCCTGCCCCGTCGAACACCGCCACCGGTCCCTCGGCGCCGAGGTCGAGACCGAGCTTTCGGCCGACCAGCACCGAGGCGGCGTCGGCCTCGTCGAGCGTGCGCGTGGGAAAGCAGCGGCGGGCGACCTCGTTGATCGGCACGACCTCGAAGCGGTCGGCGAGCTCGTCGAGGGTGCGGGCGTCCTCGAGCGTGAACGGTCCGACAGCGGTACGACGCAGCGCCGTCAGGTGGCCGCCGACGCCGAGCGCGGCGCCCACGTCGCGAGCGATGGCCCGGATGTACGTGCCGCTCGAGCACCGGACCGACACGGACACGTCGACCACGTCGCCGTCACGCTCGATGCCGTGCACGTCGATGGCGTGGACGGTGACCGGTCGCGCCTTCAGCTCGACGGTCTCCCCGGCCCGGACGCGGTCGTAGGCACGCCGGCCGTCGACCTTGATCGCGGACACCGACGACGGGACCTGCTCGATGTCGCCGACGAGTGCGGCGAACGCACCGCGGACCTGCTCCTCGGTGACCTCGGCCGCCGAGGTCTCGGAGCTGACCTCGCCCTCGGCGTCGTCGGTGGTGGTGGCCACGCCGAGACGCACGACGGCGTCGTACGCCTTCTCGGTGAGCATGAGGTGGCCGAGCAGCCGGGTGGCCCGGTTGACGCCGATCAGCAGCACCCCGGTCGCCATCGGGTCCAGCGTCCCGGCGTGGCCGACCTTACGGGTGCCCGCGAGCCGGCGGATCCGCGCGACGACGTCGTGCGAGGTCATCCCGGCGGGCTTGTCGACGACGACCAGCCCGGCCGGAGCCGGTGCGCTCACTCTTCGTCGAGCTCGGGCTCGTCCTCGAGCAGGTCGGGCTCGTGCGGCTTGCGGTACGGGTCTTCCTCACCGGCGTACTTCGCCCCCGCGGCCGCCTCCGCGACCCGGGCGTCGGACTCGCGCGCCTTGGCCAGCAGCTCGTCGAGGTGACGGGCCGTGTCGGGAAGCGCGTCGTGGATGAACTCGAGCGTGGGCACGTGCCGCATCCCGAGCTGCTTGCCGACCTCGGACCGCAGGATGCCCTTGGCGGACTCCAGGGCCGCGGCCGTGCTGACCAGCTCCTCGTCCTCGCCCATGACCGTGTAGAAGATCGTGGCGTTCTGGGTGTCGCCGGTGACGCGGACGTCGGTGACCGTGACGAACCCGAGGCGCGGGTCCTTGATCCGCCGCTCGAGCATCTCCGCCACGATCACCTGGATGCGGTCGGCTACCTTGCGGACGCGAGGCGAGCTCATGAGTTACTTCTCCTGGTTTCGTGCACTGGACGGGCAGGTGTCAGCCGCCCCGGTGAGGGTTTACCAGGGGATGCAGGCGAATCGTCCCTTCCCACGGTGAACTTGACGTGGGAAGGGACAGATCCCCTACATCCCCTGGTAATCGGTCGTGAGCCGTCAGGCTCGCGGGATCTCGCGCATCTCGAAGGACTCGACGACGTCGCCCTGCTTGATGTCGTTGTAGCCGCGCAGGACCAGACCGCACTCGAAGCCCTCGCGGACCTCGGACGCGTCGTCCTTCTCGCGGCGCAGCGACGCCAGGTCGAGGTTGTCGGCCACCACGTTGCCGTCACGCAGCAGGCGTGCCTTGGCGTTGCGGCGGACGACACCCTTGATGACCATGCAGCCGGCGATGTTGCCGATCTTGCTGGAGCGGAAGATCTCGCGGATCTCGGCCTGGCCGAGCGAGACCTCTTCGTACTCCGGCTTGAGCATGCCCTTGAGCGCTGCCTCGATCTCCTCGATCGCCTGGTAGATGACCGAGTAGTACCGGATCTCGACGCCTTCCTTCTCGGCCATCTCCGTCGCCTTGCCCTGGGGCCGGACGTTGAAGCCGATGATGATGGCGTCGGAGGCGGCAGCCAGGTCGACGTTGGTCTCGGTGATCGCACCGACACCGCGGTCGATGACCCGGATGCTGACCTCGTCGCCGACGTCGATCTTGGCCAGCGAGTCCTCGAGGGCCTCGACCGAACCGGACACGTCGCCCTTCAGGATCAGGTTGAGCTCCTGGCTCTCGCCCTTCTCCATGGAGGCCATGAAGTCCTCGAGCGTACGGCGGACGCGACGCTTGGCCTGCATGGCCGCACGCTCACGTGCCTCACGCTTCTCGGCGATCTGGCGAGCCATCCGGTCGTCCTCGACGACGATGAAGTTCTGCCCGGCACCCGGCACCGCGGTCAGACCGAGCACCATCGCGGGACGCGACGGGTCGGCTTCCTCGATGTTGTCGCCGTGCTCGTCGAGCATCGCCCGGACGCGACCGTGAGCGGGGCCCGCCACGATCGAGTCGCCGACGCGGAGGGTTCCGCGCTGGACGAGGACGGTGGCCACCGGACCGCGACCGCGGTCGAGGTGCGCCTCGACCACGAGGCCCTGGGCGTCCTGGTCGGGGTTGGCCCGGAGGTCGAGCGAGGCGTCGGCGGTGAGGACGATCGCCTCGAGCAGGTTCTCGAGGTTGAGCTGGGACTTCGCGGAGACGTCGACGAACATCGTGTCGCCGCCGTACTCCTCGGGCACCAGGCCGTACTCCGTGAGCTGACCGCGCACCTTCTGCGGGTCGGCCTCGGGCTTGTCGATCTTGTTGACCGCCACCACGATCGGCACACCCGCGGCCTTGGCGTGGTTGAGCGCCTCCACCGTCTGCGGCATCACGCCGTCGTCAGCCGCGACGACGAGCACCGCGATGTCGGTGGCCTGGGCACCACGCGCACGCATGGCCGTGAAGGCCTCGTGACCCGGGGTGTCGATGAAGGTGATCCGACGGTCGGTGCCGTCGACCTCGGTCGCGACCTGGTAGGCACCGATGTGCTGGGTGATGCCACCGGCCTCCTTCGCCACGACGTTGGCGTTGCGGAGCGCGTCGAGCAGCTTGGTCTTTCCGTGGTCGACGTGACCCATGACCGTGACGACCGGAGGACGCGCCTCGAGGTCGCTCTCGTCGCCCTCGTCCTCGCCGAACTCGAGGTCGAAGGACTCGAGCAGCTCGCGGTCCTCGTCCTCGGGCGAGACGACCTGCACGACGTAGTTGAGCTCCTCGCCGAGCAGCTCGAGCGTCGCGTCGTTGACCGACTCGGTCGCGGTGACCATCTCGCCGAGGCTGAACAGCATCTGCACCAGGCTGGCTGCGTCGACGCCGATCTTCTCGGCGAAGTCGGTCAGCGAGGCGCCACGGGCCAGACGAACCGTCTCGCCGTTGCCCTTGCGGACACGCACGCCACCGATGGTCGGGGCCTGCATGTTGTCGAACTCTTGACGACGCTGGCGCTTCGACTTGCGACCACGACGCGACGGACCGCCGGGGCGACCGAACGCACCCTGGGTCTGACCGCGCTGGCCGGGACGGCCACCGCCACCGGGGCGACCGGGGGCGCTGGGACCGAAGCCGCCGGGACGGCCAGGAGCGCCTGCGCCACCGCGGGCGGGAGCGCCTGCGCCACCGCGACCCGGTGCACCGCCGCGACCGGGCGCACCGCCCGGACCACCGCGGCCCGGACCGGACGGACGGCCGCCGGGACCACCGCCGAAGGCGGCAGGCGACTTCGGCATCATCGCCGGGTTGGGACGCGGCATGCCGGGACGCCCGGGGGCGCCACCCTCACGGGCGGCCGGCGGACGCGGCGGACGGTTGGCGTCTCCCTGGTCGGCGCGCGGCGGTGCCGCGGGACGACGACCCATGCCCTGGGTCGAGGAGAACGGGTTGTTGCCCGGACGCGGTGCGCCCGGACGGGCACCACCGGGACGCGGCCCCGGCGTGCGCGGAGCCTGCGGACCAGGCGTCGCCGCGCGTGCGGCCGGAGCCTCGGGGGCCTTGGCGGCCGGGGCCTCAGGGGCCGCCTTGGCAGCGGGCGCCTCGGGCGCGGGTGCCGGGGCGGGGGTCTTCTGCGGGCCCGGACGGGGGCCCGGGCGCGGACCCGGCGTCACAGCACCGGCTCCGGTCTCGCTGACCGGCGTCTCGGCCTTGGCGGCGGCGGGCGCCGGCGTCTCGGCAGGGGCCTGCTTCTCGGGAGCCGGGGCCGCGGGTGCCTCGGCAGCCGGAGCCTCGGCGGGCGCCTCGGCAGTCTTGGCGGCGGCAGCCTTCTTTGCAGGCGCCTTCTTCGCTGCCTTCTTGTCAGAGGCAGCCTTCAGCTCGTCACCGAACTTGTCGGTGAAACGCTTGACGACAGGAGGCTCGACCGTCGACGACGCCGACTTGACGAACTCTCCCATTTCTCCGAGCTTGGCCAGAACGACCTTGCTCTCGACTCCGAACTCTTTTGCGAGCTCGTGGACTCGGACCTTAGCCACGCTTCTCCTTCTGGTCCGAGCCCCTTTTCTGGCCGGACCGTTAGCTGGTGTGCATGCTCATCGCGAAGTACTCATCGAGTGCTCATGAGCTGCTGCTCCATTTTCTGTCGGTCAACACGGACGGATCTGCTGCGCGTTCGACGTACTCCCGGAGGGACTCCCCGGGCCCAGCCTGGACCCGGAGCGCCCGGGCGAACGCCCGGCGACGTGTGGCGAGCTCGAGACACGCGGGTGTGGGATGGATGTAGGCACCCCTGCCCGGCTCTCGTGCCCCGGGATCCGGGACCACGGCGAGACCGTGGTCCGAACCGCGGGCAACCACGCGCAGCAGCTCTTGCTTGGGGCCCCGCTCACGACAACCGACACACGTCCGCACAGGAATGTGCGCGCACGCATCAGCGTCGTGTTCACGAACCACCACGGTCGAGTCTAGCGGTTCGCGGGTCGTAGGCAGAATCGGCCTCAGCGCGACCCGCCACCACCGCCGGACGTCCGCGGGTCGGGCGCCTCGTCGGAGCGGATGTCGATCCGCCAGCCGGTGAGCCTCGCCGCGAGCCGGGCGTTCTGGCCCTCCTTGCCGATGGCCAGCGAGAGCTGGTAGTCGGGCACGACCACGCGTGCGGAGCGGGCCTCGCGGTCGACGATCTCGACGCTGGAGACACGCGCCGGGGACAGGGCGTGTCCCACGAGCTCGGCCGGGTCGTCGGACCAGTCGACGATGTCGATCTTCTCGCCGTGCAGCTCGTGCATCACGTTGCGCACGCGCTGGCCCATCGGGCCGATGCACGAGCCCTTGGCGTTGACGCCGGGGACCGTCGAGCGGACCGCGACCTTGGTCCGGTGGCCGGCCTCCCGGGCGATCGCGCAGATCTCCACGGTGCCGTCGGCGATCTCGGGCACCTCGAGCGCGAAGAGCTTCTTCACGAGGTTCGGGTGCGAGCGCGACAGGGTCACCTGCGGACCCCGCATGCCCTTGCGCACGCTCACCACGAGGCACTTGATCCGGATGCCGTGGTCGTAGCGCTCGCCCGGCACCCGCTCCGCCTGCGGCAGGTGGGCCTCGAGCCTGCCGAGGTCGACGAGCACGTCCTGCGGGTCGCGACCCTGCTGGATGACGCCGGAGATGACGTCGCCCTCCTTGCCGGAGAACTCCCCGAACTTCGCCTCGTCCTCGGCGTCGCGGAGCCGCTGCAGGATGATCTGCTTCGCGGTGGTCGCCGCGATCCGCCCGAAGCCGGCGGGCGTGTCGTCGTACTCACCGACGACGTTGCCCTCCTCGTCGGTCTCCGCGGCGAGCACCGTGACGTGCCCGGTCTTGCGGTCGAGCTCGACCCGAGCCTTGGGCTGGGCCCCGGGGGTCTTGTGGTAGGCGATGAGCAGTGCCTGCTCGATGGCCTCCACGAGTACTTCGAAGGAGATCTCCTTCTCACGCTCGAGCGAGCGCAGCACCATCATGTCGATGTCCATGCTCAGCTCTCCTTCCGGTTGAACTCGATCTCGACGCGAGCCTTCGCCACGTCGTCATAGGAGAGGACACGCTCGGTGCCGTCGACGTCGAGGGTGACGCTCTCCTCGCCGCCGGCCCGGATGCGGCCGATGAGGGTGGTGCCGTCCTTGGTGGTGACCTTGACCAGCCGGGACTCGTTGCGCCGCCAGTGCCGCGGCAGGGTCAGGGGCCGGTCCGTCCCCGGCGAGGTCACCTCGAGCGTGTAGGGCTGCTCACCCATCACGTCGGACTCGTCGAGGACCCGCGAGACCTCCTTGGTGGCGTCCGCGAGGTCGTCGCTCGACACGCCGCCGTCCTTGTCGACCGCGACGCGCAGAATGCGGCGGCGGCCGGCCGGGGTGAGCTCGATGGCCTCGACGTCGAGGCCGCGGGCAGCAAGCGGCTCGGTGAGCACCTCTGCAAGTCGGTCCCGGGTCTGATCGGTGCTCACGGGCATCCTCCTGCTGTGCTGTTGTCGGTCCCACCGGGGCGCGCAGACCCGCCGTCGGGGACATGCCTCGCCTGTGGCTGCAACCATAGCGGACCTCGAGGGCGCTGATTGCTAGCCTCGTGCCACCACGACCGAGAGGGACCATGAGAGCGATCACAGCCGGTGTCCTCACGATCGGCCTCCTCGTGTCCGGGTGCAGTGGCACGGAACAACCCGCGGCCTCGCCCTCGCCCTCCGCGTCACCGACCGTGGCCCCCAGTGCGGAGACCGGTGCGGAGACCGGTGCGGAGACCGGCCCGTCCACCGCTCCGGCGCCCGAGCCGCCGCCCGGCCACGAACGACAGCAGCGGGCGTGAGGCGTTCGCCCGCTACGTCCTCCAGGCCTGGATCTACTCCCTCAACACCAACGACGCCCAGGCGCTGCTCGACATCAGCGGCGCGAAGCCGTGCGAGGGCTGTGCCGAGCTCGCCGCCGAGCTCGAGAGCCGGCAGAAGGCGGGCTGGTACGTCGGACTCGAGGGCGTCCGGGTGACCCGCGTCGACCTCACCGGCCAGGGACGGTCCGCCCGGGCCGTGATCTCGGTGGCGATCCCCGAGAGCAGCACGTACAACGAGGACGGGTCCTACCGCAGCAGCAACCCGGCGCACCCGCGCAGCACGTTCGAGGTCGCGATGGCCCGTGAGGGCGAGCGAGTTCCGGCTCGTCGCCTTCAGCCTCTACTGAGGCGCCTCCGCTGAGGGCCGTGCACCACCCCGGCGATAGAGTCGGCTCTCGTGCCGAACCCCTCCCCCGCGACGCCAGGCCCTCGCCTGACCCGTCGCGCTGCCCTCGGGGCGGCGGTCGCCACGGTCACGGGCGGGCTTGCGGCGTGCACCCCCGAGCGCGGCATCAGGCGTCGGGACGGCGCGCCTCCACCGGTGGAGCCCGAGGTCGACCCAGACGTCGCGGTGGCGACGGAGGCGCTGGCCGCCCAGACCGCGCTGATCGACCTCGTCCGCGCGACCCAGGAACGCCACGCGCAGGCTGAGCGAGGCGCTCGCGCCGGTCCTCGAGGCGCACGAGGCGCACGCCGCGCTGCTGTCCGAGGCGGTTCCGCCCGGAGAGTCCGGGTCGCCTGCGCCCTCAGCGTCCGCCTCCCCGTCTCCCACGACGTCGGGCGAGCGTCGTACCCGGGTGCCCCGGAACCGGGCCCGCGCGCTCCAGCAGGTGGTGACCGCCGAGCAGGCGCTCGCGACGAGCACCAAGCGGCACGCGTTCAAGGCACAGAGCGGCGCGTTCGCCCGGGTGCTGGGCAGCATGGCCGCGGCGGCCGCGCAGCACGCGGTGATCCTCCAGTCGGTCCCGACGGGGAGGCCGTCATGACGCCACGCGAGGCGCTGCAGCTGGCGCTGGCCGGTGAGCACGCCGCGGTCTACCTGTACGGCGTGGTCGGCGGTCGCGTCTCGGTGTCCACCCACCCCGAGCTGTGGCAGCGGGTCCGGGACGCCTACAACCTGCACCGCGGACGGCGCGACCAGCTCGTGTCGATGGTGCGTACGGCGGGGGCGGAGCCGGTCGCGGCCGAGGTCAGCTACGAGCTTCCGAACCCCGCGATGACGCCCGCCCAGCTCGAACGCGTCGCCCTGGAGGTCGAGCAGCGGTGCGCCGCCGTGTACGCCGACACGGTGGGCAACACCGCCGGCGCCAACCGCCAGTGGGCCCTCGACGCGCTCGAGGATGCCGCGGTTCGCCTCCTCGGCTTCGGCGGCGAGCCCGAGCCCTTCCCCGGCCTCGGCGAGCTCTAGGACGGCGACCCCCGCGCGAGACGGTCCGCGACGGGACGTCAGCGCCAGGCCGAGACGATCCCGTGCACCTCCGACGAGCCGGTGCGCGACGGCGTCGGGCTCGCCGACCGAGTGCCCGACCTGCTCGGCCGGGATCTCGCTGTGCGGCACGAGGATCGTGCGCATGCCGACGTTGGACGCGCCCCAGATGTCGTCGAAGAGCCGGTCACCGACGAAGACGCACGCCTCCGGGTCGTCGACCTCGACGGCGTCCATCGCCGCACGGAACGCCTCGGGCGCCGGCTTCGTCCAGGGCACCTCGCTCGTGTACACCGCACCGTGGATCAGGTCGAGCACCCCGTCGCGGCGGAAGAAGTCCTCGTGCCAGTCACGTGGCCACAGGGTGTTCGAGAGCACGCCGACCCGGAGCCCGTCGTCGTGCAGCCGGCCGAAGAGCTCGGGCACGTCGGGGTCGGTGAGGGTGTGCGGCTCCCAGAACTCGCGGTACGACGTGAGCAGGTCCTCGTCGTGGGACAGGCCGGCGTGCGCGAAGACGTCCGCCAGGGTCGCGCTGCGGTGATGGTCACGCGCCCGGGTCCACACCGCGCTGGTGGCCGCCTGGAGCAGCTCCGGCACGGTGTGGTCGGCGTCGACCACGGCGCGTGACAGGGCGGCCGCCTCCTCGGCGAAGTCGATCGTGTGCCAGGGCGTCAGCGTGCCGCCCCAGTCGAAGATGACCGCCTGCACCGGCTTGGGCTCAGCCACGCACGACCCCCACGACGTGCTCGACGATGCCGTCGACGGCGACGTTCTCGCGCTCGCCGCTCGCCCGGTCCTTCACCTCGATGACGCCTTCGGCGAGTCCCTTGCCGACCACGACGATCGTGGGCACGCCGATCAGCTCGGCGTCCTTGAACTTCACGCCCGGCGAGACCTTCGGGCGGTCGTCGTACAGCACCGAGAGGCCCTGCCCGCTGAGGTCGTCGGCGAGCTTCTCGGCCGCCTCGAAGACTGCCTCGTCCTTGCCGGTGGCGACCAGGTGTACGTCGGCCGGCGCCACCTCGCGGGGCCAGACCAGACCGAGGTCGTCGTGGGTGTTCTCCGCGATCGCCGCGACCGCACGGGAGACCCCGATGCCGTAGGAGCCCATCGTCACGGTGACGAGCTTGCCGTTCTCGTCGAGCACCTTCAGGTCGAGCGCCTCGGCGTACTTCCGGCCGAGCTGGAAGATGTGCCCCATCTCGATGCCGCGGGCGGTCGCCAGCGTCCCGTCGCAGTTGGGGCACGGGTCGCCGTCACGGACCTCGGCGGCCTCGATGTTGCCGTCGGGGGTGAAGTCACGGCCGACCACGAGGTCGATGACGTGCTGCCCGTCGACGTTCGCACCGGTGACCCAGCGGGTGCCCTCCACGACGCGGGGGTCGACGAGGTAGCGGATCTTGGACTCGTTGGTCTCCCCCAGCACGCCGGGGCCGATGTAGCCCTTCGTGAGCGAGGGGTGCGCGGCGAAGTCGGCCTCGCCGAACGGCTCGACCTCGATCGGCTCGAGCTGGCCCTCGAGGCGCTTGGCGTCGACCTCGCGGTCACCGGGGAGCCGATGGCCAGCGGCTCGCGGGTGCCGTCGGGGTGCTTGAGGACGACGAGCACGTTCTTGAGCGTGTCGCCGGCCGTTCCAGGGCCGGTCCTCGCGGGGGAACCGCTCGTCGAGGTGGTCGACCAGCGTCTCGATGGTGGGGGTGTCCGGGGTGTCCTCGGCGTGCGCGGCCGGCACACCGTCGTACGACACGGGCTCGGGGGCGCGGACCTGGACGGCCTCGACGTTGGCGGCGTAGTCGCAGGAGGTGCAGCTGACGTAGGTGTCCTCGCCGACCTCGGCCTTGGCGAGGAACTCCTCGGACTTGGAGCCGCCCATGGCGCCGGAGGTGGCCTTGACGATGACGTACTCGAAGCCGAGCCGGTCGAAGGTCTTGACGTAGGCCTCGCGGTGCGCCTGGTAGGAGCGCTCGAGGCCCTCGTCGGTGGTGTCGAAGGAGTAGGAGTCCTTCATCACGAACTCACGACCACGCAGCAGGCCGGCCCGAGGCCGCGCCTCGTCGCGGTACTTGGTCTGGATCTGGTAGAGCCAGACGGGGAGGTCCTTGTACGACGAGTACAGGTCCTTCACCACCAGGGTGAAGAGCTCCTCGTGGGTCGGCCCGAGGAGGTAGTCGCCGTCCTTGCGGTCCTTGAGGCGGAAGATGCCGTCGCCGTACTCCGTCCAGCGGTTCGTGGCCTCGTAGGGCTCACGCGGCAGCAGCGCCGGGAACTGCAGCTCCTGCGCACCGATCGCGTCCATCTCCTCACGCACGATCCGCTCGATGTTGCGGAGCACCCGCAGGCCCAGCGGCAGCCAGGAGTAGATGCCGGGGGCGGCCCGCCGGATGTAGCCGGCCCGGACGAGCAGCCGGTGGCTCGGCACCTCCGCGTCGGCCGGGTCCTCGCGGAGCGTGCGCACGAACAGGGTCGACATCCGCAGCGGCCTCGGGTTTCCCGCGGAGGCGCGAGCGGAGCGAGCAGTTTCGTGGGGTGAGGTCATGGGCGCAAGGCTACCTAGCGGCTTCGCGGGGTCGCACACCGATTCCGTGTAGCCCGTTTGCCGAAAATAGCCCGGACGAACCATGCGTCTTTGACATCATCGACGGGTGCCTGCAGACGAGGTCAACCCCGAGGAGCGGATCCTGCGCGTCCGCTTCACCGCCGACCCGTCCAGCGTGCCCGGCGCACGGCGCTTCGTGGTCGACGGCCTGCGGGCCTGGGGCCGCGACGAGATCGTCGACGACGCCGCTCTCTGCGTCAGTGAGCTGGCCGGCAACGCCGCCTTGCACGGGGGGAGCTCCTACATCGAGGTGGGCGTGCTCGCGCTGGACCGGGGGGTGCGCATCTTCGTCGAGGACGACGGACCTGCCCCGGCGGACGTGGTCGTGCCTCGCACGGACATCCCGGGTCTCGGTGTCGCGGCGGACGGGCTCGACCTGGACGCAGAGCTCGACGGGCTCGACGAGCTGGACCTGCTGCTGCTCGACCAGCCCGCGACCGGCCGTGGCCTGGCGATCATCTCCGTGCTGGCCAGCGACTGGGGCGTCGAGGAGCTCGAGCACGGCAAGCGCGTGTGGGCCGACCTCGGCTCGCCGGACCCCGAGGGCGGGCGTGCCGACGACGGCGTCACCCGGGTTCGCCTCGCGGACCCCGTCGCCACCTCCCTCCGACGGCACACTGCCGCCGGGATGGGTCGTGGTCCGGCTGGAAGGCTGCCCGGTCGACCTCAGCCTTCGACAGGACCAGCACCTCGACGACCTGGTGCGCGAGCTGACCCTGATGTCGGCCGACCACCACAACAACCCGGCCTCGGCAGAGCTCGCCAAGCGCCTCGAGGCGATCCTCCGCGCACCCGCGCACGCCCGGCTGGCGGGCCGTCGGCAGGCCCGGCTGGCCCGTAGCCGCGGTGAGCGCCTGGTGGACGTGGAGATGGCCATGCCCCGCGAGTTCAGCGCCGACGTGCGACAGCTGCACGAAGCCGTCACGGAGGCCGACGTGCACTGCGAGGAACAGCGCCTGTTGACCCTCACCTCCCCCGCCGACCTGCGCGAGCTGCGGACTCTGGATGACCGAGGAGATCATCGCGCAGGCCGAGCGGGACGCCTCGCCGGTCAGCTGGGACACCTGGCGCTCGCGACGCTCCCCGCGCTGACCGCCCGCCTGCGGCGTCCCTCGGTGGTTGTTGCGCGACAAACTGCCCCCGCAGCAAGGCACCCAGCTCTCCCTCCCTGCGCCAAGGTGAAGCCACAGCCGTCCGGCTGAGAACTCGAGCCCCAGAGGAATCACCCCATGAAGACAGGATCTCGGGCCCGCCTTGCAGGCGTTGTCCTCTCTGCCCTGGTCGCCGCTCCCCTCGCGGCGACCTCCGCCACCGCGGACGACTACCCCGAGGGCGAGACCGTCAACCCGGCGGCCCTCGACCGCGGCCCGGCGACGCCGCTGCTGCGCCTCGTCGACCGCACGATCCTCGACGGCGGCGCCCGGGTCACCGTCAACGGCGCCGCCAACGTCTCCCTGGTCGGCCGCAGCGGCGAGGACTACCTCGTGATCACCAGCGACGAGAACTACGAGAACTGGCAGCTGCAACGGGTCTCGGCGTCGGGAGAGCAGACCTCGGTTGCGGGCGGCCCCGCCGCGCAGCCCACGGGGACCCTGGCCGACGGGGGTGACCACGTCGTCCTGGAGGGCTACCGCCGCAACGGCAGCGTGCTCCGGGTCCTCGACGCGGTCACCGGCGAGCAGGTCGCCCGCCGTGACTTCCCCTACGTCTCCGTCCTCGACTTCGCCGAGCGGCGCATGGTCGTCGGCCAGTGGGAGAGCCGCTCGAGCTCGGCACGCACGTTCTGGTGGAACCCGTTCAACGACAGGGTCGCCAAGATCGCGGGCAAGGCCGGCTACATCGCCGACATCGCCGCGGACCGGGTCGGCGTGTTCACCGCCGACCCCTATCTCGGGGGCTGCCAGAAGGTGATGACGCTCTCCACCCCGCGCGAGACGGTGTGGCGCTCGTGCGACGACGTCGTGATGGCCTTCTCCCCCACCGCCGAGCGCATGGTCACCAGCTACATCCTCACCGACGGCGCGGGTCCCTCCATGCTCCAGGTGAGAGGGGCCGAGGGCCGGCTGCTCGACACCTACCGCGCCCGGTGGTTCGGCACCATCCACTGGGAGAACGACCAGCGCCTGCTGCTCCAGGCAGCAACCCGCAAGACCGTCGCGATGACCCGCTGCACGCTGAAGAAGTGCGAGCGGATCTCCAAGCTCCACCGCACCGACGGCCGGGACCCGTGGAACGTCATGCCGCCCTGGCTGTTCGCCGACGAGTCACTGCTCGACCGCTGACCCGGTGGTCCGGCGCTCTTGGGGGACGTCGGCCACCGCAGAAGGATCCGGCCGGTGCCATCGGGGGCGCCGGCCGGGTCTCTTCCTAGAACATGATCGTCGAGAAGGTCCGGGTCTGCTCGAAACCGACCGCGGCGTAGGCGGCGCGGGCGGGCAGGTTGTGGTCGTTGACGTAGAGCGACACCACCGGGGCGATCTCGCGCAGCGCGACCTCCACGACCGCTGCCATGCCGGCGGTGGCCAGCCCCTCCCCACGACGCTCGGGATCGACGTACACACCCTGGACCTGACAGGCGTACGGCGAGACCGCGGCGACCTCGGCCTTGAACAGCACCCGGCCGTCGTCGATCCGGGCGAACGACCAGCCCTTGCCGATGAGCTGGGCGACGCGGGCGCGGTACATGTCGGATCCTCCACCGAGCTCGGGTGAGACGCCGACCTCCTCGGTGTACATCGCGACGCACGCCGGGTAGAGCGTGTCCATGTCGGCCGGCGTCGTGCGGCGTACGCCCGGGTCGGGCGCGACCCTCGGCGGGCCGCTGATCTCGAGGTGCGGCTGGTTCCACCGGACCTCCCGCGGCCTCGACCAGTGCGGCTCGAGCAGCTCCCACAGCGGGGCGACGGCGTCGTCGGGGCCCACGATCGTCGAGCAGCGCCGGCCCTGCCGGATCGCCCCGCGCGGCGAACGCCTCGATCGCGGCGGGCGTCGCGTTGACCGGCACCATGTTGGCGGCGACGTGGCAGGCGGAGACCAGCTCGCCGTCCTCGACGTACCCCCACATCTCGCCGCCCATCCAGCGCGGGTCGAGCTGCGTCAGCCGGCTGCGGTAGTCCACGAAGACGTTGACGACCGGGTCGCGTGCGAGGAGCTCCGACATCGCAGGGAGGTCGGAGGGGCCGAGGACCCGCAGTCCGGGCTGGGTGCGGAGCACGTACGGGAGCCTACGACACCGTGGACCTGTCGAGTGCGGTCTTCACCGCCGTCTCGTGCGACGCGACGCGGAGCGCCGACCGACCGCGGGCGGGGCACGTCGGCGAGGTTCGCGAGCGGCCGGTCAGCCGACGGTGACCGTGGGGGCGGCGCCGTCGCCGTCGACCGGCTCGCCCATCTCCTCCGCGATCCGCATGGCCTCCTCGATGAGGGTCTCCACGATCTTGGACTCGGGGACGGTCTTGATGACCTCGCCCTTGACGAAGATCTGGCCCTTGCCGTTGCCGGATGCCACACCGAGGTCGGCCTCACGCGCCTCGCCCGGGCCGTTCACGACGCATCCCATGACGGCGACCCGGAGCGGCACCTCGAGCCCCTCGAGCCCGGCGGTGACCTCCTCGGCGAGCTTGTAGACGTCCACCTGCGCGCGTCCGCAGGAGGGGCAGGAGACGATCTCGAGCCGGCGCGGCCGGAGGTTGAGCGACTCGAGGATCTGCAGGCCGACCTTGACCTCCTCCACCGGCGGGGCCGACAGCGAGACCCGGATCGTGTCGCCGATCCCCCTCGACAGCAGGGCGCCGAAGGCGACCGAGGACTTGATCGTGCCCTGGAACGCCGGCCCCGCCTCGGTCACGCCGAGGTGCAACGGCCAGTCGCCCCGCTCGGCGAGCATCTCGTAGGCCTGGACCATGATCACGGGGTCGTTGTGCTTGACCGAGATCTTGAAGTCGTGGAAGTCGTGCTCCTCGAACAGCGAGGCCTCCCACACCGCGGACTCGACGAGCGCCTCGGGGGTGGCCTTGCCGTACTTCTCGAGCAGTCGCTTGTCGAGGGAGCCGGCGTTGACGCCGATCCGGATCGACGTGCCGTGGTCCCTGGCCGCCTGCGCGATCTGCTTGACCTGGTCGTCGAACTTGCGGATGTTGCCCGGGTTCACGCGGACCGCGGCGCAGCCGGCCTCGATCGCGGCGAAGACGTACTTCGGCTGGAAGTGGATGTCGGCGATCACCGGGATCTGCGAGTGCTGGGCGATCTCGGGCAGGGCGTCGGCGTCGTCCTGCGACGGGCACGCGACCCGGACGATGTCGCAACCGGCCGCGGTGAGCTCGGCGATCTGCTGGAGGGTGGTGTTGACGTCGGAGGTCAGCGTGGTCGTCATCGACTGCACCGAGATCGGCGCGTCGCCACCGACGAGGACCTTGCCCACCTTGATCTGCCGGGTCCTGCGCCGTTCGGCCAGCACCGGCGGCGGGGCGGCGGGCATTCCGAGGTCGACCGAGGTCATGGGGAGGTTCCTTCTCTCTGCTGATGGTGGGGCTCGACCGGCGGCTCTCGACGGGCTCGACCACCCGATGTCGACGTTACCCGAGACGGACCGGGGCGACGATGTCGGCGTAGATCAGCACGACGCTCATCACGAGGATCAGGCTGGCCATCACGTAGGCGACCGGCAGCAGCTTGGCGGTGTCGAAGTAGCCCGGGTCCGGCCGTCCGAGGAGACGTGCCGTGCCCCGTCGTACCGCCTCGTAGAGGGCGCCCGCGATGTGGCCGCCGTCGAGCGGCAGCAACGGGACGAAGTTGAACATGCCGACGAAGAGGTTGATGCCGCCGAGCAGCATGAGGAGGCTCACGAACCGGTCGCCGACGGGGATCCCGTCGTCGGAGGCGACCTCGCCGGCGACCCGGCTCGCACCGACCACGCTCATCGGGCTGTCGTCGGCGCGCTCGGTGATCCCGAGTGCGGCCTTGCCGACCTCCCAGAGCTTCGCGGGCAGCGTGCCGAGCGCCTTGAGCGTCTCCCAGGTGTAGGTGCCCATCTGCTCGACGACGAAGACCGGGCCCTGCTTCTCGCGCACCAGCTCGGGGGCGACCCCGAGGAAGCCGACCTCGACGTACTTCTCGGTGTCCTCGAGATCCGGGCGGGGCGAGACCAGGGTGTTGGTCGTGGTGGTACGACGCTCACCGGCACGCTCGTAGACGATGGTGGCGCTGCCGGCCTCGTTGGCGCGGATCAACCCGCTGAGCTGCTCCCACGAGGTGACCTCCACGCCGTTCATCTCGACGATCTCGTCGCCCGGCTGCAGCCCGGCCTTCTTCGCGGGCGCCACCGGGTCCTCGTCGGTGCACTTGCGGTCCGGTGATGCCTCGCTCGCCGCGATCACG
Organism: uncultured Actinomycetota bacterium; assembly: GCA_963700365.1. GTDB lineage: Bacteria > Actinomycetota > Actinomycetes > Propionibacteriales > Nocardioidaceae > Nocardioides_C. The sequence continues at coordinate 435,642 of CAVOXG010000004.1, read as the reverse complement.
CAGTCGGAGACCTCGTCCACCGTGGTCGTGGGGACCAGGATCCCGTGCAGCATGAACACGCCGCCGAAGAGGAGGAAGGCGAGGACGAGGTTCACCGTCGGCCCGCCGGCCATCACGACGACCTTCTTCCACCAGGGCAGCTTGTAGAAGAGGCGGTCCTCGTCACCGGGCTCGACGAGCTCGTACTCCGCCGCGCGGGCGTCGGAGATGATCTGCGTGAACATGCCGGTGTTGCTCTTGCGGATCCTCCCCGGCTCGTCACCCTTGCCAGGGGGCAGCATCCCGACGAGCTTGACGTAGCCGCCGAGCGGGATCGACTTGATGCCGTACTCCGTCTCGCCCTTGCGACGCGACCACACGGTGTTGCCGAAGCCGACGAAGTACTGCGTGACCTTGACGCCGAACTTCTTCGCCGGGACCAGGTGGCCGACCTCGTGAAGGCCGATGGAGATCGCCACGCCCAGCACGAACAGCACCACGCCGAGGGTGTACATCAGCACGGTGGTCATCGACGGCGCTCCAGGTCGTTGCGGGTCCGGGACCGCGCCCACGCGTCCGCTGCGAGCACGTCCTCGACGGTCAGGTCCTCCACGGACGAGGGTACGTCGTGACGCCCGAGAACCGCCTCGATCGTCGGCACTATGTCGGTGAACCTCATCTCCCCGGCCAGGAACGCCTCCACGCACACCTCGTTGGCGGCGTTGTAGACCGCCGGCGCCGTCCCGCCCCGGCCGCCCGCCTCGCGGGCCAGCCGCACGGCGGGGAACGCCTCGTCATCGAGCGGGAAGAACTCCCACGTCTCGGGCTTGGACCAGTCCACGGCCGGCGCGGCGTCGCGGACCCGGTCGGGCCAGGCCATGCCCAGCGCGATCGGGATCATCATCGAGGGCGGCGAGGCCTGAGCCAGGGTCGAGCCGTCGTAGAACTCGACCATCGAGTGCACCACCGACGTCGGGTGCACCACCACCTCGATCGCCTCGAACGGGATGCCGAAGAGCAGGTGAGCCTCGATCACCTCGAGGCCCTTGTTGACCAGGGTGGCGGAGTTGATCGTGACCACGGGACCCATCGACCACGTGGGGTGCGCGAGTGCCTCCTCCGGCGTCACGCCGTGGAGCTCGTCGCGGGTGCGCCCCCGGAACGGCCCGCCGCTCGCGGTCAGCACGAGCTTGCGGACCTCGTCGGCTCGGCCGCCGCGCAGGCACTGGGCGAGCGCGCTGTGCTCGCTGTCCACGGGCACGATCTGCCCCGGCTTGGCCCGGGTCGTGACGACCGGGCCCCCGATGATCAGCGACTCCTTGTTGGCGAGCGCCAGCGTGTTGCCGGCGTCGAGCGCGGCCAGCGTCGGGCGGAGGCCGACGGCGCCGGTGATGCCGTTCAGGACCACGTCGCAGCTCGTCGCCGCCGCCTCGACGGACGCCTCCTCCCCCAGCCCGGAGTACGCCGGGGCGAACTCCTCGCACTGGGCACGGAACAGGTCGGCGTTCGAACCGCCCGCGGTCAGGCCGACCACCCGGAAGGCGTCGGGGTTGGCCCGGACCACGTCGAGTGCCTGGGTCCCGATGGACCCGGTGGACCCGAGGATGACGACGTCACGCGAGCTCATGGGTCGCATCCTCTCACCGCCCATCCGGTCAGAGGTCGAGGCCGGTCAGCACCATCACCCGCTCGTAGGTGAGATCGGTCATCGTGTAGCGCACGCCCTCGCGGCCGACCCCGGACTCCTTGGTCCCGCCGTAGGGCATCTGGTCGGCGCGGTAGCTCGGCACGTCACCGACCACCACGCCGCCGACCTCGAGGTCGCGGTGCGCCCGGAAGGCGGTGCCGATGTCGTGGGTGAAGACGCCGGCCTGCAGCCCGTAGCGGGAGGCGTTGACCCGGTCGAAGGCCTCGGCGGTGCTGCCCACCCGCTCGATCGCCAGGACCGGCCCGAAGACCTCCTCGCACATGACCTTGGCGTCCTCCGGCACGCCCTCGAGCAGGGTCGGCGGGTACGTCGTGCCGGCCCGCTCGCCGCCCACCAGGACGGTGGCGCCGGCGGCCGCGGCCTCGCCGACCCACTCCTCCACGCGGCGGGCGGCCGCCTCGTCGATCATCGGGCCGACGTGCGTGTCGGGATCACGTGGGTCACCGGAGCGCAGGCCGGCCATCGCCTTCTCCAGGGCGTCCCGGAGCCCGTCGTACACGGGGGCGGTGGCGTAGACCCGCTGGACCGAGATGCACGACTGGCCGGCCTGGTAGGTCGCGAACGCCGCGATCCGGGCCGCGGCGTGCTCGAGGTCGCCCGGGCGGTCGTAGTCGTCGCAGACGACCACGGCGGCGTTGCCACCGAGCTCGAGCACGACGTGCTTGTCGGGCACGGCGGCGGCGATCGCATGGCCGACCGGCCCCGAGCCGGTGAAGGACACCACGGGCAGCCGCGGATCGGCGACGAGGGCCGAGGCCCGGTCGTTCTCCACGTTGAGGACGCTGAGCATCCCCGCCGGAAGGCCGTGCTCGCTCATCACCTCGGCCAGGATCTGGCCCAGCAGCAGCGCGGACAGCGGCGTCTTCGGGGCGGGCTTGAGCACGACCGGGGCACCGATCGCGATCGCCGGTGCCACCTTGTGCGCGGCGAGGTTCAGCGGGAAGTTGAACGGCGAGATCGCCAGCACGGGCCCCTTGGGGACACGCCGCACGTACGCGAACCGGCCCTCGGCGGCGCGCTCGGTGTCGAGGCGCATCGCCTCGCCCGACCAGCGGCGCGTCTCCTCGGCGGCCCACCGGAAGACCGACACCGCACGGCCCGCCTCGGCGCGCGCCCAGGTGACCGGCTTGCCGCTCTCGGCGGTGATCAGCGCCGCCACCTCCTCGGTCCGCTCGGCGATGCGGCGGCCGGCCTCGAGGAGGGCGTCGGCGCGGGCGTGCAGCGGGAGCGCGGCTGCCTCCGTCCGGCAGCCCCACGCGGCCGAGACCGCCTGCTCGACCTGCTCGTCAGAGGCGTACGACGTCCGTCCGGCCGCCGTCCCGTCGTACGGAGAGCGGACCTCGAGCGGTGCCGGACCGTCCTCCCACTCACCCGCGATCAACAACGGAATCGTGTCCCGCTCAGACATTTGACCACCGTTTCAGAAGCATCATTGGAATTCTTAGCCCTGATCCGTAGCCGTTCGGGCCGATCGCAGCCTAACCTGTTCCGCATGACCGACGCAGCACCGACCACGCACACGGGCGGCCCCGGCCTCCCCCAGGAACGCCGGCTCGTCACCGAGATCCCAGGACCCGTCTCCAAGGCCAAGCTGGCCCGGCGGCAGCAGCACGTGGCCGGAGGCGTGGGCACCACCCTGCCGGTCTTCGTCGAGGCCGCCGGGGGTGGCGTGCTGGTCGACGCGGACGGCAACTCGCTCATCGACCTGGCCTCGGGCATCGCCGTCACCAGCGTCGGGAACGCGGCCCCCGAGGTAGCCGAGCGGGTGACGCGAGCAGGTGCAGGCGTTCACCCACACGTGCTTCATGGTCACCCCGTACGACGGGTACGTCGACGTCTGCGAGCAGCTCGGCGAGCTGACCCCGGGCGACCACCCGAAGAAGTCGGCGCTGTTCAACTCGGGCGCCGAGGCCGTCGAGAACGCGGTGAAGATCGCCCGCTCCTACACCGGTCGCGACGCCGTGGGCGTGTTCGACCACGCCTACCACGGCCGGACCAACCTCACGATGGCGATGACCGCCAAGAACATGCCGTACAAGCAGGGGTTCGGCCCGTTCGCCAACGAGGTCTACCGCGCGCCGGTGTCCTACCCGTTCCGCGAGCCCGCGCCCCTGTCCGGCACCGAGGCCGCCGACCGCGCGATCGAGATCTTCGACAAGCAGGTGGGCGCCACGAACCTCGCCTGCCTGGTGATCGAGCCGATCCTCGGCGAGGGCGGCTTCGTGGTCCCGGCCGACGGCTTCCTCACCCGGCTGCGGGAGTGGACCGCCGAGCACGGCATCGTGCTGGTCGCCGACGAGATCCAGACCGGCTTCTGCCGCACCGGCGACTGGTTCGCCTGCGACCACGAGGGGGTCGTGCCGGACCTGGTCACGACCGCCAAGGGCATCGCCGGCGGCTTCCCGCTGGCCGCGGTCACCGGCCGCGCGGAGATCATGGACTCGGTGCACGTCGGCGGGCTCGGCGGCACCTACGGCGGCAACCCGGTCGCGTGCGCGGCGGCCCTGGGCGCGATGGAGGCGATGCGCAAGCACGACCTCGCCGCACGGGCCCGCGAGATCGGCGCGACCATGCACAGGAGACTCACCGCCATCGCCGAGGCCCATCCCGCGGCGGCCGACATCAGGGGCCGGGGGGCCATGATGGCGGTGGAGATCGTCGGCACGGACGGGCGGACCCCTGACCCCGTCCGTGTCGGCTCGATCTCTGCCTACTGCCATGCCCGCGGCGTCGTGACGCTCACGGCCGGGACCTTCGGCAACGTGCTGCGCTTCCTTCCCCCGCTGGTGATGCCCGACCACCTCCTCGAGGAGGCGTTCGACGTACTCAGCCGAGGCGTTCGACGCGACCGCCTGAAGCTGCTGCCCCGGATCAGGACCGGGTCGACGGGTACAGCGTGTCGCGCAGGCCCCGGTAGCGATCGCGCACGACCGTCCCGGCCTTCGTGTCCTCCGGGTCCCGGGTGAGGTCGGTCGGTGCCGCCCACTCCGGGAGCCGGTCGTCGCCGGCACGTGCCTGCAACGCCCAGGCAGCCTGACGGGCGGCCCCGAGCGCGACGTACTCCCCGGGCGTCGGCACCGTGACCGGCAGCCCGAACAGGTCGGGGGCGATCGTCTGCACCGCCCTGGAGCGGGCCGCCCCTCCGATCAGCACGATCCGCCGGACGGCCACTCCTACGTCGGCCAGCGCGTCCACCCCGTCCGCGAGGCCGGAGAGCATCCCCTCGACCGCCGCCCGTGCGACGTTGGCAGGTGTCGCGTTGGCCCGGGTGAGCCCACCCAGCGTCCCCGTGGCGTAAGGAAGGTCGGGGGTCCGCTCGCCGTCGAGGTAGGGCAGGAGCACGAGCCCGTCGGAGCCCGGAGCGGCCTGGAGGGCCAGCTCCTCGAGACCCTCGAGATCGGTCCCGATCATGCTCGCCGCGGCGGTCAGCACCCGGGCGGCGTTGAGCGTGCACACCAGAGGAAGGAACCGTCCCGTGGCGTCGGCGTAGCCGGCCACCGCCCCGGTTGAGTCGGCGGTGGGTGCGTCGTGGATGCCGAAGGCGGTCCCGCTGGTGCCGAGGGAGACGACCACGTCGCCCACCTGCAGCTCCAACCCCATCGCCGCGGCCATGTTGTCGCCGCTTCCGGCTGACACGAGCATCCCGTCGGGGGTCTCACCCGCGGCCTCGTGCGGACCCAGGACCCTCGGTGTCCCGATCGCACGCCCGAAGGCACGCTCGAGGATGTCGGGGCGGTACTCCCCCGTCGCCGGGGACCAGTAGCCGGTGCCGGACGCGTCCCCGCGGTCGGTCGACGCCGTTCCCGGGCGGACGGTCCCGCCACCCAGGATGCGCGCGGTCACCCAGTCGTGCGGCAGCAGCACCTCCTCCACCCGTGCTGCCAGGTCCGGCTCGTGCTGCGCCAGCCATCGGAGCTTGGTCACCGTGAACGCTGCCACCGGCACCGACCCGACCGCCTCCGCCCAGACGGCCGGTCCGCCGAGCTCGGCCACCAGGTCGCGCGCCGCCTCCGTCGACCGCGTGTCGTTCCAGAGCAGCGCCGGGCGCACGACGTCACCGCCGGCGTCGAGGGGGACCATGCCGTGCTGCTGTCCCCCGACGCCGATGGCCGCGACGTCCTCGAGGAGGTCGTCGGAGGTCGCCGCGCGGAAGGCGTCCCACCAGTGGTCCGGATGCACCTCCGTCCCGTCGGGGTGCGGCGCGCGTCCCTCCCGGACGACGGCTCCGGTCGCCGCGTCGCAGACGACCACCTTGGTCGACTGGGTCGAGGAGTCCACGCCGGCCACGAGGGTCCTGGGTTGTTGCTGCCATTCCTGTCCTTTCCGGGTCGACGTCACCAGTCTCAGGGGAAGACGATGCAGACCTTCCCCGCCGTGCCGCTGTCAGCGAGCGCGTACGCCCGATCCGCCTGGTCGATCCCGAACCTGTCGGTCACGATCGCCTCGGGGTGGAGCCGCCACCGCGCGAGGTGGCCCAGGAGGTCCTCCATGTGCGCGAGGGACGTGACCCAGGAGCCGTACAGCGTGACCTGCTTGTGGATCAGCAGGTGGGAGACGTCGAAAGCGACGTCGCCACCCTCCCCCACGAAGGCACACCGCCCCCACACCGCCGTGTGAGACAGGGCCAGGTGGCGGGCCGTCGCGTTGCCGGAGCAGTCGACCGCTGTCGTGAAACCTCGGCCGTCGGTGAGCTCGTCGAGGCGAGCGGGGGCGGTGTCGTCACCCACGAGGGCGTGGTCCACCAGCCCGAGCTCGGTGGCCAGGCGCAACCGCTCGGGCGCGACGTCCGTGCCCACGATCGGCGCTGCACCCATGGCTCTGGCGAGCATCGCGGCCGCGAGGCCCACCGGACCCAGTCCGGTGACCAGCAGGCTGTCCCTGCCGGAGACGTCGAGCCGCACGAGCGCCTCGTACGCCGTACCGAAGCCGCAGGACACCAGGGCGCCGTCGACGAAGGAGAGCTCCGCCGGCAGGAGCAGGCAGCTGGCCTCGTCCGCCAGCATGTACTCGGCGTGGCCCCCGTCCCGCTGCCACCCGTGGGCGGCGCGCGACGACCCGGTGCAACCGATGGCGTAGCCGCGTCGGCACTGCTGGCACACCCCACATCCGGAGATGTGGTAGACGACCACCCGGTCCCCCACGGCCAGGCTGCGACACCCCTCTCCCACCGCGACCACCTGGCCACTCGGCTCATGGCCCGCGACCACACCACGGTAGGCCTCCGGCCCGGTCCCGAGGTGCTCGCGGTAGATGGCCCTGATGTCGCTGCCGCAGATCGAGGATGCCTTCATCGCCAGGAGCACCTGTCCGTACCCAGGCTCTGGCACCTCCCGGGTCACCAGCTGCACCGTGCTGTCTCCGGGCAGCACGACGCCTCTCATCGTCGTCACCTTCGGCCTCTCACCCAGGACTCGAGCGTGGCCCGGGCGCCGCGACGGTGCAGGGAGTCGAGGGCTTCGAGGTACACGGCCGTGAACCGCTCGTCGTCGTGCAGGTCACCGAAGAGGTCGCGGTCGGAGAGGAAGGCCAGCGGGTTGTCGGGATAGCGGCGAGCCCTGGCCGTCACCTCCTCACGGCGCCGGTCGACGACCTCGATCGGCTCGCCGTCCTCGTCAACACCCTCGGCGTACCGTGCCCAGCTGGCGACCACGAGCGCCGAGCGGTGCATCTCCCCACCGGTCCCGAGCTGGTGGCGCACCACCGGCAGCAACCACTTCGGGATGCGGTCAGAGCTCTCCGCGCACAGCCGCGCCAGGGTGTCGCGAATCTCGGGGTTGGCGAACCGTTCGATGAGCTCGTGCTTGTAGGCATCGAGATCCACACCTGGCACCGGAGCAAGGGACGGCGTCGCCTCCTCGTCCATGTAGCCGAGCAGGAAGTCGGTGAACAGCGGGTCCGCGCACACCTCGTGCGCGTAGCGGTAACCGCTCAGGTAGCCGAGATAGCACATGGCCTGGTGGCCGGCGTTGAGGAGCCGCAGCTTCATGAGCTCGTAGGGCTCGACGTCCGGGACGACCTGGACGCCGACCTCCTCCCACGGTGGCCTGCCCTGGGGGAACCGGTCCTCGAGCACCCACTGGGTGAACGGCTCGCACACCACCGGCCACCCGTCCTGTACGTCGAACTGCTCGGCGAGCAGCGCCCGGTCGGCGTCGGCGGTCACCGGCGTGATCCGGTCGACCATCGAGTTCGGGAACGCCACGTGCTCCTCGAGCCAGTCCGCGAGCCCGGAGTCCTTGAGCCGGGCGAACGCCCCCATCATCTTGTGCGCGACCTCGCCGTTGCCCTGGATGTTGTCGCACGACATCACCACGAACGGGTCGGTCCCGGCCGCCCGTCGTCGGGCCAGCGCCTCGGTGACGAAGCCGAACGTGGTCGTCGGCAGCGCGCCCGGCCGCAGGTCGGCCTGGATCTGCGGGTCATCGGCGTCGAAGTCGCCCGTGACCTGGTTGACGTGGTAGCCGCCCTCGGTGATGGTCAGCGACACGATCCGGGTGGCCGGGTCGACGAGCCTGCGCAGCACGAGCTCCGGGTCGTCGGGGGCGAAGAGGTACTCGACGATCGAACCGACCACCCGCGGCTCGAGGGTCCCGTCGGGGTGCTTGACCACCAGCGTGTAGAGGCAGTCCTGGGCGGCCATCACCTCGTGCATGTGACGGTCCTGGGGCAGGACCCCGACGCCGGTGATCCCCCAGTCCATCGCCTTGCCCTGGTTCATCAGCGCATCGACGTACATCGCCTGGTGCGCGCGATGGAAGCCGCCGACCCCGAAGTGCACGATCCCGGTGCGCACGCGGTCGCGGTCGTACACCGGCACGGGCAGGTCCGCGCCGAGCTCGGCCAGTGTCTTGCTGTTGAGGTTCCTCATGGACATCTCCGTAAGGTCGGGCGGGGTGTCACTCCCCAGGTCGGACGACGGGCTTGACGGCGCGCGGATCCGTTCTCGCGACGGTCAGCGCCTCGCGGACCTCGTCGAGCCCGTAGTGGCCGGTGACCAGACGGTCGAGCTGCACCCGGCCCGAGGCCGCGAGAGCGATCGCCCCGGGCCAGGTGTGGGCGTAGCGGAAGGTCCCGGTGACGGTGAGCTCGCGCTCCTGGACCCTGCTCGCCGGGAGCGCGAGCTCGTCGCCGCCCATGCCGACCAGGACGACCAGGCCGGCGCGGGCCACGGTGTGGATCGCCTCCACCGCGGCGGCAGGACTGCCCGAGCACTCGAGCAGCACGTCCGGCTCGACCGCGGCCTCGGCCAAGCGGGTGGTGCTGACGTCGACCGTGCCGGTGGCACCCAGCTCGCGGGCGAGACCGAGCCGGTGCTGGTTGACGTCGGTGACGGTCACCTCGGCCGCACCGAGGGCGAGGGCGGCCTGGGCGGCGACCAGACCCACCGGACCGGCCCCGGTGACGAGCACCCGGGATCCCGCGGTCACGCGGCCCTTGCGACAGGCCCACAGAGCGACTGAGAGCGGCTCGAGCAGCGCGGCCGCGTCGTCGCTCAGCGCGTCCGGCACCGGGTGGGCGAACAGCTCGTGCGAGGTGACCAGCTCGGCGAAGGCCCCGTCGTACGGTGGCGTCGCGAAGAACCGCATCCCCTCGCAGAGGTTGTACCATCCGGCCAGGCACTGCGCACAGGTGAAGTCCGGCACCCCGGGCTCGAGCGAGACCCGCTGTCCGACGTTGAGCCGGGTCACCGCCGCGCCGACGCCGACCACCACTCCAGAAGGCTCGTGGCCGAGCACCAGCGGTGAGTCGACGGTGTAGCTGCCGATCCGCCCGTGCTCGAAGTAGTGGACGTCGGAGCCGCAGACACCCACGGATGCCACCCGCACGAGCACCTCGTGCGGTCCGGGAACCGGGTCGGGCCGCTCCTCGACCACCAGGTCCCCGGCGCCGCGGAGCACGCTGACACGCATCGGTCCCTCCTCCTTGCGGCCGGCCGACGGCCGGCCTCGCTCGTGCTGCTCGGACTACTTGACGGCGCCCAGGGACAGGCCTCGGACGAGCTTGTCCTGGGCGGCGAACCCGGCGATCAGCACCGGCAGGGACACCAGCGTCGCGGCGGCGCACAGCTTGGCCAGGAACAGCCCCTGGCTGGAGATGAAGCCGACCAGGAAGATCGGCGCCGTCGAGGCCCGCACGGCGGTCAGGTTCACCGCGAACATGAACTCGTTCCAGCTGAAGATGAAGCAGATCAGGCTGGTCGCCGCGAGGCCCGGCGCGGCCACCGGCGCGACGATGCTCACCAGCGTCCGCAGGAGTCCGGCGCCGTCGACCTCGGCGGCCTCGAGGATCTCCTTGGGGACCTCCGCGAGGAACGACTGCATCATCCACACCGCGATCGGCAGGTTCATCGACGTGTAGAGGATGACCAGCGTGAACACGTTGTCCAGCATCCCGATGTCCTTGACGATCAGGTAGATCGGCAGCAGTGCGGCGATCGGAGGCAGGAACTTGGTGGAGAGGAAGAAGAACATCACGTCGGTCCACCTGTCGACCTGTTTGATCGACAGCGCGTAGGCAGCCGGGACGGCCAGCGTCAGCACGAGCAGCGTGGAGACGATGCTCGCCGTCGCGGAGTTGATCAGGTACGGCGCCACCCCGCGCTCGAAGATCGCGGCGTAGTTGTCGAACGAGACCGGCGCGAAGACCGACGGCGGGTTGGTCGCTGCGTCGGACTCGTTGTGCAGCGACGTGAGCACCATCCACGCGACGGGGGCGAAGAACACCAGGGTCGCGATCCAGGCACCGATCGCCCACCAGATGCCTGCGGAGGCCGCAGGGTCACCCTTCGCCTTGCGCTGGCGTCGACGGCCCGTCGCAGCGGGCGGCGGCGTCGACGAGCGGTTCTCGAGCACAGCGGTCATCGGGAGACCTCCTCCTTGAACAGCGACGAGATCACGCGCAGCGCGAAGGTGGCCACGATGATCGTGCCGATCACGACCACGACGCCGGCCGCGGCCGCCTCGCCGTACTCGTACTTGCGGAACATGGTCAGGTAGATCTCGTACGGCAGGTTGGTGGTCGCCGCCCCAGGGCCGCCCTGTGTGATGGTGAAGATGGCGTCGAACGTCTGCACGACGTAGATGGAGCCGAGCAACGCCGACAGCTCGATGTACTGCCGCAGGTGCGGGAGGGTGATGAACCGGAAGGTCTGGAAGCTGGTGGCCCGGTCGATACGGGCAGCCTCCAGCACGTCCCCGGGCTGGGACTGCAGGCCCGCGAGCAGGATGAGCATCATGAACGGCGTCCACTGCCACACGAGCGCGGCGATGACCGCCGGCATCGGGAAGGACGAGACCCAGTCGACTGTAGGCCCCTGTTCGGCGCCGAACAGCTGCCAGACCCAGTTGAGGATGCCGTTGAACAGGCCGTAGTCCGGGTTGTACAGGGCGTGCTTCCAGATCAGCGCCGAGGCCACGGGCATCACGAGGAACGGTGCGATCAGCAGCGTCCGGGCGAGGCCGCGTCCCGCGAACTTCTTGTCCAGCAAGATCGCGAGCGCCAGCCCGATCAGCAGGCTGAAGACCACGACGGACGCGGTGAGCGTGATCGTGTTGACCACCGCGGTTCTCAGCCGCGCGTCGGTGAAGACGGTGACGTAGTTGTCCAGGCCAGCGAAGGACTCGTAGTAGCCGAGTCCCAGGAAGCTCTTCTCCCCGGGCTGGAGGACGTTCCAGTTCAGCGTGGAGATCGCGATCGTCACCAGGAACGGGATCTGGGTGACGATGATCGTGAAGATCAGGGCGGGGAGCAGGGGCCCCCTCAGCCGCCACTTCTCCTTCGCGGAGCGTGGCTCGTGCTGGCGTACGACCGGCTCGGTGTCCGGCGTGGCTGCGGTCATGTTCTCTCCCAGGTTCGGGACGGCGCCATGGGACAGCGCCCCGGGACCGGGGTGGCCACCACGCCTGGCGCCACCCCGGCGAGGTTGGTCAGTTGGCGTACTCCGCCGCCACTTCCTCAGCGAGCTGCTGCCCCTTGTCGAGGGCCTCGTCGACGGATCCGCGGCCGGTCATGGCCGCAGCGATGTCCTGGGACACCTTGGTGCCGAGGTCCTGGAACTCCGGAATCGCGACGAACTGGACGCCGACCGTGGGACGCGGCTGCACGCCCGGGTCTGTCGGCCTGGCCTCCTGGATCGCCTGCAGCGTCATCTCACCGAAAGCGCCCGCGGCCTCCTTGTACTCCGGGATCTCGTAGGTGCTCTCCCGCTTGCCGGCCGGCACCCGCGCCCAGCCCAGCTCGTTGCCGACGAGCTCCTCGTACTCCTTGCTCGAGGCCCACAGCATGAACTCCGCTGCGGCATCGGCCTTCTGCGTCGTCTTGGGCATCGCCCAGGCCCAGGCCCACAGCCAGCCCGAGACCTCGGTCTCCTTGACCGGGGCGAAGACGTAGCCGACCTTGCCCGCGACCTTGCTGACCTCGGGGTCCTCGAGCGACCCGGCGGCGGAGGTGGCGTCGTACCACATGGCCACCTTGCCCTGGCTCATCGCGTTGAGGCACTCGGTGAAGCCGGCCTGGGCGGCGCCGGGCTCCCCGTGCGCCCGGACCAGGTCGACGTAGAAGTTGACCGCCTCCTTGAACTCCGGCGCATTCACCTGGGCCTGCCAGTCCTCGGTGAACCAGGTACCGCCGAAGGTGTTGACCACGGTGGTCAGCGGCGCGAACATCTCGCCCCAGCCCGGCAGGCCACGGAGACAGATGCCCTTCATGCCCGGCTCGGCGCCGTCGACCTTCGCGGCGAGGCCGGCGACCTCGTCCCACGTGGGTCGCTCGGGCATCGTCAGGCCCTCCTTCTCGAAGATGTCCTTGCGGTACATCAGGAAGGACGACTCGCCGTAGAACGGCAACCCGTACAGCGTGCCGTCCTGGCCGGACAGGGACTCCACGATCGGGTCGATCAGGTCGTCCTTGTCGAAGGCCTCGTCGGCGTCGGCGTAGGAGTCGAGCTCGTGCAGCCAGTCGTTCTCGGACCAGATGGGCACCTCGTAGGCGCCGATGGTCGCCACGTCGTACTGTCCGGCCTGCGTCGCGATGTCCTGCGTGACCTTGTCGCGCAGCTCGTTCTCGGGAAGGATCGTGTAGTTGACCTGGATCCCGGTGTCCTTGGTGAAGGAGTCCTCGGTCAGCTTCTCGATGTCGACCATCTGAGGGTTGCCGACCATCAGCACGTTGATGGACTGAGCGCCGTCCTCGCCACCGCCTCCGCCTCCGCCTCCACCAGCACCGGCGCAGCCGGAGAGGGCGAGCGCGGCCGCGGTCGGGACGACGAGCAGGAGCTTCGATCTTCTTACGGACTTTCCAGCCACGGTTTCCTCCTGGTGTTCTTGTCTGAGACTCGGTGTTGAAGGGGGCTAGGCCCGGATGACCTGAGGCCCGAGGACCGCATACTTGTGTGCTTCTGCGGCGCTGAGACCCGAGTCGGTGATGAGCGCCTCGAAGTCGGCGATGTCCGCGAAGCGACAGAAGCTCGCTACGCCGAACTTGGTGTGGAGCCCGACGAAGACGCGGCGTCGCGCCCGTGCCAAGACCTGGCTCTTGACAGCTGCGACCGCGGGATCAGGGGTGGTGAGCCCGTGCTCTCGGGAGACGCCGTTCGCACCGAGGAAGGCGAGGTCGATCACCAGCTCGCCCAGCATCCGGATGGCCCAGTTGTCGACCGTGGCCATGGTCAGACCCCGCAGCCGTCCGCCGAGCAGGATCACCGTGACGTTCGGAGCACTCGCCAGACTGCCGGCAGCGAGGACCGACGACGTGACGACCGTCAGACGGCCCTCCGGGCGCAGCGCCTCTCCGACCATCTGAGGGGTGACCCCCTCGTCGATGTAGACAGTCTCCGCGCCTTGGAGCCAGGAGGCCGCTGCTACGGCGATGCGGCGCTTCTCCGCGAGCATCGACGTCGATCGGTGGGCGATTCCGGTCTCGAAGCCGGCGCTCTCCACCGGGTACGCACCGCCGTGCACCCGATGGAGAACCCCTCGGTCGGCGAGCCGCTTCAGGTCCCGGCGCACCGTCTCGGCGGCCACGTCGAGCTCAGAAGCGAGCGCCCTCACGTCCACCCGACCGTCGGCCCGCGCCCGGAGCAAGATCTGGCGCTGGCGTTCGCCTGCTTCCATCGCAAGCACCCCCAAGCGTCAAGTCGGACGTCGATGTGGTCTGGGCCACATACGTCAGTGTGCCCGAGCCCACATCGTCGGGCGAGCCCGAACGGGCAGCTGCCGATGCCCGGTTGATGCCCGATCTCGGGAGTGCACACCGCTGGGTCAGGCGTGCACGAGGCCGGAGTCACGCGCTTAAGTGATCCGAATGACCCAGACCCTGCCCGAGTCAACACCGCCAGTCGGTCCGCCTGTGCTGCTCGACCTCCCGGGAGCGCAGCAGATCGGGCACTGACACGGTCCGAACGGGTCGCGGTGGACCGTCGTCAAAGTCCCGCGCCCGGCGTTCCACCCCGGCTACATTGAGACGACATTTCCGGGCGCCGGGTCCGGGACAGGAGGAGGAGGCGCTCGTGGGCGTGTCCGCAATAGGGGCGAGCAGCTTCTCGATGCGCAAGGTCCGCACGGGCCTGGCCGCGTTCGTTCTCCTGGGCGGAGGTGCCTTCTACCTCTACGGCCCCGCAGTGACCCCAGCCCTGAACAGTGCCGCCTCGAGCGAGTGCAACGACCTCATCGGCGGTAACTACCGCAGCTACCAGCTCCAGTGGATCGTGGGCACGAAGCCCCACTGGCTGTGCAGCAACCGGTTCCAGCCAGGCGAGCGCCCGGTCGACCTGGGCTGGTGGGTCACACCCGGCTTCTGAGGTCTCCGCTCCTGACCTGACACTGCCGCCGCCCGGAGGACCGGACGGCGGCAGTCGTCGTACACGCGAGGTCAGTCGTCGCGCTGCCCCCAGGGCGAGCCGTACTCCGACAGCAGCTCGAGGAACGGCACCGCGTCGAACGCCTCCGGGCCGAGGACGCCCGCACCCTTCCAGACGCCCTTCGCAAGGAGCTCGAGCGCCACGACCGGGTTGACCGCGGTCTGCCACACCACGCACTGGTGGCCGTACTCCTGCATGGACCAGTCGTTGTCGACCACGTGGTAGAGGTACGTCGCGCGCGGCTCGCCGTCCTTGCCCCTGCCGGTCACGTAGAGGCCCGCGCACGTCTTGCCGTGCATCTTGTCCCCCAGCGTGGCCGGGTCCGGCAGGCACGCGGCGACGACGTCGCGGGGCGAGACCTCCACGCCCTGCACGCGGACCTTCTCCGTGCGGTCGAGGCCGAGCTTGTTCAGCGTCTTGAGCACGTCGATGAACTCGTCGCCGAGGCCGTACTTGAAGGTGACCCGCTTCGCGTCCACCCAGCGCGGCATGAGGAGCACCTCCTCGTGCTCGACGTTCACGCACTCCACGGGCCCGATCCCCTCGGGGAAGTCGAACACCTCCGGCTCGCTGAACGGCGCGGTGGTGAACCAGCCCCGGCCCTTCTCCCAGACCACCGGCGGGTTGAGGCACTCCTCGATCGTCGTCCAGATGGAGAACGACGGGGCGAAGTCGTAGCCGTCCACGGTCAGGTTCGCCCCGTCACGGGTGCCGAGCTCGTCGATCTCCGAGAACAGGTGGTCGGCGGCGTACCTCGCGAACACGTCCGACAGCCCCGGCTCCACGCCGATGCCGCACAGCGCCAGCCGTCCGGCCCGCTCCCACTCCTCGGCCACGGCGAACTGCTCGTCGCCGAGCTTGACGCCGGTCTCCTCGTGGGGCCGCTCGGGATGCGGCCTCGACAGGCTCATCGCCATGTCGAGGTAGTCCGCACCGGCCGCGAACGCCCCGTCGAAGATCGGCATCACGAACCGGGGGTCCACGGCGTTCATCACGTGCGTGGCCCGGTGCTCGCGGGCCAGTGCGGCCACGGAGCCGGCGTCGGAGGCGTCCACCTGGGCCGGCACGAACCGGTCGTCGACCGAGGCAGCCTTCTCGGCGCGGGCGAGGTCGTAGTCGGCGACCACGATCGTCTCGTAGAAGTCACGCCGGGCCGCGATCGCGGTGAAGGCGGCGCCCACGCCGCCGGCGCCGACCAGCAGGATCCTCACGGTTCACTCCCCGATGTAGGACATCACGTGCTTGATGCGCGTGTAGTCCTCGAGGCTGTAGGACGACAGGTCCTTGCCGTGGCCGGAGTACTTGAAACCGCCGTGCGGCATCTCCGACACGAACGGGATGTGGGTGTTGATCCACACCACGCCGAAGTCGAGCCCCTTGGCCATCCGCAGCGCCCGGGCGTGGTCCTTGGTCCACACCGACGACGACAGGCCGTACTTCACACCGTTGGCCCAGCGCAGCGCCTCCCCCTCGTCGGTGAACCGCTGCACGGTGATGACGGGGCCGAAGATCTCCTCCTGGA
The DNA here is from genome assembly GCA_963700365.1 of uncultured Actinomycetota bacterium. Lineage (GTDB taxonomy): Bacteria > Actinomycetota > Actinomycetes > Propionibacteriales > Nocardioidaceae > Nocardioides_C. The sequence continues at coordinate 419,577 of CAVOXG010000004.1, read as the reverse complement.
TCGCCTCGTCGTCCTGGTGGAGCCCGGACACCACGGTCGGGCTGTAGAAGAAGCCTCGATCGCCCTGACGCGAGCCACCGATCTCGACGTTGGCGTGGTCGGGAAGACGCTCCACCATCCCGCTCACCCGGGCGAGCTGGTTCTGGTTGTTCAGTGCGCCGTAGAGGATGTCCGGGTCGTCGGGGGCCCCGGTCTTGGTGTTGCGTGCCTGCTCGGTGATCGCGGCCACGAAGTCGTCGTGGACACCGGGCGCGGCGAGCACCCGGGTCGCCGCGGTGCAGTCCTGTCCGCCGTTGAAGTAGCCGGCCACCGCGATCGCCTCCGCCGCAGCCTCGATGTCGGCGTCGTCGAAGATCACGACGGGCGCCTTGCCGCCGAGCTCGAGGTGCGTGCGCTTGAGCTTGGTGCCCGCGGACTGCGCCACCTCGCTGCCCGCGCGGACCGAGCCGGTGATGGCCACCATCTCGGGCGTCGGGTGGTCCACGATCGCGCGACCGGTGTCGCGGTCGCCGCAGATCACGTTGAACACACCCGGTGGCAGGAACTCCTGGGCCAGCTCGGCGAACATCGTGGTCGTCGCCGGTGTGGTGTCCGACGGCTTCAGCACCACGGTGTTGCCGGCGGCAAGCGCCGGCGCGATCTTCCAGATCATCATCATCAGCGGGTAGTTCCAGGGGGTCACCTGGCCGATGACGCCGATCGGCTCCCGCCGGATCATCGAGGTGTAGCCCTTCATGTACTCGCCGGCCGACCGGCCCTCGAGCACCCGGGCCGCGCCGGCGAAGAACCGAAGCTCGTCGACCGAGGGCGGCAGCTCCTCCTCCGCGGTCAGCTGGATCGGCTTGCCGGTGTTCTCGCACTCCGCCTTCACGAACTCGTCGGCACGGGCCTCGAGGGCGTCGGCCATCTTGAGCATCGCGAGCTGGCGCTCGGACGGCGTCGTCTCGCCCCAGGTCTCGAACGCCTCGGCGGCGGCCTTCATGGCCTGGTCGACGTCCTCCGCCGACGACGCCGGCGCCGTCGCGTAGACCTCGCCCGTGGCGGGGTTGACGATGTCGTAGGTCTCGCCCGAGGCGGAGTCGACCGCCTTGCCTCCGATGATGTTGCGGAACTGCTGTGCCATCCCAGTGCGCCTTCCTCTGGCTGCTCACGGCTGTGTACGACGGGCGCTCGACCCGTTGTTGCTGAGCCTAGTCAGACGACGACGGATTCGATAGGGCAACCGGTCAACACCACGAAATCCCCGGCTTGAACCGCCGTCGAAACCGTCGACCTCCACCGTGTGACGCCAGGCGCGTCAGCGACAGGTGGCGAGCCAGTCCGCGAAGTCCCACCCGGCCAGGAAGCTACGGGCACCCTCCTCGCCGGCCTGGAGCAGCCGCTCCTGCTCGGCCTCGGTGAGCCCGAACTCGATGGCCTCCACCCCGGCCGTGTCGACGTACACCGAGCGGGCGACGTTGCAGCGGTCGAGGACGTGCTCGGCCTGGCACGCCTCGATCGCGGTCTGGACGAGCGCGATCCCCGTGCTCACCGGACCCCGCACGGGCCGCGGAGCAGCCGAGCCGTCGGCCTCGGGCGCGTCGAGGCGCACCCCGATCGTCGGCCATCGCGGCGGCGTCTCGTCGAGGCGGTCGAAGGTGCTGATCGGGTAGTTCGACAGCAGCCCGCCGTCGACGAGGGTGGACGTCCCTCTCACGCCTCGGAGGGACACCGGCTCGAAGAAGTACGGGATCGAGGCCGAGGCACGGACCGCGTCGACCACCCGCTGCTCGTCCGGGTCGAGGCCGTACTCGCCGTAGTCCCAGGGCAGCTGGGCCAGCCGCCGACGCGACAGGTCGCTGGCCATCACCACGAGCCGGTAGCGGTGGTGCATCGCCCCGTCGCCACCCGGGTCGTCCAACCTCAGGTCCCCGAAGGTCTCCACGCCGAGGTCGCGGAGCACCCCGCCCAGCCAGTCGGTGAGGTAGTCGCCCTCGTAGGCGCCGCCCTCGAAGACCACCGACAGCCCGTCGCCGAGGAGACCGAACGGCCCGAGCAGCTTGCCGGGGAAGCCACGGTCACGGAACTTCGTGTAGTCGAGACTTCGCGCTATCTCGCTGAGCCGGGCCACCGGCTCGCCGCTGCGCTGGACAGCAGCGAGCAGGGCGCCGACGATCGCCCCCGCAGAGGTCCCGGCGATGCGCGGGAAGGTGTAGCCGCCCCCGGCGAGACCGAGCACCGCTCCCACGAGGGCGATGCCCTTGACGCCACCGCCCTCGAGCACGAGGTCGGTCCGCTGCGTGCCCTGGTGCGTCGGGCCCCCCGAGATGTCCATGGGGCCGACCATAACGACGACTACCGACGATCTCCGGGACGGAAACCGCGCGTCGCGGGTCGCCGCGCGTCAGCCGAAGACGCGCTCCCCGTCGACGTACGTCGCGACCACCTGCGCCGCCGCCACCTCATCGAGGTCCCCGAGGAACGGGTCGCGGTCCAGGACGGCGAGGTCCGCGACGAAACCCGGCTCGAGAGCCCCCGCGTCGTCGAGGTGGTTCACGTAGGCCGAGCCCGACGTGTATGCGGCGAAAGCCTGCTCGAGCCCGATCGCCTGCTCGGGGAGGAACGGCTCGGAGCCCTCGCGTCCGGGCGCGCCGTGCACCCTCCGGTTGACCGCGACGTGGATGCCCGCCAGCGGGTCGGGCGAGCTCACCGGCCAGTCGCTACCGGCGGCGAGATCCGCGCCGGCGCGGAGGAGGTCGGCGAACGGGTACTGCCAGGCCGCGCGCTCCGGGTCGAGGTAGGGCAGGGTCAGGTCGACCATGCTGTCGTCGTGGGCGGCCCACAGCGGCTGCATGTTCGCGGTCACCCCGAGCTGCTTGAACCGTGGGCGGTCGTCGGGGTGGATCACCTGGATGTGGGCGATGTGGTGGCGAAGGTCGTTCGCGCCGTTCGTCGTACGCGCCTGCTCGACGGAGTCGAGAGCCTCCCGCACGGCCCGGTCGCCGATCGCGTGGAAGTGCACCTGGAAGCCCTCGGCGTCGAGGCGTACGACGGCCTCGCGCAGCAGCCCGGGATCGACGAAGGAGAGCCCCTTGTTGGTCGTGGCGCACCCGCAGCCGTCGAGGTAGGGAGCGGTCATCCCGGCGGTGTAGTTCTCGGCGATCCCGTCCTGCATCACCTTGACGGCTCCGGGGACGAAGCGGTCGCGCTCGAGGACCCGGCGCCGCTCGGCCAGCGTGCCGATCTGCTCGAGCCCGTGCTCGCGCTCCCACCACAGCGCGCCCCGGACGCGTGCCGTGAGCGTGCCCGTCTCGGCGGCGCGGACGTAGACCGAGGACGGGTCGTCGAGCGCCGCGTAGTCCCCGAGGATCGCCTCCTGCCAGGCGGTGATCCCGAGGGAGTGGAGGTGCTCCTGCGCGTTGAGGAACGCCTGGTAGTACTCGTCCTCGCTCGTGTCGGTGATCAGCCGCTCGACGAGGCTCATCGCACCTTCGTGGAGGGTGCCCGTCGGGTTGCCCTCGGCGTCGCGCTGGATGCGGCCGTCGACGGGGTCGGGCGTGGAGCGGTCGATCCCGGCCAGCTCGAGGGCGCGACTGTTCACCCACGCTCCGTGGTGGTCGCGGTTCGGGAGGAACACCGGCCGGTCCGGTACGACGGAGTCGAGCTCGCCCGCCGTGGGTCCGGTGGGCCCGAACACCGACATGGACCAGCCGCCACCTCCGATCCAGAGCCGGTCGGGGTTGCCCTCGGCGTACGCACGGACCGCCGCGAGGTAGCCGTCGCGGGTGTCGAGGTCGGAGAGGTCGCAGCGAAGCCGCTCCAGGCCGCCCTGGACCGGGTGCACGTGCGCGTCCTGGAAGCCTGGTAGCAGGAGGCCGCCGGCGAGGTCGACCTCCTCGGCACCCGCCGGCACCTCGAGCTCCACCTCGGGCACGACCGCGCTGATCCGTCCGCCCGACACGACCACGGCCACTTCGGACCGGTGGCGACGCCCGTCGAACACGTTGCCGTTCCGGAACACCAGTGCCTTCACTCGACCGCCTCCTGTTGGACCTTCGGATTCCGTGGTCAGGAATATCACAGAGCCACGACATGCCCGTATGCGCCACTCTGAAACAACTGATTCACTTGCTTTGCGGTCTTTTCGAGAGCAAGATTGTCGGTGAGCACCCGCACGGACTGAGGAAACCACCACATGTCACTTGAGCCGATGAGCAACGACGCCTACGACTCGCTGCAGAAATCCGCCCGCGACCACCTCTGGATGCACTTCACCCGGATGTCGAGCTACGAGCACGCCGACGTCCCGGTGATCGTGCGCGGCGAGGGCGCTTACGTGTACGACGCGAAGGGCAACCGCTACCTCGACGCCCTCGGCGGGCTGTTCGTCAACCAGCTCGGCCACGGGCGCACCGACCTCGCCGAGGCCGCCGCCAAGCAGGCGTCCGAGCTGGCGTACTTCCCGCTGTGGTCCTACGCGCACCCCACCGCTATCGAGCTGGCGGAGAAGATCGCGGGCTACGCACCCGGCGACCTGAACCGGGTCTTCTTCACGACCGGTGGCGGCGAGGCCGTGGAGACCGCGTGGAAGCTGGCCAAGAACTACTTCAAGCTCACCGGCAGGCCGATGAAGCACAAGGTGATCAGCAGGGCGATCGCCTACCACGGCACCACCCAGGGCGCCCTCTCGATCACCGGCCTGCCCGCACTCAAGTCGGTCTTCGAGCCGCTGGTCCCCTCGACGTTCCGGGTGCCGAACACGAACTTCTACCGCGCCCCCGAGCACGGCGACGACCCCGAGGCCTTCGGTCGCTGGGCCGCCGACCAGATCGCGGTCGCGATCGAGAACGAGGGCCCCGAGACCGTCGCGGCCGTCTTCCTCGAGCCGGTGCAGAACTCCGGCGGATGCTTCCCGCCGCCGCCCGGCTACTTCCAGCGGGTCCGCGAGATCTGCGACGAGTACGACGTACTCCTGGTCAGCGACGAGGTCATCTGCGCCTTCGGCCGGCTCGGCCACATGTTCGGCGCGGAGCGCTACGACTACCAGCCCGACATCATCACCGTGGCCAAGGGGCTGACCTCGGGGTACTCCCCCCTCGGCGCGATGATCGCCACCGACCGGCTGATGGAGCCGTTCCTCAAGGGCACCAACACGTTCCTCCACGGCTACACGTTCGGCGGGCACCCGGTGTCCACGGCGGTCGGCCTGAAGAACCTGCAGATCTTCGAGGAGGAGAAGATCAACGAGCACGTCCGGGACAACGAGGGCGCGTTCCGCTCGACCCTGGAGAAGCTCAACGACCTCCCGATCGTCGGCGACGTCCGTGGCGACGGGTACTTCTACGGCATCGAGCTCGTCAAGGACAAGGACACGAAGGAGACCTTCAACGACGAGGAGTCCGAGAAGCTGTTGCGTGGCTTCCTGTCCAAGGCGCTCTTCGACGAGGGCCTCTACTGCCGTGCCGACGACCGCGGCGACCCGGTCATCCAGTTCGCTCCCCCGCTGACCTGCGAGCAGGACCACTTCGACGAGATCGAGCAGAAGGTCCGCGCCGTCCTCGAGAAGGCCCAGACCCTCCTCTGAGCGGAGTCCCGTCCGCTTCTCGGCAGCACGCGCCCCGGACTCCCTGGAGGGAGGGAGCCCGGGGCGCTCTGCACGCCCCGGTCAGGAGTCGAAGCCGAGGCCCATCCGGTCCAGCGTCCGCAGCCACACGTTGCGGCGGCCCTCGGCGGCGTCCGCCCTGGCCAGGGACCACCGGGTCAGCTGCACGCCGGCGAAGCGGAACGGCTCGGGCGGGAACGGCAGCGGCTTGTCGCGGACCATGCGTAGGCGGGTCCGCTCGGTGTCCTCGCCGGAGAGCAGGTCGAGCACCACGTCGGCGGCGAACCGGGTGGCCGCCACCCCGAGTCCGGTGTAGCCCAGCGCGTAGGCCACCCGCCCGTCGTACGCCGTGCCGTAGAAGGCGGCGAACCGGGTCGAGGTGTCGATGACGCCACCCCACCGATGGCTGAACCGCACGCCGGACAGCTGCGGGAAGGTCTCGAAGAAGTGCTCGGCCAGCAGCGCGTGGGTCGCGTCGCGCTGCTCGAGGCCGCTGCGGATCCGGCTGCCGTAGTGGTAGACCGCGTCATAGCCTCCCCACAGGATCCGGTTGTCGCGGGTCAGCCGGTAGTAGTGGAAGAGGTTCGCGGAGTCACCGATCCCCTGGCGCCCGGACCAGCCGATGCTCTCCAGCTGCGACGGTGTGAGCGGCTCGGTCGCCAGCACGTAGTCGTAGACCGGCACCGTCATCAGCCGCAGCCGCCGCAGCAGCGACGGGAAGGCGTTGGTGGCCAGCACGACCTGCCTGGCGTGGACGCCGCCGGTCGACGCGATCACGCCTATCCCGGAGCCGGCACGCACGACCTCCCGCACCGGTGTGCCCTCGAAGATCCGCACTCCCAGCGAGAGGCAGGCCTCGCGCAGCCCCCATGCCAGCCGGGCCGGCTCCACGAGCGCGGTGCCGCGCCGGTCGTGCAGGCCTCCGAGGTACGACGGGGAGCGGACGAGCGCCTGGACCGCCGGGCCGTCGAGCATCTCCACGTCGTGACCCGCCGCGCGCATCACCGAGGCGAGGTCCCACAGCTCGCCGACCTGGTGGGGGGCCGTGGCCACGGAGAGCTCGCCGGTCTCCTCCCAGCCGCAGTCGATGCCGTAGCGACGGACCGTCTCGCCGATGGCCGCGAGGTTCTCCGCGCCCAGCCGGTCCAGCAGGCTCATCTCGTCGGGCCAGCGCTCCATGCCGTTGGCGAAGCCGTGGGTGAGGCTGGCCGAGGCGAACCCGCCGTTGCGCCCGCTGGCCTGGTCGCCGCACCGTCCGGCCTCGAGCACGACGACGTCGAGGGAAGGGTCGCGCTCCTTGGCCCGCAGGGCCGTCCAGAGCCCGGTGTAGCCACCACCCACGACGGCGAGGTCGGCCGTCGTACCCCCGGTCGGCGCTGGCAGCGGCGCGGGGCGTGCCGGGTCGTCGAGCCACAGGACGGCCGGCCGAGCGTCAGCGAGCGCTGGGTGCACGGGCTATCGGCCGAGCCGCCGTCGGCGGCCGAGCTCGCCGACCACGACGAGGGCCAGCGCGAGGAGGAACATGATGGTGCCGATGACGTTGATCTGCGGCGGGATGCCGCGCTGGGCGGCACCCCAGACGAACATCGGGAAGGTCACGGTCTGGCCGGAGTTCAGGTTCGTGATGATGAAGTCGTCGAAGGACAGCGAGAAGCTCAGCAGCGCCGCCGACAGGATGCCGGGGAAGACCAGCGGGAACGTGACGCGCCAGAAGGTCTGCCACTCGTTGGCGTAGAGGTCCATCGCCGCCTGCTCCAGCCTCGGGTCGAGGCCCGCGAGGCGGGCCTTCACCGTGACCACCACGAAGGACAGGCAGAACATCACGTGGGCCACGAAGATCGTCCAGAAGCCGAGCTGGCCGGCGAAGCCGGCGGTGACGAACAGCGCCAGCAGCGACGAGCCGAGCACGATCTCGGGTGAGGCCATCGGCAGGAAGATCCCGACGTTCGCGGCCGACCGACCGCGGAAGCGGTGCCGCACCATCGCGAAGGCCATCAGCGTGCCCAGTGCGGTCGCCACGAGCGTGGCCAGCAGGCCGATCTGCACACTGGTCGACACCGAGTCGCACAGCTGGTACGGGCCGCAGATGTCGGTCCAGTTGGCCGTCGTGAACGCGTCGAACTCGTAGCTCTGTCGGCTCGCCGGCTCGTTGAACGACATCAGGATGACCACGAACACCGGCGCCAGCATGTAGAGCAGCACCAGCAGCGCGTAGAACATCACCAGCCGGTCGCCGAGCCAGCGGCGGTGCGGAGGGTGCGTGCTCATACGAGTTCCTCGGTCCCGGCGCGGCGGACGTAGACGGCCACCAGGGTCACGATCGCCACCATCAGCGTCACCGACAGCGCAGCCGCGATCGGGTACGACCCGGCCGCGAACAGGTCCTGGATCTCGTTCCCGACCATCCGGGTGGTCGGCGTGCCGAGCAGCTCGGAGTTGATGTAGTCGCCGGCCGCGGGGATGAACGTCAGCAACGTGCCGGCGACCAGGCCCGGCATCGCGAGCGGCAACGTCACCTTGCGGAAGGTCGTGAACGGCGCGGCGTACAGGTCTGCCCCTGCCTCGAGCAGACGCGGGTCGAGCTTCTCCAGGCTCGCGTAGAGCGGCAGGACCATGAACGGCAGGAAGTTGTAGGTCAGTCCCGTCACCACCGCGAACGGCGTCGCGAGGAGGTGCCCGTCGGGTCCGAGGATGTTCAGCGTCCGGAGCACGTCGACGGCCCAGCCGTTGTCGCCCAGCAGCAGCTGCCACGACAGGGTGCGGACGAGGAAGCTCGTGAAGAACGGGGCGATCACCAGGATCAGCATCAGGTTCTTGAAGCGCCCGGACTTGAACGCGATCGCGTAGGCCAGCGGGAACCCGAGCAGGATCGCGGCGATCGTCGCGATGCCGGCGTACACGAACGAACGCCACAGCTGCGGTCCGTAGCCCTCCACCGCGTCGACGTAGTTGCGCCAGTGGAAGGTCATCTCGTAGCCGGTCATGATCGAGCCGGTCGGGTCGTAGAGGCTCGTGCTGATCAGCGTGACCAGGGGGACGAGGAAGAAGACCGCCAGCCACAGAGCACCGGGGAGCATGAGCAGGTAGCCGGTGAAACCGCGCTTCTTGCCGCTCTCGCCCCCGGGCACCTGCTGCTCGCCGGGGGCGACGTGCGCCGCCGCGACGCTCACTGATCCTCCTCCGTCTCCACCCCGGCGGAGGCGTCCTGCGAGGCGTCGAGCAGGAAGGTGTGAGACGGCATCCAGTGCAGGTCCACGCGGTCGCCGGCCCGGAAGCTGTCCCGCGCGCCGGTGTTCTGCTCGAACACCATGAGCTCCTGCCCCCAGGCCTGGCGCACGAGGTACTGCGTACTGACTCCGACGTAGCTGACGTCGGTGACCACGCCGCCGGCGAGAAGGTTCGACCCGTCGTCGGTCTCGGACTCGGCCGCGGCGAGGAACACCTTCTCGGGCCGGACGCCGACCCACACGTCGCCCTCCGACGACCGCGCCCGGTCCGCGGGGGCCACCAGCTTGCTGCCGTGTACGTCGATCAGCACCGAGTCCTGGGACCGCTCGAGGACCTTGCCGCCGACGAGGTTGGACTGGCCCAGGAAGTTGGACACGAACGTCGTGGCGGGGTTCTCGTACAGGTCGAGGGGATGGCCCATCTGCTCGATCACGCCGCCGTTCATGACCGCGATGGTGTCGGCCATCGTCATGGCCTCCTCCTGGTCGTGGGTGACGTGCACGAACGTGATGCCGACCTCGGTCTGGATCCGCTTGAGCTCGATCTGCATCTGCCGTCGGAGCTTCAGGTCCAGCGCGCCGAGCGGTTCGTCGAGGAGCAGGACCTGGGGCCGGTTGATCAGCGCCCGGGCGAGGGCGACCCGCTGCTGCTGGCCGCCGGACAGCTGGGCAGGACGCCGGTCGGCGTACGCCGCGAGCTCGACGAGCTCGAGCATCTCCCCGACCTGCCTCTTGATGTCCTTGACCTTTCGGCGGCGCAGCCCGAAGGCGACGTTCTCGGAGATCGACAGGTGCGGGAAGAGCGCGTAGCTCTGGAACACGGTGTTCACGGGCCGCTTGTACGGGCGCAGACTCGTGATGTCGTCGCCGCCGAGGTGGATCGAGCCCACCGACGGCTCCTCGAGGCCGGCCACCATCCGCAGAGTGGTGGTCTTGCCGCACCCGGAGGGACCGAGCAGAGCGAAGAACGAGCCCTCGGGGACCGTGAGGTCGAGGTCGTCGACGGCGGTGAAGGAGCCGAACCGCTTGGTGACCGAGCTGAGGACGAGGTCGGAGGCTGTCATGACCGCTATCAGGCCCCGATCACCTGGGCGAAGTCCTGGTCGTACTGCTGGCGCGTCTTCTCGTCGACGTCCATGAACGCCCAGGTGTTGGCCAGGAACGCCTCGTCGGGGAAGATCAGCGGTTGGTCGACGAGGGCGGGGTCCACCTTCTCCATCGCCTCGCGCGCGCCCTCGACGGGGCTGACGTACCAGACCCACGCGGCGAGCCGTGCCGCGACCATCGGGTCGTAGTAGTAGTCCATGAGCTTCTCGGCGTTGGTCTTGTGGGTCGCCTTGTTCGGCACCAGCATGTTGTCCGACCACAGCGAAAGGCCCTCCTCGGGGGCGATCCACTTGATGTCGGGGTTGCCGTCCTGCATCACCATCACGTCACCGGACCAGGCCTCGCACGCGACCAGGTTGCCGGCGTTGAGGTCCCGGATGTAGTCGTTGCCGGTGAATCGCCGGATCTGACCGGAGGAGACGTACTCCTCGAGCTTGTCGAGGGCCTGGCCGAACTGGTCCTCGGTGAAGTCGTTCGGGTCGGCCCCGACGATCTTGAGCATGAAGCCCATCGTGTCGCCCATCTCGCTGAGCAGGCTGACCTTGCCCTTGAGGTCGCTGCGGGTCAACAGCTCCTCCATGCTGCCGACCTCGCCGGTGTACTTCGAGTTGTAGGCGATGCCGGTGAAGCCGCTCTGCCACGGGACGCTGTGCTTGCGCTCCGGGTCCCAGGAGGGCGACTTGAGGCTGGCGAGGAGGTTCGCCTCGACGTTCGGCATGTTGCCGGGGTCGAGCTCCTGGATCCAGCCGAGGCCGACCATCCGCCCGGCCATCCAGTCGGTGAGCGTGAAGATGTCGCGACCGGTCGACTCGCACTCGGCCAGCTGGTTGCGGACCTTCGCGAAGAACTCGTTGTTGTCGTTGACGTCGGTGTTGTAGGTGACCTTGATCCCGCTCTGCTCCTCGAAGTCCATGAGGGTGGGGATCACGGTCTGCTTCTGTCCGTTGACCTTGCGGGTCTCGACGTCGATGTACTCCGGCCAGTTGGAGAAGTTCAGCGTCTTCTCCGAGGCGGACAGGTCCTCGCTCTTGCAGGACTCTGTGGTCTGCTGGGCGCCCTCGGTGCCGCAGGCCGCGAGCAGTGAGGGGCTGCCGAGGGCCAGGCCCGCGAGCGATGCCCCCCGCAGCACACCCCGGCGGCTCACCCCCCGAGCGCCGAGACCGTTCATCAAGGCGTTGCGCCCGTTGAGGGAAGGGGAGCGGTGGGACATCTGTTCCTCCTGCTGGCCATGCACGGGTTCGATGGCGGGAATCCGTGAGGATCTTGTCAAAGCGTACGCCCAGCCACAAGGGATTCCGTAGGTACGAAACATAAAAGCAACGAATTCCCTCGGACTAGTTGGGACAATCCTTTGACGCTCTTTACTCCGGGCTGCCACTATGCCTGCGTGAGCAGATCATCGCGGTCCGGGGGCAACGGCGTATCCCTCGACGACGTCTCGAAGGCCATCATCGAAGAGCTGCAGCAGGACGGCCGCCGGTCCTACGCGTCCATCGGGAAGGTGGTGGGGCTGTCCGAGGCCGCGGTGCGCCAGCGCGTGCAGCGGCTCATCGACAGCAACGTCATGCAGGTGGTCGCCGTCACCGACCCGCTCGAGCTCGGCTTCGCGCGCCAGGCCATGATCGGCATCCGCGCACACGGGGAGCTCGAGCCGATCGCCGACGCGCTCGCGAACATGGAGGAGGTCGACTACGTGGTCATCACCGCCGGCTCCTTCGACCTGCTCGCCGAGGTCGTCTGCGAGAGCGACGAGCACCTGCTCGACGTGCTCTCCCACCGGATCCGCAAGATCGACAACGTCGTGTCCACCGAGACGTTCATGTACCTCAAGCTGCGCAAGCAGACCTACTCCTGGGGTGTGCGCTGAGCCAGCGCGCCGACTACCGCACGCTGTCGCTGTGGCACGACACCGCCGGTGACGACTGGGTCCCGCGGGAGCGGCTCCCCGGCGACCTGCGTGCCGACGTCGCTGTCGTCGGCGCCGGCTTCACCGGGCTGTGGACCGCCTACTACCTCCTCCGCAGCGACCCGACGCTGAAGGTCGTCGTGCTCGAGAAGGAGACCGCCGGCTTCGGCGCCTCCGGGCGCAACGGCGGCTGGGCGTCGGCGCTGTTCCCCGCCTCGCTCGACAAGGTCGCGGGGCTGCCGGGCTCCTCGCCGGAGGCGGCCCTCGCCCTCCACGCCGCGATGCGCGAGACGGTGGACGAGGTGGGCCGCGCCGCCGCCGCGGAGGGCATCGACGCCCACTTCGCCAAGGGCGGCACGATCTCGCTGGCGAGGACGGGCGCCCAGCTTCGTGCCGCGCGTGCCGACGTCGAGCACGCGCGGTCGTGGGGCCGCGAGACCGACGACGTCAGCCTCCTCTCCGCGACCGAGGCACGCGAGCGGCTCTCCGCGACCCACGTCCGCGGTGCGACGTACACGCCGGACTGCGCGGCGATCCACCCCGCCCGGCTCGTGCGGGGCCTGGCCCAGGTCGTCGAGTCCAACGCCGGGGGCCGCGTGTTCGAGCAGACCCCGGTGACCGCGATCGAGCCGCACCGGGTGCGCACGCCGTACGGCACCGTGAGCGCCGACGTGGTGGTCCGTGCGACCGAGGGCTACACGCCCCGGCTGAAGGGCCTCCGTCGCGCGGTCGCGCCGGTGTACTCCCTGGTCATCGCCACCGAGCCCCTCCCCGACCGGGTCTGGGACGACATCGGGCTGCGCGAGCGGGAGACCTTCACCGACTACCGCCACCTGATCGTCTACGGTCAGCGCACCCGCGACGGCCGCCTCGTCTTCGGCGGCCGCGGCGCGCCGTACCACTTCGGCTCCGAGGTCTCCCCCGCCTTCGACCGGGACCCGCGCGTGTTCGCCTCGATCTGGCGCGCGCTCCGCGAGATGTTCCCTGCCCTCAAGGGCAGCTCCGTCACGCACGCCTGGGGCGGGGTGCTCGGCGTCCCGCGGGACTGGACCGCCTCGGTCGGGCTGGACCGCGCGACCGGGCTGGCCTGGGCGGGCGGCTACGTCGGCGACGGCGTCAGTACGACGAACCTGGCCGGCCGCACCCTGCGCGACCTCGTCCTCGACAAGGAGACCGAGCTGACCGGGCTGCCGTGGGTGGGGCACCGGTCGCCGTCGTGGGAGCCGGAGCCCCTGCGCTGGCTCGGCGTGAACGCCGGCCTGCGCACGATGGCGCTCGCCGACCGCGAGGAGCAGCTGACCCGGCGGCCGAGCGTGCTCGCGAGGGCGATGGCCCCGCTTCTCGGCGGCCACTGACCGACAATTTCGTCGCCCTCGTCGCAGAGAGCGCTGACATGCGGACCCGGTGGTGGCAACCGGGTCCGCTTTGGGAGTACAAAGGCACCGACGGCCGCATCGGGCAGCCAAGTCGCTCACAAGGAGTCACTCCCCATGTCCACGACCACTCCCCTGGAACAACGAACTAGGAAGATGACGCCGAAGTCCATGGCGATCTGGGGCGCCGTCGCCCTGGTCGGCGCGGTCTCCTGGACCGTCCTGGCGCTCTCCCGCGGCGAGGAGGTGTCCGCGCTGTGGATCCTCTTCGCGGCGCTGGGCTCCTACGCCATCGCCTACCGCTTCTACGCGCGCTTCATCGCCTACCGCGTCCTCGGGGTCGACGACACCCGGGCGACGCCGGCTGAGCGGCTCGAGAACGGCGTCGACTACGACGTCACGGACCGCCGGGTGCTGTTCGGTCACCACTTCGCCGCGATCGCCGGAGCCGGTCCCCTGGTCGGCCCCGTACTCGCGGCTCAGATGGGCTACCTGCCCGGCACGATCTGGATCATCGTCGGCGTCATCTTCGCCGGCGCCGTGCAGGACATGGTCGTCCTCTTCTTCTCGATGCGCCGGGACGGCAAGAGCCTCGGCCAGATGGTGCGCGAGGAGATCGGCGTGGTCGGCGGCATCGCCGCCCTGATCGCCGTCTTCGCGATCATGATCATCATCCTCGCGGTGCTCGCGCTCGTCGTCGTCAACGCCCTGGCCGAGTCCCCGTGGGGCGTCTTCTCGATCGCGCTGACCATCCCGATCGCCCTGTTCATGGGCTTCTACCTGCGCTACATGCGACCCGGCCGGGTCATGGAGGTCACCGCGATCGGTGTCGCGCTGCTGCTGCTCGCGATCATCGGCGGCGGTTACGTCGAGCAGATGGGCCTCTCCGACGCGATGACCCTCTCCAAGGAGCAGCTGACCCTGGCCCTGGTGGTCTACGGCTTCGTCGCCTCGATCCTTCCCGTGTGGATGCTGCTGACCCCGCGCGACTACCTGTCGACGTTCATGAAGATCGGCGTCATCGTGCTTCTGGCCGTCGGCCTGGTGTTCGCCGCGCCGGTGCTGCAGAACCAGGCTGTGACCGACTGGGCCATCGAGGGCACCGGGCCGGTGTTCGCGGGCAAGCTCTTCCCGTTCGTGTTCATCACGATCGCCTGCGGCGCGCTGTCCGGCTTCCACTCGCTGATCGCCTCCGGCACCACGCCGAAGATGGTCGCCAAGGAGAGCCAGGTCCGGATGATCGGCTACGGCGGCATGCTCATGGAGTCCTTCGTCGCCATCAGCGCACTGATCGCGGCGTCGGTGATCGACCAGGGCCTGTACTACGCGATGAACGCTCCGGCGGGCGCGACAGGCGGTGAGCCGGGGGCGGCAGCGGAGTTCATCCGGACGCTGGGGTTCACGATCACTCCGGCCGACCTGACGGCGGCCGCGCAGTCCGTGCAGGAGGAGACGCTGATCTCGCGCACCGGTGGCGCGCCGACCCTGGCGTTCGGCATGTCGTTCATCTTCACCGACGCCTTCGGTGGCGGGCTGGCGGCGTTCTGGTACCACTTCGCGATCATGTTCGAGGCGCTGTTCATCCTCACCGCCGTCGACGCGGGCACCCGAGTCGGCCGGTTCATGCTCCAGGACACGATCGGCAACGTGTGGCCCAAGTACGCCCAGATCTCCTGGAAGCCGGCCTCCTGGTCGGCGAGCGCCATCGTCGTCGCTCTGTGGGGCTACATGCTCTACGTCGGCGTCACCGACCCGCTCGGCGGCATCAACCAGCTGTTCCCGCTGTTCGGTATCTCCAACCAGCTCCTCGCCGCGATCGCGCTGACCCTCGCAACCACGCTGCTGATCAAGCACGGCAAGGCGAAGTGGGCGTGGGTGCCGGGTCTCGGCCTTGCCTGGGACCTGATCGTGACGCTGACCGCGAGCTACCAGAAGGTGTTCTCGAGCGACCCGAAGATCGGGTACTGGGAGCAGCGCTCGGTCTACCAGACCGCGATGGACAACGGCGAGCTGCTCGCGCCGGCCACCGACATGAACCAGATGCAGCAGATCGTCACCAACTCCACGGTGAACGGCACGCTGCAGGCCCTGTTCGCATCGCTGGTCATCATCATCGTCATCAACGCGTTCTTCATCTGGGCCAAGGCGCTCAAGGCCGGCGGCCTGCCGACCACCGAGGTGCCGAAGGTGGAGTCGCACCTCGTGGCCCCCTCCGACTTCTTCGCCACCAAGGAGGAGAAGCAGGCCGTGGCCGAGTGGGAGGCCTCGCGCGGTGACCTCGTGGGTGGCGGCAAGCGATGAAGGACACGCTCTTCCGGGCCCAGCGCGGGGTGCTGTGGTACCTCAAGCAGGCCACGGGCGAGGCCAAGTGGGACGAGTACGTCGAGCGCTGCGCCCGCGAGGGCACCGAGCCGATGTCGCGTCGTGAGTTCGAGCGGCACCGTGCCGACCACAAGGAGGCCAACCCGCAGTCCCGCTGCTGCTGAGCCAGGAGCATGCGGCACCCGATCGGCCGTGCCGTTCCCGCCCATGTGCGGCGCGACTGGCTGGCGCGACTGTCGTTGGCAGGAGCGCGACTGGGCCGGACGGCTGGCCGCCGGGGAGCCTCGAGGGGCATGCGGCACCCGGGCGGAGGACGTCGCCGGTCGCTTGGGCGGCGCGTCGGGCCGCGCGGGCTCTCACCGCAATGTTTCAGGGCCCGCCGCGGCCAAGCCCTTTGACGCTCCCCGGCGCCATCCTCCGCTCGGTCGCCTCCTGCTCCATGCGCCGCCCAAGCGACCGGGGCGGCACCCTCCGCCCGGTCCCCGCCCGGTTGCGGTCCCGGCCCCGGACCCGCGGGGCCGGGTCAGCTCTCCTTGCGCAGGGCGGGCTTGAGCTTCTCGAGGACCGACTCGTCCTCGATCGTGGAGGGGACCGCGGCTTCCTTGCCGTCGGCGATCTCGCGCATGGTCTTGCGCAGGATCTTGCCCGACCGGGTCTTGGGCAGGCCTCCCACGACCGTGACGTCCTTGAAGGCCGCGACCGCGCCGATCTCGTCGCGGACCATCGCGATGAGCTCCCGGGCGATGTCGTCGGGGTCGTCGGTGACGCCGGCCTTCAGCACCACGAAGCCGCGCGGCAGCTGGCCCTTCATCGCGTCGGCGGCGCCGATCACCGCGCACTCGGCGACGGCGGGGTGCTGGGCGATGACCGCCTCCATCGACCCGGTCGAGAGCCGGTGCCCGGCGACGTTGATGACGTCGTCGGTGCGGCCCATCACGTAGAGGTAGCCGTCCTCGTCGATGTAGCCGCCGTCACCGGACAGGTAGTACCCGTCGTACGCGGCGAGGTAGGAGCCCACGAAGCGGTCGTCGTCGCCCCACAGCGTGGGCAGGGTGCCGGGCGGCAGCGGGAGGCGGATGCAGATCGCGCCCTCCTGCCCGGCCGGCAGCGGGTCACCCTTCTCGTCGAGCACCTGGACGTCGTACCCGGGCACCGGCACGCTCGGCGAGCCGGGCTTGATGCCCATCGGCTCGAGCCCGCGAAGGTTCGAGGCGATCGGCCAGCCGGTCTCGGTCTGCCACCAGTTGTCGACGACCGGGACACCCAGGGTCTCGGTCGACCAGGTGTAGGTGTCGGGGTCGAGGCGCTCGCCGGCGAGGAACAGCGTGCGCAGCGAGGACACGTCGTGGTCCGCGAGCAGCTCGCCTCGCGGGTCCTCCTTCTTGATCGCCCGGATCGCCGTGGGAGCGGTGAACAGCGCCTCGACGCCGTGGTCGGCGATCACGCGCCAGAACGCGCCGGCGTCCGGGGTGCCGACCGGCTTGCCCTCGTAGAGCACGGTCGTCGCGCCGGCGATGAGCGGGGCGTACACGATGTAGCTGTGGCCGACGACCCAGCCGACGTCGGAGGCCGCCCACCAGACCTGGCCGGCGTGCACGTCGTAGATGTTCGGCAGCGACCAGGCCATCGCCACGGCGTGCCCGCCGTTGTCCCGGACGATCCCCTTCGGCTTGCCCGTCGTACCGGACGTGTAGAGGACGTACAACGGGTCGGTCGCGGCCACCTCCTCGCAGGGCGCGGGGTGCAGCTTGCCGGCCTTCATCGCCACGTCCCAGTCGACGTCGCGCGGCTCGGTCATCTCGGCGCGCGCCTGCGGGCGCTGCTTGACGACGCAGGTGCCCGGCTTGTGGGTGGCGAGCTCCAGCGCGCGGTCGAGCATCGGCTTGTACTCCACCAGCCGCGTGGGCTCGATGCCGCAGGACGCGGAGACCACGACCTTCGGCTGCGCGTCGTCGATACGGATCGCCAGCTCGTGCGGGGCGAACCCGCCGAACACCACCGAGTGCACGGCGCCGATGCGGGCGCACGCGAGCATCGCGATGACCGCCTCGGGGATCATCGGCATGTAGATGACGACCCGGTCGCCCTTCTCGACGCCGAAGCCTCGCAGTGCCCCGGCGAAGGCCGCGACCTTCTCCAGCAGCTGGGCGTAGGTGAACCGCTGCACCGTGTCGGTCACCGGGCTGTCGTAGACCAACGCGGTCCGGTCGGCGTGGCCGGCCGCCACGTGCCGGTCGAGAGCGTTGAAGCAGGTGTTGAGCGTCCCGTCGGGGAACCACCGGTAGAACGGCTTGCGTGAGTCGTCGAGGACCTCACGCGGTTTCTTGATCCAGTCGACCAGGCCCGCCTGTTCGGCCCAGAAGCCCTCGGGGTCCTTGATGCTGCGGTCGTACACCTCGCGATATCCCATGGGCCCCATCTTGCTGCCCGGCTCGCGTGCGGGCCAGAGGTACGTCGACCAAGCGGCCGTCCTGAGCGACCAGCGGCATCACCAGGGGCCGCCACCGCGCGTGCGTAATTCGGTTGCACACCCGTCGTCGGTCGGTCACGCTCGTCACCGAAGGAGCCGAGCTCGCCGCCAGGGCGAGCCTCCGTGACCAGAGAGGGGTGCGACATGACGACCACTGTCCTTGGCGCGTCCGCAGCCAACATTCCCTCTCACTCATGGAGCAGCCCTACCGATGTCCGACGACGTCAACCTCGCGGAGACCTACTCCGCTGACCTCGACCGGCAGCAGCCGGCAACCGAGTCCACCCCGTCGATCGACCCACTCTTCGTCTGCGACTTCCGGCCCGTCGACGACCCCGGCGCCGGGGACCTCGCCGGCGCGAGCCGCTGGAGCACCTACTGGGACGTCGAGCGTCTCTGCCGCGGGCCCGAGCCCGTGCCCGGCTGGGTCGTCACCGACCGCGCCGCGGTCGACACCGAGCTCGGCATTCTCAAGACCGGCAAGGAGGCCGACGTCTTCCTCCTCGAGCGCTCCGTCCCCGACGGGGCCTCGACGGTCATGGCCGCCAAGCGCTACCGCTCCGAGGAGCACCGGACCTTCCACCGGAGCAGCACCTACACCGAGGGCCGTCGCACGAGGAACACCCGCGACGCCCGGGCGATGGCCAAACGGACCGCGCACGGCCGGGCGGTCGCCGCGGGCCAGTGGGCGTGGGCGGAGTGGGAGGCGATGAAGACCTTCTGGTCCGCCGGCGTACCGGTCCCCTATCCCGTGCAGATCGACGGCACCGAGATCCTCATGGAGCTGGTCACCGTGGGCGACGAGGTTGCACCGCGTCTCGCCCAGACCCGGCCGGAGCCTGACCTGCTGGTGTCGTACTTCGACCAGCTGCGGGACGCGATGGCGGTCCTCGCCGAGCACGGCATCGCGCACGGCGACCTGTCGCCGTACAACATCCTCGCTGCGGGCGACCGGCTGGTGATCATCGACCTGCCCCAGGCGGTGGACATCGTCGGGAACCCGACAGGCATGGACTTCCTGATGCGGGACTGCCACAACATCTGCACCTGGTTCACGGCCCGCGGGCTCGACGTCGACGAGCACGCGCTCTTCGGCGAGCTGCTCGCGGTCGCCTTCTGACACGCGGCGGTCAGGCGAGCGGCGGCAGGTTCTGCTGCTCGAGCACCGCGCCGCGGAAGAGGTCACCGCGCTCGGCGACCCGGGCCGGCATGGTCCGGACGGTGAAGCCGTCCGGCCGCAGGGCCGGGTCGTCGAGCTCCTCCCACGCGATCGGCGCGGAGACCGGCGCGCCCGGTCGGGCGCGAGGGCTGTACGGCGCGACGAGGGTCTTGTTGACCGCGTTCTGGGTGTAGTCGAGGCGGGCCTTGCCACCACGTGCGCGCACGTCCCACTTCCAGCTCAGCAGCTCGGGCACCACCGCGCCCACGGTCCGCGAGAGCCGCTCCACCCAGGCGCGGGTCTCGTCGAAGCTCGGTCCGCGTGCGATCGGCACCCAGATCTGGATGCCGCGGCTCCCGGTCACCTTCGGGAACGCCTGGACGCCGAGGTGCTCGAACGCGGTCCGGTGCAGCCGGGCCAGCACCAGGACGTCCTCCCACGAGGTCTCGTCGCCGGGGTCGAGGTCGATGAGCGCGTACGTCGGACGCTGGGGCTCGTCCGTGCGGGAGGTCCACGGATGCCATTCCAGGGCGCCGAACTGAGCCGCCCAGACGACGGCAGCCGGCTCGTCGAGGACGGCGTACGTCGTGGTCTCGCCCTCGCCGGCGGCGGGGTTGTCCCAGGCGCCGACCCAGTCGGGTGCGTGGTCAGGGCGCTGCTTGTGCCAGAAGCCCTTGGTGTGTGCGCCCTCGGGATGCCGCCGGAGGTTGACCGCACGTCCCTCGAGATAGGGCAGGACGACCGGCGCGATGCACGCGGCGTAGCGCAGCAGCTCGCGCTTCGTGACCGGCGGCTCGCCGTCGCGCCCCGGGAACAGCTCCTTGCCGAGGTTGGTGACGTTCAGGCTCCGGCCGAACAGGTGCCAGGTGCCCTTCTGGCCCAGCGATTCGAGCTCGGCGAGCGCCTCGTCGCCGGGCCCGTCGGGCTGTGTGGTCACCGGCACGGAGGCCTCGGCCGGCGGCAGGTCCGAGCGCCACAGCCGCTCCGGGTGCTCGGCCACCTCGACGTTGGTCCGGCCGCTGAGGACCGACCTGGGGAAGTCGTCGGGGTCCCAGCCCTCGACCGCGAACTCGTCACGCTTGTGCACGAGGAGCCACTGCTCGCGCTCCCCGGCCTCGCCCCGGCGGACGAGGACCAGCCGGCCGCGGAGCTTGTGGCCCGAGACGTCGAGGTGGAGCTCGCCCTCGTCGAGTGCCGCCTTCGGATCGTCCCGCCCGTGCGGCTGCCAGGTGCCGGTGTCCCAGACGATGACGTCTCCTCCGCCGTACTCACCCTTCGGGATGACGCCCTCGAAGTCGAAGTACTCCAGCGGATGGTCCTCCACCCGGAAGGCCGTGCGCCGGGCCATCGGGTCGAGCGTCGGACCCTTGGGCACCGCCCAGCTGACCAGCACGCCGTCCAGCTCCAGGCGGAAGTCGTAGTGGTCGCTCCTGGCCCGGTGCCGCTGCACGACGAAGCGAGGCGGCGCGCCGCCTTCGTTGCCCTTCCGTCGTCTCACCATCGTGACCGTCGTTCCCACTCGATCCGGAGTGCACACGTCCAGCCTGCCGGACAGGACGGTGGGCCGGCCGTCGGCTAGGTTCGGGAGCGTGAGAGAGCAACGCGGACGCACCGTCGACGTGGAGAGCCTGGCGGAGTTCGACGCCCGGGTGGCAGCGGGCGTCGACTGCCTGAGCGGGTGGCGGCTGAGGTCGGTGGACCTCCGGGAGCGTGGCGCCGTGCTGCGAAGGCTGGACCCGGCGGCCGCACTGTTCCTGGGCTGCCCGCTCCTGCCCGACGACGAGGACGATCTTCGGAACCGCGGCGCTCTCGTCTTCCCGGTCGTGCCGCACGTGCCGTTCGACGCCTACCGGGCCGCGCTCTACGGGCCGCACGAGCTGTACGCCGGACTCGAGGAGTCCTACGAGCGCACCTACGACGCGAAGGTGTACGCGTGGTCCCAGCAGGAGGCCAAGGCAGACATCAGCCCCGCCCAGGCGCTGCACGACCAGGCCATCGACGATGCCCTGCGCGCACACGCACGCGAGCACGACCTGGTCGGGATCATGGGCGGGCACGCGATGGCGCGCGGCACCGACGACTACGCCGCCGCGGCGCGCCTCGCCTACGACCTGACCTCCGCCGGCCTCACGGTCGCCACCGGCGGCGGCCCCGGTGCGATGGAGGCGGCCAACCTCGGCGCCTACCTCTCCGGTCAGACCCTGGACGACCTGGACGAGGCGCTGAAGATGCTCGCGCAGGTGCCGTCCTTCACGCCGTCGATCCGCGACTGGGCGCAGGGCGCCTTCGAGGTGCTCGACCGCTGGCCCGAGGGGATGCGCTCGTTCGGCGTACCCACCTGGCACTACGGCCACGAGCCGCCGAACGCGTTCGCCACCGACATCGCGAAGTACTTCAAGAACGCCATCCGCGAGGACGTCCTGCTGCACCTGGCGACCGCCGGGACGGTCTTCCTGCCCGGTGCCGCCGGCACGGTCCAGGAGGTGTTCCAGGAGGCCTGTGAGAACTTCTACGCCGACGCGTCCTCGGTCGCGCCGATGGTGCTCGTCGGTCGCGGACAGTGGACCGAGACCCTGCCCGTGTGGCCGTTGCTCGAGAAGCTCTCCGAGGGCCGCCTCATGCAGGACATGGTGCATCTCGTCGACGACGTGTCCGAGGTCGCGCCTCTGCTCGCGAGGCCGTAGTGAGGGCCTGTCTCAGACGAGCGTTCGATGCAGCGCCGCGCGAGCCCTCACGTACTCGTGAACGGCCTGGAGGTCCACCTCGGCCCGCATCACCGCCTCCGGCAGGATCGAGATCACCAACCGCTTGACGCGCACCACCGGTGAACATCCTCCAGATGCCTGAAGTACTCGTCGACGATGTGGAACGCCGACTTCATCTTCGTCAGGTCCGCCGAGTGGCCGGTCCCCACGAGTGAGAAGAGGATCTGGTCGGTCACGACACGATGCTCGTCGTGGTACTCCCAGATCCGTCGGATCATCTGGTCGAGTCTGACCATCGCCGCTGAACCCGTGACGTGCGCCTCGAAGAGTTCGCGAGAAGGAAGGCGTTCCGGGGATCACCGTTCGTGTCCGTGTCGAAAGGAAGACAGACGACGGTGCCCGTCGGATGGCGCGGGCGCTCCCCGCTCTCGTCAGGACGCGGGTGACCTGCGGGCACGAGCGCGGTCTCGCGGAGCGCCAGGTCCATCGCTGCTTGGTTCTGGTCCGCGTCACGGTGTGCGAAGTACTTCCTCAGGAAGCTTGCGTGCACTGAGTTCGACTTCAGCCCAGAGACACTGAACTTGTCGTTCACGCCGAAGACGATGGACGCGTCCTGGAAGTTCTCGACGTTCTCCATGAAGTCGGCCACGACGACGAGCACCTCCCGGCCGGACTTCACGGGCACGGCGAGCCTACGAAGACGTCCCGCCGCGAGCAGTCCGCGCGTGAGCCCGACCACGACGAGGAGAGTCGCGACGGCAGCAAGGACCCACCATCTGTGGCTTGTCAGCCAGGGCGCGAACAGAAGCGAGGCCTCGAACAGCGGCAGCATGGCTGCGGCGACGTAGGCAAGGGCTCGTGCGCCTTCGGCCGCAAAGGTCTCTGCCTGGTAGCGGCGGTACGACTTCCTACTCATGAGTGCGTGCGATCATCCGACGAAGCGACCGATCAGAAGTCCAGGTCCGCAAGCCAGCGAGCCGTCTCGTCGTCGACGGTCACCACCGACTTGTCATTGCCTGCCGGGTGCTTCACGAACAGGATGCGTGTCCCGGCGACCGACTTCTGGGCGTACGCCGTACCCGGATGTATGACGTAGAAGTCGCCGGCGGACAGCTCGTGGGTCCGCCCGGTGGCGAGTTCGCGAATGAGTGCCCGTCCACTGATGACGTACTGGTACTCACGTGCGCGGGGATGGATGTGGGGTTGGTCGGCCGTGTTCTCGGAGTAGTCGGAGAGCCCCATCTCGAGGTCTGCGTCCTCAACGTGCTCGAGCTCTTGTGGCCTGTGAAGAGTGCCCGTGAGGTACTGGCGCGTGGAGTCTTCGAGGGAAGCCTCGATGGCGCGCCGCATCAGCACTTCGATCCCCGTCATGACGGTTGATGCTAACGGCCGTCGGCGCCGGCCGCGCCGCCGACACGACGTCGACGGAGCTCGCGGACGCTTGCGAGGTGGACCGTCGTGCATCGACCCTGGCGGCCGGCCGGCAGGGACCTTCGGCACTGACCCGCCGTGGCGTGCTCGGCTCATGCTTGAGTCGTCGCCCATGAGGATCTACCTGGGGGTGCCATGAAGATCACGCGACTTCTCATCCCGTTCCTGGCCGTCGGCCTCACCGTTCCGGCCGCCGTGTCCTCCGCCGCCCCGGATGCCGCGCCCGGCGCCATGCCTGCGCCGGTCGTGCCGACGTTGGTGGACATCCGGGCCGCCCACCAGGGCGTCTTCGACCGGATCGTCTTCGAGTTCAAGGGAGGTGTCCCCGAGAGTGTGAGGGTGCGTTACGTCGACGAGCTCCGCGGCGACGCCTCCGACCTGCCCATCCGCATCGCCGGGCAGGCCATCTTGCGGGTCCGCTTCGAGCTCGCCAAGGCCCACAACGCCAGTGGCCAGACGGCACCTGCTCGGATCGCGTTCCCGTTGCCGAACGTCATGACCACGGTGCGCTCCGGTGACTTCGAGGCCGTGACGACGTACGGCATCGGGCTGGCCAAGCGGACGCGCTTCCGCATCTCCGCGATGGACGACCCGAGCCGCGTCGTCATCAGGGTGCGCGCCGGCTTCCCGACCGTCGACCGCAAGGTCTTCTTCTTCAACGAGGACCGCTTCGTGGCCAACGACGAGCCGTTCTTCGTGCCGCGGCTCCGCCCCGTGCGGCCGACGTCGCCGGCCACCGGCGTCATGGACCGCCTGTTCGCCGGGCCGCTGCCCAGCGAGCGGACCCACGGCCTGCGACTGCTGCGCTCGAAGGCCAAGGACTACGCGGACCTGACGATCGAGGACGGCATCGCCCGGGTCCGGCTCACCGGCGGATGCAGCAGCGGCGGGTCCACCGTGAGCATCGCCGGCGAGATCATGCCGACACTCCGGCAGTTCGACACCGTCGACTGGGTGAAGATCTACGACCCGGCCGGTACGACGGAGGCGCCCACGGGAGACGTCGACTCGATCCCGGAGTGCCTCGAGCCGTGACTCAGGCCGACCCGGTGCTCCTGCGGTAGCACGCGACCGGGAACACCGGGTCGCCGCCGCTCACCGATCCCCAGGTGCTCCGGCCGCTGAACGAGTCCTGTCCTGTGAACTGAAGGCCCAGCCGTCGGGCGACGAGAGCGACCCGGTCCGCGGCGTCTGCTCCGGTACGACGCATGCGCCCGTGCGCGAGGTCCTTGTCGACCGTCGTGACGACGTGACCACCGGGCCGCACCACCCGCGCGGCCTCGGCGAGCACGGCATCGGCCACGGGGGCAGGCAGCAGGTGCAGCAGCCACACCATCGTGACCACGTCGACCGAGCCGTCGGCGACCGGAAGCCGGTCGGCCGTGGCGACGGCGACCCGACCGGGGAGCCGCTGCGCCGCGATCTCCAGCATGCCCCGGGACACGTCGGTGACGACCACGTCGAACCCCTGGGCGGCGAGCTCGGCCGACACGATGCCGGTGCCGCCGGCGACGTCGAGCAGCCGTCCGGTCGCAGGCACGAGCCCGGCGATGGTCTCGGCAGCGGCGCGGGCGCGGTCCACCCCACCGCGTGTCTCGTCGTACACGCCGGCCTCGGCGTCGTAGTAGCCGGTGCGCTCGCTGCTCACGGCGCCGAGCCTACGAGATCAGGACGCTGCCGGACGCGCGCTCAGACCTCGGTGGCGGCGAGCTGGCCGCAGGCGCCGTCGATCTCCGAGCCGCGGGTGTCTCGGACCGTGGTCGGGATCCCCTTGGCCTCAAGGCGGCGGACGAACTCACGCTCCACCGCCGGGTCGGACGCGGTCCACCTGGAGCCGGGCGTCGGGTTCAGCGGGATCAGGTTCACGTGCACCCAGCTCCAGTCTCCGTAGGAGTTGAGCACGTCGCCGAGCAGGTCGGCGCGCCAGCCCTGGTCGTTGATGTCGCGCATCATGGCGTACTCGATGGAGACGCGGCGCTTGGTCGTCCGCGCGTAGTTCCAGGCCGCCTCGACTGCCTCGTGCACGCTGTAGCGGGTGTTGATCGGGACCAGCTCGTTGCGCAGCTCGTCGTCCGGCGCGTGCAGCGACAGCGCGAGCGTGACCGGGATGCCCTCCTCGGCCAGCTGCCGCATGCGCGGGACGAGGCCGACGGTCGAGACGGTGATCCCGCGCGCCGACATGCCGAGCCCCTCCGGGGCGGGATCGGTGAGCCGACGGATCGCGCCGAGCAGGGCCTTGTAGTTGGCCAGCGGCTCACCCATCCCCATGAAGACGACGTTGGAGATGCGGCCGGGGCCGCCGGGGACCTTGCCGCGCGCCATCGTGCGGGCACCGGCGACGACCTGCTCGACGATCTCGGCGGTGGACATGTTGCGCTGGAGGCCGCCCTGCCCGGTCGCGCAGAACGGGCAGGCCATGCCGCACCCGGCCTGGGAGGACACGCAGATCGTGGTGCGGTCGGTGTACCGCATGAGCACGGACTCGACGAGCGCGCCGTCGAAGAGCTTCCACAGGGTCTTCTGGGTCGTTCCCTTGTCTGCCTCCATCGTCCGGAGCGGCGTCATCAGCTCCGGCAGCAGCGACTCGACCATCGTGTCCCGCTGGGCGGCGGGAAGGTCCGTCATCTCCGCCGGGTCGTCGACCAGCCGGGAGAAGTAGTGCGTGGACAGCTGCTTGGCGCGGAAACCGGGGAGGCCGAGGGAGGAGACGAGCTCCTTGCGCTCGGCTCCGGAGAGGTCGGCGAGGTGACGCGGAGGCTTCTTGCGGCCGCGCGGTTCGTCGAAGACGAGGGGAAGGGTCTTGATGGGCTCTTCAGACATGGCCTCACCAGTGTCCCACCCGGGTGGTTGAGCGCCGAATCCTCAGCCGTCGGAGTGGGCCACGTCATGGATGACGTGCCCGGCGACCCAGGCGATGTCGGCCGCGGCCTCGGTCGGGGTCTTGGCGGGCTGCATGACGTGGCTGAGCACCAGCCGGATGACGGCGTCGACCGCGGTGAGCAGCTCATCCTCGTCGAGGCCGGTCGCGAAGCCCTGCTCCGCCAGCGCCTCGACGACCACGGAGGTCGCGCCCTCGATCAGGCCCTGGGACTGGGTGGTCAGCAGCGGCAGCAGGTCACTGCCTCCGCCGGTGTGGGCCGACTCGAGGATCGCCTTCAGCAGCGGGTTGGCCGCCGCGGCCTCCAGGGCCCCCTCGCACGCGCTGCGCAGCGCCTCGACGAGCTCGTCCTCGGCCGCCATGCGGGTGCGGACGATGTCGAGGAACCGCTCGAGCTCGCGCATCACGAGCTCCTCGGCGATCTTGGGCTTGGAGCCGAGCTCGTTGTAGACCGTCTGCCGGCTCACGCCGACCTCGTCGGCGAGCTTGGCCATGGTGACCGCCCCCCAGCCCTCGGTGGCGGTGATGGAGGCGGCGGCGTCGAGCAGCCGGTCACGCAGCAGGGTGCGTACCGAGTCCCGGAAGGTGGACGGCGCGTCGACGGTCATGGCCCCAGGCTATCCGGCCGCCCTGACCCGGCGGCGTCGATCATGCGTGGTCGACGTGCCCAGCCCTCGCGGTCCCGGACCTCCCGGTACGACGGCCGACCGGCCGGCTTCACCGGCGCGGGCTCAGGCGGGGACGAGGTAGAACAGCAGCAGCCAGGTCGGGGCGACCGTGGCGAGCAGTGAGTCGAGCCGGTCCATCAGCCCGCCGTGGCCGGGGATGATGTTGGACATGTCCTTGATCCCGAGGTCGCGCTTGATGACGGACTCGGAGAGGTCGCCGAGCGTGGCCATGAGGGCCACGACGAGGCCGAGCAGGACACCGACCCACCACTCGCCGTCGAGCAGGTAGACCACGCTCGCCCACCCGGCGCCGACGCAGGTGACCGTCGAGCCGATGAAGCCCTCCCACGACTTCTTCGGCGAGATCACCGGCGCCATCGGGTGCTTGCCCGCCAGGACGCCGACGAAGTACCCGCCGATGTCGGAGGCGATCGTCACGAGGATGAAGGTCAGCACCCGCAGCGGGCCGTCCTCGGGCCGCAGCAGCAGGAGCACGAAGCCGGCGAGGAACGGCACGTAGACGGCGGTGAACACGCCGGCGGTGGCGTCGCGGACGAAGCCGGCGACTCCCCCGCGCAGCCGCCACATCATCAGGCCGAGTGCGGTGACCGCGAGCGCGGTGACCAGAGCCGGGGCGCCGCCGAGGTAGGCGCCGACGAGCATCACGACCGAGCCGACCACGAGTGGCTCGAAGGGCAAGCGGATGCCCTTCTCCGCGAGCGCCTGCTTGAGCTCCCAGACGCCGAGCAGGATCGCCGCGGCGACGACGCCGACGAAGGCCGGCTTCCAGAAGAACAGGGACCCGCCGATGAGAGCCAAGAGCACGACGCCCGAGGCGATCGCGGCAGGAAGGTTGCGTCCGGCGCGTCCGGTCGGGGCCGGTGCGCCCGACGGCGTCTCGGAGGCAGTCATGTGGGCGATGGTGCTCAGACCTCGAGCAGCTCGGCTTCCTTGTGCTTGAGCATCTCGTCGATCGCGTCGGTGTGCTTCCTGGTCATCCCGTCGAGCCGCTTCTCGGCGCCGGTGACGTCGTCCTTGCCGACCTCGCCGTCCTTCTCCATCTTGTCGAGGGCCTGCTTGGCGTGACGGCGGATGTTGCGGATGGCGATCTTGCCGTCCTCGGCCTTGCCCTTGGCCATCTTGATGTACTCCTTGCGCCGCTCCTCGGTGAGCTCGGGGAGCACGATGCGCAGGGTCTTGCCGTCGTTGGCGGGGTTCACGCCGAGGTCGGAGTCGCGGATCGCCTTCTCGATGGCGGTCATCGCACCCATGTCGTAGGGCGCGACGATGACCACGCGGGCCTCGGGGACGGTGAAGGAGGCAAGCTGCTGGATCGGCGTGGGCGTGCCGTAGTAGTCGGCCGTGATCTTGGCGAACATCGACGGGTGGGCCCGGCCGGTGCGGATCGCCGCGAAGTCCTCACGGGTGACCTCCACGGCCCTGTCCATCTTGTGGTCGGCCTCGTTGAGGGTCTCGTTGATCACGGCGCTGGCTCCTTGGTGCTCGTCATGTCACGTCGGGTCGGGCTCGCGGTCGAGCCGCCCCTGGTCGGTGGGGTGGTCTCAGACGGTCCGCGAGACCGTCGTACCGATCTTCTCACCCGCCACGACTCGGGCGATATTGCCCTCCTCGGACAGGTTGAACACGATCATGCTGATGTCGTTGTCGCGGGCGAGGCTGACCGACGTCGCGTCGGCGACCTTCAGGCCGCGGGTGAGGAACTCGTCGTAGGTCAGGCTGTCGAACCGGACCGCGTCGGGGTTCACCTTCGGGTCGGAGTCGTAGACGCCGTCGACGCCCTGCTTGCCCATGAGGATCACCTCGGCGCCGATCTCGAGGGCGCGCTGGGCGGCCACGGTGTCGGTGGAGAAGTACGGCATGCCGGCGCCGGCGCCGAAGATCACGACGCGGCCCTTCTCCAGGTGCCGGATCGCGCGCCGCGGGATGTACGGCTCGGCGACCTGGCCCATCGTGATCGCGGTCTGCACGCGGGTCTCGACGCCCTGCTTCTCGAGGAAGTCCTGGAGCGCGAGGCAGTTCATGACCGTGCCGAGCATGCCCATGTAGTCGGCGCGAGCGCGGTCCATGCCGCGCTGCTGCAGCTCGGCGCCGCGGAAGAAGTTGCCGCCGCCGGTGACGATCGCGACCTGGACCCCTTCGCGGACCACGTCGGCGATCTCCCGGGCGATCGCGTTGACCACGTCGGGGTCGACGCCGATCTTGCCGCCGCCGAACGCCTCACCCGAGAGCTTCAGCAGGACCCGCTTGTACGCCGTCACTGTGTTCCCCTTGCCCGACCGCCGACGGCCGAATCGCTGGTGGTGCCGACAGACGAGAAGGCCGGTCCGGCGGATGCTGTGCTGCGCTCCACGGACCGGCCTCCTACGTCGTTCGTCTTGGTCTGAACCCTAGTTGATCAGGCCCCGACCTCGAAGCGGGCGAACCGCTTCACGGTGACACCGGCCTCGTCGAGGACAGCCTTCACGTTCTTCTTGCTGTCCTGCACCGACGGCTGGTCGAGGAGGGCGACCTCCTTGAAGAAGCCGTTGACGCGACCCTCGATGATCTTGGGCAGAGCCTGCTCGGGCTTGCCCTCCTCGCGAGCGGTGGCCTCGGCGATCTCGCGCTCCTTGGCGACGACGTCCGAAGGCACCTCGTCGCGGGAGACGAACTGCGGACGCATCGCGGCGATCTGCATCGCGGCGCCGCGGGCGGCGTCCTCGTTGTCGCCTTCGTACTCGACCATGACGCCGACGGCCGGCGGGAGGTCCGCGGCGCGACGGTGCATGTAGACCGCGACGGGGCCGTCGAACACGGCGACGCGGCCGAGCTCGATCTTCTCGCCGATCTTCACCGCGAGGCCCTCGACGACCTCGCCGACGGTGGAGTCGCCGAGCTTGACGGCCTTGAGCGCCTCCGCGTCGGCCGGCTTTGCCTCGGAAGCGACGTCCGCGATCTGCTGGGCGACCTCGACGAACTCGTCGCTCTTGGCGACGAAGTCGGTCTCGGAGTTCAGCTCGACGAGCGCGGTGCCGGAGGTGGCGACCAGGCCGGCGGAGGCGGTGCGCTCGGCGCCGCGCTTCGCAGCCTTCTGGCCGCCCTTGATCCTCAGGATCTCGACGGCCTTGTCGAAGTCGCCGTCGGCCTCCTCGAGGGCCTTCTTGCTGTCCATCATGCCCGCGCTGGTGAGGTCGCGGAGCCGCTTGACGTCTGCGGCGGAAATGTTCGCCATGAGTCTTTCGTCCCTCGGTGTTCGTGGGTGGAGTCGGTGGTCTCGCTGGTGCGGTCGTGTCTCGTGCTGCGACCGCGGGCCGGTGGTGGTGGGTACGACGCTCAGCGGAGCGTCGTACCCACCACCCTCACGGCTGGATCAGGCCTTGTCGCCCTCGGCAGCCGGCGCGGCCGCCTCGGCAGCCTTGTCGCCCTCGGCGGCCGGCGCCTCGGCGGTCTCGGCCACCTCAGCAGCCTCGGCGCCCTCGGAGGCGGCACCGGTCGACTCGGCGGCCGGGGTGTCCTCCTTGGCGGCGTCGCCGCCGGTGGCCTCGACGGCGGCCTTGTCGGCGTCGCCCTGCAGGAGCTCGCGCTCCCACTCGGCCAGCGGCTCCTCGGCGCCGAGCTCGGCGCCGGTCGCGGCCTCACCGGACTTGGCACCGGAGCGGGCCATGAGACCGTCGGCGACGGCGTCGGCCACGACGCGGGTCAGCAGGGAGACCGCGCGGATGGCGTCGTCGTTGCCCGGGATCGGGAAGTCGACCTCGTCGGGGTCGCAGTTGGTGTCCAGGATGCCGATGATCGGGATCCGGAGCTTGCGAGCCTCCTCGACCGCGAGGTGCTCCTTCTTGGTGTCGACGATCCACACCGCGGAGGGGGTGCGGGTCATGTCGCGGATGCCGCCCAGGGTCTTGTCGAGCTTGATCTGCTCGCGCTTCATGTGCAGCAGTTCCTTCTTGGTGCGACCGCTGCCCGCGACGTTGTCGAAGTCGATCTCGTCGAGCTCCTTGAGGCGGTTGATGCGCTGGTGCACCGTCTGGAAGTTGGTGAGCATGCCGCCGAGCCAACGCTGGTTGACGTAGGGCATACCGACGCGGGTCGCCTGCTCGGCGATCGCCTCCTGGGCCTGCTTCTTGGTGCCCACGAACATCACGGTGCCGCCCTTGGCGACGGTGTCCTTGATGAACGCGTAGCTGCGGTCGATGTAGGCCAGCGACTGCTGCAGGTCGATGATGTAGATGCCGTTGCGCTCGGTCATGATGAAGCGCTTCATCTTCGGGTTCCAACGGCGGGTCTGGTGCCCGAAGTGGACGCCGCTCTCGAGGAGCTGGCGCATGGTGACGACGGCCATGCCGATCGTTCCTCCTGCTATCTGTGACCCCTCACGCGGGCGCGCACGCGTGGACCTGACGGTCATCGTGTGCGTCGACTCGCGCGGGCGGGTCGCTTCCAGTTGTCGCAGGGAGACGGGTTGTCCCCTGCCCTGACGCCCGGCGCGTTCCCGCCCTCGTGACCGGCCGGAGCCGGGTGCTGAGGGACTGACGGGGACGACGCCCGTGGTTGAGCCGGTGAACCGGCCCGGTCACGGAACGAGCGTGCGAAGTACAACCAGCGCGGTGTGCACGGGTTGCCACCCGCGAGTCTAGACGAGATCGGGCGCCCTGGGCGAATCGAGCCAGGCCACCCGCCGTCCACAGGCCCGGGGGCGGAGAAGCCGTCCCCAGCGCCGTCGCTGCCCGTTGGTACGTCGCCCCTCCGACGGGACTCTCGAGACATGACCACCGCCATCCTCCACCTCGCCGCCGTGCTGGTCGCGTTCGGCCTGCCGGCACCCGTCCCGCCGCTCCCGGCGCCGGCAGCCGTGCTCGAGCAGAGCCCCGCCGAGGGGGTCTGGCCGCTGGACCCACAGCCCGCGGTCGTCGAGGGGTTCGCCCCTCCCCTCTCGCCCTACGGCGCCGGACACCGCGGCGTCGACCTGGCCGGCCGGGCAGGGCAGGTGGTGCGCGCCGCGGTCGGAGGACGGGTGACCTTCGCAGGATCGCTCGCCGGCCGCGGCGTGGTGGTGGTCGCCCACGGCGCGACGCGGACGACGTACGAGCCCGTCCGCGCCTCCGTGGCCGCGGGCGATGTCGTCGCCGCCGGAGACCGGCTCGGGACCCTGCAGTCGATCGCGAGCCACTGCGCCCCCGCGGCCTGCCTGCACTGGGGGCTGATCGAAGGAGAGACCTACCTCGACCCGCTCACCCTCGTGGGCGCCGGCCCGGTGCGACTGCTCCCCCTCGCCGGCCTCCCCTCGCTCGCCGCCCCGCCCTGGCTCGCGGGTCTGTCCTCACTCCGGGGCATGGGCCCAGGTTCGTCGCCGGCAACGCGTCTGCCGAGCGCATCCCCGACTGTCGCCGAGCCGGTGTCCGCACCGAAGACGAGCCCTCACCCAGGGTCGCCCCTCGGAGGCCCCCACGCGGTGTGAGCCACGGACGGCTCGCGGACTCCCAGACCGGCCGGAACTCACATCGGGACGGCGGGCTGCCTCCGGCAGGTGAGCAGGACGGCTCGCGCTCCCCCGCCCGGCACGAATGCCGGGCTGCCCCGCCGGGCGGACCGACCGACCGGTCCAGCTGTCCGGTCAGGCGCGGGGGTGGGCCTGGCGGTAGGCCTGCCGCAGCCGGTCGGTGGTGACGTGCGTGTAGATCTGGGTCGTTGCCAGTGAGGCGTGGCCGAGGAGCTCTTGGACGGTGCGGAGGTCGGCGCCGCCCTCGAGCAGGTGTGTCGCGGCGGTGTGCCGCAGCCCGTGCGGACCGAGGTCCGGGGCACCGGGCACGTCGGCCAGCCGGGCGTGCACCATGCTGCGCACCGCACGCTGGTCGATCCGGCGGCCACGGACACCGAGGAACAACGCGGCGCCGGAGCCGGAGACGGCGAGCTGGGGGCGACCGGTCTCCAACCACGTCGCGACGGCCCGCTCGGCGGGCCTCCCGTAGGGCACGGTCCGCTCCTTGCGCCCCTTGCCGAACACCCGCACCACGCGTCGCTCCCGGTCCACGTCGTCGACGTCGAGGCCACAGAGCTCACCCACCCGGATCCCGGTCGCGTACAGCAGCTCGAGGATCGCGACGTCCCGCAGCCCGGCCGCGCTGCCGTCGTCGGCGCGGGTGGCGGCGGCCTCGAGCAGCTCACGGGCCTCGTCGCGGCGCAGGGCGGCGGGGAGCGTGCGGTGCGCCTTCGGGGATCCGAGCAGCGCCCCCGGGTCCGTCTCGGTCCGGCCGGTGCGCTGGGCCCAGGCCGTGAACACCCGGACCGCTGTCGCTCGCCGCGCCATCGTCGTACGGGCCAGACCTCTCGTCTGCTGGTTCGCCAGCCAGCTGCGCAGGGAGCGGACGTCGAGGGTGCTCAGGTCGGTGTGGCCCAGCCTCGCGGCGTGCTCGAGCATGCCGGCGATGTCGGCCGCGTAGGCACGGACCGTGTGCGGGGTGAGGTCACGCTCGGAGACCAGGTGGCGCTCGTACTCAGCGAGGACCGCAGCCATCGGCTCGGGGAGGGCCGGCTCGTCACCGTCCGGGCCCTCCTCCGACGCCTCCGACGGGCCGACGCCCGCCTCGTCCACGCTCACAGCCCGAGGTTACGACGCCTGTCGGCCAGGTGCCTGCTCGGCGCGCGGGCAGGTGCCGGGTCAGCAGGCGTGCACCACCGGAGTGCGTCGCCAGCCGGCAGCCGTCCGCTCGACCAGCCCCAGCTCTTGGAGGCGCTTCACCGCAACGGGCACGTCGCGGACCGCGATGCCTGCGGTCCTGGCCAACGAGTCTGCACTCGCCGGCTGCACCACCGGCACGGCGTCGAGCACCTGACGCTCCCGGTCGGTGAGCCCGTCCTCGGGGCGGACCGGTCCGCGCACCGGCTCGCTGAGGAAGGAGCCACTCGGCGACAGGAGCTCGAGCACGTCCTCGCCGCGGGTCACGAGCGCGGCCCCACGGGTGCGGATCAGCTCGTGCACGCCTTCCGACGGCGCACTGGTCACCGGCCCCGGGACCCCCATCAGCACGCGGTTCAGGCGAACGGCCCAGTTGGCCGTGTTGAGAGCGCCACTTCGCGCCGCGGCCTCGACGACGACGGTGCCCTGGGACAACGCCGCGATCAGGCGGTTCCGGGACAGGAAGCGCAGCTTCGTCGGGGCGGACCCCGGCGGCAGCTCGGAGACCACCAGCCCGGTGTCGGCGATGTAGTCGAGGAGGTTCCGATGGGCCGACGGGTAGGCCCGGTCGACGCCGCAGGCGAGGACGGCGACCGTGGGACCCCTCATCGCGAGCGCACCGCGGTGGGCGGCCTGGTCGATGCCGAACGCGGCCCCCGACACGACCGTCATCCCGTGCTCGGCAAGGTGCCCGGCGACCGCGGTGGCCACGGCGGCTCCGTAGGTCGTCGCCGACCGGGAGCCGACGATCGCCGCGGCACGCCGGCAGGCCTCGTCGAGACGCAGGGGTCCCTTCACCCAGAGGCCGAGGGGTGCTCCCCCACGCTGCTGCAACGGCTCCGCACCGTCCAGGTCGCTCACACCATCGGGCCACTCGGGGTCCTCCGGGCACACGAAACGGATGCCCTGGGACTCCGCCTGCTCGAGCTCCCGCTGGGGATCGAGCCCACGCAGCCGGAACGCGACGTCGGTGTACACGCCGGCGACGTCCTTCTCCGCCCGTAGCAGCTCGTAGACCTTGGTCGCGCCGAGCTGCGCGACGAGGGCGGTGAGTCGGACGTCGCCCGGCTCGCTGAGCCTGCTCAGGGCCGCCCGGGCCACGCGCTCACTCATCCCGCCACCGCCTGCACCGCGGAGAGCATCAGCGGCTCGCCGGAGCGGAGCCGCAGGGCGGTGTCGACCTCGGCCACACCCGGCCGGTCGGCTCCTCGCAGGTCGGCGACCGTCCACGCGAGCCGGTGCACCCTCGTCGCCCCTCGCCGAGTGAGCTGACCGGCGTACACCCGGTCGTCGACGAGCTGCTCGGCGTCCGCGGGCAGCGGCCACCGCTCGCGCAGAACCGGGCCCGGCACGGCACTGTTCAGCCGCCACCCGGTGCCGTCGTAGCGACTGGCCTGCCGCTGCCTGGCGGCGGTGACCCGGGCGCGCACCTGGGCCGAGGACTCCTTGGGCGCAAGCTTGTCGCGCCGGTCGAGCTCGCCGAGCGGCTCGACGTGGCGGACGATGTCGATCCGGTCCGCGATCGGGCCGCTGATCTTGCGGCGGTACTCCCGGCGCTGCACCTCGAGGCACGTGCACCGGTTGTCCCGGTTGGTCGGGTGGTACTCGCCGCAGGGGCACGGGTTGCAGGCCAGGACGAACATGGTCCGGGCCGGGAAGGTCGCGATCTCCTCGCCGCGTGCAAGGGTGACCTCGCCGCTCTCGAGCGGCTCGCGCAGGCCCTCGATGATGTCGGCCTGGAACAGCGGGAACTCGTCGAGGAAGAGCGCACCGGTGTGGGCCCGGCTGACCTCGCCCGGGTGCACGCGGCCGGTGCCGCCGCCGAGCATGCCGGTGCGGGTCGCGGA
This sequence comes from uncultured Actinomycetota bacterium, assembly GCA_963700365.1. Lineage (GTDB taxonomy): Bacteria > Actinomycetota > Actinomycetes > Propionibacteriales > Nocardioidaceae > Nocardioides_C. The sequence goes on along the minus strand of CAVOXG010000004.1, from coordinate 384,227 downwards.
GTGGTGCGGTGCCCGGAACGGCGGTCGCGTCATCACCGTCTGGCCCGGAGGCAGACAGCCGGCCAGGGAGTAGATCGCGCTGAGCTCGAGCGCCTCCTCGAGCGTGAGGTCGGGCAGCAGGCCCGGCAGCCTCTCCGCCAGAGTCGTCTTGCCGGCGCCCTTCGGCCCGGACAGCATCACGTGGTGCCCGCCGGCGGCGGCCACCTCGAGCGCGTACTTCGCCTCGGCCATGCCCATCACGTCCGACAGGTCGACCTGCTCCATGCGGTCCTCCCCGCGCCAGGTGAGCAGCGGGCCCGGGGCCAGCGGTAGCACCGGTGGCGCCTCGGGCACGGGCTCCCCGCGGAGGAGCGCCACGACCTGGGCGAGCGACCGGGCACCGAGCACGGTCATGCCCGGGATCATCGCGGCCTCCTCGACCTGCGGCTCGGGAACCACCACGCAGGAGATGTCGCGGCTGGAGGCGACCATGGCCATGGGCAGCACCCCGGGCACCGCGCGCAGCCGGCCGTCGAGGGTCAGCTCGCCGATGAAGACCACGCCGGCGAGCGAGGCAGCCGGCAGCGTCCCGGAGGCCGCGAGGACGGCGACGGCGATCGCGAGGTCGAAGTGGGGACCCCGCTTCGGCAGGTCCGCGGGCGACAGCAGGATCGTCACCCGCCGGGTGGCGGGCCACTCGAACCTGCTGTTCGTGACCGCCGCCCGACACCGGTCGCGGGCCTCGCTGACCGAGGCGTCCGGCCGTCCGACCATCGCGGTCTTGACGACGCCCTGCGCCACGTCGACCTGTACGTCGATCACGTGACCGTTCGCCCCCTGGAGCGTGATCGTGCGGGCGGTGGCGACCCCCATCAGGCCACCCCGCGCACGTGGTCCACCTCGACCGGACCACTGGGCGGGACGAGCACACCGACGAGGTCGATGCGCACCTCGTCGGGACGGACCTCGTGGTCCGCCAGCCACCGCGCGGCCAACCTTCGCAGCCGCGCCGCCTTCTGCTCGGTGACCGCCTCGAGCGGAGCGCCGAAGGCGAGGGACGAGCGGGTCTTCACCTCGCAGACGACGAGGATCCTGCCGTCACGAAGGACGAGGTCGATCTCGCCCATCTCACAGCGCCAGTTGCGGTCGAGCAGCACCATCCCCTGCTCGGTCAGGTGCCGGGCGGCGAGGGCCTCGCCGTACGCCCCGAGGGTGGAGCGCTGTCGTGCAGTCGTTGTCATCGCGAACCTCCTGACCGAAGGCTCGCCGTGACCGGCGACGAGGACGAGGCCGCTGCAGCCGGCCTGGGGACGATCGCGGCGACCACCCGTGCTGTGGACCGAAACTGGCCCACGCGTTGGGAGGCCTGTCAGTAGGTGCCCGCGCCGACCACGTAGTCCTGGGTCCAGTCGCACTTGAGCCGCTGCGGGGGCACGTTCTCGATCCGCGCCGTCGCGCTCTGCGACACCCGGCCGTCGTCGGGCAGTGGCAGGAAGGGCATGCCGATGTCGAGGGACTGGAACGCGACGGTGACCGTCACCATCGAGCCGACGACCGGCGCGGTCTGAGGTGTGCCGTCCTCGGCGTGATACTCCCGCGTCACCTCGGGCGGTGTCGAGCCGACCGCGGGGCCGTCGGCGAAGTCACGGGCCTGGGCCTGAGCACAGCCCCAGTCCGTCCCCACGATGAGCATGCGCGCGGCCTCCCGGGCGGTCGCGGAGGCGGTGTGGAGCGACCAGAAGTGGTAGCCGTACTGGATGATCCCGAAGATCGCGAGCATGACCACCGGGAAGACCAGGCCGAACTCCAGGGCGGCGGCGCCGTCCTCGTCGCCCTTCCGGTCTCGGAGCAGCCGCATCACTTGACCAGCTTCACGATCTTGGGGCCGACGCCGAGGTACTCCGTGGTGGGTCCGGTGTAGCTGCTCGGCACCGGCGGGAGAGCCGACGGCTCGATCGTCATGAAGCGCATCGCCTCGAGCTCTCCGTCCTTGATCAGCAGGCCGTGCTGGACGTCGTCCGGCGTCAGCCCGAGTGAGGCTGCGAGGCCGTCGACGGAGTCGAAGAGCAGGTCGACGGTGTCCCAGCCCTCGGGGGCGTCCTGGGTGACGAAGACCGGCCGGAAGGTCAGCACCGGGTAGTCCGAGCCCGGGCCGGGAGTGAGCGGCGTGCTCATCACCGGCACCCACATGAACCTGTGCGAGCCGTACAGCTCGACCTTCAGCGCGTCCTCCGGGGTCACCACCGGGATGCCGTTGGCGACGTAGGTGCTGAGGCCGAAGAAGAGCCGGTCTCGCAGCAGGTTCTGGTCCACCACGAACTGGTCGAAGTCGTCGTCGTTGATGGTCACCGTGCCCTGGGAGGAGGTGACCGTGGCGGTCGCGTCAGCGCACGGTCGGGCGGTCGAGCACACGAGCCGCCCGGCCACCCCACCTGCCTCGGGCGCCAGCAGCCCCCGGGTGAAGCCTGTGCCGACGGACGCGTCGGTCCCCTGCAGGCGAACACAGTTGGGGGTCCCGCCGGGGTTGGTCACGTCGAGCACGTGCGGGGTCGTGGCTGAGCACGCGACGAGGGTGGTCGGGTCGGACGCGAGGGTCGTGATCCCCTCCGCGGTGAGCGACGGGAGGGTCAGGGACACCAGGTTCGGGTGGCCGGCGATCCGGTGGTCGATGCCCTCCTGGAAGTTGCGCTCCAGCGCCACGAACGCGTCCGTGGTGTCGGCACGCGGGCTGTCCAGCAGCCTCCCGCACCCGATCGTCTCGGCGGCGCCCGCCGGCCTCGCGACCGTGAGCGGAGCCGCGTCGGACCACACCGGGTCGCCGCCGAGCGAACGGACGACGCCGACCTTCGCCTGCCACTCCCCCGGCGCCGCCATCACCGCGTCAGGGAGCACGCCGGCCACCGTGCTGCTGCCGCCGACCAGAGCGGGCAGGCCCAGCGACGCCGCCGGCACCGGCGTACCCGTCGCCGGTCCCTTGTGGAACTCCACCTGTACGCCGACGAACGTGCCCCAGTCAGGTCCGGTCAGGGTGAACGCCGCAGGCGCCTGGCCGGAGACGACCGGGTCGGGAACGGTCGACAGCGACGTGATCCCCGGGCGGTCCGGGACGGCCGAGCTGTCGTAGGCGGCCGGCCAGACCGTCGCCTCCGCCGTACCACCGGGGGCGAGCGGGCCCGACGTGACGTAGTCCAGCGGGAGCACACCCGAGACCGTGTCCCCCGCCGCGGGCAGGCTCCCCGCCGCACTGAGCAGGCACGGAAGGGGCAGACCGATGGGCACCAGGTCGCCCGGCGAGCTGACCTTCGCGATCGCCATCTTGCTCTGGGTGGAGCCCTCGGCCCCGGCGACCCGTCCGAAGCCGTAGTCGATCCGCGCCGGCGGGGTCACCACCTTCACCTGCGTGCTCGTGGGGAACGTGACCGCCCCCTCGTCGAGGAGCTTCTGTGCGTAGGCGAGGACGGCGGAGGTGTCGGGGGTCGTGCCGTCGGGGCAGTCCGGGATCTCCGGCGTCAGCTGGCGCTGCCCAGGAAGGGTGTGGCAGGCGATGTAGTAGGCGACGTGCTTGGCGACCTCCTTCTCCGAGACGTCGTCGACGGCGGGAAGGCTCGGGGCCGCAAGGAGTGCTGCCTTGTCGGCCTGGACCTGCAGCTGGCCACGCCGGGCCCAGGTGCTGCCGATGTCCACGACGAAGGCGGAGATGATCAGCAACACGACCGACACCACGGCCGAGATGACTGCGATGGCGCCGAGCTCGTCGCGCTCCCGCCGGCCCGGACCGGACACCCCGGGCCTCATCACATGCAGGTCTCGGTCGTGAGGGTGACGTGCGAGAGGCGGCTGGCGGCCTCGGCCACGACCGGGCTGCCGGCGGCCGACTCGGCCGGGAGCCGGACCTCGACCTCCACGAGAACGCCGACGGCGGGTGTCGCCTCGACGACGTCGACGACGACCGAGTCCGCGCTCAACGGGGTGTCGAGCGCGGCGACGTTGTTCACGACGGTGGTCTTCACCCGGTCGACGAGCTGGGCGCAGTCGAAGCGTCCGATGATCTCCGACGGCGCGATCCGCGCGTCGTACGGCGGCTGCTTCTGCTGGTCCCAGATGAGGAACCCGAACTTGACGACGCCGACGAGGATCGGGAACAGCAGGAACGAGATGACCAGCGCGGCCTCCACAGCCGCGGCGCCGCGCTGGTCTCTCGGGCACGCCCGAACAGGCACAGGGGTACTGCTCAAGTCGTCCCCTCCCAAAGACTGACTCGATGCCTGTCCCTCCCAGAGACAGGCACGCAGGAGCCCCCGACTCACTGCTCGGTGATCAGACGCAGCAGCCCGAGATCTGTCGAAGCGTCTACCCCTGCGGACGACGGTCCGAGAAGGGCAACATGAGAGTTACCCCGGTCACATCGGTGGCAAACGAGGCAGGAGTAAAGAAATCAGACCTTGGGGGGTTCGAGCTCGGACTGGTTGAGCTCTTCCACGTTGACGTCCTTGAAGGTGAGCACCTTGACGTTCTTCGCGAAGCGGGCTGGTCTGTACATGTCCCAGACCCAGGCGTCGGTCATCGACACCTCGAAGAAGACGTCCCCGGCCTCGGTGCGGGCCTTCACCTCGACCTGGTTGCACAGGTAGAACCGGCGGTCGGTCTCCACGACGTACTTGAAGATCCCCACCACGTCGCGGTACTCGCGGTAGAGCTGGAGCTCCATCTCGGTCTCGTACTTCTCGAGATCCTCGGCGCTCATCGTGCGTCCTCCGCTTCCAGAACCGGCATGGGGTCTTCCTCGTGCTCATTGTCGGCCAGACCCTCGGCGCGGCGCACGTTGACGAAGCGACGACGGTGGACCGGACAGGGGCCGCGCTCCTCCAGCGCGGCGGTGTGGCTGGCGGTGATGTAGCCCTTGTGCGTGGCGAAGTCGTACTCCGGGTAGACCGCGTCCAGGTCGGTCATGATCCGGTCCCGGGTCACCTTCGCGATCACCGACGCGGCGGCGATGCAGGCGGCCACCCGGTCACCCTTCCACACGGCGAGGCCCGGGACCTCGAGCCCGTCCACCGGGAACCCGTCGGTCAGGACGTACGACGGGCGCACGTCGAGCCGCGCGAGCGCTCGACGGAGTGCCTCGACGTTCGCGACGTGCATGCCGATCCGGTCGCACTCCTCCGGCTCGACCACCACGACCGACCACGCCAGCGCACGGCGTACGACCTGGTCGTAGCAGCGCCCACGCGCGAGCGGGGTGAGCAGCTTGGAGTCCGCGAGCCCCGGAACCTCCCCGCGGCGTCCCTCGGGCAGGATGACCGCCGCGGCCACCAGGGGGCCGGCGCACGCTCCGCGGCCCGCCTCGTCGACGCCGGCGATCGGGTCGAGGCCGGCGCGTCTCAGCGCCCGTTCGTACCCGTACAGGCCCGCGTCGCGGCGGATGGTCAGCCCACGGGGCAGCACGCTCACGGCGCCGCACCCACCGTCTCGAAGGTCGCCGGCCGCTCGAGCATGGTGGCGTGGCTCCACGGCCAGACGACCATGAACACCTTGCCCACCACGTCGTCGACCGGGATGAACCCGCCGCCCGGGTCGCCGAGGTGCACGCGGGAGTCCGCGGAGTTGGAGCGGTTGTCGCCCTGGACCCAGAGGTACCCGTCGGCGACCTCGACGTCGAACCGGATCAGCGAGGGCTTCTCGCCCTCCGCGAGGTAGGACTGTTCGTGGAGCGGGACACCGTTGACGGTGATCCGCCCCTCCTCGTCACAGCACACGACCCGGTCTCCGCCGACGCCGATCACCCGCTTCACCAGGTGCCCGCCGGTCGGGTAGAGCCCGAACATCTCCAGCGTCCGCGCGAAGGCGTTGTCGGCGCTGCGCACCTCACCCGGGTTGAGCCAGCCGCCGGGGTCGGAGAACACCACGATGTCGCCGCGCTGCGGCTCGCCCTGCCAGTACGACACCTTCTGGACGAGGATCCGGTCGTCGAGGACGAGAGTGTCGTTCATCGACCCGGAGGGGATGTAGAAGGCCTGCATGAAGAAGGCCTTGATCACGACCGCGAGCACCAGCGCCATGCCGAGCAGGAGGAACATCTCCTGCCAGATCGGCAGCTCCTTGCGCCGCTTGGCCCGGCCGCCGGCCGGGGTCGGGCGCGGGGGCGCGGGAGGAGCCTGGGAAGCAGAAGACCGCGACCCGGCAGGGGGGTCGCGGTCCACGTTCTGCGGTGCGTTGTCGGTCACGCAATGAGCCTAACCAACACGGGATCAGCTGGCGGGCGTAGCCTCGCGCTTCTCCTTGATCTTCGCAGCCTTGCCGCGGAGGTTGCGCAGGTAGTACAGCTTGGCCCGGCGGACGTCACCGCGGGTCACGACCTCGATCTTCTCGAAGATCGGGGAGTGCAGCGGGAAGGTGCGCTCGACGCCGACCCCGAAGGAGACCTTGCGGACGGTGAAGGTCCGGCCGATGCCGGAGCCCTGCACGCGGATGCACACACCCTGGAACACCTGGATACGCGAGCGGTTGCCCTCGACGACCTTGACGTGCACCTTGAGGGTGTCGCCGGCGCGGAACGCGGGGATGTCGTCGCGCTTCGCCGAAGCTGCGAGCGTGTCGATGACGTTGGTCATGGCAGTCTCCTCGTCGGCGCCACAGGTCACCCACGGTCTGGTCTTGCGGGATCGATGGTGGTCCCCATGAGCCATGGTTGTCATCGCACGGCACGCCCCCTGTGGCAGGTGAGCCGTCGGCTCCCGACGCCGTCAGCGGGCGTCCGGGCAGCCGTGATGTGCTGGACCGAGGGTCAAGTCTGCCACAGCGCTCAGTCAGGGGGGAAATCGGCGAGGACCTCCCGGTCCCGCTCGCTGAGCGCCTCGGCGGGCATCCGGGCGACCAGGTCGGGCCGGCGCTGCGCCGTACGTCTCAGCGCCTGGTCCCGCCGCCACCGCGCGATCTGTGCGTGGTGGCCGCTGAACAGCACCTCGGGCACGTCGAGGCCGCGCCAGCTCGGCGGCTTCGTGTAGACGGGGTACTCCAGCAGGCCGTCGCCGCCGTGCGACTCCTCGGCGAGCGAGTCCGGGTTGCCCATGAACCCGGGCAGCAGGCGTACGACGGCCTCCACGACCACCAGGGCAGCGACCTCGCCGCCGTTGAGGACGTAGTCGCCGATCGACACCTCACGGACGCGCATCCGGGACCGGTAGTGGTCCATCACCCGCTGGTCGATGCCCTCGTAGCGACCACAGGCGAACACCAGCCACTGCTCCCGGCTCAGCTCCTCCGCCATCTGCTGGGTCAGCCGGTCCCCCGACGGCGTGGGGACGAGCAGCAGCGGGTCCCCCGCACCCGCTGCTGAGATCTCGTCGAGCGCCTCCCCCCACGGCTCGGGTTTCATCACCATGCCGGCCCCACCGCCGTACGGGGTGTCGTCCACCGTGTGGTGACGGTCGCGCGTCCAGTGACGCAGGTCGTGCACGTGTACGTCGAGCAGGCCGGACGCCTGGGCCTTGCCCGCGAGCGAGAGGCCGAGCGGCGCGAGGTAGTCGGGGAAGATCGACACCACGTCGATGCGCATGGCTCAGGCGCCGCCTTCCTCGTCCTCGACCGCCGGCGTGAGCAGGCCCGGCAGGTCCCGCACGACGACCCGCCCCGCGGCCACGTCCACCTCGGGGACCAGCTCGGAGACGAACGGCACGAGGATCTCGCGGCCGTCGGGGGCCTTCACCGACAGCAGGTCCTGGGCGGAGCCGTGGACGACCTCGGCCAGCTCACCCACCTCGGCGCCGTCGCTGGTGACCACCCGCAGCCCGACGAGCTGGTGGTCGTAGAACTCCTCGGGGTCCTCCGGCTTCTCGTCGGGGTCCACCTCGACCGCGAGCAGCAGCCCGCGGACCGCCTCGGCCCCGTTGCGGTCGGCCACCTCCTCGAAGGTGACGAGCAGCCGCGACTGGTGCCAGCGGGTGGAGCGGACGGTCAGCGACCGGGGACGGTCGGGCCCGTGCGGCGCGGTCCCCTGCGGGGTCTGCGTGCTCAGCTCGGCCCCGTCGGCGAAGCGTCGGTCGGGCTCGTCGGTGCGCAGCTCGACCGTGACCTCGCCCTTGATGCCGTGGGGCTTGCCGATCCGCCCGACCACGACCTCCGTGCCCGCCATCTGACTCCCTTGCCTCCTCGTGACGCACGAGTGGGGAGGCCGGACCGGCCTCCCCACTCTGCTACGTCAGTCCTGCGACGCTCAGCGCCTGCGGTCGACGTCGACGAAGTCCACCCGGACTCCGCCGCGACCCGCGAGCCCACCCATCACGGTGCGGATCGCGGTGGCCGTGCGACCGCCACGGCCGATCACCTTGCCGAGGTCCTCGGGGTGCACGCGCACCTCGAGGAGCGAGCCACGTCGCAGCTGCTTGTCCCTGACGTTCGACGTCGTCCGGGTGGTCGACGATCCCGCGGACCAGGTGCTCGAGCGCCTCGGTGAGCATGGCGATCAGGCCTTCGCCTCAGACTGCGCCTGAGCGTCGGCGTCGACGGCCTTGGTCTCCTCCGCCTCGGCCTGCTCGGTCGCACCCTCAGGGGTCTCGACGCCAGGCGTGAGGTCGGCGGCGGGGGCCTCGGCGGCCTCCTCCTTGGGAGCCTCGGTCTTCTTGGCCTTCTTGGTCACCGCCTCGGCCTTGGGCTCGCTGGCGGCCTCCTTCAGCGCCTCGTTGAAGATCTCGGCCTTGTCGCGCTTGGCCGGAGCCGTCTTCAGCGTGCCCTCGGCACCCGGCTCACCCTTGAACTTCTGCCAGTCGCCGGTGATCTTGAGGATCGCGGCGACGGCCTCGCTCGGCTGGGCGCCGACGCCGAGCCAGTACTGCGCCCGCTCGGACTCGACCTCGATGAACGAGGGCTCCTCCTTGGGGTGGTACTTGCCGATCTCCTCGATGACCTTGCCGTCACGCTTCTTGCGGGAGTCGACGACGACGACACGGTAGTGCGGCGCACGGATCTTGCCCATGCGCTTCAGACGGATCTTGACTGCCACGGGTGTGGTGTCTCCTTGAGAACTTGTGAGTTGGTGAGCGTCCCGCACCATGTGGGGCAAGGCCGGAACCGCTGCGCTGTGTCACGCACGACCGGGTGAGAGGGTCCGGGCACGCATGACTCCGTCGGACATTCTGCCAGACTGCCCCGCCAGGTCTCCAATCGAGCAGGCTGGGCGCGTCCGCCGGCCCGAGTCTAGGAGACGCCCTCCGCCGCGAGCAGCGCGTCGCGCTCGCGGCGGCGCTCCCGCTGCTCGTCGGGGTCGGGCACCGGGACGGCGGCGACGAGACGGCGGGTGTAGGCGTCCTGCGGGTCGAACACGATCTGCTCGCGGGGGCCGACCTCGACCAGCTTGCCGTAGCGCATCACCGCGATCCGGCTGGCCACCATCTCGACGACCGCGAGGTCGTGGCTGATGAACAGGCAGGCGAAGCCGTGCTGCTCCTGCAGGTCCTGGAACAGCGCGAGCACCCTGGCCTGCACCGACACGTCGAGCGCGGAGGTCGGCTCGTCGGCCACGAGCATCTTCGGCTCGAGGGCGAGCGCGCGAGCGATGCCCACCCGCTGGCGCTGTCCGCCGGAGAGCTCGTGGGGGTAGCGGTTGCGCATCGCCCGCGGCAGCTGGACGTCGTCGAGAAGCGCCTCGACCCGCTCGTCGAGCTGCTTGCCGCGGAGCTTCGCGTGCAGGAACAGCGGCTCCCCGATGGACTCACCGATCGGCAGCCGGGGGTTCAACGACGAGCCGGGGTCCTGGAAGACGATGCCGACCTGGCTGCGCAGCGGCCGGAGGTCCTTGGCGCGGGCCTTGCCCATGTCCACGCCGGCGACGCTCCAGGGTGCCTCCGGCCACCGGCAGCAGGCCGACGACGGCCCGGCCGATGGTGGTCTTGCCGGAGCCCGACTCCCCCACGAGGCCCACGACCTCGCCCTGCCGGATGGTCAGGTCGACGCCGTCGACCGCCCGGAAGACCGGCTGCGAGCCGCGCTTGGGGTACTCCAGCACGAGGTCGCGCATCTCGACGATGACCGGCCGCCCGTCGGTGAGCCGCGGGCGCCTCGGCGACGGCCGTCCCTCCCCTGCGGAACGCCTCGTGGCCACCGCCGACGGCCTCCTCCCCGGACGCGCGCGGCGTGCCGGCCGAAGTGCGGCACCGCCGCGAGCAGCTGCTGGGTGTACTCGTGCTGCGGGTGGTGGAAGATCTGGTCCGCGTCGCCGCTCTCGACGATCCGCCCGTCCTTCATGACGATGATCCGGTCGGCCATGTCGGCCACGACGCCCATGTCGTGCGTGATCAGCACGATGCCCGCGTCGATGCGGTGGCGCAGGTCCTGCATCAGCTTCAGGATCTCGGCCTGCACGGTCACGTCGAGGGCGGTGGTCGGCTCGTCGGCCACGAGCAGCTTGGGCTCGCACGCGAGCGCCTGGGCGATCATCGCGCGCTGGCGCTGGCCGCCGGAGAGCTGGTGCGGGAAGTTGTCGAAGCGCCGCTCGGGCTCCGGGATCTCGACGAGCCGGAGCAGCTCGAGCGCCCTCGACTTCGCCTCCTTCGGGCTCATCGTGAAGTGAGCCCGCAGCGTCTCCACGATCTGGAAGCCGATCGTGTACACCGGGTTCAGCGCGGTCATCGGCTCCTGGAAGATCACCGAGATCTCGTTGCCGCGGATGTCGCGCAGGCCGGCGCCGGACAGGCCGATGAGCTCCTTGCCGCGGAGCTTGGCGCTGCCGGTCGCGCGCCCGTTGGGAGGCAGCAGGCCGACCAGCGACATCGAGGACTGCGTCTTTCCGGAGCCGGACTCACCCACGATGGCCAGGACCTCGCCGGCGCTGACGTGGTAGCTCACGTCGACGGCAGCGGGGTACCAGGCGTCGTCCACCCAGAACGAGACGTTGAGGTTCTCGACCTCGAGGATCCGGCCGTGTGTGCCCGTGGTGGACCCGTTGCTGCTGGTGGTCACCGTTCACCTTCCTGCGTCGAGATGCGTGCGAGAGTTGCGCCATGGGAGAGACCAGGACGTACCGTTCGGCCTTCTCGCGAGTGCTGGCCGTCGTTGCGGTTGCCCTCAGCGGCGTGCTGCTGCTGTGGATGGCGCTGACCGCCGAGCCGCGAGAGGCGCTCAGGTACGGCGCACCGGTGGCCCTCGTGGGAGTGCTGGCATGGCTGGCGTTCTGGCGCCCGCACGTCGAGGTCAGCGACGGAGGCGTCGAGATCCGCAACGTCTGGCGCACCGTGCGCGTGCCGTGGCCCGCGCTCGAGGACATCGACAGCCGGCTGGGCCTGCGGCTGGTGACCGCCTACGGCACCTACCAGGCCTGGGCGGTGCCCGCCCCTCGTCGTACCAGAGGAGCCGTGGCCGTCGAGCCGACCGAGGCCGCGATGTGGGTCTCCGAGCGCTGGGACGAGCTGCGCGACGCCGGCTACCTCGACGACCCGCGGCTGGAACGACCCCGAGCCGAGACCCGCACGCACACCGTGGCGGTCGCCGTGGTCGCGGCCCTCGTCGTGCTGACCGTCGTGCTCGCTCTCGTGCTCTGAGGCGACCACCGCGCCGGTCACCTCTCGGCCCTCGTGTCGGCACGCTCGGCCTCTTCGGCCTCGAGCGCACGGCGCATCCGCCGAGCCGACGGGATCCGCCGCTGGCGCGGGTCGAAGGCGTCGCGGAGGCCGTCGCCGATGAAGTTGATCGAGAGCGCGATGACGATGATGAACAGGCCCGGCCACCAGAACAGCCACGGTCGGGTGCCGAAGGCGGACTGGTACTGCGAGATCATCGTGCCGAGCGAGACGTCGGGGTTGCGGATGCCGAAGCCGAGGTAGCTCAGCGAGGTCTCGAGCAGCACCGCCGCCGACATCAGCAGCGTGGTGTTGACGATGATCACGCCCATCGCGTTGGGCAGCATGTGCTTGCGGATGATCCGGAAGTTGCTCGCGCCGGCGACCCGCGCCGCGTCCACGAACTCCCGCTCGCGGAGGCTGAGGAAGTCACCGCGCACGAGACGGGCCATGCCGGTCCAGGTGATCAGGCCGAGTGCGAGCGCGAGCCAGAGCGCACCGCCGGCGCCTGCGAGCTTGCCGAGGACGGCACCGATCACGATCACCGGGAAGGTGATGATCAGGTCGGTGAACCGCATCAGCGCCTGGTCGACGGACCCTCGGTAGAACCCGGCGAGCGCACCGACCGCGATGCCGATGACCGTCGAGATGAGCCCGATGATGAACATCACGATCAGGGAGGTCTGGACGCCCTTCATGGTGCGGGCGAAGATGTCGCGGCCGATCGTGTCCTGTCCCAGCGGGAAGTCTCCGATCGCGAAGCCGGGACCCCCCAGCCAGGTGGGCAGCGACATCGTCGGCCGGCCACCCGGGTTCGCGACGTCGTGCAGCCCTGCGTGGTCCCACTTCCACCAGCCCGGGATGGGACCGATCCCGATGGACGTGAACGCGAGCAGTGCGACGAGCGTGATGCTGATCAGCCCGACGATCGCGCCCTTGTGACGCAGGAACCTGCGCCTGACGATCTGCCCCTGGGAGAGGCCCTCGACCTCCTTGAGCTCGATGGCGTTCTCGAGGCGGTCGGCGCCGGGCGATGACTGGGGCGGTGTCTCGATGGTCATGACTGGACTCCTCGGAGACGGAGCGAGAAGGTGCGGAGCTTGCTCATGCGTTCACCCGGATCCGCGGGTCGAGGAAGGCGTAGAGCAGGTCGGCGACGAAGTTGGCCAGCACCGCCAGGACCCCGACGATCAGGAGGTAGGCCATGATCGGGTCGATCTCGTCGCCGCTCGAGTGACATCACGAACAGCCTGCCCATGCCGAACCAGTTGAAGATCGTCTCGGTGATCACCGCGCCACCGATCAGCGTGATGATGTCGACCGGCACGATCGAGGCGAGCGGGATCAGCGAGTTGCGGAAGGCGTGGCGCATGACCACGGTCCGCTCGGTGAGGCCCTTGGCGCGCGCCGTGCGGATGTAGTCCTGGTTCATGACCTCGAGCATGCTGGCGCGCGAGTAGCGGGTGTACCCGGCGAACGAGATGAGCACCAGGGCCAGCGTGGGCAGCAGCAGGTGGGTGAACGAGTCGAGCGTGGTGATCCAGAAGCTCCCGGACAGACCCGGCGTCTTCGGTCCGATGGTCGCGATGGGGCGGCCCTTGATGAGGTTGGACTCGGAGTAGACCTGCCACACCGCCATCACGCGGTCCACGAAGAGGAGCACTGCCATCGGGACGGCGGCGACGACGGCGGTGCGGGCGGACTGCTTCCAGTCCGGACCTCCCCAGGCCCACCCGATCAGCACCGCGACCAGCACGGCCACGGCCAGCAGGGCGAACATGATCAGCCAGCTCGCGCCCACGTAGTAGTAGAAGTACTGCAGCGGGTAGTAGAGCGCCACGCCGACTCCGACCGTGGTGAGGGCTGCGTTGCGGGCGCGCTTGTTGCGCAGGCCTGTCGACAGGTGGGTCGCGAGATAGGCGATGGCGACGCCGCTGATGGCCATGCCGACGATGCCGATCCCCGGGTCGGCCAGCCACCCGGTCACGTCGATGTAGACGAGGACGGCGAGCGACGTCAGGGAGGCGGCGCCGAGCACCTTGAGCTTGCGCGCGGGCTCTCCCCCGGCCATCCCGGCGAAGACGAGTCCGGACAGCAGCGAGAGCACGAGCATCGTCGTCAGACCGATGTCGGGGTCGTTCAGGAAGGTGTTGAACTCGATCGCGCCGTACTGCTTGAGCAGCACGGCCACCCAGAAGACCGGCAGGGAGTACAGCAGGAACGACATGAACGTCACGCTGTAGTCGAAGCCGCTGTACTGCCGGAGCGCGCTGACGATCACCGACCGCGATCCCGAGCAGGATCGCGAGGATAGTCGACGCGGTGACGAGCTGGATGGTCGTGGTGATGGCGCCGCCGAGCAGCTCGGTGACCGGCTGCCCCGAGCGCCAGGCGGTGCCGAGGTCGCAGTCGCCGACGAGGCACTTGCTAGCGCCGGCCAGCCAGTCGACGTAGCGGACGACGACCGGTTCGTCGAGCTGGAGCTGGGCGATCCTGCCCTCGATCAGCTGCTCCTTGTTGGGCGCTGTGCTCGTCATCAGGTCGTCGAGCGGGTCGATGGCGATGTCCGTCAGGACGTACATGACGAACGTCGAGGCCAGCACCACGAGGGCGGAGGTGGCGAAGCGCCGAAGAATGAAGGTGAACATGTGCGGAGGTGCCTCACGGTTTCTGCGTGATCAGACACGTGGGCCCCGAGACGACGTGACGGTCGGCCACGGTGAGCCCCTTGCGCCCCGCGGGGGCGCTGCCACCGGTCCGGTGACAGCACCCCCACGTGGTTTCGAGCATCTTGGGAGGAAGCCGGGGCGTCAGCCCTGGCTGCCCGCCTCCCAGTCCCAGAAGCCGTGGAAGATTCCCGGCGAGATCGCGATCGTCTGGATGTTCGAGATGTTCTCGTTGTAGGCGACGATGCCCGGGAACTGGTAGATCGTGACGCCGAAGCCGTCGGCCCACAGGATCTTCTCGACCTCGATCTGGATCTCGAGCTGGCGAGCGGGGTCGGTCTCGGTCTGGAGCTCGTCGTACAGCGCGTCGACCTGCTCGTTCTTGAAACCACCGAAGTTGTTGACACCGTCACTGCTGTGGTTGGCGTCGGACTCCGTCACCGCGGTCGAGGTCGACTGCCAGCCGAACTCGGTCGCGTCGTAGGTGCCGCTGCCGAGCAGCGAGCCCCAGTCGGCGTTGCTCTTGTCGACCACGTTGAAGCCGGCCTGCTTGGCGGACTGGCGGATCAGCTCGAACGACTCCTCGCGACGGACGTTGTCGGCCGCGAACAGGAAGCGCACGTCGATCGGGGTCTTCACACCGGCGTCGGCGAGAAGCTTCTTGGCGCCCTCGATGTCCACGTCGGCGAAGTCCTGGGAGCCGTTCTGCTCGGCCATCTCGTCGTAGCCCGGAGCACCCGGGGTCAGGTTGAACGAGTCGCGCAGCTCGGCGTCCGGCTGGAGCGGGACGATCAGCTTGTCGAGGATCTCCTGACGGGGGACCGTCTTGAGGAACGCCAGGCGGACAGCCTTGGCCTTCTCCTCGTCGCCGCCGTAGGTCTTCGGGTCGAACGGACCGCCGTTGTTGTAGGTCAGGTCGACGTGCTCGTAGGTGCCCTCGACGCCGGTCTCGACGGTGACGCCCTCGATGCCCTCGAGCGCCTGGAGGACGTCGGGGCTCGACTGCGGCGCGATCAGGTCGAGCTCGCCGTTCTGAAGCGCCTGCACCGAGGCCAGCGGGTCCTCGTTCCAGCGGATCGTGACCTTCTCGATCGAGGCCCCGAGGTCGCCGGCGTACTCCGGGTTCGCCTCGAGGGTCATGAACTGGTTCTCCTCGAACTCAGTCATCTCGTACGCGCCGCTCGACAGGCGGAGCATCTCGTCATCGGGGAGCGAGGTGTAGTTGTAGCCGGTGTTCCAGAAGTTCGCGATCTTGCTCAGCGTCGCGTTGTCCTTCTCCTCCACGGCGGTGAGGAAGGCGTCCTTGGCCTCCTGCGGGTCGCTGATGTTCAGCGCCTTCATCGCAGTCACGTGCGCGGGGACGCCGATGTCGAAGTTGACCTCCCAGTCGGCGAACGGCTCGTCGTAGGTCAGCGTGACCGAACGGCCGTCGTCGCCGACCTCGGGGGTCTCGGTGACCAGACCGAGGCCCGGCGAGGCACCGTCGAAGTACACGGCGTCACCGGAGGTGGCCTTGGGCTCACCGGTCTCCGCGTCACGCTCGACGGCGTCGCCCTCGACGGTGTTCAGGTTGGTGCTGACGCCGGCCCAGTAGAGCATCATGTCGGCGGCGTCGATCGGGGTGCCGTCGGACCAGGTGACGTCCTCGTTGACGGTGTACTTCACCTGCAGCGGGTCGTCGGAGAGCTTCTCGTAGGTGCCGAAGGACTCGTCCGGCGTGAGCTCGAGGTCCGCGTTGTAGTAGTTGAAGCCGGACCGCATCATGTAGAGGACGATGGCGTTCGCGGTGGCGTTGCCGGTGCTCGTGTCGTCGTTGTAGGCGTAGAACGGCTGGTTCCAGCCGATGTTCACCGAGGTGTCGCCGACCGGGCCCTGCTCTTCCTCGGCGGCGGGCGGCGCGCACGCTGCGGCCACCATGCCGAACGCGGCCACAGCGACGGCAGCCGTGATCCTTCTCATCTTCACGATTCCTCCATGAGACGGCGCACGGCGCCGCACACTCTGCGAATGGGTCCAGACACGGACACCGAGAATCCCCCGTGCCTTTGCCGGACACTAGTCCCAGAACAGGGCATATGGAGGCTGCGTCAAACGTTCCGGAACCTCATCGTTACCCAAGTGAGATCTGGGTCACGTCCAGCACGTCGACGGTGCGCACGTCGCGCAGCGGCGACTCCATGCAGCCACCGATGGCGTAGATCCGGTCACCGACCGGGATGTAGCCCAGCCCGTGGCGCGAGAGTGTGAGCGGGTTGGCCGGGGCCCACGTCCCGTCAGCGGTGTCGAGGACGTACGACGACTGGTGCAACGACACCCACAACCGCCCGTCGACGTACGTGGCGCCGGCTCGCGACATCGGCTCGGGCAGCGCCTCCTCGTCGGTCCACTCCCCCGTCGCCGGGTCGTAGGTCTGCACGAGGTCCGACGCCTCCGCGTCGAGCCAGCCACCGAGCACGTAGATCACCCCGTCGGCCGCCACGGCGTCGTGGGAGCCACGCGCGTGCGGCATGGGCGCTCCCGTCGACCACGATCCGGTCGCCGGGTCGAAGACATCGACCTGCTCGACGGTCCCCGCCTCTCCCTCGCCCCCGATGACGTGGATGCGGCCGTCGTACGCCGTGACGGTGTGGGAGTAGCGGGCCACCGGGAGCGGGGGCAGGCGCCGCCAGTCGCCGGTCGCGGTGTCGAGCACCGCGGCGAAGTCGCTGGGGCGGCTGCGGGCGTCGAGCCCGCCGAACACGTAGATGTCGCTGCCGATCGCCGCCGCCTCGAAGGAGGCCAGGCCCTCGGGCAGTCGCGTGTCGGAGAGGCGCCACTGCCCCGTCGTGGTGTCCAGGACCTCGATGGTGTCGAGCCGGTTCCCACGGTCCCCGGTCATCCCGCCGAGGACCCAGATCTCGTCGTCGATGACGACGGTGCCGAAGTCGTCACGCGGGACCTCCAGGCCGTCGAGCGGCTGCCACCTGGGCAGACCCTCGACGAACGTGGTTCCGTCGTCGGCCGACGGGGGCGTGCCGGAGTCCACGGGCTGGTCCGTGGAACAGGCCGCGGCGAGCAGTGAGACAACGAGTGTCGCCGCGCTCACCGCGGCCTGTGTCCTGAAGCGGTTCACCTGTGCGGTTCTCAGGGATCAGACCTCGCCCGGCTCGTCGATCGCGTGGATCACGTCTCGCTCCGCCGCGAAGTGGCAGGCCGACGGGTGCGGGGAGCCGTCGCGGGTGACGAGCAGCGGCAGCTCCTCGGCGCAGATGTCCTTGGCCTTCCAGCACCGGGTCCGGAACCGGCAGCCCGACGGCGGGTTCGCCGGGCTCGGCACGTCGCCCTCGAGCACGATGTGGTCCCGGTGACCGCGCAGCCGCGGGTCGGGCACCGGCACGGCCGAGAGCAGCGCCTGCGTGTAGGGGTGCGTCGGGTGCTCGTAGATCTCGTCCTCGTTGCCCATCTCGACGGCCTTGCCGAGGTACATCACCATCACCCGGTCGGAGATGTGACGGACCACCGACAGGTCGTGCGCGATGAACACGTAGGACAGCCCGAACTCGTCCTGCAGCCGCTCGAACAGGTTGACCACCTGCGCCTGCACCGAGACGTCGAGCGCCGAGACCGGCTCGTCGGCCACGATGATCTTCGGGCGCAGCGCGAGCGCACGGGCGATCCCGATGCGCTGACGCTGGCCGCCGGAGAACTGGTGCGGGTAGCGGTTGATGTGGTCAGGGTTGAGGCCCACCACGTCGAGCAGGTCCTGCACCGCCGAGCGCTGGTCCTTGCCCTGCAGCACGTCGGTGTGGATCTTGAACGGCTCGCCGACGATGTCGCCGACGGTCATCCGGGGGTCCAGCGAGGAGTACGGGTCCTGCAGGACGATCTGGATGTCGCGTCGCATCCGGCGCATCTGACGGGCGCTCAGGCCCGCCATCTCCTCGCCGAGGATCTTGATGGAGCCCTCCGTCGGTCGCTCGAGCCCCATGAGGAGGCGGCCCAGGGTCGACTTGCCGCAGCCGGACTCGCCGACCACGCCGAGGGTCTCGCCCTTCCTCAGCTGGAACGAGACGCCGTCGACCGCCTTGACGTGGCCGACGGTGCGCTTGAAGACGATCCCCTGGGTCAGCGGGAAGTACTTCTTGACGTCGCGCGCCTCGAGGACCACGTCACCGTCGACATCGGCCGGAGTCTGCCCGGTCTCGGTCACGGGGGTGCTCATGAGTTCAGGACCTCTTCCCAGTAGTGGCAGGCGCTGTCACGGTTTCCCGGCACCTGGTACAGCGGCGGCTCGTCGGTCTTGCAGCGCTCCTTGGCGAACGCGCACCGCGGGTGGAACGAGCAGCCGGACGGCGGGTCGGTGAGTGCCGGCGGCAGGCCCTTGATGACCGTGAGCTCCTGCCCCTTCTGGTCGACGCGCGGGATCGACTCGAGCAGGGCCTTGGTGTACGGGTGGGCCGGCCGCTCGTAGATGTCGTACACGTTCGCCGCGCTCGACCGCGTGACCGGCGTACATCACGCAGATCTTGTCGGCCACGTCCGCCACCACGCCCATGTCGTGCGTGATGAGGATGAGGCCGAGCTGCATCTCCTGCTGGAGGTCGGCGAGCAGCGACATCACCTGCGCCTGCACCGTCACGTCGAGAGCCGTGGTCGGCTCGTCGGCGATGATGATGTCGGGCTGGAGGGCGAGCGACATCGCGATCATCACGCGCTGGCGCATACCGCCGGAGAACTGGTGCGGGAAGTCGTTGACCCTGGACTTCGCCGCCCGGGATGCCGACCATCTCGAGCAGCTCGACCGCCTTGGCCTTGGCCTCCTTGCGGCTCGCGCCCGAGTGCTGGCGGTAGAGCTCGCCGAGCTGCCAGCCGACGGTGAACACCGGGTTCAGCGACGACAGCGCGTCCTGGAAGATCATCGCGATCTTGTTGGCCCGGATGTGCCGACGGGTCTTCTCGTCGAGCTGCAGGATGTCGACGCCGCGGTAGCGGACCTGTCCTCCGGTGATCTTGGCCGGCGGGCGAGTCGAGGATGCCCATGATCGCCTGCGCGGTCACGGACTTGCCGCAGCCGGACTCGCCGAGGATGCCGAGGGTCTCCCCGGCGTTGAGCGAGAAGCTGACCTTGTTCACCGCGTGGGCGATGCCGTCTCGGGTGTGGAACTCGACCTGGAGGTCTTCCACCTCGAGCAGCGGTGCGGAGGTGTCGAAGCTCAGCTGGCTCAGCGACGCCGCGGCCCGCTTCGAGCTCGTGGGGTGGTCTTCGGTAAAGGTTTGGCTCATGTCATGAGCTCCTCATCGGGTGCGGGGGTCGAGCGCGTCACGCAGCACGTCCCCGAGAAGGATGAACGCGAGGACGGTGATCACGATGAAGGAGGAGGGCAGCACCAGCAGGTGCCAGTACCCCGCGAGCGCGAGGTTCTGTCCTTCGTCCACGAGCAGACCCCACGAGACCGTCGGACGCTGGTAGCCGACGCCGAGGTAGGTCAGCGTCGCCTCGGCGCCGATGAACGAGCCCAGGTTGATCGTCGAGATGACGATCACCGGCGCGATGCTGTTG
Organism: uncultured Actinomycetota bacterium; assembly: GCA_963700365.1. Classification (GTDB taxonomy): domain Bacteria; phylum Actinomycetota; class Actinomycetes; order Propionibacteriales; family Nocardioidaceae; genus Nocardioides_C. Next base: position 364,494 of record CAVOXG010000004.1, on the reverse strand, counting down.
GCCAGGACGTGCTTGCGGATGATGAAGGAGTCGCTCGCACCGAGGGCGCGCGCGGCGTCCACGTAGTCCTTCTGCTTCGTCGCGATCACGCTGCCTCGCATCACGCGCGTCAGCGAGGTCCAGCCGAAGACGTGAGCACGGTCGTGATCGTCAAGATGTTGCGCTCGGGGAAGATCGCGAGGAAGACCAGAGCGCCGAGGATGAACGGCAGGCCGAAGAAGATGTCGGTGATCCGGCTGATGATCGTGTCACCGAAACCGCCGAAGTAGCCGGCGGACGTGCCCAGGACGATGCCGAGGATCGCGGTCCCGATCGTCGCCAGGATGGCGACGATGACCGACTTGCCGGTGCCGTAGATCAGCGAGGACCACATGTCGCAGCCGGTCGCCGTGAAACCGAACGGGTGCTCGGCGCTCGGCTTGACCCGGGCGTTCTCCAGCTGGCAGGCGCCGCTGGCGTTCGGCGACGTGCTTCGCCCACAGCTGGGGGAAGAAGGCCATGGACAAGATGACCAGCACCAGCACCGAGGAGATCCAGAACACCGGGCTCCGCATCAGCTCGTAGCGGACGTCGCCCCACAGGCTCCGGTTCGCGTCCTTCTTGCCCCCGGGCTCCGGGGGGAGGGTCTCTTGGCGGGCCGGTGGCGGTCTGGCCGGCCATCACGTCACTCATAGCGGATCCTCGGGTCGAGCGCGGCGTACAGGATGTCGACAAGCAGGTTGGAGATCAGGAAGACGATCGTGAGGATCGTGACCACCCCGATGATGACCGGGGTGTCGTTCGCCTCGATCGCCAGGAAGACCAGCTGTCCGACGCCCGGAACGTTGAAGATGCCCTCGGTGACCAGAGCGCCACCGAGCAGGATGCCCACGTCGATTCCGATGTAGGTCACCACGGGGATCAGGGAGTTCCGGAGCGTGTGCACCCCCACGATACGACGGGTGGTGAGACCCTTCGCGCGGGCGGTGCGGACATAGTCGGACCGCAGGTTCTCGATCAGGCTGGTGCGCGTCAGCCGGGCGACCGCGGCGAGCGAGAACGCTCCGAGGACCAGGCCGGGAAGCACCAGGCTGAGCCAGGGGTACTCAGGGTTGTACCCGACGTTGAACATCTGCCCCAGCCACTCGGGCGCCCAGGAGCTGTTGCGGAGCTCGAGACCGAGCTTCAGGCCGATGAACAGCTGGGTGAGCGTACCGAACACGAACACGGGGAACGCGATCAGCAGCACCGTCGAGAAGCGGACGAAGTTGTCGATGAACTTGTCCTTGCGAAGGCCCGCGAGCACGCCGATCACGATGCCGACCACCGTCTCGAAGGCCAGCGCGATGATGGTGAGGCGCATGGTCACCGGGAAGCGCTCGAGGAAGAGCTCGGTGACGGAACGGCCGCGGAAGTTGATGCCGAAGTCGCCGGAGCCGTACTGCCCGAGCCGTTCGACGAACAGCCCGAAGCAGGGGTTTCCGGGCTGGTCGAGGCAGGCGTCGTCGAGGTTGTAGTCGGCGCGCATCTGCTCGATGATCGCCGCCGGCGGGGCGTTCTCACCGAAGAGCGCCCGGACCGGGTCGCCCACGATCTGGATCGTGAGCGTGCTCAAGATGTGGAGCAGGAAGAGTGTGCCCAGGATGACCGGGATGAACTGAATCAAACGTCGGGCTACGTAGCGCCCCATGCGGATCCTTCCAATTTCGACCACACAGCACCGGTGCGGGGGCCGAGCCTACTCGGCCCGGCCCCCGCTACTGGTTGTGTGGTGCTCTAACTGCGGTCGATCACTGGTTGACGGTGATCTCGCCGAAGGCGACCTCACCCTGGCCAACGTCGTAGCGAACGCCGCTGACGTTCTCCGAGAACCCGACCGGGTTGACGCCGCTCCACATCGGGATGATCGGCATCTCCTCGAGAGCGATGTCGCCGGCCTGCTGGTACAGCTCGATGCTCTCCTCGATCGTGCCGGCCTGGTCCGCCTGGGTCAGCATGTCGTCGAGCTCGGGGTTCGAGTAGCCAGTGTAGTTCGAGTCACCGCCGGTGCCCACGATGGGTCGCAGGTAGTTCTCCGGGGACGGGTAGTCGAGCGACCAGCCGAGACGGAACGGGCCGGTGAACTTCTGGCCGTCGAGCAGCTCGAGGTACTGCGCCCACTCCGTCGCCTTCAGCTTGTAGTCGAAGCCCAGGTTCTCCTGGACCTGACGGGCCGCAGCCTCGACCCACTGGTCGTGACCGGCGTCAGCGTTGAAGTAGTAGGTGATCGTCGTGCCCTCGGGGTTGACGCCGGCCTCCTCGAGGATCTGCTTGGCCTGCTCCGGGTCGTAGGTGCAGTAGTTGCAGGCGTCGTCGCGGTGGCCGGGGATCGGCGGCGTCGGGATGTCCGTCGCCGGCGAGGCGAGGCCGTTGAGCACCTGGTCCACGATCAGCTGGCGGTCGATCGCCATCGAGACGGCCTGGCGGACCTTGACGTCGTCGAACGGCGCCTGCTTGGTCGGGAAGCCGAGGTAGGTCAGCGAGGCGGTCGGGTCCTCGATGAGACGGTCGCCGAGGACACCCTTGGCCTCGAGGTAGACCTCGGGCGACAGGGTCGGGATGACGTCGAGGCCACCGTTCTGGAGGTCACGGAACGCCGCGGTGGGCGAGGTGTACATCTTGAACTCGATGGTGTCGGCGTTCGCCGGCTGCTCACCCTGGTAGTCGGCCCACTTGGTGACCGTGATGCCCTGGTCGTGGTTCCACTTGCCGTCCATCATGTACGGACCCGTACCGATGGGGGCCTCGTTGCAGGCCTTGACGTCGTCGAGGCACTCCTGCGCGATCGGGGCGAAGGCCGGCGAGTAGCTCAGCATCGCACCGAACTGCGAGAACGGGCCGTTGAGGGTGACCTCGAAGGTGGTGTCGTCGACCTTCTTGAGGCCCGCCATCTCAGCACCCTTGCCCGCGCCCTCGATGCGGGCCATGAAGCCCGCGGTGGACTGGGCGTTCTTCGGGTTGGCGGAGTAGTTCCAGGCGCGGATGAACGCGTCGGAGTTCACCGGCTCGCCGTTGTGGAAGGTGAGGCCGTCCTTGAGCTTGATCGTCCAGACGGTCTGCTCTTCGTTGGGCTCGATGCTCTCGGCAAGGCCGTCGAAGACCAGCTCGCCGGTCTCGAAGTCGATGTTGACCAGCGGGTCGTTGACCAGGTCGAGCACCGCGCTGCACTCCGACTCGTAGCAGTTCGAGGCGGGTGCGAGGTACGACGGCTCGGTGAGGTCGACCGAGAAAGTGCCGCCCGGTGCGCCGGTGGCCTCACCCGCTTCGGGGGTCTCCTCGGTGGTGCCGCCGCCGTCGCCTCCGCCACACGCAGCGAGCCCAAGCACAAGTGCCGCTGCTGCAGCGGTCACCCGCAGTGGGTTTCTGACTCGCATTGAGTCCTCCTTCTAAGTTTGTGCACGACAGGGTGCTCGTGCGCTCATCCTTTGCACCGGACAACCCGTTGGAAAGGGGGCGCGCCGCATTGTTACCTGACCGTGCCCCGGCGTTATCGGTCTGTGTCCGACCGATAATCGGACAATTGCGTCCCGTCGCCGGGTCAGGCGACCACCGCTCCGCGCAGGACGACCCGTCGCGGCTCCTTGAGAGCCCCGAGGTCCTCGAGCGGGTTCCGGTCGAAGACGACGAAGTCCGCGGTGGTCCCCTCGGCCAGCGAGCCGTCGAGCCCCAGCCACTCGCGGGCCCGCCAGGAGGCGGCGCCGAGTGCGTCCTCGGGGGTGAGGCCGTAGGTGGCGAGCTCGAGCACCTCGTCGCCGATCAGCCCGTGCGGCAGCACCCCGCCCGCGTCGGTGCCGGCGTAGATCGCCACTCCCGCCTCGTACGCCGCACCGATGGTCTCCCTGCGTCGGGCGTAGAGGGACCTCATGTGCTCGGCGTACTTGGGGAACTTCTCCTCCCCCGCCGACGCGTAGCCCGGGAAGTTCTCGAGCTGTCTCACGGTCGGGACGAGCGCGACGCCGTTGGCGACCATCGTGTCGATCAGGTCGGTGTCGAGACCCGTGCCGTGCTCGATGCAGTCGATGCCGGCATTGATCAGGTCGGGCAGGGCGTGCTCGCCGAACACGTGGGCGGTGACGCGCGCGCCCCGGTCGTGGGCCACCTTCATGGCCTGGTCGAGCGCCTCGCGGGTCCACGACGGCGTCAGGTCACCGGCCTCGCGCTCGATCCAGTCCCCCACGAGCTTGACCCAGCCGTCGCCCCGATCTGCCTCCTGTGCGACGTACTCCGGCAGCTCCTCCGGCTCGATCTCGTGGGCGTAGTTGCGGATGTAGCGCTTCGTCCGGGCCAGGTGACGGCCGGCGCGGATCAGCCGCGGCAGGTCGTCACGCTCGTGGATCCACGAGGTGTCCGCCGCCGAGCCGCAGTCGCGGATCAGCAGCGTGCCGGCGTCACGGTCGGTGAGCGCCTGCTGCTCCTGCACCTCCTCGGTGGCACCGCCCCGTCGCGCGTCGAGGCCGATGTGGCAGTGGGCGTCGACGAGGCCCGGCACGATCCAGCCCTCGGCGACGAGCTCGGCCGAGGGGTGCGCCTCGTAGGTGACACGACCGTCGACGACGTACAGGTCCCTGGCCTCACCCTCGGGCAGGACCACTCCGCGGAACTTCAGTGCGCTCATGGCGCCCGACGCTACTGCTTGGGCAGGAACTTGGAGAACTCGGACGGCAGCTGGAAGTCGTCGGGGTCGAGGTTCTCCTGGCCGGCGGGCAGGCCGAACGGGTTGGCACCGGCGGCGGGTGCCTTCTGCGCGGCGGCTTTCTGCTCCTGAGCCCGCTTCGCGGGGTTGCCCGAGCCGCGCTTGGCCTTGCCCTTCTTGGGGGCCTGCTTGCCCTTGCGCTTCCCCGCGCCCATGCCCATGCCCGGCATCCCTGGCATGCCCGGCATCCCGGGCATACCTCCGCCCTTGGCCATCGACATCATCATCTTGCGGGCCTCGAAGAACCGGTCCACGAGCTGGTTCACGTCGGAGACCTGGGTGCCCGAGCCCTTCGAGATCCGCGCGCGCCGCGACCCGTCGATGATCTTGGGGTTCTCGCGCTCGCCCGGCGTCATCGACTGGATGATCGCCTGGACCCGGTCGATCTCGCGCTCGTCGAAGTTCTCGAGCTGTTCGCGGAACTGGCCCATCCCGGGCAGCATCCCCATGATCTTGGTCAGCGAGCCCATCTTGCGGATCTGCTGCATCTGCTCGAGGAAGTCGGTGAGCGTGAACTCGCCGCCCTGACCGGTGAGCTTGGCGGCGGCCTTGGCCGCCTGCTCCTGGTCGAAGGTCTTCTCGGCCTGCTCGATCAGGGTGAGCATGTCGCCCATGTCGAGGATGCGGGAGGCCATCCGGTCGGGGTGGAACAGGTCGAAGTCGGTGAGCTTCTCGCCGGCGGAGGCGAACATCACCGGCTTGCCGGTGACCGAGGCGACCGAGAGCGCGGCACCGCCACGGGCGTCACCGTCGAGCTTGGTGAGCACGACGCCGTCGTAGCCGACCCCGTCCTGGAAGGCCAGGGCCGTGTTGACCGCGTCCTGGCCGATCATGGCGTCGACGACGTAGAGGACCTCGTCGGGGTTCACCGCGTCACGGATGTCGCGGGCCTGCTGCATCATCTCCTCGTCGATGCCGAGGCGACCGGCGGTGTCGACGATCACCACGTCGTGCAGGGTGCGCCGCGCCTCCTCGATACCGCCGCGGGCGACCGCGACCGGGTCGCCGACACCGTTGCCCGGCTCGGGGGCGTACACCTTCACGCCGGCGCGCTCACCGTTGACCTGGAGCTGGTTCACGGCGTTGGGACGCTGGAGGTCGGCGGCGATGAGGAGCGGGCTGTTGCCCTGGTTCTTCAGCCACAGCGCGAGCTTGGCCGCGAGCGTGGTCTTGCCGGTGCCCTGCAGGCCCGCGAGCATGATCACCGTCGGCGGGGTCTTGGCGAAGCGCAGCCGCCGGGTCTCGCCGCCGAGGATCTTGACCAGCTCGTCGTTGACGATCTTGATGACCTGCTGCGCGGGGTTCAGCGCCTGGCTGACCTCCTCGCCGCGGGCACGTTCCTTGACCGCGGCCACGAACTCCTTGACCACGGGCAGCGCGACGTCGGCCTCGAGCAGGGCGATCCGGATCTCGCGCGCGGTCGCGTCGATGTCCGCCTCGGAGAGCCGGCCCTTGCCCCGGAGGTTCTTGAAGGTCTCGGCAAGGCGGTCAGAGAGAGTCGCAAACAATGGTGGTCAGTCCTCGTGTCGACGTCGCAGGCATGCAGGACCCCCGGGATTACGGTCCGGAGGTCAGGCCTCAAGAGTAACCGGGTCCGTGAGAACCGCCCGTACGGCGTGCGCCGCCTCCGAGGAGCGCTCGTCCCCGAGGGCGCCGGCCCCGTCCTCCTGCACGTAGAAGACGTCCACCGCCTGAGGCCCGACGGTCGCGACGTGCGCTGAGCGCACAACCAGGCCGATGCCCGCCAGGGCCTGGCACACCAGGTGCACCACACCGGGCCGGTCGTCGACCCGCACCTCGATCACCGTCGAGCGCCGGGAGGCCTCCGGGCGCACCGCGACCGACGGCTCGAGGTTGCGCGCGGCGGTGCGCCGCAGCCGCTCCCCCGGGTCGAGCCGCCCGGCGAGGACGGCCTCGACCTGGGTGCGCACCACGGCCGCGTCGAGGTGCTCGTGGTCGACGTGCCACCGGGAGAAGGCCAGGTCGTCCTGGCTCCAGGCCCGGGCCGAACGGATCGGCGCGCGAAGCAGGCCGAGCGCGCCCGCCACGGCGGCCAGCAGCCCGATCCGGTCCCCGGTCACGACCGTCACCTCGCTGCCGTGCTCCGTCCCGCGCACCTGTACGTCGACCGCCGCGCTGTCGCGCCGCACCGCCGTGGGCACCGGGAGAGGGGCGTCGTCCTCGACCACCTCCCCCGGGGAGGTGCCCTCGTCGAGGACCGTCCGCACCCGGGCCACGAGCTCCCCGACGAGCCCGGCCCGCCAGGGGGTCCAGGCCTTGGCGGACGTGGCCCGTGCGTCGGCCTCGGTCAGCGCCGCGAGCAGCTCGAAGGTCAACGGGTCCCGCACCCGGTTCAGCACGTGCTCCAGCGTGGCCGGGTCCTCGAGGTCCCGGGTGGTCGCGACGTCGGTCAGGAGCAGGTGCCACCGCACGAGCGACCCGACCACGGCCACGTCGCCCTCGTCGAAGCCCAGACGCCGCGCCAGGGCGGCCGCGACCGGCTCGCCCGCCACGCTGTGCTCCTGGACGCCGCCCTTGCCGATGTCGTGGACGAGCGCGGCGACGAGCAGCAGGTCGGGGCGTGACACGCGCCGGATCAGCCTCGAGGCCTCGATGCAGGTCTCCACCAGGTGCCGGTCGACGGTGAACCGGTGGACGACCGAGGCGTGGGGCAGGAGGCGCACCCGCTCCCACTCGGGCAGCAGCCGGGCGAGCGCGCCGGTCTCGTCGAGGGTCTCCCAGACCGGGAGCAGGCCCGGTCCGGCGGCGAGCAGGCGGACCAGCAGGTCGCGTGCCTCCGCCGGCCAGGGGTCGGGCAGGTCCGGCGTCTCGCGGATCAGGCGGGCCACGGTGTGCGGGGAGACGATGAGACTCCGCTCGGCGGCGAGCGCGGCCGCCCGGAGCAGCATGACGGGATCGGAGCCGACGGGCGCGTCCCGTCGTACCACCACCTCCCCCGCGGTCTCGGCGAGCCCGCCGCCGAGCGGCACCAGCGCCGGACCTGGGGTGGTGCGCGCCCTCGTCGGCCGCGGCGCCAGCACGCCCTCGACCCGGCGCCACGTCAGCCGCGAGATGTGGGTGATGCGCCGGCCGATCTCGCGGACGACACGCTGGGCGCCCCCGGCGTCCTCGTGGCCGAGCGCCGCGGCGAGGTCGCCCCACATGTCGGGACCGATCCGGTCCGAGGCGCGGCCGGCGACGGTGTGCAGCGCGTCGCGGACGTCGAGGAGCGCCTGCCGGCTGCGCTCGAGGTCGCTGTGCGGGACGTCGACCAGCCAGGTGGCCACCAGCGCGTTGAGGATCGTGGCGTCGCGGAGCCCACCCCCGGACTCCTTGAGGTCGGGCAGCGAGGCGTGCGCGAGCTCGCCGAGCCGCTCCACACGACGCACCACCAGGTCCCTGAGCTCCGGCATCCGCACCCGGGCGTCCCGCCGCCACTGGGCGAGCAGCGCCGACCTCAGCCGCAGGGTGACCGCCGGGTCACCGGCGACGTGCCGCGCGTCGAGCAGGCCCAGCGCCACCCGCACGTCCTGCTTGGCGGCGGCGGTGGCCTCGGGCAGTGCCCGGACCGCGTGGTCGACGTTCGCGCCGGCGTCCCACAGGGGATACCACAGCTCGGTGGCGAGGGTGCCGACCTCGGCCTCCTCGGTGTGCACCAGGACCACGTCGAGGTCGGAGTGCGGCGCGAGCTCGCGGCGCCCGTAACCGCCGACCGCGACCAGCGCGACGCCGGTGTGGTCGTCGGCCGCCCCGGGGCGTTCGAGACCGAGCGCACGCGCGAACGCTGCCGAGCACAGGGCATCGGCAGCGTCCGCGCGTGCTTGTCGTTCCGAGGCGGTCACGACGGGCTCAGAGAGCAGCCTCGTCGCGGTCCCCCGTGCGGACGCGCACAGCGCTCTCCACGGGGACCACCCAGACCTTCCCGTCACCGATGCGACCGGTCTGCGCGGTCTTGACGATGATCCCGACGATGTCGTCGGCGTCGGCGTCCTCGACCACGATCTCGATCCGGATCTTGGGCACGAGCGCGATGTCGTACTCCGCGCCGCGGTAGACCTCGGTGTGCCCCTTCTGCCGGCCGTAGCCGCTGACCTCGCTCACCGTCATCCCGGTGACCCCGAAGGTCTCGAGGGCCTCGCGGACCTCTTCCCACTTGTGCGGCTTGATGACCGCGGTCACGAGCTTCATGCGTTGACTCCTTCACTCTTCACGGAGGTGGTCAGGACGCTCGCGGGGTTCCGCGACGAGCCGGGCCGGGAGGCGAAGTCGTAGGCGGTCTCGCCGTGCTCCACGAAGTCGATGCCCTCGACCTCGTCCTCGTCGGTGATCCTCCAACCCAAGGTGTACTTCAGGGCCAGCGCGATGACCAGCGTGATGGCACCGGACCACAGGACCGCGAAGAGCGCGACGACGGTCTGGACGACGAGCTGGCCGAAGCCGCCGCCGTAGAAGAGGCCGGTGCTGGTGGCGAGGAGGCCGATGCCGATGGTTCCGACGAGACCGGCGACGAGGTGGACACCCACGACGTCGAGCGAGTCGTCGTACCCGAGCTTGTACTTCAGGCCCACGGCCAGGGCGGCGACCGCGCCGGCGACGACACCGAGGACCAGCGAACCGACCGGGCTGAGCGAACCGCAGGCCGGGGTGATCGCGACCAGGCCGGCCACGACGCCCGAGGCGGCACCCAGGCTGGTGCCCTTGCCGTCACGGATCTTCTCCACCAGCAGCCAGCCCATCATCGCGGCGGCCGCGGCAGCGGTGGTGTTGACCCAGACCAGGCCGGTCTCGCCCACGAAGTTGGTCGCGAACTGCACCGAGTTGTCGAAGGCGGCACCTGCCTCTCCGGCCACGGCGGGGGTCGCGGCGGGGATGAAGGAGCCGACGTTGAACCCGTACCAGCCGAACCAGAGGAGTCCTGCGCCGAGCATCGTGAACGGCAGGTTGTGCGGACGCATGACGTCCTTGCCGAAGCCGCGACGGGCGCCGATCACGAGGACCAGGACCAGTGCCGCCATCCCGGCGTTGATGTGGACCACCGTCCCGCCGGCGTAGTCGACCGGGAGGATGTCGTCGAAGAACCAGGTCGCCAGGGCGCCGTCGGCGCCGCTGAGGAAGCCGCCGCCCCACACCATGTGCGCGAGCGGGAAGTACGACAGCGTCACCCAGATCGGCACGAAGACCATCCAGGTCGAGAACTTCACCCGGTCGGCGATCGCGCCGCTGATCAGGGCCGCGGTGATGATCGCGAAGGTGAGCTGGAACGCGACGCCGAGGTAGGCGCCGGCGTCGAGGCCCTCGAGCCCGAACAGCTCGAAGGGGTTGCCGAACAGTCCGGCTGCGCCCGAGCCGAAGGCGTCGGTGCCGTACGACATCGACCATCCCCACAGGATGTAGACCACGGTGACGATGCCCATCGCGCCGAAGGACATCATCATCATGTTGAGGACGGACTTGGACCGCGTCATTCCGCCGTAGAAGAACGCCAGACCAGGCGTCATCAGCAGGACCAGAGACGCGGAGGTGAGAACCCAGGCTGCGTGGCCGGTGTCCATGGAACCTCCAGAGTTGCTCTCTCGTTGAAGGCCTGGGGACCGACCGACCACGCTGTCGGGGCCACCCCTGCCCGTTGCGGAAGAGCCTGCGGGGGCGAGGTTTCACCCGGCGGCAGGCAGTGTTGCGCGCACGTGACGTCTTCGTCCCCTGCGTTACAGCCGTGTGACGCATTACTTGACTGACTCGGTCAGGGAAGTTTCGGATACACAGGTATCGTTGGTCTCATGTCGCGCGAGACCACGATCACCGAGGACACCGAGCAGCCGGTACGACGCGGCCGCGGGCGCCCTCGTGACCCGAAGACCGACGAACGCATCATCGAGGCCGCCGCGGAGCTGCTGCGTCAGCGCGGCTTCGAGCGGATGACCGTCGACGACGTGGCGGCACGGGCCGGCGTCGGGAAGGCCACGGTCTACCGCCGATGGCCGAGCAAGGACGACCTCGCCGTGGCCGCCATGGAACGGCTCTACTCGGTCGAGATCCCCGAGCCCAACACCGGGTCGATCCGCACCGACCTCCAGGAGAGCTACCGGTCGGTGGTCCGGTTCGTCGGCTCACCCGAAGGCTCGGCGTACCTCAAGATGTCGATCGCGGAGTCCGTGCGCGACGACCGGATCGCCGCGTTGTACCGGCGCGCGACCGAGCGTGCCGAGGAGCAGGCGCGCAAGATGTTCGAGCGCGCCATCGCGCGCGGGGAGATCCGGCCGAACGTCGACCTGAACTGCTGCGTGCAGTGGCTCGGCGGCGTGATCGCCTCGCGCGCGATCACGAACCGGCCGCTGCCCACGCTCGACGACGTGCCGCACCTGGTGGAGCTGACGCTGCGCGGCGTGACGCTCGACTAGACGGTCCTGCCGAGCAGGGCGTCGGCGAAGGCCTCGGGCTCGAACGGAGCCAGGTCGTCGGCGCCCTCACCGATCCCCACCAGCTTCACCGGCACGCCGAGCTCGCGCTGCACGGCGACGACGATGCCGCCCTTGGCAGAACCGTCGAGCTTGGTGAGCACGATGCCCGTGACGTTCACGACCTCGCTGAACACCCTCGCCTGGACCATGCCGTTCTGGCCGGTCGTGGCGTCGAGGACGAGCAGCACCTCGCTCACCGGGGCCTGCTTCTCGATCACCCGACGCACCTTGCCGAGCTCGTCCATCAGGCCGGCCTTGTTCTGGAGCCGGCCGGCCGTGTCGACGATGACCACGTCGGCCTCCTGCTCGACGCCGGCCTTGACCGCCTCGAACGCGACGCTCGCAGGGTCGCTGCCCTCGGGACCGCGCACGGTGGGCACCCCGACGCGCGCGCCCCAGGTGCTCAGCTGCTCCGCGGCAGCCGCACGGAACGTGTCCGCGGCGCCGAGCACGACCTGCTTGTCCTCGGCGACCAGGACGCGGGCCAGCTTGCCCACCGTCGTGGTCTTGCCGGTGCCGTTGACCCCGACGACGAGCACCACGGCCGGCTTGCCCTCGTGGCGGCTCACGGCCAGGCTGCGGTCCATGGACGGGTCGACGAGGGTCACGAGCTCCTCACGCAGGATGTCCTCGACACCCGCGGAGGTCTTGCCCTCGACCTTCATCCGCGTGCGCAGCCGGGCGACGAGCTCCTGGGTGGGGCTGACCCCGACGTCCGCGGTGATCAGGGTGTCCTCGATCTCCTCCCACGTGTCCTCGTCGACGACGTCACGGGAGAGCAGGGCGAGCAGCCCACGGCCGAGCGGGCTCTGTGTGCGGGACAGGCGCTCTCGGAGACGGACGAGACGGCTGGCCGCGGACTCGGGGCGCTCCAGGACAGGAGCGGCCTCCTCCGGCGGCGCCTCGGGAAGGGTGATGTCCTCGATCGTGCGGGTGGGGGTGTCGCGGGGGGTCTCCCGCTCCTCGCCGACCGCCGGCTCCGGCGGGGCGAGGACCTCGGTGCCGGTCCCCCGGCCCTCCTGCTGCTCGAGGCGCTTGCGGCCGCGCGTGCGGGTCGTGATCAGGCCGACCACGAGGGCGATCGCCACGACGGCGATGCCGATGATCAGGTACAGGTAGTCGAAGAGGTCACCCACGGGCCCCATCCAACCAGACCGCAGCAAGGCCCCCCGACCGCGCCGGCGCGGCTACGGCAGCGTCGTGACGGCTCTCACAGCCGGGAGTGCTCGCCCTCCCGTTCGCGCTGGTTGTCCAGCGTGGGAAGCATGTCGACGCCCTTGCGCATCGCCTCACCGACCCACGGCGCGTTGGGCACGTCCTCGCCGCGGTGGGGGAAGGCGACGTAGAGGACGACCACTCCCGCCAGGACCATGATGACGAGCATCGCCAGAACGATGGAGATCATGAAGGCACCGCTTTCCCGAGATTGTGTCGACGCGTCCTTGTGGGCTTGCCCGCAATCGTGCTCTTCAAACCCTCAGCCGAGGACCAGCGGCTCGACGACGGCCCGGATCTCGTCGGGGACCGGACTGACCGGCCGTTCGCCGGGTCCGTGCTCGTTGTCGACGTACACGTGCACGAACCGTCCTTCCGCCGCAGCGAGATCCGACTCCCCCTGGAACAGGCCGATCCGGTAGATGACCGAGGAGCTGCCGATCCGCTCGACGACCAGGCCGATGTCGATCGGCTCGGGGAAGCCGATCTCGCGGAAGTACCGGCACGAGGTCTCGGCCACCAGCCCGATCGCGGGCAGCAGCCGGATGTTCGTGCCGGTCGACTCGAACAGGTAGGCGTTGACCGCGGTGTCGAACAGCTCGTAGTAGCGGGCGTTGTTCAGGTGGCCGTAGGCGTCGTCGTCGGCCCACCGGGTGGTGGCCTGTCGCCACACGGCGTAGTCGGCCCGGCTCGGCGGGCCCGGTCTCTGCGACATCCTCAGGACGCCGCCGTCTCACGGAGCCGCTGGGAGATCACCGCGGAGACGCCGTCGCCGCGCATCGTGACGCCGTACAGCGCGTCGCCGACCTCCATGGTCCGCTTCTGGTGGGTGATCACGAGCAGCTGGCTGTTCTCGCGCAGCTCCTCGTAGATCTCCAGCAGGCGGCCGAGGTTCGTGTCGTCCAGGGCTGCCTCGACCTCGTCGAGGATGTAGAACGGCGAGGGCCGGGCCTTGAACAGCGACACCAGGAAGGCGACTGCCACCAGCGACCGCTCACCGCCGGACAGCAGCGAGAGCCGCTTGACCTTCTTGCCTGCGGGGCGGGCCTCCACCTCGATACCCGTGCTGAGCATGTTCGAGGGGTCGGTGAGCACGAGCTTGCCCTCGCCACCGGGGAAGAGCCGCTTGAACACGTGGTCGAAGGCGTCGCGGACGTCCACCCAGGCCTCGGTGAACACCTGCTCGACCCGCTCGTCGACCTCGCGGACGATGTCGAGCAGGTCGCGGCGGGTGCGCCTGAGGTCCTCGAGCTGCTCGGTGAGGAACTTGTGCCGCTCCTCCAGCGCCGAGAACTCCTCGAGCGCGAGCGGGTTCACCCTGCCCAGCATCGAGAGCGCGCGCTCGGCTGCGCGCAGCCGCTTCTGCTGCTCCTCGCGGACGTAGGGCACGGGCTCGGGCGCCTCGTCGGAGTCCCGGCCCCCGTCGGCAGGCTCCGCGGGCTGGGACGGGGGGACGGGGTTCTGCGGGCCGTACTCGTCGACGAGCACCTCGACGTCGAGACCGAGCTCCTCGACGGCGCGCTCCTCGAGCTGCTCGATCCGCATCCGCTGCTGCGCTCGCGCCATCTCGTCGCGGTGCACGGCGTTCACGAGCTCGTCGTGCTCCTTGAGCAGGTCACGGGAGCGCGCCCGGACGGCCATCAGCTGCTCCTCGCGGCCACGGCGTGCCTGCTCGACCGCCGTACGCTGCTCGGCCGCGGTGGCGATGGAGACCTCGAGGCGCTGGAGTACGACGGCCACGGCCCGCCCCACCGCTTCGGCGACCTCGCCCTCCCGGATCAGCCTCTCGCGGCGGGCGGCCGCCTTGGCACGGGCCTCCTTCTCGGCCTGGGCAGCGCGCACCAGCGAGTCGGCGCGACCGGACAGGGCCCGGGCACGTTCCTCGGCCGTGCGGAGCGCCAGGCGTGCGTCCATCTCCTGCTGCCGGGCGGCGCGGGCGGCCTCTGCGAGCCGCTCCCGCTCCGTGGTGTCGGGCTCCTCCTCGGGGGAGTCCTCGGCCGCGGCGAGACGCTGCTCGAGCTCGGCGAGCCCGGCGAGGTCCTTGTCGCGGGCGGCCTCGGCGGCGGCGATGGCCTGGGCCAGCCGCTCGGCCTCGCCCTTCGCCGAGCGGACCTGGGAGCCGTACTGCCCGAGCTCCTCGGCCACGGCGGCCAAGGTGGCATCGGACTCGTGGAGCCTGGCGAGCGCGACGTCGACGCGCTGCCTGGCCTGCGAGCGCTCCTCCTCGAGCCGGGACAGGTCGAAGGCCAGCCGCTCGCACGCGTGGCTCGCCTCGGTGAGCTTCTCCGCCGCCTCGTCGACCGCGGCCTGGACCTCGATCAGGCTCGGCTGCGAGGACGAGCCGCCCGACGCGAAGTGCGCGCCGAGCAAGTCGCCCTCGCGGGTCACGGCGGTGAGGTCGGGCAGGTCCGCGACCAGTGCCTGGGCGGCGTCGAGGTCGTCGACGACGGCCACCTTGAACAGCAGCCGGCCCAGGGCGGGACGGAGCGCCTCGGGCGTCTCGACGACGTCGGTGGCGTAGACGGCGCCGGTGGGCAGGCCCGGCCACGTGCTCTCGTCGACGGCGGCACCGCCGAGCAGGAGCCCGGCCCGGCCGAGGTCCTCGGACTTCAGGTGAGCGATCGCGCCGATCGCGGCGTCGGCGTGCTCGACGGCCACCGCGTCCGCGGCACTGCCGAGGGCACCGGCGATGGCGGCCTCGTAGCCGGAGCGCACCGAGAGCAGCGCGGCGACGGAGCCGAGCAGGCCGGAGACCGAGTCGGTGGCGGCCAGCAGCGCGCCGGCTCCGTCCTTGCGGTTGAGGCCGAGCTCGAGAGCCTCCTTGCGGGCAGCGAGCGCGCTGCGCTCCCGCTCGGCGGACTGCGCCTCCTCGCGGGTCTTGGCCAGCCGGTCCTCGAGGTCGGCCAGGTGGCCGGCGGCGGCCTCGTGCTCCGCGTCGAGGCCCTCCTCCCCCGCGTCGAGCCCGGCGACCTTGGTCTCGAGGGCGGTGAAGTCGCGCTGGGCCCGCTCGGCGCGGGCGAGGGCCTCCGCACGCGCACCGGTCAGGCGGCCGACCTCTTCCGCGGCGGCGGCGGACCGGCTCTTGAGGGCGTTGACCTGGCCGTGGAGGCGGGCCAGACCCTCCCGGCGGTCGGCGGCCGCACGGAGCAGGCCGGCGACCCGGCGGTCCTCCTCGGCGTGCCGGGTCTCGACCTCGCCGCGGCTGGTCACCGCCTCGTCGAGCGCGGCACGGTTCTGCTCCACCTCGCGGGTGATCTCGGCCTCCTGGGCGCGTACCCGCTCGGCCTCGGCCATCAGCTGCTCGGGGTCGCGGCCAGAGCTGCCGGCGGGCTCCGCCGCGGTCTCGCGGGCGTTGCGGGTCCGCTCGGCGGCGAGGCCGGCGGTCCCCTTGAGGCGCTCGCGGAGCCCGGAGAGCGCGAACCACGTCTCCTGGGCGGCGGCGAGCGCGGGAAGGTCCTCGCGGAGGTCCGCCTCGAGCCGGGCCTCGGTCTGGCGGGCCTCCTCGATCGCGGCCTCCAGCTCGGCCCGGCGCTCCATGAGCACGGTCTCGTCCGCGAGCTCCTGCTCCAGCGCCGTGCGGGCGGTGACCAGGTCGTCGGCGAGGAGCCGGGCCCGGGCGTCCCGGACGTCGGCCTGGACCACCGCGGCCTTGCGGGCCACCTCGGCCTGACGGCCGAGCGGCTTGAGCTGGCGCCGGATCTCGGTGAGCAGGTCGTTGAGGCGGGTGAGGTTGCCCTCGGTCGAGTCGAGCTTGCGGAGCGCCTTCTCCTTGCGCTTGCGGTGCTTGAGGACGCCGGCGGCCTCCTCGATGAAGCCGCGGCGGTCCTCGGGGGTCGCGTGCAGGATCGAGTCGAGCTGGCCCTGCCCGACGATCACGTGCATCTCGCGGCCGATGCCGGAGTCCGAGAGCAGCTCCTGCACGTCGAGCAGCCGGCAGGACTGCCCGTTGATGGCGTACTCCGAGCCGCCGTTGCGGAACATCGTGCGGCTGATCGTCACCTCGGCGTACTCGATCGGCAGCGCGCCGTCGGTGTTGTCGATGGTGAGCGCGACCTCGGCGCGGCCGAGCGGCGGGCGGCCGGAGGTGCCCGCGAAGATGACGTCCTCCATCTTGCCGCCCCGCAGCGACTTCGCCCCCTGCTCGCCCATGACCCAGGCGAGCGCGTCGACGACGTTGGACTTGCCGGAGCCGTTGGGCCCGACGATGCAGGTGATTCCCGGCTCGAGCTGCAGGGTCGTCGCGGACGCGAACGACTTGAACCCGCGGAGCGTCAGGCTCTTGAGGTACACGTGCTTGGGCTCCTCACGGTGCGCCGTACTTACGGGGGTCGGACAAATCATGCCGTGGGGAAGTCAGCTGGCAGCAGCCTACCCGTTCGGCACCGCGATCCCGCGCACCGTGGCCAGGTCACTCCTCCTGAGGCGGCAGGGCGGCGCGGCGCCGCAGGACCGTGAACCCGGCCAGGGCGAGCACGACCAGGCTGATCGGCAGGGCGTCCTGCGGCCAGGAGAGCGCCACTCAACGGGTTCGCGGACCCGAGCATCGCCGGGGCGGCGGCGCCGCTCGCGCCGGGGAGGTCGACCCGGTAGACGTCGAGGCCACGCACCGCGTCGACCGAGTAGGCGATGTTGGTCTTGCCGCGGGCGACGCCGGCGTCGGTGTAGCGCGGCGCCCAGTACGCGTCCCAGACCTCGGAGGCGCCCCAGGTGGCGTGGCCGAACGGCTTGATCTGCGTGGGCCTGCGCACGTCGAGGAACTGGGTCCCGCCGCCGTAGTAGCCGATCGCCACGATCCCCGACGGGTGGTAGTCGAACCAGTGGGCGGAGCAGAACGCGTCCTGCGGCACCGGGAAGCTGCCGAGGTCGGCGAGCTCGACCTTGTCGAGGGGGACGATCTGGCCGGGCTTGCCGTTCAGCGACCTGACGTGCCAGGTCTGGAAGGAGCCGGCCAGCGCGCAGTCGGTCTGCATGTAGTCCTCCTCGGTGACCAGGAGGACGTTGCCGTTGGCGAACGACGGCGCCGTGCGCGGCCGGAACGCCTTGGCGTTGGGGCGGAAGGAGTTGTGGTGGATGAAGTCGTTGTAGCCGTTCGCCGTACCGTCGGCGTTCTTGCCGCGGCCCGCCTTGCCGGTGGTGGTCACCAGGCGCGGGTTGCGGGGCTTGGAGACGTCGAAGATCGCGGAGCCGTTGAAGCCGGTGTGGGTGCCGTAGCCGGCGTTGTCGAAGTTCCACTTGTGCGCGGCGGTGGGCGAGGTGAACGGCTGCACCCCGGGCTTGTCCGGGTTGCTGTCGACCTCTCGCGGCTTGTCGAGGTTGCGCAGGTCGAAGATCGAGAAGCTGTCGGTGTCGCTGTCTCCCGCCGAGTAGGCGTACCGGCAGTCGGTCTCGTCGACGCAGGCCACGGTGTGGGTGCTCGTCGTGCCCGGCACGCGCGACCGGATCTGGGGGTTCGCCGGGTCGGTGACGTCGACGACGACCAGCTCGTAGCCGCCGTTCGCGGGCGTGTTGACGTGCTCGAGGTCGCCGGGCGAGGCCTGGTAGAGGTCCACCCCGATCAGCGAGAAGCGCTCGGTGCCCTTGGCGGTCCGCCGCTCGCCGCAGTTCATCGCCTCGTTCTCGAACTGCAGGCTCGGGAGCACGCCGGTCACCTCGGGCGCGGCCGGCTTGCTCACGTCGTACACCCGCACGGAGTCGAGGTTGGACATCACGAACAACGGCGCGGTCTTCATGAAGCAGCCCGAGATGCCGGTGGAGCCCGGCTGGGAGGCGAGCAGGTCGACGTTGGAGCTGGCGACCAGCGGCATGTTGCTGTCGGCGGAGAGCTCGGTCCGCAGGCGCTCGAACCGGTCGGCGTCGCCGTGGGCCGAGGCAGGCGGCACCGCACCCAGCGTGGTCAGCAGCAGGGCCGCACCGGCGGCGAGGAGGGCGGTCGGTCGCTTCAAGGTCATCAGGCAGGTCCTCGGGCTGTCGCCGTCCCGGTGAACGGCGCTTGCCCTGCCCAACGAGGGATGGCCGGATCGGTCACGCCGCGGCGCGCTACCTCACTCCGGCCGGCCGGTCGCCTCCACCACGAGGTCCCAGAGGCGGCGAACCTGCGCAGGCGTCGGTTCGGTGCGGCGCAGGTACGACGTGTGCCGCGGCGCCCTGTCGTGCCAGAACAGCCCACTGGTCTCGGCGGCCTCGGGCGCGGCGAGCAGCCAGACCGTCGTGTCCGCGCCCTGCTCGGCGGTACGAAGGAAGGGCCGGGTGAGCTTCCTGAACCCCGGCAGCGACGTCTGGACGCCCGGGGTGTCGGCCCACCCCGGATGCATGCTGTGCACCGTCACGCCCTCGTCGGCGAGGTCCCGGGACCACGACTCCGCGAGGTGGACCTGCATCCGCTTGGTGCGGGCGT
This sequence comes from uncultured Actinomycetota bacterium, assembly GCA_963700365.1. Taxonomy (GTDB): domain Bacteria; phylum Actinomycetota; class Actinomycetes; order Propionibacteriales; family Nocardioidaceae; genus Nocardioides_C. The sequence continues at coordinate 345,716 of CAVOXG010000004.1, read as the reverse complement.
AGGCGGTGGTACCGGTGTACTCCCCGCGCGTGTACTGCGGGTCCTCGACGTCGAGCGGCTGGGTGTACATGCCGCCGGAGACGACGAAGACCACCCGCCCGCCCGCGGCGGCGAGGGGCTCCCGCAGGGCGTCGGTGAGGATGTGCGGCCCGAGGACATGGGTGGCGAAGGTGAGCTCGTAGCCCTCGTCGGTCTCCACGCGCGCGGGCGGCATGACGCCCGCGTTGTGGACGAGCGCGTGCAGGCGGGGCACCGTGCGGCACAGCCGCTCCGCCACACCCGGCAGCGAGGCGAGGTCGCTGACGTCGCAGCGGTCGACGTGGAGGACCGCTCCGGGGACCTCGCGCAGAATCTCGTCTCGGGCCTCCTGGCCGCGTTCGACGCTCCGGCAGAGCATGTGCACCTCGGCCCCGAGCCGGGCCGCGCCCAGGGCGGTGGCCTTGCCGAGGCCGGAGTTGGCGCCGGTGACCGCGACCACCTTGCCCCGCAGCGATCCCGGTGCAGGGTCCTCCGGCCACCAGGTACGGCGCAGCGCCGGGCCGATGCGGGTGAAGCCGAGGACGACCGAGCGGTCGAGGGCACGGTCGATCCCGTGCGTCAGGGAGGACGGCAGCGTCATGTCACGAGCCTACGAGGGCTCGTGAAGGCCGGGCCTCCGGTCAGGCAGGCTGCATGCTCTCGTCGAGGCTGAGCAGCTCGGACTCGGCGGCTGCGGCCGCGAGCGAGTCGTTCTCCGCCGAGAGCCGGAGTACCTGGGCCTCGAGGTCGGCCACCTGGCGTCGGAGCCGACGGTTCTCCGCCATGAGCTGGGCGAGTGCGCGAGGGTCGGTGCTGCTCATGTAGCCGAGAAGCGCCTTGGCCATGTGTGTCCTCCGGAGGAAGAAGTCAGGTCACACCGCGGGACCGGCTGGTGGCCGGGAAGGGGTGGTGAGGTGTTCCTCCAGAATCCCACTCGCCCCGCCCCCGGTCAATCCCGGCGGGGGCGAGCGCCGGTCCGGGCGGACGACGCGCTATTTTCGGGGGCATGGCAGCTCTCGAGGTCGCGGCGTGCCGGCGCCTCTGCAGCTGGAGCGACACGGGCGGTGTGCTCGACGGTGAGCGGCTGTTCCGCTGCTCGGGCTGCGGTAGCGAGTGGGTGCCCTCCGAGCGTTGGACGCCCGTCGACCACACAGGGGACGTCCCCGAGCCCGTTCAGCGTGAGCGCCGGCGGGGCTTGCGCTGACACGTCGGGCAGAAGTAGGACGAACGGTTCATGAAGGGCACCCGCACCACCGGGGTCCCGCAGCGCGAGCAGGGGTTCCCCTCCTGGCCGTAGACCTCGAGGGAGCGGTCGAAGTACCCGCTCTCGCCGTTGACGTTGACGTAGAGGGCGTCGAACGAGGTTCCGCCCTGGGCGAGCGCCGCGGCCATCACCGTGCGGACCCCGGCGAGCAGCGCGACCACGTCGGCGCGTCGCAGCCGGTCCCCGGGCCGGTCGCCGTGCAGCCCCGCGAGCCAGAGTGCCTCGTCCGCGTAGATGTTGCCGACGCCGGAGACCAGGGTCTGGTCGAGCAGCAGCCGCTTGACCCCGGAGGTACGTCGACGCACGCGCGCGACGAACTCGTCGTCGTCGAACTCGGCGTCCATGGGGTCGCGCGCGATGTGGGCGATCTCGGCGGGGAGCACGGCGCCGCCGGGCGACAGGGCAAGTCCGCCGAACATCCGCTGGTCGACGAAGCGCAGCTCCGAGGGTTCGCCGCCCGGGTCGGCATCGAGGGTGTCGGAGCAGGCTCGGAGCGAGAGCCGGACGCGCAGGTGCCGCTCGGCGGGCGCGCTCGCCGGCTGCACGAGCATCTGGCCGCTCATGCCGAGGTGGGCGAGGAGGGCGTCACCGTTGTCGAGGGGAAGCCAGAGGTACTTGCCCCGGCGGCAGGCCGCCTCGAACGTGCGGCCGGTCAGCGCGTCGGCGAAGTCGTCGGGACCGGCGAGATGCCTGCGCACCGGCCGGGGATGGAGCACCTCGACGTGGGTGACGGTCCGGCCGACGACGTGGGCCTCGAGGCCGGCCCGGACGACCTCGACCTCCGGCAGCTCGGGCAACGGCTAGTCCGCGGACTGCTCGACCACGCGCTCGGCCGGCTCGTCCAGGATGCGACGCCCGCCCGAGCCCCGCTCGGCGGCGATGGCGCGGTAGGCGGTCTCGGCGGCCTGCTGCTCCGCCTCCTTCTTGGACCGGCCGGTCCCGCGGCCGTAGAGGGCGTCCCCGACCTGCACCTGCGCGGTGAAGGTCTTCTCGTGGTCGGGCCCCTCGTCCTCGATGACGTACTCCGGGCACACCGAGAGAGTGCTCGGCGGAGAGCTCCTGGAGGCTGGTCTTCCAGTCCAGGCCGGCGCCGAGGCCGGCCGCAGCCTCCATCAGCGGGTCGAACAGCCGGTGCACGACCTCGCTGGCGGCGTCGAAGCCGCCGCTGAGGTACACCGCGCCGATGACCGCCTCGACGGTGTCGGAGAGGATCGAGGACTTGTTGCGGCCCCCGGTGGACTCCTCGCCACGGCCGAGCTTGATGTGCTGGCCGAGGCCGATCGTGCGCGCGACCTCGGCGAGGGCGCGCGCGTTCACGACCGCGGCACGCAGCTTCGCCAGCCGTCCCTCGGACAGGTCCGGGTGGGAGCGGTAGAGCGTGTCGGTGACCACGACGCCGAGGACGGAGTCCCCGAGGAACTCCAGTCGCTCGTTCGTCGGCAGGCCGCCGTTCTCGTAGGCGAAGGACCGGTGCGTGAGAGCACGGTCCAGCAGCTCGGCGTCGAGCTCAGGACCGCCGAGCGCTGCGCGCAAGTCGTCGTAGGACGGCTCGCTCACGACGTGATCCGTCAGAGGACCTGACGACGGTCGGCGCGTGCGCCGTACTGACCGCAGTCAGGGCAGGCGCGGTGCGGGAGGTGCTTGGAGCCGCACGCCGGGTTGCTGCAGGTCACCAGCGAGGGCGCAACAGCCTTCCACTGCGAGCGACGGTGACGCGTGTTGCTGCGCGACATCTTCCGCTTCGGGACTGCCACTTATCTCACTCCTTGCTAGGGCCGGTGTCCCGGCTCTGCTCTTCTTCGGTCTCATGGGCCAGCCCGTGGAGCGCCGCCCACCTGGGGTCGACCGCCTCGTTGTGCTGGTGTTCCGGGTCATCTGCGAGTCTGGCACCGCACTCGATGCACAGCCCCGGGCAGTCTTCCCGGCACAGCGGCTGGAACGGCAGCGAAAGCACCACCGCGTCCCGCAGCAGCGGCTCCAGGTCGAGCAGGTCGCCCTCGAGCTTGCTGACGTCGCTGTCCTCGGCGTGGGGCGCGGTGTCGCTCTCCTCGTAGACGAAGAGCTCCTGGAGGTCCACCTCGACCTCGTCGGTCAGGGGTTCCAGGCACCGGGCGCACTCGCCGGCCAGCTCCGCGGCGGCGGTGCCGGTGACGAGGACGCCCTCCATGACCGCCTCGAGCCGCAGGTCGAACTCGACCGGCGAACCTTCGGGGACACGGAGAACCTCGATGCCGAGATCTGCAGGCGCCGGCGCCGTGAATGACACCTGTCGCTGCGACCCCGGGCGGCGGCCGAGCTCGCGGGTGTCGAGCACGAGCGGCGCTCTCGGGTCGAGAGACACTGTTACGTCACTTCCGTCGTCGGGCACAGCAGATCGTGGTCCACCCGTAACGCTAGGCGAACCGTCGACAAGGGTAGCGTCTGGGGGCATCGCCGACCAAAACGAGGACGGCTCCACGCCGGGCCGACGAGCCGGTCAGCCCTCGAGGTGCTCGGGCAGCTTGATGCTGTTGATCTCGTCGTCGGTCAGCGAGTCGAGGGCCGAGCGACCCGCGAGCCGCTCGCGGCCGCGCTTGACGGCCTCGATGGTGCGCTCGAGGGTGATCTCGAAGTTGGCGAGCTTGCCGTCGACGTAGTCGTCGGTCTCGCTGCGCAGCCCCTCGGCATCGGCGCGCGCCTCCGCGAGGAGCTCGTCGGCACGCCGCTGGGCGATCCGGTACACCTCGGTGTCCGACGCGAGCCGCTCCCGCTCACCGCGGGCGTCGGCGATGATGTGCTCGGCCTCGCGCCGTCCGTCGGCGAGGATCTCGTCGCGCTGCCGCTCGATCTTGTCGGACTGGTCGAGAGCCTCGTCCATGGCCCGCTCGAGGTCGCCGAGCATCTCGAGCAGCTCGGCGCGGTTCACGACCGCGGATGCAGACATCGGCATCGACCGAGCCTGTTCGACTGCTCGCCGGATCTCGGCGAGCTTGACGCGCACGTCCACGTTGACCTTCCTCAAAGCATCAGGGGAACCCCCGGTTTCTACCCAGAAACCGGCTCCCTCACCCCTGCGAACGACGATACGTCGACTTAGACGTTCGTCACAGTCTCGCTATTCCCGGGCGCGCTCGTCCAGTCGGGCCCGGAGCCGCTCGAGGACCAGCGGGGGGACGAGCGCCGAGACGTCGCCTCCGAAGGTGGCGACCTCCTTCACCAGGCTCGAGGCGAGAAAGGAGTACTCGGGGCTGGTCGGCACGAAGACGGTCTCCACCGGAGCGAGGCGGGAGTTCATCTGGGCCATCTGCAGCTCGTAGTCGAAGTCGCTCACCGCGCGCAGCCCCTTGACGATCGCGTGGATGTCGCGGTCCCGGCAGAACTCGACCAGCAGGCCGTGGAAGGCGTCCACCTTCACGTTGGGGAACTCCGAGCACACCGCGGTGAGCATGTCCATCCGCTCCTCGACCGTGAACATGCTCTTCTTCGACTTGTTGACCATGACGGCGACGGTGACCTCGTCGAAGAGCGCGCAGGCCCGCGAGATGATGTCGAGGTGCCCGTTGGTCACCGGGTCGAACGATCCAGGACACACGGCTCTGCGCACGGTCACTCCTCGGCTTCTCACGACACGGCGTCGGGCTCGTCCCCCGAGTCTGATGCGTGACCGTACCAAAGCGTGGTCTCGCCGTACTTCCTCGAGCGCGCGGGCGAGAGCCCCGCCGGCCACGTGACCTCGCCGCTGCGCGTGGACCGCTCCACGACCACCACCGCTCCGTCCGCGAGCCACCCCTCGTGGACGAGCGCCGTCAGGTCCGCTCGCACGTCCTCGGTGGACAGGGCGTACGGCGGGTCGAGGAAGACCACGTCGTACGGCGCCCGCGGCGGACCCCCGAGGATCCGGGCGACCGCGCCGGCCACGACCTCGACCTGCGTGAAGCCGAGGGTGCGGACGTTCTCCTGGATCAGCGACGTCGTGCGTCGGTCCTGCTCGACGAGCGTCACGACGCCGGCTCCCCGCGACCTCGCCTCGAGCCCCACGGCCCCGGACCCGGCGTACAGGTCGAGGAACCGCAGCCCCGCGATGGAACCGAGCTCGGCGTCCAGGCTGGAGAAGAGCGCCTCGCGCACCCGGTCCGATGTCGGTCGCGTGCGCTCCCCCGTCGGCGCCTTGAGCCTCCGGCCCCGCGCCGACCCCCCGATGATCCTCGTCACGCCTTCTCCAGGTAGTCGGCCTGCTGGGACTCGTCGAGGCGGCGGACCGCGTCCGCGAGCGCGGCGTGGTGGCGCAGTGTCGGGTCGGCGGTGACCACCTCGACCGCGGCCTCGCGCGCCTCGACGATCTCGTCCTCGTGCTCGAGCACGGACAGCAGCCTCAGCCCGGACTTGCTGCCCGACTGGGCGGCGCCGAGGACGTCGCCCTCACGGCGCTGCTCGAGGTCGACCCGGGAGAGCTCGAAGCCGTCGGTGGTCGCGGCCACCGCGGCCAGCCGGGCCGAGGGCGGGCGTGTCCTGCTCGGCCTGCGTGACGAGCAGGCAGAGGCCGGGGTGTCCGCCGCGACCCACCCGCCCGCGCAGCTGGTGGAGCTGGGAGACGCCGAACCGGTCGGCGTCGAGGACCACCATCACGGTCGCGTTGGCCACGTCGACGCCGACCTCGATCACCGTGGTGGCGACGAGCACGTCGATCTCCCCGTCCGCGAAGGCACGCATCACCGCTCCTTGCGGTCCGGCGGCATCCGGCCGTGGAGCGAGTCGACGCGCAGACCGTCGAGGGGACCGCCCGTGAGCAGCGGGGCGATCTCCTCGACCGCGGCCAGGCGGACGCCGCCCGGCTCCGCCTTGTCGTCGGGGTCCACGCGGGGGCAGACGACGTAGACCTGATGTCCCTTGCCCACCTCCTCGCGCACCCGCTGCCAGGCCCGGTCGAGCCAGGTCGGCTGGTACCGCATCGGAACCACGCTGCTCTGGATCGGGGCCCGGCCGGCCGGCAGCTCGGTGAGCGTCGAGGTCTCGAGGTCGCCGAAGACGGTCATCGCCACCGTGCGCGGGATCGGCGTGGCGGTCATGACCAGCACGTGCGGCCGGGCCTCCCCCGCCTTGGCGGCGAGCGCGGCGCGCTGCTCGACACCGAACCGGTGCTGCTCGTCGACCACCACCAGGCCGAGGTCGGCGAACTGGACCTGCTCCTCGAGCAGCGCGTGGGTGCCGATCACGATGCCGGCCGCGCCCGATGCCGCGTCCAGCAGCGCGCTGCGGCGGGCCGCGGCGCCGAGCGACCCGGTCAGGAGCGCGACACCGGTCGCGCCCTCAGCGCCGCCGAGCATGCCGGCCGCGGCCAGGTCGCCGAGCATCGCGGTGATGGACCGGTGGTGCTGCTGGGCCAGCACCTCGGTGGGAGCGAGCAGCGCCGCCTGGCCGCCCGAGTCCACGACCCGGAGCATCGCCCGGAGCGCGACCACGGTCTTGCCGGAGCCGACCTCGCCCTGCAGCAGCCGGTGCATCGGGTGTCCGCCGGCGAGGTCGCCGAGAATGTCCTCACTGACCTCCCGCTGTCCGGCGGTGAGCTCGAACGGCAGGCGGGCGTCGAACCGGTCGAGCAGCCCGCCGTCGCGGCCGGTCCTCGCCTGCGCCGGCAGCTGGGCGAGCTCCGCGCGGCGCCGGGCGAGCACGGTCTGCGTGACGAACGCCTCCTCGAAGCGCAGCGTGCGCTCCGCGGCCTTCTGGTCCTGCCAGGAGTCGGGCCGGTGCATCCACTCCAGCGCCTGGCGGGATCCGAGCATCCCGCGCGCCAGGCGGACAGCGGCGGGCACCGGCTCGGGGACGTCCTCCACGAGGTCGAGGGCGAGCGCGATCGCCTTCTGGATCTGCCACGTCTGGATCGAGGCCGATGCGGGGTAGAGCGTGATCAGGTTCGGCTGCCTCTCCCATGCCTCGAGCGCAGTCTCGTGACCGGCCTCGTCCTCGCCGGCGAAGAGCTGGGTCTGCGGGTTGGTCAGCTGCCACTGCCTCCGGAAGGAGCCGACCTTGCCGGCGAAGACCCCGTGCATGCCCGGCGAGATGTGCGCCTTCCGCCAGTCGGCGATGTGCTTCTTCTTGTCGAAGAAGGTCAGCATCGAGCTCGTGGTCGCCGGTGGTCACCAGGACCTCGAGCCGGTAGGCGAGCTGGCCGGTGCGCCGGTCCGGGTAGCTGTGCTGCTTGACCGAGACGACCTCGGCGATCACGGTGACGTGGTCACCCTCGACCAGCGACTCGAGGTCGCTGAGGCTCCCCTTCGGCACGTAGCGCCGCGGGTAGTGGCGCAGCAGCTCGCCGACGGTCTGGTAGCCGAACGCCTTCTCGATCTTGGAGGCGTGCTTGCCTGCGACGCTCGCCAGCTTCGAGTCCCACCTGATCGTCGGCACGCCCGGTCCTACTCCACTCCCAGGAGCAACGGGTAGCGCTCCTGGCCACCGTCATACACCACGACGTCGACAGTCGGGTGCTCGGAGGCGAGGTACGCCGCCACCTGCCGCGCGAGCTCCTCCCCGTCGGCACCGGCCACCACGGTGACCAGCTCACCGCCACCGCCGAGCAGCCGCTCGAGCACGTCGACGGCGACCGTCCGCAGGTCCTGGCCGACGACGACGAAGTCGCCCTCGACCGCGCCGAGCACGTCACCGGGCTCGCAGGGGCCGCCGGTGGTCATCGCCTGGCGGGACGCGATCGTGACCGCACCCGACCGCGCGTGACGGGCGGCGGCGGTCATGTGGAGGAGGTCCTCCTCGAACGTGCGGCCCGGCTCGTGCACCGCCAGCGCCGCGAGCCCCTGCACCTGGGCACTCGTGGGGATGACCGCGACCCGGACCTGGCCGTCGTCGCGCGCGGTCTGCGCCGCGGCCTCGGCGACGGACACGGAGTCCCGGTCGTTGGGCAGCACCACGACCTCGGCGGCACCCGATGCCACGATCGCCTCCAGCACCTGGCCGGTGGAGGGTCGCCTTCCCGCGCCGGGCACGACCGTGGCCCCGGCTTCCGTGAACAGCTGCCCGAGTCCCTCCCCGGCCGCGACCACGACCACCTTGCGGCCCTTGCGTCCGGGACCCCGACGCTGCTCGGAGACCACGGCCAGCTTCGCGATCTGCTCGGCGAAGTGGGTGACCCGGATCCGGTAGGGGCGGCCCGCCTCGATCCCCGCCTCCACGGCGGCGCCGACGTCGTCGACGTGGACGTGGACGTTCCAGAGACCGTCGCCGCCCACGACGACGAGGGAGTCACCGAGCGGTGCGAGCCTCCGCCGCAGCTCGGGGACCGCGTCGTCGGCCGCGTCGAGGAGGTACATCACCTCGTACGCCGGACCGTCGGGGCGGAGGTCGTCGGTGGGCAGGGGCACCGGGATGGCGTGCACGCCGAGGGACGCGGGCCTCTGGACGCTCCACCTGCCGGTGACGGCGGTCTCCGCCGCGTCGAGAACCACGCACAGGCCCCGGCCGCCGGCGTCGACGACACCGGCGTCGCGGAGGGTCTTGAGCTGCTCCGGCGTGTGCGCGAGCGCCTCCCGGGCCGCGGCCGCGGCCGCGCGGATCACGTGGCCGAGCCGGTGCCCGGGCACCTTCGCCGCGTCCAGCGCCGCCTCGCTCGCCGCTCGCGCGACGGTCAGGATCGTGCCCTCCACCGGATCGCCGACCGCGGCGTAGCTGGCCTCGGTCGCGCGGTCCATGCCCTCGGCGAAGACGACGGCCGAGCGGTCCCCCGGGCCGGCCTCGCCGATCCGCTTGAGCAGGGCGCCGATGAGCTGGGACATGATCACGCCGGAGTTCCCGCGGGCGCCGAGCAGCGCGCCGCGGGAGTACGCCGCCAGCGCCTTACGCAGGTCGGCGTCGGGCTCGGCCTCGAGCCGGTCGAACATCGCGTCGCGCGCGGACTCCAGCGTCAGGAACAGGTTCGTGCCGGTGTCGCCGTCGGGCACCGGGTAGACGTTGAGGGCGTCGATCTCCTCGCGGGCCGCGCCGAGCGCCTCGAGGGCGACGTCGGCGAACCGGACGACCGTCGGCAGGTCGAAGGTGGCGACCGCGTCGTCCTGCATGGTCCGGGCTGCCCCTTCGCTGCTCGTGTCCCTGTGCGTCGTACGGTGAGGTCCGGTGCCCCAGGTGGCCTCGGCACGCCGGACGGCTGTCAGGCTAGTGCTTCCGCACCGATTCGCGTCGGAGCGGGGGCATCGGATACTCTTGTGCGGTTGCCTCGACGCTGTGACGCTGTGCCTCTGCGCGCGTCTGCCAGCGGCTGGGTACTCACGTCAGTGGAATAGCAATCTAGTCTTCTCAGGAGTTCACGGTGGCTGCCGTCTGTGACATCTGCGCCAAGAAGCCGGGCTTCGGTCACAACCGGCCGTGGTCGCGCAAGATTACGAAGCGTCGCTTCAACCCCAACATCCAGCGCGTCCGCGCGACGGTGAACGGCACCCCGAAGCGACTCAACGTCTGCACCGGTTGCCTCAAGGCCGGCAAGGTCACCCGCTGACCTGACCGCATCTCGTTCGAAGGGCCGCCCCCGCTCGGGGGCGGCCCTTCGTGCGTCCCGGGCCGCTCAGAAGTGGACGTGGCCGCCCGGGCCCTCGAACTCCTCGCCGTCGACGGTGACCCCGCTGCCCTCGGACACCTCGCCGATCCGGCTCCAGCCCTCGGGCAGCGCTGCGCCGGCCGGGAAGGTCGCCACCAGCGCGTGGTCGTCACCGCCGGCGAGGATGAACTTCATCGGGTCCGCACCGAGAGCCGAGCCGACGGCCCGCAGCGGCTCGGCGACGTCGAACACCGAGGAGTCGATGTCGATCGCCACCCCGCTGGCGTCCGCGATGTGGCCGACGTCGGCGACCAGGCCGTCGGAGACGTCGATCATCGCGGTGGCGCCCGCGCGCTGTGCGACCACGCCCTGCTCGTACGGCGGCTCCGGACGGCGATGGGCCTCCACCAGCACCCGAGGCGACCTGAACCCGCGGGCCAGGACGGCGAGACCTGCCGCGGCCCAGCCCTGACGGCCGACGATCGCCACGACGTCCCCGGGTCGTGCACCGCTGCGTCGTACCGGGTCGCCGTCGACGACACCCAGCACGGTGATGGAGACCATGATCTCGTCGGCACGCGTGACGTCGCCGCCGACCACCGACGCGCCGACGAGGGCCGCCTCCGCCGCGATGCCCTCGGCCATCTCGAGTGCCCAGGCTGCAGGCAGCTCGGCCGGGGCGGCGAACGCGACCGTCAGGGCGGTGGCCCTGCCCCCCATCGCGTTGATGTCGGCGAGGTTCTGCGCGGCGGCCTTGTGACCGACGTCGGCGGCCGAAGCCCAGTCTCGGCGGAAGTGCCGGCCCTCGACGAGCACGTCGGTCGCGACCAGGACACGGGCCTCGGGAAGAGCGACCAGAGCCGCGTCGTCGCCGGGGCCGAGGAGGACGTTCTCGCCCTGGGGGAACCTCGCGACGAGGGCGTCGATGAGACCGAACTCCCCGAGATCGGCGAGCGTGGCGTCGGGTGCGGGGTTCGTTGCAGGCATGGGCGCTATTCAAGCCGATGCCGAGGTCGTGTTCCTGCGGGGGCACGCCACGCGGTAGGTTGAGCCGGAACGAGCACAGCCCTTGCCGCACAAGGTGCCCGTGCCCCACGAGACCCCAGGAGTGCACATGGTGGTTCAGGCCTACATCTTGATCCAGACCGACGTCGGCAAGGCCGCCGAGGTCGCCGCCGCGATCGCCGACGTCAAGGGCGTCACCCTGGCCGAGGACGTGACCGGCCCCTACGACGTGATCGTGCGCGCCGAGGCGCGCAACGTGGACGAGCTCGGCAAGCTCGTGGTGGCCAGGGTCCAGAACATCGCCGGGATCACCCGCACCCTGACCTGCCCTGTGGTCCACATCTAGGACGCACGCTGCATCCCCATCGTCGACCACGACGCCCGAACCTTCTGACGAGGGCGGGCGTCGTGGCATGTCTGGCCCTGCTGCTCGCCTCCTGCGGCGGTCCCGTGGCGGTCGACGTGCCCGACCTGACGGGCTCGACCGCACGGATCTGCTCCAAGCTCGTCTCCGCGCTCCCGGACACCGTCGACGGCGCGGAGCGGCGGGAGGTCGAGCCCGCGGGCGGGCCGGCCGCGGCCTGGGGCGACCCTGCCATCGTGCTGCGCTGCGGCGTCGAGATGCCCAGGTCGTTCGACGACTTCGCCACCTGCCAGGAGACCAACGGCGTCGGGTGGTTCATCCCCGACGAGCAGATGACCGGTGCGGCCACGGAGATCACCATGACCACGATCGGCCGCGACGTGAACATCGAGGTGGCTCTGCCCGTCGAGCACTTCCCACCCGCCAACGCGATGGTCGACCTCTCCGCGGCGATCGAGCGGACCACCGAGGAGATCGACCCCTGCGTGTAGGCCGGTTCGGTCTAGGCGGCCTGTTGCCTGCTGCACGCGCGGATGGCGTCGAGCACCTGGTCGAGCTCGGACCTCACGACCTCGACGTCGAGGTCGAGCAGGTCGGCCACGTCCTCCTCGGCGAGCTCGTCGTGGAGGAGGAGCACAGCGACGGCGCGGCTGCGTCGCGGGAAGCCGCTGGACCACGTCCCAGACGGTGCCCTCGGCCGCGGCGGTGACCGGCCGGCGCCCGAGTCCGCCGTACTCCTGGAGCAGGAGCCGGCGGGCCCGGTGCTCGACCAGGTGGGTCTCGATGCCGCGCCAGTCGAGGTAGAGCCTCACCAGCGCGCTCTCCACCAGCTGCCGGGCCGTCCACTCCTCCCCGGTGAGGAGGTACGCCGTGCGCAGGAGACCTCCCTGCGCGGAGTACGTGAAGGCTGCGAACTCCGCGTCGAGGACCCGGGAGGGCCTGCGCAACCGGAGGTCACGACGCTTCACGGTCGCGGCACCCCGGACGTCGTGGGCGCCGACCAGCCGACCGCCCCCGATGAACGACACCACCTCGTCGACGACCTGCGGGTCGCGCAGCAGGCGGTGGTGGCCAAGCCCCGACGTCGTGACGAGCCGCGCGTCGGGCAGGTCGCCGGCGAGGGCGGCCGTGTCGTCGTAGGCGGTCTGCCGGTCGGCCGTGTCGTGCACGAGCAGCGTCGGGCGCGCCTCGAGCTGCCGCGCGAGCACTCGTACGTCGAACTCCTCGATCGGCAGCTCCGACGCGGCGGACGACCGCCTCGTCGACCAGACGCCGCGTCCGCGGCCCGACCCCGAGAAGCTGCTGGAAGGGTTCGAACTGCTTGGCGTAGCTGTTCATCGGCGCGAGGAGCACGAGCCGGTCGGTCGTGAGCCAGCCGTACTTCAACGCCAGCAGGCTCGCCAACGCCCCCATGGAGTGCGCCACGATCGCGCCGGCCGGCCCGAACCTTGCGGCTACGGCATCCAGCGCCTTGCCCAGCTCGACGCCGGTCGCCGACCGCGGCCCCGAGGGCCCGGGGTCGGAGTCCCCGTGCGAGAGCCCGTCGAAGGCCACCACCGTGTGGCCGGCGGCGACCAGCGGCTCGACGAAGGCCGTGAACTGGCTGGCCCGCCCGCCCCAGCCGTGCACCAGGTACACCACCGGGCCGTCGCCCCAGACCCGACCGCGCACGCGGCTGCGCTGCGAGCTGACCTCGAACGGCTCGCCACCCGGCGGCAGCTCACCACCTCGTGCCGGTGGCGGAAGGGTGAGCCACAGCCGGGTGGCCACTCGGGCGCCGACCCGGGGAGCGAGGATCTCGGACGTGCGGAGCAGAGATCGAATAAACCGAACGTTCGTGCTTTTCTGCACCGATGACGATGCCATGGTGGACTCCTGACTTCTGGATGGTTGGTTAGGACGTGCGACGCGCGGTCTCGAGCAGGGACTCGAAGGCCCGACCTGCCCGTTCGCCCGCTCGCTCGTCGCGCAGCAGGCGGCTTGCGTGGTGGAAGGCGAGCATGACGCCGTGCACCTCGAAGGCGAACTGCCGGGGGTCGAGGTCCTCCCGGAAGTCCCCCTCCGCGACCGCGGTGCCCGCGACCGTCGCGATCAGCTCGAGCCAGTCGAGCTCGTTGCGCACGAGGGCGTCCCGCAGGGGACCCTCCTGGTCGTCGAGCTCCGCGGCAGCCGCCACGAAGATGCATCCACCCTCGAGCGTCTCCCGGGTCCAGTCGAGCCAGGCGTCGAGCAGCGTGCGCACCCGCCGCTCGCCGCGAGGCGCGGCGAGGGTCGGCCTGATCACGATGTCGACGAACTTCTGCGCCGCGCGGTCCAGGGTCTGCAGCTGGAGCTGCTCCTTGGACCTGAAGTGGGCGAAGAGCCCGCTCTTGCTCATCTCGACCTCGTCGGCGAGCTGGCCGATGCTCAGGCCGGCGAACCCGACGCGCGACGCGATCTGGACCGCCTCGTCCAGGATCGCCGTACGCGTCATCTCACCCTTCCGCATGCAGCGAAAGTAGCACGGTCGTTCTTTTTCTGTCGAGACCCTTTCAGCGCAGGCCGGTGTCGCGGTTCAGCGCGAGCTGCAGCAGGCGGTCGATGAGCGTCGGGTAGTCGAGCCCGCTGGCGGCCCACATCCGCGGGAACATCGACAGCGGCGTGAAGCCCGGCATCGTGTTGATCTCGTTGATCACCACGGTCTCGTCGGGGAGCACGAAGAAGTCCACCCGCGCAAGGCCCTCGCAGGAGAGTGCCTCGAACGCCTCCACCGACAGCTCGCGGATCCGGGCGGCGATGTGGTCGGGCAGGTCGGCGGGGACGTTGAGCTCGGTGTGCTCCTCGGGCAGGTACTTCGCGGCGAAGTCGTAGAACTCGTGGGTGTCGTCGATCGAGATCTCCGCGACCACGCTGGCCTCCGGATCGGCGCCGTCGAGGCCCTCGATGACGCCGCACTCCACCTCGCGCCCGCCCACGGCCGCGGCCTCGACGAGCACCTTCGGGTCGTGGGCGCGTGCCTCCTCGACGGCGGCGTCGAGCTCGGAGGCGTCGTTGACCTTGCTGATGCCGATGCTCGAGCCACCCCGGCAGGGCTTCACGAACACCGGGAACCCGAGAGCGGCAACCGCCTCCCGGCACGCGGCCGGGTCCTTCTCCCACTGCCGGGGGGTGATCACGGCGTAGGGCAGCACGGGCAGGCCCTGGGCCTGGAACACGACCTTCATGTAGTGCTTGTCCATCCCGACCGCGGAGGCGAGGACGCCGGCGCCGACGTACCGCACGCCGGCCATCTCGAGCAGGCCCTGGATGGTGCCGTCCTCGCCCCACGGTCCGTGGAGCAGCGGGAACACGACGTCGACCTCACCGAGCGTGCGCGGCACCGACGACGCCTCGTGCACGACGATCTGGCTGGTCTCCCCCTCGTTGGCCAGCGCCACCGGTGCCCGCGACCCGTCGACCTGCGGCAGCTGGTCCGGGCCCGTGATCGCGAGCCGCTCGGGGTCGGCCGACTCCAGCACCCAGCGGCCGTCGGGTGTGATACCGATCGGGACGACGTCGTACCGATCGGGGTCGATGGCCTTCAGGACGCTGCCCGCGGTCACGCACGAGATGGCGTGCTCGCTGGAGCGGCCACCGAAGACGACTGCGACGCGGGGACGGCGTGGGGAGGTGTCCATAGCGCCCCGACCCTACCCGGACACCGGCCTCGGCCTTCAGACCGGAGCCCTAGTGTGGAGCCATGCCAGCTGATCGCCAGGACGGCAGGACCCTTCGGCCCGCGACCACCGTCGTCGCGTCGGGGCGACCTGCCCACGAGCCCGACAACCCACTCAACACGCCGCTGACCATGGCGTCGACCTACGTCGCCGGCGGCGAGGTCGAGTACGGCCGCTACGGCAACCCCACGTGGACCGCGTTCGAGGATGCCCTCGGTGACCTCGAGCACGGCCGCGCCCTCGCCTTCTCCTCCGGCCTCGCCGCGGTCGCGACGATCCTCGACCTCGTCGGGCACGAGCAGAAGGTGGTTGCCCCCCGCCACGCCTACAACGGCAGCATCCTGCAGATGGCCGACCTCGAGGCCAGGGGCCGGATCCGTGCCTCGCTGGTCGACATCTCCGACACCGAGGCGGTGCACGCGGCGTGCGAGGACGCGTCGCTGGTGTGGGTCGAGTCGCCGACGAACCCCGCGCTCGAGGTCGCCGACATCGCATCGATCACGGCCGCCGCCCACGAGGCCGGCGCGTACGTCGTGGTCGACAACACCTTCGCCACTCCCCTGCACCAGCAGCCGCTCGAGCTGGGCGCCGACATCGTCGTCCACTCCGCCACCAAGTTCCTCGCCGGCCACAGCGACGTGCTGCTCGGCGCGCTCGTGACCCGTGACGCCGAGCTGTACGACGTTCTCAAGAAGCGACGCGACATGACCGGCGCCATCCCGGGAACCCTCGAGGCCTGGCTGGCGCTGAGGGGCATGCGCACGCTGCACGTGCGGCTCGAGCGCGCCCAGGCCAACGCCCAGGAGCTGGTCCGCCGCCTTCAGGAGCACCCGGCGGTGTCCGAGGTGAGGTACCCCGGTTTCGGCGCGATCGTGTCGATCGTGCTCGACCAGGGCGCCCTCGCGGCCGACCTGCTGACGCACAAGACCGCGCTGTGGGTGCATGCCACCAGTCTCGGCGGCGTCGAGTCGACGTTCGAGCGGCGCCGGCGATGGAAGGTGGAACCGGCGACCATCCCCGAGGGCCTCGTGCGGATGTCAGTGGGCATCGAGGACGTCGAGGACCTGTGGGACGACCTCGCCAACGCCCTCGACCAGCTCACCGGCGAGGCACCCGCGGAGGGCTGAACGGTTCAGTCGCGCTCGCTCTTCGTGTCGCGGTTGATCAGGCTCTTGAGCATGTCGCCCGCCGTCATCTCGCCCTCGATCACGTCGTGCACGTGCTGGACGATCGGCGCGTAGACCCCCGCCCGGTTGGCGAGCTCGAGCAGCGACGAGCAGGACTTCACCCCCTCGGCGACCTGGCGGGTCGAGGCGGCGACCTCCTCCGTGGTCATCCCCTGCCCCAGCTTCTCGCCGAAGGTCCGGTTACGTGACAGCGGCGAGGAGCACGTGGCCACGAGGTCGCCCAGCCCGGCGAGACCCATCAGGGTCATCGGGTCGGCACCGAGCGCGGTGGCCAGGCGGGCGGTCTCGGCGAGACCGCGGGTGATCACCGAGGCGGTGGTGTTGTCCCCGAAGCCGAGGCCGACCGCCATCCCGACACTGAGCGCGATGACGTTCTTGTAGGCGCCGCCGAGCTCGCAGCCGACCACGTCGACGCTGGAGTAGGGCCGGAACGCCGGGGAGTGGCACAGGTCCCGGAGCCGTTTCGCGACACCCTCGTCCGCACAGGCCACCACGCTGGCGGCCGGCTCGCGGCGGGCGATCTCCTTGGCGAGGTTGGGGCCGCTGACCACACCGATCCGCTCCGGACCCGCGCCCGTGATCTCGGCGATGACCTCGCTCATCCGCTTGAGGGTGCCGAGCTCGACGCCTTTCATCAGCGACAGGAGAACGGCGTCCTCGGGGATGTGGGGGACCCAGTCGCTCAGGTTGTGACGCAGCTTCTGCGACGGTACGGCGAGCACGACGAACTCCGCGCCCCCCAGCGCGACCGCGGGGTCGTGGGTAGCCGTGATCGCCGGCGGCAGCTCGATCCCCGGCATGTAGTCGGGGTTCTCGCGCGTGTCGTTGATCGCGCGACACAGGTCCTCACGCCGCGCCCAGATGGTGACGTCGTTCCCCGCGTCCGCGAGCACGATGGAGAACGCCGTGCCCCAGGACCCGGCTCCCATCACCGCGACCTTGCTCATGCGCCCCTCCCGTCGTGGTGCCAGCGACGCCTGGACCTCGCCGGGTCGACGTTGGGGTTGCCGATCTCCCGGACCCCCGCGATGCGCGGGTCGAACCGCACCGCCGGCGGCTGCTCGCCGCGCAGGTCGGCCAGCTCTGCGGTCAGGGAGTCCATGATCCGGTCGGTCGCCTCGCGGAGCACGTCCGGGGTCATCGGCTTGTCACGAAGGTCGTCGAGGTCGACGGGGTCACCGGCCTTCATCGAGATCGTCTTGCGCGGGAACAGGTTCGGCTTCTTGGCGTACGGCGCGAGGATCTGGTTCGCACCCCACTGCGCGACCGGGATCACCGGGGCGCCGGTGCTCAGCGCGATCCGGGCCGCGCCGGTCTTGCCGGTCATGGGCCACAGGCCCGGGTCGCGGGAGATCGTGCCCTCGGGGTAGACCACGACGCACTCGCCCCGCTCGACCGCGTCCACCGCCGCACGGAACGCCTGGGAGGCGTCGGCGGTGAGCCGGTAGACGGGGATCTGGCCCGCCTTGCGGACGATCATGCCGACGAAGGGGACCTCGAAGACCGCGGCCTTGGCCAGGTATCGCGGCAGTCGGCCATGGTCGTAGACGAAGTGCGCGAAGGTCAGCGGGTCCAGGTGCGAGATGTGGTTGCCCACCAGCACGCAGCCGCCCTCGGCCGGGATCTTCTCGCCGTCGACCCACCGCCGCTTCGTGAAGAGCAGGAGGAGCGGCTTCACCACGGCGACGGCGAAGGCGAAGGCCCAACCACGCTTCTGTCGCAGCTCACGCGGCTTGGCCACGGCCACCTCTTCCTCTTTCCGGCTCGGATGCTCGACCGAGCGTACTTCCTGCGCAGCGGTGGTGCATGCAGGACCTCGCCACGTCCCTGGCAAGATCGTGTCGATGTCGAACGCCCCGCTCTCCAGGTTCTGCGTGCTCGTGCCGGTCAAGCCGACCGCCCTGGCCAAGTCCCGCCTGGCGCCCCTCGGCGAGGAGGCGCGACAGTCGCTGGTCGCGGCCTTCGCGGTCGACACCGTCACCGCCGCGCTCGCCTCGCCGCTGGTCGGTGCGGTCCTGGTGGTCACCGACGACCACGTGCTGGCAGCCACGCTGCGCGGCCTCGGCGCGCACGTCGTGCCCGACGGCGTCACCGACGACCTCAACGGCTCCCTCCTCCAGGCCGCGGCTGAGGCCCGCCGCCGGTGGCCCGGGCTCGCGCCCGCGGCCGTGTGTGCGGACCTGCCGGCGCTGCGGACCGCCGACCTGACGCGGTGCCCTGGAAGCCGCCTCGGAGCACGGGACGTCGTTCGTCCCCGACGTGAACGGCGACGGTACGACGATGGTGGTGGCCCTGTCCGCCGACGAGTTCGCGCCGCGTTTCGGGGCGGGCTCGCGCGACGCGCACGTCTCGGAGGGCGCCCACGAGCTCGTGGAGATCGACGTACCGACGCTGCGGCGTGACGTGGACACCCCTGACGACCTGCGCGACGCGGTGCGCCTCGGCGTCGGCGAGCGCACCGCCGAGGTCGCGGCCCGGATTAGGCTCTGACCATGCAGGCAACCGTCTCGTCCTTCGACCCCGAGACCTTCGGGGGTGCCGTGCTGCTCGACGACGGGGTGGAGGTGCCCTTCGGACCGGAGGCAGTGGCCGGCAGCGGGCTGAGGCTGCTGCGACCCGGCCAGCGCGTGCGGCTCGAGACCTCCGGCGACGGCGCCGCGCTCCGCGTGGAGCGGCTGCAGGTCATCACGCTGGCCTGACGTCCCTCACTTACCAAGACAAAGCAGCACTTCCCTCGAGGTCATTTCCTCGAGGGAAGTGCTGCTTTATCCAGCTATCTGGCGAAAGCCCGTCAGGACTTCTTGGCTGCGGTCTTCTTGGCCGTGCTCTTCTTTGCGGGTGCCTTCTTCGCCGTCGACCTTGGTGGCGGTCTTCTTGGCGGGCGCCTTCTTCGCCGTCGTGGCCTTGGTGGCGGCCTTCTTGGCGGGCGCCTTCTTCGCCGTCGTGGCCTTGGCGGCGGTCTTCTTCGCCGGCGCAGCCTTCTTGGTCGGAGCCGCCTTCTTGGCGGTCGACTTTCGCGGTGGACTTCTTGGCCGCCGCCTTCTTGGTGCCCACGCCGGCCGCGGCGCGGGCGGTGCTCGTCGCGGCTCTCGCCGTCCCGGTCGCCGCCGTCGCGGTCAGCTTCGGGAGCTTCTTCGCACCCGAGACGACTGCCTTGAGCTCGGCCCCTGCGTTGAACTTCGGGACTGCGGTCTTCTTGGCCTTGATGCGCTCCCCGGTGCGAGGGTTGCGCACCCAGCGGGCGTCTCGGACGCGCTTCTCGAAGGAGCCGAAGCCGGTGATGGCGACCTTCTCGCCCTTCGCGATCTCGCGGGTGATGGTGTCCAGCACCGACTCAAGTGCGTGCTTCGCGTCCCGGCGGTTGCCCTCGAAGCGGGCCGCGAGAGCGTCAATCAGCTGACTCTTGTTCACTGTCTTCCCTTCCGTGAACCTTGAGGCCGAGCCCGTGCTCGACTTTTCCCTTTGCACGCTAGGGAAAAGTGGGCCTACTCACAATCACCGAACGCACTAAATCCCAGTTGTTTTTCACGTGTCGCGATCAACAGGCAGCGCGATGAATCGGCTGAATACAAGGAAGTGGTGGCAGGGAGTTGCAGAAAACCCTTTGAAACAAAGGGATTCTCCGTTCTCCGGAAAGCAGCGATGGGAGCGTTTCCGGCACAGGACCGGAGACGCTCCCATCAGCAACACATCGGCGCTCACGACACCGAAGTTCTTCAGAGTGTCGCGGGCTTCCAGGCCGGACGGCGGGCTTCGTAGGCCGCGACGTCGTCCTCGTGCGACAGCGTGATCCCGATGTCGTCGAGCCCGTTCAGCAGGCGCCACCTGGTGTAGTCGTCGATGCCGAACGGCGCGACGAGGTCGCCGGCACGCACCTCGCGGGCCTCGAGGTCCACGGTGACCGCCGTGGTCGGGTCGGCCTCGACCATCGACCACAGCTTCTCGACCACGTCCTGGTCGACCTGGGCGGCCAGCAGACCCGCCTTGCCGGAGTTGCCACGGAAGATGTCGGCGAAGCGCGAGGACAGCACGACCTTGAAGCCGTAGTCCATCAGCGCCCACACCGCGTGCTCACGGGACGATCCGGTGCCGAAGTCGGGGCCGGCGACGAGGACCGTGACACCGCCGTACTCCGGCTGGTTGAGGATGAAGTCCGGGTCGTTGCGCCAGGCGCCGAACAGCCCGTCCTCGAAGCCGGTGCGGGTGACGCGCTTGAGGTACACCGCCGGGATGATCTGGTCGGTGTCGACGTTGCTGCGGCGCAGGGGAAGCGCGGTACCGGTGTGGGTGGTGATCTTCTCCATCGTCTCTTCCTTCCGGCCTCAGGCCTGCGCGGCCTGTGCGAGTGGGGGCAGGTCGCCGGGCGACGCCAGCCGGCCGGTCACGGCGGTCGCCGCGGCCACGAGAGGCGACACCAGGTGCGTGCGTCCACCCTTGCCCTGCCGGCCCTCGAAGTTGCGGTTGGACGTCGACGCACTGCGCTCCCCCGGCTGGAGCTGGTCGGGGTTCATGCCCAGGCACATCGAGCAGCCGGCGCCCCGCCACTCGCCTCCGGCCTCCTTGAACACCACGTCGAGGCCCTCCTCCTCGGCCTGGAGCCGGACCCGGACCGACCCCGGCACCACGAGCAGACGCGTGTCGTCAGCGACCTTGCGGCCCTTGATGACCTCGGCGGCCGCACGGAGGTCCTCGATGCGCCCGTTGGTGCAGGAGCCGACGAAGACCGTGTCGACCTCGACCTCGCGCATCGGGGTACCGGCCTCGAGGGCCATGTACTCCAGCGCCTTCTGCGCCGCGACCCGGTCGCCCTCGTCGTCGAAGTCCGCGGGCGAGGGGACCTTGGCGCCGAGCGGAACGCCCTGGCCGGGGTTGGTCCCCCAGGTCACGAACGGCGTCATCTCGGAGGCGTCGAGGACGATCTCCTTGTCGAAGGTGGCGTCCTCGTCGGTGACGAGCCTCTTCCAGTGGGCGACGGCGGCGTCCCAGTCGGCACCCGTCGGCGCCTCCGGACGGCCCTCGATGTAGTCGAACGTCGTCTGGTCCGGCGCGATCAGGCCGGCCTTCGCGCCCCACTCGATCGACATGTTGCAGATCGTCATACGGGCCTCCATCGAGAGCTCCTCGATGGCCGGGCCGCGGTACTCGACGATGTAGCCCTGGCCGCCACCGGTCCCGGTGTGGGCGATCAGGGTCAGGATCAGGTCCTTCGCGGTGACGCCCTCGGGCAGCGACCCGTTGACGGTCACGGCCATCGTCTTGGGCTTGGCCTGCATCAGCGTCTGGGTGGCCAGCACGTGCTCGACCTCGCTGGTGCCGATGCCGAAGGCGAGCGCACCGAACGCGCCGTGGGTCGAGGTGTGCGAGTCGCCGCACACGATCGTCATGCCGGGCTGGGTGAGCCCGAGCTGCGGGCCGACGACGTGGACGATGCCCTGCTCGACGTCACCGAGCGGGTGCAGGCGGACACCGAACTCCTTGCAGTTCCTCCGCAGCGTCTCCACCTGGGTCCGGGACACCGGGTCGGCGATGGGCTTGTCGAGGTCGAGGGTCGGGACGTTGTGGTCCTCGGTGGCCAGGGTCAGGTCCGGGCGGCGCACCCGCCGGTCGGCCAGACGCAGCCCGTCGAAGGCCTGGGGCGAGGTGACCTCGTGGAGGAGGTGGAGGTCGATGAAGAGCAGGTCGGGCTCCCCTTCCGCACTGCGGACGACATGCTCGTCCCACACCTTCTCAGCAAGGGTCTTGCCCATTGCCTGCTCCCTTCGCCTGTTCAACACTGACTGGACCTGACTGGTTCTCGCCATCGCAGTCTGACTTGCATCCCAGGATGCGAGACGGCATTATCAGGATATGGACAACTCTAGCGGAGTCGGCGTTCTCGACAAAGCCGCCCTCGTGCTCTCGGCACTGGAGGCGGGCCCGGCCACCCTGGCCGGACTGGTGGCCGGCACCGGCCTGGCGCGTCCCACGGCGCACCGGCTGGCCGTTGCCCTCGAGCACCACCGCCTGGTGGCGCGCGACATGCAGGGGCGCTTCGTCCTCGGTCCGCGCCTGGCCGAGCTCTCCGCGGCGGCGGGCGAGGACAGGCTGCTGGCCGCGGCGGGACCGGTCCTGGCCCGCCTGCGCGACATCACCGGTGAGTCCGCCCAGCTGTGGCGCCGCCAGGGCGAGTACCGCGTCTGCGTCGCCGCGGCGGAGCGCCCCTCGGGTCTGCGAGACACCATCCCGGTCGGTTCGCAGCTGACCATGCGGGCCGGCTCGGCCGCGCAGGTCCTGCTCGCGTGGGAGGACCCCGAGCGCATGCACCGCGGGCTGCAGAACGCTGCCTACAGCGCGACCGCCCTCTCGGGTATCCGGCGCCGCGGCTGGGCACAGTCGGTCGGTGAGCGCGAGCAGGGCGTTGCCTCGGTCTCCGCTCCGGTCCGCTCCCCCTCCGGGAAGATCATCGCCGCCGTCTCCGTCTCCGGCCCGCTCGAGCGGCTCTCCCGCCAGCCCGGCCGGATGCATGCCCCCGCCGTGCTGGCCGCCGCCGAGCGGCTCTCCGAGTCCCTGCGCCGCGCGGCCGAGTGACCGCCGACCCGTCAATGATGCAGCGACACGCCGCGAAAAGCGCCGCGGAAGTGACGGGTCGGCAGAGCACTAGAAGAGGGCGCCCTGCTCGAGGTCGAGGAGCAGCTGCTTGCGCTCGACCCCGCCGGCGTACCCGGTGAGTGTCCCGTTGGCGCCGACGACGCGGTGGCACGGGATCACGATCGGGATCGGGTTCCGTCCGTTGGCCAGGCCGACGGCGCGGGAGGCGGCCGCGGACATGCCGAGGCGCCGGGCGACGTCACCGTACGTCGCCGTCTCCCCGTAGCCGATCTGCTGGAGCTGTCCCCACACCTTGCGCTGGAACTCGCTGCCCTGAGGGTCCAGCGGGAGGTCGAACTCCTTCAGCTCACCGGCGAAGTAGGCCGTCAGCTGGCGCACCGCCTCCAGCAGCAGGGGGTTGGCGTCGTCCCTCTCCCCGGCCGGCCGGCCCGCGGAGACCGCGACGGCGCGCGCCATCGACGACCTCGGCGAGGCCCCGTCGGGCACCGACGTGGCGAACTCGATCGCCGTGATCGCCGAAGGCCCGGCGACCACCCTCAGCGGTCCCACCGGGGACTCCATCGTGGTCCACATCCTCGTCACTTCCTCTCGCTGCGCGGCGCACGGCCACGCACTCGGTTCGGCGCGGCCTCGGCCGCGAGGGTCCACACGTGCATCTGGGCGTAGCTGCGCCACGGCCGCCAGGCCTCCGCCGCCCCCTCGGCCCGTGACGCCTCGACTCCGAGGCTGCTCAGCCCCTTGCGGACGCCCACGTCGGTCGGCAGGAAGACGTCGGGGTCGCCGAGTGCGCGCATCGCGATGTAGCCGGCGGTCCACGGGCCGATCCCCGGCACGGCCAGCAACGCCTGTCGTACGTCGGAGCGGTCCGTGCTGCGGTCAAGGGCGATCCGCTCCTCGGCCAGGGCCTCGCACAGCGCCACGAGCGCCCGGCCCCTCGCCCGGGGCATCGGCAGGTCCTCGGGCCGGACGGACGCGAGAGTCGCCGCGGATGGGAAGAGCCTGCCTTCCCCGCCGGGGCCGGGATCGCCGTACCGCTCGACGAGGAGCCCGGCGAGCGTGCGCGCGTGCGGGACGGTCACCTGCTGGCCGAGCACGGCCCGGACCGCGACCTCGTCGCCGTCCACGTGGCCCGGGACCCGCAGGCCGGGCCGGTGACCGACGAGCGGGGCGAGGACGTCGTCGGCCCCGAGCTCGGCGTCGACCGCCTCGGGGTCGCAGTCGGCGTCGAGGAGCCGGCGGCAGCGCTCCACCGCGGCGGTCAGGTCCCGCAGGTCTGTGAGTCGCAGCGAGCACCGGACCGTTCCCGTCGCGGCCTCCTCGCCCAGGGTGAGGTGGACGGCGCCGGGGCCGTACGGGAGGCGCAGCGTCCGGGAGTACCAGTCGGACCCCGCCTCCTCGACCCCGGGCACCGCGCGGGCCGCGAGGAAGGCGAGGAGCTCACCGGCGGCGAACGGCGGGCGTACCGCCAGCCGAAGCTCCGTCCGGCCGCTCTGCGCCGCCTCCGGCCTGGCCCGCTCACGCAGCTCCGTCGGGGTCGTGGCGTAGACGGCACGCACCGTGTCGTTGAACTGCCGGATGCTCGAGAACCCGGCCGCGAAGGTGACCTCGGCGAAGGACATGGCGGTCGACTCGATGAGGATCCGCGCGGTCTGTGCGCGCCGCGCCCGGGCGAGTGCCAGCGGTCCCGCGCCGAGCTCGCCGGTCAGCAACCGCGACAGGTGACGCGGCGTGTAGCCGACCCTGGACGCCAGTCCCTCGACTCCCTCGCGGTCCACCACACCGTCGGCGATCAACCGCATCGCCCGCCCGGCGGTGTCCGCCGCGACGTCCCACTCGGGCGAGCCCGGGGTGGCGTCGGGACGGCAGCGTTTGCAGGCCCGGAAGCCGGCCTGCTGGGCAGCGGCCGCCGTGCGGTAGAAGACGACGTTGCGGCGCTGCGGGGTGATCGCCGGACACGAGGGTCGGCAGTAGATCCCCGTGGACCGCACCGCGGTGTAGAAGACACCGTCGAACCTGCGGTCACGGCTCTTCACCGCTCGGTAGCAGGACTCGGGGTCGTCGATCAGCACGGATCCATCCTCGCTGCCCGACGGGCTTCGTGCTAGCGGAAATCGGACACCACCGTGACGAGCCCGAGAACGCCCCCGGAAACGCGAGAAGGTCAGCCGCTCCTTGGAGCTGCTGACCTTCTCGGTGGTACCCCCGACCGGATTCGAACCGGCGCTACCGCCTTGAGAGGGCGGCGTGCTAGGCCACTACACAACGGGGGCCTGAGCGACCGAAACTCTAGCCTAGGCTAGAGATTTAGGCCAATCGCTGGGGTACTAGGACTCGAACCTAGACTAACTGGACCAGAACCAGTCGGGCTGCCAATTACCCCATACCCCATGGGATCTCGCTGCGGCTCCTTGCGGAACCGAGGCATGACAATACACGGCTCCCCTGCCGCCCTCCAAAACGGCCCTGCGCCCTCCGCCGCAGGGGCGTGAGGACCCTCACATCACGTCGTCGAAGGCACTCGCTCCGGCTCGGCCGGGTCCTGCGGCTCCGGGGCCACCGGCGGGGTGGTCCGCCGCTGGATGCCCATCTTCCGCGCGACCACGATCACCAGGGCTGCGTAGGTGAGCGCCTGGGTCAGCGTGACGGGGATGTTCTCCCAGCCGACCTCCGACACGTTGAGGCTCGAGCTCAGGTCGGAGAACAGCAACGCGAAGCCGAACGCGAAGAAGTTGTTGAGGATGTGCATCGCGATGCCGGCCTCGAGGCCGCCCGTGCGGACCACCAGCCAGCCGGCGATGAAGCCGAACATGAAGCGGTCGAAGAACAGCGGGAAGTTCTGCACGCCGTGCGCGACGGCGAAGACGAGCGCGGTCACGACGATGGCCAGCCACTTGTTGCGACTGAGCGACCCGACCGCCTGCATCAGGTAGCCGCGGAAGACGTACTCCTCACCCGCTGCCTGGAAGGGCGTGGTCAGGAGCACGATCACTGCCAGGAGCGCCGTGGTCGCGGTGAGCTCGTTCATCTCGCCCGTGGGCGCGACCTCCTGCTGTCCGGCCATCAGGGTCTCGACGAGCATGGCGACGAGCAGCTGGGCGACCAGCGCGACGACCGAGATCCCGATGAAGATGAACAGCAGCTTCCAGCGCATCTTCGGCACGACCGACGTCAGCCACCGCGGCCGCATCCGGTGCACCAGCCGCATCACCACCCAGGTGACGAGGATCGCAGAGCCGAGGGTGAGGTTCAGGTAGAGCAGCGACGCCGGCCCGACCGCCTCGAGCGTCGCAGCCTTCTCGAAGCTCGCCCAGAAGTCGCCGCCCTCGAGCATCACGCCGACCACGAGGACCGGCATCAGCACCAGCGGGGCCACGACCACCATGCCCACGAGCACCAGCGCGATGCCGAGGACCGGCTTCCACCATGCGTAGTTCCAGGTGCGCAGCATCTGGTGGTACTCGCGCGGCTCGGGGTGCGGGAAGCGCGGCAGCTCCGGCTTGGCGGGCGGCATCGCGCCGTACGGCGCAGGGGCCCGCCAGCCTGGGGGCGGACCCCACTGCTGTGGCGGAGGGCCCCACGCGCCTTGCGGCGGTGGACCCCAGCCCGGCGGCGCCCAGCCGGGAGGCGGCACGCGACCCGGCGGCGGCGCCCAGCCCGGTGGCGGACCGGACGGGCCGCCCCACGGTGTCTGGCCGTTGTGCGGCGGCTGACCCGAACCCTGATCGCTCACCGTGCCACCCCCCTCCCTCGTCAGGCTTCCTGGGCGCTGCTGAGCCGGGCCAGCGACCTGTCGCGTCCCAGCAGCTCGAGCGACTCGAACAGCGGGGGCGAGATCCGGCGTCCGGTGACCGCGACCCGCACCGGGCCGAAGGCGTTGCGCGGCTTCAGCCCCAGCTCCTCGACCAACGCCTGGCGCAGCGCGTTGTCGATCGCCTCGGTCTCCCACGAGTCCAGCGACGCCAGGGCGTCGTGGGCGGCCTTCACCACGGTCCGGCCGTCCTCGTTGAGCATCTTCTCGGCGTCGGCGGGGTCACGCTCGAACCGCGACTCGTCGACGAAGAGGAAGCCGAGCATCTCGACCGACTCCCCCAGCGTCACCATCCGCTCGTGCACGAGCGGTGCGGCCTCACGGAGCAGCGCACGCTGCTCGGAGGTGACCTCGTCGCCGAGCACGCCGGCCCTCTGCAGGTAGGGCACCATCCGGTCGGTGAGGTCCTCGACGTCGAGCGCCCGCAGGTGCGCGGCGTTGATCGCCTCGCACTTCTTGATGTCGAACTTCGCGGGGTTGGGGTTGACCCGCTCGACCGTGAACGCCTCGACCATCTCCTTCATCGTGAAGATGTCGCGGTCCTCGGCGATCGCCCAGCCCAGGAGGGCCAGGTAGTTCAGCAGGCCCTCGGGCAGGAAGCCCTTGTCGCGGTAGGACAGCAGGTTCGACTCGGGGTCGCGCTTGGAGAGCTTCTTGTTGCCCTGGCCCATGACGTAGGGGAGGTGCCCGAACCGTGGGGTGGTGCCGTTGCCGACGCCGATCTCGGTGAGCGCCTCGTAGAGCGCGATCTGCCGCGGGGTCGACGAGAGCAGGTCCTCACCGCGGAGCACGTGGGTGATCTCCATCAGCGCGTCGTCGACGGGGTTCACCAGCGTGTACAGCGGGTGACCATTGCCACGGACGAGCACGAAGTCGGGCACGTGCTCGGCCTGGAAGGTGATCTCACCGCGGACGAGGTCGTCGAAGGTGATCGCCCGGTCGGGCATCCGGAAGCGCAGGACGGGCTTGCGGCCCTCGGCTTCGTACGCCGCGACCTGCTCGTCGGTGAGGCTGCGGCACTGTCCGTCGTACCCGGGCGTGCGACCGGCGGCGCGGGCGGCCTCGTTGCGCTCCT
This sequence comes from uncultured Actinomycetota bacterium, assembly GCA_963700365.1. Lineage (GTDB taxonomy): Bacteria > Actinomycetota > Actinomycetes > Propionibacteriales > Nocardioidaceae > Nocardioides_C. The sequence continues at coordinate 318,197 of CAVOXG010000004.1, read as the reverse complement.
CGAGCTCCTCCTGCGAGCAGTAGCAGTGGTACGCGCGGCCGGCCTCACGCAGCCGGCCGGCGACGTCGGCGTAGATGTCGAACCGCTCGGACTGACGGTAGGGGCCGTACGGGCCACCGACCTCCGGGCCCTCGTCCCAGTCGAGGCCCAGCCAGCGCATCACCTCGAGCAGCGTCTCGTAGGACTCCTGCGAGTCGCGTGCGGCGTCGGTGTCCTCGATGCGGAACACGAAGGTCCCGCCGACGTGCCGGGCGTACGCCCAGTTGAACAGCGCCGTCCGCGCGAGCCCCACGTGGGGGCTCCCCGTCGGGGACGGGCAGAACCGGACCCTGACTGCCGAGCCGTTCGACACGGAGTCACCATCAACCACGAGCTACCACCTTGTTGGTCAGTGTCCCGATGCCTGAGATCGTCACGTCGACCTCGTCACCGGGGTTCATCGGACCGACACCCTCCGGGGTGCCGGTGAGGATGACGTCGCCGGGCAGCAACGTCATCACGGAGGAGACGTACGACACGAGCGTCGCGACGTCGAAGATCAGGTCCTTGGTCGACCCGTCCTGCTTCAGGTCGCCGTTGAGGTGCGTCTGCAGCCGGAGGTCGGAGGTGTCGAGCTCGGTCTCGATCCACGGCCCGAGCGGGCAGAACGAGTCGAAGCCCTTCGCACGGGTGAACTGGACGTCGCTCTTCTGCAGGTCGCGGGCGGTCACGTCGTTGCCGATCGTGTAGCCGTAGACCACCTCCGGGACCCGGTCGGCGGTGACGTCGCGGCAGATCCGCCCGATCACGACCGCGAGCTCGCCCTCGTAGTGCAGGTCCTTGGTCTGCGGCGGGTAGAACACCGGGTCGCCGGGGCCGACCACCGAGGTGTTCGGCTTGATGAACATCAGCGGCTCGGACGGGACCTCGCCGCCCATCTCCGCGGCGTGAGCGGCGTAGTTCCTGCCGATGCCGACGACCTTGCTCCGAGGGATCACCGGCGCCAGCAGGCGCACGTCGGAGAGCTTGTACTGCTCCTCGGTGGTGTGCAGGCCGACGTACAACGGGTCGCCGGCGAGACCGACCACCATCGCGTCGTCGGCCGGGATGCCGAGCTCGTCGACCTCGCCGTGGACGACGCCGTAGAGGGGCTCTTCTCCGGTGGTGAACCTTGCGATACGCACGGGCCGAGCCTACCCGCGAGGCGGGTACCGGCGGCTGACTACCCTCGAGGTGTGGAGAACGAGGCGACCCTGACCCGCGCGGTGCTCGACGCACCGGCGTGGCGGGACCGGCGCGCCGACCACGAGCGACGTGTCGACGCGTGGGTGCAGCCGCATCTCGAGCGGCGCCGCCGCCGGGAGGCGCACCCGGTCGAGGACTTCCTGTTCACCTACTACGCCCACCGGCCCGCTGCGCTGCGCCGCTGGCATCCGGGGTACGGGGTGGTGCTGGAGGAGGCAGAGGAGTACGTCGACCTCAAGGGGTACGTCGAGGTCTCGACAGGCTCGCCCCACCGAGGCAGCCGGCGCCACCGTCGCGCGCGGGCACGTGCTCTCCCAGGAGCGGCTGCTCCGGGGCCTCCACAACCTCCTGACGGCCACCGCCGCCCGGCCGGCCCAGCTCGGCTGCTTCGGGATGCACGAGTGGGCCATGGTCTACCGCCTCCCGACGTCCGACGTACGCCATGCGTCATGGCCGCTCCGTCTCGGCTCCGAGGGCACCGACGAGGTGGTCGAACGCCACCGGATCGCGTGCTCGCACTTCGACGCGTTCCGGTTCTTCACCGACGACGCCCGCCCCCTGAACACGCTGTCCCCGGGACGCGAGGACCGGGCCGCGTTCGAGCAGCCGGGCTGCCTGCACGCGGGGATGGACCTGTACAAGCACGCCTTCCGGCTGTCGCCGATGATCCCGTCCGAGCTGGTGGCCGACTGCTTCGAGCTCGCCCACGACATCCGCGTGCTCGACATGCGCGCCTCGCCGTACGACCTGTCCGCCCTGGGCTACTCCCCCGTCCGCGTGGAGACCCCGGAGGGCAAGCAGGAGTACGTCGCAGCGCAACGCGGCTTCGCCGAGCGCGGCGCTCCCCTGCGCCGCCGCCTCATCGCCGAGCTCGAGAGACTGCTCGCCGTGCTCTGACGCCGGCTGGTGTCGCATCGCCGGGGCCAGCGGGCTGGTCTCCGCGCTCCGGGCGTGAACAACAGCACCCCTCGCTCCGTCTCACCCCGCAGGGATGATGCCGTGAGCCGCCTCCCGGGTGACGCTACGGTCATGAGACGGAGTCAGCTAGCCCGCGTCTTGTCCACGGTCGCGCTCACGGGTGCACTGCTCGCCTCGTGCGGCGGCAGCGAACAGTCGGCGGTCTGCGACGACGTCGACGCGCTCCGCACCTCGCTGACCTCGTTGCAGGCGTTCAACATCTCCGACACCAACGTCCTCTCGGACCTCCGTGTCGTGCTCGACCAGATCCGGACCGAGGTGGACCAGCTGGCCGCCGACGCCTCGGAGGAGTACTCCACGGAGATCGACGCGGTGAAGGCGAGCACCGACGACCTCGAGGCGAGCGCCGAGGCGGCCGTGGCAGACCCGACCCAGGCCGCGCTCAAGAGCTTGGCCGTCGCCGTCAAGACCTTCTCCACGAGCTTCAAGGATCTCAGGGCCGCGGTCGGCGAGGCCTGCTGAGCGGCGCACGCGACCTGCCGCGCCCCGTTCACCAGCAGTCGGGGCGTCGGTCCCGCCAGGGTGCGGCCTCCTCGACCTGCGCGCACAGCGCGAGCAGCAGGTGCTCCTGGGCCGGCCGGGCCGCGAGCATCACGCCGACCGGGAGACCTTCGGGCGTCATGTGGAGCGGGAGCGAGGCGGCCGGCATGCCGGTGACGTTCCAGGCCGACGTGAACGGCGTGAACGCCTTCTGGTTCTCGAAGTCCCTGGCGGGGTCGGCGTCGTCGCGGATCTCGCCGATGCGCAGCGGAGGCTGCGCCAGCGTCGGCGTCAGCACCGCGTCGTACGGTGCCAGACGCTGCAGCATGGCCGCGGCGATCCGCCGCATCTCGGCCACGGCGAGCCCGAACTGCGGTCCGCTCACGGCCCGGCCGCGCTCCTGGAGCCACCGCGTCAGCGGACGCAGCCGGTGCTCGGTGCCGGGAGGGGCCGGGGACAGGGCGGTCAGCACGCTCCAGCAGGTCTCGAAGACCGGCATGGCCTCCGGCGGAGCAGGTACGTCGATCTCCTCGACGTCGTGACCGAGGTCCTCGAGCAGCCTCGTGGCGTCGTCGTAGGCCCGGACGCACTCGGGATGCAGGTCGGCCGCCACGAGGAACGGGGACCTGAACCGGCCGATCCGCAGCCGACCCGGGTCGCGGTCGCACCAGCCGAGGAAGGTCTCCCCGTCGCGGAGCGGCGGGGCCCAGAACGGGTCGCCCGGCGCGGGCCCGGCCATCACGTCGAGCATCGCGGCGGCGTCGCGGACGGTGCGGGTGAGGGGGCCGCTCGTGCCGAGGCCGACCGGGTCGCCGTACACCGGGCCGGAGCTGATCCGCCCCCTGCTCGGCTTGAGCCCGAACAGACCGCAGCAGCTCGCGGGGATGCGGATCGAGCCGCCGCCGTCGGAGCCGTGCGCGAGAGGGACCAGGCCGGCGGCCACTGCGGCCCCGGCTCCGCCGCTGGACCCGCCGGCCATCCGGTCGAGGTCGAAGGGCGTCCGTGAGGGCGGGGCGACGTCGGGCTCGGTGTAGCAGGGTGACCCGAACTCGGGTGTGCTCGTCTTGCCGAGGCTGACCATGCCGGCCGCCTCGATGCGCAGGACCACCTCGTCGGAGACCTCGGGGACGAAGTCCTCGCAGGTCGCCGACCCGAAGGTCGTGCGCACCCCCGCCGTCAGGTTCAGGTCCTTGATCGCCGTGGGCACCCCGTAACAGCGGCGAGTCCACGCCCTCCATGGCCCGGGTCTCCGCGAGTCGCGCCTGCGTGAGGGCGAGGTCCCCGGTCACCGTGACGAAGGCGCCGACCCGCTCGGAGAGCCGGTCGACGCGCTCGAGGTAGTGCTCCACGAGCTCGACCGGCGACACCTCCCGCGCCCGGATCGCCGCGGCCTGCTCGAGTGCGGTCAGGTCATGGAGGTCGGCCATGGGGCGAAGGCTACTTGCCCCTGTCCCGGCCCGGCCTCCGCCACGCTCACCGCTGAGGCTTCTCCCCGTGGCGGCGCAGTCCGAAGGTGACCGCGTCGAGCAGCGCCCCCCACGAGGCCTCGATGACGTTGTGGCCGACGCCGACCGTCACCCACGAGGACTCGCCGTCGCTGGTCTCGATCAGCACCCGGGTGACCGCGTCCGTGCCGTGGCCCTGGTCGAGGATGCGCACCTTGTAGTCGATCAGCTCGAACTTCGCGACCTCCGGGTAGGCCTGCCCGATCGCGTCGCGCAGGGCCTGGTCGAGCGCGTTCACCGGGCCGTTGCCCTCGGCGGTCGTGATGATCCGGGCTCCGCCGGCGCGGAGCTTGATCGTGGCCTCGGAGGCCGCCTCGTCGCCGGGCTTGGAGTCGGTGATCACCCGCCACGACTCCACGTCGACGTACGACGGGCGGGACCCCTCGACCTCCTCGACGAGCAGCAGCTCGAAGGAGGCGTCGGCGGCCTCGAAGGTGTAGCCGCGGGACTCGAGCTCCTTGACCCGGTTGGTGATCCGGGTGACGAGGTCGCGATCCTCGCTCAGGTCGAAGCCGAGCTCGCGACCCTTCAGCTCGATGCTCGCCCGGCCGGCCATGTCGGAGACGAGCAGCCTCATGTCGTTGCCGACCAGGAGCGGGTCCATGTGCTGGTAGAGGTTCGGGTCGACCTTGATCGCGCTCGCGTGCAGACCGGCCTTGTGGGCGAAGGCGCTGACGCCGACGTAGGGCTGGCGCGACGCGGGCGGGAAGTTGGTGACCTCGGCGACCGCGTGCGCGATCCGAGTGGCCTCCTTGAGGTGGCCGGCGGGGAGGACCTGGCGGCCGAGCTTGAGCTCGAGGTTGGCCACCACCGAGACGAGGTCGGCGTTTCCGGTGCGCTCGCCGTAGCCGTTGAGCGTGCCCTGCACGTGCGTGGCGCCGGCGTCGACCGCGGCGAGCGAGTTCGCGACGGCGCAGCCGGTGTCGTTGTGGCAGTGGATCCCGACACGTACGCCGGTGGTGACGATGACGTCGTTGACCACGTCGGCCACCCACGGCGGCAGCATCCCGCCGTTCGTGTCGCAGAGCGCGGCGACCTCGGCACCGGCCTCCGCGGCGACCCGCAGCACCTCGAGCGCGTAGTCGCGGTTGTCGCGGTAGCCGTCGAAGAAGTGCTCGGCGTCGAGGAAGACCCGCTGCCCCTCGGCGCGGAGGTGCTCGACGGTGTCGCGCACCATGGCGAGGTTCTCCTCCAGCGTGGTGCGCAGCGCCAGCTCGACGTGCCGGTCGTGGGCCTTCGCCACCAGCGTGACCACGCCGGCGCCGCTCTCGCGCAGCGCCGCGACCAGCGGGTCGTCGGCCGCCTTCATCCCGGCGCGGCGGGTCGCCCCGAACGCCGCGAGCTGGGCGTTGCGGAGGTCCAGCTCGGTCTGCGCGCGACGGAAGAACTCGGTGTCCTTCGGGTTCGCGCCGGGCCAGCCGCCCTCGATGTAGCCGACGCCGAGCCCGTCGAGCTGGCGGGCGATGGTGAGCTTGTCGGCGACCGAGAGGTTGAGCCCCTCCTGCTGGGCGCCGTCGCGCAGCGTGGTGTCGTAGACGTGGAAGTCACCGGAGGTGCTGCCGGCTGTGCTCATCGTGGTCATCCTCAAGGCTGCGGCTGGTGCTGGCTTGTGTGGGGCAACAAAAAAACCTCCCGTGTTCACGAGAGGTCAGCGCACCGGGCGAGGCTCGGTGCGCTAGCTGATAATGATCTGACTGCTGGCCACGCTTCGAGTGTGCCAGACCCCACCAACATGTGGCGCTCGATCTCGCCATGCGGTCTCGCCGGCCCAGCCGGGGGCTCGCCCAGCCAGGTGCTCGCCCGGCCGGGCGGTCAGAAGAAGCTGATCAGGCCGCCCAGCAGGGTGCCCTGGCGCCACGGCGGCCCCGGCTGCGGGTCCCACACGACGCCCTGCGTGGCGAAGACGTACGCCGTGGCCATGGCCGCTGCCGCCACCGCGGCGACGACCAGCCAGCCGATCGCGCTGCTGCGGGTGGCGCGGAGGACGAGCGCCCGGGTCGGCGTGCGCAGCCGACGGGCCCCCGGTCCCCACCACGTCGCGAACGCCAGGACCGTCCCCATCACGAGCAGCCCGGCCTCGAGCGGGGCCCGGAAGAGCAGCAGCCACAACCCCACCAGGAACGCGAGCGCCGCCGACCACAGCACCAGGACGAGAGTGCCTCCGGTGGCCACGAGCAGGTACCACGGAGACGTCGCCGCGGCGAGCGGGCCGTCGTACCACCGGCGGCGGCCCCGGCGCAGGGTCCGGTCGCGGGCCGCCTCGGTGGTCCACGACCAGGTGCGCACCGCGAGCGCCCCGAGGAAGAGGGCGGCGAGGCTGAGGTACGGCGCCGCCGCGAAGCCCAGCGCGACGAGGGCGAACAGGCCGCCGAGGAGCAGGCCCCGCTGGAGCTTGGGTGTGCCGGACGGCGGCGGGCGCCAGTCCCCGAGGACGGGGACGTCCGCCCGCGGGCGGGGTGGGGCGGGCTGCATGTACGGGGTGCGGGCCGCCTGGTGGACCGAGGTCAGCGCCTTGGTGGGCGGCGGGGTGCCGGCTCCCAGGCTCTCGGCGAGCGTCTGCACCTCGTCGAGCTGGGCCGCGTGCTGCTCGGGGCCGATCACGTCGGTCGCGTCCGTGTCGGGACGCGCGGCGGCGAGGGCGAACGGCATGGTGGCGTCGTCGACCGGCCGGCGCAGCGACATCCGGCGGCGAGGGCGGAGGTCGGCGAGCAGCGTGGGCAGCGTGGGCCGGGCCGCCGGGTCGGGCGCCAGCGCGGCGCGCACCACCGGCAGCATCTCGTCGGGGACGCCGGCCAGGTCGTGCTCACCACGACGGACCCGGTCCATGATCGCCATCGCCGGGCCGCGTCCGAACGGCGGCCGACCTGTCGCGGCGAAGATGACGGTGGCCGCCCAGGAGTGCACGTCGGACGCGGTGGTGGCGTCCTCGCCGTAGAGGATCTCGGGCGCGAGGTAGCCGGGCGTGCCGAGCAGCCAGCCGGTCACGGTCAGCTTCGGGTCGTCGGCGAGCCGGGCCAGGCCGAAGTCGATGAGCACCGGCGAGCGGCCCTCGAGCAGCACGTTCGAAGGCTTGATGTCGCGGTGCAGGACGCCCACGGAGTGGACCGCGAGCACCGCTTCGGCCAGGCACGCGGCGAAGTGCCGGAGGTCGTCGCCCCCGATCGGCCCCTCCTGGCGGACGTGCTCGTGGAGCGACAGCCCGGGGACGTACCGCGTGGCGACGAACGGGGTCTCGCCCCACGGGTCGGCGTCGAGGACCTCGGCGATCCGGGGGCTGCGTACCCGGCGCAGCGACGCCACCTCGCGGGCGAGGCGCTCACGTGCCTCGTCGTCGCCGATGATGTGCGGCCGCAGCACCTTGAGCGCGAGCCTGTTGCCGTCGGGGGCCTGGGCGAGGTGCACCACTCCCATGCCGCCCTCGCCGATCTTCGCGAGCAGGCGGTAGTCCCCCACGCGCAGGTCAGGCGGCGGCGTGGCGGGTTGCGACCTCGTCGTACTCACCGCACCACGGTAACCGCAGGTCGGGTCAGGCGCCCTGCTCGACAGGCACAACCGCGCCGCGTGAGCGAGTTCCTCGACGGGGTCCGGCGCCACAGCACCACTCCGGCCCAGACCATCCAGACCCAGAACAGCAGCGGGGACCAGCCGAGGATGTCGAAGATCGTCGACATCGACGGGGAGATGCTCAGCTGGGCGAGACAGATGCCGACGCCCGAGACGACACCGAGCACGTTCAGCGGGGTCGAGAACAGCCCCGACCGCCACATCAGCGACGCCGACACCACGATCGCCACGCCGAGTCCGCCTGCGATCGTCATGTTGAGCCAGCCCGCGGCACGGTCCAGGAGCACCATGGCAGTCGGGTCGGCACTGTCGGCCAGATCGGCCGCTGCGGTCGCCAGCCCGTAGGCGGCGATCTCCAGCGTGACGCTGACCGCGGCCGCCGCGACCGCGAAGTCCATGAGCGCGCTGGATCGCACGCCCGAGTCGGCGAGCGCGGACCGGATGCCGATGAAGAAGAGGATCCTGCCGAGCAGGCACAGCGAGAACCACCCCGCCATGAAGGCGACTGCGTCCGCATGACCCGTGTAGGACCTCAGGAGATCCCCGGCTGCGGCGTCGGTGGAGGCAGTGACGCTCACTCCGACGACGCCGGTCCCGATGATCGCGACCCACTCGAGGAGGTAGATCACCCCGCCGGTGAGCGCGTACCTGTTGCCGGTGAGCACCGGCCTCGTGCTGACGTCCCCCATTGCGTACTCCACGGTTCAGCCCGAGCCGTCGACAACGACGCTCACGACAGTAGACCTGTCGCCGGGCCCCCGGGGGAGGAATGCCCCGCCGCCGCTCCGCCGGCTGTTTCAGGGAGGACCGGCGGAGCGGCGATCGGTGTGGGTGCGTAACCCCCGACCGGGACTCCCCCGTGCCCCGGCCTCTGCGAAAAGGTAACCGGCACGTCACAGGTTTGTCAAAGGTCTGTACGAGGTTTGCCAAAGGTGACGGTCAGCCCATAGCCTGGGACGGTCATGTTCACGATCAAGCAGGCAGCCCAGCGCACCGGCGTCTCCGAGGCGTCCCTGCGGGCATGGGAGCGCCGGTACGGCGTGGTCGCACCGCGTCGGACCGAGAGCGGCTACCGGATGTACGACGAGCAGGCGCTCGCGACCGTGTCCGCGATGCGGAGGCTCGTCGAGGAGGGCTGGTCACCCAGCGGCCGCCGCGTCGAAGCTCGCGAACGACCCACCGCCTGCCGAGGACAGCCGGGCCGCAGCCTCCTCACTTCGCCCCTCGGGCCTGCCCAGGAGGAGGGCGACGAGCTGACGCGGGCCTTCCTCGAGGCAGCGGCCACGGTCGACCCGGTCACGGTCGAGTCCGTCCTGGACCGCGCCTTCGCCCTCGGCACGTTCGAGACCGTCGTGGACGGCTGGCTGATGCCGACCCTGCGTGCCCTCGGGGACGCCTGGGCCGACGGCTGGGTCGACGTCGCCGGGGAGCACGCGGCCAGCCATGCCGTGATGCGTCGGCTCTCCCAGGCGTTCGCGGCGGCTGCCAGCGTGACCCGCGGCCCGCGGGTCGTGGTCGCGCTGCCCCCAGGCGCCGTTCACGAGCTCGGCGCCCTGGCCTTCGCCACCGCGGCGCGCCGCCGGGGCCTGGCCGTGGTCTACCTGGGAGCCGACCTACCCGTCGCGAGCTGGGTGCGGGCGGTGCACGCCTTCCCCACCCGAGCCGCCGTCCTGGCCGTGCAGACCACAGACGACCGCCCCGCGGCGGTGCGCACCGCGCAGGCGCTGATGACGGCCCGTCCCGACCTGCCGGTCGCGGCCGGCGGTGCACAGTCCGAGGACCTCGCCGCCGGCGTGGTCACGCTGCCGAAGTCGATCACCGAGGCCGTCGTGGCCCTGGAACGGCTCGACCGGTAGACCCGGCGCCGCCCGCCGCACGGGTCGTCGTCAGAGGACGCGGTGCATCCAGCCGAACGTGTCCTCGGCGCGGCCGTACTGGATGTCGACGAGAGCGCGGCGCACCTGCTGGGTCACCGGCCCGATGTCCTCTCCGGTGCCGGCCTCGCCGCCCCGCCACTTCAGCGTCCCGACGGGCGTGACGACGGCCGCCGTACCGCAGGCGAAGACCTCGGTGATCGCGCCGGAGGAGACGCCCTCGCGCCACTCGTCCAGGGAGACCCTGCGCTCGTCGACCTTCCAGCCCTGCTGGCGGCACAGCTCGATGATCGAGGAGCGCGTGATGCCCTCGAGGATCGTGCCGGACAGCTCGGGGGTGACGATCGTGCCGTCGTCGTGGACGAAGTAGAGGTTCATCCCGCCGAGCTCCTCGATCCACTTCCGCTCCACGGCGTCGAGGAACACGACCTGGTCGCAGCCGTTCTGGGTGGCCTCCTGCTGCGCGACCAGGGAGCTGGCGTAGTTGCCGCCGGTCTTGGCCGCTCCCATGCCGCCGACACCGGCGCGCGAGTAGTCCTGGCTGAGCCAGATGCTCACCGGCTTCAGGCCCTTGGCGAAGTACGCACCCGCCGGCGACGCGATCACCATGTAGGTCACGTGCTGGGCGGGCCGCACACCGAGGAAGGTCTCGGAGGCGAACATGAACGGCCTGATGTACAGGCTCTTCTCCCCCTCGGCCTCGGGCACCCACCGCTCGTCGGCCCTGATCAGCGCGTCGACCGAGTCGACGAAGTCCCCGACCGACAGCTCCGGCAGCGCGAGCCGGCGGGCCGAGCGGACCATACGGGCGGCGTTCTCCTCGGGCCGGAACGTCCACACCGAGCCGTCGGCGTGGCGGTAGGCCTTCATGCCCTCGAAGATCTCCTGCGCGTAGTGCAGGACCGCGGTCGCGGGGTCCATCGAGATCGGCGCGTAGGCGGTGACCCGCGCGTCGTGCCAGCCCTTCTCCGGCGTCCACTCGGCCACGAACATGTGGTCGGTGAAGTGCAGGCCGAAGCCCGGGTTCGCAAGGATCTCGGTCAGCCTGGCGTCGTCCACCGGACGGGCTGTGGGCGAGACGTCGATCTGCAGGGAACCTTCTCGGGATGCGCTGTCCATGGGGTGCACGGTACCTAACTCGAGTCGCGGACGTGAGGGTGGCGACCCGGCCGGTCGAGCCGAGTCACCGTGGCTCACGACCGAGCCGCCGAGGAGGCGGTCAGCTCGATACTCGTGCCGCGATCGCGTCGCCGACCTCGGCGGTACGACGGGCGGGGCCGTCGCCGCGGGCAGCGAGGTCGGCCACGACGGCCTCCTCCACGGCGCGGGCGGCGTCCTCGAGGCCGAGGTGGTCGAGCATCAGGGCGACGGAGAGGATCGCCGCGGTGGGGTCGGCCTTCTGCTGGCCGGCGATGTCCGGCGCCGAGCCGTGCACCGGCTCGAACATGCTGGGCGCCGTCCGGTCCGGGTTCACGTTGCCGCTCGCGGCGAGGCCGATGCCGCCGGTGATCGCTGCGGCGAGGTCGGTGATGATGTCGCCGAACAGGTTGTCGGTGACGATCACGTCGAAGCGCGACGGGTCGGTGGTCATGAAGATCGTCGCCGCGTCGATGTGCAGGTAGTCCACGGAGACGTCCGGGAAGTCCTTGCTCACCTCGTCGACGAGGCGCGACCAGACGGCGCCGGCGTGGACGAGGACGTTGGTCTTGTGCACCAGGGTGAGCTTCTTGCGGGGCCGCTTGGCGGCTCGGGCGAACGCGTCCCGGACGACGCGCTCGACGCCGAAGGCCGTGTTGACGCTGACCTCGGTGGCGATCTCGGCGGGCGTGCCGACCCGCAGCGCTCCCCCGTTGCCGACGTACGGGCCCTCGGTGCCCTCACGGACGACGACGAAGTCGACGTCACCGGGGTTCGCCAGCGGTGAGGTCGCACCGGGGAAGATCCGCGACGGGCGCAGGTTGACGTAGTGGTCGAGCTCGAAACGCAGTCGCAGGAGCAGCCCCCGCTCGAGGATCCCCGGCGGGAGGTTCGGGTCGCCGGGCTTCCCGCCCACCGCGCCGAGGAGGATCGCGTCGTGCTGCTTGATCTCGGCGAGCACCGAGTCGGGCAGCACCTCCCCCGTGGCGAGGTAGCGCTCGGCACCGAGGTCGTAGCGGGTGGACTCGAACTTCACATCGGCCGGGGTCACCTGCTCGAGCACCTTGAGTGCCTCTGCGGTGACCTCCGGCCCGATGCCGTCGCCAGGGATAACGGCGAGCTTCAAGGACTGCGTCATGAAGCGGGACTCTAGTTGTCGTCGGGGCGCTGACCGCCGTTGTCTCGCAGGTCAAGAGCCGCCTGGAGCGCGGCCTCGTTCGCCGCGCTGGCGTACTCGTGACGGGCCGGGCCCCACTCGGGATACATGTCGTACATAGCTGTTGCTCCAAGGATCGATGCGCCGACGTGGCGCTGAGGTGTCGTCGGTGATGTGCGGCAGCGGATCTCACGGGGTGACCGTGGCGCGATCGTGTGCGTGGTGGTCGGTCAACGTTGACCGGGGCTCCGCTGCGAGCCGATGAGACTCGATCCTCGAGTGCGGGTTACGCCTCTGCGAGGGGATCTCTGACGAGGGTGCAGGTGATGCGGGCTTCGTGCTTCTCGCTGCGGAGGTTCTTCGTAGGGCCAGACAACGCCGAACTCCGCGGCGAGGTGGCCTTACTTAAGAGGCCTCGCCGCGGCGGCTGATAAGTACGAAGAACTTCCGCATGGTGAGTCCAGGGTAGGACATGCGCCCCGACGTATGTGCTTGCTTTCACAAGACTTCTCAGCAATACGAGACGGCGTACCGAGAAGTGGACCACTGTCACCCGGTTTGACAGACTGGCCGCATGAGCGCCCCCCTCGAGCTCCCCACCCCTGTCGCGCGTGCTTTCGACGTGTCCCGGCGAAGCGGCTACGTGTCGTTCTGCCGCAACGAGACCGGTCGGCTGCTCGCCACCCTGGCCGCGACGCGCAGCGGGACGCTGGCGGAGTTCGGCACCGGCTGCGGGGTCGGCACGGCGTGGCTGCGCAGCGGCGTGCGCCAGGGCGCGAGGATCCTGACCGCCGAGCTCGACGCGACGCTCGCCGAGGCGGCAGCGGAGATCTTCGTCGACGACCCCCAGGTCGAGGTGGTCGCCGCCGACTGGTCGACGCTCGCCGACCGCGGCCCCTTCTCGCTGCTCTTCCTCGACGCCAAGGAGCCCAAGAACAGCGGCCCCGACACGGTGATCGACCTGATCGAGCCCGGCGGCGTGGTGGTGCTCGACGACTTCACCCCGTGCGCTTCCTGGCCTCCCATCTTCGAGGGGCGGGTCGACGTACTCCGGGAGCAGTGGCTGACCGACGAGCGGTTCACCACGGTCGAGGTGATGGTCGCCTCGGACGCAGCGGTCCTCATCGCCGCCAAGCGCTGACACGCCGGGGTAGACGAACGCGCCCCGCCCCGGATGCGTGACCCGGGACGCGGCGCGCGTCTGCGTACGCCCGTGGGCGTCAGTCCTTGCTGATCGTCCAGGTGCCGTCGGCGAGCGCCTTCTGCGGGTGCTGGACGTTGAAGAACAGCGTCCGGGGGTCCTTGCCGAAGTAGATGCCGGAGATCTCCGCGCCCGGGTCCTTCAGCGAGGCGAAGAGCTCGACGGACTCAGCCACGCCGTCGTCGCCGGCGTCCTCCCCCGCCACCCAGATGTCGCTCGGCACGTTGTCCTCGACGACCCACAGCCGGTTGTCGGGACCCTGCGCCAGGTTGTCGGGGCTGTCGAACCCGGTGACCTCGTTGTCCTCGTCCTCGACGGGCGCGTTGACGCCGGCCTCGGCGAAGCCGGTGAGCACCTCCTGCGCGAGGTCGATCTGGACCACGCGGTCCTCGGAGGTGTTGGCGACGTAGAGCTTCTCGCCGATCACCTCGACGTCCTCCGGACGGCCGAACTCGGTGGCGTTGACGGCGTCGGCGGCGGCGTCGGTGTCGGTGACGACCCGCTCCATGTCGAGGGCGACCCACTCGAAGGCGCCGACCTTGGCGCGGTAGGTCTCCTGGCTCCAGGCCTGCTCGGCGTCCGTGAGCCCGGTGAGCTTCAGCGCGTAGAGCTGGCCGTCGGAGAGGTCACCCCGCTTGCTGGGCTCGAACTTGTAGATCGAGCCGCCGTTGAGCTCGTCGATGACGAAGACCGTGCCGTCCGCGATCGCCTCGATGCCCTCGTGCCGCATCACCCCGACCTCGGTGCGCTCCACCCACTCCATCTCGGCGAACGGGTCCTTGGGGTCGAAGAAGCCCTCGAACAGCCGGCCCCCGCTGGTCTCCTCGGCGAAGAGGACCGTGCCCCAGGGCGTCCAGCGGAGGCCGTCGAGGCGGTTGAACGTCTCGTCCTGCGCGACGACGTGCGCTTCGCCGGTCTCCAGGTCCACCACGGAGACGGCTCCGTTCGAGCCGACCTCGTGGGTGCGGAAGAGGTACCGGCCGGCGGCCGGGCCGGTCTCGTTCACGGTGTTCATGTCCGTGAGGTCGTCGGTGCCGCCGCCGTAGATGTCGAGCTCGGTCTCGTCCTTGACCAGCTTCTGGGTGAAGCCCTCCGGCGCGACCAGCGGCACGTCCCAGGCCGCGGTCTGCTGGCCGTAGGCGGAGCCCTCGATCGGCTCGAACGCCATGGGGCCTTCCGCAGCCACGGCGAGGCCGGCGGAGCCGAACAGCACGGCGCAGACAGCCGCGCCGGTGATGAGGTGCTTGTTCACGAGATTTCCCCTCCATGAGTGAGATGCCGGGCGCTCCCGGCACATCTGCACCCTTGGCGCTCCGTGTGAACGTTCGCCGTCCACCTGCCGACGTCGATGTGGCGGTTCGACGTACCTTTCGGCGGTCGCCGGGGCACGCAGAGGCCCCGCCGCCACCGGACGGACCGACGGGGACGGGGCCTCTGAGAGCTGTGGGGACCTACTCGGTGAGGTCGACCGCGCAGACGGACTCGGCATCCATCGCGGTCCTGATCTCCTCGAGCACCTCCGCCGGGATCGCGGAGTCGACCGAGAGCGCGACGAGCGCGTGGCCGCCCTTCGCGTCTCGGGCCACCTGCATGCCGGCGATGTTCACCTCGGCGTGCCCGAGGATCTGGCCGACGGTGCCCACCATGCCGGGACGGTCGGAGTAGCGGAAGAACGCGAGGTGCTCGGTCGGCTCGATGTCCACGTCGTACCCGTTGACCTCGACGAGCCGCTCCCGCTGCGAGATGCCGACGAGCGTGCCGGAGACCGACACCTGGGTGCCGTCGGCGAGCGTGCCGCGCAGCGTGATCAGGTTGCGGTGGTCCGGGCTCTCGGGCTCGGTGACCAGACGTACGGCGACGCCGCGCTCGGCTGCGAGCAGCGGCGCGTTGACGTAGGAGACCTGCTCCTCGATGACGTCGCTGAACACGCCCTTGAGGGCGGCGAGCTCGAGCACCTTGACGTCGTACTGCGTGATCTCGCCGCGCACCTCGACGTCGAGCTGCTGGGCGACCTCGCCGGCGAGCGCGGTGAACACCCGGCCCAGCTTCTCGACGAGCGGGATGCCCGGCCGGACCTCCTCGGCGATGACGCCGCCCTGGACGTTGACCGCGTCGGGGACGAGCTCGCCGCCGAGCGCGAGGCGCACGGACTTGGCGACGGCGATGCCGGCCTTCTCCTGCGCCTCGTCGGTCGATGCGCCCAGGTGCGGGGTGGCGACGACGTTCTCGAACTCGAACAGCGGGCTGTCGGTGCACGGCTCGCTGGCGAACACGTCGAGGCCGGCGCCCCCGACGCGGCCCTCCTTGATCGCGACGTACAGCGCGTGCTCGTCGACGATGCCCCCGCGGGCGGCGTTGACCAGGATGAGGTTGGGCTTGACCTTGGCGAGCTCGTCCTCGCCGATCAGGCCGAGGGTCTCGGGGGTCTTGGGGAGGTGCACCGACATGAAGTCGGCCTCGGCGAGCAGCTCGTCGAGCGTCACGAGACGCACGCCCATCTGCGCTGCGCGGCCGGCCTGCACGTAGGGGTCGTAGGCGATGACCTTCATGCCGAACGCCGAGAGGCGCTGCGCGACGAGGACGCCGATGCGGCCGAGGCCGACGATGCCGACGGTCTTCTCGTACAGCTCGAGGCCGGTGTACTTGCTGCGCTTCCACTCGCCGTTCTTCAGCGCCGCGTTGGCGGGCGCGACGTGCCGGGCGGCGGCCAGCATGAGGCCCACGGCGAGCTCGGCCGCGGAGACGATGTTCGAGGTCGGCGCGTTGACGACCATGACGCCGTTCTGGGTCGCGGCCTTCACGTCGACGTTGTCGAGGCCGACACCGGCCCGGGCCACGACCTTGAGCCGCTTGGCCGCGGCCAGCGCCTCGGCGTCGACCTTGGTGGCGCTACGGATGAGGATCGCGTCGACGTCGGCGATCGCGGGCAGGAGCTCGGCCCGGTCGGCGCCGTTCGCGTGGCGGATCTCGAAGTCAGGTCCGAGCGCGTCGACGGTGGCGGGGCTCAGCTCTTCTGCGATGAGTACGACGGGCTTGCTCACGGGTCATCCCCCAGAGTGTGGTGAGTCGGCAGGTGATGGCTCTGCTTCTCGTGTGACGAGAGCGGCCGCGCACGACGCTGTGCCCGAGCCCCAACTCTACACCGCCGAGCACCGCGCGACGCCTCGGCGCCGATGCCTGGTCCGTGGCGAGCCGGGGTCTCCATCCAGCCCAGCTTCTGCGGGTTCCGCACCAGGTAGAGCCCGGTCACCCGGTCGCCTTCGACGTGCACCGATGCAACGAGCTCGACCGTGCCGTCGGACCCCAACCGGAACCCCGGCGAGCCGTTGACGAGGACCACCTCGGCATCGATCGGCCACAGCGGTCACCACGCCCGTCGTACCGACCCTCGCCCACCACGACGAAGGGGCACTCCCCTCGACGAGCTCGTCGTGGGGAGTGCCCCTTTCCCAAGAGAACCTGGGAGAGTCCCGGGCCGGCGGGCGTCAGCGGTTCGCGGTGCCCTCGGTGTAGTCGGCGTCGTGAGACTTGACCCAGCTCATCAGCTTGCGCAGCTCGCGGCCGGTGGTCTCGATCGGGTGCTGCTCGCCCTTGGCGCGCAGGGCCTTGAACTCCGGCGCGCCGGCGTCCTGGTCGTCGATGAACCGCTGGGCGAAGGCGCCGTTCTGGATGTCCTTGAGGACGTCCTTCATGTGGTCCTTGACGGCGTCGTCGATCACGCGGGGGCCCGAGACGTAGTCGCCGTACTCCGCGGTGTCGGAGACCGACCAGCGCTGCTTGGCGATGCCGCCCTCGTACATCAGGTCGACGATCAGCTTGAGCTCGTGGAGGCACTCGAAGTAGGCGACCTCGGGCTGGTAGCCGGCCTCGGTCAGCACCTCGAAACCCTTCATGACCAGCTCGGAGACGCCACCGCAGAGGACCGCCTGCTCACCGAACAGGTCGGTCTCGGTCTCCTCGGTGAAGGTGGTCTTGATGCCGCCGGCACGCAAGTCCGCCGATCCCCTTGGCGTAGGACAGCGCGAGGTCCCAGGCCTTGCCGGTCGCGTCCTTCTCGACGGCGACGAGCACGGGGACACCCCGGCCCTCGGAGAACTCGCGACGGACCAGGTGCCCCGGGCCCTTCGGCGCCACCATGGCCACGTCGACGCCCTCGGGCGGGGTGATGTAGCCGAAGCGGATGTTGAAGCCGTGGCCGAAGAACAGCGCGTCGCCCTCGACCAGGTTGGGCTCGACGGCCTCCTTGTAGAGGTTTCGCTGCACGTGGTCGGGCGCGAGGATCATGATCAGGTCGGCCTCCTCGCAGGCCTCGTACGGGGTGAGCACGCGCAGGCCCTCGGCCTCGGCCTTGGCCCGGCTCTTGGAGCCCTCGGGCAGGCCGACGCGCACGTCGACGCCCGAGTCACGCAGGGACAGCGCGTGCGCGTGGCCCTGGCTGCCGTACCCGAGCACCGCAACGTTGCGGCCCTGGATCACGGACAGGTCGGCGTCATCGTCGTAGAACATCTCAGCCACGGTGGGCTCTCCTTCTCGGTTTCTGCTTGGCGGTAGTGGTCGCGACAGGCTCGACCACCGGGTCAGGGGTACGGCGGAGGTCAGACCGCCGCGGGTGGGGCCGGGACCGGCACCGGTCGCAGCGTCCGGTCGGTGATCGAGCGACCACCGCGGCCGATCGCCACCATGCCGGACTGGACGAGCTCGCGGACGCCGAACGGCTCGAGGACCCGGAGGAACGCCTCGAGCTTCTCGGCGCTGCCGGTGACCTCGATCGTCACCGCGTCGGTGGCGACGTCGACGACCTTCGCGCGGAACAGCTGCACGGTCTCCAGGACCTGGCCCCGGGTCTCGGCGTCGGCCTTGACCTTCACGAGCAGCAGCTCGCGGGTCACTGCGGCGGAGCCCTCGAGCTCGACGATCTTGATCACCTCGACGAGCTTGTTCAGCTGCTTGGTGACCTGCTCGAGCGGGGACTCCTCGACGTTGACCACGATCGTCATCCGAGACACCTCGGCGTGCTCGGTCGGGCCCACGGCCAGGGAGTCGATGTTGAAGCCACGGCGGCTGAACAGGCCCGCGATCCGGGCGAGGACGCCGGGCTTGTTCTCCACGAGGACGGACAGGGTGTGCTTGCTCATCGGTTCTCTCCCACCCTCAGAGGTCGTCGGCTTCGAACTCGGGCGCCATGTCCCGGGCGAACTTGATGTCGTCGTTGCTGGTGCCGGCGGCCACCATCGGCCACACCATGGCGTCGCGGTGCACCCGGAAGTCGATGACGACCGGGACGTCGTTGATCTCCATCGCCTTGCCGATGACCGCGTCCACGTCCTCGGGCCTGTCACAGGACAGGCCGACGCAGCCGTAGGCCTCGGCCAGCTTCGGGAAGTCGGGGATCCGCACCTCGGCGTTGCGCTGCAGGTCGGTGTTGGAGTACCGCTCGTTGTAGAACAGCGTCTGCCACTGGCGGACCATGCCGAGCGAGGAGTTGTTGATCAGGGCGACCTTGATCGGGATGCCCTCGATCGCGCAGGTGGCGAGCTCCTGGTTGGTCATCTGGAAGCAGCCGTCGCCGTCGATCGACCACACCGTGGCCTCCGGACGGGCGACCTTGGCCCCCATCGCGGCGGGCACCGAGTAGCCCATGGTGCCGAGGCCCCCGGAGTTGATCCACGTGTTGGGGTTCTCGTAGCCGATGAAGTGGGTCGCCCACATCTGGTGCTGGCCGACCCCGGCGACGTACACCGCCTCCGGGCCGGCGATCTTGCCGAGCCTCTCGAGGACGTACTGCGGGGCCAGGCTGCCGTCCTCGGGCTCGTCGTACCCGAGCGGGTACTTCGCCTTGACCCCCTCGAGGAAGTCCTTCCACACCCCGTAGTCGCCGGTGCGGCCGGACGTCCGCCTCCGCCTGCAGGGCGACGATCAGGTCGGCGATCACCTCGCGGGCGTCGCCGACGATCGGCACGTCGGCGGCACGGTTCTTGCCGATCTCCGCAGGGTCGATGTCTGCGTGGACGATCTTGGCGTTCGGCGCGAACGAGTCGAGGTTGCCGGTCACCCGGTCGTCGAAGCGGGCGCCGAGGCTGACGATCAGGTCGCTGCGCTGGAGGCCGGCGACCGCGGCCACGGTCCCGTGCATGCCCGGCATGCCGAGGTGCTGCGGGTGGCTGTCGGGGAAGGCGCCCCGGGCCATCAGCGTGGTCACGACCGGGATGCCGGTCATGTCGGCGAGCACGCGCAGCTCCTTGGACGCCCTGGCCCGGATCACGCCGCCGCCGACGTACAGCACCGGACGCTTCGCCTCGAGGACCAGCTTCGCCGCCTCGCGCACCTGCTTCGCGTGCGGCCGCGTCACGGGGCGGTAGCCCGGGAGGTTGAGCTCGGTCGGCCACTCGAAGGTGGTCGTCGCCTGGAGCGCGTCCTTGGAGACGTCGACGAGCACCGGTCCCGGGCGACCGGTCGAGGCGATGTAGAAGGCCTCGGCGATCGTGCGCGGGATGTCGGCCGCGTCGGTGACCAGGAAGTTGTGCTTGGTGATCGGCATCGTGATGCCGCGGATGTCCGCCTCCTGGAAGGCGTCCGTGCCGATCGAGCCGCTCGCGACCTGGCCGGTGATCGCCACCATCGGGACGGAGTCCATGTAGGCGTCGGCCAGCGGCGTCACGAGGTTCGTCGCGCCCGGGCCGCTGGTCGCCATGCAGACACCGACCTTGCCGGTGGCGGCCGCGTAGCCCTGCGCGGCATGGCCGGCGCCCTGCTCGTGGCGGACCAGGATGTGACGCACCTTCACCGAGTCGAAGAGCGGGTCGTACGCGGGAAGGATCGCCCCGCCGGGAATGCCGAATACGTGCTCGACCCCAGCGCTCTCCAAGGACTTGATGAGGCTCTGCGCCCCTGTCATCCGCGCGCCGGTGGCCTGCTCGCTCATGATCGCCTTCCCTCTGTCATTGCGTCTTGCCCAACAAAAAACCCCTCGGCCCGGTGGGCAAGCGAGGGGTGACGCGTGTGCTGCTGGCTGGTCGGGCCGTCAGCTGACGCGTCGCGTGCGTACAAGAATCTCCAAACGCATGGGACAACCTTCCCCGCAGGCGCGTCCCCTCGTCAATCGAGTGTGACACGGGTCCCAGTATATGGACCTCCGGTCCCACATCGTGAGCGGGCCTACTGGTAGCTGACGAACCGGACCCGCGGACGCAGCCGCAGCACCTCGGCCGGCGTCATCAGGTCGGTGTCCTCGTCGTAGAAGAGCTTGAACCCCATCGTGAACTGCTCCGGCTCGGAGACGTTGTCGTAGGTCGCCAGCTTCTGCTTCTGGGTGCCGAAGCCGTCGACGTGCTGGACCATGGCCAGCCCCCTGCGGGCCACGACGTTCTCGATGTTCACGACCATGTCCCGGCGGAACTGGTGCAGCAGGAACAGCTTCTGCGGGTGGTCGTTGCGGCGGGCGATCCGTTGGAGCCACTTCGAGACACGGTTCACCTCGGCCGCCCTGACCTGCCCGATGGTCTCTGCCGGCACCTGCCCGGCGTCCATCCGCCACTCCGGGTCGAGTGCCAGGCCGACCCACGGGCGCTCCAGGGCCCACCGCCACCGCTTGGCCACCTCGAGGAAGCCCGACCGTCCGGGCTGGAGGTCGAGGACGACCAGCGCCTTGTTGCGCCGGGCCGCACGCAGGTACCGCTCCACGTCCTCACGAGCGATGTCGTGGCTGTAGTCCCCGTCAGCACCCGGGTCGCGGTCGGCGATCGTCACGATCAGCTCGTAGACGATCTGCACCTTCCACCTGTCACGGGCGTACGGCCGGGCGGACTCGCGCAGCCGGTCGGTGATCCGGTCGGGGGTGTCCTCGCCGAGCACGCCCATCGTCGGCGTGGTCGCGGTGCCGTAGTAGGCGACGAGCAGATGCCCCGGGTAGATCCTGCGGCCGCCCTGCGGCAGCTCGGGCCGCCTCTCCGCCTGGGTCGACGTCGCCGCCGGTACGACGGACGCGGCCACCGTCCGGGCGGCGCCGACAGCCGAGGTGTCGACCGGCGAGGAGACTGCGGTGAGTCCGGTCATCAGCACGCCGCCGAGTGCGATCAGGAGCGCCGGCGCCCGACGCGACGAGGTCATGACAACCACGCTAGCCGCGGACCGCCTGTTGGCCCGCGACCCTGACGGGGACTGCCGCTCGTGTCGCGTGTGAGTCCCGGACGGTTGTCGGCGGCCGGAACCGTCCGTGGCTCACGCCGGGTCGGACCCCGGCCGGTGCCGGACGCCGCCGACCCGTCAATCGTGCTGCGACACGCCGCGAAAAGCGCGGCAAGACTGACGGGTCGGCGAAGGTCAGCCGCAGACGGCGCCGTGGGCCGCGGACTGGACGACCTTGGCGTACTTCCCGAGGACACCCTTGGTGTACTTCGGCTCGTGCGGCGTCCAGCCGTCCTTGCGCGAGGCGAGCTCGGCCTCGTCGATGGTGACCTCGAGCCGCCGGTTGGAGACGTCGAGGAGGATCGGGTCGCCGTCGCGGACGAACGCGATCGGTCCACCGTCGACGGCCTCCGGCGCGATGTGGCCGACGCAGAGGCCCGTCGTACCTCCGGAGAACCGGCCGTCGGTGAGCAGCAGCACGTCCTTGCCGAGCCCCGCACCCTTGATGGCTCCGGTGATGGCGAGCATCTCGCGCATGCCCGGGCCGCCCTTGGGGCCCTCGTAGCGGATGACGACGACGTCGCCGGCGGTGATCTGCCCGGCCTCGAGCGCGTCCATCGCGGCGCGTTCGCCGTCGAACACGCGGGCCGTGCCCTCGAAGACCTCGTCGTCGAAGCCCGCGGTCTTCACGACCGCGCCCTCCGGCGCCAGCGAGCCCTTGAGGATCGTCAGGCCGCCGGTCTTGTGGATCGGCTTGGACAGCTCGCGGATGATCTCGCCGTCGACGTCCGCGGGCGCGAGCTCGGCGAGGTTCTCGGCCATCGTCTTGCCGGTCACGGTCAGGGTGTCGCCGTTGAGCAGGCCCGCCTCGAGCAGCGCCTTCATCACGACCGGGATGCCGCCGACCTTGTCGACGTCGTTCATCACGAACCGGCCGAACGGCTTGAGGTCGCCGAGGTGCGGCACCTTGTCGCCGATCCGGTTGAAGTCGTCGAGGGTCAGGTCGACCTCGGCCTCGCGGGCGATGGCGAGCAGGTGGAGCACCGCGTTGGTGGAGCCGCCGAGCGCCATGGTCACGGCGATCGCGTTCTCGAACGCCTCCTTGGTCAGGATCTGGCGCGCGGTGATGCCCTTGCGCAGCAGGTTGACCACGGCCTCGCCGGAACGGTGGGCGAACCCGTCGCGGCGACGGTCGACCGCGGGCGGCGCGGCGGAGCCGGGCAGCGACATGCCGAGGGCCTCGGCGATCGAGGCCATCGTGTTCGCGGTGTACATGCCGCCGCAGGCGCCCTCACCCGGGCAGATCGCCCGCTCGATGCGGTCGACCTCGGCGCGGCTGATCTTGCCCGCGATGCAGGCGCCGACCGCCTCGAAGGCGTCGATGATCGTGACGTCCTTGCCGTCGACCTGGCCGGGCATGGTCGAGCCGGCGTACAGGAACACCGAGGACAGGTCGAGCCTGGCCGCGGCCATCAGCATGCCGGGCAGGGACTTGTCGCAGCCGGCGAGCAGCACCGAGCCGTCCAGCCGTTCGGCCATCATCACGGTCTCGACGCTGTCGGCGATCACCTCCCGCGACACCAGCGAGAAGTGCATGCCCTCGTGGCCCATGGAGATGCCGTCGGACACCGAGATCGTGCCGAACTCCAGCGGGTAGCCGCCGCCGGCGTGCACGCCGTTCTTCACGGCCTTCGCGAGCCGGTCCAGCGACAGGTTGCAGGGCGTGATCTCGTTCCACGACGAGGCGACGCCGATCTGCGGCTTCTCCCAGTCCTCGTCCCCCATGCCCACCGCGCGGAGCATGCCGCGGGCCGCGGCCCTCTCGAGGCCGTCGGTGACGTCGCGGCTGCGGGGCTTGATGTCGGGCTGGTCCTGCGGGGTGGAGGTGCTGTCGGCCATGCGCCTGAGACTACGCCGGGCGTCCGGTACGTCGATGTGGTGTCTCAACATCCTGCGCACACAGGGATGTCTAGGGTGGCCCGGTGACCGCTCACGAACCACGCTCCCAGGCGCCGGCCGCCACCGAGGCCCAGGCGGTGTGGCTGGTCATCGGCGGCATCGTCTCGGTGCAGGTGGGCGCGGCGATCGCCAAGGACCTGTTTCCCCTGATCCCGCCGACGGCCATGGTCTGGCTGCGGCTGGTCACGTCCGCGCTGATCCTGGTCGCCATCGCCCGCCCCCGCCTCCGGGGAAGGTCGGCCGCCGACTGGCGGATGGCGCTGGGCTTCGGGGTGAGCCTGGTGACGATGAACTGGGCGATCTACCAGTCGTTCGCCCGGATCCCGCTCGGCATCGCGGTGACCATCGAGTTCCTCGGGCCGCTGACGGTGGCCGTGCTGGGCTCCCGCCGGCCCCGCGACCTGCTGTGGGTGCTGCTGGCGGGCGCCGGCGTCGCCACCCTCGGCCTCGCGCCCGGCGAGCTCACGCTGGCCGGCGTGCTGTTCGCGCTGCTCGCAGGCGCCGCGTGGGCGGCGTACATCCTGCTGAGCGCCGGCACCGGGCGTCGCTGGCCGGGCATCTCGGGCCTGGCGGTCGCGAGCGTGGTGGGCGCGGTGGTGCTGGCCCCACCGGCGATCGTGGAGGCCGGCACCGACCTCCTCGACCCGAAGATCCTGGCGCTCGGCGTCGCGATCGGCCTGCTCTCGTCGGTGATCCCCTACAGCTTCGAGCTCAAGGCGCTGCGGCGCATGCCGCCGAGGGTCTTCGGCGTGCTGATGAGCCTCGAGCCCGCGGCGGCTGCCCTGGCCGCGATGGTCCTGCTCTCGGAGTTCCTCACCCCGTTGCAGTGGACCGCGGTCGTCTGCGTGGTGGCCGCCAGCGTGGGTGCGACCCGGTCGGCCGAGCCGCCGACGGAGCCCGCCCCCAACTGACCGCCCGCCTCTCAGAGGACGGCGGCCCGCACCACCATCACGTCGGGGATGTGCTTGAGCACCTCCCGCCAGCTCCCTCCCCCGTCGGTGCTCGCGAACACGTTGCCGACCCGCGTGCCGAGGTAGAGCCCGCCCGACGCGTCGGCGGTCATCGCGTCGCGGACGACGACCGAGTAGAAGCTCTCCGGAAGCCCCACACCGAGGGACTCCCAGGACTCGCCCGCGTCGCGGGAGCGCCAGACCAGAGCCCTGGCGTCGGGAGGGAACCGCGACTCCCCCGCCCCGTTGGGGAACACGAAGAGGGTGTCCGGTTCCTGCGGGTGCACGACGACGGGGAACCCGAAGTCAGAGGGCAGCTCGTCACCGATCGATACCCAGCTGTCGGCGCCGTCGTCGGACCGGTAGACGCCGCCGTGGTTCTGGGCGAAGAGCCGGTCGGGCTGCGCCGGGTGACGGGTGACCTTGTGCACGCACTGCCCGAACTCGGGGTACTGCTGCCCTTCGGGCATGAAGCCGGCGGCGATCCCCTTGTTGGCCGGCGTCCAGGACGACACGGGCGTCGTCGGTGCGGTAGACCCCGCCGGTGGACATCGCGACGAGCATCCGGTCGGAGTCCGTGGGGTGGGGCAGGATCGTGTGGATGGCCTGCCCGCCGAACCCGGCGCCCCACTGGGTGCGGTGCGGGTGGTCCCACAGCGATCGCACCAGCTCGAACGTCTCGCCGCGGTCCTCGGAGCGGAACAACGCCGACGGCTGCGTGCCGGCGTAGACGACGTCCGGCTCGGTCTCGGCCCCGGGCCACAGCTGCCACACCTGCTGCACGCCGACGCCGGCGTCCTCGGGGAGCGCCATGATGTTCGGGGTCTCCTGCCACGTCTCGCCCAGGTCGTCGGAGCGGTACACGTGCGGCCCCCAGTGCGGGGAGCCCGACCCGACCAGCAGACGCGGCCGGTCACCGCGGGTGTCCACCATGCAGGAGTAGATCTCCTCCATGAGGAACAGCGGCTTGTCCCAGGTCCAGGTCTGGCGGTCCTCGGACCTCCCGATCCACAGGCCCTTCCTCGTGCCGACCAACATCAGCGTCTGGCCCGTGCGGCGTCATGGCGCGCTCCCTCGTTCGAGTGGTTCCGGTCCTCTCCGCACATTGGACTCCTCCGCGCCCGAAAAGTCATCGGCCGGACAACGCACGAGGCCGGCCCCCGAAGGGACCGGCCTCCCGAGCGCATGCGGTCAGGCCGTGACCGGCACGTCGGCGCGGCCCGTGGTGCCCGCGGCGCGGTTGGCGGCGTTCGCGGCCGAGTTGAGCGCCATCCCGATCAGGATCAGCGCCAGGCCGACGCCGGCCGCCATCGCGGCCACGCCGAAGGCGACCACCGAGGTGAACAGCGACGCGCGCAGGAAGGACGCGTTCATCGCCGTCTCGCGGAGCGGGTCCTCGCGGTCGAGCTCGGCGTAGGTCTTGCCGCCGGTGGCCTCGAGGGCGTGCTTGTCGATGATCTGTGCCTGGGCGTACGCCGAGAACGGGCCGTCGACCTCGTCGCCCGCGAGGAACGCGGCGTCCTCGGCGACGGTGATCTGAGCCTCCGACAGCTGGTCCTGGACCATGAACCACGTGACGCCACCGGCCACGATCATCAAGATCCCGATGATCGCGACGAGTGTGCCGAGTGCCTTGCTGCTACCGCTTCCCTTGACCATGTCCTTCAGCTCCTGTGTCGGGGTTTCAACCAGAGAACCGCGTTTGCGGCTTCTGAGTACGAGTATTGGTTGAAATCGACACCATTTCTCGGGCCAAAGGTCCTTATCGGACAGGTCTTCAGTAGTCGCCTGTCATCACGTTGGCCAGCTGCTGCCCGTCCGCGAAGCGCTCGAGCTGCTCGCGCACGAGCCGGTAGGCCCTCGGCCACATCGCCGACGACGCTCCCCCGACGTGCG
The DNA here is from genome assembly GCA_963700365.1 of uncultured Actinomycetota bacterium. GTDB lineage: Bacteria > Actinomycetota > Actinomycetes > Propionibacteriales > Nocardioidaceae > Nocardioides_C. The sequence goes on along the minus strand of CAVOXG010000004.1, from coordinate 292,149 downwards.
GGGAGATCAGCAGGTTCGGCGCGCTCCACAGCGGATGGCCCGCGGGAAGCGGCTCGGGGTCGGTCACGTCGAGCGCCGCATGGATCCGCCCGGTGTGCAGCGCCTCCACGAGGGCGGCGGTGTCGACCACCGGACCGCGTGCGACGTTCACCAGCAGCGCGTCGTCCTTCATCCGGGAGAGGAAGCCGCGGTCGACCATCCCCCTGGTCTCACTCGGTGATCGGCACGATCAGGATCACGACGTCCGCCTGCGGGAGAAGTCGCTCCAGCTCGTCGAAACCGTGCACGCCCTCCCGGGCACGCCGGGCGACGCGGACGATGTCGACCTCGAAACCGGCGAGCCGTTCCTCGATGGCAGCCCCGATCGCGCCGTACCCGAGGATCAGGACCGTGCGGTCGGCCAGCGACCGGGCGGTGGTCGGCGCCCACTCGCCGCGGTCCTGCGCGCGGACGAAGCGGGGGATGCCGCGGAGCGAGGCGAGCGCGAGGCCGACGGCGAGCTCGGCGGTGGACGCGTCGTGGATGCCGCGGCCGTTGCAGAGCAGGACGCCCTCGGGGACGAAGGGCCGGACGTGATCGACCCCGGCGGTCACCGTCTGCACCACCTTCAGCTCCGGCATCCGGCTGATCAGCTCGTAGTCGGACGGCGAGAAGCGGTACGGCGGCACGTAGAACTCGACCTCCGAGACGGACACCGGGACCTCGTCGTGCTCCTCGGGGACGAAGCGCTCGTACCGAAGAGACGAGGGCGGTGAGCCGAGGTCGTCGGCGTCGAAGGGCATCCACACCAGCGGGCGCGTGTCGGTCATGTGCCCGACCCTAGCCAGGGACGGCAGCGCACTCCCCCTCGCCCGCGGGCCCGTTCACAGAGACGTCACACAGCGTTGACGACGACGAAGCGCACGCTGCCTAGCGTCGTACGAGCCGAAGACAACCGAGAGCACAGAGGGAGGTCCGATGCTCGCCACCCCCAAGCACGTCCTGACGCTCGTCAGCCAGTGGCCCGTCCGGAGCCAGCAGGTCGCCCGGCGCAACGCCATGGTGGCGTGCACGGCCCTCGCCGACCGACGGCGGGAGCTCGAGGACGTCGAGGAGTTCCTGGCCCGGCACGCCGAGACCCGGGCGGCCGGCCCGGCCACGCTCGAGGTGGCGGTGCGCCAGGCGTGACGCCGGCGCAGTGATCTCGCGCACCTCGTCCCCAATTGCGCAGGTTGTTACGGCACACTCGGCGGCATGTCCGCCGCCCCCGCCGAGCAGCTCGCGCTCCGGTTCTACGACGTCATCAGCGCCGACGGCACCCGCCTCAAGGCGTGGACCAACGACGCCGACGGCCCGACGCTCCTGCTCTGCAACGGGCTCGGCACCAACCCGTACGCCTGGCCGGCGCTCCTGGATCCCGACTGCGGCGTCCGGGTCATCAGCTGGAACCACCGCGGTGTCGGCGGCTCGGACCGCCCCCGGGACCACTCGAGGGTCGGCATCGACGCCTTCCTCGAGGACGCCCTCGCGGTGCTGGACCACGCGGGCGTCGACGCCTGTGCCGTCGCCGGCTGGTCGATCGGGGTGAACACCGCCTTCGAGCTCGCCGTCCTCCACCCCGACCGGGTCACCGGCCTCTTCGCGGTGGCCGGGGTGCCCGGCGGCACCTTCTCCTCGATGGGCGCGCCCCTGATGATCCCGCGCGTGGCCCGCCGGCCGATCTCCGTCGGCGTCACCCGGCTGCTACGACGCACCGGCAAGGCGCTCACCCCGGTCGCGTCACGACTGCCCATCGGCGTGGCGTTCGCCCAGGTGCTCAGCCACAGCGGCTTCATGCTGCCGACCCCGGAGATCGCCTCGGTGCGCCGCGCGGTCAAGGAGTTCCTGACCACGCCCGTCGACTGGTACATGCACCTCGCGCTCGCCGCCGCCGAGCACCCGCGCGTCTCCCTGCGCAGCATCCGCGTCCCCACCGCGTTCGTCGCCGGGAGGTACGACATCCTCGCCAGCTCCCAGGACATGCGCACCGCGGCCGAGCGGATCTCCCGGTGCGACCTACGTCGAGCTCCCGGGCAGCCACTTCCTGCAGCTGGAGCACCCCGAGCCGGTGCACGACGAGCTGCACACCTTGCTCGGCCGCCTAGCCTGAGGAGGTATGAAGGCCGCCGCGACCGTCCTGACCGCCGTGCTCGCGCTGACGGCCTGCGCCCCCGAGGGCGACCCGACCGGCCTGGGCACCCCTTCGCCGTCTCCCCAGCCGAGCACCCGCACCGCCGAGACCGGGGCCTCGCCCGACCCCGCGGGTCGCCGGAGGACACCGGGCCGGTGCGACCGCGGGTGGCGGGCACGGTCGCCGAGGGGCTGTCGGTCCCGTGGGGCATCGCGTTCCTCCCCGACGGCAGCGCGCTCGTCACCGAGCGCGACACGGCTCGCGTGCTCGCGATCCCGGCCGGCGGCGGCCGCCCCCGCGAGGTCGGCCGGATGGAGGCGACGCAGCCGCAGGGCGAGGCCGGGCTGCTGGGCATCGCGGTCTCCCCTGACTTCGAGGACGACTCGCTGGTCTACGCCTACCTCTCCACGGCCGAGGACAACCGGGTGGTCCGCATGAAGTACGACGGAGGCCGGCTCGGCGACCCGCAGGTGGTCCTCGACGGCATCCCGAACGGCTTCGTCCACGACGGCGGCCGTCTGCAGTTCGGGCCCGACGGCTACCTCTACGTGTCCACGGGCGAGACCGGCGAGGAGCAGCTCTCCCAGGACCGGGACTCGACGGCCGGCAAGATCCTGCGCATCACGCCCGACGGTGACCCCGCCCCCGGCAACCCGGTGGACGGCTCCCCGGTGTGGACCATGGGTCACCGCAACGTCCAGGGCCTCGCCTTCGACGACCAGGACCGGCTGTGGGCCAGCGAGTTCGGGTCGAGCACCTGGGACGAGCTGAACCGGATCGAGAAGGGCCGCAACTACGGCTGGCCGCTCGTGGAGGGCAGGGGCGACCTCGAGGAGTACCGCAACCCGTTCGCCCAGTGGCGCACCTCCGAGGCCTCCCCCTCCGGTCTGGCCTATGCCGAGGGGTCGCTGTGGATGGCCTCGCTACAGGGCGAGCGGCTGTGGCGGGTGCCGGTCCGTGAGGACGGCAGCATCGGCCAGCCGCAGGACTACTTCGTCGGCGGCTACGGACGGCTGCGCACGGTCGTCGTCACCCCGGACGGCGACCTGTGGCTGTCGACCAGCAACCGCGACGGCCGCGGCGACCCCGCCGCCGAGGACGACCGGATCCTCCGCATCGCGCTGCGCTGACCGTCGTACGCCCCCGCCGTGACCCTGCGCGTGGCTGCTCGTCGGGCTGCCCATGGAGATCTGTCCCTTCCCACGGCATGGTCACCGTGGGAAGGGACAGATCCCCTGCATCCCCTGGTAATCGGGGGCCGGGGCTAGGAGAGCTTCTCGAGGATCAGCTCGCGGACCCGGCCGGCGTCGGCCTGCCCGCGCATGTCCTTCATGACCGCGCCGATGAGCGCGCCGGCCGCGGCGACCTTGCCGTCGCGGATCTTCGCGGCGACGTCGGGGTTCGCCTCGATCGCGCGGTCGACCGCCTCCGACAGCGCACCCTCGTCGGAGACCACCGCGAGACCGCGCTTCTCGACGACCTCGTCCGGCGTGCCCTCGCCGGCGATCACGCCGTCGAAGACCTGGCGGGCGAGCTTGTCGTTGATCTTGCCCTCGTCGACGAGCGCCTGGACCCGGGCCACGTCGGCCGGGGTGACGCCGAGATCGGCGAGGTCGACGCCCTGCTCGTTGGCACGGCGGGCCATCTCCGACAGCCACCACTTGCGAGCGGTGGCGGGCGGGGCGCCGGCGGCGATGGTCTCCTCCACGAGGGTGAGCGCCCCGGCGCCGACGGTGTCGCGCATCTCGAGGTCGGAGAAGCCCCACTCCTTCTGGAGCCGGGCCCGGCGCTCGCGCGGGAGGCTCGGGGAGCGCGGCGCGCAGCTTCTCGACCCACTCGGCGTCGGGCGCCACGGGCACCAGGTCGGGCTCCGGGAAGTACCGGTAGTCCTCGGCGTCGGACTTCTCACGGCCGGCGGTGGTGACGCCGGTGTCCTCGTGCCAGTGGCGGGTCTCCTGGACGATCCGCTCGCCGTCGGCCAGACGGGCAGCCTGGCGGCCGATCTCGTAGCGCACCGCGCGCTCGACCGACCGCAGCGAGTTGACGTTCTTGGTCTCGGTGCGGGTGCCGAACTTCTCCGCGCCCGCGGGCTTGAGGGAGAGGTTCACGTCGCAGCGCAGCGAGCCCTGCTCCATGCGGACGTCGGAGACCCCGAGACCGAGCAGCAGCTCGCGGAGGTGGGCGACGTAGGCCTTCGCGACGAGCGGCGCCTTGTCGCCGGTGCCGACGATCGGCTTGGTGACGATCTCGATCAGGGGGATGCCGGCCCGGTTGTAGTCGAGCAGGGAGTAGTCCGCGGCGTGGATGCGGCCCGTCGTACCGACGTGCAGCGACTTGCCGGTGTCCTCCTCCATGTGGGCGCGCTCGATCTCGACCCGGAACGTCTGCGCCCCGTCGACCTCGATTTCAACCTCGGTCCAGCCGTCGTAGGCGATCGGCTCGTCGTACTGCGAGGTCTGGAAGTTCTTCGGCATGTCCGGGTAGAAGTAGTTCTTCCGGGCGAAGCGGCACCACGACGCGATGTTGCAGTTCAGCGCGAGGCCGATCCGGATCGCCGACTCCACCGCCTTGCCGTTGACCACCGGCATCGCGCCCGGGAAGGCCGAGGCAGGTCGGGCAGACCTGGGTGTTCGGCTCGGCGCCGAACTCGGTCGGGCAGCCGCAGAACATCTTCGTGACCGTGTTGAGCTCGACGTGGACCTCGAGACCCATGACCGGGTCGAACTTCTCGAGGGCCTCCTCGAAGGACATGAGTGCGGGTGCGGTGGTCATCGCACGGCCTCCTTCTCTGCCAGTGCGGGTGCCTTGTCCAGCAGCGGCCCTCCCCAACGGTCGAGCAGCGCTGCCTCGAGGGCGGCGCCGACCCGGTACAACCGGTCGTCGGCCATGGCGGGGGCGAGGACCTGGAAGCCGGTGGGCAGCCCGTCCTCGTCCGCGAGACCGCTGGGCAGCGAGATGCCCGGGACACCGGCCAGGTTCGCCGGGATCGTCGCGATGTCGTTGAGGTACATCGCGACCGGGTCGTCGAGCTTCTCGCCGAGCTTGAACGCCGTGGTCGGCGCGGTCGGTGAGACCAGCACGTCGGCGGACTCGAACGCCGCCGCGAAGTCACGGCTGATCAGCGTGCGGACCTTCTGCGCCTGGCCGTAGTAGGCGTCGTAGTAGCCGCTCGACAGCGCGTAGGTGCCGAGGATGATGCGGCGCTTGACCTCGTCGCCGAAGCCGGCGTCGCGGGTTGCGCGCATGACCTCCTCGGCGTTCGGGTGGTCCACGCCCTCGGGGTACACCCGGAGGCCGTAGCGCATCGCGTCGAACTTCGCGAGGTTCGACGACGCCTCGCTCGGCAGGATCAGGTAGTAGGCGGCGAGGGCGTGCACGAAGCTCGGGCACGACACCTCCACGACCTCGGCGCCGGCGTCCACGAGCAGCTGCACCGACTCGTCGAAGCGGGCCTGGACCCCGGCCTGGTAGCCCTCGCCGGTCAGCTCCTTGACCACGCCGATCCGCACGCCCTTCATGTCACCGGACGCGCCTCGGCGGGCGGCGTCGACGAGCGGAGGCAGGGGCTCGTCGACCGAGGTGGAGTCGAGCGGGTCGTGGCCGCCGATCACCTCGTGGAGCAGTGCGGAGTCGAGCACGGTCCGGGTGACGGGGCCGGCCTGGTCGAGGGAGTTCGCCAGCGCGACGAGGCCGTAGCGGGACACGCCGCCGTACGTCGGCTTCACGCCGACGGTGCCGGTGACCGCGCCGGGCTGGCGGATCGAGCCGCCGGTGTCGGTGCCGATCGCGAGCGGGGCCTCGAAGGCGGCCACCGCCGCGGCCGAGCCACCGCCGGAGCCGCCGGGGATCCGGTCGAGGTCCCAGGGGTTGCGGGTCGGGCCGTAGGCCGAGTGCTCGGTGGAGGAGCCCATCGCGAACTCGTCCATGTTGGTCTTGCCGAGGATCGGCAGCCCAGCCTCGCGGAGCCTGGTGACGAGGGTCGCGTCGTACGGCGGGATCCAGCCCTCGAGGATCTTCGAGCCGCACGTCGTGGGCAGACCCTTGGTGGCCATCACGTCCTTGACCGCGATCGGCACACCGTCGAGCGGGCCGGCCTGGCGACCGGCGGCGCGGCGCTCGTCGGAGGCGCGTGCCTGCTCGAGGGCGCCCTCGCGGTCGACGTGCAGGAACGCGTGCACGTCGCCGTCGACGGAGGCGATCCGGTCGAGGTGGGCCTCGGTCAGCTCGACCGAGGTGGTCTCGCCGGCGGCGAGCGCGTCGGCGAGCTCCGCGGCGGTACGGCGGATGAGGTCGGTCATGCGGGGTCCCCTCGGAACGATGAGCGGAGCGAGGTGTCTCGGGGGGTGGTCACTCTTCCTCCCCGAGGATCTTCGGGACAGCGAAGCGCTGCTCCTCGACCGCGGGAGCGCCGGACAGCGCCGCCTCGGCGGTGAGGCCGGGACGGACGACGTCCTCGCGGAACACGTTCGTGAGCGGCATCGGGTGCGACGTCGGCGGGATGTCGTCGGCGGCCACCTCGCTGATCGACTTGATCGAGTCGAGGATGACCGCGAGCTGGGGCGCGAGGTGGTCCAGCTCGGCGTCGCTCAGGTCGATCCGCGCGAGGTCGGCGAGATGCGCCACCTCTTCACGGGTGATGTCGGGCATGGAGGTGCTCGCTCCCTGGTTCGATGCGGGGGTCGATGCCGGCAAGTACCGGTCGGGCGGCCCATCACGGGCTCGAACCATCCTAGAGCGGTTGGGCGGCCGCCGAGCACGCGGCTTCCTCCGGTGCGGGGCGGACGCGCATCGGGCCACGAGAGCTGGAACGGCCACCAGGCGTGTGCAAGTATCGACCGGATTGTCCGACGAAGGGACCCGGCTGACCGTGACATCCGACCTGCACGACGCGACGAGGAACCTCCTGGTCACGCCGGCGACCTCCGATGCCGAGTCGCGACTCCGCCTCGAGTCGGAGCGTGCGACGTTCCTCGCCAGGGTCTCGCGCACGGTCGGCGGGTCCATGCAGACCGAGCGCGCCGTCGACCTGATCCTCGGGCTGCTGGTGCCTGACGTCGTGGACTGGGCGCAGGTCGTGCTGCGCGAGGCGGGGCTCCTGCACTGCGCCGCCACCGTCGCCGGAGGCTCCGTGCAGCGCTCCTCGGTGCCTGCGCCGCGGGAGGGCACGTCCACCCTCAGCCGTGTGATCTCCCGGGGTCTGCGCGAGCTCTCCCTGCTCTCGTTCGGCTCCGACGGGGAGGACACCGGCGCGGTCGCCTCCGCGGTGCCGGCACCGGAGCTGCGTGCGACCCTCGACGAGATCCGTCCCGCGGACCTGCTCGTCATCCCGCTCACCGCCCGAGGTCGTGGCTTCGGCGCCCTGACGCTCGCTCGCCGGGGCAGCGACGGCTTCGACCAGGACGCAGTCGGGTTCCTCGAGGAGCTCGCGCACAGCCTCGCGGTCACGCTCGACGCGACCAGGAACCTCGCCGACTCGCGGCGGGTCGCGGGCGTCCTCAGCCGCGACCTCGCTCCCCCCAGCCTTCCGGAGATGCCCGGCGCCCGGCTCGCGAAGTACTACCGCGTCGCGTTCGAGCACGAGGCTCTCGGCGGTGACTTCTACGACGTGCACGGTGACGACGACGACTGGACCGCGGTGCTCGGCGACGTGTGCGGCAAGGGCGTCGAGGCGGCCGTCCTCACCGGCCGCGTCCGGCAGGCTGTCCGCACCGCCGCCCTGGTCGACCGGAGTCCGGCCGAGGTGCTCGACCTGGTCAACCGGGTCCTCGTACGCGAGGGCGACGGCACGTTCGTGACCGCGGTGTGCACGCGGGTGCGCCGGCGAGACGACGACCTGGTCCTCTCCGTCGCCGCGGCCGGCCATCATCCGCCGTACCTCCTGAGAGCCTCCGGCGCGCTCGAGCGGGTCGACGTCGAAGGCACCGTGCTCGGTCTGTTCGACGACCACGACTACGACGAGACCGAGGTCGTCCTGCGCCCCGGCGACATCTGCCTGCTGTTCACCGACGGCGTGCTCGAGGCCCCGGGGTTCGAGGAGCAGTTCGGCGAGGAGCGGCTGCACCGGGTCCTGGCCGACGCTCCCCGCGGCGACGTCGGCGCCGTGGTCGAGACCGTCGCGATGACGCTGGCGCACCACGTCGGCGACCGCGCCCACGACGACATCGCGATCCTCGGCGTGCAGAACGACCCGTCGGCCCGGTGAGCGACGTCCTGGAGGAGTACCTCACGGCCATCGCGGTGGGCGACCGCGCCGGTGCGCTGGACCTCGTCCGACGCCTGCAGAGGGCCGGCGCCAGTCCCCTCGAGGTGATGACCGACGTGATCGCGCCCGCGCAGGCACGCGTCGGCGAGCTCTGGGCCACCGACGCGTGGAGCGTCGCGCAGGAGCACGCCGCCACCGCGGTCAGCGAGGCCGTGCTCGGCATGCTCGGCGCGCAGATACCGGCTCCCCTCGACACCGCCCGACCCGTGGTCGTGTCCTGCGTCGAGCAGGAGTGGCACGCGCTGCCGGCACTGCTCGTCGCCGAGCACCTGAGGTCCGCAGGGATCCCCGTGAGCTATCTCGGCGCCAACGCCTCCGCCGAGCACCTGGTCCGGCACGTGCACGAGGTGGCCCCGCGCGCCGTCGCCCTGAGCTGCTCGCTCAGCGCCTCCCTGCCGCGGGTACGCCGCCAGATCGAGGCGGTGCGTGCCACCGGGACCCCCGTCGTCGTCGGCGGGGCCGCGTTCGACGCCGGCGGCCGGCGGGCCGAGGCGCTGGGCGCCACCGGCTTCGCGGTCAGCGGCGCGCTGGCGGTGCAGGCGCTCAGGGCGCAGGGCTCGGCGACCGTCCCGGCCGAGCCGCTGTCCGGCCCCGGCCCCGAGGAGGGGTTCGCGATCCACGCCGACCGCGAGCAGCTCACCGCCACGCTCAAGGAGCGCGTCGCGACCGCACGGCCCGCCGCGACGCTCCAGGACGTGGTGTCGGGATGGCAGCCGGTCCTCTTCGACCACCTGCCACATCTCGTGGGCGCGGTCGCCGGCGCCCTGGTGGCCGCCGACAGCACGGTGGTCGAGGAGGCGGTCGTGTGGCTCGACGGCGTGATGAGCCACCGGGACGCGCCTCGCGGGGTCACCGACGTGGTCGTGACCGAGCTCCGCAAGCTCGTGCGGGAGTACCCCTCCGCCAGTGACCTGCTCTCAGTCCTTCCCGCTGCCGGGTGACGGGGCGTCGGAGGGCCGGTTCGGCTTCTCTTTCGCGTAACCCGGCGTCTTGCTCTCCTCCGGCCACCCGGTCGGCACCGGGAGGACGGTCGGGAGGCCGCCGTCGGTCGGGCTCGGGCTCTCCGACGGAAGTCCGGTCCCCGTCACAGTCGGCGACGGCAGCGTGGAGGACTCCGTGTCCCGCGGTCGAGGTGTGGCCTCGCGGGTGAGCGACCCGGTCGGCGTCGGGCCGTCCGCCGTACGCACGGGTGTGCCGGGGGCTCCGGACACCGAGGGAGACGACCCCTCCCCCGTCGACCCCGTGCCGCGCGCGGTGCCGGGCGTCGCGGTGTCCTCCGAGCCGGCCCGCGAGGCCGGGGGTGCGGGGTCCGGCGCCGAACGGCCGCCGGCGATCGCTGCTGCAGGCAGGATGAAGACGGCCAGCGCGATGCCGGTACGACGGAGGAGCAGGCCGCCCGGGAAGGCGACGACGGCCGCCTCACGGGTCTCGAGCTCACCCGCGCGGGCGCCCAGCCAGCGCTCGACGGGGCGTCGCAGACGGAACGCACCCCAGGCCGTGAGACCCCACAGGCCCCCGAGCACGGGTCCGGCGGCCGCGGACGTCGGGGTGGCCAGCACGAAGTAGCCGAACCAGAGCAGCGCCGCCACCGTGCCGGCCAGCAGCAGACCCCGCGCGACGATGCCGCGCACGGCCCACCGGTCCCGGCTCCTGGCCGAGCCGAGGACGGACACCCCGAGCGCGACCGCGACGAGGACGGCGCCGAGACCGCCCGCTCCGAGAAGCGCGGCGACCGGCAACGCCGCCACGGCGACCAGGGTGGTGCCCGCAACCAGGGCGATGCGCCGTCTCGAGACCGCGCAGCGGCGCCTTGTGTGCGTGCCGGTCGACCCTGAGGAGAGCCACCAGCGCCGGCACCAGAAGCACCGTCGCGGTGGCCGTCAGCCACAACAGCCAGGACCCGAGCACGGGGGCATTCTCTCCCGGTGATGACCCGGGCAGGAAACCGCAGCGCGGCTACTCGCCGATCTGCGCCACCTCGCGGGCGGCGCCGGGGCCCTTGTCGAGCAGGACACGGAAGCCGTCCTCGTCGAGGATCGGGACCTCCAGCGACACCGCCTTGTCGTACTTCGAGCCGGGCGCGTCGCCGACCACGACGAAGCTGGTCTTCTTCGACACCGACGAGGCCGCCTTGCCGCCGCGGGCGATGATCGCCTCCTTCGCCTGGTCGCGGCTGAAGCTGGTCAGCGAGCCGGTCACCACGATGCTGAGCCCCTCGAGGTGGCGCGGCATCGACTCGTCGACCGCGTCCTCCATCGTCACGCCGGCCGCACGCCACTTGTCGACGATCGCGTTGTGCCACTCGGACTCCGGGCCGTCGAACCACCGGCGGATCGACTCGGCGATGGTCATGCCGACGCCCTCGACACCGGCGAGGTCCTCCACCGAGGCCGACCGGATCGCCTCCATCGTCCGGAACTCGGTGGCCAAAGCCCGCGCCGCCGTCGGCCCGACGTGCCGGATCGAAAGGCCCACGAGCACCCGCCACAACGGACGGTGCTTGGCTTCCTCGAGGTTCGCGAGCAGGCGCGCGCCGTTGGCCGACAGCACCGGGGCGTCCCCCTCGCCCTTCTTGGGGGCACGGGTGAACATGGGGGTCCGCAGCAGGTCCTGCTCGGTGAGCGTGAACACGTCGCCCTCGTCCTCGAGCACGCCCGCGGTGAGCAGCCCGTCGGCCGCCTCGTAGCCGAGCACCTCGATGTCGAAGGCCCCACGGCCGGCGACGTGGAAGACCCGCTCGCGCAGCTGCGCGGGGCAGGAGCGGTGGTTGGGGCAGCGCAGGTCGGCGTCGCCCTCCTTCTCCTGCACCAGACTGGTGCCGCAGGAGGGGCACTCGGTCGGCATCACCCACTCCGCGAGGCCGTCGGGACGCAGCTCGACGACCGGTCCGACGATCTCGGGGATCACGTCGCCGGCCTTGCGCAGGATCACGGTGTCACCGGGGCGCACGTCCTTGCGCCTGACCTCGTGGGCGTTGTGCAGCGTGGCCATCTCCACGGTGGAGCCCGAGACCTTGACCGGCGACATCACGCCGTACGGGGTCACCCGCCCGGTGCGGCCGACGTTCACCCGGATGTCGAGGAGCTTGGTGTTGACCTCCTCGGGCGGGTACTTGTACGCGATCGCCCAGCGCGGGGCCCGCGACGTCGAGCCGAGGCGCCGCTGCAGGGACACCTGGTCGACCTTGACGACCACTCCGTCGATCTCGTGCTCGACAGAGTGCCGGTGCTCGCCGTAGTAGGCGATGAACTCGCCCACCTCCTTCAGGTCCGGCAGCACCTTGGCGAGGTCGCTCACCGGCAGTCCCCACGCGGACAGGGCGGCGTACGACTCCGACTGTCTCGTCGGCTCGAAGCCCTCCCGAACGCCCAGCCCGTGGCAGACCAGGGCGAGCGGACGGGTCGCGGTGACCCGCGGGTCCTTCTGGCGCAGCGAGCCGGCGGCGGCGTTGCGAGGGTTCGCGAACGGGCCACGGCCCGTGTCGAGCATCGCCTCGTTGAGCTTCTCGAACGCCTCGACCGGGAGGAACACCTCACCGCGCACCTCCACCCGCGCGGGCACGGGGTACTCCTCGCTGGCCTTCAGCCGGTGCGGGACGTTGTCGATCGTGCGGACGTTCGGCGTGACGTCCTCACCGGTGCGGCCGTCGCCGCGGGTGGCTCCACGGACCAGCCGGCCGTCCTCGTAGAGCAGGCTGACCGCGAGCCCGTCCACCTTGAGCTCACAGAGGAACTCCGCGTCCGCCACGCCCTCACGGCGGATCCTCGCCGCCCACGCCTCGAGCTCTTCGGGCGAGAAGGCGTTGTCGAGGCTCATCATCGGCTCGATGTGCTCGACCGGCGTGAACTCGGTGGAGACGGCACCGCCCACCTTCTGCGTCGGGGAGTCGGGGGTGCGCAGGTCGGGCCACTGCTCCTCGAGCTCCTCGAGCCGGCGCATCAGCCGGTCGAACTCCGCGTCGGAGATCGTCGGGGAGTCCTTGACGTAGTAGCGCCAGCGCGCCTCCTCGACCTGCTCGGCGATCTCCTGGTGCTCCTCACGGGCCTCCGGCGGCGTCTCGGCGACGGTCACGCCGGTGGACTCGGGCACTTCCTCGGAGGTCTCGCTCATGGCGCCTATCTTGCCCAATGCCACCGACGGATGCTGCGTGTGACCGTCCCGGATGGGGCCTTTCGAACCGGACCGGATACGGACGCTTGGCTCGGGCGGCTGCACCGCCGCGATGAGTTCCCCGCCTCGGCGCGGTCGTAAGGGGCAAGATCAGAGACACCACCGAGAACACAGGAGACTCCGATGGCAACGATCACGGCCAGCCTTTTCACGGCGCTCGACGGCGTTGTCGACCCCGGCGTCGGCAACTGGCACTTCCCGTACTTCAACGAGGAGATGGGCGAGGCCGTGGACCGTACGCACGACGCCGACGTCATGCTCTTCGGCCGAGTGACCTACGACAGCTTCGCCGGGGCCTGGCCCGAACGGGAGGAGGCCGGCGGGGAGGACGCCGCTGTTCGCCAAGCGGCTGGGCGACATGCGCAAGATCGTCGCCTCGCGCAGTCCCCTGACCTTCAGCTGGCGCAACTCGGAGCAGCTGCAGGGCGACCTCGTCGAAGCCGTCACGGAGCTGAAGAACGACCCGTCGATCCGCCGCATCGCGCTGAGCGGGTCGGTCTCGGTGGTGCGGCAGCTGCTCGACGCCGGCCTGCTCGACGAGCTGCATCTGTTCGTCCACCCGGCGACCGCCGGGTCCGGGCTGAGGCTCTTCGAGGATGGCCGGCCCGCTCGACACCTCAGACTGATCTCGGCGCAGCCGTTCCACACCGGCGTGGTGCACCTGGTGTACGGGCCGGACGCGAACCCGCCGACCGGTTCGTACGAGGAGGCCAAGAAGGACCTGCCGCAGGAATGAGCTCGACGGACTTGCGACCTGCGGACTCAGGGCCTCTCGGCCCGCGCAGCGATGTCCTGCAGGTCCTTGGCCATCATCTTCTCGGTGGCCTTGGCGCCAAGTCGGGGCCAACGTGAACTCGGTGAGGTAGTGCACTCCCGAGGAATCCGCCTCGACCACCGTGCGCGCCTGCGCCTCGACCACGGTGACCTGCATCTGCTCTGTGGCCTCCTTGCCGAACATCCGGCGGGTCTCGCGCCACCGGGTCTGTGTCATTGCGGATGACTCTCTCACCTCGCACTCCAACAGGCCGCCGCTTCGAGGGGCCGGAGCACGTGGCACTCGGCGACCGGGCGGCTCAGTTCAAGCATCTGGTCGCGGCGATCGAGGCTGCTCCCATGGCGTCCACGATCACCGGCTGCGACTGGTGGCGCAGCTCCCAGTAGTAGGAGCTCACGAAGCGCGCTTGGGTGCAGCGCATGGCCAGGTTGCAGTCGACCGCGGCCGCTTCGCTGAAGACTGCAACGCGATGGGCCAGCGTGTCCGCGAGCCCAGGACGGCGAACCATGTCGAGCAAGTGATGCCGGACGACCGTGGCTGCGTCGAAACAGGGAGTTCCAGCAATCCCTTTGGGGTCGATCGCCAGCCAGGGCTCTCGATCGGCGCGCAGCACGTTGGTGAAGTGCAGATCGCCGTGGATGAGCGTGTCCGAGACGTTGTCTGCGAGGTCGCGGAACGTCGCGACCGCAGCGTTGACGACCGGCTCCGGCAACCGCACCGCAGCATCTGCCTGATCATGTTCGACAGCCAGCTCACTCGCCCAACGGCTCGTGACGTCTGACAAGCGGGGCGCGTCGGGGTGTGCCGGAACGGCGAGCCGATGCGCGACCTGTCCAGCGAGCGTGAGTGCTTCGTCAGTGTCCTCGACGGTCGAGAGGTCGTGGGGTCGGGCGCGTTCCAGGAGCATCGCGAACTTGTCCTCATCGACGTCGTACAGGCGCACCGCACCCCGTCCATCGAAGGCGGCGAGGGCGCCCCACTCGCTGATGTTGCCGGGGTGCGGGAACGAGACCTTGATGATCGCGGGCGTACCTCGCTGCATCACCGGAACCACAAGTCCGACGCCTCCGTGTCCCACCTTGCCGTCCCGAGTGCAGCCCCACCGTTCGAGGAGGCCCTCGACGAGGCTCGGCAGTGCTGCAAGCCACTCACGCCCCGCCGTGCCCTCGCGCTTCATGGTCGTCACCCGGAAGGCAGGAGGAATCTCGATCGGCATTCCGGCACCCTAGGTCCAGGGGCGCGGGTTCAAAGTGGCATCCGCATGACTACCCGAGCGCCGAGCTGGTCGAGGCCAAGAGCACGCTCGACCCTGCGTCGTTCGAGCATGACTGGGTGCGGCTCCGGATCTTCCACGCAGCCGAGGCGTTCGTAGAAAGGACCGTTGAAGACCACGTCGCGAAACGTGGTCCCGGTGATCGCGGTGTAGCCGAGTGTCCGTGCGACATCGGCCACCCTGAGCAACAGTCCGCTGCCCACCCCCTGGTGCGCGTACCGAGGGTCGACCGAAACCTGGTCGAGACAAAGTAGTGCTGGGCTGAGTTGGCTCAGTCGGGCCATACCGACGATCCGTCCATCGAGCTCCGCCACGAGGGCGAGCAACCAGGTGGTTGGCTCCTCGATCCCGCCAGGCACGGCCAGGTCATGAAGAGGGACGCCTTGCTCAGCGAGCAGCGCCTGCGCTGCATGCTCTACTCGGATCATGTCGTGTGCGTCATCCGGCTCGGCGAGCCGATAGACGAGGTGCTGCTGGACGTCGCTCACCCGGCGACGATAGCCGGGTGCGTGAACTCGTTCGCAACGTCCTGAACGCGGGACCGCGAGCGCCATAGGGACTTCAGTTCAGGCCTCGCTCTGGGCCGTGCATGTCCATTCGCGCGCCAGGATCGCGTACTGGTAGCCGTCGACCCAGCGCAGCTCGGCATGCCAAGAGTCCTCGACTCCGTGTTTCTCACGCCGCATCCCCACCTTCTCGAGCACCCGCGCGGAGGCGGGATTGTCAGCGTTGCATCTTTGAGCATGTCGGGTCGACTTCGCCTCTGAGTCACCACAACACCTCACCTGCTCCTTGACCCACGTTGGTCCCGGTCGCTCACCGTTCTACCGGACGAGAGCGGTCGGGGGCGCCTTTCGGCAGTATGGATTTTCACTGTCCGCGGCTAGAAGCGGACGTTCTTAGAGCGTTCCGAGTGCAGATGTGTGAACAGCGGCGTTCACCCACCACTCGGCGTCGTGGCGTGCCGCGCGTGCGTAGTCGAGGTCGACCAGACGAGCGAACGCCGGATCGGTCCGCGCCATTTCCTCAAGGTCAGATGCGTGGCTGACCATCTGCTTCGCGATCGCCTCGGCGAGCACGCTCCGCTGGCGCTTCGACGGACCGTACCCGTCGAGGAGGGCGGCGAGGTTACGTTCCTGGCGCTGGCGGACGTCCTCGTCGGCACCGATCCCGTATTCGGCATGCCACCACCGACCGGCCATCAACGGCACCCATCGCCACGCCGCCCAGGCCAGATCCTCGATCGGGTCTCCGGGCCGGGCGAAGTCCCAGTCCAGCACGACAAGTGAGTCGTCCTGCCGACGCACGGTGTTGTACGGCGAAACGTCGTGGTGCACGATCACTTGGTCCTGGCGGAGAGAAGTGCCTTCGGCACGTCGCCACGGCTTGGCTGGATCGACCACGAGGCCCGCCTGCGCGGACTGGAAGTCGCGGATCCATCTTCCGATCGACCAGCAGCTTTCGGGCGTCCGAAACCATGTCGGCAAGAGCTCCGTCGCAGAAAGGCTTCCCACTTCACCAGGGACGAACTCGAGGATCTCCCGATCCGCGTCGTCGATGCCGAGAACCTGCGGCGAACCGGAGAACCCGACCGCGGTCAGGTGGTTCAGCAAGTCGTGCACGGCAGGCGTCCACGGTCCGACCGGGCGACGCACCGTGTCACCTACGCGGACGACGGCCGTGGTGTTGCCTCCGCTGAGTTGTTCCTCCTGTGGCATGACGGGAAGCCTTTCACGCTACGCGCACATGGCGACGTCAAGATCGAGCACTGACGCGGCAGGCTTCCGACGAAGCTCGAGTCGCGGCGAGTCTTGAGACTCATTCAGGGTTGCCTTGGCATGTCCGGAATTCGGCTGCTTGTTTCATTGACTGCGGCATGAGAGTGAAAGTGCTGGCCGGTCCGCCGGAAGCCGGCTCTCTGGCGGAGCCGCCCGAAAGTGAGTAGGAGCACTCATGTCAAGTGTCGCGGCCGGTGCGGATAATCAAGCATGGCGATGAGCACCTCGCGGGAAGACCGTCCCGCCCCGTCGAGCGGGTGGACTGCCGTGATTGCCTGGTCGACTCTGGCCCTGTCCGCTCCACTGCTGGCTGTCGCTGCGTGGTTCGCCTACGACGCAGCCACTTCGAGCAGTGAGTGGGCCTCACTGGGGTTCCTGGTCACTGTCGCCGTCGCGGTGCCAGTTGTCCCGGCGGTCGCCCTTGCCGTGCTCGCGCTGCGGGCCGGTGAGCCGCGGCGGGCCCGCATGTTCGCCGTTATCGCAGCGCTCCTGGTCGCAAGCGTCCCGCTGCTGGGCGCCTGGCTGGGGCTGGCGTGAGCCGCAGCGTGTCGCTCGGTCTGCGGCATGTCAGTGAGATCCCGACAGCACCCCTTGACCCACGGGGGCGTGTTGCGCGGCTAGCCTGCCTCGGTGAGCATGTACGACAGTTTCGCCGATTCCTTCGCTGTTCACGCCGAACACAGCGCCTACAACGCCCACTATGACCGTCCAGCTGTGCTCGGTCTTCTCGGGGACGTGGATGGCCGCCGGGTCTTGGATGTCGGCTGCGGCTCGGGCTTGTACGCGGCCGAACTAGCGCGGCGAGGCGCCGACGTCGTGGGCTTCGACAACAGCGCCAAGCTGGTCCAGCACGCTCGCCAACGGGCGGGCAGCAGGGCAGACCTTCGGGTGCACGATGTTCGCAACCCGCTGGATTGGCTCGGAGACGAGTCTGTCGATCGCGCGATCATGGCGCTGGTGCTTCACCATCTCGAGGACCCGCTCCCTGCACTCCGCGAGCTTCATCGAGTCCTCAAGCCGGCGGGACGGTTGGTGGTCTCCACGGTTCATCCCGTCGCCGACTGGCGGCAGGTTGGCGGTAGTTACTTCACCGACGAAATGATCGACGACACGTGGAACGCAGGTTGGCAAGTCCGCTTTCGTCGGGCACCGCTGACGACCTGGTGCGCGGAATTCCGCGACGCCGGGTTTCTCATCGAGCACCTGGTGGAACCCTTGCCCTCCGAATCGATGAAGGACCGGTTTCCCGACACGTACAACAAGCTGACCGCGGAGCCCTTCTTCATCGTCTTCGTCCTCGTGAAGGCATCCAGCCCGGCGGCCCCCGACGACTGAACTGATCCAATGGCCGGACATGGCGCCGCATTCGAGCGCCGGCGCGACAGAGTTTCACTGTCTGCGGCCAGATGAGGACGGTCGTCTCAGGTAGTGACTTCACCCTCCCGGACGATGAGGGGCATCTCGCGTCCGTCAAAAGACAGGCGCAATCCGACAATCTCCAGCGCCTCGTTGTGCACCGCCTGCCAGTCAGTCAGCGTGGCACCCATAGCGTCAGCGAAGGGGTCCTCGGCACCCGCGTCGCGTAGCACCCAACGTCCGTCTCCGAGGTCATCGTCGTAGGTGTTCAGCCACGAGTCATCGCCGGGAGACGTGACCCACATGTCCAAGGTCCAAGTCGTACTGCCGCTAAGGGCGAGGCCGTAGCCGTTGTCGAACACCATGCGCACCGGCCCTACCTCACGGCGCCCTGAATTGCCGACGGGCTCCCAGGACAGCCGCTCAACAGCGACAAGACGGTGACTCAGCAGCTCTTCGACCACGGGCTGATGATGCCAGTCTGGGAGAGTCATCATCTCGGCACGACAGAACTTCACGCTCCGCGGCATGACAGTGCGCTCCCGTTGACGTTGCTGACCCGCCTCGAGCGTTGCCCAGTGCAGGGACGATCGCATGCCTGCCTCGCGGGGTTGAGGTGTCGCCTCACCGGCCGCGAAGAGCGTCGATGTCCACTCCCTCGACGTCCTCGCGTCGCACCTGCACGCCCGTGAACGTGGCAACCATCGCCAGCCCCGTCGCGTGGAGGTCCGCATCCTCATGGCCGGCCGCCGAGAAGAGGTCGCGAAGCTCGACGGGCAGACCGATCTCCTCCGCGAAGCCAGGGTCCTCAGCATCGAACAGGTCGACACATCCGAGCAGTTGGCCTTTCTCGGCGAACGAGAACGCATTGTGTTCGTTGACGTTCCAGAAGATGCTTGCGGCGCGCCCGCCGGCAGAGAGACGAGCCAGCACGTCGGGCTCCGCGCCGACGTATCCGTTGTCCTCCACTACGAGGACGCCGCCAGGGATAGCTGTCACCCCAACTCGCATCTCGCTGCCGCTTGGCAGGCGGGCGACGCCGAACTGTGCCGTGGATCCGGACATGGGTACCTCACCACGATGACCACAGAGGTCGGCGAGCACATCGTCCGCGGTCATCCCGGTCACCACCGTCAGGCAGGCCGCCACGAACAGCGGCGTGTCGTGAATCCAGGCGTAGTCCCTCGCCGATGCAGGTTCCATGGCCCCGTGTCCTCCCGTGGGGGCAGCGCTCGTGGGCAATCTACCCGGTCGTGGCTCCGGGACTCAGACTCCGGCGAGCCGCATGGAGCGCGACACCACAGCCCGGAATGCGGCTGTCCGGACGTGCGATGCGCCGGAACCGTGAGCTGCCTCGTCGCGTCCCACCTAGCATGACTCAGGTGAAGCTTCTGCTGGTGGTAGCGATACCCGCCCTGACCGGATGCGCTTCAGATGTTGGTAATGAGGGCGACTGCTCCGCCAGGGTTAGGTTCGACGGCAACCTGTACCGGCCCCACAGCGCGATGCCCGACCAAGTGCCGCTTGGTCTTCCGTAGGGCGGGGTGAAGTCGTGGACTGCGGCGATGCGGATGCCCTCGCGGTCGACCGCGTGGAGGTTCTTCGGATCAAGGGTGTCGAACCCGAGGTTGCGGTCGCCACCCGCGGAAGCTGGCAGGGCCTCTACATCCGCGAGGACCTGGCCACCGACCAGGCGTCCTGGCCCGAGCCGCTTCAACCTGAACGCGGCTGTGCGTGAAAGGCTGTCCTACGGCGGGGGTGGCGAATGTGGGGGCGCCGTTAGGCAACGATGGGTTCGGGCGAACGGTCGCCGCTGACACCACCACGACTGGGGGCGAAGATGGTCAACGCCGCGACAGACACGGAGACCGCCGTGATCATTCCGGTCGATGCCGCCGAGCCGGCCGTCGCAGATCACCGACGCCAGCTCGACGTCGCCGCATCCTGGGGCGTACCAGCGCATGTCTCCGTGCTGTACCCGTTCGTGCATCCGAGCGCGATCGACCGTGAAGTCATCAGCCGGCTCGCGTGCGCCCTCAACTCCGTCCGGGCTTTCGACTGCACCTTCGCGCGTTGTGACTGGTTCGGCGAGGAGGTGCTTTGGCTGGCTCCGGAGCCGGACGGGCCGTTTCGGGAACTGACCTCAGCGGTGTGGCGCGCGTTCCCGGACTACCCGCCCTACGGCGGGGTCTTCGACGACGTCGTGCCGCACCTGACCGTGGGTGAACGCCGCCGCGGCAGCGCATCGGCACTGCGGGCCGCTGCGGCGACAGTCAGCCACCAGTTGCCCATCCGAGCTCGCATCGAACGGGCAGTGCTCATCGCGGGGACTGCCGAGCCCAACTCATGGCACAGCGTCAAAGACTTCAATCTCCCTGCACCGGCCGGCTGAGACATCCATCCGAATCTGATACCGCTCTCACCCGCAGCCGAGTTGCTGGTTCGCCGCTGCAACGGATGTGGGTCGCGCGCTCCTCGACCGACCGCGCTTTCACTGTCGGCGGCTATGTGCGTCGCAGTGGTGCCTACTCCAAGCGCCGCCATTCCTCGGTGACACACCCTTCCTCGTAGTACCAGCGCCCGTCAGTCTCACCTTGCGCAAGGAGCGACTTGACCGTTGCGATTGGCGCGGCGGGGCCGATGTCGAGTGCGACCATGTTGACCGGGCTGGACATGCCCTCCCCGGTGACGCCTAGTGGAGTGAAGGCATCGAGGACTGCTTGGCGATCCCCTGCGAGGGGCCCATCGGCACGTGGGATTACGCGTACGACGGTGCGTTCTCCTCGGTTTCGGACCTGAACGAACCAGAGCACGCCGTCCCGATCCGGCGACGCTTCGACAACGTCGTCCGCAGCCACGCCGCGCACGAACCAAGGGGTGTTGTCCAGGCGGAACAGGTTCCTCTCCATCGGTAGGGCCCACAGGCCCTCCGACTCGGCGGGAGGCCAGCCGCTCTCATCCCGTTCCAGCGCAAACCGGATCTTCACATGGCTGCTCACGGAGGCATCGTGCCCCATCGCTTCACGACCGCTCATCGGCACGTCAGAACTTTCACTCTCCGCGGCATAGAAAGACAGGACGTTCGCCAGGCTTACGCGCGGAACTTGGTCAAGGCCTTCGACGCAGCGGGGAGGTCTCTACGCGACACGAGGATGACCGGCCCCGTCTCGGTCTCAGTAACCACGGAGTAGATGCCCGCTTCTGTTAGCGCATCGGCAGCTGACAGCGCTTCTTCCATCGAGTCGAAGTCATCCAGATTCCACTGGACGCCGCGCAATCCTGTACGGCGCCTTCGCCTCGACAGCCACTCCGTCCACCTCATTTGGCAGCCAATGTAGACCTTCGCGCAGAGGCGCGCTCACCGCCATGTCGCTGTTCACTATCGGCGGCAGATCCGGGCGTGGCGTGTGCGGTGCGGCCTAGCCTGTCTGCATGCGACGCTTCGACGATGAGGACCTCACCGGCGCAGAGTTCCGCGAATGCGACCTGAGTAGAGCGCGGATGGTCGGTGTGGTCATGCAGGACGCCGAGATCGACGGCCTGGTCACCAATCTCGTGGTCAACGGGGTCGAGGTGATGTCGTACGTCGAGGCGGAGCTCGACCGCCGTCACCCGGTACGGCTGCTGCTCCGCTCCGATCAGCCGGACGACCTGCGAGAGGCCTGGCGGCAACTGCGGGACGATTGGGCGACGACCACCGAGCGAGTTCGGTCCATGCCCGAGAACAGCGAACATCACGGCGTGGACGGCGAGTGGTCGATGGTCGAAACCCTGCGCCACCTTGTCTTCGTGCACGACTCATGGTTCCGACGCTGCGTGCTCGGGCTCACCGAGCCGTTCACGGCCATGGGACTGGGTCCACCGTTCGTCATGGACCAGGAGGAGAACGGGCTCGACCCGTCCGCCCAACCGAGCCTCGACGAGGTGCTCGCCGTACGAGTCCGGCAGGATTCGGAGATCGAGACATGGCTGGCCGAGGTCACGCCTGATCAGCTCGCGCGGACCGCGCCGGTGCCCGACGACGACAGATGGCCCCCGTACGCCAAGGGTCGGACAGTGCGGCAATGCCTCGGCACCGTGCTCAACGAGGAATGGGCTCACCACGGGTTCTGCAAGCGTGACCTGGACAAACTGTCGCGTCAGGATTCTTCGCAGGGTTCATGAGCCAACTCTGAGCCTGTGCTGCGGTACTTCCTGGCCGTCGCGCTCACTGGATTACCTTCCTCGCGTCGGCAGGCACAGATGGCCTGCTGATGCACTCCTGGTCCCCACCGGACCACCGCCACGCGCGCTCGACCCTCGTTGAGGTCCTGCATGAGTTCTGCGGGGTCCGGTGGCCCAGGACGCCCAGACCGGCTACAGGGCTGTGCGCCAGCGAGCGCCGATCAGTGAGCGACCGGCTGCGGGGTCCCGGGACCACCGGGTGGCTCCCCACTGCTGCAACAGCGAGGAAACCAACATGAGTGTCTCCCCGATCAACGGCGCCACGCGAATCTGTGCGGGCATCGATTGGGCCAAGGACGATCACGTGGCGTGCATCGTCGATGCCGACGGCGAGGTCCTGGACCGGTGCAGTGTCGAGCACACCGCGGCCGGCCTGCGCCGTCTGGTCGCCCGGTTGCTCAAGGCCGGGGTGGCCGAGGTCGGCATCGAACGCCCCGACGGTCCAGTCGTCGACGCCCTGCTGGCCGCCGGGCTCACCGTGCTGGTCATCGCGCCTGCGCAGGTCAAGAACCTGCGCTCGCGCTACGGCTCCGCGGGCAACAAGGACGACCGGTTCGACGCCTACGTCCTGGCCGACGTGGTCCGTACCGACCGCCGTCGTCTCACCCCCCTGACCCGCTCGACCCCAGCCGCGCAGGCCTTGCGTTCGTCCGTGCGTGCCCGCCGGGATCTGGTCGAGCACCGTGTCGCGGCCGCAAACCAGCTCCGCGCGCACCTGCAGGTCGTGTTCCCCGGCATCGTGGACCTGTTCTCGGCCCTGGACTCGGCTATCAGCTTGTCGTTCTTGGAGCGGTTCACCACCCAGGCCAAGGCCGACTGGCTCACCGTGGACCGGCTCGGCGCCTGGCTCAAGAAGGTCGCCTACTCCGGCCGCACCGATCCTGCCTGTGGGTACCCCTGGGTTGTGCTCATCGATCTGGACACCACTGAACTCGTGACGGGTAGGTCACGACTGGCGGCATAGGAGCGTGCGGCGCATCGTCGGACCGCGGGGTTACCGTTCGTGGACAGGTGAACCGCCGGAACGCAGCGGTCCGGGAACGAGTCGTGAGATGCCGAAGCACGTGCTGGTTCTGGATGCCCACGCGACGGACCACATCCCCGACGAGGACATGCCGGATGTTGACAAGGCCGCGCACGCGGTCAGCCAGGAGGCCATCGACGCCGGCGTGTGGGTGTGCGGCAGTGGATTGGAAGACCAGAGGGCAAGCATCGTGGCCGCCGACGGGACGGTTACCGACGGCCCACCGGTGACCGTCGGCGGACTCACGGTGATCGAGGTGCCCTCACGCGAGGAAGCGCACAAATGGGCTGCCAAGTGGGCTGCCGCGTGCCGCTGCGACCAGGAAATCTGGGAACTTGGATTCGACCCCGAGATCGACGCGATGCTCCGTCAGGCAGACAACCGAAAGTCGCGTCCCGACGACGCCTGATCACGCCCCAGAGCAGAGGTGCCCTAGCGGGCGGATCGACCGCCCGACCCGTCACGTGCCGAGACGGTCGAAGTACTCCTGGGCGACACGCTTGGGGACCACCATGGTCCACGCATCCGTTACCAGCTCGGTCATCTCCTCGATGTCGAGGACCTCCATTCGCGCGTCGACCCAGTTGTAACGCATGTCCGCCACTGGCGGGAGCAGGAACTTGTGCGGCTCGCTCTCGACAAGTGCCTGGCGCTGCTCCTTGGGAAACCCGAAGCCCATCAAGGTCTCGTCGCGGGAGAACGCCACGTAGACCAGTTGTTTGACCCGGAACTTCACCCGATCGCGGATCAGGTGCTCCGTGGTCCCCGGCAGGCTGAGGGCCACTCGTCGTACCTCCTCGACGGTCACCATGACTCAAGTGTCTGCCAAGACCGCATGCATCGCGGCATCTGCCGGTCGTTTCGGAAGTCTCCGGACGCGCACACGCGGCGCCACTGGCCGGAGGCCGGAGAGCCGCTTAGCGTGATCAGCGAGAGATCCTTCGTCTGCGCGGGCGCGGGACGCAACCTTCACTCCGGGAGGGGCGATGCCTGACTACGGGCGACCACTTCGATTCGGTGTCTTCCCCACACCCGAGGCGGGGGCACTGGATGAGGTTCTTGCGCTGGCTCGAGTCGCGGACGAGGAGAACCTGGAGTACGTCGGTATCCAGGACCACCCGTACCAGCGGCGCTTCCTCGACACGTGGATGCTGATGGCGACCGTGCTCGCGAAGACCCAGCGTGTCTCCGTCTTCCCGGATGTGGCGAACCTGCCGCTGCGTCCGCCTGCCGTTCTGGCCAAGTCGGCCGCCAGCCTGGACGTGTTGTCGAACGGGCGATTCGAGCTCGGGCTCGGCGCGGGGTCGTTCTGGGAGGCGGTCGAGGCGATGGGCGGACCGCGGCGGTCGCCGGGCGAGGCGGTCGACGCCCTCGTCGAGGCCATCGAGGTCATCCGCCTGATGTGGTCGGACCAGCGCTCGGTCCGCTTCGACGGCCGCTACTACCGGCTCGCCGGAGTCAAGCCAGGGCCGCCGCCGGTGCACTCGATAGGCATCTGGCTCGGCGTCGGCGGCCGCCGGACGCTGGCTCTGGTCGGCCGAACCGCCGACGGCTGGGTGCCCTCGAGCGGATGGGCCACGCCCGACAAGCTTGCCGACATGCAAGCGCGCATCGACGAGGCCGCGGTCGCTGCCGGCCGCGATCCTGCCGTGATCGCGCGGGTCTACAACGTGTGGGGCCGGATCGATGGAACGGGCGGCTTCCTCCAAGGCGGGATTGCACAGTGGGTGGACGAGCTCACCGAACTCTCCGTCGAACACGGAATGGACACCTTCATGTTCGGCCCGTCCGAGGATCCCGTGCCACAGCTGCAGCGCTTCGCGGCAGAAGTGGCACCCGCGGTGCGCGAACAGGTCGCCCGACACCGCGGCAGTCAGCCTTCGGGGTAACGCCGGGACCGGTGCGCCCGGTCACATCCACAGCACGCCATCGTCCTCGTGCTCGCGTACGCGAAAGGCGATCATGCGGCGCAGTAGATCGTCCGGCACAGGTTGGTCGTACGGGAGCTTGACCGTGCCCTTGCCGGTGGCAAAGTCGGCCAGGTCGGCGTCGAACGCCTCGCGCGTGCTGGGCGTGAACGCGACGCCCGCGTGCCTGGCGTGACCACTGACCATGAACAGGATCGTCCCGGAGGGGTGCACCCAGGCCGGATAGCCCCACTTGATCGCCTCGCTCGCCTCAGGGACTGCCTCGTGGGCCAGCGCGCGCAACCGCACGAGCGTCTCGCGAGCCGGCCCGGTAAACCCCTCGATGTACTCGTCGACCGTCCGGGGCCTGCCCATGGCGTCAGTGTGGCACGCGCGGCGAGGGCCGCGCCGTATCCGGCCACCGGTCCGGACAGTGCCGAGGTCGAGTCACCGGATCCGGATGCGCACGGGTTCGGCGTTCTCAGGGAGCAGCGTGGCGCGGCCGGGCTTTGCACCAGAGGGGAGGTCGAAAGTCCACGTGACCCACCCCGACTGGTTGTTCTCGGCGGCTTCGGCGTCCGCCACACCGAGCTCCCACGTGCGGTCGCGCTGGACAAGTCGCAGTTCCACACCTTCCATGGGCGTGGGCGGAGGGTCGTCGTACTCGCAGGAGTCGCAACCCAGGCCGACCGAGCAACTCATGCTGTCCTGGCAACCGTCGACAAACGACCGACCCTCGATCGTCACGGTCGCGCCGCGCGCCAGGACAAGCCGCTCGGCGTCCTTGAGGTACGGACCCGAGCAAGAGGCCGACGCGGGCGGCTGCGGAAAGGGCGCCACCGCAAGACCCGACATTGCGGTGACGACGAGCAGGGATGACCGGCGCATACGGAATGGACGGCCGGCGTGCTCCATCGGTTCCCCTTCGCCAGTCGACGACAGGGCGCGGCGGTACCAGGTGTCATGCATCGCATGCTCTGTGCCATGACCGGGACGCGCGCTCCGCGGGTCAGGCAGGCCCGCGACGGTCCCACCACTCGAGCACCCTGGTCGCGAAGAACGTCAGCCACTTCGACGGCTCCCCGGCGGGGACGTCTACCTCGAACCACACCCGGCCGGGATGCCGCCGTGCCTGGAGCCAGGTGCCGTCTGGCCGGCGCGCGGCCCGGATCTGCTCGATCGCGTCCGCCATGCGCTCGTCGGGGCCGGTGCCGTCGTGGATCGACGCGGCGCGGAAGTAGTCGGCAGCGTTCAGCACGCTGTAGAAGGCGCGGAACGGGTAGGTGAAGCGCAGCGCCCAAGGCGCGACCGGCTCGCCCGTGGACAGCCGGCGGTACAGCCCGCGCGCGAGCAGATACTCCTCCCCGGCCCGTCGCGCCTCACCCACCCGCTCGCGGTCACCGGTCACCAGCTCGTAGTCGAGCAGACCCTTCAGCGTGTTCAGGGTGGAGTGGAACGACGACTTCACCGACCCGTCCACCCACTCGCAGTTCCACCCGCCGTCCGCCAGCCTGTGGGCGAGGAACCAGTCCACGAGGCCGTCCACGTCGGCGCCTAGCCAGAGCCCGTTCGAGAGCGTCCACGAGTTGATGCAGCAGTCCACCTCGCCGCCCCAGTACGGAAGGTCGTCGTACTCCCAACGGCTGTTCGCCGCGAGCCGCTCCGCCGTCCCGGCGAGCGCGCCCGCGTCGAGGCCCCACTCCCGCAGCGAGTTCAGCGTCCAGGTGGTCGCCGTCCACGGCTGGCCGGCACCCTCCTGCGCCTCCGGGCCATCGAAGTCGAAGCCACCGGGGAAGAACGCCCCTCCGGCCCACTGCCCGTCGGGATCCTGCAGCGCGACCAGCCGCCGGCCGAGCCCCTCGGTCGCGACCCTCGCCCTCGTCGCGGCCCACACCTCCTCCCGCAGACCGATGAGGTCCTTCTCGACCTGCCAGCGGAGCGCGGGGTCGGAGTCGAGCAACCACTCGGTGAGCGCGGCTTCAGCCATGCGCGGAAACTAGCACTCGCCACCGACGTGCCAAGGCCGCCCGGTCGCACCATCCGAGGGGCGTCCCGCGGCGAACCCACCGCGTGACCTTGGCCCGCCCTGGAAGGATGACCGCATGACCGCGCCCGCCCTCCACCGGCTCGACGCTCCCGGACGCCCCACCGGACTGGTGCTCCTGCTCCACGGCGGTCAGCCCGACAGCCTCGAGCCGGTCGGCGACCGGAGCACGTCGTGGCTGCGATCGCGTGCCATGCAGCGTCAGATCGCGGGCCGGCTGCACGCGCACGGGGTCGGCCTGTGGCTGCTGCGCTACAGCCACCGCGGCTGGAACGCGGCCTCCGGCCTGCACCCGTCGCCGGTGCCGGACGCGCGCTGGGCCCTCGACCGGGTCCGCCGGGAGGTCGGCGAGCTGCCCGTCGTACTCCTCGGGCACTCGATGGGCGCACGCACCGCGGTCGCTGTCGCGGACGACGATCTGGTCACCGGCGTGATCGCCCTCGCCCCGTGGCTGCCACCGGACGAGCCGGTGCGCGCCCTCGAGGGCAAGCACCTCGTGGCGGCGCACGGGCGTGCGGACCGAATCACGTCGTTCAAGGCGACGGAGGCGTTCGTACGACGGGCGGGGTCGGTGGCCGCCAGCACCGAGCTCGTCGACATGGGCAGGCTCGGGCACTACATGCTCCGGGGCCTGCGGAGGTGGAACGACGTCGCCGTGACGCGATCGCTGAAGTTCGTCCAGGAGCACGCCGAGCGCTGACCCCGCCTCAGCCCGGGTAGCGCACCGCTCCCTCGTCCGGCGCGTAGTCGCGGGCCGAGGTCGAGGCAGCCATGCTCTCGTAGCTCCCCCACTCCGAGGCGGCCGACCAGCGGAACCTCTCGACGCCGCCGATCCGGTCGAGGGGGAATCGCGTCACCAGCGTGTCACCCTGCACCGACACCTCGATCCCGGTGCTCGGCCCGAACGACGACTCCCGCTCCCGGCGGTCGAGGTGGCCGGTGCCCCACCCGTTGTCGGCCAGGCTCACCCACACCTCGTAGTCCACGATCCCGTTGCCGTCGACGTCGTAGAAGGACGCGACGTTCATGCCCTTGTCGCCCTCCATCCGGGTCGGCACCGGCCCGGCGAAGGTGGTGCGGACCTCGACCACGTCGCCGGTGCGGTCGAGCTGCACCGCGACCACGTCCGCCGAGGAGGGGGCGGCCCTCCAGGCTGGTGCTCAGGTCCCCGGCCGGGTCGGAGATCCGCACGGGCGCCGGGTCGGCAGCGGGCGGATCCGCGTGCACGGGCATCGCCCTCCGGCTCGGCGGGCTCCGCGCGCTCGGCGGGCTTCGCGGGCTTCGCGGACGGCGCGCGCTTCGAGACCTCCTCGGCTGTGCCGGTCCGCTCCGCGCGGCGCCCGTCGGCGCTCTTCTTGTGAGCCTTCGGCTTCGCCTTGCCCGTCGGTTGCGCGTCGTACGACGGAGCCAGGTCGGTCATGCCGGGACCGGCGGCGGTGTCGTCGGCCACCGAGCCACCACATCCCGCGAGGAACCCGGCCAGCAGCACAAGCGAGGCCGCGACGCCACCATGTCTAGAAAGGTAAAGGTTCATGGGTTTTGCCCCTTGTGCGCGCAGATTGTGCTGCGCAAAACTACCGCCTGGTAAACCAAGGTGCCACCGGGGAGGGACTGCACCAGCAGCGCGGGGTGAACGCCGTCCATCCCTTCCCGAGAGGAACCCTTCATGCGAGTCAAGACACTCGTCGTCCCCGCAGCCGTGACGCTGCTCGCCCTCGGCGGCGCCGCCACCACCGCCGCGGTTGCCGACCCCGGCCCGAACGGCCCGAACAACTTCGGCCTCTGCACCGCCTACTTCGCCGGCTCCGAGACCGGCCAGGAGCACAAGCGGAAGGCCCCGCCGTTCGCCGCGCTCGAGGCCGCCGCCGAGGCATCGGACCAGACCGTCGAGGAGTGGTGCGCGGAGAACGGCCAGCAGCCCGGAAACCGCCAGGACGGCTGACCGACTCCACCAGACAGGCGCGGGGAGCCCACGGTACCCAGGGCTCCCCGCGTCTTTGTCGTGCCGGTCCGGGATCAGTCGTCGGCCTCGACCAGCGCCTGCCAGCCACTGCCCTCGACCCGCTCGAAGATCAGGTTGGTCTCGGAGTGCGCCACCGCCGGATGGGTGGCCAGGTGGGTGAGCACGAAGTCGCGAAGGTCCTCGGCGTCCTTCGCGACGACGTGCAGGAGGTAGTCGTCCTTCCCGGCGGTGTGGTACATCGCCACCACGCCCGGCCAGGCCGGCGCCGCCGACCGGAAGCTGTCCACCGTGGCCCGGTTGTGCTGGCCGAGCCGTACCGCGATCAGCGCCTGGAGCGAGATCCCGAGCACCGACAGGTCGATGTCGGCACGGTAGCCGCGGATCAGCCCGCTGGCGCGGAGGTTGCGCAGCCGGGCGGAGACCGTCGACTCAGCCACGCCGACCGCGGTGGCGAGCGCGGCCCCCGAGGCCCGGGCGTCGGAGGAGAGCGCCCGGAGCAGGGCCCGGTCGATCCGGTCGAGAACGGGTTTCTTCGGCACGACACACTCCTCGAGTCCTCCTGCGCAGCATCTGCGCCCTCCAGCCTAGTTCGGCGCAGGTTCTAGCGCACTGATTGCAGCAGTGCGGAGATGGTGCTGATCTGAGAGGCATGAGCACCCACTTCCGCCACCTCGACACCCTCGCCGTGCACGCCGGGATGGAGGACCTTGCCGAGACCGGCTCGCACGTCCCGCCGATCGACCTCTCGACCACGAACCCCCTGCCCTCGGTCGAGGCGGGCGGCGACGCCTACGAGTCCCTCGCCGGCGGGCACGACCTCGCGCCCGGCCAGACCGCGGTCTACCAGCGCCTGTGGCAGCCCGGCGTCGCGAGGTTCGAGGAGGCGCTCGCCTCCCTGGAGGGCACCAGCCACGCAGTGGCGTTCGCCTCGGGCATGGCCGCGCTCAGCGCGTGCCTGATCGCGACGGTCTCCCACGGTCGACCGCACGTGGTGGCGCTGCGCCCGTTGTACGGCGGGAGCGACCACGTGCTCGCCACCGGGATGCTCGGCACCGAGGTGACCTGGTGCGAGGACCAGGACCAGATCGCCGCCGCCATCCGCCCGGACACCGGGCTGGTGGTCCTCGAGACGCCGGCGAACCCGACCTGTGAGCTCGTCGACATCGAGGCCGTCGCCGCGGCCGCCGGCGACGTGCCGGTGCTCGTCGACAACACGTTCGCCACTCCGGTCCTCCAGCAGCCCGCCATGCACGGTGCCCGGCTGGTGCTGCACAGCGCGACGAAGTACCTCGGCGGCCACGGGGACGTGGTGGGCGGGGTCGTCGCCTGCGACGAGGAGTGGGCGGCCAGGCTGCGTCCGGTCCGCGCGCTCACCGGGGGGATCCTGCACCCGCTCGCGGCCTACCTGCTGCACCGGGGGCTGCGCACGCTGCCGATCCGGGTCCGCGCCCAGCAGGCCACGGCGGCCGAGCTCGCCACCCGGCTGTCCGCCCACGAGGCCGTCGTCGACGTCCACTACCCCGACGCCGCGCACGACCCGCACCACGTGCTCGGCCGGCAGATGCACGGGACCGGGTCGATCGTCGCCCTCGAGCTGCGCGGCGGCTACGACGCCGCGGCGGCGTTCGTGGAGAGTGTCGAGCTCGCGACCCACGCGGTCTCGCTGGGCGGCGTCGACACGCTCGTCCAGCACCCGGCGTCGCTCACCCACCGGCCGGTCGCGCCCGAGGCGCGGCCCGGTGCCTCGATCGTGCGCATCTCCGTCGGGCTCGAGCACGTCGACGACCTGACCGTCGACCTGCTGCACGCCCTGGACCTGAGCCTCAGCCGGACGAGAGGTTCCGTGCCACTCGTCGGCTGAGCTCGCCGGCCCGCCGGGCCCACGAGGCCGACGCCCCGGCCAGCCCGCACGCCGGCGTGACCACCAGGTCGCCGATGTCGGCGGCCGGGTCGAGGCCGAGCATGTCGAGCAGGCGCAGCACCCGTTCGGTCAGCCCGCCCTCGTCGGCGGTCGTGGCCGGCTCGGTGGACGGCACGACGCCCAGCATCAGGGTGCGACCGCTCTCGAGCACCTCGGCCATCGCGTCGTAGCCGGCAGGCGTCATCACGCCCAGGTCCACGGAGACGCCCTGGGCGCCGGCGCCGGTCAGCAGCCCGATCGGCGCGTCCGGCGCACAGCAGTGCACGACCGGCGTCGCGCCGCTGTCGGCGACCGCCGTCATGACCCACTCCAGCGCCGGCGAGGCCTCGGGGTCGTCGACCGAGCGGTGCCGGTGGAAGCCCGACGCGGTGGGCACCTGGCCGGCGAGCACGGCGGGCAGGGCGGGCTCGTCGAGCTGTACGACGATGTCCGCGCCCGGCACGCGACGCCGCAGGTCCGCGACGTGCACGCGCACCCCCTCGGCGAGGGCCTGGGCCAGCTCACGGCGGGCGCCCTGGTCGGCGAGGAGACGGTCGCCCTTCGGCCGCTCGACGGTCGCGGCGAGGGTCCACGGGCCGGTCACCTGCACCTTCAGCTGCCCGTCGTACCCCTGCGCCTGCTCCTCGAGCGCGTCGAGGTCCTGGGCGAGCAGTGACCTCGCGCGGCGCTGGTCGATCCCGGGAGAGGCGCCGGTCAGCCGCCACCCGGCCGGCTGCAGGTCGGCGCCGAGCTCGGAGACGATCGCGAGGGCTCGCCCGGTCATCCCGGCGTGGACGCCGCGGCCGGGCAGCTCGGGCAGGTGGGGCAGGTCGGGGAACGTGTCGAGGACGATCCGGAGCGCCTCGTCGAAGGCGTCCGCGTCCTCACCGGGGTAGGACCCGATGCCGGTGGCGACGACCCTCATGCGTGCTGCGACTGACGGCGCTCGGCGCGGGTGATCGTGGCGGAGCCGACGACCCGGGTGCCGTCGTACACGACCACGGCCTGGCCCGGCGCGATCCCCTGGGCGGCGTCGTGCAGCTCGACGACGACCTCGTCGCCGGAGACGGTCACCGTGGCGCGGTGCTCCTCGCCGTGGGCGCGGAGCTGGACCGTTCCCTGCAGCGGCGCGGTCGGCACCGTGCCGCACCAGCGGGGACGGAAGCCGGCGATGTGGTCCACGGTCAGCGCCTCGCGGGGCCCGACCGTCACCGTGCCGCTGACCGGCTCGATGTCGAGGACGTAGCGGGGCCGGCCGTCGGGGGCGGGCGTGCCGATCCGCAGGCCCTTGCGCTGACCGATCGTGTAGCGGTACGTGCCCTCGTGAGCTGCCGAGCACCTCCCCCGTCGCGTGGTCGCGGATCTCGTCCCGAGGTGGCCGGCACGCGCTCGCCGAGCTTCTCCTGCAGCCAGCCGCCCGTGTCGCCGTCGGAGATGAAGCAGATGTCGTGGCTGTCGGGCTTCTTCGCCACCGAGAGCCCGCGGCGCTCCGCCTCGAGCCGCACGTCCTCCTTGCGGGAGTCGCCGAGCGGGAAGAGCGAGTGCGCGAGCTGTTCCTGGGTGAGCACGCCGAGGACGTAGGACTGGTCCTTGGCCGGGTCGACGGCGCGGTGCATCTCGATCAGGCCGTCCTCGCCGGTCACGAGCTGGGCGTAGTGGCCGGTCGCGACGGCGTCGAAGCCGAGGGCCAGCGCGCGTTCGAGCACGGCTGCGAACTTGATCTTCTCGTTGCAGCGCAGGCAGGGGTTCGGGGTTCGGCCCTCGGCGTACTCCGACATGAAGTCCTCCACGACGTCCTCGTGGAAGCGGTCGCTCATGTCCCAGACGTAGAAGGGGATCCCGATCACGTCGGCGGCGCGGCGCGCGTCGTTGGAGTCCTCGATCGTGCAGCAGCCACGGGCGCCGGTCCGGTACGACTTCGGGTTGCGCGAGAGCGCGAGGTGGATGCCGGTGACGTCATGCCCCATCTCCGCCGCGCGCGCGGCGGCAACGGCGGAGTCGACGCCGCCGGACATGGCGGCCAGGACACGCATCTCAGCCCGCCTTCGCCGGTGCGGTGACGAGTCCGAAGCCCGACGCGATCCCGGCGGCGCGGGCGCGCTCGACGACGGGCACGATCGCCTCGACGAGCGCGTCGACGTCCGAGCGGGTGCTGGTGTGCCCGAGGGAGAACCGCAGGGCGCTGCGGGCGGCGACGTCGTCGGCGCCCATCGCGAGCAGCACGTGGGACGGTTGCGGCACACCGGCCGAGCAGGCCGAGCCGGTGGAGCACTCGATGCCGCGCGCGTCGAGCAGCATCAGCAGCGAGTCGCCCTCGCACCCGGGGAACTGGATGTGGGCGTTGCCGGGGAGCCGGTGGGTCAGCGAGCAGTTCTCGTCGCCGTTCAGGACGGCGTCGGGCACGACCTCGGAGACCCGGCGCAGCAGGTCGTCCCGGAGCGCGGCGATGCGCACGGCGTACTCCGGCTGCCGTGCCACGGACAGCTCGACGGCCTTGGCGAAGCCGCGGATCGCGGGGGCGTCGACGGTGCCGGAGCGCACGTCGCGCTCCTGGCCGCCGCCGTGCAGCAGGGGCACCAGCTCGATCTCACGGCGTACGACGAGCGCGCCCACGCCGATCGGGCCGCCGATCTTGTGCGCGGTCAACGTCAGCGCGTCCACCCCGCTCGCGGCGAAGTCGACCTCGACCTGGCCGACGGCCTGGACGGCGTCGGTGTGAACGGGGATGCCGTGCTCGTGGGCGATCTCCACGACCTCGGCGATCGGCTGGATGGTGCCGACCTCGTTGTTGGCCCACATCACCGAGACCAGCGCCACCGAGCCGGGGTCTCGCTCGATCGACTCGCGCAGTGCGGAGAGCTCGAGCCGACCGCACCGGTTGACCGGCAGCAGCTCGACGTCGGCGCCCTGCTCCTCGAGCCAGTGCAGGCTGTCGAGGACGGCGTGGTGCTCGACGGAGGTGGAGAGGATCCGGTTGCGGCGCGGGTCGGCCTGGCGGCGGGCCCAGTACATGCCCTTCACCGCCAGGTTGTCGGCCTCGGTCCCGCCCGAGGTGAACACGATCTCGCCGGGACGCGCGTTGATGGCGCGGGCGATGGTCTCGCGCGACTCCTCGACGACCCGCCGGGCGCCGCGGCCGGAGGCGTGGAGGGACGACGGGTTGCCCACGCGGCCGAGCTGCTCGGTCATCGCGGCCACGGCCTCGGGGTACATCGGCGTGGACGCGGCGTGGTCGAGGTACACCGCGCCGGTCGTCGTCCTGGGAAGGGTCATCGCGCCTACCAGGGTACGGCGTGAGCGGAACCGGGCTAAACCTCCTCCCGGCTCAGGTGACCCACTCCCCCGCGCGCATGACGCGGACCGGTCTCAGGTCGGCGTCGGTGACGAGCAGGTCGGCCCGGTGTCCGCGGTCGAGCACGCCGACGTCGCCGACGACGCCCAGGACGGTGGCGGGCGTCAGGCTTGCCGCGGTGACGGCGTCCGCCAGGTCGATCCCGGCCAGGACGCACCGCCGGACGACGTCGAGCAGGTGCGTCGTACCGCCGGCGAGCGGGGCGTCGTCTCCGAGCCCCAGACGGGCGACGGCTCCGTGCACGTGCACTCTCTGCGGCCCGAGGTCGTAGCTGCCGTCCGGCATTCCCGTCGCCGCCATCGCATCGGTGACCAGGGCGATCCGGTGCGGCCCGAGGAGGTCGAAGACCATGCGGACCGTGTCGTCGTCGAGGTGCACGCCGTCGGCGACGAGCTCGACGACCGCGTCGCCCCGCGCCGCCGCGGACAGCGCTCCCGCGACGGGACCCGGGTGCCGATGGTGCAGCGGAGGCATGCCGTTGAACAGGTGGGTGACCAGGCCCGGCCGGCCCA
Source organism: uncultured Actinomycetota bacterium (assembly GCA_963700365.1). Taxonomy (GTDB): domain Bacteria; phylum Actinomycetota; class Actinomycetes; order Propionibacteriales; family Nocardioidaceae; genus Nocardioides_C. Next base: position 257,460 of record CAVOXG010000004.1, on the reverse strand, counting down.
GTGCCGCGCGGGTCTCCGCGAGGGTACGGCGGACGACGTCGGCGCCCGCCTCGGTGTGCCCGACGGCCGGGACGACACCGTGCCCGAGCAGGACGCGTGCCACCGCGTCCGCCCCTGTCAGCTCGGGGGCGAGCGTCATCACCCGCACGTGTCCGCGACCTGCGTCGAGCAGCTCGCGGCGTGAGCCCCGCATCGGGGTCCAGGAGATGTCGTGGGTCCTGGGCCCCGCAACGCGCGGTCGCGAGGAAGGGCCCCTCGAGGTGGACGCCCATGATGGTCCCGACATCGGCTGCGTCGGCGGCCGCAGCCACCGCGGCGAGCATCCTGTCCGGCGCGTCCGTGACGATGCTCGCCACCAGGGTCGTCGTGCCGTGCCCGGAGTGCTGGGCGGCCGCCGTCGCGAAGGAGCCCGGATCGGTGTCACCGAAGGACGCGCCGCCCCCGCCGTGGTCGTGCAGGTCGATCAGGCCGGGGAGCACGACGCCCTGCTCAGGAGGGTGGATGATCTCGGCGTCGACCCCGGCTCCGTCGACGTCGTACGCGTCCCGCGGCCCGACGTACTCGATGGTCCCGTCGACGACGGCGACGAGGCCGTCGGCGACCAGCCCCGTCGGCGTCATGACCTGGCCGACCACCTGTGTCCGTCGCATCCTGCCGACCCTAACGGCGCTGGCTCCGACCGGATATCCGGTTGCAGGTCGTCCCGGCGCCGACCACACTTTCCTTCGACATGAAGAGCTGACACCGACCTCACTCGCGCCCGCGGCGGCACCCCTCTCGGCGTGCCCGTGCCCGGCGAGTGCACCCTCCTCGCAAACGATCGGTGTCGCTCATGCCTGTTCAGCTTCATTCCTCCCTGTCCCCGCTCGTCGCGCGCGACCTCGTCCGGGCGTACGGCGACCGCGTCGTGCTCGACGGCGTCGACCTCGTCGCGAACCCCGGCCGGCCCCTCGGGCTCGTCGGTGAGAACGGCGCGGGCAAGTCCACGCTCCTGCGACTGCTCTCGGGCTCCGAGCAGCCCGACGCCGGATCGATCGCCGCGCCGGCCGACCTGGCCTACCTGGCGCAGGAGCCGGCCTTCCCCGACGGCGCGACCGTGGGCGACGTGCTCGACGCCGCGCTGGCGCCACTCCACGACGCGGTGGCGCGTCTCGAGCACCTCGCCGCCAACCTCGACGACACGCAGGCGCAGGACGAGTACGCCGCTCTGCTGGACTGGGCGACACTGCACGACGCGTGGGACGCCGACCACCGTGCGCTGTCCGCCGCGGCCAGGCTCGGACTCGGCCGGGTGGACCGGTCCCGGCCGGTGGCCTCGATGTCCGGCGGGCAGCGGATGCGTCTGGCGCTCGCGGCCCTCGTCACCCGGCGACCCGAGTGCGTGCTGCTCGACGAGCCGACCAACCACCTCGACGACGTCGCGGTGGCGTTCCTCGAGGAGTTCCTCGCCGGCCTGCCGGGAGTGGTCGTCGTCGCCACCCACGACCGGACGTTCCTGGAGAACGTCTGCACGACGGTCGTCGACCTCGACCCCATGCACCTCGGCGTGGACGGCGACGGCGGCAACCGGTTCACCGGCGGCTACTCCGACTACCTGCACGCCAAGCGGGAGTCACGGCGGAGGTGGGAGGAGGCGTTCCTCGCGCACCAGGAGGAGCTCAACGAGCTGCGCCGCGCGGCGAGCACGACGGCCCGGGCGGTTGCGCCCCACAACCGCCCGCCTCGTGACGGCGACAAGTTCATCCACCACGCCAAGGGCCAGAAGGTGGCGAAGGCCGTGAGCCGCCGGGTTCAGGGACACCGAGCGGAGGATCGAGGTGCTGGAGCGCGATCGGGTGCCCAAGCCGCCGAGGCCGTTGACCTTCCAGGGCACGCTCACCGGCGGTCGGGGCGGCTCGGTCTCGGTGCGCGACCTCGTCGTGCCCGGGCGGGTCGTCGTACCCCGCATGGACGTTCACCCGGGTGCGCATCTGCTCGTGACCGGCGCGAACGGCTCGGGCAAGTCGACGCTGCTCAAGGTGCTCGCGGGCGAGGTACGGGCCACCGGCCTCGTCGAGGTGGCGGCCCGCCGGGTCGGCCACCTGCCGCAGGAGGTCGCCTTCACGCGGCCCGACCGGCCGGCCATCGATGCCTACGAGCTGGCGACCACCGGCCGCCCGGCTCCGGCGCTCTCGGAGCTCGGCCTGCTGCACCCGCGCGACCTGTCCCGGCCGGTGGGCGTGCTGAGCATCGGCCAACAGCGCCGGCTGGCTCTCGCCATCCTGGTGGCACGGCAGCCCGACCTGCTGCTGCTCGACGAGCCGACCAACCACATCTCGCTCGCGCTCGCGGACGAGCTCGAGGAGGCGCTGCAACGATCCTCCGGCACGGTCGTCGTGGCCAGCCACGACCGCTGGCTACGTCGACGGTGGGTCGGCGCGACGCTGGGTCTCGACGGCTGAGCCCGGGTCAGGCCAGTGCCGCTCTCAGCTGACTCGCGCCGCCCCCGAGCCGGACCGGTCCTGGAAGACGACTGAGGCCCTCCGACCTGACCGGTCGGAGGGCCTCGCTCGTAGGGCTGTAGGTCAGCCCTTGCGCTTGTTGACCGCTTCGGTCGCCGCGGGCAGGACGGCGTGGAGGTCGCCGACCACGCCGAAGTCGACGAGCTCGAACAGCGGGGCCTCCTCGTCCTTGTTGATCGCGACGATGGTCTTGGAGGTCTGCATGCCGGCCCGGTGCTGGATCGCGCCGGAGATGCCGGCCGCGACGTACAGCTGCGGGGAGACGGTCTTGCCGGTCTGGCCCACCTGGAACGAGTGCGGGTACCAGCCCGAGTCGACCGCCGCACGCGAGGCGCCGACCGCGGCACCGAGCGAGTCCGCGAACTTCTCGACCGGCTCGAAGTTGCCGCCGGTGCCACGACCACCGGAGACCACGATCGCGGCCTCGGTGAGCTCGGGACGGCCCGTGGCCTTGCGCGGCTCGGACGCCACGATCTTCGCGGTCTTCGCGGCGTCGGAGATCGTCACCGCGAACTGCTCGACCGCACCGGCACCCTCGGCCTGCTCGGGCGTCGCGGCGTTCGGCTTGACGGTGATGATCGGGGTGCCCTTGGTGACCTTGGCCTGCACCGTGTAGTTGCCCGCGAACACCGACTGGGTCGTCACGGGGGCTCCGTCGCCGGGCTGGACATCCACGGCGTCGGTGATCAGGCCGGAGTCGGTCTTGACCGCGAGACGGGCCGCGATCTCCTTGCCCTCGGCGGCCGACGAGATGAGCACCGCAGCGGGGCCGGTCTTCTCCACCAGCTGCTGCAGGGCCTCTGCCTTGGGGGCCACCAGGTAGCCCTTGATCTCTGCGTCGTCGACGACGTAGATCTTCTGCGCGCCGTAGGTCTTCAGCGCGGCGACCGCGTCGTCGGACGGGGCACCGATGAACACCGCAGACGGCTCACCCAGGCGCCGGGCGATGGTCAGGAGCTCGTTGGTCGTCTTGCGGATAGCGCCGTCGACATGGTCGACGAGAACCAGGATCTCACTCATATCTTCTGCCCGACCTTCCTCAGATGAACTTCTTCGAAGCGAGGAACTCGGCCAGCGCCGTGGCGCCCGAGCCGTCCTCGTCGGTGACGATCTCGCCCTGCGTGCGCGGCGGGCGCGCGGCGGTGTCCTCCACCTGCGACCAGGCGGCCGACAGGCCGACCTGGGAGGCGTCGACACCGAGGTCGGACAGCGACCAGGACTCGACCGGCTTCTTCTTCGCCGCCATGATCCCCTTGAAGGAGGGGTAGCGAGCCTCGCCGGACTGGTCGGTCACGGACAGCACGAGCGGGGCGGTGCCGCCGATGATCTCGGTGGCGGTGTCGCCGTCGCGCTTGATCCGGACCTCCTTGCCCTGCATCTCGATGACCGACCCGAAGGTGACCTGAGGCAGGCCGAGACGCTCGGCGAGCATCGCCGGGACGACCCCCATGGTGCCGTCGGTCGAGGCCATGCCGCAGACCACCAGGTCGTAGCCACCTTCTCGATCTTCTTGATCGCCTCGGCGAGCACCAGGGAGGTCGCGAGAGCATCGGAGCCGGCGATCGCCTCGTCCTGCACGTGGACGCCCTTGTCGGCGCCCATCTGCAGGCCCTTGCGGACCGCGTCGATGGCCTGCTCCGGCCCGACGGTCAGCACGGTGACCTCGGTGCCTTCGTTCTTCTCCTTGAGCTGGAGCGCCTGCTCGACCGCGTACTCGTCGAGCTCCGACAGCAGCCCGTCGACACCGACCCGGTCAACGGTGTTGTCACCCTCGAAGTGCCGGTCCGCGGTCGCGTCCGGAACGTACTTCACACACACGACAATGTTCATGGCAGTCTCGGCCCTGAGGGCCCCTCCTGAATGCACTCGGTATGACGGTTCCCCGCCCACGTGTCCTCCGAGGTTACTAGCGCGTAGCTAGCAGAGGAACCGGGGATCCTGGTGGGGTCAGTCACACGATTCCGACGTTTCGGAACCGCGTTCTGCTACTCGTTACGGACGGATGATGCGGTCGAGGATCTTGCCGATGACCAGGTAGACCACGGCGGCGATCCCCCAGTTGGTCAGCGCGCTCTTGACCCGGCCCTCCTCGGTGTCGGGGAAGGTGAAGATCCCCTCGTCGAGGCTGAACGGACCGTCGAGGAACTCGGCTCCCGAGAGGATGAACTGCACGATGCTGTTCTCCTCGTTCGCCTTCAGGGCGATGAGCAGGGCGCCGATGGCGAGGAACAGCGCGCACACCACGGCCACGAGCCATACGACCGTGGCGAGCTTGCTGCGCAGGGCGTCGGCGCCTGCCTTGACCTTGCCTCCGCCGTTTGGCGGCGGCACGGCGACCGGGCTTCTCCGCAGTGCCCGTCGGCTCCTTGCCGTCGGTGCCCTTGCTGGCGTCAGTCACTGTGTCTCCTTGTCCGAGGTACCCGCACGATAACGGACCCCGGCGAGTCCCGAGAACCTGGTCCAACGGGTGACCACGGACACCTCGAGTACCGGCTGCGGGGTGTGTGGCCCGGGGGCTCAGCGGCCGAGGAACTCCGCCTTGCCGGGGCCCTGCTCGACGAACGAGCTCATGCCGATCGAGCGGTCCTCGGTCGCGAACAGCGCGGCGAACTGCTGGCGCTCGATCTCCAGACCCGTCTCGAGGTCGACCTCGAGACCGCGGTCGACCGCCTCCTTCGCGGCGCGGAGGGCGTAGGTCGCGGCGTTGCTGAACTGCTTGGCCCAGGCGACCGACTCGGCGTACACCTGGTCGGCGGGCACGACGCGGTCGACAAGGCCGATCGAGAGCGCCTCGTCGGCCTTCACGAAGCGACCGGTGAAGATCAGGTCCTTGGCCTTGGCGGGGCCGACGAGCCGGGTGAGGCGCTGGGTCCCGCCGGCTCCGGGGATGATGCCGAGCAGGATCTCCGGCTGGCCGAGCACGGCGTCCTCCGCGGCGATCCTGATGTCGGCGCACATGGCGAGCTCGCAGCCGCCACCGAGGGCGTAGCCGTTGACCGCGGCGACGACCGGCTTGGGGATCCGCGCGATCGCGGTGAAGGCGGACTGGAGCGCCCCCGAGCGCTTGACCATGTCCGTGTAGGACATGTCCGCCATCTCCTTGACGTCGGCACCGGCGGCGAAGACCCTCTCGCCACCCCAGACGACGACCGCCTTGATGTCGTCGCGGTCCGCGCACTCGGCGGCCGCGGCGCGGATCTCCTCCTGCACCTGGGCGTTGAGCGCGTTCATCTTCGGCCGGTCCACCCGGATGGTCGCGACGCCGTCCTCGACCTCGACCCGCACGAACTCCGCCACGATGCACTCCTTCGCTAGACCGGCAAATCCTGAGGGGACTCTAGACCGGGGGCCGCCTGCCCCGCCTGTCGGGTCACAGGTGGGTGACGACGCGCCGGAGCCCCTTTTCGCCTTTCGGGCATCGGGGACAATGGACCTCGTGAACCCCCGCGAATGGTCTGAGCAGGAACCCGCCCCGGTCTGGCCGGGTCAGCACCAGCCCCTCGGTGCGACCTGGAGCGAGGAGGCGACCAACTTCGCGGTCTACGCGCCGGAGGCAACCCGGGTGGAGGTCTGCCTGTTCGACGACGGGGAGGACGGTGAGGTCGAGCGCAGGTTCGAGCTCGGCGAGTACACCCTGGGCATCTGGCACGGCGCCATCCCGGGCGTCCCGCGCGGGCAGCGCTACGGCTTCCGGGCCGACGGCGTCTGGGACCCGGCGCGGGGGCAGCGGTTCAACCCGCACAAGCTCCTGCTCGACCCGTACGCCCTCGCGGTGAGCGGCACCGTCGAGCCGGGCCCCGAGATCTTCGGCTACGTCCTGCCCGGCCCGCACGACGACCGGCGGATGCGCGCCCGCAAGGAGGCGACCCGCAACGAGCAGGACTCCGCCCCCTACATGGCCAAGAGCGTGGTCGTCCACGACGAGTTCGACTGGGGCGACGACCACCTGGTCCGGCCGCGGGTCAAGATGACCGACACCGTGATCTACGAGCTCCACGCGAAGGGGTTCACCGCGCTCCACGACCGAGTGCCGGAGGAGCTGCGCGGCACGTACGCCGGCCTGGCCACGCCGGCCGTGGTCGACTACCTCAAGGACCTCGGCATCACCACCGTCGAGCTCCTCCCGATCCACCAGTTCGTCTCCGAGCCGTCGCTCGCCGACCGGGACCTGGTCAACTACTGGGGCTACAACTCGATCGGCTTCTTCGCCCCGCACAACGGCTACAGCTCCAGCGGCGACCGCGGCCAGCAGGTCTCGGAGTTCAAGAGCATGGTCAAGGCGTTCCACGCGGCCGGCCTCGAGGTGATCCTCGACGTGGTCTACAACCACACCGCCGAGGGCGGGCCGCTCGGGCCGACGCTGAGCTTCCGCGGCCTCGACGACTGCGGCTACTACAAGCACGTCGACCCGGACGTCGACCCGGGCACGTACTGGGACGTCACCGGCTGCGGCAACACGGTCGACGCCTCCCAGCCGCACGCGCTCCGGATGATCCTCGACTCGCTGCGCTACTGGGTCAACGAGATGCACGTCGACGGGTTCCGCTTCGACCTCACCCCGGCCCTGACCCGGACCCGGCTCACCGTGGACATGGGCGGACACTTCCTCACCACGATCGGCCAGGACCCGGTGTTGCGCCACGTGAAGCTGATCGCCGAGCCCTGGGACGCCAGCATGGACGGCTACCAGACCGGCAAGTTCCCGCCGCCGTGGGCGGAGTGGAACGACAAGTACCGCGACACGATCCGCGACTTCTGGCGGCTCCGGTCCGGCGGCATCGGCGAGGTGGCCTCGCGCCTGGCGGGGTCGAGCGACCTGTACGCCGACGACGGCCGGTCGCCGTACGCCTCGGTCAACTTCATCACCGCCCACGACGGCTTCACGCTCCGCGACCTCGTGTCCTACAACGAGAAGCACAACGAGGCCAACGGAGAGGGCAACCGGGACGGCACCGACAACAACCGCTCCTGGAACTGCGGCGTCGAGGGCGAGACCGACGACCCGGAGATCATCGCGCTGCGCCGTCGGCAGGCGGCGAACCTGATGATCACGCTGTGCCTGAGCAACGGCGTCCCGATGATCACCGCAGGCGACGAGCGCGGCCGCACCCAGCGGGGCAACAACAACGCCTACACCCAGGACAACGAGATCTCCTGGCTCGACTGGCGTCCCGACGACGCATGGCTCGACATCTACGAGCTGACCAAGACCGCGCTGCGTCTCCGTCGTGAGCACCCCGCACTCCGGCAGCGGCACTACCTCGAGGGCAGCCCGACCGTCCCCGGCGGTCCCAAGGACCTCGCCTGGATCCACCCGTCCGGCCGGGAGATGACCCAGGCGGACTGGTACGACGACGGGCTGCACCAGTTCGGGATGTTCCTCTCCGGGGACCCGCTGCGCTTCCCCGGTCCGCGCGGCGAGATGCTCCAGGACGCGTCGTTCATGATCTGGTTCAACGCGCATCCCGAGGCCGGAACCGTCGCCCTTCCCGACCAGAACTGGGTGAAGGCCGGCGAGGTGGTGCTGAGCACGGACGAGGACCACTTCCCGGGCGAGCGCGTCGACGCCGGCGAGTCGATCTCGATCGCCCCGCGCTCCATGCTGGTCCTTCGCCAGATCTGACCCCTGTACGTCGAACGCCCGCCGGTGCGTGGGCGGTGCCGGCCCGTCGCCCGAACGGCTCAAATGCGCGATCCGAGCGAGCGGTCGCCGCGCGCCGTACGGCACGGGCTATCCAGTCGCCCGAACGGCTCAAATGCGCGATCCGAGCGAGCCAGACGGCGCCGAGCTCGCCGAAACAACGCAGATGCGCGATCCGAGCGAGCGGTCGCCGCGCGCCGTACGGCACGGGCTATCCAGTCGCCCGAACGGCTCAAATGCACGATCCGAGCGAACCAGACCGCGCCGAGCTCGCCGAAACAACGCACATGCGCGATCCGAGCGAGCCAGACGCGGCGAGATCTGACCCCTGTACGTCGAACGCCCCGACCGCGAAGGCGATCGGGGCGTTCGACGTACCAGGTGAGCCTCAGGGCGCGACGACCATGCCCAGCTCCGCCGGCGAGGCCAGCAGGTTGTGCTTGGGCAGGACCCGCGTGGTGTACCCGAAGGGCCCGGTCTGCTTGAGCTCGACGTTGCCCTCGTAGCGGTACCGGCCGGCCTCGTAGGTCTCGGCGACCCCCAGCGAGCTGATGTGAGTGTCGACCAGCTCGTCGTCGTGCCGGATGCGGCCGTGCACCACCTGGACGTCGACGTCCTCGGGCTTGAGGTCGCCCAGCGAGACGTACACGTTGACGTGGAGGGTCTGCCCGATCTCGGGGGTGTCTCCCACGCCGCTGGAGTCGACGTGGTCGATCGCGACGCCGGACCAGTCCCCTGCCACGCGGGCCTTCCACTCCGCCAGGTGCTGCGCACCGGAGAAGTCGTTGTTGAGCGCGCGCGACGTCGTCGCCGAGGGCGAGTACAGCTGCTCGACGTAGTCGCGGACCATGCGGGTGGCGAGCACCTTGGGGCCGAGCGACTTCAGGGTGTGGCGCACCATCTCGATCCAGCGGACCGGCACGCCCTCCTCGTCGTGGTCGTAGAAGCGAGGGGCGACCTCGTTCTCGATCAGGTCGTAGAGCGCGTTCGCCTCGATGTCGTCACGGCGGTCCGGGTCGTCGACGCCGTCGGCGGACGGGATCGCCCAGCCGTTGTGGTTGTCGTACCACTCGTCCCACCAGCCGTCGAGGATCGACAGGTTCAGGCCGCCGTTGAGCGCAGCCTTCATGCCGGAGGTGCCGCAGGCCTCGTAGGGGCGCAGCGGGTTGTTCAGCCAGACGTCGCAGCCGGGGTAGAGCGGCTGCGCCATCGCGATGTCGTAGTTCGGCAGGAACACGATCCGGTGGCGCACCTCGGGGTCGTCCGAGAACCGAACGATCTCCTGGATCAGCCGCTTGCCGCCCTCGTCGGCCGGGTGCGCCTTGCCGGCGATCACCAGCTGCACGGGCCGCTCGGGGTTGAGCAGGATCCGCTTGAGCCGCTCGGGGTCGCGCAGCATCAGCGTGAGCCGCTTGTACGACGGGACGCGGCGCGCGAACCCGATCGTCAGCACGTCCGGGTCGAGCGCCGTACGCGTCCACTTCAGCTCGGCCTTGGCAGCGCCGCGGTGCTCCCACGAGGCCGCGAGCCGACCGCGGGCGTCGTCGACGAGGCGCTGACGCATCCGTCGCTTGGTATCCCAGATCTCCCTGGGCGGGATCTTGTCGGCGACCCCGAAGACCTCCTCCGGCTGCGCCGTGGCCAGGTCGACACCGGCCTGCGCCGCCAGCGCGTAGACGTCGCGCGCGATCCACGTGGGCGCGTGCACGCCGTTGGTGATCGAGGCGATCGGACGCTCGTCGGCGTCGAAGTCGGGCCACAGGCCACCGAACATGCCGCGGCTGACCTTGCCGTGCAGCTGCGAGACGCCGTTGGCCCGCTGCGCGAGCCGGAGGCCCATCACGGCCATGTTGAAGACGGCCGGGTCGCCGCCCTCGTAGTCCTCGCCGCCGAGGGCCAGGATCCGGTCCACGGGGACGCCGGCGCAGGCGTTCTCGCCGCCGAAGTACTGCTCGACGAGCTCGCGCGGGAACCGGTCGATGCCCGCGGGCACCGGGGTGTGGGTGGTGAAGACGGTGCCGGCCCGGGTGACCTCGAGAGCGGTCGGGAAGTCGAGCGCGGTGTCACCCTCGGTGAGCTCGCGGATCCGCTCGAGGCCGAGGAAGCCGGCGTGGCCCTCGTTGGTGTGGAAGACCTCGGGGGCCGGTGCGCCGGTGATCCGGGAGTACGCACGCAGGGCGCGGACCCCGCCGATGCCGAGCAGCATCTCCTGGCGCAGGCGGTGCTCGGTGTTCCCGCCGTACAGCCGGTCGGTGACGTCGCGGAGGATCTCGGTGTTCTCCTCGACGTCGGAGTCGAGGAGCAGCAGCGGCACGCGGCCGACCTGGGCGACCCAGATGCGCGCGGTCAGCTCGTCCTCACCCGGCAGGCCGACGGTGATCTGCGCGGGCGTGCCGTCCTCCTCACGCAGCACCGAGAGCGGAAGGCCGTCGGGGTCGACGATCGGGTAGGTGTCCTCCTGCCACGCCTCCGGGGACAGCGACTGCTGGAAGTAGCCGTGGCGGTACAACAGCCCGACGCCGATGATCGGCACGCCGAGGTCGCTCGCGGTCTTGAGGTGGTCGCCGGCCAGGATCCCGAGGCCGCCGGAGTACTGCGGCAGCACCGCGGTGATGCCGTACTCGGGCGAGAAGTAGGCGATCGCCCGCGGCGCGGACTCGCCCAGGCTCTGGTACCAGCGGTCGCCGGTCAGGTAGGTCTCGAGGTCGGCCCGGGCCGCGTCGAGCCGGCGGAGGAAGTCCTCGTCCTTCTCGAGCTCCTCGAGGCGGTCGACCGAGACGCTGCCGAGCAGGTGCACGGGATCGTGGCTGCAGGAGTCCCAGGCGTCGGGGTCGATCGCGGCGAAGATGTCCTGCGTCTCCGGATGCCAGGACCACCGCAGGTTCTGGGCCAGGTCGCCGAGTGCCACCAGGCGCTGGGGCAGGACGGGGCGGACGGTGAATCGACGGATAGCTCTCACGTCGTCCGACTCTACAGAAAATGGATCGTTCCAACTACCGGACGTCGGGGTCCGGTGACGTAGCCCTCGCGTAACCCCGGCTCCGCTCTCGCGTTGACGGTGCGTTCCCCCGGCCGACCCGGCCGGACCCACCGCACCGCGAGAGGCACACCAATGCCCTTGAGCCCCCGAGCGCTTCGCACCGGCACGGCCCTGGCCGCCGCAGGCGTCATCCTCAGCCTGGCCCAGCTGCCCGCCACCGGAACCATCGCGCCCTCCGTCGAGAAGACCCTCGCGGACAACTTCGCCGGCTGGGGCGACACGCCGCCGGCCCTGCCGGACCTCGACCTCCGGGGCTCCGTGCTGCCGACAGCCGACCAGCGGCGCGCCGCCTCCGCGCTCGACGCCACGGTGCGCTGGAACCGCTTCGGCACGCCCTCGTCGGTCTATGCCACCGACGGCGACCTCGGCCCTGCGACGGGCCCCGACGAGGTCGCCTCGGCGCGCACGTGGCTGCGCGAGAACCGCACCGCGTTCGGGCTCGACCTCGAGCAGGTCGCCGGCCTCGAGCTCGTGTCGAACCAGAAGCTCGCCGACAGCGACGCACGCGCCGTGCTGTTCCGGCAGACCTTCGGCGACCTCTCCCCCGCCATCGGCAGCATGGTCACCGTCGGTGTCGCGGACGGCCGCATCGTCTACGCCTCCTCCTCGCTCACGCGTACGACGGGCCGGCCGGACGCGGCTCGGATCAGCGCCGTCCAGGCGTGGCAGATCGCCGCCGCCGGAGTCGGTCGGGAGACCGAGCTCAGCGCGATCACCGACACCGTGCGCGCGGGCTGGACGCGCCTGAAGGTCGACGGGATCGCCCAGGAGCAGCAGGTCCGCCTCCGCGCGCTCGCCCTGGCCGACGGCACCGTCCGCCCGGTCTTCGAGACCAACGTCGTGGACTCCCAGGCCGGCCGCGCGCTCGCCTACACGCTCATGGTCGACGCGGTGACCGGCAAGGTGCTGCACCGCGAGAACAAGGTCGAGCACGCGTTCGCGGCGGCCAGCGAGGGCGCCACCCAGATGCAGGGCGCGATCACCGCGACCGAGTGCGGCCCCAAGCACGCGTTCGAGCTCACCGACGGCAACACCAAGCAGATCGTGGTCGCGGCCACGGCGGTCAACCCGGCCAACGACATCGTCATCAAGATCTTCGGCCCCGACGGCGAGGTGCTGACCAGCGGCGACCTCGGCACGAGCCCCGAGACGGCGACCTACACCAGCGACAAGATCCCGGCCGGGACCTACAGCGCGCAGGTGTGCCCCTTCGACGACCCGACCGTGCCGTTCGTGGCGCCGGGTGAGTACGCCGGAGTGATCACCACGTCCGACCGGGAGACGCCGTCCGTGAGCACGCCGTACCCGCCGAGGTGGAGCTACTTCACCGCCAACCCCGCGCTGAACTTCTCGACCACCCACGTGCCCGGCAACCGGGTCACCGGCTGCTGGGAGACGAGCTACCAGGGCGAGCGCGTGGACGGCTGCGACGTGCCGCCCGGCCCGCTGCGGAACCTCGCCTCGCGCGGCCCGTGGGACTTCGACTTCGTCACCGGCCTGCCGACGCTGACCACGGCCGGCAACAACGCCCTGACCCGTGAGGCCTGGGCGTCGCCGCTCACGCCGGGTGGTGCACAGGCGCCGGTCTCGCCCCAGCGCTCCTACACCGCGGAGTTCACCGACGCCTGGCAGAACAGCAAGTGCGACCCGAGCAACCTCGTGCCCGGCGGCAACGACATCGACGCCTCGGTGACCAACCTGTTCGTCGCGCACAACCGGATGCACGACTACTCGTACTTCCTCGGCTTCACCGAGGAGAACTACAACCTGCAGGTGCGCAACCTGGGCGGCAACGCGGACCCGACGAGGGAGAACGACCCCGAGGTCGGCGACGCCCAGGCCGGCGCGCTCAGCGGTGGCACGCCGTCCTACCTCGGCCGTGACAACGCCAACCAGATCACCCTGCAGGACGGCATCCCCGCGATCACCAACCAGTACCTCTTCCAGCCGATCGCGGCGGCCTTCTACTCGCCGTGCACCGACGGTGGCTTCGACATGAGCATCATCGGCCACGAGTACACCCACGCGATCAGCAACCGGATGGTCGGCGGGCCCGACGAGGGCATCACCTCCGAGCAGGGCGGCGCGATGGGCGAGTCCTGGGGCGACCTGGTGGCTGCCGAGTACATGATCAGCCACGGCTACTCCACCGGCTCGAACCCCTGGGCGGTCGGTCCCTACGCCACCGGCAACAAGACGGCCGGCATCCGGGACTACCCGATCAACCGCAACCCGCTGCAGTACGGCGACTACGGCTTCGACAGCACCGGACCGGAGGTCCACGCCGACGGCGAGATCTGGAACGGCGTCCAGTACGACGTCCGCCAGGCCCTGGTGAGGAAGTACGCCGACAGGTTCCCGGCGAGCGACAGGCAGCTCCAGCAGCGGTGCGCCTCCGGCACCGCGACCAGCTCGCCGCTGCCCGCGGACCGCTGCCCCGGCAACCGGCGCTGGATCCAGCTGGTCTTCGACTCGTTCCTGCTCCAGCAGGGCGCGACCAGCATGCTGGACGCCCGCGACGCGATGCTCGCCGCGGACCAGCTCCGCTTCGGCGGCGCCAACCAGCGCACGCTGTGGACCGCCTTCGCCCGACGGGGCATGGGCGTCGACGCCCGGACGCCGACCGCCGACTCGCACGAGCCGCGACCGGGCTACCGCGCACCGGGCGTGCGGACGGGCTCCGTGCGACTCGTCGCGAGGACAGGTGCGAAGGCAGTGGCCGGGAAGTTCTTCGTCGGTCGCTACGAGGCCCGCGTGACGCCGGTCGCCGACACGATCGGCAAGACGGCGCTCGACGCCGTCGTGCGGCTCGTCCCGGGCACCTACGACCTCGTCTTCCAGGGTGAGGGCACCGGCATCCACCGGTCCCGCTTCACCGTCAAGGCGGGGCAGCGCACCACGAAGGTCGTCCGAGCCGACAGGAACCTTGCCTCGAAGCACGCGGGCGCCAAGGTCGTCGCGTCGAGCGCCGGCTCGCTGAACCCCGGAAGCCTGATCGACGACACCGAGGCGACGAACTGGGCCGGCGTGAACGAGGCCCAGAGCGTGGACGCGAAGGCCCGCAACCCGTTCGTCGTGGTCGACCTCGCCGGGGGCCGTCAGGTCGTCCGGCGCGTCAACGTCAGCGCCATGCTCCGCCCCGCCGGCGAGGACCCGACCGATCCCGACTCGGGCAGCCGCTTCACCGCGCTGCGCAAGTTCGCCATCGAGGTCTGCACCAGTGCCTGCGGCACCGAGGGTGCTCGGTGGAAGCGGATCTACACCAGCCCGGACAACGCCTTCCCGGCAGTTCGTCCGCGGCCGGTTGCGCCGAACCTCCAGCTGCGGTCCTTCGACGTACCGGACACCGCAGCCACCCACGTGCGGCTCGTCGCCCTGGAGAACCAGTGCACCGGCTTCGGCGGCTACGCCGGCGAGCAGGACAACGACCCGCTCAACGACACCGACTGCAAGGCAGCCTCCGACCGGGACCTCTCGGTCCGGGCCGCCGAGCTCCAGGTGTTCGACCGCAACTGACGCCCCACCCTCCATCCGATATCGGTATGCCGGCGTGACCTCCGGGTCACCGAGGGCATACCGATATCGGGCTCACGGGGGCTCGAACCGGGCAACGTACCCAGTTCTGGAACGATCCATCCCTCACTTGCAGAGGTGGTCCCGATCGGACAGATTGGGGGTCATGGTTGGACGAATTCCCATCACGGACGTCGCCCCTGTCGTCGATCTAGGACGCTATCCCGCCAAGGCCGTGGTGGGTGAGCCGTTCGAGATCTCAGCCCTGGTCTTCCGCGAGGGCCACGACGCGCTCAGCGCCGACGTGGTGCTCAGCGACCCCGAGGGCAACCGCCGTCCGTGGGTGCGGATGAGCAAGGACCCCGAGGAGCCCGACCTGTGGCACGCCACGGTGTCGGCCGACACCGAGGGCGCCTGGACGTTCACGGTCGAGGGATGGTCCGACCCGATCGCGACCTGGCGCCACAACGCCGAGATCAAGATCCCGGCCGAGATCGACGTGGAGCTGATGTTCGCCGAGGGCGTGCTGCTCCTCCAGCGCGTCCGAGAGGGCCTCCCCAAGGGCTCGGCGGCCGACCAGCGCACCATCGACGACGCGATCACCGCGATCCGCGACACGTCCCGGCCGGACGCCGTTCGCTACGCCGCGGCGGTCTCGCACGCCGTCGACGACATCCTCGACCGGCACCCGCTGCGCGACCTGGTCACGATCGAGGGCCCCTACCAGCTGTACGTCGACCGGCCCCGCGCGCTCTTCGGGTCGTGGTACGAGTTCTTCCCGCGCAGCGAGGGCGCCTACGTCGACGAGCGGACCGGCAAGGTCGTCTCGGGCAACTTCCGCACCGCGGCGAAGCGGCTCGACGCGGTCGCGGCCATGGGCTTCGACGTGATCTACATGCCGCCGATCCACCCGATCGGCAAGGTCAACCGCAAGGGACCGAACAACACTCTCGTGACCGAGGAGGGCGACCCCGGCTCCCCCTGGGCGATCGGCTCCGACGAGGGCGGCCACGACGCGATCCACCCCGACCTCGGCACCCTCGAGGACTTCGACGACTTCGTCGCCCGGGCCAACGAGCTCGGGCTCGAGGTGGCCCTCGACCTCGCCCTGCAGGCCGCGCCCGACCACCCGTGGGTCAAGGCCCACCCGGAGTGGTTCACCACGCGCGCCGACGGCAGCATCGCCTATGCGGAGAACCCTCCGAAGAAGTACCAGGACATCTACCCGGTCAACTTCGACAACGACCCCGCGGGCATCTACAACGAGGTGCTGCGCGTCGTACGCCACTGGATGTCGCACGGCGTGCGCATCTTCCGCGTGGACAACCCGCACACCAAGCCGGTGGAGTTCTGGGACTGGCTGCTCACCAAGGTCCAGCAGACCGACCCCGACGTGCTGTTCCTCTCCGAGGCGTTCACCAAGCCGGCGATGATGCGCACCCTGGCGACGGTCGGCTTCCACCAGTCCTACACGTACTTCACGTGGCGCAACGCGAAGTGGGAGCTCGAGGAGTACCTCACCGAGCTCTCCCGCGAGACCAGCCACGTGCTGCGGCCGAACCTGTTCGTGAACACCCCCGACATCCTGCACGCCTACCTCCAGTACGGCGGGCCGGCGGCGTTCAAGATCCGCGCCACGATCGCGGCGACGGCCTCGCCGACCTGGGGCGTGTACGCCGGCTTCGAGCTCTTCGAGCACGTGGCCGTCAAGCCGGGCAGCGAGGAGTACCTCGACTCGGAGAAGTACCAGGTCCGGATCCGCGACTGGGACGGCGCCGAGCGCAGCGGGCGCACCCTGGCGCCGTACATCACGCAGCTCAACGAGATCCGGCGGCACCACCCCGCCCTCCAGCTGCTGCGCAACCTGACGGTGCACCACAGCGACGACGACTCGATCCTGGTGTACTCGAAGTTCGCGGCGGCTCCGCACGACGGCCGCCACGAGGACGACCTGATGATCATCGTCGTCAACGTGGACCCGCACGCGACGCGCGAGACGACGGTCCGCCTGGACATGCCGGCGCTCGGCATGGACTGGAACGACCGCTTCGCCGTCCACGACGAGCTCACCGGAGAGTCCTGGACCTGGGGCGAGCACAACTACGTGAGGCTCGACCCGCACCACCAGCCCGCTCACATCTTCACCGTTCGGAGGCCTAACCTGTGACCCAGCCCGACACGGAGTCCCTGCAGATGCCGGAGACCGCCGAGGGACTCCCCGCACACGAGCCGGACTGGTTCAAGCGGGCGGTCTTCTACGAGGTCCTGGTCCGCTCCTTCAAGGACTCCAACGGAGACGGGGTCGGCGACTTCAAGGGCCTGACCGAGAAGCTCGACTACCTCGAGTGGCTCGGCGTGGACTGCCTCTGGGTCCCGCCGTTCTTCACCTCACCGCTGCGCGACGGCGGGTACGACGTCGCCGACTACACGAACATCCTCCCCGAGTGCGGCACCGTCGAGGACTTCCACGAGTTCCTCGACGCCGCCCACGCCCGGGGCATCCGGGTGATCATCGACTTCGTCATGAACCACACCTCGGACCAGCACCCGTGGTTCCAGGCCAGCCGGACCGACCCGGACGGCCCCTACGGCGACTTCTACGTCTGGTCCGACACCGACGAGCTCTACGACGAGGCGCGGATCATCTTCGTCGACACGGAGTCGTCGAACTGGACCTGGGATCCGGCCCGCCAGCAGTACTTCTGGCACCGCTTCTACTCCCACCAGCCAGACCTGAACTTCGACAACCCGAAGGTCCAGGAGGCGATGCTCGAGGCGTTGAAGTTCTGGTTGGACATGGGCATCGACGGCTTCCGTCTCGACGCCGTGCCGTACCTCTACGAGCGCCCCGGCACCAACGGCGAGAACCTCAAGGAGACCCACGAGTTCCTCAAGGTCGTCCGCAGGTACGTCGACGAGCACTACCCCGACCGGGTGCTGCTCGCGGAGGCGAACCAGTGGCCCTCGGACGTCGTCGACTACTTCGGCGACTTCGACAAGGGTGGCGACGAGTGCCACATGTGCTTCCACTTCCCGGTGATGCCGCGCATCTTCATGGCGGTCCGCCGCGAGTCGCGCTTCCCGGTGTCGGAGATCCTCGAGCAGACGCCGCCGATCCCCGACAACTGCCAGTGGGGCATCTTCCTGCGCAACCACGACGAGCTGACCCTCGAGATGGTCACCGACGAGGACCGCGACTACATGTGGGGGGAGTACGCCAAGGACCCCCGCATGAAGGCCAACATCGGGATCCGCCGCCGCCTGGCCCCGCTGCTGGACAACGACGTCAACCAGATGGAGCTGTTCACCGCGCTGCTGCTCTCGCTGCCCGGCTCGCCGGTGCTGTACTACGGCGACGAGATCGGCATGGGCGACAACATCTGGCTCGGTGACCGCGACGGCGTCCGCACCCCGATGCAGTGGACCCCCGACCGCAACGCCGGCTTCTCCGTGGCGACCCCCGGCAAGCTGCACCTGCCGGTGATCCAGGACCCGGTCTTCGGCTACCAGCGCGTGAACGTCGAGACCGAGCTCGAGAACGCCTCCTCCCTGCTCCACTGGACCCGCCGGATGATCCACGCCCGCAAGAAGCACGAGGCGTTCGGGCTCGGCGACTTCACCGACCTCGGCGGCTCCAACCCGAGCGTGCTCAGCTACATCCGCGAGTACGTCGCGCCCGACGGCAGCGTGGACTCGGTCCTGTGCGTCAACAACCTCTCGCGCTTCCCGCAGCCGGTCGAGCTCGACCTGCGGAACTGGGAGGGCACCGAGCCGATCGAGCTGCTCGGCGGTGTCCGCTTCCCGCGCATCGGTGAGCTCCCGTACCTGCTCACGCTCGGGGCCTACGGCTTCTACTGGTTCCGGTTACCGCGACCCGCACCAGCCGAGGAGGCCCTCGCTCCGTGACCACCGACATCGACGACAGGATCCTGCACGCGCTCGCCGCCTACATCAGCGAAGCGCGGTGGTTCGGCGGGAAGGGCCGCGAGATGCGGGTGACCTCGGTCCGCCGGCTCGGGTGGATCGAGCCCGAGCCGGAGCCCGGCGCACCGCACACCCGCGTCGAGCTGGCCGCGGTCGAGTACGGCGGTGAACCCGAGGACGTGGAGTACTACCAGGTGCCCCTCGCCTACTACGCCGAGCCTCAGGAGCGGATCGCGCACGCGCTGGTGGGCATCTGGGAGGACGCAGAGCTCGGCGAGGTGCACGCCTACGACGCGATGCACGACCGCTACGCCGCCCAGCAGTGGCTGACCGCGTTCGCCCGCAAGCACCGCAACGAGGACATGGTCTTCCACCTGCTCGAGGGGCACGAGCTCGACCTCGACGTGCACTCCTCGCTCTTCTCCGGTGAGCAGAGCAACTCGTCGGTGCGCTTCGGCGACGACAGCCTCATGAAGGTGTTCCGCAAGATCACCCCGGGCCGCAACCCCGACATCGAGATCCACGAGGCCCTCACCCGCGCCGACTGCGAGAACGTCGCGGCTCTCTACGGGTGGCTCGAGGCGCCGGCCACCAGCTCCGACGAGCCGCTGCACCTCGCGATGCTCCAGCAGCTGCTGAAGACGGCCAGCGACGGCTGGGACCTGGCTCTGGCCAGCGTCCGTGACCTGTACGCCGAGGCCGACCTGCACGCCGACGAGGTGGGCGGTGACTTCGCCGCCGAGGCCGAGCGCCTCGGCCACGCGACCGCCCAGGTGCACCACGTCCTGGCCCGTGAGTTCCCCACGGACTCGTGGGGCCCCTCGGAGCTCGGGGAGCTGGCAGAGGCGATGCAGCGCCGGCTCGCCGACGCGGTCGCGGTCGTCCCCCGGCTCGAGCCGCACCGAGGGGCGCTGGAGAGGCTCTTCAAGGCGGTCGCCGAGATCGACGAGCCGGTCACCGTCCAGCGGGTGCACGGCGACTACCACCTCGGGCAGACCCTGCGCGACACGCGGGGCTGGAAGATCGTGGACTTCGAAGGCGAGCCCGCCAAGCCGCTGGCCGAGCGGGTGCGACCCGACTCACGCTGGCGCGACGTCGCCGGCATGCTGCGGTCCTTCGACTACGCCGCGCACGTGGTCGAGGCCGACGTCGAGGACCAGGGCCCGCAGATCGCCTACCGCGCCAACGAGTGGGCCGAGCGGAACCGCGCCGCCTTCGTCACCGGTTACCTCGACGGAGGTGCGGGTACGTCGGAGGAGACGGACGTGGTGATGAGCCCGCAGGAGCAGACGCTGCTTCGGGCGTACGAAGCCGACAAGGCCGTCTACGAAACGGTCTACGAGGCACGCAACAGGCCCACCTGGCTCGGCATCCCGCTGTCCGCCATCGACCGGCTGACGAGCAGCACCGAGACCGACACTTCGCAGGAGGCGAGCGACCGATGAGTACTGCCACAGCCCTCCCTCTCGACCGGCACATCCTCGAGCAGCTGGTGAACGGTGAGCACGGTGACCCGCACGCCGTCCTAGGCGCCCACGAGCACGAGGGCGCCGTCACCGTGCGGGTCTTCCGACCGCTCGCCGACTCCGTCACCGTCATCCACGACGCCGGCCGCACCCGGCTCGAGCACGAGCACGGCGGGATCTGGCGGGGCGTCCTCGACGTGCCCGAGATCCCGGACTACCGGCTCGAGGTGGCCTATGCCGGTGGCGAGCCGTACGTCATCGACGACGCCTACCGCTACCTGCCGACCCTCGGCGAGATGGACATCCACCTCATCAACGAGGGGCGCCACGAGGAGCTGTGGAAGGTGCTCGGCGCGCACGTGCGCACCTACGACAGCCCGAAGGGCCCGGTCACGGGGACGTCGTTCGCGGTCTGGGCTCCGCACGCACGCGGCGTCCGCGTGAAGGGCGACTTCAACGACTGGGACGGCCGCGAGCACCCGATGCGCCAGATGGGGACCTCGGGGATCTGGGAGCTGTTCGTGCCCGGTGTAGGCGCCGGCACGAGGTACAAGTACCTCATCCTCGGCGAGGACACGCAGTGGCGCGAGAAGGCCGACCCGATGGCCTTCCACACCGAGGTGCCGCCGTACACCTCCTCGGTCGTCTTCGACTCCGGCTACACCTGGCGCGACGACACGTGGATGACCGAGCGCGCGCGGAAGACCGACCCCGAGGCCCAACCGATGTCGGTCTACGAGATGCACCTCGGCTCGTGGCGGAAGCGAGACGGCGAGACGCCGCTGACCTACGAGGAGCTGGCCGACGACCTGGTGCCCTACCTCCAGGACCTCGGCTTCACGCACGTCGAGTTCCTGCCGGTCATGGAGCACCCGTTCGGCGGCTCGTGGGGCTACCAGGTCACGTCGTACTTCGCCCCGACCTCCCGCTTCGGCAACCCCGACGGCTTCCGCTACCTCGTCGACCGACTGCACCAGGCCGGCATCGGCGTCATCGTGGACTGGGTGCCCGCGCACTTTCCCAAGGACGAGTTCGCGCTCGCCCGCTTCGACGGCACGCCGCTCTACGAGGACCCGAACCCGACCCGTGGCGAGCACCCCGACTGGGGCACCTACGTCTTCAACTTCGGGCGCAAGGAGGTCCGCAACTTCCTCGTGGCCAACGCGCTCTACTGGCTCGAGGAGTTCCACATCGACGGGCTCCGCGTGGACGCGGTCGCCTCGATGCTCTACCTCGACTACTCCCGTGAGGACGGGCAGTGGACGCCGAACGTCTACGGCGGCCGCGAGAACCTCGAGGCCGTGCAGTTCCTCCAGGAGATGAACGCCACCTGCTACAAGCGGGTCCCCGGCGCGATGACCATCGCAGAGGAGTCGACCTCGTGGCCGGGCGTCACCCGCGCCACGCACCTCGGCGGGCTCGGGTTCGGCTTCAAGTGGAACATGGGCTGGATGCACGACAGCCTCGGCTACATCCAGAACGACCCGGTGCACCGGCAGTACCACCACCACCAGATGACGTTCTCGATGGTCTACGCCTACTCCGAGAACTACATCCTCCCGATCAGCCACGACGAGGTCGTGCACGGCAAGGGCTCGTTGCTGCGCAAGATGCCCGGCGACCGCTGGCGCCAGCTGGCGAACCTGCGCGCCTATCTCGCGTTCATGTGGGCCCACCCGGGCAAGCAGCTGCTGTTCATGGGGTCGGAGTTCGCGCAGGAGTCGGAGTGGGCCGAGAGCCGCGAGCTCGACTGGTGGCTTCTCGACCACGTCGAGCACCGGGGCGTGCAGTCCCTGGTGCGCGACATGAACCGGATCTACGCAGACACCTCCGCCCTGTGGTCGCTGGACCAGGACGAGTCAGGCTTCGCCTGGATCGATGCCAACGACGCCGGCAACAACGTGTTCAGCTTCCTGCGCCGCGGCGCGGACGGCTCGGAGCTGGCCTGCATCGTGAACTTCTCCGCCGTGCCGCACCACGGCTACCGGATCGGCCTGCCGAGGACCGGCCCGTGGACCGAGCTGCTCAACACCGACGCCGAGACCTACAGCGGCTCGGGCGTGGGCAACATGGGCCAGGTCGTCGCCGAGGAGTCGTCCTGGCACGGCCAGCCCGCGTCCGCCACGATCAGCGTGCCGCCGCTCGGCGCGCTCTGGCTAAGGTTTGAGGGTGAGCAGTGAGCTGACCGACGGCACGGTCGTCCTCCGGCCCCGCGACGCGACGAAGGGCACCCACCTCTTCGACGTGGTGCACGAGGGGCACGAGGTGGGCGCGGTCTGCGTCGCCGTCGGACCCGACTCGATCGGACGGCTCACCTGGGAGCTCTCCCCCGGCTTCACCGGCCGCGGCCTGGCCACCCGTGCGGTCAACCTGCTCGTCGACTGGTCCTTCCGTGGCCTGCGGCTGGCCCGCGTGGAGGCGTACGTCGACGTGGACAACGACCGCGCGATGCGGGTGGCGACACGTTCCGGGCTCCGCCGGGAGGGGCTCGTGCGCGGGCACGGCGTGCTGAAGGCCGGCCGGTCCGACCGGGTGCTCTTCGCCCGCCTGGCGACCGACCCCCCGATCACCGAGCCGGGTGGTTTCCGCGAGCTGCTCAACTCGTTCCTCCCCCGCAAGCGCGCGATCGCGCAGATGCTCGTGCGCGACCCCGACGAGCGGGTGCTGCTGTGCCGGCTGACCTACAAGGAGGACTGGGACCTGCCGGGCGGTGTGGTCGAGGTCCACGAGTCGCCCCAGCTCGCCGTCTCCCGTGAGGTCGCCGAGGAGCTCGCCCTCGACATCAAGGCCGACAGCCTGCTCCTCACCGACTGGCTGCCGTCGTGGAGCGGCTGGGACGACGCGCTGTGCCTGGTCTTCGACGGCGGCGTGCACGACCCGTCGATCCTCGAGCAGGTGGTCGTCCAGCCCCGGGAGATCCGCTCGGCGGAGTTCTGCACGATCGAGCAGGTCCACGACCGGTGCGCCGACTTCACCGCCCGGAGGGTCGTGTCGGCGTTGGCCAACGCACGCGGCGAGGGTTCGACGTACACCGAGTCCGGCCGGCCGTAGGACGGCGAGGCAGCCGCGTCAGACGCGGATGTCGGCGCGCTCGAGCGCCAGCGCCACTGCCCCCATCAGCTCGGCGTCGTGCCCGAGCGAGGCGCGGACGATCTCGACGTCCTCGGCCGCCGACCGCACCGCTCCCCGTCGCAGCGCCGCGCGCATCGGCTCGAGGAGCAGCTCGCCCGCCTCGCCCAGCGTGCCGCCGACGATGACCTGGGCCGGGTTCACGATGTTGCACAGGGTGGCCAGCGCCGTGCCGATCGCCCGCCCGGCGTCGGCGATCACCCGGCGGCACCCCACGTCGCCGTCCTTGGCGCTCCGGACAGCGCCGGCGAGGTCCACGACATCGGGATGCGTGGGCCCGAGCGCCGAGAGGATCGCCGCCGAGCCGGCGTACATCTCCAGGCACCCGCGGTTGCCGCAGCGGCAGACCGGACCGCCCGGGTCGAGCACGGTGTGGCCGATCTCCCCGGCGGTGTGGCCGGCGCCGCGGAAGAGCCGGCCGTCGATGACGAGGCCGGCGCCGATGCCGGTCGACGCCTTGAGGTACACCAGGTCGCGCACCCCGACGCCGGCGCCCCACTTGGACTCGCTGAGCGCACCGAGGTTCGCGTCGTTGTCGACGTTGACCGGCATCCCGAGCACCTTCTGGAGGGCTCCCGCCGCGGGGACGCCGACCCAGCCGGGAAGGATCGTCGAGTCGCCGAGCTCGCCGGTGCTGTGCACCGGTCCGGGGAGGCCGACGCCCAGGGCCAGCACCTCGTCGCGGGTGACCCCTGCTGTCTCGAGGGCCGCCTCGAGCTCCCGGCGGATCAGCTCGATGTCCGCTGCGGCGTCCTGGTCGACCGGCTTGGCGATCTCGCGCCGGGCCAGGAGCGAGTGCGAGAGGTCGGCGACCGCGACCTTGAGATGACGGCGGCCGAGGTCGACGCCGACCACGACACCTGCTCTCCGGCCGAGGGTCAGCCGCTGTCCGGGCCGTCCCACCCCGGCCGGACCGACGCTGTCGACGGGGCGCACGACGCCCTCGTCCACGAGCGTCGCGACCAGGCTGGTCACGGTGGACGGTGCGAGCCCCGTGGCGCGCGCGAGCTCGGCGCGGCTCGCGGTGCCCCGCGACGCGAGCTCCTCCAGCAGGCGGGCACGCCCGTCACGGCGGCGGGGCGAGGGGCGAACCTCGTGGCGCACGGTCATCGCGACTCCTTCGGCGAAGTCGGCCGCAACTCCTCGGAATCGAACAAACTGGACCCGGAGGGCGCGACCTGGCGGTCAGCATAGCCCTTGACGGGGCCGAAAGGGAGTCGTAGGGTCCGGTTATTAGTTCGAAAGCGAAGATTCTCGCCCGTTCCAGGAAAGCACCTCCGATGTCCCTGTCGCCCGTCCTGCTGGACGTGAACACCCCGCAGCGCTTCTACCGCGGCGGGCGCAAGATCCTGGACTTCCGGGGGCTGCCCGTGGCGGCGGACTTCGACGACCGCCGGCCCGAGGACTGGCTGGGCTCGACCACGCACCTGTTCGCCGAGGGCGGCGACGGGCTCACGTTCCTGCCGGAGGGTGTCACGCTCGCCGCCGAGCTCGACCAGCACCCCGAGGCGTGGCTCGGCTCCCTGCACGTGGCCCGGCACGGCGCCGAGCCCGGGCTGCTCGTGAAGCTGCTCGACGCCGCTGAGCGACTCCCGGTCCACGTGCACCCCGACCGCACCTTCGCGCACGCCCACCTGCACTCCCCGCACGGCAAGACCGAGGCCTGGCTCGTCCTGCACGCGGACCCGGACGCGATGGTCTGGCTCGGGTTCCGCGAGGAGGTCTCGCCGGAGCACCTCACCGCCATGGTCGACGCGCAGGACGAGCAGCTCCTCGACTCCCTCAACGGCTTCCCCGTCGAGCGGGGCGACACCGTCCTCGTGCCCGCGGGGCAGCCGCACGCGATCGGAGCCGGGGTCTTCGTGGTGGAGCTCCAGGAGCCCACCGACTTCTCCGTGATGCTCGAGCACGACCGGTTCGGTCTCGACGCCGAACCAGTCCTGGCTCGGCCTCGAGCGCTCCCTCGCACTCCAGAGCGTGGCCCGTGCCGCACTCGACGCCGGAGGGCTCGCCGACCTGCGCCGCCGGTGGGACGCCCCCGACGCTCCGGTCACCTCGGCGCTGCCGGCGGCGGCCGATCCCTTCTTCCGGGCCGAGGTCCTCGACGGGCACACCGGGCCCGCCCGGACCGAGGGCGGGTTCTCCGTGGTCGTCGTCGTCGACGGTCAGGGCCGGCTCCTCACCGAGAACGGCCACCACATCCGGGTCCACAGCGGCCAGGTGCTGCTCACGCCGTACTCCTGCGGCGCTCTCACGCTCGACGGCCCGGCCACGGCGATCCGCTGTCGCCCGGGGGTCGACACTCCCCACACGTCCGGGGCGGCTGCCCCGGTGAGCACCATCCGACAAATGGAGGAATGACCATGAGGAAGATTTCGTTGGTCGCCGGTGCCGTGGTCGCGGGCCTGGTGCTCGCGTCGTGCGGCTCCGACGACGGCGGCACCGGCGGGGGCACCGCCAGCGACGAGGTCGAGGTCTTCACCTGGTGGACCGAGGGCGGCGAGAAGGCCGGCCTCGACGGCCTGGTGTCGACGTTCGAGCAGCAGTCCGACTTCACCTTCGTCAACGGCGCCGTCGCCGGCGGCGCGGGCAGCAACGCCAAGGCGGTGCTCGCCTCCCGTCTGCAGTCGCAGGACCCGCCGGACACCTTCCAGGCCCACGCCGGCGCCGAGCTCGCCGACTACATCCAGGCCGGCCAGATCCAGGACGTCAGCTCGCTGTACGACGAGGAGGGCTGGACCGACGTCTTCCCGCAGGGTGTGCTCGACGCGATCACCGTTGACGGCAAGATCTACTCCGTCCCCGTGAACATCCACCGTGCCAACGTGGTCTGGGCCAACCCCACGGTCTTGAAGGACGCGGGCATCACGGAGGTCCCCGCCGACATCGACGCCTGGATCAGCGACATGGAGAAGCTGAAGGCCGGCGGGATCGAGGCCCCGCTCGCCGTGGCCACCGACTGGACCCAGGTGCACCTGTTCGAGACCGTGCTGATCTCCGACCTCGGTCCCGAGGCGTACTCCGGGCTCTGGACCGGTGACACCGACTGGGCGTCGGCCGAGGTGACCGCGGCGATCGAGGACTACAAGACGCTTGCTGTCCTTCGCCAACACCGACCGCTCCGGCCTCGACTGGCCCGACGCCGCCAAGTACGTCACCGACGGCAAGGCCGCCTACACGGTGATGGGCGACTGGACCGCCGGTGCCTTCAAGGACCAGGGCCTGGTCGACGGCGAGGACTACACGTGGTTCCCGGTCCCCGGCCAGGACGGCGTCTTCGACTTCCTCGCCGACTCCTTCACGCTCCCGGTGGGCGCGCCGAACGAAGCGGGTGCGAAGGCATGGCTGAGGCACCGTCGGCAGCGCCGAGGGCCAGGAGGCCTTCAACACCGCCAAGGGCTCCATCCCGGTCCGCACCGACGCCGACCCGAAGGTCTACGACGAGTACCAGCAGGCCGCGATCGAGGCCTTCGCCCAGGACGAGATCGTGCCCTCGCTGGCGCACGGGGCCGCGGCTCCGGTGGCCTGGCTGACCGAGATCTCCTCGGCCGTTGGCCAGTTCGGCGGCTCCGGTGACGTGGCCGGCTTCCAGGAGTCGCTGGTCACCGCGGCCGAGACCCACGCAGGCTGACCCGGTACGACGGGTGGGGCGCGTCGTACGTCGTACCCCACCCGTCGTCGGGGAGCCTGACTCCATCGCCGCCCAACGCCCGCTGCCCGGAGGAGGGTGCACGTGAAGGGAATCCGTAACTGGGGCCCCGGCCTGCTGCTGGTGTCGCCGACCATCCTGCTGATCGGGATCTTCGTCTACGGCCTCATCGGCCGGAACGTCACCATCTCGCTGTCGAACCAGCACAGCTTCGCGCCGGCCACCGAGTTCGTCGGCTTCGAGAACTTCGCGAACCTGTTCACCGAGGACCGGTTCCAGCACTCGATGACCAACCTCGCCCCTACACCGTGGTGTTCATGACCGGGACGATGCTCTTCGGCCTCCTGTGGGCGCTGCTGCTCGAGCGCGGCGCCCGCGGTGAGGGCTTCTTCCGCTCGATCTACCTCTTCCCGATGGCGATCTCCTTCGTCGCCTCCGGTGTCGTCTGGCGCTGGCTGCTCAACAGCTCCCAGGGCGAGGGTGCGAGCGGCCTCAACCGGCTGCTCCAGTCGATCGGGCTCGGCGGGTTGCAGAACGCCTGGTGGTCCGACCCTGACTGGGGCATGGCGGCGATGGCGCTGCCCGCGGTCTGGCAGCTCTCCGGCTACGTGATGGCGCTGTTCCTCGCGGGGCTGCGCGGCATCCCGGAGGACCTCCGCGAGGCGGCCAAGATGGACGGCGCCACCGAGTTCCAGCTGTACAAGAACGTGATCTTCCCGCAGCTGTCCCCGGTCGCCCTGACGGCCATCATCATCATCGGGCACATGTCGCTGAAGGTCTTCGACCTGATCATGTCCGTCTCCGGCGCCATCTACCAGACCGAGGTGCCTGCGACGTACATGTGGACCACGCTGCTTGCCTACGACTACGCGAAGGCCGCGGCGATCGCCACGGTGCTCCTCGCGGTGGTTGCCGTCGTGGTGGTCCCGTACCTCGTCTACACCGTGCGGACGGAGCGACGCTCATGACCACCACCAGCGCCACACCCGCCCCCTCCCCTGTCGTCCGGCAGGCGAGCTCGTCCCCGCGGCCGGGACGCCGTGGCAGGACCGTGGCCCAGGTGGTGCGCCACCTGCTGCTGCTGCTCTTCCTCGCGATGATCCTGATCCCGGCCTACGTGCTGATCGTGACCAGCTTCAAGCCGGCTGCCGAGACCTCCGCGTCGCAGGCCTGGCTGCCGCCGGACGCCTGGACCCTCGACGGCTGGCGCACCGCCTGGGAGTCGCTGCAGGCACCGCTGCTCCGCACCTTCTCGCTGGCGATCCCCGCCGCGCTGCTGTCGTCGATCCTCGGCTCGATGAACGGCTTCGTGCTCTCGCGGTGGCGCTTTCCCTACGCCAACCTGGTCTTCGCGTTCCTGCTGTTCGGGATGTTCATCCCCTACCAGGCCGTGATGATCCCGCTCGTGCAGATGATGCGCGACATCGGCGTGCCCAACGGCATCCCCGCGCTGATCATCGTGCACACGATCTTCGGCCTACCGATCTGCACGCTCATCTTCCGCAACTACTACGAGTCGGTCCCGGCGGACCTCATCGAGGCCGCGCGGATCGACGGTGCGGGCATGCTCGCGACGTACGCCCGGGTGATCCTGCCGCTCTCGGCGCCGGGCTTCGTGGTGACGATCATCTGGCAGTTCACGTCGGTGTGGAACGACTTCCTCTTCGCGATCTTCCTGTCCAACAACCGCAACGGGCCCGTGACCATCGCGCTCAACGCCCTGGCCGGTGGCCAGCTCAGCAACTACGCGGCGAGCATGGCCGGCGCGATGATCGCCTCCGTGCCGACCCTCATCGTCTACATCATCCTCGGACGCTACTTCGTCGGTGGTCTGATGGCGGGCTCGGTCAAGGGCTGACCAGCAGTGCTGCTGCCAGGGGCGTGACCTTCGCCTCTGGCAGGGGTACGGCGGACCGCGGCACCGTCGGGGTAGGGAGACGACCTGTCCCGGGTGACGCCGATGAGAACCGACCTGGCAGCCAAGACCGCACCGCCCGCTGCGAAACCGCGGCGCGCGTGGATGGACAACCTGCGGATCGTGCTGATCAGCGGCGTGATCGTCGCCCATGCCGCGACGGCCTACGTCGTCGACGTGGGCTGGTACTACGAGGAGCGCACCACCTCCGAGCTCACCCAGACCGTGCTCTCGTTCCCGGTGTTCCTGGGCGGGATCTTCGGCCTCGGTCCCCTGCTCGTGATGGCCGGCTGGCTGTCGGTGTCCTCGCTGCGACGCCGGGGCGCGGCCGGCTTCGTGCGCGCCCGGCTGGTCCGGCTGGGAGTCCCGCTGCTGCTCTTCGGCCTGTTCGTCGACCCGCTCGCGGACTGGATCGGCGGTACCGCCCAGGGTGAGACCCGGCCGTTGACCTCCTACCTGACCGACGTCGGTGGCGACCGGGACGTCGGGCCGATGTGGTTCGTCGCGGCGATCCTCGTGTTCTCGATGGGGTACGCCGTCCTGCGAGCCCGGCGGCCCGCCCCGGACCCGGCGGCGGCGCTGCGCGTCCGGCACCTGGTCCTGATCGCCGCGGCGATCGCCGTGCTCGACGTGCTCACCTGGCTGCGGTGGGGGTACCTGACGGAGACGTGGTGGGACCTGAACTGGCAGCACTGGCCCCAGGCGGCGGGCCTCTTCGTCCTCGGTGTGCTCGCCGGTGAGCGCGGCTGGCTGCGCGCGCTGCCGGAGCACATCGAGCGCGAGGCGGCCTGGATCTCGGTGGCAGGCATCGCCGCGCTCTGCGCGCTCGCGGTCTACTCCCTGTCTCGAGCGCTGGAGCAGCCGGACTTCACGGAGGCCGGCGCGAGCTGGGGGACGACGGTCTTCGCCTGCATCGACGGCGCGGTGGCGGTCGCGCTGTCCATCTGGCTGATGGCGTGGTTCGAGCGGCGCTGGAACGGCCCACCGGGCCGGGTCACCGCGGCCGCTGCCCGGGGCTCCTACGCCACCTACGTCCTGCACCCGGTGCCGATGGTGCTGCTGTCGTGGCTGTTCGCCGCCGTCGCGCTGGCCCCCGAGGCGAAGTTCGTGGTGGTCGCGGTCCTTGCGGTGCCGCTGTGCTTCGCGGTCGGGTACGCGGTCACGCGGATCCCCGGGGTCTCGCGGGTGCTGTGAGCCCGCCCGTCGGACGCCGGCTCAGAACAGCGCGGAGGCCAGCCCCTGCCGGCCCTTGAGCACGCGCGGGTCCTCGTTGCCGACGGCGGAGAACAGCCCGAGAAGGTGCTGACGTGCCTGCTCCCTGTCGTCGCCCGCGGTACGACGTACCAGGTCGATCAGCCGGCTGAACGCGTCCTCGACGTGGCCCCCGAGCAGGTCGAGGTCGGCCACCATGGTCTGCGCGGTGACGTCGTCGGGACGCTCCGCAGCTTCCCGACGGACCTCCTGGGCCGTCTTCGCGTCGAGGTGCCCGACGCGCTGCAGCACCTTCGCCATCGCCAGGCCCCCTGCTGCCTCGATGTCGGCGGGGTTGGCGTCGACCAGCTTCTGGTACTCCGCGACGGCGGTGTCGATGTCGCCGACCGCGAGCGCCTCCTGCGCCGGGGTGTACCTCGGGTCGACGTGGGACTCCCCCTCCCCGTCCTGCGGCTCGGCGGTCGCCATCGGCTGGTGCCGGCCGGTGATGCCCTGAGTGGCCAGCTGCTGCAACACCTGGGTGAGAGCAGCGCGCAGCTCCTCGAGCGGCACCACGTCCTGGAGCAGCGGCAGCGGGCGGCCCTGCACGACCGCCACGACGAAGGGCACCGAGGGCACCTGCACCGCCTGCGCGATCGCGGGCGCGGCGTCCACGTCCACCCGCCCGACGAGGAACTTGCCGTCGAACTCGTCGGCGAGCGTCGCCATGTCGTCGGCGAGCTGCACACTGGCCGGGAGCTGGCTGGGCGAGTAGAAGACCATCAGCACCGGCGCGCTCATCGAGCGTTCGAGCACCGGCTGGAAGTTCTCCTCGTCGACCTGCACCGCGTAGGCACCGGCGGCTCCCCCTCCGGCGCCGCCGGAGGCCGACGGGGGCGTGGCGGGACGCTTCAGAGCGGACAGGTCGATGGCGCCGGGGCGCGAGAACGAAGGCGTGCTCATGGGTCCTATCTTTCCGGATGGGTCCTGAGGATGGCCACGGAGCCTCCCCCTGCGGCCCCCTCGCGTGCTGCCGGTGCCACTGCGCCCGCGGGTCAGCGAGCGGACCCGGCCGGGGCCGACGCGACAGGAGCGGCGAGGGCGAGGACCTCCTCGAACCCTTCGACGAGGCACTGGTGGAAGACGTCCGGGTCCGGGATGGCCCCTGTGTCGACGTTGATCCCCATGGCGCACGTGTCGGCGTAGGTCATCATCGTCACGTTCACCCCTGCCCCGATCGTGGGACCGAAGGGGTACTGCATCAGCACGGCTGCACCGCCCAGGTACACCGGCATCGGGATCCCGGGCACGTCGCTCGCCAGGAAGTCGACGTGATGAAGGATCGCGGCGATGTACCACCTCGGAAGCAGGTTGAGCGCTCCCGCGATGAGCTGGGTGTGAGGCAGGGAGCGCTCCTCGCGCACCGCGGCCGTGCGTGCCCGGGTCTGCCTGATCCTCTCGCCAGCGTCCACCACGCCCGCAGGGACGTCGAAGCGCATCAGCGTCAGGCGGTTGCCACCGATCGGGTCGTCCTCGCCGCGGATGCTCACCGGCATCGTCACGTGGAGGTCCCCCACGTCGGCCCCGTGGATGTCGTGGTAGCGACGGAGCCCGCCCGTCACACCGGCGACGAACGCGTCGTTGAGGGATCCGCCGGCCAGGTGCGCCGCCTCCCTGAGCGTCCGCATCGGCACCTCGTGCACGCTGAGCCGCCTCACCAGACGCCGCTCCCGCATCAGTGTGGAGGCGGTCTCGTTGATCGGCCTGACCGTCCGGTACACCGACGCCGCGGTCTCGATCGCCTCCTTGGCACTTCGACGAGGCCGCCGGATGGCTCCGATGGCCGCCGACGGCGCGACCGTGACCAACGCCTTGGCGGCCTTGCCCGCCAGCCCTGCGTCGTAGCGGATCCAGTTCCGGACGCCGTCGAGGCGGCCGGGTGCGCCCACGACGGGCTCCGGCGGCAACGGTCCGAGGTCCCGCGGCTCACTGGTGAGGTCGAACAGGAGCATCGCGATCTGCACGCCGCCGATCCCGTCCATCAGGGAGTGGTGCAGCTTGCAGACCAGGGCTGCCCCACCCTCTGCCAGGTCCTCCACCAAGGTGATCTCCCACAGCGGCCGGGCACGGTCGAACTCCGCCATCTCGGCTCGTCTCGCCATTTCGAGAAGGGTGTCGAACGTGGCGGGGCGCGGCGCCCGGACCCGGCGCACGTGGAAGTCGAGGTCGAAGTCCGGGTCGTACTCCCACCGGGGTGGTGCCGGCGGCAGCGTCTCCACGACCCGCTGCCGGAACATCGGGATCTCGCGTCCGATCCGCTCGAACCGGTCCGTGACCACGTCCCAGTCCGGTGAACGGTCGAGAAGGATGATCGTGACGATCGTCGATCGCAGGCCGGCATCGGCTTCCATGGCCCAGGCGAACGCGTCGCTGTTGAGCATGAACTGAGCCATGGCCACCCCTCACTCCGCCGTTGCATCCACGCTAGGGCTGCCCCGACGTGGAAGCAGGGGGCGAAGGTCCCTCAGGCGAGGCTCAGCTGTCCCGGGTGCTTGGCGCGGATCCCGCTCTAGAATGTGTATCGACCGTCGACAAGCGCGAATCGGTCATTGGCAGCGTCGTTGGCAGCGCGTTGGGAGGAAAGACATGGCCGTCTACCTCATCGTGGCCAACCAGACGATCGGCGGCGAAGCAGCTCACCGCCAAGCTCGACGAGCTGACCAACGCCGGATCCTGCGCATTCCGGTTCGTCGTTCCTGTCACCGACACCGAGGGCCTTCATCAGTGGGACTACCCGCCGATCGACCGAGTCATCCCTGACGCACACCGGATCGCCGCGGCGCTGGCCCAGGGCCGGCTGGAGCATGAGCTTGACCGGCTGCGGCGTGCCGGGATCGAAGCAAGCGGAGAGGTTGTCGATGCGGAGCCGATCCGTCGAGTCGAGGAGCTGCTTCAGGGGGAGCACTTCGACGGTGTCGTCGTCTCGACCCTGCCGCGTCGACTGTCCCGATGGCTGGTCCTGGATCTGCCGCACCGTATCGCTCGCCTCTCCGAGGTCCCCGTGACCCATGTCGAGGGCAATGCCGGTCCTTCGTTGTGAGGCGAGCTCAGGCGAGGCTGAGGGCGTGGGCCTCCTCCCACAGCTCCTCGCGTACGTCGGGATGGGCGGCGTGCTCGATGAGGTGGCGCGCCTGCGCCTTCTGGTCGTGGCCGAACACCTCGGCGACGCCCTGCTCGGTGACGACCGCGGTCATCTGGAACGACGTCACCGGCTCGTCCACGAGCGGCACGATCGTGGACCGGTCGGCGCGCGGGTGCCACGAGCGCAGCGCGATCATGGCCTGACCGCCCTTGCTGTGCAGGGCGCCGACGATGAAGTCGGTCTGGCCGCCGAAGCCGGAGTAGATCTTCGCCCCGATCCGCGACGCGTTGGCCTGCCCGAAGAGGTCCACCTGGAGCGCTGTGTTGACGCTGGTCATCGCGGCGTTCCGGGCGATCGAGGCGGGGTTGTTCGTGGTCTCGGTGCGGGCCATGTGCACCCGTGGGTTCCCGTCCACCCAGGCATAGAGCTCGGGTGACCCGAACAGGAACGACGTCGTGATCGGGTGGTCCTGGTCCAGCGCGCCGACCCGCTCGAGCTCGAGGACGCTGTCGCTGAACATCTCGGTCCACACGCGCAGCCCGCGACGGCCCCTCAGCGCCGACAGGGTCGCGTCGGGCACGGCCCCGATGCCGGCCTGCAGCGTCGAGCCGTCGGGGACCCGCCCGGCCACGAGCTCACCGATCCGGGCCGAGGCGTCGTCGAGGTGCATGTCACCCGGTGAGGCGAGCGGCGCCTCCACCTCGATGATCACGTCGATGTCCTCGACCTTGATCTCGGCGTCGCCGTACGTGTAGGGCATCAGCCGGTTGGCCTGCGCGACAACGACGCCGCCCCTCCGTCGTACCGCCTCGATCGCCGCGGGCAGGACGTTGACCTCGGTGCCGAGCGACACCTTCCCGTCGCGCGGGAGCGAGGTGTGGAGGAGAACCATGTCCGGCGGGTTGGCCTTCTCGAAGAGCATCGGCACCAGCGAGAGCCGCGACGGGATGTAGTGCAGGCGCGGGCTCGAGCGCATGCCGACGCCGACGAACGACGTCTCGAGCTCCACGCCCTCACGGTCGGGCATGCCGGGCTGGGCGTTCAGCACCCAGAGCCGGTACGTCGGGAGCAGGTTGTCGACCTCGGCGAGCACGTGCCACGGGGTGGCGAAGTTGCCCGACGCAACGACGCGCGGCTGCTCGGGGAGACCTGACAGGGCACGACGGAGACTCTCCATGAGCCCGATGCTGTCAGACGATGCCGTCAGAAACGGGCAGGTTCGCGGTACTCGCCCCACTCGTCTCGCAGGACGTTGCAGATCTCGCCCAGAGTGGCCTCGGCGCGGCACGCGTCGAGCATCGCGGGGATCATGTTCTCGTCGGTGCGGGCGGCCTCGACCAGCCTGGTGAGGGCGGCCTCCACCGTTGCGTTGTCGCGCTTCGCCTTGCGCTCGCCGAGCTCGCGGACCTGGTCGACCTCCACCTCGTGCGAGACCCGCAGGATCTCGAGGTCGTGGGTGATCGACTCCTCGTGGCAGTTCACGCCGACGATCTTCTTGTCGCCCTTCTCCAGCGCGGTCTGGTACTGGAAGGCGGCCTCGGCGATCTCGGACATGAACCAGCCCTCCTCGATGCCGCGGAGGATGCCCTTGGTGATCGGCCAGTCGCCGCTCTTCGGGTCGCCGGTGCTCCTCCGTATGGTCTCGGCGAGCGCCTCGGTGTCCTTGGTGGTCAGCGTGGAGCCGCCCATGGCGAGGACCTTGTCGAAGATCGCCTCGGCCTCGGCCTCGATCTTGTCGGTGAGCGCCTCGACGTACCACGAGCCGCCGAGCGGGTCGGCGACGTTGACGACGCCGGTCTCCTCCATGATCACCTGCTGCGTGCGCAGCGCGATCTCGGCGGCCTGCTCGCTCGGGAGCGCCAGGGTCTCGTCGAGGGCGTTGGTGTGCAGGGAGTTCGTGCCGCCGAGCACCGCGGCGAGCGCCTCGATGCCGGTCCGGACGACGTTGTTGTACGGCTGCTGCGCGGTCAGCGAGACGCCCGCGGTCTGGGTGTGGAAGCGCAGCCACTGCGCCTTCTCGGTCTTGGCGCCGTAGACGTCACGCAGCCACTTCGCCCAGATCCGGCGGGCGGCACGGAACTTCGCGATCTCCTCGAAGAAGTCCACGTGGGAGTCGAAGAAGAACGACAGGCCCGGGGCGAACACGTCGACGTCCAGGCCGCGCGACAGCCCGAGCTCGACGTACGCGAACCCGTCGGCGAGCGTGTAGGCGAGCTCCTGCGCGGCGGTCGAGCCGGCCTCGCGGATGTGGTAGCCGGAGACCGAGAGCGGCTTGTAGTCCGGGATGCCCTCGGCGCAGTACTCCATCAGGTCGCCGATCAGGCGCAGG
The DNA here is from genome assembly GCA_963700365.1 of uncultured Actinomycetota bacterium. Lineage (GTDB taxonomy): Bacteria > Actinomycetota > Actinomycetes > Propionibacteriales > Nocardioidaceae > Nocardioides_C. Next base: position 222,020 of record CAVOXG010000004.1, on the reverse strand, counting down.
TGCGGCTCCGGCGGGAACAGCCACTCCTTCTGCGCGATGTACTCCTTGAAGATGTCGGTCTGCAGGGTGCCGTTGAGGACCCCGACGTCGACACCCTGGCGCTCCGCGGCGACGAGGTACATGCAGAAGACGGGTACGGCGGGGCCGCTGATCGTCATCGAGGTCGTGACGTCGCCGAGCGGGATCTGGTCGAACAGGACGTCCATGTCGACCGCGGTGTCGACGGCGACGCCGCAGTGCCCGACCTCGCCGAGGCTCATCGGGGTCGTCGGAGTCACGGCCCATCAAGGTGGGCATGTCGAACGCGACGCTCAGTCCGCCACCGCCGCGACCGAGGATCATCTTGTAGCGCTCGTTGGTCTGCTGGGCGTTGCCGAAGCCGGCGAACTGGCGGATCGTCCAGGTGCGGCCGCGGTAGCCGGTCGGGTACAACCCACGGGTGTACGGGAACTCGCCGGGCCAGCCGATGTTCTCGAAGTTCGGGTAGGCGTCCTCGTCGGCGGGGCCGTAGGCGGGCTCGACCTCCACGCCGGAGAGCGTGGTGAAGTCGGCCTCCCGGACCCGGGACTTGTCGTACCGCGCCTGCCAGCGCTGCCGCGCGGTCTGGTTCGGCGTCGTCTGCTGCTCGTTCGGAGTGCCCTGGGTCATACGAAAATACTAGGACGTCCAACTAATTCTGTCGACTCGCGGACCTGGTGATCCGCCCCCGGGGCTAGAAGTCGCCGGCGGCCTCGCGGACCGGACGGAGGAAGGCGGAGATCTGGCGCAGCTGCTCGTCGTCGAGGGCACCGAGGGCGAAGTCGGCGGCGACCAGGTCGGCGGTCGCCGCCTCCACGACCTCGCGGCCGGCGGGAGTGATCTCGGCCAGGACCGCGCGGCCGTCGTCGGGGTGCGGTCGGCGGACGACGAGCCCGGCCACCTGAAGCCGGTCGATGATCGACGTGATCGAGGTGGGGTGGACCTGCAGCCGCTCCCCCATCTTCCCCATCGGCAGCGACCCGGCGTGCGAGAAGGTCAGCAGCACGAGGGCTTCGTAGCGCGCGAAGGTCAGGCCGTGGGGCTTGAGGATCTCGTCGAGCTGGCCGAGCACGAGCTGCTGCACGCGCATGAGGGAGGTGACGGCGTGCATCTGCGGGACACCGTCCCAGCGGAGCGCCCACTGCCGGGCCGCCTCGTCGATGGGGTCGAACGGCAGCTTCTTCGCCGCACGAGCCCGCTTGCCAGTCACGGGCGCGACCCTAGCCCATGCTCAGTGCTGGACCCGGTGGTCGCCGCTCGTCCCGCGGCCGCGGAGGCCGGCGCGGGCGACGACCCGCTGGATCGCCAGGTCGCGCTGGTCGGGTCGCCCCACGAAGCGGATCTCACGGAGTCCCTGCTCCTGTGCGGCGGACTCGAAGACGAAGTGCCCGTAGCCGAGCAGCCTGCCGGTCATCGGCTTGTCGACGGTGATGTCGAGGATTCGCCCGAGCGGCATGGTGGCCATCCGCTGGGCCAGCACGCCGCGGACACGGAACACACGCATGTTCGTGATCACGAAGCGGTCCATGTGCGCGGTCAGCGCCTTCCAGCCGCCGTGCGCCGCCACCGCGACCGCCACCAGCCAGGGCAGCCAGGCGATGTCGACGCGCACGAAGAGGCCGCCGACGACGAGGGCCAGGGCCAGCAGCCCCTCGATGCTGGGCTTGATGTAGACGACCCAGTGCTTGTGCACCTCGTCGACGATCACCTCCCCCTCGTCACGGAGCAGGTGACGCCCGATCCGCGGGTCGGCGAAGGTGCGCCGGAGGTACCCAGCCATTCGCCCTGCCTAGCCGAGCAACGCGTTCAGGAAGTCGATGATCGCCTCGAAGAGCGTGCTCACCATCTTCCACAGTGCGACCGCGGCGTTCTGCGAGAACGTCGCGAGCTCCGCGGGGTCACGCAACAGGTAGAACCCGAGGAACAGCACGACAATGATGACGACCGGCTTCTTCATCGCGCTCTCTTCCGTCCCGAGATGTATGCATGCGTGCAGGCAAGACCCACCTGCTCCGTGGGATTCAACCAACCCTGGCCTCCGGGGTGTGGGAGGCGCGCGGTCAGGGCGTCGCGCGGTCTAGCTCGGTGAACGAGTCGAGCAGCACGTCCGCCGCGCGGTAGGGGTCGGTCTTCCCGGCCGCAACCTGCTCGGCGAGGTCGTCGAGCTCGTTGTGGCCGTGCACGTCACCCCAGCGCTCACGCAGCGCGGTCACCGCGATCGCCTCGATCTCGTCGCGAGCGCGGCGCACCCGGCGACGCTCGAGCTCGCCGGCGGACTCCATCCACGCCCGGTGCTCGTCGATCGCGGCGACCACCTCGTCGACGCCCTGGCCCTGCTGGGCCACGGTGAGCACGATCGGCGGCTTCCAGCTGCCCTCGGGCCGGTCGGAGAGCGAGATCATCGTGCGCAGCTCGCGGCGCACCTGCTCCGCCCCGTCGCGGTCGGCCTTGTTGACGACGTACACGTCACCGATCTCGAGGATGCCGGCCTTGGCCGCCTGGACGCCGTCGCCCATGCCCGGCGCGAGCAGCACCAGCGTGGTGTCGGCGAGCCCGGCGATCTCGACCTCGCTCTGCCCGACGCCGACGGTCTCGACGAGTACGACGTCGCAGCCGGCCGCGTCGAGGACGCGCAGCGCCTGCGGCGTGGTCCACGACAGCCCGCCGAGGTGGCCACGGGAGGCCATCGACCGGATGTAGACCTCCTTGTCGAGGGCGTGGTCCTGCATCCGGATCCGGTCGCCGAGCAGCGCACCGCCCGGAGAACGGGGACGAGGGGTCGACCGCGAGGACGCCGACGCGCTTGCCTGCCTTGCGCAGGGCGGTCACCAGCGCCGAGGTGGACGTGGACTTGCCCACCCCCGGCGAGCCGGTGATGCCGACGATCTGGGCGTGGCCGGTGTACGGCGCCAGCCCGGCCATCACCTCGCGCAGCAGCGGCGAGGCGTCCTCCACGAGGGAGATCAGCCGGGCCACGGCCCGGGCATCACCGGACCGCGCCCGCTCGACGAGCTCGGGGACCGACGCAGTCGATCGCCTCATGCAGACGGGACTCGGACGATCAGGGCGTCACCCTGGCCGCCGCCACCGCACAGCGCGGCAGCACCGACGCCGCCACCGCGGCGCTTGAGCTCCAGGGCGAGGTGCAGCGCGATGCGCGCACCGGACATGCCGACCGGGTGGCCCAGCGCGATGGCGCCGCCGTTGACGTTGACCTTGTCCTCGGGGAGGCCGAGCTCGCGGGCCGAGACGATCCCGACCGCGGCGAAGGCCTCGTTGATCTCGACCAGGTCGAGGTCGGACGGCTTGATGCCCTCCTTCTCGCAGGCCTTGGCGATCGCGTTCGCGGGCTGCATCTGCAGGGTGGAGTCGGGGCCGGCGACCTGGCCGGACGGGCCGATCTCGGCGAGCCACTCGAGGCCGAGCTCCTCGGCCTTGGCCTTGCTCATCACGACGACGGCGCAGGCGCCGTCGGAGATCTGGGAGGCCGAGCCGGCCGTGATGGTGCCGTCCTTCGAGAACGCCGGACGCAGCTTGGACAGCGACTCGACGGTGGTGTCGCCGCGCACGCCCTCGTCCTGGGAGACCACGACCGGCTCGCCGCGGCGCTGCGGGATCTCGACCGGGACGACCTCCTCGTCGAAGACGCCGTTCTTCCACGCCTCCGCGGCGCGCTGGTGCGACCGGGCGGAGAACTCGTCCTGCTCCTCGCGGGTCAGCTGCTGGGCCGCCACGTTGCAGCTCTCGGTGAGGCCACCCATCGGCTGGTCGGTGAACTGGTCGTAGAGGGCGTCGTAGGCCATCGAGTCGACGAGCGCGGTGTCGCCGTACTTGAAGCCCTCCCGCGACTTCGGGAGCAGGTGCGGGGCCTGGGTCATCGACTCCATGCCGCCGGCGACGATGATGTCGTGCTCCCCGGCGCGGATCAGCTGGTCGGCCAGCGCGATCGCGTTGATCCCCGAGAGACACACCTTGTTGATGGTGATCGACGGGATGCTCATCGGGATGCCGCCCTTGACCGCGGCCTGGCGGGCGGTGATCTGGCCGGCGCCGGCCTGGATCACGTGGCCCATGATCACGTACTCGACCTGGTCGCCCGAGACGCCTGCCTTCTCGAGCGCGCCCTTGATGGCGACGCCGCCGAGGTCAGCGGCGGACTGGTCCTTGAGTCCCCCCAAGAGACGACCGATCGGGGTGCGAGCACCTGCGACGATGACGGAACCGGACATGGGGAGCCTCCTGGAGACGGATCAGTCGTGTTTCCAGCGACGATACCCACGATGTGAGGCGCTCCGGGAGGGGGCCTGGGCCGATGGACGTGTCGGGATGGTCACAGTCCCTCGCGGCCCGAGGGAGCTGTCGTACGACGATGTTCGGCATGACGAACCCCAGCAACGACATGGGCCTGCCCGAGCACCTGTTCATCGCCATCGACCACGTCGGGGTGGCGGTGCCCGACCTCGACGAGGCGATCGCCTTCTACCGCGACGCCTTCGGCATGCAGGTCACGCACGAGGAGACCAACGAGGAGCAGGGCGTCCGCGAGGCCATGGTCGCCGTGGGCGACTCCGGCTCCTCGATCCAGCTGCTCGCCCCGCTGAACGAGCAGTCCACGATCGCGAAGTTCCTCGACCGGTCCGGGCCCGGCATTCAGCAGCTCGCCTACCGGGTCACCGACCTCGACCAGGTCTCCGCGGTGCTGCGCGAGCGCGGACTCCGCCTGCTGTACGACGCACCGCGACGCGGGACCTCGAGCTCCCGGGTCAACTTCGTCCACCCGAAGGACGCCGGTGGTGTCCTGGTCGAGCTCGTCGAGCCCGCCGCCGAGGGCGCAGCGCACTGACATATCGCCCTCGGCGACGACGGCGCCGCCCGTCCGTAGCCTCCGGCGTCGTGCCCCATGTGTCTAGAGAACTAGGTCACAGGGTGCTGACACGGTTGGTTACCCGTCGGTAGATTCCCAGTCACATCCCCATGCTCGCCCGGAACCCCCAGGAGCTCCCGTGAAGCAGATCCTCGACGCCATCCTCGCCGGTGACACCGCACCGGAGGACTTCGCCGCCCTCGAGATCCCCGACCACTACAAGGCCGTCGACCGTCCACAAGGACGAGGTCGACATGTTCGAGGGCCTCGACAGCCGCGACAAGGACCCGCGCAAGTCGCTGCACGTCGACCAGGTCGCCCTCCCCGAGCTCGGCCCGGGCGAGGCGCTCGTCGCCGTGATGGCCAGCGCGATCAACTACAACACCGTCTGGACCTCGATCTTCGAGCCGGTGTCGACCTTCGGCTTCCTCGAGCGCTACGGCCGCACGTCGCCGCTGGCGAAGCAGCACGACCTGCCGTACCACATCGTCGGCTCCGACCTCGCCGGCGTCGTGCTCGCGACCGGCCCGGGCGTCCACACCTGGAAGCCGGGCGACCGAGGTCGTCGCGCACTGCCTCTCGGTCGAGCTCGAGAGCCCCGACGGCCACAACGACACGATGCTCGACCCCGAGCAGCGGATCTGGGGCTTCGAGACCAACTTCGGCGGCCTCGCCGAGGTCGCGCTGGTCAAGTCCAACCAGCTGATGCCGAAGCCGGCGCACCTCACCTGGGAGGAGGCCGCGTCAGCCCGGGCCTGGTGAACTCCACCGCCTACCGCCAGCTGGTCAGCCGCAACGGTGCCGGCATGAAGCAGGGCGACAACGTGCTGATCTGGGGCGCGAGCGGCGGCCTCGGCAGCTATCGCGACGCAGTTCGCCCTCAACGGCGGCGCCACCCCGATCTGCGTGGTCTCCTCGGAGGAGAAGGCCGAGATCGCCCGGAAGATGGGCGCCGAGCTGATCATCAACCGCTCCGAGGAGGACTACAAGTTCTGGAAGGACGAGAACACCCAGGACCAGAAGGAGTGGAAGTCGCTTCGGCGCCAAGGCATCCGCGAGCTCACCGGCGGCGAGGACCCCGACATCGTCTTCGAGCACCCCGGCCGTGAGACCTTCGGCGCCTCGGTGCTCGTTGCCGCGCAAGGGCGGCACGATCGTGACCTGCGCGTCGACGAGCGGCTACATGCACGAGTACGACAACCGCTACCTCTGGATGAACCTCAAGCGGATCATCGGCTCGCACTTCGCCAACTACCGCGAGGCGTGGGAGGCCAACCGGCTCATCGCCAAGGGCATGATCCACCCGACGCTCGCCAGAGCCTACCGCCTCGAGGACGTCGGCCAGGCCGCCCTCGACGTGCACCGGAACCAGCACCAGGGCAAGGTCGGCGTGCTGTGCCTCGCCCCCGAGGAGGGCCTCGGCGTGCGCGACGAGGAGATGCGCGCCAAGCACATCGACGAGATCAACCGGTTCCGGGGCGTCTGACGCCGCCGGCCACCCTGCAGCTTGACCAGACCGCCGTACCCGGGAAGCGCTCCCGGTGCGGCGGTCTGATCTTTGTCACGTGTCCGCGGGGCCTGTCGGGTTTACGGTGGACGGTCGGACACACTTAGTCTTTGCGAACACGCAACCGAGGTAGGGGTAACGCCATGAACGACCGATCCGGGCTGTCGATCTTCGACGACGAACCCTCCAACAGCAGCAGCGCAGACGAGCCGACGCAGGTGTTCTCGGCCGTGGGCGACGAGCGGTCGCCGGCGGTGACCCCGCGGGTGCGCCGCGCTTCCCGGTCGTGCGCCGCGGCGGCTACGACCCCGACGCGGTCGACCGCGCCGTGCACACCCTTGCCGGCGAGAAGGCGGGGCTCACCGCCAGCCTGAACGACGCCCGCACGCGGGTCCGGCGACTCGAGAACGAGGTCGGCGAGCTGAAGCAGAAGCTCGCCGAGAACGAGCAGCCCTCGTACGCCGGTCTGGGCGGTCGCGCGAGCGAGATGCTCCGCCTCGCCGAGGAGCAGGCCGACGAGGTCCTGGCGCAGGCGCAGACCCAGGCCGACGAGATCCGCAAGCAGGCCCACAAGGACGCCGACGCGCTCCGGGCCGCGGCCGGCCGCGACGCCGAGGACATGCGCATCGTCCAGCTCAAGGAGCTCGACGAGGCCCGCGCCCGGATGGTGGCCGACGCCGAGCAGGACCGCTCGCTCGCACGCGCCGAGGCCGAGGACCTGCTCGCGAGCGCCCGCCGTGAGGCCGAGCAGCTGCGCCTGGCCGCCGAGCAGGAGAGCAACACGCTCCGCACCGGCGCCCGTCGCGAGGCCGAGCAGGCCCGCGCCGCGGCCGACCGGGAGGTCCAGGAGGCCCGTCGCACGCTCGCTGTCGAGAAGGAGCGCCTGACCCGCGAGGCCGCGGAGCACCACGACACCGCCACGGCCGAGAGCGCCCGCCTCGTCCGCGAGGCCGAGGAGCGCGCCAAGGCCGCCGAGACCCGGGCACGCGAGGCCATGGCCCAGGCCACCACCCACCGCGACCAGTCGACCACCGAGGCCGATCGCCTGCTCAGCCGTGCCCGCCGCGAGGCCGAGCAGATCGTCGCCGCCGCCCAGACCCAGTCCTCGAGCGTGGTCGCGTCGGGACAGGCCGACGCCGAGCGCCAGCTCATGTCGCTGAAGGCTGAGGTCGACCGGATGCAGAAGCGTCGCGACGCGATCGTCGCCCAGCTCGGTGCGCTGCGCGACGTGGTCGCCGACTTCGCGGACCCGACCGACGACGAGGCGCCGCAGAAGGCCGCGGCGCCTGCCAAGGCACCGGAGACGGACCCGAAGTCGGCCCCCAAGGCGGCTGAGAAGCCCGCCAAGCCGGCGAACGTCGAGGAGAAGTGAGTCCGGCCGAGGACGAGGTCCGCCGGATCCGCGACGAGGTCAAGGAGGCCGAGGAGACCGCCGAGGAGGCCCGCGAAGGCGCAGAGGAAGCCCGGGAGGGTGCCGAGCACGCCAAGGACTCCGCGCGCGAGGCCGTCGACGAGGCGCAGGACGCCCGGGGAGAGGCGGTCGGCGCGGCCGGTCGGGCCGCGCAGGCCGCCGACAGGGCTGAGCAGCAGCACGACCTGACCACCGAGGAGACGGTCGAAGGACTTCCTCCGCGACCGGACTGCCCGACGAGGAGGCCACGGACTCGTTCGGCACCCCGGGTCGACCGCTGAAGCGGCACTCCGCCTTCTACATGGGCTTCACCGGGGCGGTCGGTGCGCTCCTCGCGTTCTGGCTCGGGCAGCAGATCCTCTCGATCCGCTCGATCCTCGTCCTCATCCTCGTGGCGATGTTCCTCGCCGTCGGCCTGAACCCCGCCGTCGAGTTCTTCCTGCGGCGCGGCCTCAAGCGTCCGTGGGCGGTCCTCGTCGTCACCACCGGCGTCGTGCTCGCGCTCGTGCTCTTCGTCGTGGCGATCGTCCCGCTGATCACGTCCCAGGTCACCACGATCGCCGACGAGGCGCCGACCTGGGTCGAGCAGTTCCGCAGCAACCAGACCTTCCAGAGCCTCGACGACCGCTACGGCATCGTCGACCGGATCAGAGCAGTCGGTCCAGGGCGGCGACTGGACCAGCTCGGTCTTCGGCGGCGTGCTCAACGCCGGCCTGGCCGTGCTCGGCGCGGTCGCGAACGCGTTCATCATCATCGTGCTGATGCTGTACTTCCTCGCGTCGCTGCCCTCGATCAAGCGGTTCTTCTACCGCTTCGCGCCGTCGAGCCGCCGCGAGCGCGTCACGTTCCTCGGCGACCAGATCCTGGCCAACGTCGGGTCCTACGTGTCCGGCGCGTTCATCGTCGCGACGGTCGCCGGGATCTCATCGCTGATCTTCCTGTTCAGCGTCGGGCTCGGCGACTTCGCCGTGGCGCTGGCCGCCGTGGTGGCGATCCTCGACGTGATCCCGATGATCGGCGCGACCCTCGGCGCGCTGATCGTGACCGCCATCGCCTTCGGCACCGACCCGAAGATCGGCCTGATCACGCTGGTGTTCTACATCGTCTACCAGCAGTTCGAGAACTACGTCGTCTACCCGCGGGTGATGGGCAAGGCAGTGGACATCCCTGGCTCGCTGATCGTGATCGCGGCCCTCGTCGGCGCCGGGCTGCTCGGCGTGGTGGGCGCGCTGCTCGCGGTCCCGACCGCCGCGGCGATCCAGCTGATCACCAAGGAGGTCTTCCTCCCCCGCCAGGAAGTCCGCTGACCCCCTTTCCCGCCGACCCGTCACTCTTGCCGCAGTTTCTGCGGCGTGTCGCGGCGGGAGTGACGGGTCAGTCGGTCAGCGGCTTCGGCACCGGCACGTCCTTGTACGCCGCGAGGTTCTTCGCGTTGTAGAAGCTCGTGTCCGCGGTCTCCATCTCGCCGTCCCACTCACGCGGCAGCGGTACGTCGATGTCGGGGGCGACGCGGCGGACGATCTCGTCCAGCACCATCTCCGCGTCGCCCACCCACAGGTGCTTGGCGCCCTCCACCCCGACCACCTCCGCCTGGGGCACGATCGCGAACCGCTCCTCGGCCGCCGGCGGCTGCAGGTAGTCGTCGTGCTCGGGGACGAGCGCGGTCAGCGGCTTGCCGGACTCCGCCCATGCCTCGAGGTGCTCGACGTCGGAGAAGCGAAGCGGCGGGGAGAGCAGGATCGCGCCCTTCACGGCCGGGTCGTTGGCATGCATGAGGGTCAGGTCGGTGCCGAACGACCAGCCGACGACCCAGATGTTGGGACAGTCGTGGAACTCGGCGTACTCGATGGCCGCGGCGACGTCGTACCTCTCCCCCTGGGCGTGGTCGAACTCGCCCTGGCTCCTGCCCTGCTCGCTCTCGGTGCCGCGGGTGTTGAAGCGGAGCACGGAGACGCCGGCGAGGGCGGGCAGCCGGAACGCGGCCTTGCGGAAGATGTGGCTGTCCATCATCCCGCCGTGCGTCGGCAACGGGTGGAGGCAGATGATCGTCGCGACCGGCTCCCGGTCGAGGGGCTGGGCGAGCTCACCCACCAGCTCGAGACCGTCCGCGGTGTGCAGCGTGATCGGCTCGCGCCGGGCGGGCAGGACGGAGTTCGCGCGGATGACAGCCATGCCGCCATTGTTTCTCATCGCGCAACCTGCGCAGGAACGCGGGAGGCGGGGCCGTCAGCGGCGCCGATCGCGGGCGCGCCAGCAGGCCGTGTGCCAGTGCCGGCGCTCGTCGAGGCCGGAGTCGCTGAACATCGACGGCACGACCGGCCACGCCACGATGTGGGGCGTGGCCGGCCGGATGGTCTGGTCGCACCCGGGACAGCGGTACGGCTTGGTCGCCGCGGACCCGGTCACCGGGCGTACGACGTACTCCTCACCGCCGTAGCGCTCGACGCGGTCGTTCATCGAGCCGTCAACCGCGCCGCGACACGCCGCGAGAACCGGCGCGAAAGTGACGGGTCGGCGAGCACCGGGTCAGCGGATCGTGTAGTCGCGGAACCCGCGCTTGGTCTTGCGGCCGAGGTAGCCGGCGGTGACGAGGTGCTCGAGCAGCGGTGCCGGCGCGAAGCCCGGCTCGCGGAACTCGAGGTAGAGCTCGCGCTGGATGGCCAGCGAGACGTCGTTGCCGACCACGTCGAGCAGCTCGAAGGGGCCCATCGGGAGGGCACAGCCGTACTTCATGGCGGTGTCGATGTCGTCGGCGCTGGCGTAGTGCGCCTCCAGCATCTTGACCGCGTCGTTGAGGTACGGGAAGAGCAGCGCGTTGACGATGAAGCCGGCGCGGTCGCCACAGGACACCGCGACCTTGCCGAGCTTCTCGCACAGCGCCCGCGTGGTCTCGGCGACCTCGTCGGAGGTGCTGACCGTGCTCACGACCTCGACCAGCTTCATGATCGGGGCGGGGTTGAAGAAGTGCATGCCGACGACGTCGTGCGGACGGCTCGTGACCTTGGCCAGCGAGATCACCGGCAGCGACGAGGTCGTGGTCGCCAGGATCGCGCCGGGCTTGCAGATCTCGTCGAGGTTCTCGAAGAGCACCGTCTTGACCTTGAGGTCCTCGGCGATCGCCTCGACCACGATGTCGACGTGGGCGAGGTCGTCGAGGCTGGTCGAGCCGGTGAGCCGTCCGAGCACCTCGGCCTTGGCCGACTCCTCGAGCTTGCCGCGCTGGATCGCCTTGTCGAGCGACTTCTCGATGGTGGCGCGCACGCCGTCGACCTTCGCGTCGCTGCGGCCGACGTAGACCACGTCGTACCCCGCCTTGGCGAAGACCTCGACGATGCCGGTCGCCATGGTGCCGGTGCCCACGACGCCCACCTTGTCGATCTCGTGCTTGAGCTGCGGCTTGTCGTCGGCCGAGGGGGTGAGCGCGTCGGGGACGACGACGGGGCTGTCGGGGGCCTCGTAGGTGTAGAAGCCTCGGCCGGTCTTCCGGCCGAGCATGCCCGCGGTGACCATCTGCTTGAGGATCGGGGCCGGCGCGTGGAGCCGGTCGCGGCCCTGCTTGTACATCGTGTCGAGGATCTCGTACGCCGTGTCCAGGCCGATCAGGTCCAGCAGGGCGAGCGGACCCATCGGGTAGCCGCAGCCGAACCGCATCGCGGCGTCGATGTCCTCACGGCTCGCGTAGCGGGCCTCGTACATCGAGACGGCGTGGTTGAGGTAGCCGAACAGCAGCGTGTTGGCGATGAAGCCGGCCTTGTCGCCGCAGACGACCGGAGTCTTGTCGAGCCGCTGCACCAGGCCGGCGACGTCGTCGAGGACGTCGGGCTCGGTGACCACCGTGCGCACGATCTCGACGAGCTTCTGGACCGGCGCGGGGTTGAAGAAGTGGATGCCGACGACGCGACCGGGGTGGGACGTGGCGGTGGAGATCTCGGTGACCGACAGCGAGGAGGTGTTCGTCGCGAGGATCGCCTCGGGGCTGACGACCCCGTCGAGCTGACGGAACAGCTCCTGCTTGACGGGCAGCTGCTCGACGACCGCCTCGACCACCAGGTCGGCGTCCTTGACGTCGCTGAGGTTCGTGGTGAACGTGACCCGGCCGAGCAGCTCGGCCTGCTCCTCCTCGGACAGCTTGCCGCGCTTGACCGCGCGGTCGGTGGAGTGCTGGATGTGCTGACGGCCGCGCTCGAGCGACTCGTCGTTGAGCTCGACGCCGACGACCGAGAAGCCGTTGCGGGCGAAGATCTCGGCGATGCCGGCACCCATGGTGCCGAGTCCGATAACACCGATGCTGCGGAAGTCACGTCCGGAAGTCATGGGCGGCATCATGGCACGACGCCGACCGTGTGTGCCGTGAGGTAGTTCACCCGTCGGTAACTTCGGGTGGGGGCGCGCCCGAAACATCTGGACCGGCTCGCCGATGCGACGTCCGGGCGGCCGTCGTACGCCAGGTAACCTCCTGCCGTGCGTCTCGTCATCGCTAAGTGCCAGGTCGACTACGCAGGCCGGCTCACCGCCCACCTGCCCATGGCGACCCGTCTGATCCTGGTCAAGAACGACGGCTCGGTCCTCATCCACTCCGACGGCGGCTCCTACAAGCCGCTGAACTGGATGTCGCCGCCGTGCAAGGTCGTCGAGGGGACCAACGACGACGGCCACGTCGAGTGGACGGTGACGGGCAAGGACGAGGACACGCTGCGCATCCTCCTCACAGACATCCACCACGACACGAGCCACGACCTCGGCATCGACCCCGGCCTGCAGAAGGACGGCGTCGAGAAGCACCTTCAGGAGCTGCTCGCCGAGCACCCGGCACACCTGGCCGACGGCCTCACGCTGGTACGACGGGAGTACCCGACCGCGATCGGCCCGGTGGACCTCATGTGCCGGGACGCGGCCGGCGCGTCCGTCGCGGTCGAGATCAAGCGCCGTGGGGAGATCGACGGGGTCGAGCAGCTGACCCGCTACCTCGAGCTGCTCAACCGCGACCCCAAGCTGCGTCCGGTCCGCGGCATCTTCGCCGCCCAGGAGATCAAGCCGCAGGCCCGGGTGCTGGCCCAGGACCGCGGGATCACCTGCGCGGTCGTCGACTACGACGCTCTTCGCGGCATGGACGACCCCACTGCCCGCCTGTTCTGACCCGCGTAACGCCGGCCCGGTCAGGCGGGGCCGACGATCGCGGCGACCTCGTCCGCGCAGCCCCATGACAGCGTGATCCCGGCGCCGCCGTGCCCGTAGCAGTGCACGACCCGCTCGACGCCACCGGCGGCGGACACCTTCTCCTCCTCGAGCCGCACCTGCGGCCGGGCGGGGCGGAGGCCGACCTTCTGCCGCAGGACCTTCGCCCGCGCCACCTCGGGCACGAGCAGCGCCGCCCGCTCGAGGATCTGCGCCGCGACGGCGGGGTCAGGGGTCCGGCTCCACTCCCCCTCCTCGTCGGTGCCACCGACCACGACGTCGTGCGAGCGGGGGACGATGTAGGTCGGCCCCTCGGCGTCCAGCCACCAGCGGTCGAGGCCGAACTGCTCGACGTAGAGCACCTGCCCGCGGACCGGGGTCACGCTCGGGTCGTCGGCCATGAGCCGCGCACCGAGCCCACTGGCGTTGACGACGACCTCGGCGTACTGGGGCAGCCCGTTGAGAGCCATCCGGGTGATGGTGCCGCCACCGTCGGTGAAGACGCGCGAGAGCCATCGCAGGTACACCGGCATCTCCACCACCGGGGTGCGGAAGCTCCAGCCGTCGACGTACGGGTCCGGCATCGCGGTGACCCGGGTCAGCGCCGGCACCGCGCTGCGCCACCACGGGTCGCTGGTGCGGCGCCGGTGCAGCTCGATCCCCTCGACCATGCGGATGCCGGTGTCCGGCTCGTCGGAGAGCCGGTGGAGCTCGCGGTACGTCGCTGCGCCCCACGCCGTGACCTGCTCGAACGGGAACGCGCGGTAGGGGTACCAGATCGCCGCCGCCACCGCGGACGTCGTCTCCAGCGGGAGGTCCCGGGCGACCACGTCGACCTGGTGGCCGGCCTGCTGCAGGCGCATGGCGCACGACAGCCCGACCACGCCAGCCCCGACCACGATCACCCGGCTCATACCGGAGAGTCTGCCGCACGGGGAGGGGCGCGGGTCAGTACTCCTCGATCTGCACCTCGCCGCGGCGGTCGGTCACCGTGGCGACGACGTAGGAGGCGGTGCCGCCCTCGTGGACGCGGCAGGTGATCCGCAGGCCCCGCCGGGCGGGGTAGGCCGGGGTCGGCCCGCAGTCCACCGCGTTCCAGCCCTCGTGCTCCAGCCGGCGCACGAGGCGGGCCGTGGCGACGATTCCCTCGCCGAGCCAGGCGTCGAACTCCACCGCGCCGCTCCTTCCCCGGGTCAGCCGCACCTCGACCTCGCCGACGACGCCGTCGACGTACCCCTGGCAGTGCACGGCGTGGGGGACGGCCCCTGCCCACGCCGGGCAGTCGACGTACTCGAGGGTCAGCCCCTCCCTCTCCAGCCGCGGGGCGAGGCGCTCGGCGACCGGCTTCTCGAGGCGGTCCATGGGCTCGCCCGGCGCGGCGGAGGGCGTCGGGGTGGGGGCGCCGAGACCGGGGGCGCGCGACTGCGCGGACCCGCCGTCGCCACAGGCGCCGAGCGTCACGAGGAGGAGCAGCGGTGCGACGCGACGCAGCCCCCGCATGCACATCCCTCCTCCTCAGACCTCGCCAGACTAGCCACCGGACCAGAACCGGGCCGCCCGTAACCTGCACCACGAGAACTCGTTGCACTTCCCGACCCGGAGGTGTGTACATGCGAACGACGCGATCCCACGTGGTGCTGGTCCTGGTGGCCCTGCTCGGCGGGCTTCTGCTCGGCGGCGGCCTCGCCGTCCCGGCATCGGCCCACGAGGAGCGGGAGGCCGGCTTCCCGGACGGCTCGGGCGCCCGCCCGACGTTCCTCGGACTCGACAACCCGGAGCGGCGCGTCGTGTGCCGGCCCGACAGCCGCGAGCGCATCGCGAAGATGCCTGCCGGCCCGCTCAAACGCCGTAACCGGGCGCTGCTCGCGGAGTGCGAGTTCGGCTCCATCCAGACCGCCGTCAACAGCATCGACAAGCCGAAGACGTCGGTCTACGTGCTCCCCGGCTACTACACCGAGCGCCGCTGGGCCGCAGCAGAAGAAGTCGGAGTACTGCTCGAACCTCGGGACCGACTCCGACGACCCGCTGCCGGTGTCGTCCTACATCGGCAGCCTCTCCTCCCCCGACACCGGCGCCGACGAGACCGGCCCGATCGCGCTCTCCTACGCCGACCAGCTGCGCTGCCCGCACAACCTGAACCTGATCGCGATCCTCGGCGACGAGACACCCGACGACGACTCGATCAAGTGCGACAGCGCGTTGTGCGGCACCCAGCTCGTGGGCACCGGCCGCAAGCGCACCGACGTGACCATCGACAACAGGTTCGCCAAGCTCAACGCGATCCGCGCCGACCGGGCCGGGGGCGTGTACTTCCGCAACTTCACCGTCCAGCAGGCGGAGTTCAACGCGTTGTACGTCCTCGAGACCGACGGCTTCGTGGTCGACCGGGTGATCGCGCGAGGCAACGACGAGTACGGCATCCTCGCCTTCGCCGCCGACCACGGGCTCATCCAGCGGGTCAACGCCTACTGGAACGGCGACTCCGGCATCTACCCGGGCTCGGCCTCGGACATCAACGGCGAGAACGAGGAGTTCGAGCCCACCCGGTACTCCATCGAGATCCGCCGCAACAAGAGCCACCACAACGCGCTCGGCTACTCCGGTACGGCGGGCAACTCGGTGTGGGCCCACCACAACGACTTCTACGAGAACGCCACCGGCATCGCCACGGACTCGCTCTTCCCCGGCCACCCCGGCCTGCCCCAGGACCACGCGCGGTGGAACGACAACCGGATCTACAGCAACAACCAGAACTACTACGAGCGGTACGTCGACACCGGGATCTGTGCCAAGCCGATGGAGGAGCGCGGCTACATGAAGGGCACCGTCTGCCCGGTGATCCCGACCCCCGTCGGCACCGGCGTGCTCATCGCGGGCGGCAACTTCAACTCCACCGACAACAACTGGATCTACGACAACTGGCGCTACGGCACCATGCAGTTCTGGGTGCCCTCGCCGCTGCGTGACGAGTACGACCCGAGCAAGCTCTACGACACCTCCAACGGCAACCGCACCTTCCAGAACACGATGGGCATCGCGCCGGACGGCACCGTCGCGCACAACGGCCTGGACCACTGGTGGGACGACCAGGGCGTCGGGAACTGCTGGGAGGACAACAAGTCTTCACGGGAGGGCGGCGTGCCGACGACGAACTTCCTCGTCGACCCGGGCGCGTGCGAGGACGGCGGCTCCCAGTTCGTCCCGGGCGCCCCGGTGAAGGACGCCGGCTTCCTCAGCTGCAGCCAGTACGACCGCAACGACCCGACCTGGCGCCACCCACCCGCCTGCGAGTGGTTCGACAGCCCCGAGAAGCCGACCGACGAGCAGTCCGGCACCCCGCTGGGTGCGGCGGCCGGCCCGGGTGGCCCGGCCACCCCGCTGAGCGGCCCCGCGACCACGGCCGGCCTGGGCGCGGCCCTGGCGGGAGTGGCATTCATGACGGCGCTCGGCCTGAACGCGATGCGTCGCCGGAACCTCGCCGCGCTGAGGGGCTGACCGCGATGCGCCCCGTCCTCACCGTCGCCGTCGCCGCCGGGCTCCTGGCCGGCGGCGCGGGGGTCGCGGTCGCGAGCGCCGAGCCGACCCTGGTCGCCCACGGGCCGACGTCGGTGTCGGGCACCGAGCAGAGCGCGGTGTTCCGGGTGGGTGGCCGGACGATCCGCCAGGTCCGCTACGCCGACCGCGAGACGCTGGTCTACTCCTTCACGCTGGAGAACACCGGCCGACTGCCGCTGAGCGTCCACGGGCTCGCACCGCTGGAGCACACGCCGCGGCTCTTCGAGTACGTCGAGCTCACCGATGCCGAGGGTCGCCAGCAGTTCACGATCCCGGCCGGCGAGCGCACGACCGTCGAGGTCAGCATGCTCATGCACTCCTGCGAGACGCTGTCGGCACGCGCGGGCAGCTTCGCGACGGAGGTCAGCCTTCGCACCGAGCGAGCCGGGATGATCGACGACGTGGTCACGGTGGACTTCCCCGAGGAGGTCCACACGGGATCACCGCGGGAGGCGTTCTGCCCCAACGCGACCGCTACGTCGCGCCCCCCGGGCTGACCTCGAGCACGGTGACGCCGTCGCCGTCGACCGAGACGTCCACCCGCCGGCCGGCGGGCCCCTCCCCCACGACGACGACGGTCTCGCCCCGGTGGAGGTCGGCGAGGTCGCGCAGCACGTCGAGCGCCTCGGGTGACTCCGCCGCGACCTCGTCGACCGTCAGCCTGCGCGCCAGCTCCTGCAGCGGGAGGCCGAGCGCGCCGGCCAGAGCCACGGCCTCGTCCGCGCGGGGCGGTGCGTCGTACACCGCGGCGACGCGCTCGTGGCGCAGACCGTCCGCGACCGACCGGGCATCAAGCGGCCCGGCGACCACGAGGAAGCGCGCGGGGCACTGCAGGTCGGACACGGCGCTCGCTCAGGAGATGATCGCGTCGATGGTCTTCTTCAGCGCGCTCGGCTGCTCAGGACGCCTCGGCGCCCTCTTGCGGGCCGCGAGCATCTCCTCGCCGATCTCCTGGAGCTGCTTGCGGCCGAGGCCCTCGCGGACCTTCGGGAACCACTCGTCCTCCTCCTCCTCGATGTGGTGGCGGACGTTCTCGATCAGCACCGTGGTCTTGGCGTCGAAGCGCTCGGCGTCGGGGGTCATGGCGGCGAGCTCCACCACGAGCAGGTCAGCGACGTGGTGCTCCTCGTAGGACTCGTCGATGTCGTCCTCGAGGTCGGGCAGCAGCTGCCGGACCCGCGGGTACATGACCTCGTTCTCGATGTAGGTGTGCACGGTGAGGAGCTCGATGATCTTCTCGACGAGCTTGCCCTTGGCGGCGGTGGCGTTCTCGCCGGCCTTCTCGAAGTCCCTGAAGGTCTTCAGGATCTCCTTGTGGTCCTCTTTGAGCAGGACGATGGCGTCGTTCGACATGGTGCTCCTTAGCGTCGGGCTACAGGGAGCGGCGGTACCCGCTGTCTCGGAACCTAGTCCCGACGCCGGGGCGTGACAACGGCCGCAGCCCCGGCGGAGCGACAGGTCAGCCCAGGTGGTTCGCCCTGCGGATGGCCTCGACGACGCCGCCCATGATCTCGGTGAGCCCGAAGTCCTTGGGCGTGAACACCTCGGCCACGCCCATCTCCTTGAGACGGGCCGCGTCGGCCGAGGGGATGATGCCGCCGACGATCACCGGGACGTCGGCGAGGCCGCGCTCGCGCATCCCGTCGAGGACCGCGGGGACGAGCTCCATGTGCGACCCGGAGAGGATCGAGAGGCCGACGCAGTGCACGTCCTCGGCGACCGCCGCGGCCACGATCTGCTCCGGCGTCAGACGGATGCCCTGGTAGACGACCTCGAACCCGGCGTCACGGGCCCGGACCGCGACCTGCTCGGCACCGTTGGAGTGGCCGTCGAGGCCCGGCTTGCCGACGAGCAGGCGGAGCCGGCCGCCGAGCTCCTCGCCGGTCTGCTTCACGCGCTCGCGAACCGCGGTCAGGTCGGCGCCCGCCTCGGCGACACCGACCGCGCCGGAGACACCCGTCGGCGCGCGGAACTCGCCGAACACCTCGCGCAGCGTGCCCGCCCACTCGCCGGTCGTCGCGCCGGCGCGGGCAGCGGCGAGGGTCGCCTCCATCAGGTTGGCGCCGGTCTTGGCGTCGGTGGCCAGCCGCTCGAGCGCGGCCTGCACCGCGGCCTCGTCCCGCTGCGCCTTCCACTCCTCGACGCTGCGGAGCGCGGCAGCCTCGGCCTCGGGGTCGGCGGTCTGGATCGCCGCGTCGAGGTCCGCGGTCAGCGGCGAGGGCTCGGTGCTCTCGAAGCAGTTGACGCCGACGACCTTGTCCTCGCCGGACTCGATCCGCGCGCGGCGGGCGGCGTGCGAGGACACGAGCGCCTGCTTCATGTAGCCCGACTCGACCGCGGCGATCGCCCCGCCGAGGACCTGGACCCGGTCCATCTCCTCACGGGCGCCCTTGACGAGGTCGGCGACCTTGGCCTCGATCACCTTCGAGCCCTCGAAGATGTCGTCGTACTCCAGCAGGTCGGACTCGAAGGCCAGCACCTGCTGGAGGCGCAGCGACCACTGCTGGTCCCAGGGCCGCGGCAGGCCGAGTGCCTCGTTCCACGCGGGCAGCTGTACGGCGCGCGCGCGGGCGTCCTTGGACAGCGTGACCCCGAGCATCTCGAGCACGATCCGCTGGACGTTGTTCTCCGGCTGCGCCTCGGTCAGGCCGAGCGAGTTGACCTGGACGCCGTACCGGAACCGGCGCATCTTCGGGTCCTCGACGCCGTAGCGTTCCCGGGTGATCTCGTCCCAGAGCTGGACGAAGGCCCGCATCTTGCAGGTCTCCTCGACGAAGCGGACGCCGGCGTTGACGAAGAACGAGATGCGGCCGACCACGCGCCCGAAGTCCTCGGGGGCCACCTGGCCGGAGTCGCGGACCGTGTCGAGCACCGCGATCGCCGTGCAGAGCGAGTAGGCGAGCTCCTGCGTGGGCGTGGCGCCGGCTTCCTGCAGGTGGTAGCTGCAGATGTTGATCGGGTTCCACTTGGGGATGTTGTTGACCGTGTAGGCGATCAGGTCGCTGGTCAGCCGCAGGGAGTGCTCGGGCGGGAAGACGTAGGTCCCGCGGGAGAGGTACTCCTTGATGATGTCGTTCTGGGTGGTGCCGGCGAGCTTGGCGTGGACATCCTCGAGGTCCGCCTCGGGCCCGCTCTGCTCCTCGGCGACCACCTGGTAGAGCGCGAGCAGCCACATCGCGGTCGCGTTGATCGTCATCGAGGTGTTCATCTCGGTGAGCGGGATGTCCTCGAAGAGCCGGCGCATCTCGCCGAGGTGCGGCACCGGGACGCCGACCTTGCCGACCTCGCCGCGCGACAAGGGCCGAGTCGGGGTCGTAGCCGGTCTGCGTGGGCAGGTCGAAGGCGACCGAGAGGCCGGTCTGGCCCTTGGCGAGGTTTCGGCGGTACAACGCGTTGGACTCCGTGGCGGAGCTGTGCCCCGCGTAGGTCCGCATCACCCAGGGCTTGTCCTTGGGCTGCGGCCGGTCCGTCTCCGGCATGGCGTCCTGTGGCTTCTCGCTCATAACGCAGGAGACTACGACCAACCGAACCCGTCGGTAACTACCTTGTGGACTGTTTCACAGCCCGAACAGGTCACACTCTCTCAGGCGCTCGCCCGGCGTTCGACGTTCACCAGGCGCCGGAGGCGGCTGAAGGTGATGATGCGGCGGAGCGCGGGCCGGCAGCCCCGCAGGATCAGGTTGCGGCCCTTGCGCTCCATCAGCTTGCCCGCGGCCGCCAGCACGCGCAGGGCCGTCGCGTCGATGGCCTCCACTCCGGCGAGGTCGACGACGATGTCGCCGTCGGTGTGCTCGATCTGCTCGTAGAGGGCATCACGCACCATGCCCGTCGAGCGCACGTCGAAGTGGCCTCGTAGGAACAATGTCCGGTCGTTCACGGTGAGTTCCACAGTCACTCCCAGTGCACGGAGCCGGCCCTCCCCTGTAAGAGCCGTCCTTTACCTACTATGACGCACGCCACAAGGAATCGGTTGCCGCCACGAGGTAACAGGAGTGTCACGACGGACGGTCGTCTCGCCAGGTGAGACGCGGGCCGAGTCAGGCCCCGTCGTCCTCCAGGTCCACCCGCTGCACGTCGGCTCCGAGGGCGGCCAGGGCCTCGGCGAAGCGCGGGTAGCCACGGTCGATGTGGTGGGTCTCGGCCACCTCGGTCGTGCCCTCCGCGGCCAGGCCCGCGAGGACCAGCGCGGCCCCTGCCCGGATGTCGTGGGCCACGACGGGGGCGCCCGAGAGCGCGGGCTTCCCCCGGATCACCGCGTGGTGGCCGTCGGTGCGCAGGTCCGCCCCCAGCCGGGCGAGCTCCTGGGCGAACATGAACCGCGCCTCGAAGACGTTCTCGGTGATCATCGCGGTGCCGTCGCTGACGGCCGCCAGCGCCATCGCGAACGGCTGCAGGTCGGTCGGGAAACCCGGGTAAGGCAGCGTGACGACGTCGAAGGCGTCGAGCCGACGATCGACGTACACGCGGAAGCCGTCGTCGAGCGACTCCACGACCGCCCCGGCCGAAGCCATCTTGTCCAGCGCGATGTCGAGGTGGTGCGCGCGGCCGCCCCGGACGACGAGGTCGCCGCCGGCGATCGCCGTGGCGAACGCCCAGGTGCCCGCGACGATCCGGTCGGACACCGTGGCGTGCTCGACGGGGTGCAGCCGGTCCACGCCCTCGATGGTCAGCGTCGAGGTGGAGATGCCCTCGATCCGCGCGCCCATCTCGACGAGCATGTGGCACAGGTCGGCGATCTCGGGCTCGCGGGCGACGTTGTCGATCACGGTGAGGCCGGGCGTGAGCACGGCGGCCATGAGGAGGTTCTCCGTGGCGCCGACGCTCGGGAAGTCGAGCCACAGGTTCGTGCCGGTCAGGCCCGCTCGCGCGTCGGCGACGACGTACCCGTGCTCGATCTCCACGGTCGCGCCGAGCTCCTGCAGCCCGCGGATGTGCATGTCGAGACCCCGGGAGCCGATGTTGTCGCCGCCGGGGAGCGCCACCTTGGCCTGCGCGCACCGAGCGACCAGCGGGCCGAGCACGCTGATCGACGCCCGCAGCCGGCGGACCAGGTCGTACGGCGCCTCGTGGTCGAGCTCCTCGGGGACGTCGATCGTGACCCTCCCCTGCTCGTCGTGCTCGACCACGACCGTGCAGCCGAGCCGCTCGAGGAGGCGCGCCATCACCGCGACGTCGAGGATGTCGGGGACGTTGGTCAGCACGGTCGTCCCCGGGGCGAGGAGGGCGGCCGCCATCAGCTTGAGCGCACTGTTCTTGGCTCCGCCGACCGTGGCCGTGCCCTGGAGCGGGTGGGACAACGGCCCCTCGGAGCGCACGCGGAAGCCTTCCATCAACCCACCTCCCGCCGATCGAGATCCCTCCTGCGGCGCGTGGTGCTTCCCGAGTTCGCGCATCCGAGCACGATACTGCGACTTATCCCACGCCTTGCCACCTGCCACCTCCGCCCGTGGCGGCTCTAGGGTGAGGGCATGGTCAACCTCACTCGCATCTACACCCGCACCGGCGATGCCGGACGCACTCGTCTCGGCGACATGAGCGAGACGCACAAGAACGACCTCCGCCTGCACGCCTACGCCGACGTCGACGAGGCGAACGCCCAGATCGGCGCGGCCATCGCCCTCGGCGGGCTCGACGAGGACGTCGTGCAGGTGCTGAGGACGATCCAGAACGACCTCTTCGACGTGGGCGCGGACTTCGCCACGCCCGTCGTCGACAACCCCGACTTCCCGCCGCTGCGGATCCTCCAGGAGTACGTCGACCGGCTCGAGGCATGGTGCGACCAGTACAACGAGGACCTCGAGAACCTCCGCTCGTTCATCCTCAACGGCGGCACCGCCGGGGCGGCGCTCCTGCACGTCGCCCGCACCGTGACGCGTCGAGCCGAGCGCGCAGCCTGGGCCGCGTGGGAGCAGCACGAGGAGTCGATGAACATCCTCGCGATCAAGTACCTCAACCGGCTCAGCGACCTGTTGTTCATCCTCGCCAGGCACGCGAACCGGGAAGAGGGCGACGTTCTCTGGAAGCCCGGCGGCGAGCGCTGAGCGCCCCGCTCAGCGGCGAGGGTTTACCAGGGTATGTAGGGCATTCGTCTCTTCCCATGGCCGGATCACCATGGGAAGAAACAGATCGCCGACATCCCCTGGTAAACGGGCGGGGCGTCAGCGGCGCTGGACCCGGCGGCCGGGCGGGGCGGCCTCGAGCCAGGCGAGGAACCCGGTGAGGGCCTCGGGGCTCATCGAGATCTCCAGCCGGCCGGTGGGGGTGTCGCAGAGCACGATGGTGTGGCCGGAGTAGAGCGAGTAGGACTCGGCCCCCTCCGGGTCACGGCGTCCGACGTACTCCAGGTCGGTGCGGGAGAACCGCAGCTTGGGAGACGGTGAGAGCGAGAAGATCCGGAACCACTCGAGGATGTCGCCGCCGTAGCGGCCCACCCCCAGAACCCAGCCGCGCCCGGCCCTTTCGGACCGGACGCGGACGCTGAACTCGAAGGTCCCGCCGTCGCGGGAGATCCAGCGACGGCGCACGACCAGGGCGATGCCGTAGAGCAGGGCAAGCAGCAGCAGGACACCGGCTGCGTCGAGCAGCCACGCCCACCACGGCATCTATCCCCTCCGCATCTGACGACTCATTCCCGGCACGACGCCGGTACCCCCGGAATCAATCAGGATGCACGCTCGACGGCCCGGATGCGAGCCTCCGCGCGGCGGATGGCGTCCTCGGCCTCTGCCTCGGTCTCGTACTCACCCGCGGTCTTGGCACGCTCGAGGTCGGCGCGGGCCTTCTCGAGGTCGATCTCGTGCGACATCTCCGCGTGCTCGGACAGTATCGAGATGCGGTTGTTCGCCACGGACAGGAAGCCGGCGTCCACGGCGGCCACCCAGGTCTCACCCTCGGCGGTCTGTACGTCGACGACGCCGTCGACCATCAGCGAGAGCATGGGGGCGTGGTTGGGCAGGATGCCGACATCGCCCTCCGTGGTGCGGGCGATGACCATCTTCGCCTCGCCGGACCAGACGAGCCGGTCGGCTGCGACCAGCTCGACGTGAAGCAGGTCGTCACTCACGCGGACTCCTCATGTGTATCGGTTTCGGTTGGGGTGGGTGTTCCGGATCCTGGTGATCCCGTCCCGCGAGGCCCGGTGTCTGCCACCGGTACCCCGCGGGACGGGGTCGTTCATGGGGAAGAACCTCAGAGGTTCTTCTGGATCTCGGCCCACTTGCGCTCGACGTCGTCGAGGCCACCGCACATGAAGAAGGCCTGCTCCGCGACGTGATCGTACTCCCCGTCGGCGATCTTCGTGAAGGCCTCGATCGTGTCCTCGATCGGCACGGTCGAGCCCTCGATGCCGGTGAACTGCTTCGCGACGTAGGTGTTCTGCGACAGGAACCGCTGGATACGACGGGCCCGGGACACGATGATCTTGTCCTCTTCGGAGAGCTCGTCGACACCGAGGATCGCGATGATGTCCTGCAGCTCCTTGTTGCGCTGGAGGATCTGCTTCACGCGGATCGCGGTGTTGTAGTGGTCCTGACCGATGAACCGCGGGTCGAGGATCCGCGAGGTCGAGGTCAGCGGGTCCACGGCCGGGTAGATACCCAACGACGCGATCTCACGGGAGAGCTCGGTCGTCGCGTCGAGGTGCGCGAACGTGGTGGCCGGAGCCGGGTCGGTGTAGTCGTCGGCCGGCACGTAGATCGCCTGCATCGAGGTGATCGAGTGACCACGCGTCGAGGTGATCCGCTCCTGGAGCTGACCCATCTCGTCGGCGAGGTTGGGCTGGTAGCCCACGGCGGACGGCATGCGGCCGAGCAGCGTGGACACCTCGGAGCCGGCCTGCGTGAAGCGGAAGATGTTGTCGATGAACAGCAGCACGTCCTGCTTCTGCACGTCGCGGAAGTACTCCGCCATCGTCAGAGCCGACAGCGCCACACGCAGACGCGTGCCCGGCGGCTCGTCCATCTGGCCGAACACCAGGGCGGTCTGCCCGATGACGCCGGCCTCCTCCATCTCCACGATCAGGTCGTTGCCCTCACGGGTGCGCTCGCCGACACCGGCGAACACCGACACACCACCGTGGTCCTTCGCGACACGGGCGATCATCTCCTGGATGAGCACCGTCTTGCCGACGCCCGCACCACCGAACAGGCCGATCTTCCCACCCTGCACGTACGGCGTGAGCAGGTCGATGACCTTGATGCCGGTCTGGAACATCTGGGTCTTCGACTCGAGCTGGTCGAAGGCCGGAGCCTTGCGGTGGATGCCCCAGCGCTCCTTGACCTCGAACCGCTCGCCCTCCTTGAGGTTGAGCACGTCGCCCGTCGCGTTGAACACGTGACCGAGGGTCTCGTTGCCGACCGGCACCGAGATCGGGCCGCCGGTGTCCTGGACGCGGGCGCCGCGGACGAGGCCGTCGGTGGGCTTCAGCGAGATGGCGCGGACCATGCCGTCACCGATGTGCTGGGCCACCTCGAGCGGCAGGGTGAGGGTCTCCCCACCGAGCTCGTACTCGACGGTCAGCTTGTTGTAGATCTCCGGCATCGAGTCCGAGGGGAACTCGATGTCGACCACGGGGCCGATAACTCGCGCGATGCGACCGACGCCCCCAGCACCGTGCTCGGTGCCGCGCTCTTCAATCGTGGCAGTCATTTCTTTCACTCACTCCCGGCAGTCGCATCGGCCAGCGCGTTGACGCCACCGACGATCTCGCTGATTTCCTGGGTAATCCCGGCCTGGCGGGCCTGGTTGGCAATACGCGTGTACTTCTTGATGAGCTCTTCGGCGTTGTCCGTCGCCGACTTCATCGCCCGCTGGCGGGCCGCGAGCTCGGAGGCAGCGGCCTGGAGCAGCGCGAAGAAGATCCGGCTCTGGACGTAGCGCGGGAGCAGCCCGTCGAGCACCTCGGCCGCGGACGGCTCGAACTCGTACAGCGGGAGCACGTCCTCCTCGGACGGACGCTCCTCGCCCTCGACGACCTCGAGCGGCAGCAGGCGGACCGCGGTCGGCTCCTGGACCAGCATCGACCTGAAGCGCGTGTAGATCACGTGCACCTCGTCGACGCCGCGGACGTCCTCCGACGAAGCCGCGGCACCTTCCTCCGTCGTACCGGCGAGGAACGCCTCGATCAGGCGGTCCCCGATCTCCCGGGCGACGTCGTAGGTGGGCTGGTCGGAGAAACCGGACCACTGGTCGACGATCGGACGGCGACGGAAGTTGAAGTACGCCACGCCCTTGCGGCCGCTGATGTAGGTGTCGACCTCCTTGCCCTCCCCCCGCAGCTTCTCGGCGAGACGCTCGGCCTCCTTGATCACGCTGGAGGAGTAGGCGCCCGCGAGGCCCCGGTCGCTGGTCACGATCAGGATCGCGGCCCGCGTCGGGTTCTCCGGCTCGGTGGTGAGCGGGTGGTCGACGTTGGAGTACGTCGCCACCGCGGACACCGCTCGGGTCAGCTCACGGGCGTACGGCGCGGCCGCCTGGGCCCGCTGCTGCGCCTTGATGATGCGAGACGCAGCGATGAGCTCCATGGCGCGCGTGATCTTCTTGGTCGACTCGACCGACTTGATCCGGGCGCGGTACTCACGCAGCGATAGGGCCATGGGTCAGCCCCGCTTCTGCTTGACGATCTGCTCCTGCTCGAGCTCGTCCTCGGGAAGTGCCTCGTGCTCTTCCTTGCCGGCCTTGATCGAGCCCCCGTCCGAGGTCTCGAACTGGTCGAGGAAGGAGTCGTAGGCACCCACGAGCGCGTGCTCGGTGTCCTCGGAGAAGTCGTTCGTCTCCCGGATCGTGTCCATGATCCCGGCGTGCTGACGACGCACGTAGTCGAGGAACTCGCTCTCGAACCGCAGGACGTCGTCGGTGGGGACCTTGTCGAGGCGGCCGGTCGTGCCGGTCCACAGCGAGATGGTCATGTCCTCGACCGGGTACGGCGAGTACTGCGGCTGCCTGAGCAGGGCCATCAGCCGCTGACCACGGTCGAGCTGCTGACGCGAGGCCGCGTCGAGGTCCGAGGCGAACATCGCGAAGGCTTCCATCGCGCGGTACTGCGCGAGGTCCACCTTGAGCGAACCGGTGACCTTCTTGATCGCCTTGGTCATCGCGGCGCCACCGACTCGGGACACCGAGATACCGACGTCGATCGCGGGACGCTGGTTCGCCGCGAACAGGTCGGACTGGAGGAAGATCTGACCGTCGGTGATCGAGATGACGTTGGTCGGGATGTAGGCCGACACGTCGTTGGCCTTGGTCTCGATCAGCGGCAGGCCGGTCATCGAGCCGGCGCCCATCTCGTCCGAGAGCTTCGCGCAGCGCTCGAGCAGGCGGCTGTGCAGGTAGAACACGTCGCCCGGGTAGGCCTCACGGCCCGGCGGACGGCGGAGCAGCAGCGACACGGCGCGGTAGGCCTCGGCCTGCTTGGTCAGGTCGTCGAAGACGATCAGGACGTGCTTGCCGTCGTACATCCAGTGCTGGCCGATGGCCGAGCCGGTGTACGGGGCGAGGTACTTGAAGCCCGCGGAGTCGGAGGCGGGAGCGGCCACGATCGTGGTGTACTCCAGCGCGCCGGCCTCCTCGAGAGCACCGCGGACGGCGGCGATCGTCGAGCCCTTCTGGCCGATGGCGACGTAGATGCAGCGGACCTGCTTCGTCGGGTCACCCGACTCCCAGTACTGCTTCTGGTTGATGATCGTGTCGAGCGCGATGGCGCTCTTGCCCGTCGCACGGTCACCGATGATCAGCTGACGCTGGCCACGGCCGATCGGGGTCATCGCGTCGATCGCCTTGATGCCGGTGGCGAGCGGCTCGTGCACCGACTTACGGGCCATGACGCCCGGGGCCTGGAGCTCGAGAGCGCGGCGGCCCTCGGTCTGGATCTCGCCCATGCCGTCGATCGGGTTGCCGAGCGGGTCCACGACGCGGCCGAGGTAGCCCTCGCCCACGGGGACCGAGAGGACCTCGCCGGTACGGCGGACGCTCTGGCCCTCCTCGATCTTCTCGAAGTCACCGAGGATGACGACACCGATCTCGCGGGTGTCGAGGTTCAGCGCGAGGCCGAGGGTTCCGTCCTCGAACTCGAGCAGCTCGTTGGCCATCGCCGAGGGGAGTCCGGTGACCCGGGCGATGCCGTCGCCGGTCTCGGCGACAGTGCCGACCTCTTCGCGGCTTGCCGTCTCGGGCTTGTAGTCCGACACGAAGCGCTGAAGCGCGTCCCGGATCTCCTCCGGACGGATCGAAAGCTCCGTCATTAGTTGTCCCTGCTCTTTCGTCTCTTCAGGTCTGGGTCTGCGGTCCGGCTTGCTCAGCCGGCGAGGCGGCGACGTGCGTCGTCGAGTCGGCTTGCCACGGTGCCGTCGATGACGTCGTCACCGATCTCGACCTTGACGCCACCGACCACCTCGGGATCGACGACGACGTTGAGGTGCACGGGCCGGTCGTACTGCCGGGCGAGCGCGCCTTGCAGACGCTGGCGGTCCGCGTCCGAGATCTCGCGCGCCACACGCACGGTGGCGACGACGCGGTTGCGGGTGGCCGCTGCGACCTTCTGGTAGTGCTCCACTGCAACGGTAACCGTGCGGTGGGAGCTCACCACGGCCTGCTTGGCCAGCCGGATGGTCCCCGCGGTCGCGTGGCCCTCGAGCAGGCTGTCGAGCAGCGCGTGCTTGTCGGCCGGCGAGCGGGAGGGGTCGGAGAGCGCGTCCCGCAGCTCCGGGTTCTCCGTGACGAGGCGTTCGAGGCCGAACAGCTCGTCCTCGAGCGCGTCGGCCTGGCCGGCGCGCTCGGCCCCCTTGATGACCGCCGCCACGCCGAGCTGCTCGAGCGCGTCGGCGAGGTCGCGGGTCGCGGCCCACCGCTGCGCCACAGCGCTGCCGACCAGGTCCATCGACGCGGGGTCGAGCTGCTCGGCGAGCAGGCTACGTGCGAAGTCGGACTTGGCGGCGGGCTGGAGCGACAGGTCGGTCGCGACCCGACGGAGGCTGGGCTCCCGACGCAGGAGTGCCGAGACCGAGAACAGGTCGTCGGCGATCCGGGACGCGTCGGAACCACTGTCGATGGCTGAGCCGAGCTGGTCGGACAGCCTCTCCAGTGAGCCCGCGGAAGCTCCTCGCATCAGAGGGCCCCGTTTCCTGTCGTCTGCTCGGACTCGAGGTCGGCCAGGAAGCGCTCCACCACGCGGCTCTGGCGAGCCTCGTCGTCGAGAGCCTCACCGACGATGCGGCCGGCGAGGGAGGTGGCCAGGGAGCCGACCTCCGCGCGGAGCGAGGTGACCGCCTGCTGGCGCTCGGCCTCGATCTGCGTGTGCGCGTGCTCGACGATGCGAGCAGCCTCGGTCTGAGCCTGCTGGCGCATCTCGGCCACGATCGTCGCGCCCTGCTCGCGAGCTTCCTCGCGGATCCGGGCCGCCTCGTGACGCGCGTCGGCGAGCTGCTGGTTGAGCTCGGCGAGCTTGGCGTCCGCCTCGGCCTGCTTCGTCTCGGCGGCCGCGAGGCCACCCTCGATCGCCTGCGTGCGCTCCGCGAACGTCTTCTCGAAGTTGGGGACGACCCACTTCTTGACGGCGAAGTAGAGCAGCGCGAAGACGACCAGCGAGAGGACGATCTCCACCGGGTGCGGGATGAGGGGGTTCAGCTCCCCTTCACCGGCCGCGAGGGTGATCGAGTTCATGGGCGTGGTCCTTCGTCAGTGCAGATGGGCTTGGGTCAGAGCACGAACGCGAGGGCGATACCGATGATGGCGAGCGCCTCGGCGAGGGCGAAGCCCAGAATCGCGATCGACTGGAGACGACCCTGCGCCTCGGGCTGACGGGCGACACCGTTGATGTAGGCGGCGAAGATCAGACCGATACCGACACCGGGGCCGATGGCAGCCAGGCCGTAGCCGATCATGTTTGCGGAGCCTTCCACGGCTTCTTCCTTTCGGTTGTTACTACTTGTTGCGGGCTGGGACGGTTCTCTCAGTGCTCGTCTGCGAGAGCACCGGAGATGTACATGGCGTTGAGCAGGACGAACACGTACGCCTGGAGGAACTGGATCAGCAGCTCCAGGAAGCTGATCGCGATGAAGAGCAGCCACGCCAGGATGCCGACGGGCTTCACCAGCGTCGCGCCGTGCAGGAGGAGGTACTCACCGCCGAGCGCGAAGAGGATGAGCAGCAGGTGGCCGGCCAGCATGTTGGCGAAGAGTCGCAGGGCCAGCGTCACCGGGCGGACCAGGATGTTCGACATGAACTCCAGCGGCACGAGCAGGAGCAGCATGGGGCCCTTGATGCCCGAGGGCACCGACTGCAGCTTGAGGTAGCCGCCGAAGCCGTGCTTCTGGATGCCGACGGCGTTGTAGATGATCCAGCTCAGCGCGGCGAGGCCGTAGACCATGCCCGAGCGCGAGAACGTCGGGAACTGGATGAACGGGATCGAGCCGAAGAAGTTGTTCAGCAGGATGAAGAAGAACAGCGCGAACAGGTACGGCACGAAGCGCATGAAGTCGCGGCTGCCGATGATGTCGCGGCCGATGCTGTTGCGCGTGAAGCCGTAGCCGACCTCGCCGATGTACTGCAGCTTGCCGGGAACCATGGACTGCTTCTTCGCCGCGGCGTAGAAGAACCAGAAGACCAGGGCCGCCGCGAGGACGAGCTGGATCATCGGCTTGGTGACACCGAGGTACATCGTCTGGCCGAGGAACTCGAACGTGTTGTCCGGCCCGAGCGGCGGCAGGTTGAAGTCACCGGGGCCCGGAGGGGTGAAGCCGCCCTCCTGGGTCGGAGCGACAGCGCCGATGCGGCTGAGAGCGAAACTCACGAGTTCTCCTGCACTAGTTCTTCTCCTGCTCCGACTGCTGATCCTGGCCGCGGTTGAACCGGTTGAAGGTCATGTAGAGCCCGAGTCCGGCGCCGCCGAGGATCCCGACGACCACCAGGAACGAGGTCCCGAGCCACCGGTCCGCGAGCCAGCCGAGAAACCCGTACATCCCCACGCCCGCAACGAGGTATCCGAAGGCATGCCACGGATCGCCTTTGGGGGAATCGTGATCGGGAGCAGAGCCGGGATTCTGCTGAGTCATCGCGCACCGGACAATAGCAGCCGTTGTTACTCATCGGACACTCGCCTCCGTCTGCTGAGAAGGCAGGTCGTAGACGAGCTGTCGGCTCCGCATGGTGGTCACGACCTGGGTCACCGTCCAGGCCAGAGTCGAGGCGATCACGGCCCCGGAGAGCCACCGGGCGTCGACGGGACCGTCGAGGGCTCCCCCGCCGCTCAGGCCGACGTACACGAGCCCGACGACGACCACCTGCAGCGTGTAGGTGAGCAACGCCACGAGCAGCGAGGTGGCGGGAGCGACGAGCGCCACGAGGCCGACCACGACCGTCCCGAAGGCGAACACCGCGCACACCATCGCGGTGCCGATGAGCGCGCCGACGGCGCCGGACGGACCGGTGAGGACGGCGGCGAGGGCGACGAGGACGAGACCGAGCGAGGCGGTGACCGAGAGCGGCCCGAGCACAGGACGGCCCCGGGTGGGCGTCGGCTGGGCGGTCGTCATGAGGCGGCCGTTCTGTCGGGTCCGGTAGGGCTCTCGCGCTGCGTCTCCGGTGGGCTCTGCGGCCGCTTCCGGAACGCTTGTGAAAACTAGCACAAAGTCCGGACGGGGCGGAAATCGGCGGTCTAGAGGCCGGGTGACGGTGTGCCGCGGCGGTGCAGGCGGGGCACGAAGAAGGTCAGCGCGACGGTGAGCACCACCCACAGCACGAGGATGGCCGTGGTGACCCGGCCGGAGTAGAGGCTGGCGAGCACGCCGCCGAAGGCGATCAGACCCGCCCACAGCCACATGATCAGCACCGCGCGCCGGTGGGAGTGGCCGATCTCGAGCAGGCGGTGGTGCAGGTGCTGCTTGTCGGGCGCGAACGGCGACCGCCCGGCGCGGGTACGTCGTACGACGGCCAGCACGAGGTCGACGAAGGGCACGATGAGGATCGCGATGGGCAGGATGATCGGGAGCAGCGTCGGAAGCCAGCTCGCGTCCCCGCCCCCGCCGCCCTGCATGTCGAGTGCCGGGAACTGGCCGGTCAGCGTCAGCGCGGAGCCCGCGAGCACCAGCCCGATCAGCATCGAGCCCGAGTCGCCCATGAAGATGCGCGCCGGGAAGAAGTTGTGCGGCAGGAACCCCGCCGTCGCGCCGGCCAGGGCCGCGGTCAGCAGGGCGGCGGAGATGGCCAGCGTCTCGTTGTTGATCGCGGCGATCTGGTAGGAGAACACGAAGAACGCCACCGCCCCGATGCCGACGACACCGGCCGCGAGCCCGTCGAGCCCGTCGACGAAGTTCACGGCGTTCACGGTGGCCACCACGACCACCACGCTGGCCAGCGCGGCCTGGGTGGTGTCGAGCGCGATCTGGTCCCCGCCGGGGAGCTGGAACGAGTAGTACTGCACCTCGAAGAAGACCAGGAAGCCGGCCGCGACCAGCTGCCCGCCGAACTTCGTGAGCGCATCGAGCTCCAGCAGGTCGTCGAGGACCCCGACAGCGCAGATCAGTGCCCCCGCGACGAGCACGACGCCGGCGTCCTTGAAGATCTGGTCGTCGCTGAGCGAGAGGAACGGCAGCTGCCGGGCCACGACGAACCCGGCGCCGAGTCCGCCGAGCATGGCCACCCCGCCGAAGTACGGGATCGGGATCGCGTGCACGTCGCGGTCGCGGACCTTGGCCACCGCCCCCGTCCGCAGCGCGATCTCCCGCGCGACCACCCCCAGCAGGTAGGTGATCACCGCGGCGACGAGGAAGACGGTGAGGTACTCGCGCACGGGCGGAGGCTACCCCTGCTTCCCGGCCGGGTGATCGGGCCCCTCGACCACTGCACCGATCGGCTCCACGATCTGGTTGAGCCGCCACAGCGGGATCACGCCGGCGCGGAGCACGCGCCCCGCGTCACCCGTGCAGTCGACGATCGTCGAGGGCACGTTGCCGCTGGTCGGGCCGCCGTCGACGATCACCTCGACCGACTGCCCCAGCATCGCCTCTGCCTGGTCGGCGTCGGTCGCCGCGTCCTTGCCGGTGAGGTTGGCGCTGCTGACCGCGAGCGGGCCGGTGCGGGCGAGGAGCTCGAGCGCGACCTCGTGGTCGGGCATCCGCACCGCGACCGTGCCGCGCGTGTCACCGAGGTCCCACTGCAGCGACGGCTGCTGGCGGCACACGATGGTGAGCGGTCCCGGCCAGAGCTCGGCGATGAGCGCCCGGGCGTACGACGGCACGCCGACGGCCAGGGCGTCGAGGGTGGTCGGGGCGGAGACGAGGACAGGTGGCGGCATGTCGCGGCCGCGCCCCTTGGCCGCGAGGAGGCGTCGTACCGCCGCGGGGTCGAAGGCGTCGGCGCCGATGCCGTAGACGGTGTCCGTGGGGAAGACCACCAGCTGGCCCCGCTGGACCGCGAGGGCCGCGTTCGCGATTCCCGCCTCGCGTTCGGTCTCGTCGTGCGTGCTGAACCGGTTGCTCACCGGCTCATCGTGCCAGCCGTGCGGTGACGAAGCGCGGGCGACCTGCCAGATCGAGGTTGTCTCGTACGTCGCACCAGCGGCCCGTCGCGGCGAACACAGCGGGGGCCGACTCCGCCTGGACCTCGGCGTGCTCCGCGCCGACCACTCCCCCGGCCCTGAGCAGCCGGGCGGCGACGGTCTCGAGCACCCGCATCGCGTCGAGGCCGTCCTGGCCGGACCACAGCGCGAGGTCGGGGTCGTGGTCGCGGGCCTCCGCCTCGACGGACTCGTAGGCCTCGAGCGGGATGTAGGGCGGGTTGCACACGACCACGTCGACGGCGCCGTCGAGGTCGCCGAAGGCGTCCGCCATGTCGCCCTGGCGCAGGTCGACCCCGCTGCCCGCGAGGTTCCGCTGGGCCCAGGCGTGCGCCCTCTCGTCGAGCTCGACGGCGTGCACCTCCGCCTCGGGGACCTCCGTGACGATCGACAGCGCCATCGCGCCGGAGCCGGTGCACAGGTCGACCACCACAGGCGTGCGGCCCTCGGCGACGACGTCCCTTGCCCTGTCCACCCCCCAGCCGGCGAGCACCTCGGTCTCGGGGCGGGGCACGAACACTCCGGGGCCGACGGCGAGGTCGACGTACCGGAACCCGGCCGTGCCGGTCAGGTGCTGCAGCGGCTCGCGCGAGGCTCGGCGGGTCACCAGCTCCTCGAAGCCCCGGACCCCGGCCTCGTCGACGTCGCCGACCAGCGCCAGCCCGCTGCGCGTCGTGCCCAGCGCGTGGGCGAGGAGCTCGCGTGCGTCGTACTCGGGCGACGCGACCCCGGCCTCACGCAGCCGCCGTGCCGCGTCGGCGACGAGATCGCGCATCAGCATCAGGACTCGAGCGCCTCGAGGCGGTCGGCGAGGTCGGCCTGGACGCAGGAGTCGATCACCGGCTCGAGGTCGCCGTCGAGCACCGCGTCGAGGTTGTAGGACTTGTAGCCGGTGCGGTGGTCGGAGATCCGGTTCTCGGGGAAGTTGTAGGTGCGGATCCGCTCCGAGCGGTCGACCGTGCGCACCTGCGAGCGACGCGCGTCGGAGGCCTCGGCGTTGGCGGCCTCCTCCGCGGCCGCGAGCAGCCGGGAGCGCAGGATCCGCATCGCCTGCTCCTTGTTCTGGAGCTGGCTCTTCTCGTTCTGGCACGAGGCGACGATGCCGGTGGGGACGTGGGTGATCCGCACCGCGGAGTCGGTGGTGTTGACGCTCTGCCCGCCCGGTCCCGAGGAGCGGTAGACGTCGATGCGCAGGTCCTTGTCCTCGATCGTGACGTCGACCTGCTCCGCCTCGGGCATCACCAGCACGCCCGCGGCCGAGGTGTGCACCCGGCCCTGGCTCTCGGTGACCGGCACCCGCTGCACGCGGTGCACGCCGCCCTCGAACTTCAGGAGTGCATAGGGAGCCGTCCCGGGCTCCGGCGGCGCACCGCCCGAACGGGCCTTCACCGCGACGGTGACCGACTTGTAGCCCCCGAGGTCGGACTCGGTGGCGTCGATCGGCTCGACCTTCCAGCCTCGGCGCTCCGCGTAGCGGGTGTACATCCGCAGCAGGTCGCCGGCGAACAGCGCCGACTCCTCGCCGCCCTCACCCGACTTGATCTCGAGGATCGCGTCCTTGGCGTCGCTCGCGTCGCGGGGCACCAGGAGGTGGCGGAGCCGCTCCTCGGCGGCATCGCGGCGGGTCGCCAGCGTCTCGGCCTCCTCGGCGAAGGACGGGTCCTCGGCCGTGAGCTCACGGGCGGCCTCGATGTCGTCGCCGAGCTGCTGCCACTCCCGGTAGGTGCGCACGATCGCACTCAGCTCGGCGTACCGCTGGTTGAGCTTCTTCGCCAGGCCCTGGTCGGCGTGGATGCTGGGGTCGGCGAGTCGGTGCTCGAGCTCGGCGTGCTCTTCGACGAGGCCCTCGACGGCTTCGAACATGGTGCGACCCTCAGCTCTCTGGGACGGATGTGGAGACATGCCCTTCGACTGGCTCAGGACAAGCACAGAGCGCCGGCCCGCGCACGCGAAGTGCGGGGACCGGCGCTCGTTCGAAGCTACTTCTTCGCTGCGTCCTGCTTCTTGGCGTAGCGAGCCTCGAAGCGGGCGACGCGGCCACCGGTGTCGAGGATCTTCTGCTTGCCGGTGTAGAACGGGTGGCACTGCGAGCAGACGTCGGCGTGGATGGTGCCGCTCGTGGCCGTGCTCCGGGTGGTGAACGAGCTGCCGCAGGTGCAGGTCACCTGGGTCTCGTTGTAGGCCGGGTGGATGTCCTTCTTCATGGGTGTTCCTCTCGAGGTTTGTCGGCCGCCGGGTCGTGCTGCCGCGGGATGGCGCACGTGAACCGGAACCAGCGCTCAATTGTGCCAAACAATCGTGGCCGGGTGGTAATTCCCGGCCGGGCCGGACGTCAGTCGAGGCGAACTGTCGGGTCCCTGCGCACCACGGCGAACATGAGCAGCGTCGCCAGCGCGGTGACCGCCACCATGATCCCGCCCATCGGGGCGGCGCTGGTGGAGCCGAACATGCCGACCAGTGGCGCCACGACCGCGCCGATGCCGAACTGCACGGCGCCGAGCATCGCCGCTGCCGTGCCCGCGGCCTCGCCGTGCCTCGTGAGCGCGAGCGCGGGTGTGTTCGGGAGCGAGAGACCCACCGAGGCGACCACCACGCCGAGCGGGACCAGCACGCCGAGCAGCCCGCCGGCGCCGGTCAGCCCGGCGACGACCAGGGCGGTCGCCGCGACCAGGCCCACGACCATGGCGCCGGTGAGGACGTTGACCACACCCCACCGCCCGATCAGCACCGGGTTGGCCTGGGAGGCGATGGTCAGCCCGGCGGCGTTCGCCCCGAACACGAGGCCGAACGCCAGCTCGTCGAGGCCGTAGCCGTCCTGGAGGACGAAGGAAGATCCGGCGACGTAGGCGAACATCGCCGACATCATCAGACCGCCGATGAGGATCAGGGCCATGAAGGAGCCGTCCCCGAGCAGACTGCGGTAGGTGCGCAGCGTGCTCGCCAGGTTCAGGGGCCGGCGACGCTCCAGGGGCAGGGTCTCGCGCAGCCCGAGGACCGCCACGAAGGTGAGGAGTACGGCGGTGGCGGCGAGGACCGCGAAGATCCCCCGCCAGGACGTCCACTCGAGGATGACCCCGCCGATGGACGGCGCGATGATCGGGGCGAGGCCGATCACGAGCATCAGCCGGGACATGAGCCGCGCCACCGCGTAGCCGGAGAAGAGGTCACGGACCGTGGCCATCGCCACGACGGAGATCGCCGCGCCGGCGAAGCCCTGCAGCACCCGGACCGAGGCGAGGACGTAGATGGTCGGCGCCAGCGCGGCGAGCACGGAGGCGACGGCGTGGGTGACCAGGCCGGCCACGAGCGGCCGCTTGCGGCCGAGCGCGTCGGAGAGCGGCCCGATCAGGAGCTGCCCGAAGGCCAGGCCGGCCAGCATGCCGGTCAGGGTGAGCTGGGTGGCGGAGTCGGAGGCACCGAGCTCCGCGGACAGCGCCGGGAACGCCGGTAGGTACATGTCGATGGTGAGCGGGCCGAGCGCGATGAGGGCGCCCAGCACGAGGACCAGCTGGACGTAGCGCCGTCCGGTCGGCGCCTCGGTGGCGACCGACGTGGCGGGCAAGGTCTCGGTAGGTCCTGAGGTCACCCCTGGGTAATCCCCTGGCGCTGTTCGATATTCCTGTGGTTCGCCTCACCCACCGCCGGCACGACGAGCCGCGCGGTCGTCCCCTGACCCTCGGTGGAGTCGATCTCGAGCCGGCCGCCGTGGTTGTCCGCGATCGTCTGGACGATGCGCAGGCCGAGCCCGGTGCCGCCGATCTCGGCCTCGACCGCGTTGGAGGCTCGGAAGAACCGGGTGCCCAGCGTGGCGAGCTCGGTGGCCGGAATGCCGATCCCGTGGTCCTCCACCGACAGGGTCGCCTCACCGTCCTCCTCGCGGACGCCGACCAGGACCCGGCTGCCCGCCGGGCTGAACTTCACCGCGTTCGTCACCAGGTTCAGCGTCGCCCGCGAGAGCTGGCCGGCGTCGCCCTGCACCAGGACCGGCCCGGAGGGAGCCGCCACGTCGACCGTCACCCCGGCGCGCGACGCGATCTCACCCACGTCGTGCGAGACATCCCTCGCGAGGTGCCCGAGGTCGAGCAGGCCGAAGGTCGTGCGGAACGCGTCCGCCTCGACGCGCGAGAGCGTCAGGAGGTCCTCGATCAGGTTCTTGAGCCGGTCGACGTTGCGCTTGAGGATCTTCACCATCTGCGTCTGGCGGACGTCCATGGAGTCGGCGAAGTCGTCCTCGAGCAGCTCGATGTAGCCGCCGATGCTGGTGAGCGGGGTGCGCAGCTCGTGGGAGACCGTGGAGACGAACTCGTCCTTGGCCCGGTCCAGGGCCTGGAGCCGGGCGACGACCTGCTCCTCCATCTCCCGGGCACGCTGGTTCTCCTCCGCCAGGGCGTTGACCGCCGTGGCCACGCTGCGGATCTCCCGCGGCCCCCCGGCGTCCACGCGCGCGTCGAGGTCGCCTGCGGCGAGCCGCTCCACGGCGCTCTCCATGGCGCGCAACGGCCCGTTGACCCGTCGTACGAACCGACGGCCGAGGACGACCGCCACTGCCAGGCCGAGGATCGAGACCGCGACCACGAAGGTCACCACGATCCGGGCGCGCTCGCGGGCGCTGTGGCCGCGATCCTCGATCGCGCTGTTGACCTCCGAGGAGACCGCGTCGTTGCTCGCGACGAAGCGGTCGAACGCCGCCTGCGCCTCGAGCAGGTAGGCGGTCGGCACCACCCCCGGGGGCCTGCCGACGACCTCCTCCGCGAAGGTGAACCACACCTGCGCCGACTCCTGCTGCGCCGCGACGTACGGCCTGAGCGTCGGGTCCTCGAGCGAGGCCGCGAGCTCGGTGAGCTCCATGTCGGCGTCGATCTTGGCGGCGTAGTACCGCTGCAGGAACTCCCTGGCCTCCGCTCAGCGCCCACCCGCGGAGCGCCGCCTGCGCCTGCGCCATGTCGTTGCGCACCGCGATGTTGCTGTAGACGGCGGGCCGCAGGTCGTCGACGACGACCTCGACGTCCTCGGTCAGCGAGGTGACGCCGACGGTGCCTGCTCCCGCGAGCACGGCGACGAGCGCCACCATGCTGAGGAGCAGCACGCTGACCCGGTCGCGGACGCTGTCCGGTCCCCTCATCGGTTGCTGGAGCTCGGCCCGGCGTCCGAACAGTTCCCGCGTCGCGCGGACAGGGTCGTTCACGCACCACTCCGCTGGAGCACCGCCGCGACCCGCGACGCCAGCTCGCGAGGGCTGAACGGCTTCACGACGTAGTCGTCGGCGCCGACGTTGAAGCCCTGCTCGATGTCGGTCTCCTGCGCGCGGGCGGTCAGCAGGATCACCGGGATGCCGGCCAGGGCGGGGTCCGCCCGGAGCTCACGACACGCGTCGAAGCCGCTCATGCCCGGCATCATCACGTCGAGGACGGCGAGGTCGGGGAGCACGTCGCGGCAGGCCTCCACGGCCGCCGCACCGTCGCCCACAGGTACGACGTCGTGGCCCGACTGCTGGAGCTTGAAGACCACGAGGTCGCGGATGTCTGCATCGTCATCGGCGACGACGATCTTGGCCATGGCCACCCCGAGAAAAGAGAAGTGTCTGTTTTGTCCTGCTCCGAGAAGCCTACCGGCGGGAGCCCTCCCGCGCGTGGAAACGCCGAGGGCGGAGCCGTTTCCGGCCCCGCCCTCGGGAGTTCGTCCTGTCCTGCTGGTCAG
The DNA here is from genome assembly GCA_963700365.1 of uncultured Actinomycetota bacterium. Lineage (GTDB taxonomy): Bacteria > Actinomycetota > Actinomycetes > Propionibacteriales > Nocardioidaceae > Nocardioides_C. Next base: position 183,247 of record CAVOXG010000004.1, on the reverse strand, counting down.
TCGCCGTCGCGGCCGTTGCCGGCCGTCGGCGTCGTCTTCTGCACCTGCATGAGGAACTCGACGTTGCTGTGCGTCTTCTTGAGCCGCTCGAGGAGCAGCTCGAGGGCCTGCTGCCCGTCGAGACCCGAGAGCACGCGGCGGAGCTTCCACACGATCGCGAGCTCCTCCTTGCTCATCAGGAGCTCCTCGCGGCGCGTACCGGACTGGTCGACGTCGATCGCGGGGAAGATGCGCTTGTCCGCGAACTCGCGACGCAGGCGCAGCTCCATGTTTCCGGTGCCCTTGAACTCCTCGAAGATGACCTCGTCCATCTTGGAGCCGGTCTCGATGAGGGCCGTGGCGAGGATGGTCAGCGAGCCGCCGTCCTCGATGTTGCGGGCTGCACCGAAGAACCGCTTCGGCGGATACAGCGCCGAGGAGTCGACACCACCGGACAGGATCCGGCCGCTGGCGGGCGCCGCGAGGTTGTACGCGCGGCCGAGGCGGGTGATCGAGTCGAGCAGCACGACCACGTCGTGACCGAGCTCCACGAGCCGCTTGGCACGCTCGATGGCGAGCTCGGCGACCGTGGTGTGGTCGGTCGCGGGACGGTCGAAGGTCGAGGCGATGACCTCACCCTTGACCGTGCGCTGCATGTCGGTGACCTCCTCGGGACGCTCGTCCACGAGGACGACCATGAGGTGGCACTCCGGGTTGTTCGTCGTGATCGCGTTGGCGATCGCCTGCAGCACCATCGTCTTGCCGGCCTTGGGCGGGGAGACGATCAGTCCGCGCTGGCCCTTGCCGATCGGGGCCACGATGTCGATGACCCGGGTGATCAGGGCGGTCGACTCGGTCTCGAGCCGGAGCCGCTCCGCGGCGTACAGCGGCGTCAGCTTGGAGAACTCGACACGCTTCTTCGCGGCCTCGACCTCGCCACCGTTGATGGTGTCGAGCCGCACGAGCGGGTTGAACTTCTCCTTGCGGTCGCCCTCCTGCGGCTGGCGGACGAGGCCGGTGACGGCGTCGCCCTTGCGCAGGCCGTACTTGCGGACCATGGAGAGCGAGACGTACACGTCGTTGGGGCCGGGCAGGTAGCCGCTGGTCCGGACGAACGCGTAGTTGTCGAGCACGTCGAGGATGCCGGCCACGGGAACGAGGACGTCGTCCTCGCTGATCTGCGGCTCCGCCTCGTCACGACGCGGCGCACGGCCGGCGTCACGACCCCCGCGGTCGCGATCGCGGTCGCGGTCGCGGTCGCGGCCGCGGCGCCGGCGGTTGCGGCGGCCCCCGCCGTCGCGGTCGTCGTAACGATTGTCGTCGCGGTTGCGGTTGTCCCCGCGGTTCTCGGTGCGGTTCCCGCCCTGGTCGTCGCGGTTGCGGTTGTCACCACGGTTGTCCCCGCGGTTCTCGCCGCGGTTCCCACCCTGGTCGTCGCGGTTGCGACCCTGGTCCTCGCGGCGGTTGTCGCCGCGGTTCGCACCCTGGTCGTCGCGGTTGCGGTTGTCACCACGGTTGTCCCCGCGGTTCTCGCCGCGGTTCGCACCCTGGTCATCGCGGTCGCGGTCGCGGTTCTCGGTCTTGCGGTCGCGGCCCTCGCCGCGGTCGCTCTTGCCCTGCTCGCCCTGCAGCGGCAGCTCGCCCTGCTGGGTCTCGCCCGACGACTTGCCGGGCGCGGTCTTCGCGGCGCCCGCGTCGGCACCTGCCGTCTCGGCAGTGCGCTCACGGCGCTGCGCCGTGGCCCGCTCAGGCGCAGCGGCCTGCGCGTCACCACCGCCCGGGACTGGCCACCCGACTGGCCACCCGACTGGGCAGCCTTGATGGCGTCGATCAGCTGGCTCTTGCGCATGCCGCCGACGCCCTTGATGCCGAGACCCGCCGCCACCTGCTTCAGCTCGGGGAGCAGCATCCCGCTCAACCCACTGCCAGATCGGCGCTTGGGAGCGGCTTCGGTTGTTTCCGTCACGTGAGGTCCTTCCCACGTTTGCGGCCGACCCGGTGAGACCGGTGGCCGATGTTGTTGTGGATGTTCCTTCGTCGTGCCTCAGGGCATGGGTCGCAACAGACCAGCATGCTTTCGAGGCAGAGGTGACGAGGAAGAGATTGTGCCACCCACGGCCAGTCCATCGAGTGCCACCGGACTGGATCTGTGGCGCACTTGCAGCGTAGCACCATACGAGGCGCTCGGCGTCGTATGGGTCACAACGCGAGCCAGTGCTTTCGTGTTCCGCTCAGGAGCCGCCGCTGACCCTGGCCCCGGCGGAGTCCACGGGGAGGCTCACCACGTCCCAGCCGTCCGGCACCCTCCGTCGTACGTCGGACGCGGTAGACCCGTCCACGAAGGCGAGCACGGTCGGCCCCGCCCCCGAGACCACGGCCGCGATCCCGGCCTCACGCAGCTCCCGCACCAGGCGCAGGCTGTCCGGCATCGCCGGTTCGCGGTAGGCCTGGTGCAGGAAGTCCTCGGTCGCGGCCAGCAGCAGCTCGGGCCGTCCGCTCAGCGCGACCACGAGAAGAGCGGCGTGTCCGGCGGCCGCGGCGGCGTCCGCGTGCGGGACGACGTCGGGCAGCAGGCTCCGGGCGACCTTGGTGTTCAGAGGTCCCGGCGGCACGAACACGACCGCGCGCACCCGGGGGTCGACCGAGACCACGGTGGCCGCGACGCCGTCGTCCTTGGACAGGGCGATCGTGAACCCGCCGTAGAAGGCGGGCGCGACGTTGTCGGGATGGCCCTCCATGCGGGCGGCCAGCGTGAGCACCGCGTCGTCGTCCATGAGCAGCGAGCCACCCGCGACCAGGCCGCGCGCGAGGCAGATCCCGCCGACGATCGCCGCCGACGACGAGCCGAGCCCGCGGCTGTGCGGGATCGAGTTGTCGCAGTGCAGCCGGATGCCGGGGACCTTGCAGCCCATCTCGGCGAAGCCCGCGCACATCGCGCGGTAGACCAGGTGCGTCTCGTCGAGGGGCACCTCGTCCGCCCCCATGCCGGAGACCGTGACCTCGAGCCCGGCGTCGCCGGTGACCTCCCCGGTGAGGACGTCGCGCAGACCGAGCGCGATGCCGAGCGAGTCGAAGCCCGGCCCGAGGTTGGCGCTCGTCGCGGGCACCGTGACCTCGACGGGCCCGCTCACGAAGGTCGGCATCGTCAGTGCAGCCCGGCTGCCTCTGCAGCGGCGTCGACGTCCGGCTCGACGACGGTGTCGACGAGGTCGGTGAACGTCGACAGCGCGGTGTCGGTGTCCTTGAGGCCGTGACCGGTGACCGTCACCACGACGGTCTTGCCTGCGAAGCTCTCGCCCGCCTTCAGGTCCTGCAGGATGCCTGCCACACCCGCGGCCGAGGCCGGCTCGACGAAGACGCCGTCCTCCTGGGCGAGCTGACGCTGGGCGGCGAGGATCTCCTCGTCGGTCACCGCGCGGAACCGGCCGCCGGACTGGTTGGCGGCATCGGTCGCGAGCTGCCACGAGGCGGGGTTGCCGATGCGGATGGCCGAGGCGACGGTCTCGGGTTGGTCGACCGGGCCGCCCTTCACGAACGGCGCCGCTCCAGCGGCCTGCCAGCCGAGCATCTGCGGCTTGCGGGTGCTCATGCCCGCCTTCTCGTACTCGATGTACCCCTTCCAGTACGCCGAGATGTTGCCGGCGTTCCCCACGGGCAGGACGTGGACGTCGGGGGCGTCGCCGAGGAAGTCGACGATCTCGAAGGACGCGGTCTTCTGGCCCTCGAGGCGCATCGGGTTCACGGAGTTCACGAGCGCGACGGGGTACTTCTCCGCGAGGTCCCGGGAGATCCGCAGGCAGTCGTCGAAGTTGCCCAGCACCTGGATCACCTGCGCGCCGTGGACGATCGCCTGGGCGAGCTTGCCGGCGGCGATCTTGCCCTGGGGGATCAGCACGAGCGGCTTCACCCGTGCCCGCGCGGCGTAGGCGGCCATGGACGCGGAGGTGTTGCCGGTGGAGGCGCACACGACGGCCTCGGCGCCCTGGCCGACCGCCACGGAGAGGGCGACGGTCATCCCGCGGTCCTTGAAGGATCCGGTCGGGTTGTTGCCCTCGACCTTGAGCCAGACCTCGGCGCCGGTGAGCTCGGAGAGCCAGCGGCTGTCGACGAGGGGCGTGCCGCCCTCCCGGAGGGTGACGGTCGGCGTGCCTTCGGGAAGGTTCAGCCAGTCGCCGTACTCCTCCATGACCCCACGCCACTGGTGGGCGGTCGGAGTGCTCATTCGTCTCCCTCGACTCTCATGATCGACGACACGTCGTTGACGAACTCCATGGTGCGCAGCGTCTCGACGGTGGCCGAGAGCGCGGCGTCGGTGGCCCGGTGGGAGACGACCACCAGCTGCGCGTCGTCGCCATGGCCCTCCTGCCGGACGGTCTGGAGCGAGACGCCGTGCTCGGCGAAGACCTGGGCGATCTGCGCGAGGACGCCCGCCTTGTCGTCGACGTCGAACGCGACGTGGTAGCGCGTCCAGGTCTCACCCATCGGCAGCACCTCGCACTGCGCGTAGTCGGACTCGCCGACACCGCGCACGTCGTAGAGGCGGTTGCGCGCGACGGTCACCAGGTCACCGAGTACGGCGCTCGCGGTCGGCGCGCCTCCGGCCCCGGGACCGTAGAACATCAGCTGCCCAGCGGCGTCGCTCTCGACGAACACCGCGTTGTAGGCCTCGCGGACGCTGGCGAGCGGGTGGCTCCTCGGGATCATCGCGGGGTGCACCCGGGCCGAGACGGCCGGGCCGTCGGGGCCCTCGGTGAGCTCACAGATCGCGAGCAGCTTCACGACGCTGCCCATGTCCCGGGCCGAGGCGACGTCGGCGGCGGTGACCTCTGAGATGCCCTCGCGGTAGACGTCTGCCGCGGTGACCCGGGTGTGGAAGGCGAGGCTGGCCAGGATCGCCGCCTTGGCGGCGGCGTCGTAGCCCTCGACGTCGGCGGTCGGGTCTGCCTCGGCGTACCCGAGCTCCTGGGCCTCCTCGAGCGCCTCGCTGAAGCCGGCGCCGGAGGAGTCCATCTTGTCGAGGATGTAGTTCGTGGTGCCGTTGACGATGCCCAGGACCCGGCGGACCTTGTCGCCGGCGAGCGACTCGCGCAGCGGCCGCAGGATCGGGATCGCGCCGGCGACGGCGGCCTCGTAGTAGAGGTCGCGGCCGGCCTTCTCGGCGGCGGCGAAGAGGGTGCTGCCGTCCTCGGCGATGAGCGCCTTGTTGGCGGTGACGACCGAGGCGCCGTTCTCGAGCGCGGCGAGGATCAGCGTCCGGGCCGGCTCGATGCCGCCGATCACCTCGACCACGAGGTCGACGTCGTCGCGGGTGACCAGGCCGATGGCGTCGGTCGTGAGCAGCTCGGTCGGGACCTCGACGTCACGCTTGGCGTCGAGCCGACGGACCGCGACGCCCACGAGCTCGATCGGTGCGCCGACCCGGGCCGTCAGGTCGTCGGCGTGCTCGGTGAGCAGCCGGACCACCTGGCTGCCGACGGATCCGCATCCGAGCAGGGCGAGCTTGAGCGGGCGCACGGCGTCCTCTTCTCTCTGGCCGTCCATGGCGTTCATCTTGGGTCATCTCCGCTCGTCGACGCGGTCGTGGTCGGCCCCGTCCGGTGCGTGAGACGCGCGGTCACCACGCGCCCACGTCCGTCGCCAGCAGGTCGTCCTCGGTCTCCCGGCGTACGACGACGGTCGCGACGCCGTCCTTGACCGCGACCACCGGGGGCCGCAGGGCGTGGTTGTAGTTGCTCGCCATCGAGCGGCAGTAGGCGCCCGTGCCGGGGACCGCCATCAGGTCGCCGGGCATCAGGTCGCCGGGCACGAACTCGTCCTTGACCACGATGTCGCCGGCCTCGCAGTGCTTGCCGACGATCCGGCCGAGCACCGGCGGGGCGCTGGTGCGGCGGGAGGCGATCGTGCAGGAGTAGTCGGCGTCGTACAGCGCGGTCCGGATGTTGTCGCTCATGCCGCCGTCGACCGACACGTAGGTGCGCACGGCGCCCGCGTCGAGCTCCACCGGCTTCACCGTGCCGACCTCGTAGACCGTGCACATCGCCGGGCCGACGATCGCGCGTCCGGGCTCGATGGACAGCCTGGGCACCTCGACCCCGAACCCGCGGCACTCGTGCTCGACGATCTTGGTGATCTCCGTGGCGAGCTGGGCGGGGTCCGACGGGTCGTCCTGGGTCGTGTAGGCGATGCCGAAACCGCCGCCGAGGTCCAGCTCGGGCATCTCGACGCCGAGCTCGGCCGAGACCCGGGCATGCAGGGTGAGCACCCGGCGGGCCGCGACCTCGAAGCCCGACGTGTCGAAGATCTGCGAGCCGATGTGGGAGTGCAGGCCGCGCAGGTCGAGCCCCGGCGCCTCCTGCACCCGGCGCACCGCCTCGAAGGCGTCGCCCGAGGTGATCGAGAAGCCGAACTTCTGGTCCTCGTGGGCGGTGGCGATGTACTCGTGGGTGTGCGCCTCGACCCCGGCCGTCACCCGCACCATGACCGCGGCCGTCGTACCTCAGCTCCGCGGTGACCGCGGCGAGCCGCTCGATCTCCTGGAAGGAGTCGACGATGATCCGGCCCACGCCCTCGCGGACGGCGCGCTCGAGGTCGGCTGTGGTCTTGTTGTTGCCGTGGTAGCCGATCCGGGCGGGGTCGAAGCCGGCGCGGAGCGCGACGCTCAGCTCCCCGTCGGAGGAGACGTCGAGGCTGAGCCCCTCCTCTGCGACCCAGCGGGCGACCGTCGTGCACAGGAACGCCTTGCCCGCGTAGTAGACGTCGTAGTCCGCGAACGCGTCGGCGAAGGCCCGGGCGCGGCCGCGGAAGTCCGACTCGTCGAGGACGTACGCCGGTGAGCCGTGCTCGGCCACGAGCTGCCGCAGGTCGACCCCGCCGACCTCCAGGGCGCCGTCGTCGTTCTTGCGGGCGGTGGACGACCAGAGCAGCGGCACCAGCGCGTTGACGTCGGCGGGCTCCCGCAGCCAGGACGGGCCGCGGTGACCGCCCTCGGCGTGGGCCCAGCCGGCCTCGTGTGCTCGCATCAGCGGCTCACATCCGGTCGGGGGCGGACACCCCGAGCAGCTCGAGCCCGTTGGCGAAGACGGTCTTCGTGGCGGCGATCAGCAGCAACCGCGCCCGGTGCAGGTCGGTCGGCTCCTCGTCGCCCTGCGGGAGGACCCGGCAGACGTCGTAGAACTTGTGGAAGGCCGACGCGGTGTCCTCGAGGTACCTCGCCACCCGGTGCGGCTCGCGCAGCTGCGCAGCGGCGGCCACCACCCGCGGGAACTCCGCGAGCGCGCGCAGCAGCTCGCCCTCCTTCTCGTGGCTGAGGAGCGCGGCGTCGAAGGCTGTGCCGTCGGTGCCGGCCGGGGCCAGAGCGAGGTCCGCGGCGTTGCGCAGGATCGAGGCGAGCCGGGCGTGGGCGTACTGCACGTAGAAGACCGGGTTGTCGGCGGTCTTCTTCGCCCACAGCTCGAGGTCGAGGTCGATCGTGGTGTCCGTGGTGTAGCGGGCGAGGGCGTAGCGGGCGGCGTCGACCCCGATCGCGTCGACGAGGTCGTCCTGGTTGATGAGCGTGCCGGCCCGCTTCGACATCCGGAGCGGCTCGCCGTCGCGTAGCAGGTTCACCATCTGCCCGATGAGGATCTCGAGGTTCTTGCCCGGCTCGTCGCCGAAGGCCGCGCACATCGCCATCATCCGGCCGACGTACCCGTGGTGGTCGGCGCCGAGCATGATCAGGCACCGGTCGAAGCCGCGCTCGCGCTTGTTCAGGTAGTAGGCCAGGTCGCCGGACAGGTAGGCACCCTCGCCGTCGGACTTGATGATCACGCGGTCCTTGTCGTCACCGAACTTCTCGGTGGCCAGCCAGATCGCGCCGTCCTTCTCGTAGGTGCTGCCGAGCTCGGTGAGCCGCTCGACGGCCCGCTTGACCGCGCCCGACTCGTGCAGCGTGTTCTCGTGGAAGTAGACGTCGAAGTCCACCCGGAAGTCGTGCAGGCTCTTCTTGATCTCACCGAACATCAGGTTGACGCCGACGGACCGGAAGACCTCCTGCGCCTCCTCGTCGGGGAGGTCGAGCGTGTTGGGCTCCTTGCGGAGCACCTCCTGGGCGATCTCGGCGATGTACGGGGCGCCGTAGCCGTCCTCGGGCGTCGGCTCACCCTTGGCGCTGGCGAGCAGCGAGCGGGCGAACCGGTCGATCTGCGCGCCGTGGTCGTTGAAGTAGTACTCGCGCGTGACCTCGGCGCCGGTCTTGGTGAAGATCCGGCCGAGCGCGTCGCCCACGGCAGCCCAGCGGACGCCCCCGATGTGGATCGGGCCGGTCGGGTTCGCGGAGACGAACTCGAGGTTGATCTTCTCCCCCGCGAAGATGTCCGACGCGCCGTACGACGCACCCGCCGCGACGATCGAGGCAGCGAGCGCCCCCTGGGAGCCGGCGTCGACGCGGATGTTCAGGAAGCCGGGCCCGGCGACCTCGGCCGAGGCGACGCCCTCCTCGGCACCGAGTCGCTCGGCGAGCAGGGTCGCGAGGTCTCGCGGGACCATCCCCGCCTTCTTCCCGAGCTGCAGCGCGACGTTGGTCGCGTAGTCACCGTGCTCCCGCACCTTGGGTCGCTCCACGACCACCCTCGCCGGCACGCCGTCGGGCAGGGTCAGGGACCCTTCGTCGACGAGGGCGGTGAGGACGCGGACGATCGTGTCGGAGAGCTGTTCGGGAGTCACCGGTCAAGGGTATCCGCGAGGGGTGCGCGGCTCAGGTGCGACCTTGCCTCGCGAGACGGCTGACGACGTCGACGAGCTCGGCGGGCTCGAAGGGCTTGGTGAGGTACGCCTCGACCCCGACCTCGTCACCGCGCTCGCGGTCGGCGGTCTGCGCCCGCCCGGTGACCATCACGACGGGGATCCCGGCCGTCCGTGGGTCCTGCCGCAGCCGGGTCACGGTCTCGAAGCCGTTCAACCGCGGCATCATCACGTCGAGCGTGATCACGTCGGGCCGGAACTCCGCGGCGAGCTCCAGGGCCCGCTCCCCGTCTCCCGCCGTGGTGACCTCGAACCCCTCGAGCTCGAGGTTCACGGCGATCAGCTCGCGGATGACCCTGGAGTCGTCGACGACCAGGGCGCGGAACATCGTGTCGACTGACACCTGACCGCCCCCAATCACTTCTCTCGAGAAGGTCATGTACGCTCTTCGCGCAGCCCATGAGCCCCCGTAGCTCAGGGGATAGAGCACCGCCCTCCGGAGGCGGGTGCGTAGGTTCGAATCCTACCGGGGGCGCAGATCATCTTCCCTCGATCGGACACCTTTTCGTCCCTTTCGGCGCGTCGCGTCCACATCACCTGCCCACTTCGTCGGAAATTTCCGAACTCGTGCGTCACGTTTCGGTTAGTCCCTCGTTACTCCTGGGTAAGAAACGCTTCACCACGCGGAACTGTGGTGTTCCCGTCGGGAACGTTCTCGGGATTCCCCTCTGGGGCTCCGTTCTGCCATGGAGCTTTCGCCTGTCCGAACACGAGTGAACGGGGAGTCACTTGAGACCACGCACCACCCTGCTCAGACGAGCAGCAGCATCCATCACCGCGGCCGGTGTGGCCCTCAGCGGCGCGGTGGCGCTGACTGCCGCCCCTGCGCAGTCGGCCGAGCGCTTCGAGACGCCCTTCGCCTACCAGGGCTCGGCGTACGGCACACGGGTCAGCCTGGGTGACCCGAACGCCGGCGGGGTCGCCTCCGGCCGCACCGCCTGGTCGGTCCTCGGCTGTACGTCGATGGCGCCCATCTTCAACAACAACGGCAGCAACGTCGCCAAGCTCAACGCGAACTCGATGATCGAGGTCGGCGCGGTCGACAGCTCCACGTCGAGCTACCGCAAGCCGAAGAAGCAGGTCTTCGGCTCGCGCAGCGTCAACAAGGTGGCCGGGCTGACCATCGGCCCCGAGGACGGCCCTCGCCTGAAGTTCGGCGCGTTCACCACGACGGCGCACGCGTTCAACGACAAGGGCAGGTTCAAGGCCGCTGCGAGCTTCGACGTGCTGAACGTCGAGCACATCGGCATCGCGGACTCCGCCGGACCGCTCGGCGACCTGCTCGACGCGATCGACGCCGGTGACAACCAGCTGATCGAGGAGGTCATCGCGGGCGCGGGCACCAACGGCATCGCGATCCCTGGCCTCGGCACGATCTACCCGGCCGGCAGCGCCAAGACCCCGCGCAGCCGCACGGGTGCGACCGCCAACGCCTACGGCATCCGGGTCGCCCTCGAGAACGGCTCGCAGGTCAACATCGGCCGCGCCTGGGCCCGGATCCAGTCGTCCTACCCGGCCGGGGTGTTCGCCGGCCACGCCTACGGCCTCGAGGCCAAGCTCGCCGAGGGCGTCGTCGGGATCGGGCGTACGCCGTACCAGAACCTGCCCTGCATCGGCACGAACGGCGAGTGGCGGAAGAACTCGCTCGCCGAGGTCCCGCAGAACGAGAACCTCAACGCGGGTGCGCTGAGCGCCGAGACCTACGGCAAGCCGTTCCGTGACGGCCGGGCGATCGCCCGGGCGCGCTCGACCGTGGCCGACGTGGTGCTCGCGGGTGGCCAGCTCGAGATCCAGGCCGTGGTCGGTCAGGTGAACGTCTTCCAGAACCGCAAGGGCCGGGTCGTCCGCCGCACCATCGACGGCACCCGGGTCGGCGCGATCATCGCCAACGGCGAGCCGCAGGAGATCCCGGCACCGGGTGAGAGCCTGGAGATCGACGGCGTGGCGCTGATCAAGGCCGGCCTCCGGCAGAACCTCGGCAAGCGGGGCCTGCGGGTGCACGCGCTGCGGGTCGAGCTGCTCGACGGCACCGGGCTGGTCCTCAACATCGGCACGGCGAAGGCCAAGATCCTCCGCTGAGGTCAGCGCACGGCTGAACAGCTCCAAGCGCCGACGCGGCGCTCGAGGCTCCTAGCAGGAGCCCTCGAGCGTCGCGTCGTTGCGTGCGCGGTTGGCGATGCTGCGGGCCTGCCCGATGTTCGCGAAGACCACGCTTGCCTCGCCGACGTACCCCGTGCCGCCTCCGACGACGCAGGTGCGGAACTTGTGCGGCTTCACCCGGGACGCGGCCTGAGCCAGGCGGTAGAGCTCGGCCGGGCCGACGTTGGGGGTGTCCATGTTGTTCAGCACCGCCATCACGCCGTTCTCGATGAAGCCGGGCTTGTCGGCGTTGCTGCGCACCTTGTTCAAGATGCCCATGAGCGCGCGCTGCTGGTTGGCCGACCGGACGAAGTCTCCCCCGGCGAAGGCCTTGCGGGTGCGGGAGAACACCAGCGTCTGGATCCCGTTGAGCCTGTTGCGCCCGACCCGGTAGCCGCCGGGCTTCAGCGGGTCGTAGAACCGGTACTTCGAGTTCACGGTGATCCCGCCGATCCGGTCGACCATCCGCGAGAAGCCCCAGAAGCTCGTGGTGAAGACGTAGTCCGGGCGGATCCCGACCATGTCCCCGACCGACCGCGCCATGAGCTGGGGGCCGCCGAACACCATCGAGGCGTTGATCTTGTTGCGGCCGTAGCCCGGGATGTTCACGTAGGAGTCGCGCGGGAGCCCGATGGCCGTGGCCGCCCCGGAGCGGGTGTTGATGCCGACGAGCTGGATCGCGTCGGCCCGGCTGCGCAGGACCGACTGGCCCTCACGGGCGTCTGACCCGAGGAGCAGGACCCAGATCACGTTCTTGGAGATGTCCACGTTGTGCGCGCTCTCCACCTTGACCAGGGTCGCCGGCGCGTTCCTCACCGCGGCCGGTGGTACGACGAGCGCGGTCAGCGCCAGTACGACGGCCAGCGGCGCCAGCCTCCGGAGGCGCACGAAGCCTCGAGCCAGGCCGGTCATCGTCCACCGCCCTTTCCGGCCGGGGAGGACGACCGGGAGACGTCGTACCCGAAGATCTGCCAGGCACCCGAGCTCTTGCGGTTCAGCATCAAACGTCCCTTCACCGTGACGAGTCTGGTCGGCGCCGTCGCTGCGCTCCTGGAGGAAGACCAGCCGGATGCGCGCCGTGAGGCCGGCGACCAGCCGTCGTGGCACGAGCACGTCGAGGCGGGCCTGCTTGGCGCGGGCCACGACGGCCTCGGTCTCGTCGCCGATCTCGGTGTTCGTGAGGAGGTCCCGGTCGGACGCCGCGCGTTCGGCGGCACCGGGTGAGAACGCGGCGAGCGCTCCGGCGAAGTCGCTGCGCGGGTACTCCCCGCCGAGGAAGGCGTCGTCGAAGTAGCCGGACAGGACCCGTGCGACCTGCTTCTCGAGCCGCTGACGCTGCTCCTTCCGGAGGCGCTCCCCGGCGACCCTGGCGACCGTGACCTTGGTCGGCACCGGCTTGGCCTCGAGGGTCGGCGCTGCCCCTACGGACCGCTCGGGCAGGTCGGAGGGCGCTGCCTCCTCCCGGGGAGGCTCGGAGTCGCTCGTGCAGGCAGCCGTGGCGACGAGGAGCGCCACGGCGAGGCCCCCGGCGAGGGCCCGTCGGGGTCTCGGACGGTGCTGTTTCACGGGTCTTGTCACTCCCCTGGCGTTTGCTTCGACGTGAGCCTGGATACACCCGGGGCACAACAGGTGGTCCGGGCTGCGTCAAGTTGTCATGACGGACTAGCCTGGTAGCCGATCACCCACCCTATGAGACGCACCGGAAGAGGCGATTCAGGCCGTGGCCGAGTCTTCCCAGAGCAACCCCGTCGAACCCTCGGCGTTCGGAGCCAACGAGTGGCTCGTCGACGAGATGTTCGAGCGGTACCAGCAGGACCCCAACAGTGTCGACAAGGCCTGGTGGGAGTTCTTCAAGAACTACACCCCTGGTGAGCACGTCTCTGGCAAGCCCGTGAATCCCAACGGCGCGAAGTCGGCGCCCGCCCCCGAGCAGAGGCCGCCCCCAGAGGCCGCCCCCAGAAGGCCGAGCAGAAGCCCGCCGCCAAGCCTGCCGAGAAGCCGGCTGCTCCGGCTCCGCAGAAGAAGAGCGTCGCCAGCGCCAACCCCCGCGCCGACCAGACGCCCGCCAAGGCGACGCCGAAGGCGGGCGCGCCCGTGCCGAAGGAGCCCGAGCCCGCCCAGAAGGCGGAGGCCAAGGACGAGCCGCAGCTCACCGTGCTCCGTGGCGCACCCGCGCGTACGGCGCAGAACATGGACGCCTCGCTGAGCGTCCCGACGGCCACCAGTGTCCGGTCGGTCCCGGTCAAGCTGCTCTGGGACAACCGCACGGTCATCAACAACCACCTCGCCCGCGCCCGCGGCGGCAAGGTGTCGTTCACGCACCTCATCGGCTACGCCCTGGTCAAGGCGCTGAAGACGATGCCGGAGATGAACAACGGCTTCGACATCATCGACGGCAAGCCGAACCTGATCACCCCGGCCCACATCAACCTCGGCCTCGCCATCGACCAGCAGAAGCCCGACGGCACCCGCCAGCTGCTCGTGCCGTCGATCAAGGCCGCCGAGTCGATGGACTTCGCGGCGTTCTGGACCGCCTACGAGGACATCATCCGCAAGGCCCGGAACAACAAGCTCGCGGTCAGCGACTTCCAGGGCACCACGATCAGCCTGACCAACCCGGGGACGATCGGCACCAACCACTCCGTGCCGCGCCTGATGAAGGGCCAGGGCACGATCATCGGCGTCGGCGCGATGGAGTACCCGCCGGAGTACCAGGGCGCGTCGGAGGAGACGCTGGTCCGCAACGCGGTCAGCAAGGTCATGACGCTGACGTCGACGTACGACCACCGCGTCATCCAGGGCGCGCAGTCCGGCGAGTTCCTGCGCCGGCTGCACCTGCTGCTCCTCGGCGAGGAGGGCTTCTACGACGAGATCTTCCGCGCGCTGCGGATCCCGTACGAGCCGATCCGCTGGGCCAAGGACATCTCGACCAGCCACGACGACGAGATCAGCAAGCAGGCCCGGGTCCTCGAGCTGATCCACGCCTACCGCGTGCGCGGCCACATCATGGCCGACACCGACCCGCTGGAGTACCAGCAGCGCAGCCACCCCGACCTCGAGGTCGAGTCGCACGGCCTGACGTTGTGGGACCTCGACCGGGAGTTCGCCACCGGCTCGTTCGGCGGTGCCGGGCGCCGCTTCATGAAGCTGCGCGACATCCTCGGCATCCTGCGCGACTCGTACTGCCGCACCGTCGGCATCGAGTACATGCACATCCAGGACCCGGAGCAGCGTCGCTGGATCCAGGAGCGCGTGGAGCAGCCGCACGTGAAGCCGCCCCGCGAGGAGCAGCTGCGGATCCTGCTGAAGCTCAACCAGGCCGAGGCCTTCGAGACGTTCCTGCAGACCAAGTTCGTGGGTCAGAAGCGGTTCAGCCTCGAGGGCGCGGAGACCACGATCCCGCTGGTCGACGAGATCTGCGAGGCCGCGGCCGAGGAGGAGCTCGACGAGGTCACCATCGGCATGGCCCACCGCGGCCGGCTGAACGTGCTCGCGAACATCGTCGGCAAGAGCTACAGCCAGATCTTCCGCGAGTTCGAGGGCAACATCGACCCGCGGACCGTCCAGGGCTCCGGCGACGTGAAGTACCACCTCGGCGCCGAGGGTGAGTTCACCGCCGGCACCGGCGCGAACATCAAGGTCTCGGTGGCGGCGAACCCGTCCCACCTCGAGGCCGTGAACCCCGTCGTCGAGGGCATCGCGCGCGCCAAGCAGGACATGCTCAACAGGGGCGCCGAGTTCCCGGTGCTCCCGCTGCTGATGCACGGCGATGCGGCGTTCGCGGGCCAGGGTGTCGTCGCGGAGACCCTGAACCTGTCCCAGCTGCGTGGCTACCGCACCGGCGGCACGATCCACGTCGTCGTGAACAACCAGGTCGGGTTCACGACCTCGCCGGCGTCGTCCCGCTCGTCGCTGTACAGCACCGACGTCGCCCGCATGGTCCAGGCGCCGATCTTCCACGTGAACGGCGACGACCCCGAGGCGTGCATCCGCGTCGCGCGGCTCGCCTTCGAGTACCGCCAGGCGTTCAAGAAGGACGTCGTCATCGACCTCGTCTGCTACCGCCGCCGCGGTCACAACGAGGGCGACGACCCGTCGTACACCCAGCCGCTCATGTACGACCTCATCGAGCAGAAGCGCTCGGTGCGCAAGCTGTACACCGAGTCGCTGATCGGCCGCGGGGACATCACCCTCGACGAGGCCGAGCAGGTGCTGCGCGACTACCAGCAGCAGCTCGAGCGGGTCTTCACCGAGGTGCGTGAGGCGACCAGCATCCCGTCGAGCTGGACCACGGTCCCCGACTACCCCGAGAAGAGTGGGGTCACCGAGGCGACCACGGCGATCAGCACGGAGGTGCTCAAGCGGATCGCCGACGCGCACGTGAACACGCCCGAGGGCTTCGTGGTGCACCCGAAGGTGCTCCCCCAGCTCCAGAGGCGCGCCGCGGCGATCACCGAGGGACCGATCGACTGGGCGACCGGCGAGATCCTGGCCTTCGGCTCGCTGCTCATGGACGGCCGGCCGGTGCGCCTGGCCGGACAGGACTCCCGTCGCGGCACCTTCGCGCAGCGCTTCGCCACGATCATCGACCGTCGCAACGCCGACGAGTGGACGCCGCTGGCGAACCTCAGCGAGGACCAGGCGCAGTTCTACGTGTACGACTCGCTGCTGTCGGAGTACGCCGCGCTCGGCTTCGAGTACGGCTACTCCGTCGCCCGCCCGGACGCCCTCGTGCTCTGGGAGGCGCAGTTCGGTGACTTCGTCAACGGCGCGCAGACGGTGATCGACGAGTTCATCTCCTCTGCCGAGACGAAGTGGCGCCAGCAGTCGGGCGTCGTGCTCCTTCTGCCGCACGGCTACGAGGGCCAGGGCCCGGACCACTCCTCCGCACGCATCGAGCGCTTCCTCACGATGGCCGCGGACGAGGCGTTCACGGTGGCCCAGCCGTCGTCGTCGTCGAGCTACTTCCACCTCCTGCGCCGCCACTCGCTCGGGGAGGAGCACCGCCCGCTGATCGTCTTCACGCCGAAGTCGATGCTGCGCCGCAAGGAGGCGATGTCGACTCCGAACGAGTTCACCGACAACGCGTTCCGCCCGGTCATCGGCGACGACACCGTCGACCCGGACAAGGTCGAGCGGGTCCTGCTGTGCAGCGGACGGATCACGTGGGACATCGTCGCCGAGCGCAAGAAGCGTGAGGACAAGCGGACCGCGATCGTCAGGGTTGAGCAGCTGTACCCACGGCCGGTCGAGGAGCTCAAGGCTGAGCTGGCGAAGTACGGCAACCTCCAGGAGATCCGCTGGGTGCAGGACGAGCCTGCCAACATGGGCCCGTGGCCACACATGGCCCTGCACCTGTCGTCGGACCTCGACCTGCCGTTCTACCGGGTGTCGCGTCCGGAGTCCTCGTCCCCCTCGGTGGGTCAGCACTCCCGCCACGTCGACGAGCAGAAGGCCCTGCTGCAGCAGGCGTTCTCCTGAGGGAGCCGGACGGATGTACTTCACCGATCGCGGGATCGAGGAGCTCGAGAAGCGCCGCGGTGACGAGGAGGTCACCCTGGCGTGGCTCGCCGACCGGCTTCAGGAGTTCACCGACATCCACCCGGAGTTCGAGACCGCGGTGGAGAGGCTCGCCACCTGGCTCGCCCGGCTCGACGACCCGGACGACTGAGCCTCCAGGTCCCGACCCGGGACCGGGCTCCCTAACGGGAGTGCCGGGCCGTTGCGTATGCCGGCTCGCGCAGTCGTCGTACCCAGTCGTAGTTCTCGAGTCCGGGCAGCGTGTTGCGCACGGGGGCGAAGGAGACCAACGGGTCGGGGCCTCGCGTCGAGGACAGCACGAGGTCGCCGAACTGGTGCCAGGAGCCGCCCGGTGACGCGTACGCCAGCTCGTAGCGGTGCTCCGACCGGGCCAGCGCGGCGATCAGCTTCGGCCCGGTGGGTGTGCGGTACGGCAGCAGGGTCGTGAGCGGACGGGAGTACGGCGTACGTCCCGCCGTGAGCAGGAACCGGGTCAACCGCCCCCTGCCGGTCGTCGCCAGCAGCAGGTCCCCCTGACCGCCACCCTGGAGCGGGACGCGGATGGCGAGGCCGTGGATGTCCGGCAGGCCCTCCGGCAGACCCACGGCGCGGGAGCGTCGGACGAGCACCTCGTCACTGCCCGCCTCGTCCAGCCACGGTGAGCCCGTGTGGTGTCCTCCGGAGCGTCGCAGGCGGGCGCTGACGACGTCCCCCTTGGGATGAAGCGGCTTGGCCGCCGGCCGGACCGCGGCAACGACACGAGTTGCGACGGCCAGTCCGGCGCCACCGACGGAGGCCGCGATCTGTCGCGAGCGGGTGCTGAGGTCAGCCATGTCTCCGGTGTACCCGTCCGGCGGTGCGCCATGAGGATCGGCCCACGTTTCGTGCTCTTCACCTCGGGTACGTCGCGCACCCTCGTCCCGGAAGGTGTCGACGTGAGCCCTGTCCAGATCCGACCCCTTGGCGGCACCGCAGGCTGCCTGACCATGATCCTCGTATCGGTGATCGCCTCGGTGCTGCTGACCGTGCTGCTCAACGTGCTCTTCCGCTGATGCGGATCAGGCGGCCCAGTCGTGGATGACCTGGGCGAACCGGACGGTCATCGGGCTCTCGCCGGGTTGGCCGAGGTCGATCCGGGTCTGGCCGGTGGGCTGGGGTCGGCGGATCTGGCGGGTGCCGGTGTTGTCGACGACGAACACCGACCCGTGGGGGCTCATCCACACGTAGATGCCGGGGAAGGGCTGCTCGACCTTCCAGCCGCCGTGGGTCTTGACCCGGTGGTGGAAGGTGGTCATGCCGCCGAGGTTGTGCAGCCCGGTCTGGCCCTCGCCGCCACCGTTCTGGGCGGGCGTGTAGGGCTGGTTGTGGTCGACCTGTTTCCTTCGGCTGGTGGAGGAGGCGTAGGGGAAGATGTCGAACGGGGTGCGCAGGTGCAGGCCCTCGCGGAGGCGTTCGGGGATCTCGTAGGCGTCGACCGCGGGCATGGTGGCGGGGTCGATCACGGGCTTGATGACGAACCTGGCCTGGGGGCCGAGGACGTCGCGGACGTAGGCCCAGCTGATCGGTCCCTCGCCCTCCCAGCGGGCCACGCCGTTGCCGGCGGTGATGGTGTCCTGGTGGACGTGGAGGTACAGGTGGACGACCGGCAGCAGCGTGGCCGGGTCGTAGGTCCAGGTCTTCTGGCAGGAGCAGGGTGGGACCTGGTCGGGGTGGAACGGTGCGAAGAACGGTTTCAGGAACGCCTCCGCCGACCCCGGCGGCCCCTCGCCGGGCGGGACACCGTCCGGCGGCTCGTCGGACCGGGCTGCGTCCTCGGGCGGCTCAGCGCCGGGTGGACCGCCTGGTCGCTCGACCGCGGGCGCGTCTGCGGGCGGCCCGGCATCGGGCACGTCGTCCGGCGGACGCGATCCCGAACCGGCTCCCGGTGTTGCTGACTCCTCCGGCGGCTGATCTCCAGTCACGGATCCCGGCGGCTCGTCGGATCTGGCTGCGTCGTCGGGTGGCTCGACCGGTAGGTCGTCGAGGCCGTCGAGGCCGTCCAGTGGTAGTCCGTCGAGCGGGTCGTCGAGGCCGTCCAGTGGCAGGTCGATGAGCGGGTCGTCCGGCACGTCGTCGGGGCGGGGACCGTCGTGCTCGTCGTCCCACGGCGGCTCACCGGCACCGCCCGGGCCGCCCGGGCCGCACCGGGCCGGGGCGTCGCCTCGCCGTCCCACGGCGGCTCACCGCCCGCGGCACCACCGGCGGCCCGTCGCCACCGTCGCCGCCGGCGGCACTGCCGCGGTGTCTGGGTTGGTGTGGGAGCGGGCGGTCTTCAGGGCCTGCATCAGCTGCAGGGCCTGCAGCGGGTTGGCCAGCAGCAGCACGGCCTTGGTGCGGCGGCGGTCCTCGTTGTCGGGGTCGCCGAAGTACCGCAGCGCCTCGGCGAGGTAGGAGATGGTCGCGTCGATCCGGGTCATCTCCGCCGCCGAGCTCTTCACATACAACGTCTTGCGACCATGGGTGGTGGTCTCCCCGACCTTCGCGAACTCCTCCTCCGCCGCCTTGCGCTCCCGCTGCGGTGGCCGCGTCCGGGTCCGCGGCGAGCACCTCCGCCTCGACCTTGTCCGCGAACCGCTTGAACGCCAACCTGCCGTCGGCGTAGTCCGCCACCTGGTTATCGACCCGCATCGCCTGGGCCTGGGTGAGGTCCCGGGTGGCCTTGGCGACGAACCGGGCCCGCCACGACGGCACCGCACCGTCGTACACCCGCCGCCACAACCGCGGGAGCCGGTGCCGGATCGCGAGCGCGTCCCCGACCAACCTCCGCGCGTTGGCGGTGGTGACGTGCAGCTCGGCGGCGATCTCGGCGACCGCGAACTCCCACACCAACGGCGCACCGTCCCCACCCAGCGGCAGCGCCCGCTGCCCACCCGGCAGCGACCTCAGCCGGCCGTGGGCGTCGGCGTCGACGCCGTACAGGTCCGCGAAGTGCGCGGCCAGCACGAAGATGTCCCGCTCCGCCGCGTCCCGCGCCGCGCGCAGGTCACCGAACGCGACCAACGCACCGGCCGCGTCGAGCTCGTCCACCTCCACCTGCTGCATACCAACCACGCTAGAGGTGACCACCGACATTTTCGGTCGACCGGAAACCCCTTGTGCACAAGGAAATCGTCGATGCTCGGCCTCATCATGGAGCGCATGGACGACACGCGAACCCCGTCGCCTCCGCGACATGCGCAACCTCGGCCCCGCGAGCGAGCGCATGCTGCAGGAAGCCGGCATCAGCACGCCGCAGCAGCTCGACGAGATCGGCGCCGTCGAGGCCTACCGAACGGCGGTGGCGCACGGCGCCGACCCGACGCTCAACCTCCTGTGGGCCCTGGACTCAGCCCTGCTCGACATCGACTGGCGCACACTCCCCGACGACCGCAAGGCCGACCTCAGAGCGGAGCTCAGAGCCGGACTCAGGGACGCGGACCCGGACGAACGGTGACGTCGGTCATCTCTGCGTCACGCGGCAGATCGAGCGCGGCGAGCACGGCCTTCGCGACCGACTCGGGAGCGATCCACTCCGAGGGGTCGTAGTCCTTGCCCTCCTGCGCGTGCACCTTGGCCTGCATGTCGGTGGCCGTCCGACCCGGGTACACAGACGTGACACGGACGCCGGCCCCGGCCTCCTCAGCCCGCAGCGAGTCGGCGAGCGCGCGCAGCCCGTGCTTGCTCGCGGCGTACGCCGACCACTCAGGGTTGGCCCGGAGCCCTGAGCCGGAGTTCACGAAGACGACCTGGCCCCGAGCAGCACGCAGCGCGGGCAGACAGATGCGCGTGAGCTCGGCGGGAGCCGCGAGGTTGACGTCCAGCGTCTGCCGCCACACGTCCGCGCTGAGCTCCCCCACGGGGCCGAGCTCGACGAACCCGGCGACGTGGACGAGCGAGTCGAGGCGCTCGGGCACCTGACCGGCCAATGCCTCGCGCCAGCTCTTGCGGACGGTCGAGGTCCGCGACCACGGTCCGCGATCGCGGGAAGGCGGCGCGCAGCTCCTCCGCACGGGTCTCGCTGCGGACCAGCAGGACGAGGTCGTCCCCACGGCCGGCAAGAGCATGGGCGACAGCGGCGCCGATGCCTGCTCCGGCACCGGTCAGGAGGTGGGTGGCCATGGCGGCGAACCTAGCGGGTGAAGACGATCTTCCCGAACACGTCGCCCTCCGCCATCGCAGCGAAGCCCTCGCGCGCATCGGTCATCGGGAGCACGCGGTCGATCACCGGGCGCACGCCGCTGACGTCCAGCAGGTTCACCAGCGACGCGAGCTCCGAGCGGGTCCCCATCGTCGAGCCGATCACCTTCAGCTGGAGGAAGAAGATCCGGGTCAGCTCCGCGTCGTCGAGGTTCGGGCCGCTCGTCGTACCGGAGACCACCAGAGAGCCACCGGGACGCAACGAACGGATCGAGTGCGACCAGGTCGCCCGGCCCACCGTCTCCATGACCGCGTCGACCTTCTCGGGCAGCCGGGCGTTGCTCTCGAACACCTCGTCGGCGCCGAGCTCGAGGGCCCGCTTGCGCTTGGCCTCGTCACGGCTCGTCGCGTACACCCGTAGCCCACCGGCGTGCGCGAGCGCGATCAGCGCGGTCGCCACACCGCCACCGGCGCCCTGCACCAGCACGGTGTCGCCGGGCTTCAGGCCGCCCTGGGTGAACAGCATCCGGTACGCCGTCAGCCACGCCGTCGGCAGGCAGGCAGCCTCCTCGAACGAGAGCGACGCCGGCTTCGGGACGATGTTGGACCGGGGTACGACGACCTTGTCGGCGAACGTGCCCTGGTACCGCTCGCTGAGCAGCGAACGCCTCGGGTCCAACGTCTCGTCGCCGCTCCACGACGGGTCGCTGATCACGGCGTGCACGACGACCTCGTTGCCGTCCTCGTCGTAGCCCGCGGCGTCGCAGCCGAGGATCATCGGCAGCGCCTCCTCGCGGAGCCCGACGCCACGCAGTGACCACAGATCGTGGTGGTTCAGCGAGGCGGCCTTGACCGTGACGGTCGTCCAGCCGTCCGGTGCGACCGGGTCGGGGCGCTCACCCACGACCAGTCCGGACAGCGGGTCTTCCTTGGAGAAGCCTTCGGCGTAGACAGCGAACATGCGCCCGACCCTACCGATTCGCGACGTTGTCCCTACGAGCCGCCTCGGCGACCGCGGCCGAGACCGCAGGGGCGACGCGGTGGTCGAACGGCGACGGGACGATGTACGACTCGCTCAGGTCCTCGCCCACGAGGGCGGCGATCGCGTCGGCCGCGGCGAGCTTCATGCCCTCGGTGATCGAGGTCGCCCGGACGTCGAAGGCCCCGCGGAAGATCCCGGGGAACGCGAGCACGTTGTTGATCTGGTTCGGGTAGTCCGAGCGACCCGTCGCGACCACCCGCGCGTGCCGGTTCGCCACGTCGGGGTGCACCTCGGGGATCGGGTTCGCGAGACCGAAGATGATCGCGTCGTCGGCCATCTTGGACACGACGTCCTCGGGCACGTTGCCGCCGCTGACCCCGATGAACACGTCGGCGCCGGCGAGCACGTCGGCGAGGCTCCCCTGCCGGCCGGTCCGGTCCGCGGTCACCCGGGCGAGATCGAGCTTGACCTCGGTCAGGTCGTCGCGGTTGGAGTTCAGCACGCCCTTGCGGTCGGTGACCGCGATGTCCTGCACGCCGGCGGCGAGCAGGATCTTCGTGCACGCCACACCCGCGGCGCCGGCGCCGGAGATCACCACCCGCGTCGTCTCGATCTCGCGGCCGGTGAGCCTGAGGGCGTTCTCCAAGGCAGCGAGCACCACGACCGCGGTGCCGTGCTGGTCGTCGTGGAAGACCGGGATGTCGAGCCGGTTCTTCAGCCGTGTCTCGATCTCGAAGCAGCGCGGCGCCGAGATGTCCTCGAGGTTGATGCCACCGAAGCTCGGCGCGAGACGCACCACGGTCTCGACGATCGCGTCGGTGTCCGTGGTGTCGAGGCAGATCGGCACCGCGTCGACACCGCCGAACTGCTTGAACAGCACGGCCTTGCCCTCCATGACCGGCATCGCCGCCCGCGGGCCGATGTCGCCGAGCCCGAGGACCGCCGTACCGTCGGTCACCACCGCGACCGTGTTGCCGACCCAGGTGTAGTCGTCGGCGAGCGCCTTGTTCTCCGCGATCGCCTCGCACACCCGGGCGACCCCGGGGGTGTAGGCGAGGGAGAGGTCGTCGGGACCCTCGAGAGCGACCGTCGACACGACCTCCATCTTGCCGCCCACGTGCAGGTCGAAGACCGGGTCTCCGGCGCGCGGGTGGGAGGGCTGGTGCTTTGCTGCGGGCTCAACCATGAGGCGACCTTCGTATGTCAGGAGAAACGGTCAAAGGCAGTTCAACGGCGGCGCAGGGTGGAGCGGCGGAACTACGTCGATCAGCGGGGGTCTCCCAGCCGTCAGTCTGTCACAGGGGACCGTGCGGATCGGAGCGGTGTGGCGGACGTGACACCCGTCTCGGCGGCCACACCCTGAGGAGCACCCGCGCCACGACGTCGCGGTCGGGGATCGCCCCGACGAGCCACGAGTCGACGCCCTCGGCCGGGTTGTCGCGCTCCACCCACCAGCCGTCGCCGTCACGTCGAGTCGCGCGCTTGACCGCGACCACACCGTCCGGAAGACGTACGACGGCCAGCCCGCCGCGCCGGGGAGCGGACCCGTGGAGGACGAGCAGCCGGTCCCCGTCGTACAACGTGGGCTCCATCGAGCGGCCGCGCACGACCGCGAGACCCAGCCGCCGCGGAGCCCCGGAAGATCCCTTCGCGCGCCGCTTCAACGCCGCCACTCCCCTCTTGATGTCGCCGCCTGGACCGGGGGTAGTGTCGCAGGTGGCTTCACGACACCTTCACAAGAGACCGCTCGACAGAAAGGACAACAGAATGCTCTCCCGACTGTTTGCACCGACCCTCGAGGTCCGGGCCCACTGCGACCTGCCGTGCGGCGTCTACGACCCGGCCCAGGCTCGCATCGAGGCCGAGTCGATCAAGGCCATCATCGGCAAGCTCGCCGACAACGACGACCCGGACTTCCGTACGCGCGCGGTGCTGATCAAGGAGCAGCGCTCCGAGCTGGTCAAGCACCACCTCTGGGTGCTGTGGACCGACTACTTCAAGCCCCCGCACTTCGAGAAGTACCCGCAGCTGCACACGCTGTTCAACGAGGCCACCAAGCTGGCCGGTGCGAGCGGCACGAAGGGCACGATGGACGCGAAGGCCGCAGACGACCTTCTCTCCAAGATCGACGAGATCGCCGAGATCTTCTGGGAGACCAAGAAGGCCTGAGCGAGTGTCACGGGGCGTCTCGACATTTCGGACGTCTCGTGACGACACGGACGGGGTCGGGCACACTGTGCCCGACCCCGTCTAGGCTTCAGGCGCAGAACACCCGCCTTGTCATCAAGCGCGGGCACCGAACGGCCGATAACTTGAGCACAGTCCCCCTGTGAAGAGGTAATCCGTGGCAGACAACCGACCCGACGTCGAGCTGAGGATCCCAGCCGACGGCGCGTTCCTCTCCGTGCTGCGAACCGCGACGGCTGGCCTCGCGGCACGTCTCGACTTCACTCTCGACGACATCGAGGACCTGCGCATCGCCGTCGACGAGGCGTGCGCCGTGGTGCTGCCCCAGGCACGGCCGGAGTCCGACCTGCGCTGCGCGTTCTTCCTCGAGCCGGAGACCCTCAAGGTCGAGGTCTCCGCGCACTGCGACTCGCCGCGGCCGCCCCACAAGGACGGGTTCGCGTGGACCGTGCTCTCGGCGCTGACGACGTCGCTCGACGCGGGGGTCGACGGCGACATGCTCACGGTGACCCTGTCTCGGACGAGCGGGGAGACGGGCTGACGATGGTCGACGAGTCCGGCGCCACGGACATCAGCGCGATCCGCGCGAGGAGCGCAGAGCTCTTCGCGGTCCTCCGGGGGGAGGAGTCGACCGAGGCGGAGCAGGCGCAGGCCCGCGAGGACCTGGTCCGCCTGCACCTACCGCTCGTGGAGCACCTGACCCGACGCTTCCTCAACCGGGGCGAGCACTACGACGACCTGCTCCAGGTCGGCACGATCGGCCTGATCAAGGCGATCGACCGCTTCGACTCGGAGCGCGGCGTGGAGTTCTCCACCTACGCGACGCCGACGATCGTGGGCGAGATCAAGCGCCACTTCCGCGACAAGAGCTGGGCCATCCGGGTCCCCCGGCGTCTCCAGGAGCTGCGGGCCTCGATCTCGACGGTGACCGCGGAGCTCACCCAGGACCTCGGCCGATCCCCGACGGTGGCCGAGATCGCCGGCAAGATCGGGGTGACCGACGAAGAGATCATCGAGGGTCTGGAGTCGGCCAACGCCTACACCACGCTCTCCCTCGACGCGAGCGACTCGGCCGAGGACAGCGCGCTCAGCATGCTCGACACGATCGGCGAGGACGACGAGGCTCTCGAGCACGTCGAGAACCGCGAGTCGCTCAAGCCCCTGCTCGAGGCCCTCGACCCGCGCGAGAAGCACATCCTCACCCTGCGGTTCTTCCGCGGCATGACCCAGTCGCAGATCGCCGCGGAGATCGGGGTCTCCCAGATGCACGTCTCGCGACTGCTCAACAAGACGCTGGCCCACCTTCGCGACCGGCTGACCGAGGACCCCTCGCTCGACGGCGGGGCCGCGATCCGGCGCTGACCGCCAGGGCTGCCCAGGACCCGGCATGGCGGGCAGGCCGGTCTCAGCTCTGGTCGGCCAGAGCGTCGAGAGACTGCGGGTGGAAGATCCCGGCCAGCACGATTGCAGCGACGACCCCGGCGCCGATCGCCACCCACGTCGTCTCCCCACCCCAGAAGCTCCACGCGACGAGCAGCTGGATGAGCTGGGCGACCACGATGGGGGCACGGCCCCACGACCTCAACCGCCAGATCGCCCAGGCGCAGAGCGCGAGCCCCGCCCCGTAGACGAGGAAGAACACCGCGGTCGTCGCGCCCATCACCGCCTTGCTCGACTCGAGGTCGAGAAGCTCCGCGACCGAGAGGATCACGAAGAGCACCGCCTCGACCGCAACCAGCGAAGCTGCCACGGTCAGCGGTGGTGGTGGTCCAGCCAGGGGTCGGGGGTTCTCGGGCGTCGCGGTCACGGCGTCAGAGCCTACTCACCTACCGATCCCGACCGTCTGCCGCCCGAACTCGGCGGTTCTCCGCCGCAAATGGCGAATTTCGGACTAAATTTGGCTGCTGTGACCAAAGTGACCTCGTGAAGGGGTTGCCTGCACTGGGTTCTCTTGCAACGATCATGGGCGTCACCGGACAGGTGGGCGATGCCCCGCCCGGTACTGGGGATCCGGTGACCGCCACCGACTTCCATCCGTCTTGGTTGGGAACTGTCGGACCTCGTGCATACGTTCACAAACAGTGAAGCGTGCGCGAGGACGCACGAATGACCTGCTCGCACACCCCGCGAGCGGCCACCGCTCAAGCTAAGGAGTCGTCGCCGTGGATTGGCGCCACCGCTCTGCATGCCTCGATGAGGACCCAGAGCTGTTCTTCCCGATCGGCAACACCGGTCCGGCCATTCTCCAGATCGAGGAGGCCAAGCAGGTTTGCCGACGCTGCGAGGTGCGCGAGCAGTGCCTCGCGTGGGCGCTCGAGGCCGGGCAGGACCACGGAGTCTGGGGCGGGATGAGCGAGGACGAGCGCCGCGCGCTCAAGCGTCGCAACGCCCGAGCCAAGATCAAGACCGCCTGACCGGCCGTCTAGATGCACCGGTACGTCGACCACGACGCGGGTGCCTCCCCCCGGACGAGGACCCAGCTCCAGGACACCGGCGAGCTCCGACTCGACCAGGGTCCGCACGATCGAGAGCCCGAGGCTGGTCGACGAGTCGAGGTCGAAGCCTTCGGGCAGGCCGCGACCGTTGTCCTCGACCGTGACGCGAAGCCGGCCGACCAGCTGCTGCGCCGTCAGCGTGATCTCCGGGCTCTCCGTCGGAGTGGGCCCGGAGAACGCATGCTCGAGCGCGTTCTGGAGCAGCTCGGTCAGCACCATCGCGAGTGGCGTGGCGGTCTCCGCGGGGATCAGGCCGAAGCTGCCCTGGCGGGAGGTCACCACCTCGTGGCGGCCTGAGCCCACGTCGGGGACCATCAGCCGCAGCCGGTCGGCGACCTCGTCGAACTCCACCTCGTCCTCGAAGGACTGGCTCAGGGTCTCGTGCACGATGGCGATCGACCCCACGCGTCGTACCGCCTCCTCGAGCGCGGCACGGCCCTCGTCCGACCTGATCCGCCGAGCCTGGAGGCGCAGCAGCGCCGCCACGGTCTGCAGGTTGTTCTTCACCCGGTGGTGGATCTCACGGATCGTGGCGTCCTTGGTGACCAGCTCGCGGTCACGTCTGCGCAGGTCCGTCACGTCGCGCAGCAGCACGAGCGACCCGATGTGCTCCCCGGTCGGCCGCAACGGGATCGCGCGCACGATCAGCGTGGCGTCGTCGTTGCCGACCTCGGTGTCGAGCGGCCGCTTGCCCGAGAGGACAGCGCTGAGCGTCTCCTCGTCGGGCCGGTGCCGCGGCGGCACGAGCGCCCGCGTGATCTCTGCGAGGTCGAGCCCCGCGAGATCCCCGGTCAGCCCGAGCTTCCGGTAGACCGACAGCGCGTTGGGACTGGCGTAGGTGACCCGACCGCCCCCGTCGATCCGGACGAAGCCGTCGCCCACCCTGGGCGAGTCGACATGGTCGGAGCGCTGCCCCGGGAAGGGGAAGTGCCCGTTGCTGATCATCTGGGTCAGGTCGGTCGCGGTCTGGATGTACGCGAGCTCGAGCCGGCTCGGGGTGCGCACGCCGAGGAGGTTCGTGTTGCGGGCGACGACCGCGATGATCCGGTCGCCGTGACGCACGGGGATCGCCTCCACGCGGACCGGGATGTCGTCACGCCACTCGGGATCGCCCTCGCGTGCCACCCGTGCGTGGTCCCAGGCCGAGTCCAGCAGCGGCCGCCGGCCGTGCGGGATGAAGGCGCCGACCAGGTCGTCGACGTACGCCGTGGGACCGGTCGTCGGGCGCATCTGCGCCCCCGCCCAGAACCCCTTGCCCTCGCGGTCGGGCAGCCACAGGACGAGGTCGGCGAAGGAGAGGTCGGCGATGATCTGCCAGTCCGCCATGAGCAGGTTCAGCCATGCCACGTCGTCGTCCGTGAGGTCGGTGTGGGCTCTGACCAGGTCGTTCAACGAGGGCACGCGCACAGCGTAGGCGAGGCCGTGAACCGGGTCGGCGTGCGCCCGCACGCAGTGGCAGGATGGGCGCCATGTCGTCGACGTTCTGGGAGCAGGTGAAGGCCAACGGCCTGAAGGTCCCCGGCGACCGCCCCCTCGCGGAGCTGACCAGCGAGCTGACCGCGATGCTGGGCGACCCGGACCCCTCCATCCGCGACGGCATCGCCTACCCGACGATCACGACCTGGATCCTGGACGGGGTGTACGACGAGCTCCTGGAGGGCCTGGGCGACGGGATGGCCGCGGGCCTCGCCATCGGGCTCGGCGAGGACGGCACCGACACCGTCTTCCGGCGCAGCTTCTCCGTGCTCGTGCTGGCCGAGTGCATCGAGCGCGACAACGCCCACCACCTGGTCCCGGCGAGCAAGATGGTCGCCTGGGGTGACCGGATCGCGAGCTGGCTCGTCCGCGAGCGCGACCTGCGCGGCTTCGTCCCCGGCAAGGGCTGGGCCCACGTCGATGGCCCACGGCGCCGACGCGATCGCCTCGCTCGCCGTCTCCGAGGCCATGGGACGTCTCGAGCTGACGGTCCTCCTCGACGTGGTGGCGGACCGCTTGCTGCTGCCGACCGAGCACTTCCTCGTCCACGGCGAGCCGGACCGGCTGGCGCGAGCCACCATGCGGATCCTGCGACGCGACCTGGTCGGCCTCGAGGTGCTCGAGCCGTGGCTGGCCCGGATCGGCCAGAACGCCCGGGCCCACGGGCTCGGGGAGACCGACCCTTTCCTCGTGGCGGCCAACGTGCAGGCCTACCTTCGCGCTCTCCACCTGCAGCTCGCGCTCGCGCCGCACCCGCCGGCCACCCGGTCGGACCTGCTGCTCACCGTCATGGACCGGCTCCGCGAGTCGAACCCGGACTACCTCAGTCCGGGCGCCCGGCCCTGACGCGGACACAGCAGAAGCCCGGCCGAGGCGCGAGGTCCGCCTCGACTCCTTCGAGGCCGAGGCCGTCGATGACCCCGCCGATCAGCGCGAGGTTCATGCCGCACACCAGCTCGACGTGCTGCGCGGCCATCCGGTCGAACGGACAGTTGGCGAGGCAGATCTCGTCCCCGTCCGTGCGGGGTTCGTACCCGTGGTCGCCCAGCACGTCGGCCAGGCCCTCGAGTCCCGCCGGGCGCCCGGCGCTCGTCCTCGAGTCGGGCGGCCGCGATCCCCCGCCCCTGCTCCCCCGCGACCTCCCGGACCGCGTCCGCGACCGGCACCCCGCTGCGCATCGACCGCTCGACCGCGCTCGCAAGGACCTCACCGGCCAGGTCGTAGCGGCGCTCGGGGAGAGACACCGTGACCTCGACGGAGGACCGTCGGTACAGCTTCGAGGGGCGCCCGGCTCCCGGCCCGCCTCGTCCCGAGAGCCGGCGGTACTCCACGTCGAGCAGGCCCTGGGCCACGAGCCGGTCCAGGTGGAACTTGGCCGAGTGCACGGGCAGGTCGACCGCCTGCGCCGCCTGCTCCCTGCTCACGGCGTCCGGCTGGGCGACGACGTACAGGTACAACGCGCGCCGTGCGGGCTCCACCAGCGCACCGATTCCCGCGACCTGTTCCGCGAACTGGTCCACAGCGGCCACCTTCTAAGAGAGAAACTGATTGACGAAAGAGCGCTCCGGCTCTAGCGTCAACAGTACTCTCTTTTAGAGCCTTGGAGGCTGACATGACCCACACCACCCGCCCGACCCAGAGCAACACCGGCACCTCCCCCGCCCCGGCGGACCGCGGCGCCCGCGCGGCGTTCCTCATCCTGCGCGGCGCGTTCGCACTCGCCCCCGTGCTCTTCGGCCTCGACAAGTTCTTCGGCGTGCTCACCGACTGGGATCGCTACCTGGCGCCGTGGATCAACGACATCGTCCCGGGCTCGGCCCACCAGGCGATGCTGGCAGTCGGCGTCATCGAGGTCGTCGCCGGAGTCCTGGTGGCGCTCCGCCCGACCGTCGGCGGCTATGTCGTCGCCGCGTGGCTGCTCGGGATCGTGGTCAACCTGGTCACCATGGGGCAGTACTACGACATCGCGCTGCGCGACATCGGCCTCATGCTGGGTGCGCTTGCCCTGGCCCGCCTTTCGACGTGCCCCGCGACGCGACCCGGGGTTCCCGCGCGCTGAGGCGCTCGGCGCGTGTCGGACAGGGCCGGCGCCCTGTCCGACACGTGTACCCCCGGGTAACATGCCCGCCATGACCGACGTCACAGGGACCACAGAAGCCACCGCATCCGACCTTGCTGCCGAGGACGGCCCCGAGGCCACCGAGGGTCTCACCGACGGTCACGGGGGCGAGCACGCTGTCGCGGTGGCCGCGGCCCACGGCGTCGACACGATGTTCACGCTCTCGGGCGCCCACGTCTTCCCGATGTACGACGGCGCGGTGCACGCCGACCCGCCGATGCGGCTGCTCGACGTACGTCACGAGCAGACCGCGGTGTTCGCCGCCGAGGCGCTCGGCAAGCTCACCCGCGTCCCGGGCCTCGCCGTCCTCACCGCCGGACCGGGCGTCACCAACGGGGTCAGCGCGATCACCCAGGCCTCCTTCAGCGGCTCGCCGCTGGTGGTCGTCGGCGGCCGGGCGCCGGCGAACCGCTGGGGCATGGGGAGCCTCCAGGAGTTCGACCACCCGGCCATCCTCGGGCCGATCACGAAGTCGTCGAGGACGCTGCACACCGTCGGCGACATCGCATCCGGGGTCGACGAGGCGTTCACCCTCGCGGCGTCCTCCCACCGCGGGCCGACCTTCGTCGACGTGCCGATGGACGAGTTCTTCAACCGTGCCGCCGTGGAGCGGCCCACGCCCACGCCGCGGCAGCGGACCGAGCCGGACTCCGAGGCGGTCGGCGAGATCGGCGCGCTGCTCGCCCAGGCCAAGCGGCCGGTGATCGTGTTCGGCACGGACGTGTGGGCCGACGGCGCCGAGGAGGCCGCGTTGCGCCTCGTCGAGCAGGCCGGCCTCCCGGCGATCACCAACGGCATGGGCCGCGGGATCGTCCCCGGCGGCCACCCGCTGCTGATGACGAAGGCGCGCGGCACGGCGCTGGGCACCTGCGACCTCGCGATCGTGGTCGGCACGCCGCTCGACTTCCGCCTCGGCTACGGCGTCTTCGGCGGCAAGGACGGCGCCCCGCAGGCCAAGGTCGTGCACATCGCCGACTCCGAGGGCCAGGTCTCCCAGCACGCGGAGCTCGCGGCGGCGGCGTACGGCGACCTCACCCTCGTGCTCGAGGGCGTGCAGGCCTCGCTCGAGCAGCAGCTGCGCAAGCCCGACTGGTCCGCGTGGGTGAGCGAGCTCCAGGCCGGCGTGGCCGCCGCCGTCGAGCGGGACAACGCCCTGCTCACCGCCGAGGCCGACCCGATCCACCCGGCGCGGATCTACGGCGAGCTGCTCCCCCGGCTCGAGGCCGACGCGGTGGTGATCGGCGACGGCGGCGACTTCGTGTCCTTCGCCGGGAAGTACGTCGAGCCCAAGCAGCCCGGCGGCTGGCTCGACCCGGGCCCCTACGGCTGCCTCGGAGCGGGCCTCGGCGCGGCCATCGCCGCTCGGATCGCCCGGCCCTCGTCGCAGGTGGTGCTGATGTTCGGCGACGGCGCTGCCGGCTTCTCCCTGATGGACGTCGACACGCTGGTGCGGCACAACCTGCCGGTCGTGATGATCGTCGGGAACAACTCGGCGTGGGGCCTCGAGAAGGGCCCGATGCAGATGCTCTACGGCTACGACGTGGTCGCCGACCTGGCGCCGCAGTCGCGGTACGACGAGGTGGTCAAGGCGCTCGGCGGTGGCGGCGAGACGGTCACCGACCCACGCCAGATCGGCTCGGCCATCGACCGCGCGTTCGCGTCAGGCGTGCCCTACCTCGTCAACGTCATCACCGACGTCGAGGCGGCCTACCCCCGCGCCACGTTCGGGGTCTGATGTCGCTCGTGATCCGTCCCGCCCACGACGAGGAGCTGACGGCGGTCGGGGCGCTGACCTTCGACGCCTATGCCGCCGACGGGTTCGTCGCCGCGGACTCGCCCTACGCCGAGGACCTGCGCGACGCCGCCTCCCGGGCCCGCGAGGCCGAGCTCTACGTCGCCCTCGACGAGGGTGGCGCCCTGCTCGGCACGGTCACCTACTGCCCGGAGGGCTCGGACTGGCAGGAGGTCGCCGGCGAGCACGAGGGGGAGTTCCGGATGCTCGCGGTCGCGCCCGGCGCGCGGCGCCGGGGCGTGGCCGAGGCGATGGTGCGGATGTGCGTGGAGCGCTCCGAGGAGCTCGGGTACGACGCGGTGGTGCTCAGCAGCATGCCGACCCAGCGGGCCGCGCAACGGATCTACGAACGCCTCGGCTTCCGGCGCACGCCGGAGCTGGACTGGCGGCCACGCCCGGAGATCGAGCTGCTGGCCTTCCGGCTGGACCTCAAGCGCGCGGCGGACTGACTCGCGACAGGAAGCGCTCGCGGTCGACGACGACCCGCGTGACCTCGCCGGTGCCGACG
This sequence comes from uncultured Actinomycetota bacterium, assembly GCA_963700365.1. Lineage (GTDB taxonomy): Bacteria > Actinomycetota > Actinomycetes > Propionibacteriales > Nocardioidaceae > Nocardioides_C. The sequence continues at coordinate 151,117 of CAVOXG010000004.1, read as the reverse complement.
ACCTTGCCGTCGGAGAGATGGCTGGCCGCGACCGTGAACCGCACGAGCCGCCCATCGACGTACGCCACCGTCGCCTCCACCTGCAGCCGCTCGCCGACCGGACTCGCGGCGAGGTGCTCCAGCGACACCCTCGTGCCGACGCTGGTGCTGCCGGCGCCGAGCGAGGAGGCGATCGCGGCGCAGGTGGCGGCCTCGCACCAGGCGAGCAGGCGGGGCGTACCGAGGACGTCAAGGTCCCCCGAACCGACCGCCGCGGCAGTGTCCGCCTCCGTGACCTCGAACTCCAGCGTCGCTGACTGACCGGTCTCCATGCCACCCATCCTGCCGGGTGCGCCGGACCCGATTGGCAGCCGGGGCCGATCTTTTGCGACAATGGCCCACGACCCTCGACCGACCTGGCGAGGGTCCCGCGTTGAGGAGGACACCATGGGTAAGACCGGCCGCAAGCGCCGCGCCCGCAAGAAGAAGGGCGCCAACCACGGTAAGCGCCCCAACGCCTGAGCCCAGGCGTTCTTGCGCGTGACGCGCACACACGAGAAAGACCCCGGCCTTCACGGCACGGGGTCTTTGTCGTTCAGGTCAGCTCGGGTCGACCCGGATGTCGACCTGCACCTGGCGGATCCGCAGCAGCACCCGCTCGCGCAGCTGGTCGGGCGCGTGCTCGGTGCACGACCTCTGCACCAGGGCCTTCACCGTGCTCTCGAGCTTGTACTTCTCCAGGCACGGCTGGCACTCGTCGAGGTGCTGCTGGATCTCGTCGCAGTCCGCACGCTCGAGCTCGTTGTCGATGAAGAAGAAGATCCGCTGCAGGATCTCCGAACAGTGTGCGTCGTGGGAGGCGTCGAAGGCGCTCACGAGGCACCCCCCTTGCCGTCCTGGCCGGCCGGGAGCAGGCCGCGGTCGCGGACGTAGTCCTCGAGGAGCTCCCGGAGCTGACGGCGGCCACGGTGCAGCCGCGACATCACCGTGCCGATCGGGGTGTCCATGATCTCGGCGATCTCCTTGTAGGGGAAACCCTCGACGTCGGCCAGGTAGACCGCGAGGCGGAAGTCCTCGGGCAGCTGCTGGAGCGCGTTCTTCACGTCGCTGTCGGGCAGGTGCTCGAGCGCCTCCATCTCGGCCGACTTCAGGCCCGTGGACGTGTGGGACTCGGCGCGGTGGAGCTGCCAGTCCTCGATGTCCTCGCTCATCGACTGAAGCGGCTCACGCTGCTTCTTGCGGTAGGAGTTGATGAACGTGTTCGTCAGGATGCGGTACAGCCACGCCTTGAGGTTCGTGCCGTGCTTGTACTGGTGGAACGCGGCGTACGCCTTGGCGAAGGTCTCCTGGACCAGGTCCTCGGCGTCCTGCGGGTTGCGCGTCATGCGCATCGCGGCGGAGTACAGCTGGTCGAGATAGGGCATGGCGTCGCGCTCGAAGCGGGCCGATCTCTGCTCGGCGGTCTCCGTCTCCGGGTCCGGCTGCGTGGTTGAGTCTGTCATCGTGTCCCAGCCTACCGGCAGGGCGTGACTCCACTCCGCGGCGAGTGATGCACCGGCGGGAAGTGTGGCCAGCACGTGGTCTCCCTTCACGACTCGGATCGGCATCCCCAGCGAAAGGTGAACACGTCAGCCCGCGGTTCGATTCCCCATGACCTCGCGAACCACCCACTCGAGGGTTGCCTCCACGACGATGCCGAGCGCGTCCTCCTGGCTGATCTCGCCCTTCTTCGGCACGTGGAAGGAGTGGTCCGCAAGAGGTACGACGGTCAGGTCGACGTCCTGGGGAAACTCCTCCGGGCGCCCGAACGGGTCGCGCTCCCCCTGGACCACCAGGGTGGTGACGCCCGCCTCCTCGAGCTCGTCGAGCCGGGACTTCTCGGGCTTACCGGGCGGGTGGAGCGGGAACGCCAGGGCGAGGCACCCGTCGGCGTGGAGGGCCTGCGCGCAACGGGCCGCCGCCCGGGCCCCGGCGCTCCGTCCGCCCACGACGCGAGGCGTCCGCGGCCGCAGCGCCTGCCCGACCGCCATGAAGCACTCGTCGAGCACCGCCGGCCGCGGCGCCAGCTTCTTCCCGGCGACCCGCCACGGCATCTCGAGCAGCTCGATGGTGATCCCGAAGCGCGGCAGCTCCTTCGCCAGCGCCTGCAGGTCGGGGGCCTCGATGCCGCCGCCGGCGCCGTGGCTCAGCAGCAGCGTGGCCATCGGCTCGGCGGCGCGGTGGACCTCGAGCCGCGCGTCGCCGTGCGGTGTCGGGAGCGTGCGGGTCTGGCTCATCGGTCGACCCCGTCCACCTCGTCGGTGTGCTCGACCGGGAGCGGTTCGACGAGCTCGGGGCCGTTGTTCTTCACGTTGTTGACCATCGTGGAGACGGGGTACGCCTCGAGACGGCCGGGCGCCGCCGGCACGAGCAACCCCGACAGCAGCTCGGGGTCGGACTGGGTCGGGTCGAGCCATGCGCCGTACTTGTCCCGCTCCACCAGCAGCGGCATCCGGTCGTGGATGCGGCCGAGGTCGTCCTCGGCGTCGGTGGTGAGGATCGTGCAGGTCCAGCGGAACCGGTCGGGGTCGTCGTCGCCCTTGGTCGGGTCGCGCCAGATCTCGTAGAGGCCGGCCATGGCGAGCACGGACCCGTCCGGGTGGTGGATGAAGAAGGGCTGTTTGCGCGGCTTCTTCCTCTTCTTGTCCTCGCCGGGCGTGTCCTGGCCCTCCTGCTCGGGGGTGTACCACTCGTAGTAGCCGTCAGCAGGGAGAAGACAGCGCCGTGAGGCGAACGCCTTGCGGAAGGCCGGCTTCTCCGCGACGGTCTCGACGCGCGCGTTGATCAGCCGGTTGCCGATGGCGGGATCCTTGGCCCACGAGGGCACGAGCCCCCAGGTCACCACGCGCAGCTGCCGCTGGGCAGGCCGCTCCTTCTCCTTCGACGGCGGACGGGAGAGGACGGCGTACACCTCTTTGGTGGGCGCGACGTTGTAGTCGGCAGCAAGGCTCTCCTTCACCTCGGGCTGCTCGATCTCGAACTCCTCGACCAGGTCCTCGGGGCGACGGCTGGATGCGTAGCGACCACACATGCCGGTCAGGCTAGCGCTGCGGGCCGACGGTCCGGCGGAGTCAGCGCGACAGCTCGTCGAGCAGCCGCGGCGCGGAGTCGGCGCTCACGGGCAGTCCCTCGATCCAGAGCCGCACGTCGGTGGCGCCGAGGTCGAGGTCGCCGAGCAGCTCGCGGAGCATGGCGACCGAGGCACCGAGCTGAGGCACCCGGCGTACGACGATCGCGGCGCGGTCCGCGCTGAGCCGGGCGATGGTCTCCCCGCCGGAGAACACCGCGCGCATCATCTCCGCGACCTGGACGAGGTGCAGCGCACGCGTGAACTGGTGCTCCGCGCGACGTCGGAGGTCCACCGCGGCCATCTCGACGACCACGAGCGCGTGGGAGCGGGACATCGGCTCCCCGGTGTGCTCGGCCTCGCGGTAGAGCTCGTCCACGCGGGTGCGCAGGTGCGCGAAGCTCGCCATCCCGGTCAGGGCGTCCTCGCACGAGAGGTCGTGCAGGAACTCGAGGGTGGCCTCGCTCCAGGCGACGCTCAGCGCCTCGACCGACGCGAAGTCGGGCTCCATGCCCAACACCAGGTCGAAGGTCGTACGCAGCCCGTCCAGTGCCTCACCCAGGGCGGCACCGTCACGGGCCACGTCACGACCAACCACGGCACAGGCGGGCCTCGTGTCAGCGGCTGACACCAGGGCCTCCCCTACTGCCTCGAAGCGTGGCGGCAACGCTCGCCGCACGTCCTCGGACAGCTCCTGCCCCGGCATCTCCCCCGCTGACCCCGGCCGGCGACGACCGAAGGACGTGAATATCGCCATCGATCGCCTCCCCTTACGTGCCGCTACCACCGACCCCTCATGTCGGTGTGTGTGCACCCATGAGACGCAGATCCGACGCGGGTATGACGCGAAAACGAGAGATTTCTTCACGAGATCTGTCGCCTCGGGGCAAAAGGTAGATATCGGACATGACCGCCGTAGCCGTCGCACGGCGTCTATCGTGATTCGAGGCGTGGTATGCGCTGCGTCACCTTTGAGTGTGAAGGTCGTTCTCCGTACATGACAGAGCTGCTGAGTGGAGTCGAGGCTCCCAGCGACGCCGAGCTGATCTCGCGCGTCCGGGGCGGAGACGTCGCTGCCTACGGCGAGCTCTTCTCACGCCACGTCGAGGCGGCTCGTCGCCTCGGCCGGCAGCTGGTCCGGGGACCCGACGTCGACGACCTCGTCTCCGACGCGTTCGCGAAGACGCTGACGGTCCTCCAGAACGGCGGAGGACCCGACGTCGCGTTCCGTGCCTACGTCCTCACCTCGGTCCGGCGCCTGCACGTCGACAAGATCCGCGCCGCGAAGAAGGTCCAGCCCGCCGACGACATGACGGTCTTCGACGACGGCGTGCCGTTCCAGGACACCGCCGTCGCGAACTTCGAGAACGGCGCGGCCGCGAGGGCCTTCAGCTCGCTGCCGGAGCGCTGGCAGCTCGTGCTGTGGCACCTCGAGGTCGAGGGGCAGAAGCCCGCGGACATCGCACCGCTGCTCGGGATGAGCGCCAACTCCGTCTCTGCTCTCGCCTACCGCGCCCGCGAGGGCCTGCGCCAGGCCTTCCTGACGATGCACCTCGCGGACAGCCCCACCGAGGACTGCCGCTGGGTCAACGAGCACCTCGGCGCCTACGTCCGCAAGGGCCTCTCCAAGCGCGACACCACCAAGGTCGACGAGCACCTCGACGGCTGCCGTCGCTGTACGGCGATGTACCTCGAGCTGAGCGAGGTCAACTCCAACCTGGCCGGCATCATCGCGCCCCTGCTGCTCGGGGCCGCTGCGGCAGGCTACGTGTCCTCTGCCGGCGGGGCCGGCCTCACCGGTGTCTCCGCTCTCTTCGGTCGTGTCCGTGACTCCGTCACCGGCGGCGGTGGCAGCAGCGCCGGTGCGGGTGCGGGTAGCGCGGCTGTCGGCACGGGTGCCGCGGTCACCACGGGTGGGCTGGTCACGGCCGGCGGCGTGATCGCTGCCAGCGTCGCGGCCATCACCGCTGCCGCCTTCGTCTTCGGTGGCGGGCCCGACAAGGAGCTCATCACCGAGGCCGACCAGCCGGTCGGGATCGTCCAGACGCCTGCCGCTCCCGACGCCTCGGACTCCTCAGACTCCTCGGACTCTTCCGCGGACGAGCGCTCGGCTGACGCTGCTACCGAGGACGCCGTCGTCGGCGACGCCACGGACGGCTCTCCCGAGGAGGCCGGCGACGCACCGGTCTCCGCGGCTGACGACGCCGGCATCGAGCCCGAGGGTACGACGGACGTCGCCGACCGACGTCACGACCGGAGATGCACCCGTCTCGGGTCCCGGTGCCGACGCGCCGGGCACCGGCGACGGCACGGTCGACGGCCCGGGCACTGCTCCCGGCGACGACCCCTGGCGAGGCACCCGGATCCGAACCCGGTGACGCACCCGGCTCGGATCCGGGCACCGACAACCCCGGCACCGACGAGCCTGGTACCGACGGGCCGGGCTCGCAGCCCGAGCCACAGCCGAGCCCGTCACGGCCGAGCCCGTCACCGAGCCCGTCACCGACGAGTCCCGGCCCGTCGCCGAGCCGTCCACCAGAGGACCTCACCCAGTGAAGAGAACCCGCCGCCTCGGCACCGACACGCTGATCAGCACAACCGTTGACGATCAGTCGGTGCTGGCATCGTCGATGGATCCCTCGCACTTCTCGCTCTCGGGCGACCCCTTGCTGCCGCCGACCGTGACTGTTCGGCTCGACCTCCGAGCCAGCGGGGATCGCCTTCGCCCAGACGGCGCGTGCACGTCACATCAACGACACAGAGGTCAGCTGTCCGACCACACCGGAGCTGCTCGCCGCGGGCGCCTTCGCGATGCCGTCTCTCAGCCACGGCAGGGCGCATGTCTTCGGCGCGAGTATCCCGTTGGACCTGGACCACGCCGAGGACGACAGCAAGGTCGCCTTCACAGTCAGTGCGCCCGATGGCTACCAGCTGATCGGCAACCTCACGGTGGCCGACGTCACCTACGACGCACCGGACGTCCAACCGCTTCCGACAGTTACGGCTGCCCTCGACGACGACGCACCCCGGAGCACCCGATCGCGTGCTGACCGTGACCGTGACAGGCGCTCCGGTCGGCCCGGCGAAGCTCGAGCTCGTCGGCCCCGACGGCGAGCGCCACCTCATCGGCGAACTTCACGACCACACGACGAACTGCACGGCTATCGGGGACGTGTTGAGCTGTGCGGTGCTGACCCGATGGATCCGCAACCTGGATCCTTGGCGTGAACGTACCGACCGGGCGCCTGGAGAAGACGTCCTTGCGCGTGACGTTCGAGAGCTTGCCCGAGCGTCCTGTGCTTCTCGAGCTAGTCGAGGCGCCGGTCGACGACGGCACCCAGCAGCAGGATCCCGCAGGCACCGGCACGGACGAGGTCGACGACGAGCACGGGAAGCCCACCACCCCGCCGCAGAAGCCGGTCGTGAACCCCTCGCCCGGAACTGGTCCGAAGGTCTGACTGCTCCGCTGCCGCCACATGTGTCTGGTGGGCGGGGACCGGTCTTCGGCCAATAGGTCAATGGCGACGCGATTTCGAGGCCGAAACGCGTCGCGATTGACCTGTTGGCAGCCACGCAGCGTCGCGGACGACAGCGAGGGCCACATCTGACGGGTGCGTGGACAGGGGTCAATCGGGTATAGAGGACCCATGACCGTGACGAGACTGCTTGCCCGCCCCATGCTCGCCTCGATGTTCGTGGTGGGTGGTGCGAACGCCCTCAAGAACGCCGACTCGGCCGCGGAGGCCGCCAAGCCGGTGACCGACAAGATGGTGCCGATGGTCCAGCAGGTGGTCCCGAGCGCGCCGTCCGACCCGAAGACGTGGGTCCGCATCAACGCGATCACCCAGATCGTGGCGGGTCTCGGCCTGGCCACGGGACGGGCGCCCCGCCTCTCCTCCTTGGCGCTCGCCGCGTCGGTGGTGCCGACCACGGTCGCCGGTCACCCGTTCTGGCAGGAGCACGACAAGTCCGCCCGTTCGCAGCAGAAGATCCACTTCTTCAAGAACGTCTCCATGCTCGGCGGCCTGATGATCGCTGCCGTGGACACCGACGGGAAGCCGGGCCTGGCCTGGCGGGCCAAGCGCGCCGCCTCCGACGTACGCCGCGAGGCCAAGCACGTCCGCAAGGCCGCCAAGCGCGAGGCGAAGCTCGCCCGCAAGAGCCTCTGAGACCCATCCGCCCCGGGGGAGCTCAGGAGAACCGACATAGCCGGATCCCACCGCCACGGCCACCGACGAGGTGACGATGGCGACCATCTCGAGATCTCCACAGGCGCTCGCAACCTGCTCGCCGTCGTCCTGGTCCCGCTGACCGTGGCGACGGCGGCTGCGTTGCTGCTGCTGTGGCCCGACGGCCCGGTGTCGGCGGCCGGCTACGAGAGCCCGGACCGGATCACCGCCGTCGTGACCGACGTGCACGGGTGCCCCGACGCCTGGGCGGCGGACTTCGGGGGCCGGGTCCCGGACTCCTGCCAGTCGGCCACGGTCGAGGTGGACGGCCAGGAGTCACCTGTCGAGGCGCCGCTGCCGGCCGGCGCCGGGGCTCCGGTCATCGAGGCCGGGGACCGCGTGGTGATGCGGGAGGAACCGGACGCTCCGACGTCCCACCAGTGGCAGTTCGTGGACTTCGACCGCAGCCGCGCGATCTACACGCTGATCGGGCTCTTCGCGCTCGCCGTCCTCGCGCTCTCCCGCTGGCGCGGGCTGGCGACCCTGGGCAGCCTCGCCATGTCGCTGGCGCTGGTGATCTGGTTCGTGCTCCCGAACCTGCTCGGCGGGGCTTCCCCGCTCCTGGTCGCGGTGGTGGCCGCCTCGGCGATCATGATCGTCGCGCTCTACCTCGGCCACGGCTTCAGCGCGATGACATCCACCGCCCTGGTCGGCACGCTGACCTCGCTGGTCCTCACCGGTGTGCTGGGCGCGGTGTTCACCTCGGCCGCACACTTCACCGGCTTCAGCGACGAGTCCACCGGCTACCTCGCCGCGATCCAGGGCGGCATCGACTACGAGGGACTCGTGCTCGCCGCGCTCATCATCGGGTCCCTCGGCGTGCTCGACGACGTCACCGTCACCCAGGCCGCCGCGGTCTGGGAGCTCAGGGGCAGCGACCCGTTGGCGACCCGACAGAACCTGTTCGCCTCGGCCATGCGCATCGGGCGCGCCCACGTCTCCGCCGCCGTCAACACGCTCGTCCTCGCCTACGTGAGCGCCCTGCTCCCGCTGCTGCTGTTCCTGATGCTCGTCGAGACCACGTTCAACGACGCGCTGCTCAGCGACGGTGTCGCCCAGGAGGTGGCCCGCGGCCTGGTCGGCAGCCTCGGCATCATCGCCGCGGTGCCGATCACGACCGCGGTCGCCGTCCTCGTCGTCGGCTCACGCTCCCGCGGCCGATACGCTCGGGGACGATGACAGACACCGCCGCCCTGCCCGACCCGTGGCCCGCGCCCCGCGCCACCGGCCCCGTGCACGCCACCGTCTCGCTGCCCGGGTCCAAGTCGCTCACCAACCGCGCGCTGGTGCTGGCGGCCCTGTCCAACGGGCCTTCGGTGGTACGACGGGCGCTCCGATCGCGCGACACCGAGCTCATGGCGCGGGCCCTCACGTCGCTGGGATCGGCGGTCGACACCACGGGCGAGGACTGGTCGGTCACCCCGGGACCCATCACCGGTCCCGCGACGGTCGACTGCGGTCTGGCCGGGACGGTGATGCGCTTCGTGCCTCCCGTCGCCGCCCTCGCCCGCGGCAGGGTGACCTTCGACGGCGACCCCCATGCGCGCACACGCCCCATGGGTGAGGTGCTCGCGGCGCTGCGCGCCCTCGGCGTCGTCATCGAGGACGAGGGGCGGGGCACGCTCCCGCTCACCGTCGTCGGCTCCGGCCGCGTCCCCGGCGGCACGGTCACCATCGACGCGTCGGCCTCGAGCCAGTTCATCTCCGCGCTGCTGCTCGCCGCTGCCCGCTACGACCACGGCATCGACGTGCTCCACGTCGGCAAGCCGGTCCCGTCGCTCCCCCACATCGAGATGACCGTCGACCAGCTCCGCCTGCACAACGTCGAGGTCGACGACACCGAGCCGAACCGCTGGAAGGTGCTGCCCAGCACGGTCCGCGCCGTCGACGTCACGATCGAGCCGGACCTCTCCAACGCGGCGCCGTTCCTGGCCGCGGCCCTGGTCACCGGCGGGGAGGTCACCGTCCGGGACTGGCCGCGGCACACGACCCAGGCAGGCGACGCGCTTCGCGAGATCCTCACGCTCATGGGCGCAGAGGTCGAGCTCGGCGAGGAAGGCCTCACCGTCCGCGGCAGCGGCGCCATCCGTGGCATCGACCTCGACCTGCACGACATCGGCGAGCTGACCCCGGCGGTCGCCGCGCTGTGCCTGCTCGCCGACTCGCCGTCGTACCTCCGCGGTATCGCGCACATCCGCGGCCACGAGACCGACCGGATCGCCGCGCTGGCCACGGAGTTCACCAAGCTCGGCGGGGACGTCACCGAGACCGAGGACGGCCTCGAGATCCGGCCGGCGCAGCTGCACGGCGGCGTCTTCCACACCTACGCCGACCACCGGATGGCCCACGCCGGCGTGATCATCGGCCTCGCGGTCGACGGCGTGCTGGTGGAGAACATCGGCACCACCTCGAAGACGTACCCCGAGTTCCCCGCCGCCTGGACGAGGCTGGCCTAGGTGGGCGGACGCAGGTACGACGAGTACGACCACGAGCGCTTCGAGCGCCCACGGCGTCGCACCCGCCCGCGCACCAAGGAACGACCCACCTACGAGGGCGCCACCACGGCCCGGGTCATCACCGTCGACCGCGGCAGGTACACCCTGCTCGTCGAGGACGACGACGGCGCCCGCACCGTCATGGCGATGAAGTCACGCCCCCTCGGCCGCAAGGGCGTCGTGGTCGGCGACCGGGTCAAGGTCGTCGGCGACCTCAGCGGCGACGAGGGCGCGCTCGCCCGGATCGTCGAGGTCGAGGACCGGCGTCACGGTCCTGCGTCGCACCGCCGACGACACCGACCCGGTCGAGCGGGTCATCGTCGCGAACGCCGACCAGCTCGTCGTCGTCGCCGCGCTCGCGGACCCCGAGCCGCGGCCCCGCCTGATCGACCGCGCGCTCGTCGCGGCCTACGACGCAGGGCTGGAGCCCCTTCTGTGCTTGACGAAACCCGACCTCGCCGACCCCGAGACGCTGCTGTCGATCTACCGTCCCCTGGGCGTGCCCTTCGTGGTCACCGAGCGCGGCCGCGAGCTCGGCGACATCCGCGAGCGGCTCGAGGGCCGCACCAGCGTGCTGGTCGGGCACAGCGGCGTCGGCAAGTCCACGCTGGTCAACGGGCTCGTGCCGGGCGCCGACCGCGCGATCGGCCGGGTCAACGCGGTCACCGGCCGCGGTCGGCACACGTCGACCTCCGCGGTGATGCTCCGGCTCTCCGATGACTCGGGCTGGATCATCGACACCCCGGGGATCCGCTCGTTCGGCCTCGCGCACGTCGAGCCGGAGCACCTGATCCGGGCCTTCCCCGACCTCGCCGAGCTCACCCACGACTGCCCGCGCGGCTGCACCCACGGCGAGACCGAGCCGGAGTGCGCCCTGGACGAGGCGGTCGAGCGCGGCGACACCGAACGTCCGAGGGTCGAGTCGTTCCGGCGGCTGCTGGCCAGCCGCGAGGCCGGCGACGACGTCACCACCTAGCGCGGGACCTCCGCCTCTGGCGACCTCAGGCCCGGCGGGAGCACGTTCGAGGCAAAGCGTGCTCCGTCAGGGAGGTCGAGATGTTCGAGCACAGCGACTTCGACGTCATAGTCATCGGTTCCGGATCCGGAGGGTTGAGCGCGGCCGCCTACCTGGCCCACGCCGGACGCCGGGTCCTCGTCGTGGAGGCACGTGACGCCCTCGGTGGTCACATCTCGTCGTTCACCCACGGGGACTACGAGTTCGACATCGGCCTCCACTACACCTCCGAGCCGATGGTCCAGGAGGTGCTGCGCCCGCTCGGCATCCACGTGAAGTTCCGCGACTACGACCCGGACGGCATGTTCCGACTCCACGGCCCCGGCCGCGAGTTCGCCGTACCCAAGGGGATGGAGGCCTTCCGCAGCCGCCTGCACGGAACCTTCCCCGACGAGCACGACGCGATCGAGACCTACCTCGGCACCGTCGAGATGCTCGTCGAGGAGATGCGGCTGATGCAGGAGCGGCCGCACCTGCGCGAGCTCCCGAAGCTGCCCTGGAGGATGCGCGGGCTGATCCGTCATGCCACCGCGACCGCCGGCGGCTACCTCGACTCGCTGCACGCCTCACCGGCGCTGAAGTCCGCGCTTCTCAGCTGGTACGCCGGCGCCATGGCCGTCGCCCCGTCGCGCTGGTCGCTGCCCGTCGCCGCGGTGGCGCTCAGCGGCTTCCTGGAGGGGATCAGCTACCCGCAGGGCGGCTCCCGGATGATCAGCGAGGGGCTGGCCGAGGTGGTACGTCGCAACGGTGGCGAGATCCTCCTCGACACCGAGGTCAGCCGGATCCTCGTCGACCACGGGCACGTGCGCGGCGTACAGGTCCGCAACGCCTCCTTCGACGAGAACCCCGAGGCGCCGCGCGACATCCTGGCACCCGCCGTCGTGTCCGCCGTGGACGTCAAGCAGACCTACCTCGGGCTGCTCCCGCCGGACGCGGTGCCGTCGCGCCTGCTGCACCGGGTCAGGGGCTACGAGCTGGCGCTCCCACTCGCGGTGGTCTACCTGGTGCTGGACCGCGACCTCGCCGACGAGGGCTTCCCGAACTCGGTCTACCAGGTCTCCGGGACGCACGACATGGACGAGGTGTTCACCGCCCTCCGTGCCGGGGACTTCCCCGACACCAACACGGTGAGCGCATGGATCGCGAACCTCGCCGACCCCGACAACCCGCGGCTGTGCCCGCCCGGCCGGACGAACCTGCAGCTCATGTCGCTGGCACCGGCCGACCACACCTGGTGGGGCATCGCCCCGGGACGCGGGCCGACACCCCGCTACCTGTCGCGCACCCACCACGTCCGCGACCAGATGATCCGCACAGCCGAGCACGTGATCCCCGGCTTGAGCAAGTCGATCGTCTACGAGGACACCGCGACGCCGATCGCCCAGGAGCGGCTGATGCGCGTCACGGGCGGTACGTCGTACGGCCCGGCCTTCACGCCGCGGCAGACGTGGACCCGCCTGGGACAGACGAGCCCCGTCCACGGCCTGTTCCACGCGGGCGCCGGTGTCCGTCCTTCCAACGGGGTCGCGCCGACCCTGCAGAGCGGCCTGGCCGCCGCGGCCGCGGTCACCGGCATCCCCGTGGTCGAGCTGCAGTCGAGCAGCCCGGCCAAGGAGGCCGCCCCCTCGCGTTAGGGTGACCGGGACGGGAGGAGACCACATGATCGTGTGCACCACACTCGGACCGGACGGGGTCGTCGGAGGTGGGCTCGGGCGCGCCTCGCACGTCGCGCTCGCGTCGGTCGACGACGGCGAGATCACGTCCTGGGACGAGGTCGCGGTCGGCTGGGACAGCCTGCACGGCGAGGAGACCGAGGGCGCGCACCACGCCCGCATCGTGAGGTTCCTGCGCGACAACAACGTGAACGTCGTCGTTGCCAAGGGGATCGGCGAGGGCATGCAGCGGGTGCTCGGCAACATGGGCATCCGGATGGCGCTCGGGCTACAGGGCGACGCGCGACAGGCGGTGACCCAGGCCGCCGGTGAGTCCGTTGCCTGACCTGAAGGACCTGGTCGACCTCGAGGAGGCCGGCTGGCGCGCCCTCTCCACACCGGGCGGCGGGCGCCGAGTTCTACGACGGCGTGCTCGACGAGACCGTGGTGATGCTCTTCCCCGGCGGGATCCGGCTCGAGGACCGCGACGTGATCCTCGGTTCGATGTCCGGCCAGCCCTGGTCGTCGTACGTGATCGACCGGCCGCGGGCCTACCTGCCGACGTCCGACACCGGACTCGTCGTCTACGGCGTCGTGGCGCGCCGAGAGGACTACAAGTACTCCGCGCTCGTCAGCAGCATGTACGTGCGGCGCGCCGACGGCTGGAAGATGGCCTTCCACCAGCAGACGCCGCGCTGACTCCCGGTGCGGGAACATGTCGTTCGCGGGCCACGCCGGGGCACCGTGCTCGGTGTAGCCGGCGGAGGGGGAATAGCCTGACCCCCATGCCCTCCGACTTCACCGACGACCTGCGACTCGCGCACGTCCTGGCCGACGACGCCGACTCCCTGACCATGAGCCGGTTCAAGGCACTCGACCTCCACGTGGTGAACAAGCCGGACCTGACGCCGGTGACCGACGCGGACCGGGCCGTGGAGGAAGGCATCCGCCGCACACTGTCCCGGGCCCGCTCGCGCGACGCCGTGGTGGGCGAGGAGACCGGCTCGACCGGACACAGCCAGCGCCGGTGGGTGGTCGACCCCATCGACGGCACCAAGAACTTCGTGCGCGGGGTCCCCGTGTGGGCCACCCTGATCGCGCTGATGGTCGACGACGAGGTCGTGGTCGGCTGCGTGTCCGCGCCGCAGCTCAACCGGCGCTGGTGGGCCTCGAAGGGCGGCGGCGCCTGGACCGGCCGCTCCCTGCTGAAGGCCACCGAGTGCCACGTCTCCGACGTCTCCGACCTCTCCGACGCGTCACTGTCGTACTCCTCGCTGTCCGGCTGGGAGGACCGCGAGCGGCTCGAGGACTTCCTCTCCCTGTCGCGGCGGTGCTGGCGGACCCGGGCGTACGGCGACTTCTGGTCCTACATGCTCGTCGCCGAGGGCGCGGTCGACCTCGCCGCGGAGCCCGAGCTGGAGCTGTACGACATGGCCGCGCTGGACGTGATCGTCCGCGAGGCCGGCGGGAAGTTCACCTCGCTCGACGGCAAGCCCGGCCCCTTCGGCGGCAACGCCCTGGCCACGAACGGCCGGCTCCACGAGCAGGCACTGGCGTTCCTGGGCTCGGTGTACGACGAGGACGACCCCGACCTCGCACGCCGGGGTCCCGGCTCCGTCCACGACCTCAGTGCACGTCGACGTACCCCTGCTCCGTCCAGCTCCGACGACTCGGGCGTCGACTTCGACTGAAACCGGGCCGAACCACCTGTCGGGACGCGGCGCGTGAGACCTACCGCACACCGTCCGCCGGCACTAACCTGCAGGGGCGGGCACGATGGCTCGCGGTGCACGAGACGCCGACATGGAGGTACCGATGCGGATCAACCAGGTGCTCGCCGCCAAAGCGCGGCAGGACGTCGTCACCGTCAGTCCGGACGCGAGCGTGCGCGACCTGCTGCGGCTCCTCTCCGAGCACAACGTCGGCGCCCTCGTGGTCAGCAGTGACGGCAAGAAGCTCGAAGGCATCGTGTCCGAGCGCGACGTGGTCCGTCGGCTCTGCGACGACGACGCCCTGCTCGAGGCGACTGTCTCCTCGATCATGACCTCCGACGTGCACACCTGCGACGGGGAGCACCCGGTGAACGACCTCATGCAGGTGATGACCGAGCGGCGCATCCGCCACGTCCCCGTGATGGACGGCGACGAGCTCGTCGGGATCATCAGCATCGGCGACGTCGTGAAGAACCGGCTCAGCGAGCTGGAGTTCGAGCGCGACCAGCTCGACAAGTACGTGCACACCGCCCAGACCTGAGTCACGCGACGATGGCCACCGCGACCACGAAGTAGATCACCAGCGACAGCAGGTCCTGGATCACCGTGGCGAGCGGCCCGCTGCCGAACGCCGGGTCCTTGCCGGCCACGCCCATCAGCCAGGGCAGGGTCATCGCCACGAGCGTCGCCACAGCACAGGCGGCGAACAGCGCGATGGCCACCGCGGCGGCGAGGTCGGCCGACCCCATGACGAGCCAGACGGTCGGGAACGTCACCGCCGCCAGGAGCAGCCCCATCATCAGGCCGGTGAGCGCCTCGAGCCGGAACGACCGTCGCAGCGACGCGCCGACCGCGAGACCGCGGATGACCAGGGTCTCCGTCTGGGTGCCGACCGCGTCGGCCATGTACACCACACCGGGAACGAAGAACGCCAGGCGCACGTCGTCGGAGATCTCGGCCTCGAAGCCGCCGACCATCCAGGCCGCGACCGCCGACCCGAGCAGGCCCAGCAGCAGCCACGGCAGCCGGTGCCACAGGCGAAGCCGCAGCGGCTCCTCGGTGGCGTGTCGCGCCGATGCGGTGGAGGCCAGGTAACCGCCGAGTCGAGCGAAGTCCTCGTCGTGCTCGCGCAGCAGCGCACCGAGCAGCCGGGCCGGCGGCACGAGACCGCGGAACCTGCCGGTCGGGTCCACCACGGCGATGCTGGACTCCCCGTGTCTCACCGCCTTCCAGGCCGCCTGCTCCTGGCTGAGCCCCGGCGCGACGACCGGCGGGTCGGCGTCCATGAGGTCTGCTGCTCGTTCGTCGTCGCCGGCCGCGACGAGCCGCTCGACCGGGATGAGCCCGAGCAGCCCGGAGCCCTCCGTGCAGACCGCGACGTCGGCCACCGACTCGTACCGCCGCCCCTTCAGCCGGCTGCGGATCTCGCCGATCGTGTCGGAGGGCTCGCAGACGGCGATGTCGGTGATGAGGTACTTCTCGATCGACCCCGGGAGCAGCGGCTCCTCGACCGGGGGCACCTCTGGCTCAGTGCTCGTCACACCTCGATTATTCGACCACTCGGCGCGGTCGGGAGCCGTTATCGAAGACAGTAGGCTGCTCGGGAACCCGCCGACGTCGCACCGGCGTAGCACCGAGAAACCAGGAGACGAGCGTGAGCATGCCCGAGAAGCCCGAGATCGACTTCCCCGACTCTCCCCCGCCGACCGACCTCGAGGTCACCGACATCACCGTCGGTGACGGTGACGAGGCCGCCGCGGGCAACACCGTGGTCGTCCACTACGTCGGGGTCGCGCACTCCACCGGCGAGGAGTTCGACGCCTCCTACAACCGCGGCGAGCCGCTGCAGTTCCGCCTCGGCGTCGGCCAGGTCATCTCCGGCTGGGACCAGGGCGTCCAGGGCATGAAGGTCGGCGGCCGCCGCAAGCTGGTCATCCCGCCGCACCTGGGGTACGGCGACCGTGGCGCCGGCGGGGTCATCAAGCCCGGTGAGACGCTGATCTTCGTCGTCGACCTCGTCGGCGTCCGCTGACCGGGTCGGTCCTGTCGCTGCACCGGTACCCGGTGAAGTCCCTGCTGGGCGAGCGTGTCGACTCGGTGGTCGTGGACGGCCGCGGGGTCGTCGGCGACCGGCTGTGGTCGGTGCGCGACCCCGACGGCAAGCTCGGCAGCGGCAAGAGCACACGGCGCTTCCGTCGGATGGACGGGCTGCTCGAGCTGTCCGCTCGGTACGACGGCGAGGTCCCTGTGATCACCTTCCCCGGCGGAGAGGTGGTGCGCGGGGACGATCCCGCGGTGCACGCCGCGCTGACCGACCACGTCGGCCGCCCCGTGACGCTGGCGCGAGAGGAGGCGGTCTCCCACTTCGACGAGGGGCCGCTGCACCTGGTCACGACCGCCTCCCTCGGCACGGTGGCCCGTGCCCACGGGCATCCGGTGGACGTCCGTCGTACCCGCGCGAACGTCGTGGTCGGCTGGGAGGGCGAAGGCTTCCCCGAGCTCGGCTGGCCGGGCCGGCGCCTGCTCGTCGGATCCGAGGTCGTCCTACGCGTCACCGGCGTCATGCCGCGATGCGTCATGGTGAACTCCGCGCAGGAGGAGCTTCCCGTCGACGGCTCGCTGCTGCGCGACATCACCGAGGTGTCCGCCGGAGCCCTCGGGGTCGTCGCCGACGTCGAGCAGGGCGGCTCGGTCGCGGTCGGTGACGAGGTCAGGCTGGCGGCCGGCTGAACGCCCGCTCCGCACGCTTCTTGATGCCGAGCAGCATCTTGCGCTCCATGATCGCGTGCGGCAGCTCCATCCCGAGCACGTAGCCGACGGCGACCGGCCCGGGGTCGATGTGCGAGCGGGCGATCAGCCGGCAGCTCCGCGCGTCGATCGGCTCGACCACGTAGGCGCCCCAGCCCTCGATGACCAGCGACCTGGGCGGGTCGACCGCGCCGACCTTCGGGCCGGTGCCGGCGAAGATCTGCAGGGTGTCGCCGGGCTTGAGGTCCTGCCACTCCTCGTGGATCTCGTCCGCGCTGTGGATGTGGCACCCGGCGAGGTTCTCGAGCCAGTCGTAGGAGTAGAAGCCGCCCTTGTCCTCGCCGATCTGTACGAGCCACTTCCAGACCTGCTCGGCCGGTGCGTGCACGGTGACGGCGCGGGTGACGGTGAACAGCGGCTTGCCCTCGCCGTCACTCGGGTAGCGCCGCCGTCGTTCTTCCTCGGTCGACCCCCAGGTCTGGAGCCACGGCCTGACGAGGGCGGCGTAGACGCCCGGGAAGGCGACTCCGAAGGCGGTCACGGCCCAGGCGGCGTTGCGCGCCGGGCCCTTGGGCAGCCGGTTGGGCCAACGCCGCGCGGCGGCGATCGGCGCCCAGATGCTGAGCTTCACGAGGACGACCGGTCCTCCTGAGACGACGGCCAACCCGCGGACCTTCTGCATGAGCGTCGCCTCGGGTGGCTCCCCCGGTGTCGGAGGCCGGGGCTCGTGGCTGGTGCGTGCGATCAGGTACATGTCGTGACCTCCTCACTCCGAGCCTCACCTCCCTGTCGCCGCTGTCGTAGGGCCTTAGGTCCGCTTCCCGAGGCACCGTCGCCGACGGATATCCAGATGTCGCGCGGCCGGGCGACGCGTAGGTTCCGGGCATGGACATCGAGACGCTGCGCAGGGCCGTCGAGGACGCCTTCGCGACCACGGGCGCCTCGACACCGCCCTGGCCCGACCCGCACGCGGCCGACCGGGAGCCTGCGCAGGAGGAGTACTCCCGCTGCCTCGACCCGGGCAAGTACCTGATCCTCAAGGCGCGCGCCGACGCATGGGTGCAGGTCCTGACCTCGACGGGCCTGGCCACCGTCGAGCCGCTCGCGGACCCGGCCGCGGTATGGCGCGACGAGGTCGCCGAGCGGCTCGAGACGGCAGTCCGCCTCCGACCCTCCCGCGCGGGCGCCGTCCCCCTGCTCGTCGGGTTCCGGCCTCTCGACGACGCGGCCGACGCGATCGTCGTACTCGGTGCGGGGGACCCTGCGGTGCTGCTGACGCGGCTGCCCTTCTGCGGGTGCGACGCCTGCGACGACGGCTCCGAGATGCTCCTTCGCGAGCTCGACGAGCACGTCGTCGCGGTCGTGAGCGGCGCTCTCGTGCACGTCGCGTCGGGCGGGGACATGGCCATGACCACCGGGTCCGGCCGTACGGCGACCGGCCGGTTCACCCAGCGAGGAAGGGCCGAGCGTGCTCTCGACGCGGCGCGCGCGGGCCGTTCGCGGTATCCCTGCGTGGCGGGTCTTGCGTGGCACTGACCCTGGAACGGCATGCTGGTGCGCATGGACATCACAACGGGGCGGGACGGCAGCGACGAAGAAGAGACGAAACGCGAGCAGCGGCGCGTCAGGAAGCTGAAGGAGCGACGAGCCGCCGACAACGAGGTACCGGTGTCGGTCGCCTTCGACAGCGTGCTGGCGGTGAAGGACGACCTGGCCGTCTTCGTCTCCGGCCTGCGGGTGTTCAGCAACGGCGTCGACTTCACCGTCGAGGTCCGTGCCCGCCGGCGCACAGGCGGCGGCCGGCGGACGCTCAGCGACGCGCTGCACGGCAACGGCGACACGCAGCTCCTGCTCGGCGTCGAGTTCTCGGACGGGCGGCGGTGCTCCAACGTCGGCCTGCGGCTGATGGAGGCGGCCGACGACGAGCCCACGCTGTGGCCCGGGGGCGGGGGCGGTGGAGGCCGCAGCGCGACGAGATCTCGCTCTTCCTCTCGCCGCTCCCGCCCCCGGGCGAGCTGCGGATGGTCTGCGCCTGGCCGAGCCAGGGCATCGAGGACTCCACGGTGCTGCTTCCGACGGACCAGATCCTCGAGGCCGCCGGACGGGTGACCGAGCTGTGGCCGTGGGAGCCCGAGGAGCACGAGCATGAGCCGCGAAGCCTGCCGGACGTGCCGGATGACAGCTGGTTCGCCGCAGACCTGCGCTAAGGATCGACCGGTCTCAGCGGTCCAGGCAGGTGCACACGCATGCCTTGTTGCCCTCAGGGTCGGCCAGGACGACGAAGGATGGGGCGTGCCCGTCGTCGACCACTCGCCCTCCCGCGGCGACCGCGGCCGCGATGCGCTCCTCTGCCTGGTCGTGCGGGACCCACAGGTCGATGTGGAAGCGCTGCCGCGGAGTCTCGTGGGCGTCGGTGTGCTGGAACCAGAGCAAGGGAACCCGCCCACCGGGATCGGCGACGTCGTCGCCGTCGACCGAGTCACGACTCCCGGTGAGCAGCGCGGCCCAGAAGGGTCCCAGGGCGGCGACGTCGGCGGTGTCCAGCGCGAGCTCGATCTCGGTGACGGCGCTCGGCTGCGCGTCGATCCCACGCTCACGAGCGATCTCGCTGATCCGCCGGGCGAGGTCGATGTCGCGCTGAGTGACCCCGGAGACGTCGTGGCTGACCAGCTTCAGGTCGACGTACGGGTACGTCAGCGTCACGTCCGGATGGTGGTCGGCCGCCTCGGCCGCCTCGGTGACGGCGGTGACGAACTGCAGGCCCGTGACGAAGTCGCCGGTGCGGAACCGCGCGTGGAGGGCCACGGCGAGCTGCCGCCAGTCCTCGAGCCGGGCGTCGAGGATCTGCTTGTTCGTGAGCTGCTCCATCCGCTCACTATGTCAGCGGCTCTCGATGGCTGAGAAGAACCGGCCGGCTCAGCAGACTCCGTCGGTGGGCTTGGGCCGCGAGAGGCCGAAGAGCGGCCTGGCGCGGAGGCCGATCCAGGTGCCGAGGATCGCCATGACTCCCCAGACCCAGCCGTGCAGGCTCAGCGAGGAGATGCCGCCCAGGTAGGCGCCGATGTTGCAGCCGTAGGCCAGGCGCGCGCCGTACCCCATGAGGACCCCGCCGACGATCGCACCGACGGCCAGGCGCGCGGGGACTCGGCGGTGGAGGCTGAACGCGCCGGCCAGGGCAGAGGCGATCAGTGCGCCGATGATGATGCCGAAGTTGGTCAGGCTGGTGGAGTCGGCGAGGACCGACTCCTGGAGCGAGGCCGCCTTCTCGCCGGCGAAGTAGTCCCACGAGGCCGGGTCGGCGATGCCCACGGCCGCGGCCGCCTTGGCAGCCCCACAGGGCGAAAGCGCTCGTGACGCCCCACGGCGAGCCCTTCACCAGCAGCACACCGAGGTTGAGCACGGCCAGGGCGAGGGCGCCCACCCACAACGGCCACGCGCCCCGGAACACCCGGGCGAGGCCGGTGGCGGTCGGCACCGGACCCACCGGCGGCGGGTTCTTGATGCGGGCGACGACGTAGGTCAGACCCGCGATCAACGCCAGGACGGCAAGGGTCACCGCGAGGCCCGCCGCCGTGCTGCCGAAGACCTCGGCAAGGCTGACCGGCTCGATCGCGGGAGTCGCCTCCCACCAGGCGAAGTGCGCCGCACCGATCGTGGACCCCACGACGAATCCGCCGAGGGTGAGCAGGATCGCGGTGTGCCCGCTGCCGACGATGTAGAGCGTCCCCGAGGCGCAGGCGCCGCCGATCTGCATCCCGACGCCGAAGACGGTCGCGCCGACGAGCAGGCTCACGCCGATCGGTGAGAGGTTGCCTTCCAGCGCGTCACCCGCGGGGCTGACGCCGGCGGCGAGGAAGGGGGCGAAGAGGATCGCGGTCGCGGCGAGCAGCAGCGTGTGCGCGCGCAGGGCCTTGCCCTGGCCCACGGCCACGAGCTGGCGCCACGCGGAGGTGAAGCCGAACCGGGAGTGGAACAGGGCAAGACCGAGGCCGATGCCGAGCAGGAGCAGCAGGGCCTTGTCGAACCCGTGCGTGCTGTAGGTGACGAAGGTGAGGACCAGCGCGAAGGCAAGGCCGACCAGGGCGACGCCCCGCTGCACCGGAGAAGGTGCGGGTGCCGGAGGAGCGACCCGACGCTCCGGACGGGTGTCCGGCTGGGTCGCGGTGGATGTAGCCATGAGTGAGAACCCCCGAGAGGTGTGGGTGCGGACTGACGGTCTCGGTACTCAACCCAGTGTCAGCGCATGACCTTCCCGAACCGGGAGGCATCTCGCATCACGGACAGACGCACACGGCGTTGCCTGCGGCTCAGCGTCGACGGTCATGCGCCCGCGGCGTCGTGGCGGCACACGGAGCACTGGCTTGTCGGGTCACACAGGTCGTCGGCGTGACTCACATTGCGGACGGTCGTCGCCTCGGGACTCCGGGCGACAGCCGCCAGCTGGTGCAGCTCAAGGCGACCCGGACGGACTCCTCGCCGAGCGTGACCACGTCACCCTTCGCGAGCTGACGGCCGCGGCGCGTCTCCATCTCGCCGTTGACGCTGACCAGGCCCTGCATCAGCAGCGGCTTGGCCTCCGCGCCGTTGTCGATGAGGTCGGCCAGCTTGAGGAACTGTCCGAGGCGGATCGACTCGTCACGGATCTCGACGTCGCGGGGTGCACTCACGGGGTCCATTGTCCCTCACGGCCTCAGCGCACGAGCACGGTGAAGGCATGGATCAGCACACCGACCAGGCCACCGACGATCGTGCCGTTGATCCGGATGAACTGCAGGTCGCGTCCGACGTACAGCTCGATGCGTCGCGCCGCCTCCTTGCCGTCCCACCGGTCGATGGTGTGGGTGATGACCGCGGTGAGCTCGTCGCCGTACCTGCTGACCGCGAACACCGCGAGGTCGGCGGCGTGACCGTCGAGCCGCTCGCGCAGCTTCTCCTCGGTCACCAGGCGGGCGCCGAACCGGGTCAGCTCGAGCAGCCCGCGATGCCGCAGGGGGCCGTCCTCGTCGGCGAGCGCGCTGAGCAGGGCGGACCGGAAGGCTCTCCACAGGGACGTCGCGGTGATCACGGTCTGCGGGTGGTCGAGGACGCGCTCCTTGAGCCGCTCGGCGCGTTCCTGGGTCGCCTCGTCGTGGAGCAGGTCGTCGGCGAGCTGGGCGAGCATGCTGTCGAGCGCCGTCCGCGCATGGTGGTAGGGGTCCTTGCGGATGTCGTCGACCCAGGCCACGGCCTCGACGTGCAGCCGGTGGGTGACCCGCTCGTTGACGGCCTGCGGCGACCACCACGGCGCCCGCTCCCCCACGACCTCGGTGAACGTCTCCTCGTTGGCCAGCAGCCAGCGGTGGGCCTCCTCGAGCGCGAGGTCCACGAGCCCGTGGTGAGCGCCGTCGCGGACGATCTCCTCGAGCAGGCTGCCGGCGATCGGGCTGATCGGCTCTTCGCGGAACCGCGGCAGCACGGCGTCCTGCACCAGCGCGGCCATGTCCTCGTCACGCACCCTCGTCAGGCCGACGTGCAGGACGCTGGCTGCCTCGTCGACGACCCGCTTGCTGTTCTCGGGCTCCACCAGCCAGTGGCCGACGCGCTCGCTGATGCCGGCGAGCGCGATCCGGTCGCGGATCACCGACTCCTGCAGGAAGTTCGCGCCGACGAACTGCTCGAGGCTGCGGCCGAGGTCGTCCTTGCGCTTCGGCACCAGCGCGGTGTGCGGAACCGGGATGCCCAGCGGGTGCTTGAAGAGCGCGGTCACGGCGAACCAGTCCGCGATCGCGCCGACCATCGACGCCTCGGCGCCGGCGTTGACGAAGCCGAGGAAGCCCTCCTGGCCGAGCGTCAGGAGGTACACCACCGCGGCGAGCAGGAGCAGCGAGACGGCGAGCGTCCGCATCCGTCGCAGGCCGACGCGGCGTGCCTCGTCCGACGCCGGGGTCGGAGCCGAGGTCGAGCGTGGGAGTGCTTGTCACGCGCCCGAACCTACGCGGTGCCGCGGCGCTCGATGCCGCAGGGCGGCGACGTCACCGCCTGGTCGCCGACCAGCAGCGTCGGGGTGATCCCGGGTACGACGGTCACCGCGACGGCCGTCCCGACCGGGTGGCGAACCGCGTGAGGCTGCCAGGAACGCAGCCGCTGGCCGGAGGGCAGCTCGACGGTGTGCAGGACGAACGCGCCGTGGTACTCGACGGCGACCACGTGCGCGGCCGACTCGGGGTCGAGGCTCAGCGCCACCTCGTGCGGGCGCAGCACCACGTCGACGTCGACGTCGCACGACGCCCACCCCGGGATCGTCGACACGACGCCGATCTCGCAGGTGAGCAGGGCGTCGTGCACGTGGGCGGGGAGGAAGTCGGCGTCGCCCATGAACGACGCGACGAACCGGGTGGCCGGCTGCTCGAACACCCGCTCGGGGGTGTCGGCCTGCTCGATGCGGCCACCCTCCATCACGATCACCCGGTCCCCCACGGAGAGCGCCTCGGTCTGGTCGTGGGTGACGAGCATGCCCGTCGTACCCGTCTCGCGGAGCACCGCGACCGTGTCGGCACGCACCTGCGCACGCAGGCTCTCGTCGAGGCTGGAGAACGGCTCGTCGAGCAGCACCACGGCGGGGCGCGGGGCGAGCGCCCGGGCCAGGGCGACCCGCTGCTGCTCGCCGCCGGAGAGCTCGTGGGGGAAGCGGGCGGCGAGATGGCCGAGGCGGACGAGGTCGAGGACCTCGCCGACCCTGGCGCGACGCTCCGCGCGCGGCATCTTGTTGAGGCCGAAGGCGACGTTCTGCGCCACCGTCAGGTGCGGGAACAGCGCGTGGTCCTGGAAGACCAGGCCGACCCGGCGGTGCTCCGGCTGCTGGAAGTGGTGGGAGTCGGCGACCACCTCACCGGCGATCCTGATCGTGCCGGCGTCGGGGCGGTCGAGACCCGCGACCAGGCGCAGAGTCGTGGACTTTCCGCATCCCGAGGGTCCGACGAGCGTGATCAGCTCGCCCGGCGCCGCCGTGAGGTCGATCGAGTCGACCGCGACCGTGGACCCGTACCGCTTCGTCACGCCCTCGAGCACGAGGGCGGGCGCGGTCGCGGCGTGGCCCACGCGGTGCGGGGCGGTCATGACGTCGGCTCCCATGTCACTCGACCGTCCTGTGCGGGTCGACGAGACGGACCTGTCGGAAGAGGAAGAACACCGGCACCACCGCGACAGCGACGATCACCAGCGCCGGCAGCGCCGCCTTCTCCCAGAAGTTCTCCCTGGCCAGCTCGTAGACCCACACGGACACCGTAGTGAACCCGAACGGACGCAGGAGCAGCACTATCGGAAGCTCCTTCACGGCGTCGATGGCGACGAGCACCAGTGCGACGGCGACACCGGGCCGGACCAGGGGCAGGTGGACCCGGGTGAGGACCCGTAGTGGCGCGGCGCCGAGGCTCATCGCGGAGAGCGTCATCGTCGGCGAGATCTTCGCGAAGCTGGCGTCGACGGCCTGGTACGCCGGGGCGAGGAACCGCACGATGTAGGCGTAGAGGATGCCCATCACCGAGCCGGTGACGAGCAGCCCGGTGCCGCCGGGCACGCCGAGCCCCTCGAGCAGGCGGTCGAGGAGCGCGAAGGCGAGGAGCACGCCGATGCCCACGACGGCGCCCGGCACGGCGTACCCGAAGGTGGTCACCTGCGCCGCCGACCGCACCACGTTGCCGCCGCCGAGGCGGAGACTGTGGCCGATGACGACCGCGAGCAGCACGCACGCGAGGGCCGTGATCGTGGCGACCACGAGGCTGTTGGTGAGGTACTCGACGAACCGCGGGTCGGCGAGCACCGAGACGTCGGAGATGACGTCGCCGATCGCCCACCACAGCAGCTGGGCCACGGGGATCACGAAGCCGGCCGCCAGCGCGGCGATGCCGAGGAAGGTCGCACCCCAGCCCTTCCAGCCGGTCAGCCGGACGCCCTGGAGCCCCTGCCCCCGGCCGCCCTTCTGGTGGAACTTCGCGCGCCCGCGCATGAGCCGCTCGCCCGCGAGGACGGCGACCGCGAACAGCAGCACGAGCACGGAGAGCTGGGTCGCGGAGTGGAACTGGAAGTTGCCCTTCCACACCAGGTAGACACCGACCGACACGGTCTGGACGTTGAAGTACTGCACCGTCGCGAAGTCGGTGAGCGTCTCCATCATCACCAGCGACAGCCCGGCGGCCAGCGACGGACGGGCGAGCGGCACCAGCACCTTGCGCAGCGCGCGGCCGCGGCCGGCGCCGAGGGTCCGCGCCGCGTCGTACGTCCCGGGCGCCTGCTCGACGAGCGCGTTGCGCGCCAGCAGGTAGACGTAGGGGTAGAGCGTCAGCGACATGACGATGATCGCGCCCGGGAGCGATCGCACGTCGGGGATCCAAACGCCGGGGCCGAAGACGGCGTGCAGCGCACCTTGGACCGGGCCGGAGACGTCGAAGGTCGAGAGGAAGACGAAGCCGAGGATGTAGGCGGGCATCGCCAGCGGGAGGACGAGGAGCCACACCAGCACGTCGCGCAGCGGGAAGCGGTAGGCGGTGACCAGCCAGGCCAGGCCGCCGCCGACCACGAGCGTGCCGACTCCCACGCCGAGCATGAGGCCCAGCGTGGTGAGCACCATCGAGCCGAGGCCACGCGGCAGGCTGATGTCACCGAGGCCGGCCAGCCCGTCGACGACGACAGCGAGCACCGGTGTTGCCACCAGCGCTGCGATGACGAGGACGGCGAGGGACCAGGCCGGCCGCCCGCTGGGACGGGTCACTCGTAGCCGGCCTCGGCGAGGAGGTCGACGGCCTCCGAGTTGAGGTCGCCGTACGCCTCGGCGTTGAGCGGCATCCGCTCGAACTCGCCCCACTCGGCGATCAGCGGCTCGGGCTCGACGTCGGGGTTGACGGGGTACTCGTGGTTGGCGTCGACGAAGGCGTTCTGCCCGTCGGTGGCGAGCCACTCGAGCAGCCGCTGCGCCTGCTTGGCGTTGTCGGAGCCCTCCACCACGCCGGCCCCGGAGACGTTCACGTGCGTCCCGGCGCCCTCCTGGCTCGCCCAGTACAGGTCGACGTTGAGGTCGGGGTTCTCCGTCGAGCTCGCGGGCGAGGTAGTAGTGGTTGTTGATGCCGACGTCGCAGGCACCGGCGTCGATCGCCTCGAGCAGGAGGATGTCGTTGCTCATGATCTCGACGTCGTTGGCGACCCAGCCCTCGACGATCTCGAGTGCCTTCTCACGGCCGTGCAGGTCGATCAGGCTCGCCACGAGCGACTGGGTGTACGACGCGGTGGCGTCGCGCATGCACAGCCGGCCCTTCCACTTCGGGTCGGCCAGGCCGGCGTACGTCTCCTCCGCGTCGAACTCGGACGGGTCGACCGCGTCGGGGTTGTAGGTGACGGTGCGGGCCCGCATCGCGAGGCCGTACCAGCGGCCGTCCGGGTCACGCAGGTCCTCCGGCACGGCCTTCTCCAGCGACGGGGAGTCGAGCGCCGCGAGCTCGTCCTGGCGGGCGGCGTTCCAGAGGTTGCCGGCGTCGACGGTCATGAAGATGTCGGCCGGGCTGTCGTCACCCTCGGCCTTGAGCCGCTCGAGCAGCTCGGCGTCGTCACCGCTGATGAACTCGACGGTGATGCCGGTCTCGTCGGTGAACTTGCCGAACGCCTCTTCGAGGTCGTAGTGCCGGGCGGTGTAGACCTGCAGGTCGGCGGGCTCCTCGCCCAGACCGAGAACACCGCAGCCGGACACGGCCGCGGCAAGCGCAATGGCACCGGACACAGCGATCAGGGGGCGTCGCATCGGGCCTCTCCTCACGAGCACACGAGGCTCGGGACGACAACAGTTCCTAAGGTAAGCCTAACCTCGCTCGCCCGAGGTCGGCCACGAGGCCTGGGTCACAAGGTTTCGGGTCCAACGACTCTGGGTGCAGGGGGTGTATGCCGGAGCACCGTTCTAGATAGGGGCAGAGCACCCAGGGAGAGCGTCATGAACGAGCGAGAGGCATTCGACGCACAGCAGGAGGCCAAGCGCGAGGCGGCAGGGGCCGTCAGCAAGTCGACGCGCGATCGGCTGTGGGAGGGACTCACCAAGTACCTGTCGGTAGAGGCGGCGCACGCACGCAAGACCGCCAAGGGTGAGACCGAGAAGGGCAAGCAGCGGCGGAGGCAATGATGCCCGCCGGCGCCCTGACGACGGACGCCTGGGCCGAGGCCCGTCGCCTGCTCGACGGGCTCCCGGACGAGCGTGGGCTGAACATCGCGCACGAGGCGGTCGACCGGCACCTGCTCCACGGGGACGGCGGCCGTGTCGCGCTGCGGACGATCGGGCTCGACGAGGCGGTCGCCGAGGTCACCTACGCCGACCTGGCCGGGCTGACCTCGGCCTTCGCGAACGTGCTCGACGAGATCGGGGTGGCTGCCGGTGACGCGGTGTTCTCGCTCCTCGGGCGCGGTCTCGACATCTACGTCGCCGCTCTCGGCACGCTGAAGCACGGCTCGGTCTTCTGCCCTCTGTTCACCGCCTTCGGCCCCGAGCCGATCCGTCAGCGGCTGCAGCTCGGTCACGGCAGGGTCCTGGTCACCACCGCCGAGCTCTACCGGCGCCGGGTGGCCGACCTCCGCGAGGGCCTGCCAGATCTCGAGCACGTCCTTCTCGTCGACGTCGGTCCAGGAGATGTCGAGGGGACGCTCTCCCTCCACGACCTCCTGGACCGCGCCGGCCGGACCTACGAGATCCCGCCGACCGCACCCGAGACGCCCGCCCTGCTCCACTTCACCAGTGGTACGACGGGCCGGCCGAAGGGCGCCCTGCACGTGCACGAGGCCGTCGTGGCCCACCACGCGACGGCCGCCCACGCGCTGGGGCTTCGTCGCGACGACGTGTTCTGGTGCACCGCCGACCCCGGCTGGGTCACCGGCACGTCGTACGGGATCATCGCGCCGCTCACCCACGGGGCGACCGTGGTCACCGACTGCGGGGAGTTCTCCGCGCGCCGCTGGTACCGGATCCTCCAGGACCAGAAGGTCACGGTCTGGTACACCGCGCCGACCGCGCTGCGCATGCTGATGCGCGCCGGCGGTCGAGATCGCGAAGGAGTACGACCTCACGGCGCTGCGGCACATCTGCAGCGTCGGGGAGCCGCTCAACCCCGAGGTCGTCGAGTGGGGGCAGGAGACCTACCAGCGGCCCGTCCTGGACAACTGGTGGCAGACCGAGACGGGCGCCATCATGATCAGCAACCGGCCGGACCTGCCGGTGCGCCCCGGGTCGATGGGCCTGCCCGTCCCCGGTGTCGAGGCGACGGTCCTCGCCCGTGACGAGAAGGGCCGCGTCCAGGTCGACGACTGCGAGGTCACCGAGCTCGGTCCCGGTGGCACCGGCGAGCTCGCGCTGCGTCCCGGGTGGCCGTCGATGTTCCGCACCTACCTCGGCGAGGAGGAGCGCTACGAGCGGTGCTTCGTCGGCGGCTGGTACCTCACCGGCGACCTGGCGCGGAAGGACGCGGACGGCTACTTCTGGTTCGTCGGGCGTGGCGACGACGTGATCAAGTCCGCCGGCCACCTGATCGGACCGTTCGAGGTCGAGAGCGCGCTCATGGAGCACGACGCCGTCGCGGAGGCCGGGGTGATCGGCAAGCCCGACCCCGTCGCCGGCGAGGTGGTCAAGGCGTTCGTGACGCTGCGCGACGGCGTCGAGCCGACCGAGGACCTGCGGCTCGACCTGGTCGCGTTCGGCCGCCGGCGGCTCGGGTCGGTGGCGCCGCGGGAGATCGTCTTCGACCAGCACCTCCCCCACACCCGCAGCGGCAAGGTGATGCGCCGTCTGCTCAAGGCCCGCGAGCTCGGCCTGCCCGAGGGCGACCTGTCGACGTTGGAGCGTGACTCATGAGCACCCGGGCCGCAGTGAAGAAGCCGGACGCGAGTACGTCGAACCGGCTGGACCTGCTCCGCCAGATGACGCGGATCCGGATCTTCGAGGAGCGCTGCGTCGAGCTCTACAGCGCCGAGAAGATCAGGGGCTTCCTGCACGTGGCGATCGGCGAGGAGGCCGTGGCGGCGGGCGTGATCGGCACGCTGGCCGACGTCGACGCCGTGGTGTCGACCTACCGCGAGCACGGCCACGCCCTCGCGCGCGGTATGTCGATGGAGTCGGTGATGGCCGAGATGTTCGGCAAGGTCACCGGCTGCAGCCGCGGCCGCGGCGGGTCGATGCACCTGTTCGACGTGTCCCGGCGCTTCTACGGCGGCAACGCGATCGTGGGCGGCGGGCTGCCGCTGGCGATCGGGCTGGCCCTCGCCGACAAGATGCAGGGCCGCCCCGGCGTGACGGTCTGCTTCTTCGGTGACGGCGCCCTGGCCGAGGGCGAGTTCCACGAGTCGGTGAACCTCGCCGCGCTGTGGCACCTGCCCGTGCTGTTCGCCTGCGAGAACAACCTCTACGCGATGGGCACGGCGCTGAGCAAGACGCACGCCCAGACGGATCTCGCGCTCCGTGCCGCGTCGTACGGCATCGCCTCCTGGGCCGTGGACGGCATGGACGTGCTCGCGGTCGAGCAGGCCGCCCAGCGGGCCCTGGACCGGATCCGCAACGGAGGCGGGCCGTGCTTCCTGGAGCTGCGGACCTACCGGTTCCGGGCGCACTCGATGTACGACCCGGACCGCTACCGGGACAAGGCCGAGGTCGCGCGCTGGCGCGAGCGGGACCCGATCGAGCTGCTCGCGCGGACGATGGCGGACGCCGGCGAGCTGACCGCGGCCGACCGCGAGGCCCTGGTCGCCGAGGTGACCGCCGAGGTCGAGGCCGCGGTGCAGGCGGCGGAGGAGGCGCCGCTCGAGGCGGTGGAGGACCTGACCCGGTTCGTGCACACGGAACGCGCGGAGGTGTGACATGACCACGACGCCGGTGGGCACCATCGAGACCACGTACCGCGAGGCGCTGCGCGAGGCGATCCGGGACGCCATGCGCCGAGACGAGCGGGTGTTCCTCATGGGCGAGGACGTCGGGTCGTACGGCGGCTGCTTCGCGGTCAGCCTGGGCCTCCTCGAGGAGTTCGGGCCCGAGCGGATCCGCGACACCCCGCTGTCGGAGTCCGCCTTCACCGGCGCCGGCATCGGTGCGGCGATCGGCGGGATGCGCCCGATCGTCGAGATCATGACCGTGAACTTCAGCATGCTCGCGCTCGACCAGATCCTCAACAGCGCAGCCACCCTGTCCCACATGTCCGGCGGCCAGGTGCACGTGCCCCTGGTGATCCGGATGACCACGGGCGCCGGCCGGCAGCTCGCGGCCCAGCACTCGCACAGCCTCGAGGGCTGGTACGCCCACATCCCCGGCATCAAGGTGCTCGCCCCCGCGACCCTCGAGGACGCCCGCGGCATGTTGTGGACCGCCCTCCAAGACCCCGACCCGGTGCTGCTGTTCGAGAACGGCACGCTCTACAACATGGCCGGCTCGCTCGCGGCCGACGCCGGTCCCGTCGACATCCAGCGGGCCGTCGTACGACGGCCGGGCCAGGACCTGACCCTGGTCAGCTACGGCGGCTCGCTGCCCAAGACCCTCGAGGCGGCCGAGCAGCTCGCCGGGGACGGTATCGACGCAGAGGTGGTCGACCTGCGCAGCCTCCGGCCGCTCGACGACGAGACGATCATGGCGTCGGTACGCCACACGCACCGCGCCGTCATCGTCGACGAGGGCTGGCGCAGTGGGAGTCTCTCGGCCGAGGTGAGCGCGCGGATCACCGAGCAGTGCTTCTTCGACCTCGACAGTCCCGTCGGCCGGGTCTGCTCGGCCGAGGTGCCGATGCCGTACGCCAAGCACCTCGAGGACGCCGCTCTCCCCCAGCCCGCCACGATCGTGGCGGCTGCGCGGACGGCGGTGAGCTGAGGTGGCGGAGTTCAAGATGCCGTCGCTCGGCGCGGACATGGACGCCGGCACGCTCGTCGAGTGGCTCGTGCACGAGGGCGACACCGTCCACCGGGGCGACCCGATCGCCGTGGTGGACACCGACAAGTCCGCGATCGAGGTGGAGTCCTTCGACGACGGTGTCGTGGAGACCTTCCTCGTCGCACCGGGGACCCGTGTCGCGGTCGGCACGCCGCTGGCGAGGCTGGCGCCTCTGCGCCGCCGAGGTCGCGGCGCCGCCCGCCAGCCGCGCTGCCCGCCGCCGCGCCGCCGGCCGCCGTACCGCGAACCGGACGCGAGGCAGCGTGAGAAGCGGTCGCACCACGCACCGGCCCCTCCGCTGCGACACCACGCCGCGGAGCTCGGGGTCGACCTGAAGTCGGTGCGCGGCACCGGCCCGGACGGCTCCGTCACCCGGCAGGACGTCGACCGCGCCGCCCAGGAGCGGCAGGAGGCGGCCCGCGTCCCCGCGGCAACCGCGGCCCCCGCGGCCGGGGCACCTGCCACGCGCGGCGGGCGTCGCGCCTCTCCCTACGCCCGGCGGCTGGCGCGGGAGCTCGGCGTCGACCTGACCCGTGTCACGGCCACCGGCGCGGGCGGAACCGTGCAAGCCGACGACGTGCTCGCGGCCCGCGAGCAGACCACGGAGCAGCCGGCTCCGGTCGAGGCTCCCCCCGAGGTCCGGCCCGCCGCCGCGCGCGGCAGCCGCGCGACGATCGCGGCGCTGATGTCGCGGGCGAAGCGGGAGATCCCGCACTACTACGTGGCGACCACCGTCGACCTGCGCGAGCTCACCGAGTGGCTGCACCGCACGAACCGCGAGCGCCCTGTGAGCGAGCGCATCGTGCCGGCGGCCGCGATCCTCAAGGCGACGGCACTGGCCGCGCGCAGGCACCCGGAGCTGAACGGCTTCTGGGTCCTCGACGAGTTCCACCCGGCCGACGACGTGCACCTCGGTGTCGCGGTCCGTGTGCGCGACGGCGCGCTGGTCGCTCCGGCGATCCACCACACCGCCGACCTCACGTTGCCGGAGCTGATGGCGGCCCTGCGTGACCTGGTGAAGAGAGCCCGGGCCGGACGGCTCAAGCGCGCCGAGCTCGCCGACCCGACCCTCACCGTCACCGACCTCGGCGACCAGGGCGTCGAGGAGGTCATCGGGATCATCTATCCGCCGCAGGTCGCGCTGCTCGGCGTCGGCCGGATCACCGAGCGCCCCTGGGCCGTCAGCGGTATGCTCACGGTCCACCCGACCGTGCGGCTGACCCTCTCCGGCGACCACCGCGCCACGGACGGCGCAACCGGCGCCCAGTTCCTCAACTCGATCGGGCAGCTGTTGCAGCACCCGGAGGAGCTATGACCATCACGCACGATGAGGCCCGGGGCATGGTGCAACGGGCGGTCCGCCGGATCGTGCCGGACGCCGACCTCGACTCGGTTCCCGAGGACGCCGACCTCCGGCGCACCTTCGAGCTCGACTCGCTGGACTTCCTGAGCTTCGTGGAGCTCCTCGTCGCCGCCAGCGGTGTGCGCATCGACGAGGACGACTACCCGGAGCTGAGCACCACGGCTCGGTGCGCCGACTTCCTCTCCCGACGAGCTGACTGAGGCCGGTGTGAGCGGGGGTCCCGCGGACGCGGCGAAGAGAGCGGAGTCGTCCCGGCTGTTCGTGACCCTCGTCGGACTCGCCGCTGCCGTGATCGTCGTCCTGGGGCTGCGGCAGCTGTCGGACATCGTGGGCCCGGCGTTCCTGGCGCTCGTCCTGGTCCTCGGCACGCAGCCGATGCGGCTCGGCCTGCAGCGGCACGGGGTCCCGGGCTGGATCGCTGCGACCCTGACCATCCTCACCATCTACGTCGCGCTGATCGGGTTCACCGTCGCGATGACCGTGACCGTCGCCCGGTTCGCGACGCTGCTCCCGTCGTACCAGGAGGAGATGAACCAGATCGTCGGGGTCGTCGTCGACTGGCTCGACGGCCAGGGCGTGGGCCAGGAGCAGATCGACAACATCGTCGGTGCGTTCGACTTCAGCCGCCTCGTGGCCCTCGCCGGCGACCTCGCGAGCAGCTTCCTGGGCGTGCTGTCGAGCCTGTTCTTCGTGATCACCCTCGTGCTGTTCATGGTGGCCGACGCGTCGCTCTTCTCGCAGCGCCTGACCGTGCTGCCGGCCGGCCACGAGCACTGGGTCTCGGCGCTGACCACGTTCGGCAGCTCGATCCGCCGCTACCTCGTCGTCTCCACCGTCTTCGGGCTCGTGGTGGCCGTCCTCGACACCATTGCCCTGGCGTGGTTGGGCGTGCCCGTCGCGCTGCTGTGGGGACTGCTGGCGTTCATCACCAACTACATCCCGAACATCGGGTTCGTCATCGGCGTCGTGCCGCCGGCGGTGATCGGCCTCCTCGAGGGCGGGCCCAGCCTGATGATCAGTGTTCTCGTGGTCTACAGCGTGCTGAACGTCGTCATCCAGAGCATCATCCAGCCCAAGATCGTCGGCGACGCCGTGGGTCTCTCGACCACGATCACCATGCTGTCGCTGGTGTTCTGGGCCTTCACGCTCGGCACGATGGGTGCGCTTCTCGCGGTGCCGCTGACGCTCTTCGCGAAGGCGATGCTCATCGACGCCGATCCGAGGGCGCACTGGGTGATTCCGCTGCTGGCCGGCGCGCGGAAGCCCGGGGCCGCGCGGCAGGCACGGCGAGAGCGGAAGGCACGAGCAGCACGGCCACCAGCAGCAGGGCGTTGAGCACGCCCACCCGGTCACCGAGAAAGCCCAGCAGCGGCGGTCCGGCGAGGAAGGCCGTGTAGCCGATCGTCGAGACGACGCTGACCCGTGCGGCCGCGTGTGCCGGGTCGTCCGCGGCGGCGCTCATGCCCACCGGGAAGCCGAGCGAGGCGCCCAGGCCCCACAGCACGATGCCGAGGGCGGCGACGGTCAGGTTCGGACCGAACACGACGAGCAGCACGCCGGCGGCCGCGACCGCCATCGTTCCCCAGAGCACCGGGACACGGCCGAACCGGTCGAGCAGGGCACCGCCGGTGAGGCGGCCCACCGTCATCGCGGTCACGAACAGCGCGAAGCCACTGGCGCCGACCCACGGCTCGACGTCGTACCCGTCCACCAGCGCGACCGCGAGCCAGTCGTTGGCGACCCCCTCGGTCAACGCCATCGCCAGCACCATCAGGCCGATCGCGAGGGTGCGCGGCTCCAGCCACGCCCGCCAGGCGCTGCGGTGGGAGGCCTCTCCGGCCTCCTCGTCCGTGGGGAGGAACCAGCGCACGGCGAGGAACGGCGCCAGTCCGACGAGGACCGCGGCGAGCCCGAGGTGCCAGGCGACCGCGAGACCCAGACCGGCCGCGGCGGCCCCCGCGGCGGCTCCGGCGACCGTGCCGAGGCTGAAGGCGGCGTGGAACCGCGGCATGATCGTCCGCAGGCTGCGGTGCTCGACCGCCGCGCCCTCCACGTTCATCGCGACGTCCCAGGTGCCCGAGCCGAAGCCCAGCAGGAACAGGCCGGCCGCGGTCAGCCACGGGTCCTGCACCAGGCCCGCACCGAGGCCCGCGACGGCGAGGCCGACCGCGTCGACGACCGCGGCAGCCGCGACGACCCGACCCGCGCCGAACCGGTGGACCCACATGCCGGCTGTCGGCAGCGCCACCACGGAGCCCACCGAGAGCGCCAGCAGCAGGAGCCCGAGCCGGCCAGGGCTCAGCTCGAGGGCGTCACGAGTGTCGGGGATCCGCGAGACCCAGCTGGCGAAGGCGAAGCCGTTGAGGGCGAACACCATCGCCACGGCATCGCGGGCGCGGCGTGTGGTCAGGTCGAGAAGAGGTGGCACGACACGACAGTCTCCCCCTCTGTCAACCTCGGAGGGCACCGGCAGGCACCCGTGGAGGACCGGACTCCAGTCGGGTGCCGGCCGGCGGGTCGTTCCGAGGCCGCGCAGTCAGGCGATGGGGCCCTCGCTCTCTCGAAGAGGGCCCCATGCTCCCTTCCGGACGTGGGAGGTGTCACCACCCCGCGCCAGTGCTCCGGCTTCAGGGTTGCCGGCGCGTTCTCACATCTCCGGGGAGACCTCCTCAGCGGTGCCCAGCAGCCGCTCCTCGACCTCCGGGATGTCCTTCGGGTGCTGGGGCGCGACCTCGACCGGGCACTTGCCCTCGCGGATCAGCAGCCGGGCCAGCGAACCGAGGTAGATGCCCCACGGCGCCCCGTGTCCGCGGCGGCCGACCACGATGAGGTCGGTGTTCTCGGTGGCGGCGATCAGGGACGGACCGGCGAACTCGTGCCGCAGGTCGAGCTCGACCTCGACGTCGGGGTAGGCCTCGCGGAACGGGGCCAGGGTCTTGCCCATCTCGTCGGTCGCCGTGGCCAGCCACTCGTCGACGGTGGCCTGCGAGTAGGCGATGTCGTCGTAGGCGGTCGGGAGCTTCCAGGCGTGCAGCGCGACCAGCCTGGCCTTGCGGCGGCGGGCCTCGCGGAACCCCAGGTCCAGCGCGTCGTGTGCGGCGTCGGACTCGTCCACGCCGACGACGACACGGCCGAACTCATGGCCCTCGACCCAGCTTTCGGGCACCGAGATCACCGGGCAGTGCGCCCGTGCGGCGACACCGGTCGTGGTCGAGCTGGTGAGAACCCTGCCCGCGAGCGAGCGGGAACGGTGTCCCAGGACGATGACGGAGGCGTGCTCGCCGGCGTCGACCAGGGTTCCTACCCTGCTGCCGCCCTTGACCGACGTACTGACCTCCACGTCGGGATCGATGTCGAGCGCCAGCCGCTCGGCGTCATCGACCAGGCGACGGCCCACCTCGGTGAACGCCTCGACGCTGTACAGCGGAAGCATCGCGGCCATCGGCGCGGTCTCGTGGACCGCGTGCACGAGGGTGATCCCGGCGCCGCGACGTCGGGCCTCGGTCAGGGCGTAGCGGACCGCCCTGTCACTCTGCTCACTGCCGTCGATGCCGACAACGACAGGCAGGCTCATCTCCTTGACCATGGTGGTCCTCCGTTCCGGTCGCTTCCAGCCTCGCGCGTGCGCGACCCCCTGGCGAGTGCCGGCAGTCACCCGCGCCGAGGGACGTTCGACCCTGTATGGACCTGTACGCCGGGCGGCACGATGACGACAGGTAAGGACCCCGACAGGGAGGTGGCGGGAATGCTCGTCAGGGACGTGATGACCTCACCGGCGATCACGGTGGCTGCCCATACTTCCGTCAAGGAAGGGCTGCGACTTCTCGATCGGCACAGCGTCACCGCTCTACCCGTCGTCGCACCTGACGGACGCCTGCTCGGCATCGTGAGTGAGGCCGACCTCCTGAAGGAAGCGGTGCGTCACGACGACCGGGTCCACCTGATGCCCCACGAGCGCGACCCCTACGAGGGCCGAAGAGAGATCCGCAACGTGGAGGACGTGATGTCGACGCTCTCGATGACGGTGTCCCCCGAGAGCGACCTGTGCGAGGCGGTCGAGCTCATGACGGGCACCGCCGTCAAGAGCCTCCCGGTCGTCGAGGAAGGCCGCGTTGTCGGTGTGGTCAGCCGCAGCGACGTCGTGCACCTGCTGGCGCGCAGCGACGACCTGATCGGCGCGGAGATCGACGACCTGCTTCGCAGCGCGGAGCTGTCGTACACGGTCGAGGTCGACGACGGTCATGTGCTCCTCGAGGGGTCCCGGGACCCCCACCACCAGAAGGTCGCCGACGTGATCGCCGGTTCCGTGCAGGGGGTCATGTCGGTCCGCTTCCGCTGACCGGTCCCTGCGCCGTCAGCAGGTCTCCAGCGGACTCGTCTCCTCCATCCAGGCACGGAACTGCTCCTCCATCAACGAACCGAGGTCGAGGCGCTCGCCGTCGGTGTCCGTCTCGAGGGTGCCCTCGACCGGCCAGACCGCGACCGGGTACTCCGGCACCGGCGTCGTGAAGGTCGATCCGAAGCGGCTGGTCCAGGTGTAGGACCCGTCGTCGTTGCGGACCACGCTGAATCCCTCGGAGTGCTTGACCTTGTGGTGGCACTCGCACAGCGGCTGCAGGTTGTCCACCGATGTCGACCCGCCGGGCCATGGATCGCGATGGTCAAGCTCGATCACCGTCGCAGGCTTGTCGCATCCGGGCCAGATGCAGGTCCGGTCGCGTGCGACGACGTACCGCCAGATCGGCGCCGTAGGCGCATATCTCGTCGTGGACAGCTCCACGAACCCGCCCAGTGGGTCTGTCACCAGGCGGTACCACGTCGAGGACGGGTCCTGCGCCAGCTGCTGGACCAGCTCTGCCGGGATCTCGGCGCCGCCGGCGAGGACACCCGGGGCGTCGCTGAGGCCCATCAGGGTTGTGATCGGGACTGTCACGTTGACGATCGGCCGCGCGAACCTTCCCACCGGATGCGCCTCGAAAGCATCCGCTGGGTCCGTGCCGTCCGCCAGCTCGTCATCCTCGAGCTCTCCGTCCGTCGCGGTGACGGTGAGCCTGCCCAGGATCAGGTCCAGCAACGTGTCCACCCGCAGCTGCTCGAGCGTGCGCTCCTCCCCGGTGCGCTCACGACGCTTGCGCGCGATCAGCGTCAGCCGGTAGTCCGCCGCCATCGCTTCCGTCATCGCGGTCGAGCACGAGAGGTAGGCGATGCCGGACTCGTCGATGCGCAGAGAGACCCGGCGCTTCTGGTAGGCCTCGTTGAAGGTCTCTTCCTTCGTCTTCTGCGGGAACTTCCGGCACTTCATGCGCGCCGCGCTTTGAAGACGTCGCCGGTCGACCGGATGCACCACCGAGCCGGGGTCGTCCTGCTTCTCGAGGTAGGCCTCGATCAGCGCTGCGTAGGCGGCCTTGTCCTCGTCACAGGTGAGGTACTCCAGCTGGTCGTGGACCACCCGGATGCGTGAGATGTCGATGCGCCCCGCGAGGAACATCGCCCACGTCCTCGGAAACCACCGCCGCAGGTCGTCCGCGACGGCCAGCTCTGCCTCGACGACACCCGGACTGATGACCAGAAGCGGGCCGAACTCCGCCTTTGTCGCCTCCAACGGCGTCAGCACGAAGAAACCGGGCCGGCCCGAGCCGTGCTCCTGCGCCTCGGCCACTCGACGTGCGTGGAACCGCGCCACCGCAGCCATCCGTGCCGCACGGGCACGGTTCTCCGCCACCAACCACTCCGCACTCGCCGCGACCAGCGCCTGGTCATCGACCGGCCAGGACTCCGACTCCGGGTCGAACCCCGCCGGATGCCCGACTGACGCCGAGTCATCCGGCGTCGGTTCGTCCGGCCTCGGTTCCTCCCGCGTCGGTTCGTCCGGCGCCCCTCGGGTCAACGTGTCACTGTCACTCGGATCCACAAGACCTCCCTGGTCTATCGAACATCTGTTCGAACAAACCTACGAGGCTCCACCGACATTTTTGATGTCTCAGGACATGGGTGACGGTTCTGTATCAGGACATCGGTGACAGTTGGTGTGTCAGGACTTCGGTGACGATTCAGGGGTCTTGGGACGCGGGCCGCGGGGCCGTGGGAGGGCTCGACGCGGAAAGATCGGACTCCGGCGCCGAACTGAGGCGCCGATGCAACCGCGCGCCACCCCCAAGCGTCTACAAGACATATCCGGCACACCACTCGGGCCACCGGCTCGTCACCACCAGGGGGATCCACCGATGTTCACCGCACCACGCCGCACCGCTCTGGCCCTTGCCACCACCGCAGTGGCCGGCCACTCTGACCGCGGCGCCCGCCGCGGCCGAGGACCCGGCGCCGAGCCGGGTCACCGCCATCCCGAGCCAGTTCGAGGTCGACCCCGGCGAGCAGTTCGTCATCCGCGGCCGGATGAAGTCCGAGGGCGAGCCGGTCGGCGACGCGGTCGTCCGCGTCCGCACCTACCTCGACGGGAAGTGGGTCAACATCAAGGGCGCCCGCGTGACGACGAACGACGAGGGCCGCTACCGCGTCCGCATCGTCCTGTACCGCAAGGGCGACCGTCTGCTGCGCGTCGTCGCGAACCCGGTCGGCGACGACATCAAGACCGCGAAGGCCCAGGTGCTCATGCAGGTCGGGCCGAAGGCCCAGGGCCCGGACGCCTGAGGGAACACCGAGGCCCGACCCGGGCGTTGGAGCTGTCGACATGGACTCCCCCGACCACTCCGACGCCCGCGGTCGCCTGCGCGCCGAGCGCGACGAGACCGAGCAGCGTCTCGCCGGCCTGACCGGCTCGTTCAGCGACATCGTGAACGCGTCGGAGTCGTCGAACGCCGACGACGAGCACGACCCCGAGGGGGCGACGATCGCGTTCGAGCGCTCCCAGGTGGGCGCGCTGATCGCCCAGGCACGTGGTCATCTCGCCGAGCTGGACGCTGCCGAGCAGCGGATGGCCGAGGGCACGTACGGCACCTGCGAGACGTGCGGCGGTCCCATCGCGCCGGAACGGCTGGAGGTCCGTCCGGTCGCACGCGAGTGCATCCGCTGCGCCTCCCGGCGCTGACCGTCGCGGTCCGGGCTCAGGCCTCGAGACGCTCCACGATCCCCCGGATGAACGCGGCCTGCCCCACGTGCTGCAGGTCGTCCTCCACGACGCTCACCAGCCTGACCGCCCGGGTCACCGGCGGGTCCCAGGACCGGTCGACCACATCGTCGTACGACGCCTCGTCCAAGCCCGAGAGATAGGCGACGGTCTGCTCGTGCACGGCGTCGTGGTAGCCGAGCAGCAGCTCCGGGGGTACGTCGACCGCCGCCACCTTCTGGGACGTGTGGCCGTACCCGTGCTCGCCGGGCCCGAACGGCAACCCCATCCGGTCGAGCCATCCGTCCCGGTGCCACACCTGCTCGGTCCCGGCGAGGGCGGCCACGTGGTCGTCCTGGATCCGGGTCAGGTGCCACACGAGCCAGGCGATCGTGTTCGCGTCCCGGTCCACTCGATGGACGAGCTGCTCGCGCGTGAGCCCTTCGACGGCCCCGTGGACTGCCTCCTTGACCCGACCGAAAGCGTCGACGAGCAGAGCGTTGGCGTGCGACATCGGACCCCCTTCTCGGCAAGAAACCTGTTCCCGAGTATGCCCTCGCGGGTGTAGACGTGGGAGGTGCAGCCAAGAACCGAGGCCTCCGGCTCCGCCGCCGATGAGTTTTGTCCGCCCGGCCGGTCAGACTCACGACAGGTACAGCCGAGCGCGAGGAGTCGCACCATGAGCCGCATGATCTTCGTCAACCTCCCGGTCAGGGACCTGAAGCAGACAGTCGGCTTCTGGACCGGGCTCGGCTTCACGTTCAACCCGCAGTTCACCGACGAGAACTCGACCTGCATGGTCATCAGCGACCACGCCTGCGTGATGCTCCTGACCGACGAGTTCTTCTCGACCTTCACGACGAGGCAGGTGGCTGATGCCACCGAGCACACCGAGGCGATCCTGGCGCTCTCGGCGGAGAGCCGCGAGGAGGTCGACCGGCTCGTCGACACAGCCGTGACCACGGGCGGTTCGGCCGCCAACGAGACCCAGGACGAGGGCTACATGTACGGCCGCAGCTTCCACGACCCCGACGGACACCTCTGGGAGGTTCTCTACATGGATCCCGCCGCCCTCGAGGAGCAGCCGGTCTGATGGCGATCGCAGAGAAGCCCACCGCACGCCGCGAGCGCCCGTCGTTCGAGCCTCCGGCCGACAGCGAGTTCCAGGACGCCTCGGCGCTCGACCGCTACCGCCCCGAGCTGCTTGCCCACTGCTACCGGATGCTCGGCTCGGTCCACGACGCCGAGGACCTCGTGCAGGAGACGTACCTGCGCGCCTGGAAGTCCCAGGAGACCTTCGAGGGCCGCTCGTCGATGCGCACCTGGCTCTACCGGATCGCGACCAACGCCTGCCTCACCGCCCTGGAGAGCAGGGGACGCCGTCCGCTGCCCACCGGCCTGGGTCAGGAGTCGTCGGACCCCTACGGCACGTTGGTCCAGCAGCCCGAGGTGCCCTGGCTGGAGCCCGTTCCCGACTCGCTCATCGCCGACCGGCCCGACGACCCGGCGTCGGTGGTGACCTCGCGCGAGAGCATCCGCCTCGCGTTCGTCGCGGCACTCCAGCACCTGCCTCCGCGGCAGCGCGCGGTGCTCGTGCTGCGCGAGGTCCTCGCCTGGCGGGCCAGCGAGGTCGCCGAGGCCCTGGGCACCAGCACGGTTGCGGTGAACAGCATGCTGCAGCGCGCCCGAGCCCAGCTCGAGCAGGCCGCCCTCACCCGCGACGACGTGGTCGAGCCCCCGGAGCAGGGGCAGCGCGAGCTGCTCGACAAGTACGTCGCGGCCTTCGAGAGCTACGACGTCGAGGCGATCGTCAGCCTCTTCACCGAGGACGCGATCTGGGAGATGCCCCCTTTCACGGGTTGGTACCAAGGGGCCCGCACGATCGGGAACCTCATCTCCAGCCAGTGCCCTGCCAGCGGCCCCGCCGACATGCGCATGGTCCGCGCCGACGCGAACGGCCAGCCTGCCTTCGCGCTCTACATGCGTGACGCGGACGGCGTGCACCGCGCGTTCCAGCTCCAGGTGCTCACCGTCACCGGGGGCGGCGTCTCCCACGTCGGCTGCTTCTTCGACACCGGGCTGTTCGCTGCGTTCGGCCTGCCGGAGGTGTACCCGGGGTGAGCCGGCCCGCGCCCTCCGGAGGTCCGGCTCCGCCGTCTCCGTGGCGTGGGGTTGACCTGCTCGAACGCGCGATCGGCTACACCCGCGGCAGCCTGGTGCTGGTCACGCCGGAGCTGATGTCCGCGCCGACGCCCTGCGCCGCGTGGGACCTTCGTGCGCTGCTGGCGCACATGAACGACTCGCTCGCGTCGCTGCACGAGGCGGGGTCGGTACGACGGGTGCGGCTCGACCGGCCTTCGGCCGGCTGTGCCGACCCGGTGAACGCCCTGCGCACGAGGGCCTGCCAGCTCCTCGCGGACTGGAGCGCCGTCGAGGAGAGCACGTCGGCGCGCTGCGACGTACTCGTGAACGGACGGCCCCTCACCTCGTCGGTCCTCACCAGCGCCGGGGCGCTCGAGGTGACCGTGCACGGCTGGGACGTCGCCGCCGCGTGCGGGGCTCGCCGGCCGATCCCCGAGCTGCTGGCCGAGGACCTGCTGCGCCTCGCGCCGGCTCTGGTCAGCGACGACGACCGCCCGTCCCGGTTCGCCCCGCCACTGGACCCACCCGTCGACGCGAGCAAGGCCGAGCGCCTGCTCGCGTTCCTGGGCCGGAGCCCGCGCTGACGCGGCCGGGGAGGCGACAGGGCCCGGACCGTGCGTGGCCCGGGCCCCGTGAGATCTCGGCGGTCAGGTTGTGGCGACCTGGAACCTCGCCGAGACCGATCTCCCACTCAACCTCGAGATCCACGCTGCCGGTTCGAAGGGCGACATCACAGGGCAAAAGGTCCCGAAAGCGCCGGGTCGATCGGCCACAGGTGTGGCGGGGGCTCACCCGAGCACCAGGAGTACGACGGGCAGCACCACCGCCGTGGCCAGCGCGGTGAGCGCCATGGCGAGCGCGGAGAACGCGCCCTCCGTCGGATGGTCCTCGAGAGCCCGCGACGTGCCCACGCCGTGCGACACCGCGCCGATCGCGAGCCCGCGCACCCGCAGGTCGCGGAACCGGAACAGCGACAGCACGGCGGGACCGGCCACCGCACCGAGAACGCCGGCGAGGATCGTGAACACCGCGGTGAGGGCGGGGATGCCGCCGAAGGCCTCGGAGAGCGCCAAGGACACCGGCGTGGTCGCCGACTTGGGCGCCATCGACAGCGCCAGCCCCTCGTCGCCGCCGAGGGCGCGGGTCACGGTGTACGCCACGACGACGGACACGACCGACCCGACCACGATGCCGAGCAGGATCGGCAGGGCAGCCTTGCGCACCAGGCCGGCCTCGTAGTGCAGCGGGAGGGCCAGGGCGACCGTCGCGGGGCCGAGCAGGAACGTGAACCAGTCCCCGCCCACCATGTAGTCCTCGTAGTCGACACCGAGCAGCAGCAGTGTGCCGCCGGTGATCACCACCGCCACCATCACCGGGTTGAGCGACGGGTGGCGGCCGGTGCGCTCCCACAGCTTCCGCGCGGCCGCGTAGGCCGCGAGCGTGAGCGTGATGCCGAACAGTGGTGAGGTGGTCAGCCACTCCCACGTCTCCTCGAGGTGCAGGGTCACCGGGTCACCTTCCGGGCACCGGACAGGCGAAGCCCGAGGGCCGCGACCGCGGCGGTGGCCAGGAGTCCCGCGAACCACGAGACGACGAGACCGCCCGTGATCGGCACCGCGTCACGCCCGAGACGGGACAGGTAGGCCACCACCCCGACGCCGACCGGGACGTAGAGCAGCGGCAGGTAGCGCAGGACCGTCTCCGGGCCCTGGATGAGAGCCGAGCCACCCCGCGGCCGCCGTACCTGCAGGATCACGAACAGGAGCATCATCCCGACGATCGGCCCAGGAAACGGGACCCCCAGCCCGCGTACCACCAGCTCGCCGATGAGCTGGCACACGAGCAGGACGATCAGACCGGGCAGCATGCTGTTCCTCTCGAGGCGGGTGGGGGCAAGTCTGACGCAACCGGACTACCCGGCCTGCGCCGTCCCGAAGCCGAGACGAGGGCTTGGCGCCCTTCCGCTCTCGGAGCCGACCACCTAGGGTCGAAGTAGCAGATTCCGTCCGGGGGAGATCTTGCATGGACCGTCATCGCACCATGAGGCCCAGGCTTCACGCGCCGGCACTGATCGGGCTGGTCGCGCTACCACTGGCACTGAGCGGCTCGCAGGTCGAGGCACAGCTCGCGGTCTCCGACGCCGCCACGGCGCCGACCACGCGAGAGGTCGTGGCCTCCGCCCCGACCGATCTCGCGTATCCGACCACCACGCCGCCCGCGGTGGCTCCGGCCGAGCACGAGGTGCCCGCACGACCAGGGCTCGGCGACGCGAGCGCGGGCCAGATCCCGTGGATCGCGCTCCAGGCCTACCGGCGCGCGGCGGACATCCTCGGCG
Source organism: uncultured Actinomycetota bacterium (assembly GCA_963700365.1). Taxonomy (GTDB): domain Bacteria; phylum Actinomycetota; class Actinomycetes; order Propionibacteriales; family Nocardioidaceae; genus Nocardioides_C. Next base: position 107,369 of record CAVOXG010000004.1, on the reverse strand, counting down.
AGGTGGACCCCTCCTGCGGCATCTCGTGGACGCTGCTCGCCGCGGTCGGGCAGGTCGAGTCCGAGCACGGTGAGTCCGGTGGCGGCGCGCTCGGCGACGACGGCGTCGCACGCCCGGCCATCGTGACGCGGGGAGCGGACGCCGCGGTCGGTCCGATGCAGCTGCTGCCCGAGGCCTGGAAGATGGCGGGGGTCGACGGTGACGGCGACGGCACCCGCTCGCCGCAGGACCTCGACGACGCGGCCGTCGCCGCCGGCGTGTACCTCTGCGCGACCGGCACCGACCTGCGCACCCCCGAGGGCGCCGAGACAGGCGCTGCTCGCCTACAACTCCTCGCAGCGGTACGTCGACGAGGTGCTCGTCGTCGCGACCCGCTACGGCAAGGGCGACTACGCCGTCGCCGAGCCGCCCGTCCCGCAGACGATCGGGGTGCTGCTCGACTACGGGCTCGGCACCCCCGCCGAGGAGCAGCCGGAGCGCGTCGTCGCCAAGCGCCCTGCGGCCGAGGACGGGCAGAAGGTCGAGGAGAGGGTGTACACCGCTCGCCGGTCGCCGCAGCCCGGCTCCGAGCGGGACAAGGAGGACGAGGGCGAGCGTCTCGAGCTCCTCCCGGCTGCGCCGCGGCCGTCCGAGCCGTCCGGGCCGTCCTCTGGCGCAGCCGTGGTCGAGTCCCCGGACGCGACCGCGAGCGGCACTCCCGAGGCGAGTCCCACCGAGCCCACGGCCCAACCCACGGCCGAGCCCACGGCCGAGCCCACCGACGAGGCGAGCGAGATCCCGACCGAGGTGCCGTCCGAGACCCCGGCGCCCGAGCCCGTCACCGTCGAGGTGACCGGGGTCTGGTCGCTGTGCGGTGAGTCGTACTGCCTCGACGAGACCCAGCTCGACCCGGTAGAGGCCGGTGAGCCGACCGACCCGGCCGCGGCCGACTTCGACGGCGACGGCGTCGTCGCGACGGTGGCCGAGGAGCTGGAGGGCCTGGTCGGGCAGACGGTCGAGCTGGCCGTCGTCGAGGGCTCGGAGCCGCTGGTCGTCGTCGAGGTCAACGGCGACGCCGTACGGCCCGCCTGACGAGGAACCTCAGATCTCCTCGGGCACCATCTGGATGGCGCCGGCCGGGCACTCGGCCGCGCACAGTCCGCAGCCCTTGCAGTAGTCGAGGTCGATCAGGTACTTCTCCCCCGGCTGGCCGAGCTTGATCACCGCGTTGTCCGGGCAGACGCCGTAGCAGTTGTCGCAGCTGAAGCAGTTGCCGCACGACATGCACCGGCGAGCCTCGTAGAGCGCGTTCGACTCGTCGAGCCCGAGCACCACCTCGTCGAACGTCGACTCCCTACGTGCCCTCTCCAGCACGGGACGCTGCGTGCGCGGCGCGTCGGAGTAGTACCAGGTGTTCAGGGTGTCGAAGGTCGCCAGCGCCGGGCGTACGACGGGCTCCGGCGCGGCCCCCGACAGGTAGGCGTCGATGTTCTTGGCCGCCCGCTTGCCGTGTCCCACCGCGACCGTGACCGAGCGTTCGAAGGGCACCATGTCGCCGCCGGCGAAGATGCCGGGGCAGCCGGTCATCATGTCGCGGCCGACCATCACCACGCCGTCCTCGACGACGAGGCCGGGCACGTTGTCGAGCAGGGAGAGGTCTGTGTCCTGCCCGAGCGCGAGCACCAGCGAGTCGGCGTCGAGCTCCTCGAGCTCACCGGTGGGCTGGGGGAAGCCGGTCTCGTCGAGCTCCATCTTCTCGATCACGAGCTTGCCCTCGTCGACCTGCTTGATCGTGGTGAGCCACTTGAAGAGGACGCCCTCCTCCTCGGCCTCCATGAACTCCGACTCGTGCGCGGGCATCTTGTCCTTGTTGCGGCGGTAGACGACGATCGCCTCCGAGGCGCCGAGACGCTTCGCGGTGCGGGCCGCGTCCATGGCGGTGTTGCCACCGCCGTACACCGCGACTCTCCTGCCCAGCAAGGGCTTCTCGCCGGTCTCGACGTCACGCAGCATGGAGACGGCGTCGAGCATCTTGGCGGCCGACCCGGCCGGGAGGTAGGCCCGCTTGCCGAGCTGGGCACCCACCGCGAGGAACACCGCGTCGTACTCCTCCCTGATCGCCATCAGGTCGGTGACCTTCGCGTCGAGCTCGAGCGTCACGCCGAGGTCGAGGATCCGCTGGATCTCCGCGTCCAGCACGTCCCGGGAGAGCCGGTACCTCGGGATGCCGAAGCGCATCATGCCGCCGGCCATCGGACCGGCCTCCTTGATGGTGACCTCGTGGCCGCGCCGTGCGAGGTGGTACGCCGCGGAGAGGCCGGACGGCCCGGCGCCCACGACCAGGATCCGCTGGCCGGTCGGCGGCACGTCGACCGAGACCGTCCATCCCTGCCGGATCGCCTCGTCACCCAGGAACCGCTCCACCGAGTTGATTCCGACGGCCTCGTCGAGCTGGCCGCGGTTGCAGACGTTCTCGCAGGGGTGGTAGCAGACCCGGCCCATGATGGCGGGGAACGGGTTGTCGACCATGATCTGGCGCCAGGCGCGCTCGTAGCCGGCGCCGCCCTCCTCGCCCTCGTACAACCAGGACTGGATGTTCTCCCCCGCGGGGCAGGCGTCGTTGCACGGTGGCATCCGGTTCGCATAGACGGCGCGCTCGGTGCGCCACGAGCCGGTCTTGTTGGCCCGGCTGGAGCCGATGTCGAGGGTGATCGCGAACGGCTTGTCCATCACACAACTCCTTCGCCGGCGGCGTCCTGGGCGACACCGGGTCCTTCCGGCTCCTCCGCGAGGAGACCGAACCGCTCGATGTTGCGGTCGGCTCCCTCCTGGATCCGGGCGACGACGTCCGGGCGCGGGTGCGCACCGAACAGGTGGGCGTACCTCTTCTGACGCTTGAGGTACTCCTCGACCGGCACCCTGCGCCGGATCTTCGCGACGTCGGTGACCTGCCCGTGCTCGGCCTCGAAGACCGGGAAGATGCCGGTCTCCTTCGCCAGCCTGGACAGCCGGATCGTGTCGGCGGAGCTCGCTCCCCAGCCGAGCGGGCAGGGCACGAACACGTGGATGTAGCGGGCCCCGCGGAAGCTCATCGCCTTCTCGACCTTGTACTCGAGGTCGCGGAGCTCGGCGACGGTGGCCGTTGCCACGTAGGGGATCTCGTGGGCCATCGCGATCAGCGGGACGTTCTTGCCCTGGCCGAACACGTTGCCGGGCTCGGAGCCGACGGGCTTGGTGTTCGCCGTACGCGCCGCCGGGGGTGTGGCGCCGGAGCGCTGCACGCCGGTGTTCATGTAGCCCTCGTTGTCGTAGCAGACGAACAGCACGTCGTCGTTGCGCTCGAACATGCCCGAGAGGGTGCCGAAGCCGATGTCGACGGTGCCACCGTCGCCGGCCTGCGCCACGACCCGGATCTCGTCGTGGCCCTTGGCCTTCAACGCCGCCGCGACGCCGGCCGCGACCGCGGGACCGTTGCCGAACAGCGAGTGCAGCCACGGCAGCTGCCACGACGACTCCGGGTAGGGCGTCGAGAACACCTCGAGGCAGCCGGTGGAGTTGACCGCGACCATGTTGCCGTCGGTGGCGCGCATCGCCGCGTCGAGGACGTAGCGGGCGCCGAGCGCCTCGCCGCACCCCTGGCACGCGCGGTGCCCGGAGGTCAGCGAGTTGGACCGCCCCATCCGGGCCTGGACCGAACGCTGGTCGGGGTCGAGCAGACGGTTGCCCGCGACGAAGGTGCCGGTCTGGTAGAGCTTGATCTCCTGGTAGGCCACGACTCCTCCTAGTTGGGCGCCGAGCCGACGGTGCCGATGTCGAGCAGCATGTGCTCCGCGTGCGGACCCGGGCGGCTTCCCTTCCGGGCCCGTTCGAGCTCGCGCTGCACGAGCTCGACGTCGAGGTCGAGGAAGTGCAGCCGGTTCGACTGCACGTCGCCGCGGAGCACGTCGTCGAGAAGGCCCCGCAGCGAGGCGCGCGTGACGGGCCGACCCCCAAGCCCGGCCACCACGTCGTACACCTCCACCGGCAGGCCGCGCAGGGCGTCCCGGACGTTCTGCCCGACGATGCCGCCGGCGCCGACCGCGAAGGCCTTCTCGACCACGACCACGCGCTTGGCTCCTTGCAGGGCCTCCCGCACCACTCCGAGTGGCCAGGGCCGGAAGCACCCGATGCCGAGCGCGCCGACCGACTCGCCGTCGTCCCGCATGCCGTCGACGACGTCCTCGATCGTGCCGAGCACCGACCCGAGGGCGACCACGATCGTGTCCGCGTCCTCGGTGCGGTAGGGCCGCACGAGGCCGCCGGAGTCGCGGCCGAAGGCCTCCTCGAACTCGCGTGCGATGACCGGGATCTCGTCGAGCGCGGCGACCTGCTTGGCGTGCATGAGGTACTTCACCTCGGCGAACGCCTCGGGACCGACCATCGCGCCGATGGTCACCGGGTCGTCGGGGTCGAGCATCTGCTGCGGCACGAACGACGGGAGGAACGCGTCCACCTGCTCCTGGGTCGGCAGGTCGACCCGCTCGAAGGCGTGGGTGAGCACGAAGCCGTCCATGCAGACCATCACCGGCACCGAGAGCTTCTCGGCGAGGCGGTAGGCCTGGATGTGCAGGTCGACGGCCTCCTGGTTGGACTCGGCGAAGAGCTGGATCCAGCCGGAGTCGCGCATCGACATCGCGTCGGAGTGGTCGTTCCAGATGTTGATGGGCGCGCCGATGGCGCGGTTCGCCACGGTCATCACGATCGGCAGTCCCAGGCCCGAGGCGTTGAACAGCGCCTCGGCCATGAACAGCAGCCCTTGCGACGAGGTCGCGGTGTAGGTGCGAGCACCGGCAGCGGAGGCGCCGATGCACGCCGACATCGCACCGAACTCCGACTCGACCATCATGTACTCGCAGGGTTCGAGCTCACCGGTGCGCACCCGGTCCGACAGCGACTCCACGATGTGGGTCTGCGGCGAGATCGGGTAGGCCGCGATGACCTCGGGACGACACAGCGTCACGGCGCGGGCAACCGCCTGCGAGCCCTCGATCTGCTCAAGCATCGGCCGTCCTCCTCATCACCTCGTGGACATAGGCGTAGGCGGCCTCGGCTGCCTTGACGTTGCCCTCCCCCACCGCGCCGGCGAACCGGGCACGGATCGCGTCCGCGACCGATCCGATGGACACCTGCGCGGTGAGGGCGGCGAAGCCACCGAGCAGCGCGGCATTGGGAAGGGGTCTGCCCAGGTGCTCGCGTGCAAGCTCGGTGGCGGGTACGGCGACCACCCGGTCGGCCTTGAGCCGCGCGGTGAGCTCGCCGAGACCCAGCTCCTCGAGGGGGCGGGACGTGTTGACCAGCAGGTAGCCGTCGTCGTGGAGCCCGGCGAACAGGTTCACCTGGTGCAGCAGCGTCGGGTCCTGCACGATCAGCGCGTCCGGCTCGGTGATCGGCTCGCGCAGCCGGATCGGCTTGTCGTCGATGCGGCAGAAGGACACCACCGGCGCCCCGGTGCGCTCGGAGCCGAAGGTCGGGAAGGCCTGCGCGTGGCGGCCCTCGTCGAACGCCGCGACAGAAAGCATCTCGGCCGCTGTGACGGCTCCCTGGCCGCCCCTCCCGTGAATACGTACCGCGAACATCGCGCCTCCTCACTCGGACAGTAAGAGCCGGGGATGGGCGGAATAAGGGCCCTTCGACCCCATCCCGGGGGGCCAACGGCGTCGCCGCGGTCACTTCGTCGCCTAGCATCGGGTTCGTGCCCCCACCGAGCCGCGTCGCCCTCGCGCTGGGCAGCGGTGGCGCCCGGGGGTACGCCCACATCGGCGTGATCGAGGTCCTCGAGGAGCGCGGCTACGAGATCGTGAGTGTGGCCGGTACGTCGATGGGCGCGGTCGTCGGCGGACTCCACGCCGCCGGCAAGCTCGACGCCTACACCGACTGGGTGCGCGCGTTGACCCAGCGCGACGTGCTCCGTCTCCTCGATCCCTCCCTGAAGGCGCCGGGCGCGATCCGTGCGGACAAGATCCTCGCCCGGGTGAGCGAGCTGCTCGGCGGCGCGCTGATCGAGGACCTGCCGATCCCGTTCACCGCCGTCGCGACCGACCTGCTGGCGCGCAAGGAGGTGTGGTTCCAGCGCGGACCCGTCGACGCGGCGATCCGGGCCTCCATCGCCTTGCCGAGCGTGATCACGCCGGTCGTCCTCAACGGACGCCTGCTCGTCGACGGCGGGCTCATGAACCCCGTCCCCATCGCGCCCATGGCCGCGTCGGGGGCGGACCTGACGATCGCCGTGTCCCTCGCCGGCGAGACCGAGGCCCAACGTGGTCGGTCCCCCGTGCCCGAGACGGCGGCGCCCGGCCCGGTCGAGGAGTGGATCGACCGCTTCCGTCGTACCGCTGCGCAGGTCCTCGACCGGGACCTCGTGCGCCGGGTGACCAGTCGCTTCCTGGGAGCGCGCTCAGGTGCAGCCGCTGCAGATGCCGAGGAGCTGGCCGAGGAAGTCGCGGAGGCGGTCTTCGGGGCCCTGCCTCCTGGCCTGCGGACGCTGGACGTGATGGAGATGTCGCTCGACGTCCTGCAGAGCGTGGTCTTGAACTACCGGCTCGCCGGCTACCCGCCCGACCTCCTGGTCACGATCCCGAAGGACGCCTGCCGGTCGCTCGACTTCCACCGGGCCGCGGACCTGATCGCCCTGGGGCGCCGGCTCACCGAGGAGGTTCTGGACTCCGCCTCGGAGGAATCTGCGATTGAGGACGGGAACTGACCGCAATGCTTCGTAGCCTGGCTGAAGAGCGTTCCCGACCGGCGGGGACCCCAGGCAGGAGGCACACCATGGACTTCAAGATCGAGCTGATCCCCCTGGCCGTGAAGGACGTCGACCGATCGGTCGAGTTCTACGGGAAGAAGCTCGGCTGGAACGTCGACCACGACCAAAGGGTCAGCCCCGAGCTGCGGTTCGTGCAGGTGACGCCACCGGGGTCGGCGTGCTCGATCTGTTTCGGGACGGGGCTCGAGATGATGCCCGACGGCTCCTCGCAGTTCATCCAGATCGTCGTCGCCGACGCGGACGAGGCACAGGCCTACCTTCGGCAACGCGACGTCGAGTGCAGCGACGTCGACGACCAGCCCTGGGGTCGATTCGTTCGGTTCGACGACCCGGACGGCAACCGTTGGGCGCTGCAGCAGCTCGTCGTTCCTGTCCTGAGACGTTCCCGTTCGGCGTTCCAGGCCGGGCGCTGCCGCGGATCGTCGCACCTCCCGGACACGCAGTGGCACGGCGCACAGCATTCTCCTTGTGCACAAGGGGTTTCCCGCTCCGAAAGTGTCGGTGGTGGGGTCTAGCGTTTGGTTGGCATGGATCCGGGAGGTGGACGAGCTGGACGCGGCCGAGGCGTTGGTCGCGTTCGGTGAGCTGCGCCGGGTCCGGGACCTGGCCGAGCGGGACATCTTCGTGCTGGCCGCGCACCTGGCGGACCTGTACAACATCGACGCCGACGCGCACGGCCGGATGCGGTCACAGCCCGGTGGGCAGCGGGCGCTGCCGCTGGGTGGGGACGGCGCGCCGCGGGTGCTGGAGTTCGCGATCGCCGAGATCGCCGCCGAGCTGGCGATGACCACCACCTCGGTGCGCCGGCTGGTCGGCGACGCGGTCGCGGTGCGCTCCAGGCTCCCGCGGCTGTGGGCGCGGATGTATGCCGGGGCGGTGCCGCCGTGGCGGGCCCGGAAGGTCGCCCACGCCACCCGGGACCTCACCCAGGCCCAGGCGATGGTCGTCGACGACCAGGTCGCCGACTACGCCGACGGCCGGCTGGCCTACGGCCGGTTCATGGACAAGGTCGCCGCGGAGGTGGTCGCGGTCGACCCCGACGCCGCCACCGAGCGGGAGCGCAAGGCCGCGCAGGAGGAGTTCGCGAAGGTCGGGCAGACCACCACCCATGGTCGCAAGACCCTGTACGTGAAGACCTCGACCGCGCAGATGACCCGGATCGACGCCACCATCTCCTACCTCGCCGAGGCGCTGCGGTACTTCGGCGACCCCGACAACGAGGACCGCCGCCGCACCAAGGCCGTGCTGCTGCTGGCCAACCCGCTCCAGGCCCTGCAGCTGATGCAGGCCCTGAAGACCGCCCGCTCCCACACCAACCCAGACGCCGGCGGCAGTGCCGGTGACGGTGGTGCCGCGGCCGGACAGGGGGTCGACCGCCAGGGCCGTGGGGCGCCCGACGGTGACGCCCCGACGCCCCGACGCCGGTGAGCCGCCGTGGGACGACGAGCACGACGGTCCCCGCCCCGACGACGGCGCGGACGACCCGCCACTCGACGGCCTCGACGACCTGCCCGACGACCCGCTCACCGGGCTGTCCTTGGACGGCCTGGACGGGCTCGGAGACCTGCCCGACGAGCCGCCCGAGGACGTTCCTGATGCCGGGCCGCCCGAGACGCGCCCGGCGAGCCACCCGACGACGCAGCCCGATCGACGAGCCGCCCGACGTGCCCGGGACCGAGCCGCCGGGCGGTCCACCCGGACAGCGACCCCGGGAGCAGCCCCAGCGGGGTCAGGACCGCCGGACGGTGTGCCGCCCGGCGAGGGGCCGCCCGGGTCGGCCGAGGCGTTCCTGAAACCGTTCTTCGCACCGTTCCACCCCGACCAGGTCCCACCCTGCTCCTGCTCCGGCGGACCTGGACCTACGACCCGGCCACGCTGCTGCCGGTCGCGCACCTGTACCTCCACGTCCACCAGGACACCATCACCGCCGGCAACGGCGTGGCCCGCTGGGAGGGCGAGGGACCGATCAGCTGGGCCCACGTCCGCGACGTCCTCGGCCCCCAGGCCAGGTTCGTCATCAAGCCCGTGATCGACCCCGCGACCATGCCCGCGGTCGACGCCTACGAGATCCCCGAACGCCTCCGCGAGGGCCTGCACCTACGCACCCCGTTCGACATCTTCCCCTACGCCTCCTCCACCAGCCGACGCAAACAGGTCGACCACAACCAGCCCTACGCGCCCGTCCAGAACGGTGGCGGCGAGGGCCAGACCGGGCTGCACAACCTCGGCGGCATGACCACCTTCCACCACCGCGTCAAGACCCACGGCGGCTGGCGCGTCGAGCAGCCCTTCCCCGGCATCTACGTGTGGATGAGCCCGCACGGGTCGGTGTTCGTCGTCGACAACACCGGCACCCGCCAGATCCGCCGACCCCAGCCCACGGGGTCGCACACCACCCGGCATGCCTGGGGAGAGGGGACGGACCTCGCGCTCCAGCTCGTCGAGCCGACGGACCAAAGCCCCCTGACCGCGCGCTTCGCCAAGCTCATCTTCGAGCGCGTCGCGTAGCGCGATACGTCCGACCCCGCACGCCGAAGGGGCTGGAGCGGCAGGAGCGGCTGGACCTGACGATCCGCGTCAGTCCACGGGTAGCAGATCTGGCCGCTTGCACACCCGAGGCTCCTCAGGCTGCTGACCGGCGAGCCTCCGCCACAGCCACGGCACCAGGTGCGTCGCCAGCCAGCCGACCTCACGGGCGACGACCACGGGCAACGACTCGTGAGGCACGTCGGGAAGCGGCTCCCGCCAGTCGCCGGCGTCGACGCCGAGGCTCTCCGCCAGGGCGAGCGCCACCCGGCGGTGGCCCTCGCTGTTCGCGTGCAGCCGGTCGAGGTGCCACAGGGCTGGGTCGGAGGAGAGTGGCTCGGCGGCAAGGTCCGCGACGGCCGAACCATAGAGGTCGGCCGCCTCCAGAGTGATCTCGTTCAGCGCCTCCAGGCGGCCGCGGATCGCGACGGCGATCGGAGCGACCCGGGTCATGTCCGGCATCGTGAAGGTGGTGACTCGCGCACCCGCCTCGTTGAGGGCGGCGTGCATCGCGAACAGGTCCTCACGAAGCGTCGGACCGGTCGAACCTCGGACGCAGCACGTCGTTGACACCGGCCACGACCACCGCGATCTCCGGCTGCAGATACAGCGCAGGCTCCAGCTGCGTCTGCCTGACCTCGCGAGCGGTGAGTCCGCGGACGGCGAGGTTGGCGTAGGTCAGGTCGGGATGGACCTCGGCGAGGTGGTGAGCCAGCCGGTCCGCCCATCCGACGTACACCCCGCCCGGGCCCGGGTCCTCGAGCCCCTCGACCGTGCTGTCACCGATAGCGACGTACCTCGTCATGACCCCCAAGGTACGTGGCGCGTCAGACCAGCTGGCCCTGCTCCGGAGTCCCGCACGGCACCGGCCGGAGGATCTTCAGCTCCAGCGGGCCCGCCAGCTTGCCCTCGAGCGCCGCGTTGAGGGCGCGGAACGGCTGGCCGGCACCGTGCGCCCGCATCGCGTCCGCGTCCACCCACTGCTCGACGAGCACGAACTCGTCCTTGGACTGGTGCAGCGCGTACAGCTCGCAGCCGGCTTCCTTGTGCACGAGGGGCACCGACTCCTCGAGCGCTGACCGCACCTCGTCTCGGTGCTCGGGCAGCGGGGTGATGGTGGCGACGGCAACGATGGGCATCGGCTCTCCTGGCGCGCGCGGGACGGGTCGGCCGGAGCCTATCGGTCACACCGGTTCATGGTCGCTCCCCACCGCGCCTCGCGACCTCGTGCCGCGGCCCGCCCGTCGTACGACGGCCTCCGCAGGAAACAGGCGGCGACCCGGTTCAAAATCGACTGACGCGGTAGGCGATCGTGGGCATCATGGGCGCCATGTCCTCCAAGCTCGACCGGGTCGCCTGGCCCGTCCGCACCGCCCGACTGACGATCCGGCCGCCGGTCAGGTCCGACCTCGAGGCCACCTGGAGGATCCGCCGCGAGGAGTCGGTCAGTCGCTGGATCACCTCGGCCCCTGGCACCCTCGACGAGTACCGCGAGAAGTTCGAGAACCCCGACCGGCTCGCCAAGACGCTCGTGGTCGAGCTCGACGGCGAGGTGGTCGGTGACCTGATGCTCGCCGTCGAGGACGCCTGGTCGCAGACCGAGGTCGCCGAACAGGCGAAGGACGTCCAGGCCGAGCTGGGCTGGTGCCTCGACCCGGCGCGGCAGGGACACGGCTACGCCACCGAGGCGGTCGAGGCCCTCATCCGGATCTGCTTCGAGGACCTCGGACTGCGCCGGGTCACCGCCAACTGCTTCGCCGACAACGAGGCGTCGTGGCGGCTCATGGAGCGGGTGGGCATGCGCCGTGAGCTGTACACGGTGTCCGAGTCCCTGCACCGGTCGGGCGTGTGGCTCGACGGCATGGGCTACGCCCTTCTGGCGGACGAGTGGCGGGCGCGCCACTCCGCAGACGACGCCGCCGAGGCGGCTCCGCTCGGCGTCAGCTGAGCAGCTCGCTGTCCTCCCGCAGGACCCGGTCCATCGAGTACTCCGCCAAGGCGGCGATGGTCATCGACGGGTTGGTGGCCGCGCACGAGCCCGCGATCCGGGACCCGTCCATGACGTAGAGCCCCCGCTGACCGAGCACCCGCCCCGCGTCGTCGACCGCGGTGCCGAACGGCATGCCCCCGACGGCGTGGAAGGTGGTGTTGTCGAACAGGTTCGCGTCGAGGTTGACGTGGAACGGCGTGTCACTGGTCAGTCGCTCCACCGCGGCGTCCAGGATCGGCTTGGTGTCCTGCTCGTTGAGCCGGTTCCACACCGGGAGGGCGTCGTCGCGGACGGGGTCGTACTCCCAGCTGCCGGTCTCCTTCGTCACCATGAACCCGGCCACCGTGTAGGTGTTGACGTCCGCGGGGAGCGGAAGCGGGCCGGTCGTCATGGTCAGCGCGCGGGTCGGGTCCGACCAGTCGCGAGCCCCCATCGCCACCGGGCCGGCCTGGTAGGCCCCGGGGCTGTCCTCGGCAGTCGTCGCGGCGTAGACGCGTTCGCCGTTGGTGCCCCATCCCGTGCCCACGCCGTCCGGCAGGTCCGCGATGGTGCCCTTCGCCTTGGCCTTCATCATCAGCCGGGTCGTGCCGGGTGAGCCGGCGCCGAGGAACAGTGCCCCGGTGGTGATCCGCTTCTTCTCGAGCACGTTGCCGCGGGTGTCGATCCGGTCGACGTCGACGACCCACTCGCCCTTGGCGTCGCGCGAGATGTCCGCGACGCGGTGCAGCGGCGCGACCTCCACGTTGCCCGTGGCCACCGCCTGGGCCAGGTAGGTGACGTCGACCGAGTAGCGGCCACCGTTGTTGCAGCCGAAGGTCATGTCGCCGGTGATGTACGACGGGGGCAGCTCGCCCCTGAGCTCGCGGCGGACGATGTCCCAGTCGGTCGGTGAGTCGATCCGGAACGTGTCGAAGCCGGCCTCCCGTCCTCGCTTCTCGAAGATCCGCGGCGCGGCGTACCTCGGGTCGGACAGGATGTCGTCCGGGATCGGGGAGACGTTGAGGTCGCGGGCCACGCGGCGGTACTGGTCGGCGTCGAGCTCCTCGTAGTCGATGGAGCTCGAGATCGTGTGCGCGAAGGCCTCGCCCATCGGCTGGAGAGTCATCCCGTGGTAGCTGATCGAGCCGCCACCGACGGCCGCCACGCACATCACGTCGACACCCACGCCGCGCACGCGCTCGATGAGGCCGGTGTAGGGCACGAAGGCGGTCGGGCTGGTCGGCGGCACCGGCATCGTCGGGACCGCAGAGAGCCACGACGAGCGCTCGTCGTTGTTGGTCAGCGTCGGGAAGGTGTCCGAACCCGGTCCGGTCGGCCAGCGCCTGCCGCGTTCCAGGACGAGCGTCTCGATGCCGGCCCGGCCAAGCCGACGGGCGGTGACCCCGCCCCCGAATCCGGAACCGATGACCACGGCCTGGTGCCGCTCCTCGGTCACCGGCGCGGGAAGGATGCTCGCCCTCGCCGGGGCCGCGACACCGGCGGCCGCGATGCCTGCGGCTGCTCCCAGGAACCCTCGTCTCGACAGCTCGACCACGTGCTCGACCTTTCGTCACCACCAGGGCCCGGTCCCTGACGACGACGAACTAGATCACGTTGCTTGTAAGGGGAAACCGGCCATCCACGATGCGGACCGCTTGCCGGCGCGGACCCTCTAGCGAGCGACGACGTCGACGTGCGGGTCGTTCTCGAGCTTGCGGTACCAGTCGCTGTCGGCGTACCAGGAGCTCGCGCTGACGTAGGTCTGCGCGTGTTCGATGTCGGAGACCGACACGAGTACGTCGTACCTGCCCACCGGCGTGCCCTGCGGCAGGAGCAGGTCGGCCTCCCACACGCCGTCCGTCGACGAGCCCTCGACGAGGGTGAGGTCGGTCTGGGTGAACTGCGGGCCGCCGGGCTCCTCCGCGGCCTGGATCAGGACCGCCATCACACCGGTCACGCCCTCACCGTCCGCGTCGAGCGCGTGCACGCGGACCCGGGTCGTGGCGTCCTTCTCCAGCGTGTCCACCTCGGTCGGCGTCAACGTGACGCTGTCGGTCCAGGCCGGTGTCCGGTCCTCGGCCCCGATGACCAACAGCCTGCCCGCGCCGTCCTGGAAGGGGTGGATGTCCGAGCAGCACCACCGGCCGTCGACGTACGCCTCGTACGCGTCGGGCCCTACGTAGTCGACGAAGACCTCGGGCTGTGCCCGGTCGGACGCGTACGCCATGACGTTCCAGTCGCCGCTCGGCGCGGCCTTGGGCACCCGCAGCGTGGCGGTCCAGAGACCGTCGCGGAGCGTCCCGCTCACCCTGGCCGGCTCGTAGTCGCAGACCACCTCTTGGTAGAGGCCGTCGCCGGCGCGACCGAGGCACAGCCGCATGGTGTGGACGCCCGAGAGGTTGTCGGTGGCGCGGACGGTCACCTTCACGTCGGCGCCCGACGTGCGCACGTCGACCGGGCTCGGGGTCGACCGGGGAGACCAGCGTCAGGCGGGGCCGCTCGGTGTCGGGGTTCTCGTCGATGACCTCGAGCCGGGCCGGGCTGCTGTCGTCGAAGGTCTGCCGGTCGAGCCGGTCGCGCACCGAGACGTCCGGGCGAAGGACGCCCGGAGGTGTCCACCGCCCCACCTCGAAGGTGGTCCGCCACCACCCGTCCCGCGCGGTCCCCGACACGAGCTCCGCGGGCGGTCCACTCACGACGACCGACCCGTCGAGCAGCGACAGCTGGACGTCCTCGACGCCGGTGTCGTCGGTGGCGTGGACCATCACGGTCACCTCGGCCGACGCGTGCGTCACGTCGACCGAGGTGGGGTCGATGACCGTCTCCACCATGACCGGCGGCAGCTCGTCGTACTTGCAGCGCACGCTCTCGTCGGCGGCGTCGACGATGCAGAGGTTCGTGCCGGCACCGCCGTCGAGGTCGTCGGCGCCGGCGTCACCGGTCAGGTCGTCGTCGCCGCCCTGGCCGTTCAGGTCGTCCGCGGCTCCGCCGCCCTCGATCGTGTCGGCGCCGTCTCCGCCGTTCACGGTGTCGCCGCCCGCGTCGCCGCCGATCGTGTCGGCGCCGTCGCCACCGTTGAGCGTGTCCCCGCCGCCGTCACCGCTGAGGTCGTCGGGACCCGCGCCACCGAGCAGCCGGTCGGCTGCCGTCGCCGCCCACGACCTCGTCGGCACCGCCTGCGGCGAGCACCTTGTCGGTGCCCGGGCCGGCGAAGACGTCGTCGTTGCCGGCGCCCGCGTCCACGAGGTCGTTGCCGCCGCCGGCACGGACGACGTCGTTGCCGCCGCGCCCGCAGATCACGTCGCGTCCGCCGGTGCCGACCAGCACGTCGCGACCCGCGGTTCCCACGACGGTGCAGGTGACCCCGGTCGAGGTCGTGACGGCGGCCTGGGCGGGCGGCACGGACAGGACACCGAGCAGCAGGGCAGGCAAGGACAACGCGCAGGCGGCGCGGGACTGACGCATGAGGAGCTCCCGAGACGAACGGCCGGTGCCCCGAGCACCGAGCCGACAGATCTTCTCACCGCTGCGGGGCGCTACGTGGGAGTACGCCCGGATCGTTACGACTTGTGGTCCAGACGAATCGGACATCCCGCCGGGGTGGGGCTGTCATTGCTCGCCACCTGTACTAGCCTCCCGAAGCGGGAGTGAAGGCAGGTGGTCCCCCATGCCGCTCGGGCAAGGCATCGGAGAAATGGTGGAGGCGGTTCGAGGCCGTATCGAGCTCTCGGGCGCCGAACCGACGTGGGAGGTGACCGCCGGCTCCTTCGAAGCCGCGCTCGCCTATGCGCGCGAGCGCTTCGAGGACCCCGTCGTCCTCGCTCGCAACGACCGGGACCGGTGGTGGCCGCGCGTCACGCTGACCGTCACGACCGACCGGGATCTGGCCGCGTCCGCGCCGCCGCTCGAGGACCTGGCTCGACCGCCGGTCGCCGAGCAGCCGATCCCCGAGCAGCCGTCCAGGTCCGTGCCGAGCCCGGCACCGGTGGCCGTGGCGGGCGAGGAGCACCAGGAGAGCCGGGTGGACAGCGACATGCCCGCAGCGCTCGAGGCGATCTTCGACCACCAGGAGCAGCTGCGGATCGCGCGGCAGCGGGTCCCGCACCACGACTGACGTTCAGCCGCGCGCTGCGCCCGACGCCGCCGCACTCGGCCCCGCAGGGCTCGGCTCCACGGCGGCGGGCAGGCTCAGCGTGAAGGTCGTCCCGCTCGCGCCGTCGGAGTCGACGGCGACCTCGCCGTGCATGGCCTCGACCAGGCTGCGGACGACCGCCAGGCCGATGCCCGACCCGGGCAGGCCCTCCTGACGCGACCCGCGCCAGAACCGGTCGAACACGTTCGGCAGGTCCTCCGGCGCGATGCCCGGTCCGGTGTCGGCGACCGTCAGCATCGGCCCACCGCCGACGTCACCGGACCAGCACCGCGTCGCCGGGGCGGCAGTGGCGCACGCAGTTCTCCAGCAGGTTCCCCAGCACCTGGTGCAGCCGCTCGGTGTCCCCGCGCACCCACACCTCCCGGCGCGGCAGCTCGAGGTGTACGTCGATGTCGGCCACGCGCAGCTGGGCCGCCCGAGCGTCGACCTCCGCGCGCACCAGGGCCACGAGCTCGACCGGGTCGCTCCTCACCCCGCGGGTGGCCCCCTCCGCGGCGAACAGCGCGTCGAGGTCCCCGACGATCCGCGAGACCCGCAACGCCTGGTCGTGCAGCCGGGCGAGCGCAGCGGGGTCGGCCGGGGCCAGGCCGTCGCGGAGCTCCTCGAGCCCGGCCTGCAGCGCGGCGAGCGGGGTGCGAAGCTCATGGGCCACGTCGGCCGCCATCCGGGCCCGCGACCCCTCCGCCCGTCGTACCGCCGCCACCGCGTCCTCGAAGGCGTCCGCGAGCTCGGCGAGCTCCCCCGCGCCCCGCTCCCGGACGACGGCGTCGCGCTCGCCTGCCGCGAAGGAGCGCGCGGCGGCGGTCAATGCAGCCACCGGGCGGCTCAGCTGGCGCGAGACGAACCAGGCGGCGACCAGCGCCAGCAGCAGCGCCGCGACACCCGCGACGATGATCCATGCCCAGGCGACGGGCCGTCCGGCGGGATCGCCCATCGGGCCGAAGCCGAGCACCACCTCCCCGACCACCTCGCCGTCGACGACCACGTCGTCGGTGATCGCGCCGGCGGCCATGCCCATCCCCTGCATCCCGCCCATGTGCCCGCGCCCGTCCTCGGGCCACAGGACGGTGCCGCCGGCGTCTCTGACGAACAGGACCGCGCCGCCACCCTCGGCCGCGTCCTCCGCGGCGCGCAGGTCGGCGCCGTCCCAGCCTCCGGCAGCGGTATAGGCGTCGGCCGCCGCGTCGGCGACCCGTTCGGCGACCGCCGCGCGCTGGGTGTCGCTCTGCGAGGACAGCCCCCGGTCGGTGCCGACCAGGCCCGCGGCGGTCACGAGCACGACGGCCCCCAGTGCCACCGCCACGAAGGCGACGAGGAACCTCCGGCCGAGCGGGCCCAGGCCGTCACCGGTCATGGCTCAGCCCCAGCCGGTAGCCCACGCCGGTCACGGTCTCGACGACGCCGCCGGCGTCCGGGCCGAGCTTGTGCCGCAGGTTCTTCACGTGCGAGTCGATGCTGCGCTCGTAGCCGGCGAACTCGTAGCCGCGCACCCGGTTCACCAGCTCGTAGCGGGAGAACGGCCTGCCGGGCACGGAGGCCAGCGACGTGAGGATCCCCCACTCGCTCGGGGTCAGGTCGAGCAGGCGCCCGTCGAGGCGGGCCTCCCGCCGGGTGGTGTCGACGACGAGCCGCCCTGCGCCGTACGACTCGACGCCGGGATCGCGTCCGTCCGCCTGTCGACTGCGACCGAGGACCGCCCCCACCCGGAGCACCACCTCGGTCGGGCTGAACGGCTTGGTCACGTAGTCGTCGGCGCCCAGGCTCAGCCCGCTGATGCGGTCCTCGACGGCGGAGCGCGCGGTGAGGACCAGCACAGGGGTACGACGGTCGCCGTCACGCGCTGCCCGCAGGACCTCCGTGCCGTCGATGTCGGGGAGACCCAGGTCGAGGAGGACGAGGTCGGCGCTGCCCTCGCTGACGAGCCGGATCGCCTCGGCGCCGGACTCCGTGCTGAGCACGGAGTGCCCGGCGCGCTCGAGGTAGCGCCGCAGCAGGTCGCGGATCTCCCGCTCGTCCTCGACGACGAGAACCGTGCTCATGGGCTCATCGTCGCACCCGGCTCCGCGCTGCACCGGGTGCCGCGCGGAAACTCCACAGGTTCTCCATAGCGAGCCCATCCGATCTGCACAGCGGCGACCCACCCTGGGGACAGGAACAGGGACGAGGAGTCCCTCGAACATGAAGGAGAGTCGCCATGCGCACCAAGAGGATCGTCGCCGTCGCACTGGCCGCCGGAGTGGTGGGAGCAGGGGCCGTGGTGACCCCGATGGTGCTCGCCGCGAACAACGACGACCCGACGCCGTACGGCCCGCGGTGGAGCGAGAACGAGGACGGCCGGCAGGAGTGGATGCAGGACCGGATGCAAGGCAGGGGCGGCATGGGCCAGATGCAGGGCCGCATGGGCAGATGCAGGCCGGGCATGGGTCCCGGCATGATGCAGGGCCGCGGACCGGGCGGGAACGGTGACTGCCCCTTCGCCGACGGCGCCGCCCAGGGCACCCTGACCGAGTCGCAGAAGCAGACTCTGGCCCAGCAGGCCGAGAAGGAGAAGCTCTCCCACGACGTCTACGTCGCCTATTTCGAGGCCACCGGCGACTACCGCTTCGAGCGGGTCGCCGCCTCGGAGGAGCAGCACCTCCAGGCGCTGCGGATGCTCATGGACCGCTACGACGTGACCGACCCGACCGAGGGTCTCGACGAGGGCGAGTTCAGGAGCGACAGCGTGGACGAGGCCTACGACGCGTACCTCGACGAGGGCGACGGGCTCGCCGCCGCGCTGAAGGCCGCGCAGGAGATCGAGGAAGAGGACATCGCCGGACTCGAGAAGGCCGCGAAGGCTCTCGACGCCCCCGACGCCGAGCAGGTCTACGAGCACCTCACCGTTGCCTCGCAGCACCACCTCGAGGCCTTCTCCCGCTGACCCCTGGTTGTCCTTGCAGCAGACGGCCGCCCCTCCTCCCCCGGTCGGGCGGCCGGATGCTGTGCCTCCGCGTCAGCATGAGGCGCACGCGCTCCAGGTAGCGAGGAACCACGGCGTTCCAGCCGAGCTCCTCGGACAGCCGGTCGGCCAGGGCCCGCGCCGCCTCCTCCTCGCCGTGCACGACGTAGGCGGTGTCGGGCGGCTTCATGGCCGAGAGCCACTCCACCATCTGCGCGGCGTCGGCGTGCGCGGAGTAGGCGTTGGTCGCGTAGATCTCGGCCCGCACCGGGATGTAGCGACCGTGGATCTTCAGCTGCTTCTCGCCGTCGAGCAGCGACCGGCCACGGGTGCCGGGCACCTGGAACCCGGTGAGGACCACGCTGTTGCGCCCGTTCGGCAGCTGGTACTTCAGGTGGTGCAGGACGCGTCCGCCGGTGGCCATGCCCGAGGCCGAGACGATGATGCAGGGCTTGCCCGGCCGGTTGAGCTTCTCCGACTCCACGGCGCCCGGCATCAGCTTCAGGTGGCTGGGCCGGTACGCGGTGCTGGCCATCGTCACCTCGGGACGCAGCTGCGAGTCGTGCGTCCTGATCGCCGCCTTGTAGACGTCGAGCGCCCGGAGCGCCATCGGGCTGTCGACGTACACCGGAACCTGCGGGATGCGACCCTCGGTCTCCAGCCGCGCCAGTGTCATCAGCAGCACGAAGGTGCGGTCCACGGCGAACGCCGGCATCAGCACCACACCACCGCGGCCGATCGTGCGCCGGATCGCGTCGGCGAGGACCTCGTCGCCCTCCTCCTCGTGCGGCCGGTCGCCGTAGGTCGACTCCACGACCACCACGTCGGCGTCACGCGGCGGCTGTGGCGGCAGCAGCAGCGGGTGTCCCGGACGGCCGACGTCGCCGCTGACGAGGAGACCGGTGCCGGCCACGTCGAGCTGGGCGTACGCCGAGCCGAGGATGTGGCCCGCGGAGCGCAGCTCGAGGTCGATGCCTCCGGGGATCGTCGTGTGCACGTTGTGGTCGACCGGCGTGAGCAGCTCGATCGCCTTCTCCGCGTCGCTCGCGTCGTACAGCGGGAGCGCGGGCGCGTGCTTGGAGTAGCCGCCGGCGTTGGCCGCAGCCGCGTCCTCCTCGGCCAGGTGCGCCGAGTCCCGCAGCACGATCGCGGCAAGCTCGGCGGTCTCCGGAGTGCAGTACGCCGGTCCGCCGAACCCGTTGCGAACCAGGAGCGGGAGGTACCCGCAGTGGTCGAGGTGAGCGTGCGTGAGCACCACGGCGTCGACCTTCGCCGGGTCCACGGTGAGCGGCTCCCAGTTGCGCCGACGCCACACGCGCTCGCCCTGGAACAGCCCGCAGTCGACCATCACCCGGACGGCGCCGGTGTCGACGAGGAACTTGCTGCCGGTGACGGTGCGGGCGGCACCGAGAAAGGTCAGGGACGCGTGTTGTCGCGAGCCCTCCATCGCTGGCCTCCTTGACGAGTGTGGACCCGGGAGTCCGAGACACTCCTCACCACCAGCGTCGCCAGCCGGTGCGGCCGACGGCAGAGGCGTAGGTCCCGCAGCGGCGTGGGGTCAGAGCCAGTTCATCGGGTTCGTGGTCCGGCCGTTGCGGAAGACCATGAAGTGCAGGTGACACCCGGTGGAGAAGCCGGTCGAGCCGACGTACCCGATGATCTCCCCCCGGCTCACCCGCTGCCCGACGTAGGTGGAGTAGCGGCTGAGGTGGTTGTAGGTCGTGGTGACCGACACCCCGCGCATGTAGCCGTGGCCGATGATCACGCGGTTGCCGTAGCCCACGTTGTAGTAGCGGCCGATCACGCGGCCGCTCGCCGCGGCGCGCACCGGGTAGCCGCAGCGCGCGCCGAAGTCGGTGCCGTCGTGCAGGCGCCACTGCCGGTAGATCGGGTGGAGGCGCATGCCGTACTGCGACGTGATGTAGGTGTCGACCGGCATCGTCATCAGGCTCTGGCTGGCCTTCTCGGCCTGCTTGGCCCTCGCGATGGACGCAGCCTTCGCGCGGGCGATCGCCTCGCGCGTCCGGCGGCGCCGCTCCCGGGCCTGCTGCT
Organism: uncultured Actinomycetota bacterium; assembly: GCA_963700365.1. Classification (GTDB taxonomy): domain Bacteria; phylum Actinomycetota; class Actinomycetes; order Propionibacteriales; family Nocardioidaceae; genus Nocardioides_C. The sequence continues at coordinate 86,950 of CAVOXG010000004.1, read as the reverse complement.
GCTTGATGAGCTTGGTGATCTTGTCGCGCTCCTCGCGCAGCTGCCCCAGCCGACGCTGGTCCGCGCGCTTGGTCCTCAGCGCCTCGGCGCGTGCCCCCTCGCGGGCGTCGAGCGCTTCGGCCACGCGCTCCGAGGCGACGGCAGCGCGTGCCTCGACCTCCCGCTTCTTGACCAGGGTCTCGGCCGCCGCCTTGCGGCGCTCGGCGACCTCGGCGCGGGCGGCGGCCACGCGCTTGCGCTGCATCTCGAGCAGGACGGCCGACGCCTCGAGGCGGCTCAGCGTCGCGGCCTCCTTGTCGAGCACGTTCTGGACGACGTTGAGCTGGCCGCTCAGCTCCGTCGGGTCCGTGGAGGTGAGCACCATGGTGAGGCCCATCAGGCCCGGCGAACCCGCCTGGTAGGTCTCGGCCGCGATGCCGCGGAGCACCTGCTGCTGGGCGTCGTGGCTCCGCTTCCCGCGGGCGTACGCCGCCTGGGCGCGCTCGAGGCGAGCGTTGGCGGCATTGAGCTCGGACTGCATCTGCGCGTCGAGGATCTCCGCGGCCGTCACCTCGGCCTGGCGGCGGTCGAGCTCCGCCTCGGCCGCGGCGAGCTTCTCCTCCGTCTTCGCGACCCGGGCCGAGGCCCGGATCAGAGCCTCGCTGGAGTGTCGAAGCTCCTTCTGGGCCTGGGAGATCTCGCGGTGGACACGCTGCTTGCGGTCGCCGAGCTCGTTGGCCGGCGCGGTAGGCGTGGCGGCCAGGCTCAGGGAGGCGCTCAGCGCCACCAGGACAGCGATGAGACTGCGTCGAGGGTGTCGGTTGAGTGCACGGGGGAAGTCGGCCTGCACCGGTCTGCCTCTGTTCCAAGTCGATCGTGGGTCGCGTCGACCGTAGGGCAGAAGTGCGGCGATTCGTGGGACCTGGACGGTAAAGTCACATGTGTCTCATCAGTCCCTGGGGTCCCAGGAGAGAACTTCTACGTCATGGACGACCCCTTCCGCCATCGCTAGAACCGGTTCTAGTATCGGCGCATGCGCCACGGCATCGTCCTCTTCACCAGTGACCGGGGCATCGCGCCCGCCGCCGCGGCGCGAGCCGCCGAGCAGCACGGGTTCGACACGTTCTACGTGCCCGAGCACACCCACATCCCGGTCAAGCGCCAGGCCGCCCACCCCGGCACCGGCGACGAGACCCTCCCCGACGACCGCTACATGCGGACCCTGGACCCGTGGGTGTCCCTCGCCACCGCCGCGGCCGTGACCTCACGGATCCGTCTCTCCACGGCGGTCGCGCTCCCCGTCGAGTCCGACCCGATCACGCTGGCCAAGGCCATCGCCACCCTCGACCACCTCTCCGGCGGCCGGGTGACGCTCGGGGCGGGCTTCGGCTGGAACACCGACGAGCTCGCCGACCACCACGTGCCCGCCGGCAAGCGGCGCACGGTCCTGAGGGAGTACGTCGAGGCGATGCGCGCGCTGTGGACCCAGGACGAGGCGTCCTACGCCGGGGAGTTCGTGTCCTTCGGCGCGTCGTGGGCGTGGCCCAAGCCCGCGCAGGCACACGTTCCCCTGATGATCGGCGCCGGTGGCGGCCCGAAGACCCTTGCGTGGATCGCCGCCCATGCAGACGGCTGGATCACCACGCCGGGCGAGCAGGACATCACCGCCAAGGCGCAGGCGCTGCACGAGGCGTGGCAGCAGGCCGGGCGGTCCGGGCGCCCGGAGATCGCCGCCCTCGCGGCCGTGCGGCCCTCCCCCGAGGTCATCGACGAGTGGGAGCGCGCCGGGGTCACCGAGATCATCTGGGGCCTGCCGGACAAGCCCGAGGACGAGGTCGTCGCCTTCCTCGGCCGGCACGCCGAGCGGCTCGGCCTCTGAGCTAGCGGCCCGCGCCCTCGGCCGGCTGCGACTGGGTCCGCTCGCCCTGCGGTCCGAGGGAGTCGGTCCACGACGGGGCACCACCCGAGAGGGACAGCGCGATCGTCGCGACGGCGAGCGTCACGAGGCGCACGACGGGTCGTAGACGGGCGGCAGCCATGCTCGCGTTCCTCCGGGCCGGTGCCGCCCACGTCGGCGGCGCTCAGCCACACCCGTACCCGAGGGTTCCGACGGACAAACCGCGACCCGCCAGGTCCGCGGGAGGCCTAGGCCACGTCGTCGAGGGACTCGGCGTGGTGCCGCTCGATCCGCTCCACCTCCTCGCGGGACCCGAAGATCAGCCCGATCCGTTGGTGCAGGTCCGTCGGCCGCACCTCGAGGATCCGCTGACGTCCCGTCGTCGCGCGGCCACCGGCCTGCTCGACGAGCAGGGCGACCGGGTTCGCCTCGTAGAGCAGCCGCAGGCGGCCCTCCTTCGCCGGGTCCTTCGAGTCGCGCGGGATAGAGGAAGACCCCGCCTCGGGTCAGGATCCGGTGCGTCTCCGCGACCAGCGAGGCGATCCACCGCGTGTTGAAGTCCTTGCCTCGTGGCCCGGTCCGTCCGGCGAGGCACTCGTCGACGTACTTCACGACCGCGGGCTCCCAGAACCTCCGGTTCGACCCGTTGATCGCGAACTCCTGCGTGCTCGCCGGGATCCGGATGTCCTGCTGGGTCAGGAAGAACTCGCCGAGCGAGGGGTCGAGGGTGAAGGCGTGGACCCCGCGCCCGACGGTCAGCACCAGGACGGTCGACGGACCGTAGATGGCGTAGCCGGCGCAGACCTGCTCGGTGCCCGGCTGGAGGAAGTCGTCCACGTCCGCGTCCTCGCCGGGACTCGGCGCGCGCAGGATCGAGAAGATGCTGCCGACCGCGACGTTGACGTCGATGTTCGACGAACCGTCGAGCGGGTCGAAGCAGAGGAGGTACTTCCCGCGGGGGTGCTCCGGCGGCAGCGTGTAGGGGTCGTCGAGCTCCTCGGAAGCCATCCCCGCGACGAGCCCGCCCCACTCGTTGGCGCGCAGGAAGATGTCGTTCGCGACCACGTCGAGCTTCTGCTGGGTCTCGCCCTGGACGTTGGTCCGCCCGTCGGCGCCGAGCAGACCCTCCAGCTCGCCGTAGGCCACGCGCTTGGCGATCGCCTTGCAGGCAAGGGCGACGTCCAGGATCAGCGAGTTCAGCTCTCCGCTCGCCTCGGGGTGCCGGCGGCGCTCCTCGATCAGGAACTGGGTGAGCGTCGATCGGTCGGTCCTCATGCCGCACTCCTGCAGGTCGGTGACGGGTCCCACCGAGTCCACTACGCGAGGGCCAGGGCGGCATCCACCCCACGGGTGATCAGGCAGGTGGGTCCGGCACGGGCGGCGCCATCTCGGCGCGCACGCCGAGCAGACGGATCGCGCGTCCGTCCTCGAGCCGGTGCAGCAGGTCGACCGCGGCCTCCTCGATCGGGGGTACGTCGACCGTCGGCGCGTCGAGGGTGAGGCTGCGGGTGTGCGTGTCGAACGGGGCGAACCGCACCTTGATCCCCACGCGGACCGCGGGACGCCCCTCGCGGCGGACGTCCTCGGTGACCTGGGCGGCGAGCCGGCGCACCTCGGCCTCGACGAGCTCCCGGTCGGTCAGGTCCTGCTGGTAGGTGCTCTCCCGGCTGTGCGACCGGGCCACCCAGGGCGTGCCCTCGACCGGCGAGCTGTCGGCCCCGCGGCCCAGCCGTCGGTACCACGGTCCCATCGTCGGGCCGAGCCGGGCCGCGAGGTCGCGGGCGTCGGCCTTCGCGAGCTGGCCGACCGTGTCGATCCCCAGCGCAGCAAGGCGTTTCGCGGTCTTGCGACCGATCCCCCACAACGCGTCGGTGGGCCGGTCCGCCATGACGTCGTACCAGTTGTCCTCGGTCAGCCGGAAGGTCCCGCGAGGCTTGCCGAACTCCGTGGCGATCTTGGCGCGGAGCTTGTTGTCGCCGATGCCGACCGAGCAGTGCAGGTCGGTGGCCTCCAGCACCGAGCGCTGGACCAGCCGGGCGAACGCCTCGGGGTCGTCGGTCTCCACCGCGAGGAAGGCCTCGTCCCAGCCGAGCACCTCGACCACGACTCCGAGCGACCGGAGCGTCTCCATCACCGTCGCCGAGACCGCCTCGTAGGCCGGCGCGTCGACGGGCAGGAAGACGGCGTCCGGGCACTTCCGCGCCGCTGTGCGGAGGGGCATCCCCGAGCCGACGCCGTACTCCCGCGCCTCGTAGGAGGCGGTCGACACCACTCCACGCTCGGACGGGTCACCGCGGCCGCCGACAACCACCGGCCTGCCGGCGAGCTCGGGCCTGCGGAGCACCTCGACCGCCGCGATGAACTGGTCGAGGTCGACGTGGAGCACCCACGATCGGGTCATGTGGGCATTGTGGCGGGTTCCGCGCCGGTCAGCCGGTCACCGGGCCGGGCTGCTTGAGGTACCTGTCGCTGACGGCGCGCACGATCTGCCTGCGGATCCGCTCCAGGTCGGCGGCCCGCCGCGCAGCGAGGTCGCTCTCGAGCGCTGCGACGTGGGCTGCCAGGTCCTTGTCGGCGATCGTGGTGTCCAGCCACCGCGACAGGTCCCCGCGCTGGAGGTGGAACTCGAGCACGTCCGGGTCCAGATGGCGTACGGCGGTGCGGAACTCGTTGAGCGTCCCGGCAACGAGGGGCTCGCCCCTCACCCGGAAGTAGAAGCGCCGGCTCACCGGCAGCTGCAGGTCGGCGTACTTGTGGCGGTGGCGGACGTGCGCGGTCCGCCGCTCTCCCACGACGAAGGGCCTGGGGTCCTCGCGGCCGACGCGCATGGTCGCCCGCCGCGGCTCACCGAGCCGCAGCCCGGACGAGGTCTCGTCGCCACGGAGCTCGAGGACCAGATCCGCGCTCTCGACCTCCGCGGCCGGGATCAGGGCCGGCATGAAGGACGCGAGCACATAGCCCCCGCGGGGCGACCAGTGCCAGTCCTCGCCGTCCTGCCGCGACGCGGGCAGGTGCGCCTCGTCCATGACGACCCAGTGCGGCAGCCCGGTCTCCTCCCGCTGCGCCGGCCCGGCGACCCGCAGCCGCTCGAGGTAGTCGATCTTCTCGTCGTCGCGCAGCCGTGACATGTCGAGTACGACGCTGGTCAGCGGGTGCGTGAGCGACGCCAGCAGGTCGACCGGCTGGGGAAGGTGCTCCCCGGCGTCCACGACCCGGACGCTGTTGAGCTGCTCGAGGGCCAGGTGGTCGCCCTCCGGGTCGACGACGAGCACCGTGTAGCCGGCCATGATCCACCGCTCGGCCATCAGGCCGACGAGGAAGCTCTTGCCCGCTCCGCTCGGGCCCGTGACCACGATCCGGGCCTGGCTCCCCGGCACCCGGGCGGGCGCGCCGTCGTCGAACGTCCCGATCCCGACCCACCTGCGGGCCGGGCACAGGCGCCGTACCCCGGAGACATAGGGGCCGGTGAGGAGCTCGGCAACCCCCACACCGTCCTCCTCGTCCAGCACGACGTCGGCTCGGTGCCGGACGGAGCCGACGGCGTTGCCCACCGCGACACCGACCTCGGCCACCTCCAGCAGCGACAGGTCGTTCTCGGCGTCGCCGACGGCGACGGCGTTGTGGGGAGACAGGTTCAGGTCGGCCAGGGCGGCGGTCAGGCCGGTGCCCTTGGTGACCCCGGCCGGCAGGACCATGGCGGCGGCCCGGTTGTGCACGATCTGGCAGTCGAGCTCGAGGTCGGTGATCACGTCCGCCACCACACCGGTGTGCACCCCGTCGACCGCGAGGAGGACCTCGCCGCGCCGGCACGGCACGCCCCGCGCGTCCAGGGCGTCGGCGAGCACCGGGTCCACGGGCAGGGCCAGCGGACGGGCCCGGCCCCCGGTGACGGCGACCGCCCCGTTCTCGAGCACCAGCCCGTCGAAGTGGTCGGTCAGCCCCGGGAACTCGGCCTCCAGCTCCGCCCCTATCCGGCCGGTCACGAGCAGCACGAGCAGCCCGTTCTCGCGTGCGCCGTCGATGGCCCCTAACGCCGCGCCGGACACAGTGCCCCGCGAGGTCAGGGTGCCGTCGAGGTCAAGCGCCGCCACTCGGAAGAACGCCACTGCCGCCTCCCTCCCTGCCACCTTCCAGTGGAGCACCCTCGGCGTGGCGTGGCGAGAGACGCAGGTCCCGAGTCGGCACGGATGCAACCCCGGACGCGCGGACCGCGTCCTGTGTCCGGCATCGGGACAACCCGAGGACGGGCAACGGCCCTCAACCAGACAAGGAAGACGCACATGCACGCGCAAGCACTCCGCTCCCGAAGGCTGATCGCAGCCGGCCTCTCCACGCTGGCCGTCCTCGGCGCGACCGCAGCAGCCGCGACCGCGGCGACCTCCGCCGGGTTCAACCAGCTCGTCGCGGTCGACGACGACGGTGCGCAGGCTCCCTCGAAGAGCCACCTCAACGGGTCGGCCACCGTCGCATCCGCCGACGGCCGGTACGTCGTCTTCTCCACCGAGTCCCCGCTGGTCCCCGAGGACACCAACGGCCTCGACGACGTGTACCTCCGCGACCTTCGGGACCTCACCACGACGCTGGTCAGCGTCACGGCCGACGGCACGCTCGGCAACGACTACAGCACCGAGCCGAGCATCTCCGGCGACGGCCGGTACGTCGCGTTCACGACGTGGGCGGACAACCTCGTCGAGGACACGAACGGTCACACGCTCGACGTGCTGGTGAAGGACCTCGAGACCGGGGAGCTGGAGCTGGTGTCGCAGACCACGGCCGGCGACCAGGTGGGGCGCAACAGCTTCTTCCCGGTGATGGCCGGCAACGGACGGTACGTCGCGTTCCAGACCTTCGGCCGCTACACCGAGAGCGACGAGGACGCCCGCGAGGACGTCTACGTCCGCGACCTCGAGCTCGGCGTCACCCGGCACGTGTCGCTGGACCAGAAGGGCAGGAACGTGCGGCAGGGCGTCCTGGTCGGGAGCATCTCCGCCGACGGCCGGAAGGTCACCTTCGGCAACGACAACAGCGCCTGGGTGCGCGACCTCGTGGCCGGCCGGACGCATCCGGTTCTGGCACGAGCCGAACGACCCGAGCCAGCCGTTTCCCGCGGGCACGGTCGGCCGCCCGGTCGTCTCCGGCAACGGCCGGTTCGTGGCCTTCTCGACGAGGAGCCCGTACGTCGTACCCGGTGACCGCGGCCACCTCGCGGACGTCTTCCGGCTCAACCTCGACACCGGCCGCTTCCGCAAGGTGACCGTGTCGGTCGCAGGTCGCAACGCCAACGAGGAGAGCGGGATCCCGAGCCTGTCGCACACCGGCCGGTACGTCGGGTTCATGTCCGCCGCCACCAACCTCGTGAAGGGTGACATCGCCGGCGTCGACGTGTTCGTGCGCGACATGAGGCGGGGCGTCACGACGATGGCCTCGGTCTCCCCCACGGGTGAGCCGGGCGACGAGGACAGCGGGCGCAACGCGGTGTCGATCAGCGCCGACGGCCAGACCCTGGTCTACGAGTCCTACGCCCGCAACCTCGTGCCGAACGACACCAACGGCTGGTCCGAGGTCTTCGCCTGGCACCGCTGACCGCGCGGTGTCAGCCCACGTAGTACCTGTCGGCCACGGTGAGGGCGTCGTCGAGGATCGCGATGCCCTCGGCGACCTCCTCCGCGGTCGTCGTGCACGGGGGTACGACGTGCGTCCGGTTGAAGTGGGTGAACGGCCACAGGCCGCGCTCCTTGCACGCCGCGGCGAGCTCGTTCATCGGGGCGGCGGCCGGGCCGGCGGCGTTGTAGGGCACCAGCGGCTCGCGGGTCTCCCGGTCGCGGACCAGCTCGAGCGCCCAGAAGACGCCGAGCCCGCGCACCTCGCCGACGCTCGGGTGGTTCTCGGCCAGCTTGGCGAGGGCCGGGCCGATCACGTCGCTCGCCGAGGTCGCGGGCGTGCTCGATGATCCCCTCCTCGCGCATGATGTTGATCGAGGCGACCGCCGAGGCGCAGGCGAGCGGGTGACCGGAGTAGGTGAGCCCGCCGGGGTAGGGCCGGTCGTCGAACGTCGCCGCGACCCGGTCGGAGATCAGCACCCCGCCGAGCGGGACGTAGCCGGAGTTCACGCCCTTGGCGAAGGTGATCAGGTCCGGCGTGACGCCCCAGTGGTCGACGGCGAACCACTCGCCGCAGCGACCGAAGCCGGCCATGACCTCGTCGGCGATGAGCAGGATGCCGTGCTCGTCGCAGATGGCGCGGACACCGTCGAGGTAGCCGGGCGGCGGGACGAGGATCCCGTTGGTCCCGACCACCGTCTCGAGCACGATCGCCGCGACCGTCCCCGGGCCCTCGACCATGATCGTGTCGCGCAGGTGCTGGAGCGCGCGGGCGGTCTCCTCCTCCTCGGTCTGCGGCGTGGAACGCGGAGCGGTAGAGGTAGGGACCCCAGAAGTGCACGACCCCGGGCATGCCCGGCTCGGAGCCCCAGCGCCGCGGGTCGCCGGTGAGCGTGATCGCGCCGGCCGTCGCGCCGTGGTAGCTGCGGTAGGTCGCGAGCACCTTGTGCCGGCCGGTGTGCAGCCGGGCCATCCGGATCGCGTTCTCGTTGGCGTCCGCGCCGCCGTTGGTGAAGAACACCTTGTTCGAGGTCACCGGGCGCCAGCTCCGCGATCAGCCGGGCGGCCTCGGAGCGCATGTCGTTGGCGAAGGAGGGGGCGATCGTGCACTGGCGACCGGCGTACTCCTGGATCGCGGCCACCAGCCTCGGGTGCTGGTACCCGATGTTGACGTTGACCAGCTGCGAGGAGAAGTCGAGGTACTTCCTGCCCGCCGTAGTCCCAGAAGTGGCTGCCGCGCGCCTCGGCGATCGGCAGCGGGTCGATCTGCGCCTGCGCCGACCAGGAGTGGAAGACGTGGCCCCGGTCGTCGCGGCGCACCTGCTCCTCGGTGAACCCCTGCGGAAGGACGTGGTCGGTCATGGCCGTGCTCCTCTCGTGGGCGGTCAGCGGGTGCGGGGGAAGCCGAGGTCGACCTGGGAGGTCGCCGGGTCGGGCCACCGCGACGTGACGACCTTGCCGCGGGTGTAGAAGTTGATGCCCTCGGGGCCGTACATGTGGGTGTCGCCGAACAGCGAGCTCTTCCAGCCGCCGAAGGAGTAGTAGGCCACCGGCACCGGGATCGGCACGTTGATGCCGACCATGCCGACCTCGACGTCGAACTGGAACTGCCGGGCCGCGCCGCCGTCGCGGGTGAAGATCGCGGTGCCGTTGGCGTACTCGTTGGCGTTGACGATGGCCAGCGCCTCGTCGTACGTCTCCGCGCGGACCACCGACAGCACCGGGCCGAAGATCTCGTCGGTGTAGACCTTCATGCCCGGCTTCACGTCGTCGAGCAGCGTGGTGCCGAGGAAGAAGCCCTCGGCCGGTACGTCGGCCTCGCGGCCGTCGACGACGACCCTGCGCGCCGGCCTGGGCGCCGGCCTCGATGTAGCTCGCCACCTTGTCCCGGTGCTCGGCCGTGATCAGCGGGCCCATGTCGGTGCCCGGCTCGGCGCCGTTGCCGACCTTCAGCTTCGGGAGCCGCGCCGCGATGGCGTCGACGAGCCCGTCGGCGACGTCACCCACCGCGACGGTCACCGAGATCGCCATGCAGCGCTCGCCTGCCGCGCCGTAGGCGGCCGAGACCGCGGCGTCGGCGGCGAGGTCGACGTCGGCGTCGGGCAGCACCACCATGTGGTTCTTCGCGCCGCCGAGGGCCTGGACCCGCTTGCCGTGCCGGGTGCCGGTCTCGTAGATGTAGCGGGCGATCGGCGTGGAGCCGACGAAGCTGATCGCCGCGATGTCGGGGTGGCTCAGCAGGCCGTCGACGGCCTCCTTGTCCCCCTGCAGCACCGTGAAGACACCGTCGGGGAGCCCGGCCTCCTTCCAGAGCTCGGCGAGGAACAGCGACGCCGAGGGGTCCTTCTCGCTGGGCTTGAGGATGAAGGCGTTGCCGGTGGCGATCGCGTTCGCGCACATCCACAGCGGCACCATCACCGGGAAGTTGAACGGGGTGATGCCGGCGACGACGCCGAGCGGCTGGCGGATCGAGTAGACGTCGACGCCGGTGCCCGCCTGCTCGGAGAAGCCGCCCTTCATCAGGTGCGGCACACCGGTGGCGAACTCGACGTTCTCGAGTCCTCGCGCGATCTCGCCGGCCGCGTCCGCGAGAACCTTGCCGTGCTCGGCGGTCACGATCTCGGCGAGCTCTCCGGACCGCTGGTGCAACAGCTCCCGGAACGCGAAGAGCACCGCGGACCGCTTGGACAGCGAGGCGCTGCGCCACCCCTCGGCCGCGGCCTTGGCGCTCTCGACCGCCTGCTTGATGTCGTCGGCGCCCGCGAGCTCGACGTCGGCCGTCTGCTGCCCGGTGGCCGGGTTGAACACGGGAGAGGTACGGCCGGAGGTGCCCGGGGTCTGCTGTCCGTCGATCCAGTGGGAGATGCGCTTGGTCATGGCCTCAGCCTAAGTTCCACCCGGGCTGGCACAAAGACGCGAATGTTATGTTACAAACCATGCGCGCCCTGCTCTCAGCGCTGGAGGAACGGCTCGACGAGCCGTCGTCCCGCGCGCTCGCCACAGCCGTCAGCCGCGCGGTCGCCGACGGCGCGCTCCCGCCGGGCACCAAGCTGCCGCCGATCCGCACCGTGGCGACCGAGCTGGCGCTCTCCCCCACCACGGTCTCGGCCGCGTGGAGCCTGCTCGCCCGGTCCGGGATCGTCGCGACCGACGGCCGGAGGGGTACGACGGTCCTCGACACCACCGTGGCGAACGGCGGGAGGTACCGCCGGGCGCTGGACCGGCCCGCGACCCTCTCGACGGACCTCTCCACCGGGGTGCCGGACGAGGCCCTCCTGCCGACCCTCGGCGGGGTGCTCGCCGACCTCGACCGGGCCGGCACGCCCAGCAGCTACCTCGAGGACCCCGTCCTCCCCGAGCTCGCCGACCTCCTGCGCGGTGACTGGCCCTACAGCCCCGAGCAGCTGGCCGTGGTCGACGGGGCGATGGACGCCCTCGACCTGGTGACCCGCTCGCTGCTGCGCTTCGGGGACCGCGTGGTGGTGGAGCACCCCTGCTTCCCGCCGCTCGTGGACCTCCTGGAGGCGCTGTCGGTCGAGGTGGTCGGCGTCCCCGTGGACGACGAGGGCCTCGACCCGGCGTCTCCTGGCCGAGGCGTTGAAGGCCCCGGTGGCCGCCGTCGTCGTCCAGCCGCGGGCGCAGAACCCCACCGGGGTGACGATGTCGCGGGCACGGGCGGAGGAGATCGCGCGCATGCTGGAGCCGACCAGGGCGCTCGTCATCGAGGACGACTCCGTGCACGGCCTCTCCCCGACCGCGGCCTTGAGCCTCGGCGAGTGGCTGCCCTCCCGCACCCTGCACGTGCGGAGCTTCTCGAAGTCGCACGGCCCGGACCTCCGGCTGGCCGCGCTCAGCGGTCCGGCCGACCTGCTGCGTGCCCTCGACGCGCGACGTCACCTGGGTCAGGGCTGGAGCAGCCGCCTCCTCCAGCGCATCCTCGTCGGGCTGCTCACCGACTCCGGCGCGGTGGCGCAGGTGGCCGACGCCGGCCGCGAGTACGCACGCCGTCGCCGGCTCCTCGTCGACGGGCTCGCGGAGCGGCACCTCGTCGTCGGCGGCACCGAGGGGATGAACATCTGGGTGCCGGTCCAGGACGAGGCAGCCGCCATCGTCCGGCTGGCCAGCCAGGGCGTCGGGGTGAGCGCCGGTACGCCGTACGCCGTACTCCCGGAGCCGCAGGGCTTCATCCGGGTGACCGCGGGACTGGTGCGCGAGAACCACGACGAGCTGGCCGAGCAGATCGCCGCGGCCGCGCACACCGTCGCCTGGGGCGCCCGGCGCGCTAGGCCCTGCCCGGGATCACCACGTTCCACTCCCGCAGGGAGGTCTCCACCGCGACGCCCTCGATCGTGTACGGGTCCTCCTCGATGAGGCGGCGCACCTCGTCCTCGGACGGCGCCTCGTAGACCACCATGGCGCCCGCACCGTCACCGACGGGACCGGCCAGGACGACCTTGCCCTCGGCGTTCAGACCGGTCATGTACTCCAGGTGCCTGGGGCGTACCCGCGCCCGGGCCTCCATGTCGCCGTAGGTGTACTCGAGCACGTAGTAGGCCATGTGCCTCTCCTAGGTCGGATCGCCGGGACGGTGCGTGGCCGAATCTACTGCCGCCCGCCGGAGCGTCACGACGAGCAGGGTGAGCGCAAGCCCCTGCAGTACGACGGTCACCGCGACCAGGAGGGCCACCGAGACGTCGTACAACCCGCCGGCCAGCGCACCCCCGGCCGCCGCACCGGCACCGACCACGGCACCGAGCACGCCGTAGGCGGTGGCGCGCCGGCCGGGCGGGACGAGGTCCGCGACGGTGGCGCGCAGCGTCGACTCCTGCACGCCGAGCGCGGCGCCCCACGCCAGCACGCCGGCGACCGCGAGACCCAGCGCCGTGGAGAAGGCCAGGGCGGGGACCAGGGCGGCGACGACCGGGAGGGCGAGGAGGACGGAGGCGCCGTAGCGGTCGTAGCCCCAGCCGGTCGCCACCGCGGCGACCGCGTCGACCACCATCGCCACGGCGTACAGGACGGGCACCGCGGCGACCGTGAGCAGGCCGGCGGTCACCAGGTGGAAGGACAGCACCCCGAAGGTCGCGAAACCGGTCATGGTGAGGCCCGCGAAGACCGCGTAGACCCAGAACGTCGGTGGCAGCCGGTCGGCTCCCGCGAGCGTCTGCCGCGGCCCCCTGGCGGTCTCGGTCGCGGCCGGCCCGAGCTCGTAGCGGGCGGGGTGCGGGACCTTGACCCGGAGCCACACCACGAGCCCGAGCGCCAGGGCACCCGGAACCGCCAGCATGACCAGCGCCGGGCCGTAGTCGTCGCCGGTGAGCGCGAGGACGGCAGCGACGAGCAGCGGGCCGGTCAGCGCTCCGACCTGGTCGAGCGCCTCGTGCACGGCGAACCCGCGTCCGCGACCGGTGACCGCCGTCGCGTGGGACAGCAGGGTGTCCTTGGCCGGCGAGCGGACCGCCTTCCCGACGCGCTCGGCGACGATCAGACCGGCGGCCACCCACAGCACCGACGTCAGACCGAGCAGCGGCACGCTCACGACCGTGATCGCGTAGCCGGCGATCGTCCACGCCCAGAAGCCGCGGGTCCGGTCCGCGAGTGGTCCCGAGACGAGCCGCAGCACCAGGGCGGCGGCCTCGCCGACGCCGGTGACGACGCCGACGACGAGCGCGCTCGCACCGAGGTGGGCGAGCAGCGGTCCGGTGATCGACCGCGCGCCCTCGTAGACGACGTCGGCCAGCATGGCGACGACCCCGAACCACACCACGAAGCGCCAGGCGCTCATCCCCCTCGAGGTGGGCCGGTCCACGGGGGTCACGACTCGGCGGGCGTCGTACCGGTCTGGGCCTCGTCGACGGCGACCAGCTCGTAACGGCGTCCGTAGGTCTCGACGACGGCCGCCGTGGCCGCGACCACGGGGATCGAGACCAGCGCGCCGAGCGGGCCGAAGAGCGCGGCGCCCACGATGACGGACCCGAACGCGACCGCCGGATGGATCTTCACCGTCCTCGACGTGATGCGCGGCGCGAAGACGAGGTTCTCGATCTGCTGGTAGACGACGCCGAAGAGCACGACCCACAGCGCGTCGAACGGGTCCACCGAGAGGGCGACGAGGGCGGGGAACACGACGCCCAGGTAGGCACCCACCGCCGGGATGAACTGGGAGACGATGCCTGTCCAGATCGCCAGGGGCAGCCAGTACGGCACACCGATCAGCCACAGGAAGACCCCGGTGAGGAAGGCGCTCAGCGAAGCGAGGAGGAGGCTCGACACGACGTAGCCACCGGTCTTCTCCACGGCAATCTCCCACACCGTCGAGATGACCCGCTGCTGCCGGGGCGGGAACCAGCTCGAGACGGTCCGCCGGAGCTGCGGTCCCTGGGCGGACATGTAGAAGGTGAACAGCATCAGCGTGAGCGCCTGGACCACGAACCCGAACAGAGCGGACACGACCCCGACGACCCCGGGGGCCAGCTGCTCGGCGAGCTGCTCGACCCGTTCAGGCGTGAGCTCGCAGCGAGTCGGTGATGTCAGCGGGTTCGAAGCTCGTGCCGAACACCCGGTTGGCCCAGTCGACGGCCCCGCGCACGACGTCCGGCAAGCGAGGCCACGAGCTGGGCGAGCTGGTCCACGAGCAGCGCACCGAACAGGCCCAGGAAGACGATGAGCAGCAGGGCGAGACCGAGCATGACGAGCCCGGTGGCCATCGCCTCGCCGCATTCCTCGTCCGGCCAGCCGGTCCACGACCGGCTCGAGGCTGATGCTCAGCAGCCAGGCCAGGAACACGACGCCGAGAAAGCCGCTGAGCCGGTCGAGCAGCCACAGGCCGAGCAGGAACGCGGCGACGGCGAGCAGCGTGAACACCACCGCGCGCCTCAGCCACGGCGGTGGCCTCGTCGACCCTGCCGACGCCGGGGGACGGTCGGGCTCCACGGGTCCGTCCGCTCCGCGCACCATGGCTCGTCCCCCTCGTCGCCCGTCAGAGGACTTGGCTCGGATGTGCTCTCTCGGCGTGCAGGTCCCGCGCCCGCTTGATGTTCTTCTCGACGTGTCTCGGGTCCGGCACGACCACGACCGGACACGGCGCGTGGTGGATCACCCGCTCGCTGGTGGAGCCCACCAGCTTGTCGTGCACGGCACCGTGGCCGTGGCTGCCCACGACGATCAGCTCGGCGTCCGCGGCCGCTGCGCACAACGCCTCGCTGGGCAGGCCACGCTGTGCCAGCCGCTCGACGGACGGCGCGCCCGGCATCTGCTCCAGCACCTCGTCGACGGACCGGTCGAGCCGACGCTGCGCCTGCTCACGTGCCTCGCCCGGCGTGCTCGCCGCGTTCAGCGCCTCCACGCCGTCCCACGTCCATGCCGTCACGGCACGGACCCTGTCGGCTCGCCTCCCGGCTTCCTCCAGCGCCCACATCAGGGCACGCTGGCCGCCCGGCGACCCGTCCACACCGCACACGATGATCCGCTCGGCAGCTTCCATGACGTACCTCCAAGGCTGTGCTGCGGCTTCCCGCACTGCCAGTGTCATCCGCTGCCGGGCTCAGGTCACGGGGCCAAAGACCCCCGCGTGTCCCTGCGCCCCGCACGCCACACCTCGCGGATGCTTGCGGGGCCGGACACCCTGGGCGGCGAGCACCGCCCGGCTGCGCCGCCGCTGGACCAGCACCCCGGTCACCGCGACCGCCCACACGGGGTACTGCACCAGCCAGGCCACCCGGAACGCCTCGAACGTGTAGCCCCCGGCGGCCTCCATCACCCAGCCGACGGCCTGGAGCACGACGAGGGTCGCCGTGAAACCGCCGAGGTTCACCACGCTCTGGGCCAGCCCGAGCCGCCGCGTCGCGTTGAACGTCCGCGCGAAGTCGAAGCCCACGACCGACCCGGGCCCACCGGCCGCGAGCACGACCACCAGCACCGCCAGCAGCCACAGCGGCGCCGGCTCGGGGAGGGAGAGCACGACGCCCCAGACCAGCGCGCTCGCCGCGATCACCGACAGCACGATCCACGAGCGGCGGAGCGGATGGCGTGACGCGAAGACGCCCATGAGCGGCGCGAGGCCGACGGTGGCGGCGACGAAGAGAGTCATCAGGCCACCCGCCTCGGCGCTGCTGCGACCCTGCGCCTGGACGAGGTAGGGAACGCCCCACAGCAGAGCGAAGACCATCCCGGAGAACTGCGTGCCCATGTGCGAGAAGTAGCCGAGCCGGGTGCCGGGGTTGCGCCACACGCCCGCCAGGGCCTCGCCGATCTCGCGAAGCCGCAGGGAGGGCACCGGGCCCGCGTCGTACGGCGCGTTGCGCACCAGCACGAGGACGACGACGGCCATGACGGCGCCGACGGCGGCCACGCCGGCGTACGACGGGGTCCAGCCCGCGGTCCCCAGCAGCGCGAGGAACGGCACCGCCGAGAGGATCTGCCCGAGCTGGCCGGTCGTCGCGGTGACCTGGGTCAACAGGGGCACGCTCCGCGCCGGGAACCACCGCGGGAGCAGGGCCAGCGTGGAGACGAACATCAGCGCGTCCCCGGCGCCGACGACCACCCGGCCGGCGTACACCAGCGGCAGGTCGGTCGCCACCGCGAGCAGGCCCTGGCCGCAGGCCATCGCCAGCGACCCGGTGGCCAGGAGCGCCCGCGAGCCCCACCGGTCGAGAAGCAGGCCCGCCGGCACCTGCATGCCCAGGTAGACCGCGACCTGGATGAACACGAACGACGCCAGCACGTCGGGGGGCGCGTCGAACCGCTCCGCCGCTGCAACCCCTGAGACACCGAACGTCGTCCGGTGCATCACCCCGACCAGGTACGCCGCGACCGCGACGCTCCAGGTGACCCAGGCCCTCATGCGTCGCGGTCAGCCGACGAGGCGCGCGAGGTGCTCGACCGCGAAGGTGTAACCGTGCACACCCGCCCCGCAGACGACGGCGGCCGCGACCCCCGAGACGTAGGACTGGTGGCGGAACTCCTCGCGGGCGTGGATGTTCGAGATGTGCACCTCGACCACCGGCAGCTCCGTCGCGGTCAGGGCGTCGCGCAGCGACACCGAGGTGTGGCTCAGCCCGCCCGGGTTGACCACGATGCCCGCGCAGGTGCCACGCGCCGCGTGGATCTCGTCGATGAGCACGCCCTCGTGGTTGCTCTGCACGGCGCGCACCTCGAACCCGAGCTCGGCGGCCCGGTCGGTCACGAGCCGCTCGACGTCGGCGAGCGTCTCCGTGCCGTAGAGAGCAGGCTCGCGGGTGCCGAGCAGGTTGAGGTTCGGGCCGTTGGCCAGGAGCAGCCGTCGTCCATTGCTCGTGGAGCTCACCGCGCCGCCCCCGTCGTACGCGCCAGCTGGGCAGCGAGCCGGACCGGCGCGTTCGGTGCGCCGTACCCGTCGTAGCCGTCCCGTCGCTCGACGACCTCCAAGAACACGTCGCCGACGGTCTCGGTGTAGAAGTGCAGGAACTCGCCCTTCGCGTCGCGGTCGTAGAGCAGGTCCAGCGACCGCAGTACGTCGACCAGGTCGGCGTCGAGGCCGAAGCGCGCGGCGACGTCCTCGTAGTAGTTGGCCGGGACCGGCAGCGTCCTGAGCCCACGGGCACGGGCCGCGCGGGCGACGGCCACGATGTCCTCGCAGGCGAAGGCGATGTGCTGCGGCAGGTCACCCTCGGAGTCGAGCCCGGCGGGGAGGAGGTTCAGCGCGAGCCGGATGGACCCGTCGTGCGAGCGCATCACCTGGCTGCGGACCAGGCCCACCGGGCCGGCGACCTGCTCGGACGGCTGGGGCACGAGCGAGAGCACACTCCCGTAGAAGAGCACCGCCTCGTCGAAGTGCTGCCAGGGCTGGACGAGGTTGACATGGTCGACGTGGCTGACCAGCTCGTCGGGCTGCGGCGGCGCGCCGCCCTCGAACTCCGCCACCCAGGCCGGGTCCACGCCCGGGGATGCCTGGTCGAGGAACACCTCGGTGCCGTCCGGAGCCGCGATGCGCGTGCAGCTGCTCCTCGCCGGCGTAGGTGCGGCGCGACACCTGGGGCGCCATCAGCCGGCCCGCGCGCTCGGCCGAGGCAGAGGGGTCGGCCATCTCGAAGCCCACCGCCGCGAGGGTCGGCCGCACGTCGCGCGCCTGCTGCTCGTTGCACACCACGCGCGCGCCGCCCTGGGTCCACAGCCGCACCGGCTTGCTGCGATGCCGCCCGCGGAAGGTGAACCCGAGCTGCCGCAACACGACCTCGACGTCGGCGGTGTCCTCGGCCTTGACCTCCACGAAGTCGAGGGCCGCGGGGTGTGCCACGTCGGGGAGCCGGGTCAGGGCCGGGCCGGGGCGGCCGTCGAGCCGGCGGGACGCCTGGTCCTCGAGCCAGCGCAGCGAGCGCAGCGCCTGCCGCGCGGTGCGCTCGGGGTCGGTCTGGCGGAAGGTGTCGTTGAAGACCTCCAGCGACAGCGGGCCGTCGTAGCCGGTGCGCACGACGTGGGCGAGGAAGCCGGCGAGGTCGAAGCTGCCCTCCCCCGGGAACAGCCGGTGGTGCCGGCTCCAGGACAGCACGTCCATGCTCAGCGCAGGCGCGTCCGCGAGCTGGAGGAAGAAGACCTTCTCCCCCGGGATGTCCTCGATCGCCCGGGGGTCGTGACCGCGGGAGAGGATGTGGAAGCTGTCGAGGCAGACCCCGACGTTGGGGTGGTCGGCGAGCTCGACGATCCGCCAGGCGCGGCGGTAGTCGTCGACGAAGCGCCCCCAGGCCAGCGCCTCGAACGCCAGCCGGACGCCGTACACCTCGGCGAGCTCGCCCATCGCGCGCAGCTGGGCCGCGGACACCTTGTCGTCGTCCACCGTGGCGGTGGCGACGTTGCTGCAGACCAGCATGGTGTCCATGCCGAGCCGCCTCATCAGCGCGAACTTGGCCTCGGCGCGGCGGAGGTTGGCCTCGAACGTGTCGGCGTCCACACCCTCCGCGTCACGGAAGGGCTGGTAGAGGTCCAGCCGCAGGTCCAGCCGGTCCGCGAGCGCGCGGATCTCCTCGGGGCTGTGGTGCGTGGTGACCAGGTCGGGCTCGAAGACCTCGATGCCGTCGAAGCCGGCCTCGGCGCAGGCGTGCATCTTCTGGGTCAGCGTGCCGCTGAGGCACACCGTCGCGATCGACGTGCGCATGCCGGACTCCCCTCGGAGACGATTAATTAACCGTACGGTACATAAGATTCGGGCGCCTGGGAACCTCGCGCCGACCCCACCCACTAACCTCGGGCCATGGCCGAAGCAGCGCACCAGGACCGCATCCGTGACGCCGACCGGACCCGCGCCGAGCTGCTCCAGGTCGCCACCGAGGTGTTCGCCGAGTCCGGGCTCTCCGGCGCCCGCGTCGACGAGATCGCCGAGCGCACCCGCACCACGAAGCGGATGATCTACTACTACTTCGGCGGCAAGGAGCAGCTCTACCTCGCGGTCCTCGACGAGGCCTACCGCGGCATCCGCGCCGCGGAGCAGGGCATCCACGCCGGCGACCTCGAGCCGGTCGACGCGGTACGACGCGTCGCGGAGCTGACCTTCGACCACCACCACGCCCACCCGGAGTTCATCCGGCTGGTGGCGATCGAGAACATCCACCGCGGCGAGCACCTGCGACGCCTCGACTCCCTCCGCGAGCTGAGCACGCCGGCCGCCTCGCTGCTCGACGACATCCTCACCCGGGGGCGCGACACCGGGGTGTTCCGCGACGACGTCGACGCGGTCGACGTGCACATGCTGATCAGCTCCTACTGCGTGTTCCAGGTCGCGAACAACGCCACCTTCGGCTTCCTCTTCGGGCGCGACATGCGCGACCCGGAGGTCCGCTCCAGGCACCGCGCGATCCTCGGCGACGTGGTCGTCAGCTGGCTGACCCAGCGCTGATCGAGCCCTGATCGAGCACAGATCGAGCCCGCCACCCTCCGGTAGACCACCGCGAAACCGACCCTTGACGTACGTCACACCCCTGTGATGTCCTTCACGTACGTACCAGATAGTTCATTAGGTTGGAGACGGTCGGATGGCACAGCACAGGTACCTCGTGGGCCTCGTCGGCGCGGGGGTCGGCCCCTCGCTGACGCCCGCGATGCACATGCGCGAAGCGGCGGCGCAGGGCGTGCCCTACGACTACCGCACGATCGACATCGCGGCCCTCGGCCTCTCCCCCGCCGCCGTGGGCGACCTGGTGAGGCACGCGCGGCTCCTCGGGTACGACGCGCTCAACATCACCCACCCGTGCAAGCAGCTCGTGCTCGAGCACCTGGACCGGCTCGACCCCGCCGCGGCCCGGCTCGGCGCGGTGAACACCGTGGTCTTCGAGGACGGCGAGGCGGTCGGCTACAACACCGACACCACCGGGTTCGCCGAGGCGGTCACCGCGGGCCTCCCCCAGGCGAGCGTCCACGACGTCGTACAGCTCGGCGCCGGAGGCGCGGGGACTGCCGTCGCCGACGCCCTGCTGACGCTCGGCACCGAGCACCTCGTCCTCGTCGACGTGGACGAGGAGAAGAGCGGCGCGCTCGCCCACGACCTCGCCGCCCGCTTCCCCGAGGCGCGGATCGAGAGCGCTCACCCCGACAAGCTTCCCGTCCTGCTCGCCGAGACGGACGGGTTGGTGCACTGCACCCCCACGGGCATGGCCGACCACCCCGGCCTCCCCCTCGACCCCCGGCTCCTGCACAACGGGATCTGGGTCGCCGACATCGTCTACCGACCCCTGGAGACGGCGCTTCTCCGAGCCGCACGCGACGCCGGCTGCTCGGTCCTTCACGGCGGCTACATGGCGGTCTACCAGGCCGTCGACGCCTTCGCCCTGATCACCGGCCTCACGCCCGACCCCGGCCGGATGCTCGCCCACCTCAGCGAGCTGGCCGCCGAGCGCGGCTGAACGACCCGAACCCCAACCCCGACTGCAACGAGTCCCAGCCGCGTGCTGCGGGCTACCCTTCCCAAGGAGGAACCCCATGGAGGAACCGAACCAGAGCGCGGACGTCGCCGCGCCGGCCAAGACGCCTCGCAAGGCAGCGCTCGCCAGCTTCATGGGCAGCGCCGTCGAGTACTACGACTTCTTCGTCTTCGGCTCCGCCGCGGCGCTGATCTTCCCCAAGGTGTTCTTCCCGAACGACGACTCCTCGGCGCTGGTCATGTCCTTCGCGACGTTCGCCTTCGCCTACGTCGCCCGTCCCTTCGGCGCGGTGATCCTCGGCCACTTCGGTGACCGGATCGGCCGGCAGAAGGTCCTCATGTTCACCCTGCTGCTGATGGGTGTGTCGACGTTCCTCATCGGCTGCCTGCCCACCTTCGACCAGATCGGCTGGGCAGCTCCGGCCCTGCTCGTCGTCGCCCGGTTGATGCAGGGCCTCTCCGCCGCCGGTGAGCAGGCCGGCGCCAGCTCGCTGAGCCTCGAGCACGCCCCCGACCACCAGCGGTCGTTCTTCACCTCGTGGACGCTGACCGGCACCCAGGGCGGCCAGATCCTCGCAGCGCTGGTCTTCATCCCGGTCGTCGCGCTTCCCGACGACATCAAGTACTCGATCGGGTGGCGCATCCCGTTCTGGCTGAGCGCCGTCGTCGTGATCGTGGCCTACTTCATCCGACGCAGCCTCCACGAGCCTCCGGCCTTCGCCGAGGCCAAGGCCAACAACGAGATCGCCCCGGTGCCGTTCGTGGCCCTGATGAAGGACCACTGGGCCGACGTGCTCCGCGTGATCGCCTGCGCGTTCATCGCCGCCGTCTCCACGGTCTTCGGCAACCTCGCCATCGCTTACGGCAAGGAGGTCGGCGTCAACGAGTCGATCACGCTGTGGCTGGTGGTCGTGGCCAACGTGGTCGCCCTCTTCACCCAGCCGATGTTCGGGCGCCTCTCCGACCGCATCGGGCGCAAGCCGGTGTTCATCTACGGCGCCCTCTCCAGCGCAGCACTCATGCCGTTCTACCTGCTCTCGATGAGCGCCGACAACGAGCTGCTCACCTTCGCCCTCGCCGTGGCCACCTTCTCGTTCGGCTACGCCGCCGCGAACGCCACCTGGCCGTCGTTCTACGGCGAGATGTTCCCCGCGAAGGTCCGCTTCTCGGGCATGGCCATCGGCACCCAGCTCGGCTTCCTGATGGCAGGCTTCGCCCCCACCATCGTGACCGCGCTGGGCGGCGTGCAGGAGGGTGGCTGGGTCGTCACCGCCGGGTTCACCGCGGTCATCGCGATCATCGCCGCGGTCGCCGCGTCGACGGCACGCGAGACCCGCGACGTGCCGACCGACCTGCTCGGGCAGAAGGACGTCCCGCTCGAGCGTCGTGAGGCTGTCACGGTCGCCTGACAGCCCGACGGACAGGAGGCGCCGCTCCGCTCGGGGCGGCGCCTCCTGCGTGCCCGGACCCCCTCGACGGGCGCGCAGAAGGGTCGAACGTCCGTAGCGGCTCAGCGGCGCCTCCCGCATGCTGCTGGTAGGGCGAAAGGTGGTAGAAGAGTGAACCTCGACCAGATGACCCAGACAGCACAAGCGCTCGTGGCGCCGGGCAAGGGGATCCTCGCAGCCGACGAGAGCAGCCCCACGATGGCGAAGCGACTTGCCGGGATCGGCCTCGAGTCGACCGAGGAGCGGCGACGGGGATACCGGGAGATCCTGTTCACGACTCCCCGTCTCGGTGAGGCCGTCAGTGGGGTGATCCTCTTCGACGAGACCATCCGACAACGCGCGAGCGACGGCACGCCGCTGGCCGAGGTCCTTCTGCGACAGGGCGTGATCCCGGGCATCAAGGTCGACGCCGGCACGAAGCCGCTCGCGGGCTTCCCGGACGAGGTGGTGACCGAGGGCCTGGACCGCCTCCGGGACAGGCTCACGGAGTACGCGTCCATGGGCGCCCACTTCGCGAAGTGGCGCGCGGTCATCCGGATCGGGGACGCAACGCCGACCACGACCTGCCTCGAGGCGAACGCTCACGCCCTTGCCCGTTACGCGGCCCTGGCGCAGGAAGCCGGCCTCACGCCCATCGTCGAGCCCGAGGTGCTCATGGACGGCACGCACAGCCTCGAGCGATGTGCCGAGGTCACCGAGGCCATCCTCCGGTCGGTGTACGCGCAGCTGGCGGCCCATCGGGTGGTCCTCGAGGCAACCCTGCTCAAGCCGAACATGGTCCTTCCGGCCAAGGACTGCCCGGTCCAGGCGACCGACGACGAGATCGCGGACGCGACCATCCGCGTCCTGCGCCGGTGCGTGCCGGCGGCCGTGCCCGGCATCGTGTTCCTCTCCGGCGGCATGTCCGACGAGCAGGCGACCTCTCGGCTGAACGCGCTGAACCAACGGGGCCCCCAGCCGTGGGAGCTGAGCTTCTCGTTCGGCCGCGCCCTGCAGGCTCCGGTGCTGCGCGCGTGGGCCGGCGACGAGGACAACCGCGAGGCAGCCCAGGCGGCGCTGGCGCACCGGGCCAGGCTCAACTCCGAGGCCCGCCACGGCCGCTACCGTGCCGACATGGAGATCCCGGCCGCACGGCCGGCCTGACCGGCCGACCGTCCACTGGGACGCGAGGGGCTCAGTGCGGGACGACTCCCTCGCGCAGCACCCGCCGGTAGTTCGCGACCCGCTCCTCGGTGGTGTCGAGGCAGCAGCTGGCGCACTTCGTCTCCTCGGCGGACGTGTAGTAGAGGCAGCACGTGTTGCGGAGGTAGAAGAGGCCCTCGCGCTCCCCCTCCCTCAGCCGGATCAGCTCCCCGAGCTTCTCGAGGCCGCCCGTCGACGCGGCGAGGAACCGTTGGTAGGCACGCTCCAGCGAGTCCACGTCCCCACCACGCCTGCTGGCGATGCCGAAGGCCGCGGCGCACCCGTGGGCGACCCCGCCGCGCAGCTGGCGACGGCCCGCGCGGGTCCGCACGTGCATCGCCTCCGCGAGCGGCAGGAGGTGCTCGTCGAGCACCCACGAGACCAGGGTCTCGACCGGGGCGTCGACCACCGTCGGCTCCCGCAGCCCGACGGCCTCGAAGCCGTGATGCGGAGAGAGCCGGATGGCGACGTTGTCGGCACGCATGTCGACGACCACGTCGTCGAGGGCCCAGGCCAGCAACGCCGACGCGGTGACCGTCCCGGCGTAGACGGCCATGACCGTCAGGGCGGTCGCGTGGTCGGACACCTGGCCGCTGGCCACCCGCTCCGCCTCGAGCACCCGCCCGAGCTCGTCGGACGACGGGTCGAGCAGGCGGTCACAGGCGACCCAGTCCCCTCCGGGCTCCAGGCCCCGCTCGAGTCGGAAGCGGTCGCCGTACGACTCCAGGCGTTCGAACAGGTCGGTCACGTGTCTCTCCTCGTCAGTGGTGGGAGGCGCTCAGCAGCTCGGCCGTGTAGGGATGCGCTGGGGACCGGCACAGGTCGCCGGAGGGACCGTGCTCCACGACCAGGCCGGACTGGAGCACGACGATCCGGTCGCACGACTGGACCGCCTCGCCGACGTCGTGCGTGACGAACACGACGGCCAGGCCGCGCTCTGTCGCCACCGTCCGCAGGGTCGTGGCGATCCCGCCCCTGGTCGACACGTCGAGCATCGAGGTGGCCTCGTCGGCCATCAGCAGGACCGGGTCGCCCACCAGCGCGCGGGCGATGGACACGCGCTGCCGCTGACCGCCCGAGAGCTGGCTCGGGAACCGGTCGAGCACCTCCTCGGAGAGCCCGGCCGCGGCGATGGCGTCGCGGACCCGCGGCGCGCGCTCACGCTTGGGCACTCCGGCCACGACGAGCGGCTCGGAGACGATGGCCCCGACACGCATGCCCGGGTGCAGGGAGTCGTACGGGTCCTGATGAACGAAGCCGACCTGCCGTTGGAGGGCTCTCAAAGCCTTCCCGCGCGCCTTGGTCACGTCCTGCCCACAGAGCTCGACGCGTCCCTCCGTCGGCCGGACCAGCCCGAGCAGGATGCGCGCCAGCGTGCTCTTGCCCGAGCCGCTCTCCCCCACGAGGCCCACGATCTCGCCGGCGTGCACCTCGAGGTCGACTCCCTTGAGCGCCTCGACGGTCCGCGAGCGGCTCCGGTAGACGTGCCGGACCCCGGACACGGTCGCGACCGGAGCGCCTGCCTCGCGCAGGTTCCGCGGCACCAGGGGGTAGGTCGCCCGCTCGGGGTCGTCATGGCGATGGCACGCGACGGCGGCTCCGCCGACGTCGACCAGGGGCGGCTCGGCCTCACGACAGAGGTCGACCGCGAGAGGGCAGCGCGGTGCGAACCGGCATCCCTGCGGCAGCCGGTCGATCGGGGGCGCCGCACCGGGGATGCTCCCCCAGGCCACGGTCCGGTCGGCCGAAGGAGTGGCTGTCAGCAGGCCCGAGGTGTAGGGGTGGCGCGTCTCGAAGGACAGCCTGGCCGCCGGTGCGACCTCCGCCATCCTGCCGGCGTACATGACCGCCACCCGGTCGGCGTAGGGAAGGAGACCGGTCAGGTCGTGGGAGACGATGAGCGTGCTGATCCGGAGCGAGTGGATCAGGGCGAGGACCTGTCCCTGGGTGATCGCGTCCAGCCCGGTCGTCGGCTCGTCGGCGACGAGAAGCTCCGGCCCGCCGGCCAGGGTCAGCGCGATCGCGACCCGCTGGCGCTGGCCCCCGGAGAGCTGGTGCGCGTAGCTGGTGAGCACGGCCGGCGCCAGGCCCACCCGGTCCAGGAGCTCTGCGGGCTCGGCGGAGCCGCCGTGGAGGGAGGTCATCTCCGCGAGCTGGGCACCGACCTTGTGCACCGGGCTGAGGCCGGTCATGGCGCCCTGCGGCACGATGCCGATCCGCTTGCCGCGCAGCCCGGACCAGTCGTCCCGGCCCGCGAGCTCCAGGTCGCCGAGCCGTGCCGAGCCGGTCATCGTGGCGTTGGCGGGGAGCAGGCCGAGGAACGACCGCGCCAGCGACGTCTTGCCGCAGCCGCTCTCGCCCACCAGGGCCACGACCTCGCCGTCCGCGACGTCCAGGCTGACCCGGTCGACCGCGACGAGACCGCCGTACCTGACGCTGAGGTCTCGCACCGCCAGCGTCATGACAGCTCCTTGAGCGCGGGGTTGAGCCGGTCCTCGACGGCCGTCCCGATGAGGGCGAGGGCGAGCACGGTCAGGGTGATCGCGGCTCCCGGCGGGACGGCCCACCACAGCCAGGCGTCCGAGAGGAACACGCCGTTGACCTGCACCCAGTACAACGTCGTTCCCCAGCTGGGTGTGGTCGGGTCGCCGAGTCCGAGGAACGACAGCGTGGCGTCGTACACGATCGCTCGCATGGCCGTACGCACGAACACCGGCACGAGCAGCGGCCCGATGAGGTACGACGCGTGCCGCACCAGAAGCCACCACTGGGGCGCCCCCATCGCGCGCGCCGACTCCAGGTGCGCGCGGGACCAGGCCGTGAGTACGGCGGACCGCAGCACCCGGGCAGGGACCGGCCAGAGGATCAGCGCCAGGATCGCCACCCGGAGCCCGAACGACTGACCGAGGAACGCCGCGGCCAGGATGTAGAGGATCAGCTCGGGCAGGACGAGCATCACGTCGATGCCGCGCATGAGCGTCGCCGACAGCCAACGAGGCCCGATCCCGGCGAGCCCACCGACGACAGCGGCGATCAGCGTGGTGACGGCAGCGACGATGAACGCCAGGCCGAGCGAGGTCCCGGCCCCGACGATCAGCTGGTGCAGCAGGTTCCGGCCGAGGTCGTCCCCGCCGAGCAGGAGGTCGGAGCTCGGCGGTGCATAGGGTGCCGCGACGCGTTCGCGCCCGGCGCTGTCCGGCAGGAAGACGCCGTAGACCGCGATCGCCACCACCACGGACAGGATCACCGCCCCGACGAGACCCTGTGTGCCCAGGAGGGAGCGCCGTGGTGCGTACAGCATCGTCATCGCCCTGCCCCGATCCGGGCGCGAGGGTCGAGCATCGGGTAGGTCAGGTCGGCCAAGGCGTTCATGAGCACGACCATCACCGTCAGCACCAGGAACGTGCCCTGCATCAACGGGTAGTCGCGCGACGAGATCGCGTCGAAGGTGAGCCGACCGAGACCGGGGTAGGCGAAGACGGTCTCCACCACGATCGACCCTGCCGCGAGGAAGCCGATGTCGAGCATGAGGATCGTGTGCACCGGCAGCAGCGCCGGGCGCAGCACGTGCCGTCGGATGAGCCGGCCCTGCGGCACGCCGCGGGCGTGGGCGTGCTGGACCGGCTCGCTCGTGAGCACCGAGAGCAGCGAGGACCGGGTGTACATGAACAGGTAGCCGATCCCGGTGACCGTCAGCGTGGTGACCGGGAGCACCAGGTGCTCGGCGACCCCGCCGACCGTGACGCCGTCGGGACCGGAGACACCGAACGTCGGGAGCAGCTCGAGGTGCACCCCGAAGAGCACGATGAGCAGCATGCCCAGCCAGAACTGCGGCAGCGAGTCGAAGACGATGGCGGTCGAGAGCAGCACGGCGCCCTTGCGGCGGCGACGACGGAGACCGCCGAGGACCCCGAGCGAGACACCGATCAACGCGGTCGCGACGATGCTGGTCCCGACGAGCAGCAGCGTCCAGGGCAGAGCCGTCGCGATCGCCTCGGTGACCGGGCGGCCGTCCGAGAGGGACGTGCCGAGGTCCAGGGTGACGACGCCCTGCAGGTAGCCGAGGAACTGCTCGTGCAGCGGCTGCCCGAACCCGTACTCCGTCGCGATCTGGGCTCGCTCCTCCGCGGTGAGCCGGGCGAGCGCCTCCGGACTGCCGAACAGCTTGAGCGGACCGCCCGGGAGAGCCCGGGGAAGCGCGAAGTTCAGCGTCAGAGCCAGGAGGAGCACGACGCCGTACTCCACGCCTCGCCCGGCGAAGTAGCGCCAGCTCCCACCTCGCGTGCCGGGCTCCGCCGTGGGCAGCGCCGTCTGCGCTGCGCTCACAGGGCGTAGTCGACGAGGGAGAAGTTGTGCAGGATCCCCTTTCCGTTCTGCCAGGTCCAGCCGTCGTACACGTCCTTGCGGAACGCGTAGCTGCCGTTGCGGTAGTACAGGGTCACGAAGGGCATCTCCTCCGCGATCCGCTCCTGCAGGGTCGCGGCCGCGTCCACCCGGCCCTCCATGGTGGGCTCGGAGGTCAGCGCGTCGAGCGCCGCGTCGGTCTGCGGGTCGGAGTACCCGACCACGTTCAGCGCGCCGTCCTCGAAGTCGGAGTCGAGGAGCTGGGCGATCAGACCGCTGCTGAGCATCACCGGTGCCGACCAGCCCCACATGGACATGTCGTAGTTGCGTCCCTCGCTGACGTCGTAGTTCGGCCACACCTTCGCGTCGAGCGAGTCGGAGTCGAGTGAGGTGATCTTCACCGACACCCCGACCGCGTCGAGCATCTCCCGGATCAGCTCGGCGCTGCGCAGCCGGTCGGTCGAGGTGCTCTGCACGAGCAGCTCGTAGGACATCGGCTTGCCGTCGAGCACGCGGACGCCGTCCTGCCCGCGAGCCGCCCCGAGCGCGTCGAGCTCGGCGTTGGCCGCGTCGACGTCGTACACGGGTTCGATCTTCTCGCCACCCACCGGCGACTCCGGGTGGACGAATCCGGGGTTGCCGGGGGTGCCCTGGCCCAGCAGCGCCGTGTCCACGAGGTCCTGGAGGTCGATCGCCCTGGCCAGCGCTGCCCGCACCTCGGCCCGGTCGAACGGCGCCCGGGTCGTGTTGAACAGCAGCAGGGTCGACGCGAACTCCGTCCCCTCGGCGACGCCGATGTTCGACTGGTTGCCGAGCGCCTCGAGCTGCTGCGGCGGGACGATCCTCGTGGACATGTCGATCTCGCCCGTGCGGAGCGCGGCGAACTGGGTCGACTCCTCCGGGATCACGACCACCTTCAAGGTGTCGACCTTGGGCTCGCCCATCGCGTAGTCCTTGTTGGCCGAGAACGTGTAGCCGCGCTCGTTGTTGTACTCGGTGAGCTCGAACGGCCCGGTGCCGACGGCGAGCTCCTCCCCGGCCTCGCTGACCTTGGTCACCGACTTCCACAGGTGCTCCGGCAGGATCGCCATGTCGGCCAGGATCATCCGCGGGAACTCCGGGTCCGGCGCGTCGAGCGTCATCGTGACGGTGTTGCCGTCGGCGGTCACCTTCTCGATGGACCGGACGTCGATCGCGGAGTCGCCCTCCATGTTGGCCCGGTAGAACTCGACGCTGAACACCACGTCGTCGGCGGTGAAGGGCTCGTCGTCGTGCCAGGTGATCCCGTCGCGCAGCGGGATCGTGAACGTCTGGTTGTCCTCGGTCTCGATCTCCTCTGCCAGCAGCGGCACGACCTCGTCACCCTCGACGGCGGCGATCGTGTCGAAGACCAGCTTGACCAGGTTGTTGCCCGGGTAGCCGGTCTGGTTGGTGAAGGGGGTCAGCGTGCCCTCGTCCGACGAGATCGCCACCGTGACGCTGCTCGCGTCAGACGCTTGGCTCTCCTGGGCTCCCCCTCCGCAGCCGGCAAGTGTTGCGACGAGGGCTGTGACGACCAAGGTCTGCGCGACGTTGCGCATGGATACCTCCGGTGGGTATTCGAGTTGGTCCAGACAATAGGGGCGCACCGGGATGGTTTGTAAAGACTTTCCGCGGCTTTTCTGCCGTGTTGCCGGCAGACGCACCCACGGGCGACGGCCCGCGCGGGCACCGGGCGTCACCCGCAGGTGCGACTTTCTCGTCCGCTTGTCGTGTCTCGGTGAACCCCTGGTGCCTGGGCTACGTCCTCCCACCGAGGGCGGCCCACCGGACCGTCTCCCAAAGGTCGGATCATCGAGGAGGCAGGCATGTTCGTGAACTCCAGGAGACTGCGCCGGCGCGCCGG
Source organism: uncultured Actinomycetota bacterium (assembly GCA_963700365.1). Classification (GTDB taxonomy): domain Bacteria; phylum Actinomycetota; class Actinomycetes; order Propionibacteriales; family Nocardioidaceae; genus Nocardioides_C. The sequence continues at coordinate 57,729 of CAVOXG010000004.1, read as the reverse complement.
CGTGAGTGCGGTCGGCGCAGCGTTGCTGGTGACATCGGCTCTGACGGCAGGCGTGGGCACAACGAGCGCTTCAGCAGCGGAAGCACGTGCGGGGGTACGGCTCGAGGCCGACCTGAAGGGCACCAGCACCGGAGATCCCGACGGGCACGGCGAGGCGGTCCTACGGCTCTACAAGGGGAAGCGCAAGGTGTGCGCCAACGTCGAGTGGTCCGCCATCGACGCCCCCAACGCGGCGCACATCCACCGCCGGTCCGACGGCGGCGTCGTGGTGGACCTCAGCGGTTCGGTCACCGGCGGAGCCCACTGCGCCCGCAAGGTGCCCCGTCCGTTGATCCGACGCATCACCGAGCACCCGAAGCGCTACTACTTCAACGTGCACAACGAGCCGTACCCGGCAGGCGCGATCCAGGGCCGGCTGCACCGCTAGCTCACGGCACCAGGATCCCTCGACCACGGAGCCTGCCGGCCTCGAGGTCGTCCATGGCGTCGTTGACCGCGTCGAGAGGATAGGTCCGGGTGAGCATCTCCACGCGTCCCGCGGCGGCCAGAGCCATGAGCTCCGCGAGGTCGTTGTAGCTGCCCACGAGGTTGCCGACGACGTTCCGCTCGGTGGAGATCACGTCGATGGCGGGCATCTGCACCGTGCCGCCGTAGCCGATCACGAAGTCGCTGCCGGCGCGCCCGGTCATCGCCCAGGCCTCGCGCTCGGCGCCGCCCTCTGCGACGAAGTCCAGCACCACCTCCGCTCCCCGGCCGTCGGTCAGCTCCAGCACCCGGTCCACGTGCGAGCCGTCGACCAGCACGGCCTCGTCCGCTCCCCAGTCCCGGGTGAGCCCGAGCGCGTCCTCGTTGCGGTCCAGCACCACGATCCGGGTGGCGCTCATCGCGCGCAGACACTGGATGCCGATGTGCCCGAGTCCCCCGGCGCCCATGACGACGCACGTGCTCCCCGGGTACAGCAGCGGCACCGCCTTCTTCACCGCGTGGTACGCGGTCAGGCCGGCATCGGCCAGCGCCGCGACGGACGCCGGCTCGACGCCCTCGGCGAGCTTGACGACCGAGCGCGCGGAGGTCTTGATGAGCTCCGCCATCCCACCGTCGGTGTCGATGCCCGGGAAGGACTGCGACCTCGCAGTGGACGTCGTCGCCCGCGCGACAGGCGCGGCAGAACCCGCACGTGACGATCGGGTGGAGGATCACCGCGTCGCCGACCTGCAGGTGCTCGACGGCCGAACCCACTTCGTGGACCCAGCCGGCGTTCTCGTGTCCCAAGGTGTACGGCAGCCCGACCTCGGTCTTGGCGGCCCACTGGCCCTCGACGATGTGCAGGTCCGTCCGGCACAGCCCCGCTCCGCCGATCCGCACCACGACGTCGAAGGGCTTCACCACCTCCGGATCCGGCACCTCCTCGACCACGGGGCGAGCCTCGTACTTGTGCAGCCGAACCGCCTTCATCACGCCTCCTGAACCTGAGACACCTGTGTCTTCTCAGTGTGGACCCCGGCACCGACGAGGGTTGCCGAACGCCGGACAAGGGGCGCGAGGCGGGAGCAGACTCGGAAGACAGCCGGTACGTCGGCCGCGGTCGTCCCTGCGAGAAAGGAAGAGCTGATGGCGTCGAGAACCCCCGAGGAAGTCTTCGCCCACCACGGCCAGTCACTCGGCGCGGAGGATCTCGAGGAGATCCTCGCCGACTACGCCGACGACGCCATCCTCATCGTCCAGAAGCAGGTGTACCGCGGCAGGGACGGCGCCCGCCAGGTCTTCACCCAGCTCCTCAGCGACGTCCCCCAGGCGCAGTGGGAGCTCTCGCAGACGTTCGCCGACGACGTGCTCTACCTGGAGTGGAAGGCCACCAGCAAGGAGCGGAAGGTCGAGGACGGGATCGACACCTTCATCTTCGCCGACGGCATGATCCGCGTGCAGACGGTCGTGTACACCGTCCAACCGGTCTGATCGCCCGCACCTCCGGAGAAGGCCGCAGCGCTACGCCGACGCCTCCAGCGCGTCCGTCAACAACGCGACGAGCGCCTCGAGCTGGACGTCGGCCGACGACGACACCTCTTCGTCCGACCCGTCCAGCGCCCTGGCGGCGAGCCCGGCCTTGCTGTCGATCAGCTCCGCGATCTTCGTGTCGATGGTCTGCGCCGCGATGATGCGCCACGCGGTGACGGGCTCCTCCTGACCGATGCGGTGGATCCGGTCGATGGCCTGCGTCTGCTCCGCATCCGTCCAGGAGAGCTCGGCCAGCACCATGTTGGAGGCGACCTGCAGGTTGAGACCCACCCCGGCGGCGGTCAGGGAGCACACCGCGACGGCGACGTCGGGGTCGTTGACGAACGCGTCGATGTTCTTCCGGCGCGCGGCGGGCGTCTGGTCCCCTCGGATCGAGGAGTAGCGGATCCCGCGCTTGGCGAAGGTCTCCTCGGCGGCGTCCATCACGTCGACGTGCTTGGCGAAGAAGACGACCTTGCCGACGTTGCGGGCGAGCTGCGCCGCGTAGTCGGCGGCGAGGCCGGACTTCGCCTGGCCGATGCGCCGCATCATGCTGAACACGTTCTCCTCGCTCTTCGCCGTGGACGTGCCCTCCCGCTCCCAGGTGGCGACCCTGCGCACCAGCTCGTGGTCGATCCCCTCGACGACGCGCCCCGACGTGCGGTTCGCCAGCGCGCTCTCGTACCGCGCCACCATGCGGCGGGCGAGGTCACGCTCGGCCTCCCGGATCGAGCGGCCGACCTCGTCGTCGAGCTCGACGGGAAGGTCGGCGACGCGGCGGGCGGGAATGTCGGCGGCCACGTCGACCTTGCGGCGACGGACGATGCCGAGGTCGACGACGCAGCTGCGAGCGGCGGGGTAGAACCCGGGGTCGGCGGGCGTGCGGCCGGTCTCCTCGAGCGACTCCATCAGCTCGCCGAGCGGCTTCTTGTCGTCGATCCAGCCGAGGAACTGCCAGATGGCCCTGAAGTCCTCGATGTCGTTGATCAGCGGGGTCCCGGTGAGGGCCATCAGCAGGGGGCGCGCGACGCGGGTCCGGATGCGCTCGGAGAGCTCCAGCACGTGCTGCGAGCGCTGCGAGGTCTTGTTCTTGATGAAGTGCGCCTCGTCGACGACCATGCCGCGGAAGCCGAGGTCGCCGAGCCAGCCGACATGACGGTCGAGCACCTCGTAGTTGACGATGACGATGTCGGCGAAACCGTCGATCGTGTCTCCGTTGCCGTGGATCACGGTGGCCGGACGGTTGGGCGTCCAGAGGCCGGCCTCGTGCGCCCAGTTGGTCTTGACCACGTTCGGTACGACGACGAGCAGCGGGTAGGCGTTCGCCGCCTGCGCGGCGAGGAGCGCCTGGGCCGTCTTGCCGAGACCGGGCTCGTCGGCGAGCAGGAAGGTCCGGTGCCCCGCCGAGGCGGCCGCGACGACCTGCGCCTGGTGCGGCATCAGCTCCAGGTCACCGGGCGCTTTCCGGGAGGACGGCTCCGGGAGGGCCATGCAGGCCGAGGCGCCGCTGCCGGCGTACTCGAAGGACCTGAAGAGCGGCTCGAGCAGCTCCCAGCCGGCCAGGCGGCGCGGGCGGGCGGTGTTCTGCCTGGCGGCCTCGAAGTCGGGCGCGAGGAAGGGGTTGGCGAGCTGGCGCGAGACGATCGACTGCGGCACGACCCGACGGGTCGTCGCGGCGGAGGTGGCTGCGGGCTTCGTCCGCGATACCTCCTCGGGGGCCGGCTCGATGCCCGCGGCCTCGAGCATGTCGCGCTTCAGCAGCTTCGCCGCGTCGGAGACGACGGCGTCCTCGGCGAGCAGGTCGAAGAGCGAGGGGTCGCTGGCGGCGGTCTTCGCGAGGATCGTCGCGATCCCCTCGAGTCGTTTCTGCTGCTCGGCGCGCTGCGTCTCGCTGCTCGACTCGTCCTTCTTGACCCGCGCCCGCTCCTCGCGCACCAGCAGTGCGACGACCTGGAACTTGGTGCGGACCGAAGCCATGACGGCTCCCCGCTGCACGGCGGTCTCGACCTCGCGCACGGCGCGGGCGAGCACCGGGATGATGCCGTCGTTGTCGCGGTCGCGAACACGTCGCTGGTTCCGCGGAGCGGTACGGCGAGCGCCCGTCTGGCGCTGGCCTCCTCGAGCCACAGACTCCTCCTCTGGAGTACCCGGCACGCTGACCACGGCGGATGACGTACCGCACGCAGTCCCACGGCCGGGGGCGATGGGACGTCGAGCGGAGTGGCCTGAGTGGCTACTCCGAGACACGACTCGGCCCCACCGATCTCAGAGAGATCGAAGCGGCGGACCCCGACGGCCCGTCCACAGTGGGAACCTACGACCACCAGTCGGTGGCCGGATCACCGACCGTACGGCGAAGGTCGTCGCTCGACGAGCGTCATGGCCGTGGGCCGGTGTTGATCCCATAGTAGCGCGCCACTCGCCCGGCGCGGGGACCACGTCGCTCAGCGGACAAAAGAACTCGCCTCGCCGCCGGGCAGTTGCGAGGATCGAGCGGTGGTCACCTGGTCATCGTTGCTCGGCGTCGCCGCCATTGCCCTGGGCATGGTCCTGACCCCGGGACCGAACATGCTCTACCTCGTCTCGCGCAGCATCACCCAGGGGCGGGTTGCCGGCCTGGTCTCCCTGAGCGGGGTCGCGGTCGGGTTCCTCTGCTACCTCGTGGCCGCGACGCTGGGCATCTCAGCGGTCTTCGTCGCCGTGCCCGCTCTCTACACCACCGTGAAGCTCGTCGGCGCCGCCTACCTGGCCTGGCTCGCCTGGCAGGCACTCCGCCCCGGCGGCACTTCCGCGTTCGATGTCGGCGACGTCCCCACCGACTCGCACAGACGCCTGTTCACGATGGGGCTCATGACAAACCTGCTCAACCCCAAGATCGCGATCATGTACCTCGCGCTGATCCCGCAGTTCGTCAACGTCGACGCCGGCCGTGTGTGGCTGCAGAGCCTCACCCTCGGCGGGATCCAGATCACGATTGCCCTGTTCGTCAACGCGATGATCGTCCTCGCGGCCGGCTCGATCGCCGCTTTCCTGACCACCCGGCCCGGGTGGCTCCGGGTGCAGCGTTACCTCATGGGATCGGTCCTCGGGCTCCTCGCCATCAAGCTCGCCACCGACCGGGCACGGCCGGTCCCCGCCTAGCCGAACGCGGGCCCTTCGGCGCTTGTACGGTCGACGTCGGTGAGCCGGTAGATCGAGGCGAGGTTGGTCTCGGTGTTCTTGGTGATCACCAGGAGCTCGTCCATGTGCGGCTCGAGCCCGGTCACCTTGTCCAGCGGCACACCGAGCACCAGCTGGAAGCCGAGTCCCTTCCACGCCCGCACCGCGCGCCCCGCGAACTCGGAGTCCGCCTTGACGAACCCCTCGTCGAGGAAGACCGGTGCGAACCGTGGACGCGACCGCATCTCGTCGCCGAGCCGGAAGCGGAGTGCCGAGCCGACGATGAACGCGACGAGCTCCTGGCTCTCCCCGCCGCTCTTCTCCCCCAACGTCCGGTAGGTCGCCTTCAGCTCGCCGGTGAGCCGGTCGTAGCGCTCGGCGCTGATCTCGACGTGACGGCGTACGTCGAGCAACCGGTCGCGGTCGGAGCCGGCGTCGGCGTTGAACCCCTGCTCCGGGCGGCGCAGCTGGGTCATGAAGCGTCGCAGCTGCGCGAACCGCGCCTCCATCTGCTCCTCGCTGAGCTCACCGCTCGTGCCCCGGGACAGCTCTCGAAGGTCGCGGAGGAAGACCTGGACGTGAGCCGGAGCGAGCCGCCGCAGCCTGATGCGCAGGCGGTCCTTCTCCGACCCGAACTCCAGCCGTCGCAGGATCGCGTTGATCGGCTCGAGCCGGTCCTCGATGTCCTCCACGGACGCCGACATCGCACCGGCGAGCGGCACCAGGTCCTGGCCGCTCCACTCCGTCAGCCGACGCCGCCACTCAGTACGTCGCTGCGCCAGCCCGGTCGCCTCGATGTCCGCCAGGATCTGCGCGAAGTCGGCGTAGGACTCGGCGGTCGTCCCGAGGTTGGGGTCCTCCCACTGGAGCTGGTAGGCCCGGAAGATCCCGGCGAGCTCCCGGTCGACCTGCTCGACCTCCGACTCGGCGGCGGAGACCGCGTTGTTCAGGCGTAGCTGGAGCCGCGCCGCGTTGTCGTGGAACCGGGCCAGGTCCTCGGGATCATCGGGCTCGGCCGCGGCCGCGAACTCCTCGTCGAGCCGCCGAGCCTGGTCCTCGGCGAGCTCGACCGCGGACCGCTGGCTCCGCTCGAGCTCGTCGTTGACCTGGTCCTCGGACTCGACCAGCTCTCCGTGCTCCGTGTCGAGACGCGCCTTCTGCTCGACGAGCCGGTACCGCTGCTGCCGGGCCGACTCCAGCTGGCGCTCCAGCCCGGCGATCTGCTGCTCGAGCGTGTTGAGCCGGTCGTCCGCGTGCAGGATCTCGTCCCGGCGGCGCTCGAGCTCGGCGATCCGGGCGTCACAGGACATCGACGTCGAGGTCGTCGAACCCGTGGCTGCGGACCGCGTCGTAGGCGGCTCGGCGCTGGTCGAGCAACCTGCTCGCGTTCTCCACCTGGTCGAGCCGCTCGTCGAGCTTGCCCAGCGACTCCTCGACGGAGGCGAGCTCCTCGTCGATCTCGGCGAGCGAGTCGGCGTTGCTGAACCCGATGATGTTGCGCTGCTCGCCCCGGCCGTGCGACCCGCGTCGCCCCGAGCGGGTCTGGCCGGCCAGGGTCACGCGGTAGCCGCCGCCCTCGAGCTCGGCCGCGGACTCCACGCACAGCGCGTTGCGCGACGGCTCGGCGACGTGCCGCTGGACCCAGCCGCGGAACGGCGAGTCCTGGAACAGCAGCTTGCCCGCGACATGGTCACGGTCGGACGCACCCACGCCCTCGAGGTCGAGCTCTGCTCCCTCGAAGGTCAGCCGGCCGCGCAGCCGGAGCGAGTCGATCGCCGTGGCGAACTGCTCCAGCTTGTCGAGCGGCACGAGCATGAGCCGTGCGGAGCCCGCCAGCACCGTCTCGATCGCCGGCCGCCAACGGGCCTCCTCGGGCGCCACGTCGACGAGCTCGGCGACGAAGGGCAGCTCGACCAGCGACAGCCCGCTCGCCTCCGCCACCTCGCTGCGCAGCGCGTGCAGCCGCTCGGGGACCCGCCCGGCTCGCCCCTCGAGCGAGGAACGCTCGACCTCGAGCTCCTTGCGGCGCGCCAGCAGCGGGTACCGCGCGCCCATGATCTCGTCGCGCTCGGCGACCAGCCCCGCCTGCTCCGTCGGGTGCTCCCCCAGCCAGCGCTCGGCCCTGGCCACGAGGCCGGCGAAGGCCTCCCGCGACTCGAGTGCCTGCTCGGCGTCGCCGGGTCCACCCAGCGCCTCGATGTCTCCGAGCGGCACCATCCGCTCCAGGAGCTGGCTGCGCCGGCCGGCTCGCTCCTCGCGCAGCACCCGCTCCCGCTCGATGTCGACGCCGAGCCGTTCCAGGCTCGCACCCCCGGCCGCTCGGTGCTCCTCCTTGGCCGCCTCCAGGTCCGTGACGAGGGCGGTCTCGGCGCGGCTGCTCGCCTGGAGCTCGTCGGCCACCTGCGCCCGCCCCTGGCGGTTCGCCTCGACCGCCGTACCCAGCAGCCTGGCGTGGGTGCGCAGCAGCCAGAGCCGGACCGGGGTGTCCCCCTTCGCCGTGACGCCGAACGCGTCGAGCTCCTCGGTCCGCGCGAGCGCGGTCACCTTCCGCTGGTGGAGCTCGGTGATCGGCGCCAGGACCTCCTGCTTCTGCTCCTCGGTCCGCATGGCCGTGTAGGCCGACTCGAGGTCGTCGAAGTGCTCGATGGCGCGGTCCGCCGCCGCGAAGGTGGTCGGCCGCTCGAGCACCATGTCCTTGTAGAGCTCGTCGACGCTGCGCACCTGGTTGCCCGCCTGGATCCGGGCCAGCAGCCGCAACGCCTTCGCCCCGTCGCCGTTGGCCCCGATCCCCAGGCGGGCGTAGAGCGTCGCCGCGAACTCGGCGTAGGTCCGGTGGACCCGGACGCCGGGGTAGAGCTTCTTGAGCGTGTTGGCATGGAAGCGGTCGGGGACGGCGGCCTCGAGGCCGGCCAGGTCGACCGCCGCGTCGAGCGTCGCCAGCTGCATCTGGACCTCGCCGGAACGCGTGGCCCGCCGCGGGACGTAGTAGGTCCGTAGCACCGTGAACCGACGCTCCTGGTCGTTCACGAACGTCATCGACACCGCGCCCCAGGTGTCGCTGCTCCGGCCGCGGAGCAGCTGCTCGACGGGACGGCCGGTCCGCGGGTCGTCGACGACGTCGACCGCGCCGCGCAGGTAGGAGAGCAGGTTGCGCTGCCCGACGCCCCGGGCGCGACCGGCGACGGCGTCGTTCGAGGCACCGTTGAACTTCGCGTCCGACGGCATCATCAGTGCGGTGTAGGCGTCCAGCACGGTGCTCTTCCCGACCCCCGACGCACCCGAGATCATCGTCGCGTCACCGCGCAGGTCGACCTGGACCCGTCCGGAGAAGCCTCCCCAGTTCACCAGCTGCAGCAGCTCGGCCCGCCACTGCAGGGTGTCGTCGGAGGGGGTCGCGACGACCGCTCGCTCGAACAGCCCCTCGCCCGGCTCCGCCTGCTCCTCGGTCTCGTCGTCGAGCATGTTCTCCACGGCGTCCGCGAGGGCGTCGTCGGCCTCCGGCATGCTCACTGCTCCTCGTCCTGGTGCTCGGGCTCGTCGTCGAAGAGGGCGTCGTCCGGCGCGCTCGCCGGGTCGTTGGTCCGTTGCAGGCTCTCCAGCAGCTCCTGGAGCCGCTCGAGCGGGAGAAGGGACTCGATCGCCTCGCTGATCTCGAGCCGGTGGTCGGTCGGCGTGCCGATCAGCAGGCCGGCCTTGTTGACGCTGGCCACGGCGTTGCGGGCCCGCTTCTCGTCACCCGCCACGTCGGTGGCGTGGGCGGGCCGGAAGCCGGCGACGTACTCGACGACGTCCTCGCGATCGACGTACACCCGCTCCTCGCCGGCTGCGGTGGCTGCCCGGAACCGGTCGCGGAGATGGACGAGCACCACCGTCTCCTCGCGGCTCCACGCGGCGTCGTACAGGAGGGTCGGGAACTTCTGGCCGGTCTCCGAGACGGCCTGACGCTTCCAGGCGACCTCACGGACGGGGTCGATCTGCAGCTCCAGGAAGAGGTCGTTGAGCCGCGACCGGACGACCCGCACGTTCTCGGTGAGTGCGTGCCAGTCCTTCGGATGGGTGCGGGCGCTGATGAAGCGCTGCTTGAGCAAGGCGACGAGTGCACGTCGCTCGGCGTACTCCAGCCCGCCCTCGTCACCCTCGAACAGCGAGACCGACGTGGCCTCGCGTTCGGGGTCGTCGACGTCGAGCGAGGCGAGCTCCTCGTCGTGCTCGTCGGACATCGTGGTCATCGGGGCTCCTCCGGCGTCGCAGGAAGGTCTGGGTCGGGCAGGGGCACGAGAGGCACCGCGAAGGTGCGCTCGGAGCCGTCGGCACGCACCGCGCGGTACTCCTCGAACGCCGTCTCGGCCGCCAGGCCCCGGTCACCGGCCAGGTGGAGGAGGCCGAGGATCTCGACGGGACGACGCAGCGACGGGTCGAGCGAGTCGAAGACCTCGCCGAGGGACGCCGCAGGGTCCAGCGAGCGCAGGGCCTCGTCGAGCCGTTCGCGCAGCCTGGTGATCGACGGCCCGCCCTGGGCCATCAGTGCGGCGTACGACGGCGGGGCGGCATCGGTGTCGGCAGGGTCCGCCAGCCTGGTCGGGGCGATCTCGTCGGCGGGGTCGTAGAACCGCTCGCGGAAGTGCTCCACGTCGACCCGGGCCGGAAGCAGCGGCAGGTCGAGCGTCGCCCGCGGCCCAGAGCCGGCCAGCCAGGTCATGAGCTCAGCCTCGATCTGGCGCAGGGTCTGCTCGAGCTGCCGGTCGCGCGTGCCGTCATGGGCGACGATGTACTCCTTGAGGGTCGAGGTGACCCGGGACCGCTGCGAGAGGACCCGGTCCAGGCCTTCGCGGATCAGCCGCACCGTGCCGCGGAGCTCCCGCCGGTCGCCGTCGGCGAGGATGCCGCCGGCGAGCGGGTGCTCCAGGAGCGCGGACAGGTCCTCGCGCAGCTGCGTGACCATCGCGTCGTCGCGGAGCAGCGCGAACGCCCCCTCGAAGGCACGGCCCTCGACGGTCGCGGTCATCAGCGAGTCCGCCCGCGCCAGGTAGTCGTCGATGACCTCCCCGGCGGGACGGTCCTCGGACCGGAACGACGTCAGGATCTCGGCCCGGATCTCGGCGAAGCGCTCCTCGACGCGCGCGAAGTCACTCGGCAGCGCTGAGATCAGGTGCTGGAGCTCGGTGAACCCCTCCGCCATGTAGCCCGCCGACGGCGGGTCCATCTCCTCGCCGTCGACGAGCCGGTCCCGCTCGGCGCTCAGCCGGGCGATCTCCGCGTTGAGGATGCTCACCCGTGCACCGCGGTCCGGGTTCGCCTCGCTGTTGAAGCGGCGGACGGTGTTGAGCAGGGTGGCGATCCGGTGCTCGCTCAGCGTGGCGCGGTCACGCGACAGGGTCTTCACCAGCTCCAGGGCCTGCTGGGCGTGCGAGGTCAGCGTGTAGACCTCCTGCCCGGAGGCGTCCAGCGCACGGACCAGCCACTGCCCTCGCATCCACCGCTGGCAGATGTCCCTCCCGCTTCCGACGGGGAGCTCCGTCTCCCCGGCCAGACGCAGCTCGGCGAGGTGGTCCTCGACCTGGGCGTGCAGGCGGGCCGTGGGGATCGGCCTGTTGTCACGGTCGAAAGCAGACCTGAACACCGCGATCACCACCGGGGCCTGTCGCTGGTGCAACAAGGTCAGCGTCGGCTGCTCGAACGCGCTGCGCACGCGGGCCAGCTCACCGGCCACGTCGCTCATCGACCCCTCCCCAACGGTTCGTGCCGGCCACGTCCCAGCGGCGTGACAGCATGCCATTGAGCATCGGCTTCACAGCAGCGGGGGGCTGCAGGGTACGACGCGTCCCCCGGCGGCCTCGCGGTCGCTATTGACTGCTCGGACCACGCCTGACGAAGACTGCTGAACATGATCCGACTCCTTGGTGACATGCCGGCTGGCGTCCTCGGCCTCGAGGCCGTCGATGACGTGGAGAAAGAGGACTACGAGAACGTCATCGTGCCCGCCGTCAAGCAGGCGGTCGCCGAGCACGGGAAGGTCCGCGTGGTCTATGTCCTCGGTCCCGAGTTCGACGAGTACGAGCGCGAAGCAGTCTGGGAGGACCTGAAGCTCGGCGTGAGCAACCCGGCAGCGTTCGAGCGGATGGCGATCGTGACCGATGCCCGGTGGGCCGGCCCCGCCGTCAAGATCTTCAGCGTCCTGTGGCCCGGACAGGCGCGCGCCTTTCCACTCTCCGATCTCGAGTCGGCGAAACGCTGGGCGGCTGAAGACGCCGGCTGACCCCGCGCGGCCCCGTCGTGGGCGCCTCAGCCGTCGCGCAGCCGAGCCAGGGCCGCGTAGTCGCCGACCTCCCCGACCGCCAGGCGGGTGAGCAGCGAGCGGGTGTCCGGCACGAACAGCCAGGCCGGGTCGGCCAGCAGGTCGTCGAGACGCGCCAGGCTCATCCACTGTCCCCACACCACCTCGGCGTCGGCGAACGTGACCGCCCCGTCCCACGTGGTCTCGAAACAGTGCTCCATGCATCGGGTCAGGCCGTCCTCGTACCACGACGTGCCGAGGGGCCGGAGCCTCGTCCCGGTGATGCCGAGCTCCTCCTCGAGCTCGCGAGCTGCAGACGCGGCGGGGTCCTCGCCATACCTCATCACCCCACCTGCCGCCGCATCGTGGAAACCCGGGGCCCAGTCCTTGTCCGGGGAGCGGCGATGCACGAAGATCTCGCGGTCGGCATTGCGCACCACCACCGCCGTGGCCGCGTGCCGCAGGTTGTCCCGGCGTACGACGGAGCGCTCCGCCTGGCCGATGACACGGCCCTCCCGGTCGACGAGTGCAACGTTCTCGGGCACAGCGCCATCGTGCCATCCAGGACACGGCCGGCCGAGAGGCCCCGGCCGCTAGCGGGTCGGCGAGGTCTGGGCGCGTAGGAAGGAGCGAGGGGCCCAGCCCTCGACGTGGTGCCCGGCTGAGGCGAGCGGGTCGGGATCGTCGCTCGCCCAGGCGACATAGCCGTCCGGCCTCACGAGCATCGAGCTGCGCCCTCTCGTCGGCGGGGCGAACCACGGCGATCCGGTCGGACCAGTCGTCGGCGGGCAGGGCTGCTGGTGTCACGAGCACGAACCGCCCGCCGCGCAGGGCCTCGTAGAGGCGGCCCCCTCCGGCGAGGGCCACGTCCGGTGCTCGCCGCCCGGCCAGCCTGTGGGCTCCGCGGGGCGCCGCATAACGGAACGCGAGCCCACTGACGGTGCCCGTGGCTCGCTCCACCACGGGCGGGATGCGCACCGCGGCGGCGCCGAGGCCGTTACGGAGCGTTCGACCGAGCGAGGACTCGACCATCGCGAGCCGGATGAGCGCGCCGCTGCTCCGGAGGACCTCGGCTCCGACGGGAGCGCGTTCAGCGTGGTAGCTGTCGAGCAGGCCCGGCGGCGCCCAGCCCTGCACAGCTGCAGCCAGCTTCCAGCCGAGGTTCGCCGCGTCCTGCATCCCGGTGTTCATTCCCTGTCCGCCTGCGGGCGAGTGCACGTGGGCGGCGTCCCCGGCCAGGAACACGCGCCCGACCCGGTACTCCGGCACCTGGCGTTCGTCGCTGTGGAAGCGCGACATCCAGCGTGCGTCGTACATGCCGAAGTCCGTGCCCAGCGCCTTGCGGGTGACCTCGCGGATCTCGTCGAGCTCGACCGGGGCCTGGTCGTCGACCTGGTTGCGTCGGTCCCACGCGATGACGCGGTACCAGCCGTCCCCGAAGGGAACCACGAAGGCGAACCCGTCGCTGACCGCGTTCAACGAGAGCACGTCGGCCGGTGGCCGGCTGAGCCGGACGTCGGCAAGCATGATCGACCTCAGGACCGACTTCCCCGGGAAGGGCAGACCGAGCGACCTCCGGACCCGGCTGCCCACACCGTCCGCGCCGACGACGTACGTCGCCCTCACGCTCAGCTCTTGGCCGTCGCGGCTGCGCGCTCGTACGTCGACCCCCGCGTCGTCCTGCCGAAGCCCGACGAACTCCGTTCCCCGGAGGACCTCCACGCCGAGCTCGTCGACGCGTCGGAGCAGGACTCTCTCCGTCTCGTACTGCGGCGTGACCAGGAGGTAGTTGAACCTGGACGGCAGCCGCCCCAGGTCCAGGGAGATGCGGCCGAACACTCGCAGCTGCTGGACGTGGGCGCCGGTGGCCACCAGGTCGTCGGCCAGACCTCTGGCGTCGAGCTGCTCCAGCGTGCGCGCATGGACGCCGAAGGCGCGGGTGATGTTCGACTCCTCGACCCGTCGCTCGAGCACCATGACGTCGACACCTGCCGCCGCCAGGTCACCCGCCAGCAACAGGCCCGTCGGCCCCGCACCGACAACCAGGACATCGGTCTGGCGTGTGTTCATCGACGTCTCCTTGTCAACAGCTGTTGACCTGGGCCACGTCCACCACGGTAGGTCGGTCATCCATTGGTGGTCAACACCTGTTGGCCTACAGTCGTTGACATGAGCTCGACAGCCGGTGCGGCGGTCGGACGCGACCAAGTCGGCGATCCTCACCGCCGCCCGTGAGCGGTTCGCGGCGGAGGGCTACGAGCGCGCCACCATCCGCGCGATCGCGAATGCGGCCGACATCGACCCCGCCATGGTGATGAGGTACTTCGGCAGCAAGGAGCGGCTGTTCGCGGCCGCTGCCGAGTTCGACCTCAGACTCCCCGACCTCAGTGGCATCCGACGCCGAGACGTCGGCGCGGTCCTGGTCGGGCACTTCTTCGACCGGTGGGAGGGAGACGACATCCTGATGGCGCTTCTCCGTGCCGCGGCGAGCCAGGAGGCGGCGGCGGCGCGGATGCAAGCAGGTGTTCGCCGAGCAGGTGACCCCCCTGGTCGTCGAGCTCTGCCCGGACCCGTCGGACGCACCCTCGGCGGGCGGGACTCGTCGCGACCCAGATGATCGGGCTGGCGACCTGCCGGTACCTCCTTCGGCTGCCACCCGTCGTCGCTCTCACGCGTGCGGAGATCACCGCGTGGCTGGGACCGACGGTCCAGCGGTACGTGACCGCCGAGGACGGGTAGGTCAAGCGCGGACCGCGTTGAGCTCGGGGAAGGTCACTTCACCGCGAGCACGTCGATGGTGCGGATGTCCGGATCAGTGGCGAGCAGATCGGGCCCGACCTGTGCGAGGGCGGCCGGGATCTGACCGTTCAGGTGCGCCTGTCGGCCCTCCTCACCCTCGAAGGTGTCGAAGATCCCGTACGTCGTGTCGCTGACCTTGAAGGCGTACCAGGTCACGGTCCCGGACTCGGCCACCGCGAGCTCACGCCCCTGGCGGAGGAAGTCAGCGAGCTCATCACCCTTCCCGGGCTTCGCCTCGAGCAGGGCCAGCAGTCCTCGATCGACGCTCATGAGAGATGTCCTTTCGTCGTCGGCTCCATTCACGCTAGTCCTCCCGCAGCCGCAGGTCCGTCCGCGCCCAGGGCGATGACCAGCGCAAGCACGCTCTCCGGGTCGTCGAGCCGCTCGCCGTACAGCTCGCGGAGCTGGCCCATGCGGTAACGCACGGTCTGCGGGTGCACGAACAGCGCGCGGGCCACCTCCTCGCGCCGACCCTGGTGCAGGAGCCAGGCCCGCAGGGTCTCGGCGAGCTTCTCCGCCGTCCCCGGACGGAGCCCGTCCAGCGGGGCCAGCGCCAGCGCGCGCAGGTCCGCCAACGCCTCGGGATCCGCGGTCAGCACCAGCCGGGGCAGGTGGGCCTCGGTGTCCGTGCCCAGCCCGGCCGACCGCGCCCGCAGGGCGCGGTCGTAGGAGGCGCGGGCCTCGAGCCAGGGGCGGGCGGGACCGGCCACGGCGCCGCGGCCGGCGAGTGTGCGCAGCAGCGCGGTGCGGCGCTTGCCATCGACGTCGGGCACGAGCAGCAGCGCGCCGTCGTCGAGGCCGGGCGGGTCCGGCAGGTGCAGCGTGTGCGCGGAGACTTCGGCGAGCACCGGACGGACCTGCGACTCGGACACCAGGACGGCGGTCAGCGTCGTGGGCGCCTCCCAGCCGGCTCGCTCGGCCGCTCGGAGCACGTCCTGCTCGGACGCGCCGTCGAGCAGGGCGTGAGCGACGCGTTCGAGCAGACGCTGGCGCACCCGCCCGGTGGTGGTCAGCTCGTCGGTGTGGCCGGCCACGCTGGCAGCGGACAGCTCGTCGATGTAGGCGAACACCAGCTCCGCGAACGGGACGAGCGCCTCGGCGTCCACCCCGTTGCGTACGGCGGTCAGCGACATCTCGCGCCAGGAGACACGGGCACCGATCCGGTACGCCGCGAGGAGCGCCTCCGTCGTACGCCCGCTGCGAGCCTCGCCACGGCCGAGCTGGTAGGCGCCCTCGACCGCCGGCGCCCTCGGCGTGCGTGGCCCGGCACCGCGACCGTCGACCAGCGACAGGAACCCGCCGAGAGCGAGCTGCACCGCGTTGCGGATGGTCTCGCCCATGGAGCCGCTGAACGCGTCGGTGTAGCTGGGGACCTCGCCGATGACCGCGGCCACGACGTGGTCGGCGACCTCGGGCAGCTGCGAGCGCATCTCGGTCACCGCCTGCGCGGGCAGGAGGACGTTCTGACCGACGAGCGCGGGGCTCTTCCGACGCGGCATGACTGTCTCCTGCGAACAAGGTACGACGCGGATTTTCACGTCCTGCGGGCAGGACTTTACGCCCTGATGCACAGGATGATGAAGTCCATGAGCCCGCTTGCCCTGATTCGTTCCGCCGAGACCGGCCCCCGCCGCCGCCTGCGCGACAGCCTGGTCCGCGTGGCCGAGGCAGCAGTCACCCCGCTGGATCTCGGCGACGTGCTCGACGTCTTCCACCCCCTCCGCTCCGGCGCACCGCTGCGGGGCCGGATCGTGGAGGTCCGCCCCGAGACCACCACCTCCGCCACCCTCGTCATCAAGCCCGGCCGGGACTGGGCCGGCCACGTCCCCGGCCAGTACGTCCGCGTCGGTGTGGATGTCGACGGCGTCCGCCTGTGGCGCACGTACTCGCTGACGCACGGCCCCCGCCCCGACGAGTGCATCAGCATCACCGTCAAGGCGATCCCCGACGGGGTCGTCTCCGGCTACCTCGTGCACCGCGCCCGCCCTGGACAGATGGTCCAGCTCGACCAGGCCCAGGGCGACTTCGTTCTCCCCGACCCGCTGCCCGCCAAGCTCCTCCTGGTCACTGCCGGTTCCGGCATCACGCCGGTGATCGGCATGCTGCGCAACCTGTTCTCGCGTGCCGAGCCCGCCGCCGGCGCAGATGGCCAGATCGTGCTGCTGCACTCCGCCCTGGCTCGGGCAGAGGTCATCTTCGGCGACGAGCTACGTGGGTACGCCGCGGAGGGCCGGCTGCGCCTGGTGGAGCTGCACACGGACGTCG
The DNA here is from genome assembly GCA_963700365.1 of uncultured Actinomycetota bacterium. GTDB lineage: Bacteria > Actinomycetota > Actinomycetes > Propionibacteriales > Nocardioidaceae > Nocardioides_C. The sequence continues at coordinate 41,237 of CAVOXG010000004.1, read as the reverse complement.
ACGGCATGCTCGACGTGGCCGACCTCGACACGATCGTTCCGGACCTGGCCGAGCGGACGACGTACGCCTGCGGGCCGGTCGGACTCCTCGACGCCATCGAGGCGCACCACGCCGAGCGTGGGCTGCCGCTGCACGTCGAGCGGTTCCGGCCCACCACGGTGGTGCCGGGCGAGGGCGGCTCCGTCACCTTCGCCTCCGGCGTCACCGTCGAGGCCGACGGCGGCACTCCGATTCTCGATGCCGCCGAGGACGCCGGCGTCCTCATGCCGAGCGGCTGCCGCATGGGCATCTGCTTCGGCTGCGTCCTCCCGATGACCGAGGGAGCCGTGCGCGACCTGCGCAACGGGCAGCTCACCATCGCCGTGCCCGGCGAGACCAACCCCGACGGGGTCCCTGTCCAGACCTGCATCAGCGCCGCCGCCGGTGCCTGCTCGATCGACCACTGACCGACGACGAAAGGCCACCTCGATGACCACCATCACCAAGAAGCCTGAGAACCCGATCGCCCACCTCACCGAGGCCGACATCGAGCAGATCGGGACAGAGCTCGACGCCATCCGCCAGGACGTCCTCGACGACCGCGGCGCGCGCGACGCGGCGTACATCCGCAAGGTCGTCGGCGTCCAGCGCAAGCTCGAGCTCGGCAGCCGCGCGGTGCTGCTCGCCTCTGCGTTCCCGCCGGCGTGGGTCCTGGGCACCGCGGGCCTGAGCGTCGCCAAGATCCTCGAGAACATGGAGATCGGGCACAACATCATGCACGGCCAGTGGGACTGGATGCGCGACCCGAAGATCCACTCGACGACCTGGGAGTGGGACAACGCCTCGACCGCCGAGGGCTGGAAGCACTCACACAACGAGATCCACCACACGTACACCAACATCGTCGGCAAGGACAACGACCTCGGCTACGGCATCATGCGCGTCGACGAGGACCAGCGCTGGCACCCGATGTACCTGGGGCAGCCGTTGTGGAACTTCATCAACGCCTGCTTCTTCGAGTACGGAATCGCCGCCTACGACCTGGAGCTCGGCAAGAACCTCGCCGTGCCGAAGGAGAAGCGCAGCGAGACGTTCAAGAAGAACGCCAAGAACACGCTGCGCAAGATCCGCAAGCAGGCCACCAAGGACTACGTCGTCCACCCCGCACTGGCCCTGCCGACGGGGTCGTTCCTCCCGACGCTGGCCGCGAACTTCACCGCCAACCTGGTCCGCAACCTGTGGAGCCACTCGGTGATCATGTGCGGCCACTTCCCCGAAGGCGTCGAGACCTTCGAGCGGAAGTCCATCCCCGACAACGAGACCCGTGGCCAGTGGTACGTCCGCCAGATGCTCGGCTCGGCCAACATCTCGGGCAGCAAGCTCATGCACCTGATGACCGGCAACCTCTCGCACCAGATCGAGCACCACCTGTTCCCGGACCTGCCCAGCAACCGGTACGCCGAGGTGGCACCGCGCGTGAAGGCGCTCTTCGAGAAGTACGACCTCAACTACCACGAGGCGTCGCTGCCGGCTCAGGTGTACTCCGCCTGGCACAAGGTTGTCCGGCTGTCGCTTCCCAACGGCTGGCTGGCCACCACCAGCCCGAAGAACGCACCCCAGCAGCTGGCGATGCTCTACAAGATGACGACAGGCGGTCCCAAGGTCCGCCGCGCCGCGCAGGCCCACCTCGAGCGGCAGGCGCGCACGGCCTGACGGGCCGGGAGCCGGGTCACGGCTCAGTCCGGGCGAGCTGCCCCTCGGCCGCGGCGAGCTCCGCGGTCGACGGCCGCCACCCGGGCGGACCGAAGACGTAGCCGAGCTTCTCCTTCCACGTCGGGGCGTCGCGCACGTCGCGCGCGATAGCGGCGTACTCGTGGGTCTGGAGGCGGATCAGGTTGTAGGTGCCGACCGGCTTCGTGAGCCCGTACGTCGGCCGGTGGAGCTCCTCCTGGAACGAGCCGAACACCCGGTCCCAGACGATGAGGATCCCGCCGTAGTTGCGATCGAGGTACTCGGGGTCGCTGCCGTGGTGCACCCGGTGGTGCGAGGGGGTGTTGAAGACCAGCTCGATCGGGCGCCACAGCTTGCCGATCCGCTCGGTGTGCACGAAGAACTGGTAGACGAGGCTGACCGAGAACCCGAGGAACACCAGCGCCGGCGGCACCCCGAGCAGCGGCAGCGGCGCCCAGATCACCAGCTCGTGGGAGTTGTTCCACTTCTGCCGCAGGGCAGTGGCGAAGTTGAAGTACTCGCTGGAGTGGTGCGCCTGGTGGGTCGCCCAGACCACGCGCACACGATGGGCGGTGCGGTGCGCCCAGTAGAAGAAGAAGTCCACCCCGAGGATCGCGACGGCCCAGGTCCACCAGCGGTCAGCGGGCAGCTGCCAGGGCGCGACGTAGGCGAAGAGCACGGCGTAGCCCAGCAGCCCCAGGGCCTTCCAGAGCGACATCGTCACCATCGACACCGCGCCCGCGCCGATGCTGGCCAGTGCGTCGCGGCGGTCGTAGCCGCCCGGGCAGCGGCATCGCACGGCCATCCGGCCCACGACGGTCGGCTTCCGACCGCTCGTCCTCGAGCAGGTAGGCCGCCAGTGCCTCGATGGCGATGAGGAGCACGAAGAACGGCGCGGCGAGAGCGACCGGGTCCTTGAGCGGCTCCGGGATCGCCTGCCAGAGATCGGCGACAACCTGCATGAGTGCCTCCACGGACGGCTGTCGCCGATGATATGCGTTCGGCGGCGCATCACGGAGCAACGAGACATGCGACCACGCTTCGGGACGTCGCCGAAGAGGAGGGCCCGGACCATCAGGTCCGGGCCCTCGTCACTCTTGACGTCGGGATCAGTGCAGGTCGAACCGATCGAGGTTCATGACCTTGTCCCACGCCTGCACGAAGTCGCGGACGAACTTCTCCTTCGAGTCGTCGGTCGGCGTAGACCTCCGCGATCGCCCGGAGCTGTGAGTTGGAGCCGAAGACGAGGTCGACGGCCGTGGCGGTCCAGGTGACCTCGCCCGTGGCGGAGCGCCTGCCCGTCGTACACCGACTCAGCCGTCGTGGACGCCTTCCACTCCACGCCCATGTCGAGCAGGTTCACGAAGAAGTCGGCTGTCAACGTCTCCGGCCGGTCGGTGAGGACCCCGTGTCGGGTTCGCCCGAAGTTCGCGTCGAGGGCCCGCATCCCGCCGACCAGGACCGTCATCTCGGGAGCGGTCAAAGACAGCAGGTTGGCCCGGTCGAGCAGCAAGGTCTCCGGCGGCAGCTTCTCTCCGGCTCGCAGGTAGTTGCGGAACCCGTCTGCCCTGGGTTCGAGCACGGCGAACGACTCCACGTCGGTCTGCTCCTGGGAGGCGTCCGTGCGCCCCGGCCGGAACGGGACCGTGATGTCGTGGCCGGCGTTCCTCGCCGCCTGCTCGACCGCCGCACAGCCTCCCAGGACGATCAGGTCCGCGAGCGAGACCTTGGTCCCGCCGGACTGGGAGCCGTTGAAGTCCTGCTGGATCTGCTCGAGGGTCTGCAACACCTTGCTCAGCTCGGCCGGGTCGTTGACCTCCCAGTCCCGCTGCGGCGCAAGGCGGATCCGCGCACCGTTGGCCCCACCGCGCTTGTCGGTGTCACGGAAGCTGGCAGCCGACGCCCACGCTGTCGAGACCAGCTGGGCGATGGACAGTCCCGATCCGAGGAGCTTCTCCTTGAGGCGCGGCGATGTCGTCGTCATCGACCAGGTCGTGATCCACGGCCGGGACGGGGTCCTGCCACAGCTGCGGCTCGGGGACCCACGGACCGAGATAGCGGGAGACGGGCCCCATGTCGCGGTGCAGAAGCTTGTACCACGCCTTGGCGAACGCGTCCGCGAGCTCGTCGGGGTTCTCCATGAAGCGCCGGGAGATCTGCTCGTAGATCGGGTCCTGACGCAGCGCGAGGTCCGTCGTCGCCATCATCGGGGCGTGCCTGACCGAGGGGTCGTGCGCGTCGGGTACGGCGTCCGCCCCGGCACCGTCCTTCGGCTTCCACTGCTTCGCACCGGCCGGGCTCTCGGCCAGCTCCCACTCGTAGCCGAACAGGGTCTCGAAGAAGCTGTTGTCCCACGTGATCGGGGTGGGTGTCCACGCACCCTCGAGCCCGCTGGTGATCGTGTCCTTGCCCTTGCCGCTGCCGTGGGTGTTCTTCCAGCCGAGACCCTGCTGCTCGAGGGGGGCACCTTCGGGCTCGGGACCGACGTACTCGGCGGAGACGGCACCGTGGGTCTTGCCGAAGGTGTGGCCGCCGGCGATGAGCGCGACCGTCTCCTCGTCGTTCATCGCCATGCGACGGAAGGTCTCTCGGATGTCGCGTGCGGCAGCCACCGGGTCCGGCCTGCCGTTGGGGCCCTCGGGGTTCACGTAGATCAGACCCATCTGCACGGCACCGAACGGACCGGTGAGCTCCCGGTCGCCGCTGTAGCGCTCGTCGCCGAGCCACGTGTCCTCCGGCCCCCAGAAGATCTCCTCGGGCTCCCAGATGTCCTCGCGCCCGAAGGCGAAGCCGAAGGTCTTGAAGCCCATCGACTCCAGGGCACAGTTGCCGGCGAAGACCAGGAGGTCGGCCCAGGAGATCTTCCGGCCGTACTTCTGCTTGACCGGCCACAGCAACCGGCGGGCCTTGTCGAGGTTCGCGTTGTCGGGCCAGCTGTTGAGGGGGGCGAAGCGCTGCGAGCCGTCGCCACCGCCACCCCGGCCGTCCTCGATGCGGTACGTACCGGCCGAGTGCCAGCTCATCCGGATGAACAGCGGCCCGTAGTGGCCGTAGTCGGCCGGCCACCAGTCCTGCGAGGTCGTCATCACCTCGAAGACGTCCCGCTTCAGCGCGTCGACGTCGAGGGTCTTGAACTCTTCTGCGTAGCTGAAGTCCTCGCCCATGGGGTTGGACCGGGGTGAGTGCTGGTGGAGGACCTGCAGGTTGAGCTGGTTGGGCCACCAGTCCTGGTTGCTCCTGGGCCGGCTGGCCTTGGGAGTCGGTGAGGGGATTACCGGGTTCTCGCTCTCGCTGTGCTCAGACACGTCAGTCCTTCTCCTTCTCGCTGTTTGCTCCGATGGCTGGTCGCTCGGTAGCCGCGGTCGTCTCGAACGCCGAGCGTCTGCGACGAGACACTCGGGACACAGAGCCCAGTACGTCACCTCGGCCTCGTCGATCGCGAAGCCGTGGTCCTCCGACGCAGTCAGGCACGGTGTGGTGCCGACTGCGCAGTCCACGTCGGCGATCGCGCCGCAGGACCGGCACACGACGTGGTGGTGGTTGTCCCCCACTCGGGACTCGTAGCGCGCCACCGACCCCGACGGTTGGATCCGCCGCAGCAGACCGGCATCAGTCAACGCTCGGAGCACGTCGTACACGGCCTGACGGGAGACCTCGCCGGGATGCTCCCGTACGACACGGAAGATCGAGTCCGTGTCGGCGTGCGGATGATCGTGCACCGCGGAGAGCACCGCCACACGAGGACGCGTCACCCGCAGAGCCGCTCCACGCAACATGCGCTCGAAGTCGGATGCGCTGGGCACGCTTCGCAGTATCGACCATTCTCTGGAGTCAGTAAAGATCAGCGTCGGCGGATCGGCGACAGGTCTGCCAGCGTGGGCTCGTGACCCAAGCGGTGCGCCAGCTCGGCAGCCTGCGCCAGCACCAGCTCGCCGGTGGCGATCGCGTCGGTCACCGCGCGGTGCGCCGTGTACCGCGGCAGGCCGAAGTGGCGTCTCGCGGCATTGAGGCGTAACGCTCCGGGAGCGACTTCCCCGTGCGAGCCGACCACGAGTCGGTGTTGCAGGGACAGCGTGTCGACGACGGTGAGCGGCAACCGGGCGCCGTACGCAGCGCTGACCGCCCGCGCCAGGAACCCGAGCTCGATGGGAGCGTGGTGGGCAAGCAGGACCCGGCCGTGCAGCGCGGCCAGCAGGTCGGGCAGTACGTCGACCAGCGTCGGTGCGCTCGCGAGCTTGTCGTCGGTGAGGCCGTGCAGGACTGCCGAGTCACCCACGTCGACTCCCGGCGGAGGCCGGACCACCGCCTCGCGGGCGCCTGCCAGCTGCACCTGGCAGCGCGGTGACCGGCACCCACCCGACGGCCAGCACATGGTCCGACCGCGGGTTCAGGCCGGTGGTCTCGAGGTCGACGGCGAGGAAGTCGACGCCCGAGACCGGGGTCGTCAACCTTGCTGGCGGCGCTGCGGCGAGGTCGCGGACCGGTCCGGCCGGGTAGGAGCGCGGGTCGGGAGGCCGCCGCCTCCCACGCACCGACCAGCGCACCATCAGGCGTATCCCGGTTCCAACCGGTTCGCCATCTGGTGCTGGGCCGAGCGGACGATCGCGAAGGCGTCCTTGAGGTGGCGCCGCTGGCGGTCGGTCAGCTGTGCCGGCGCGATGTTGTTGTCAGGCCGGGCACCGGCACGAAGCTGTGTCACCTGGTGGTGCAGCCGCCGGTAGGACATGAGCTCCAGCGCGTCGCGAAGGTCCGCGGCCATCCCCTCCTCGAGGATCCCGCCCTCCTCGGCGGCCGTGATCCGGCTTCGGGTGGACAGGACGGTCGAGCCGGTCCGCAGCGCGTACACCCGCGCCAGCTGGACCACGGCAGCGATGCCGCGCTTGATGTCCAGGGTCTCGGCGTGCTCGCCTTCCTTCTCCAGCACGAAGCCGCGGAAGAAGCCCAGGGGTGGTCGCATCCGCAGCGCCTGAACACTCAGGTGGCCGAGCAACCGTGAGGACACGCTCGAGGACGCCGCGCGACGTACGGCCTCCGTCAGCCGCGGCTCGCCGAAGAGATGTCGCATGTCGTAGAAGATCGCCACGTCCAGCACCGCCTCAGGCGCGGGCTCGCGCGACCAGGAAGCGAACTGCTGCCGCCACTCCTCGACGGTTCCGCGCCACTGCGGGTTGGTGGCCATCACGTCCCCAGGGCAGCGTGGCCAGCCGGCTTGCTCCAAGACGTCGGCGACCCTGCCCGCCAGCCGGGCGAACCACTCGTCGTGCCCGGACTCAGCGACCACGAGCGCATGGTCCTGGTCGGCGGAGAGCGCCTCCTCCTCGCGGGCGACCGAGCCGAGCACGACCCAGCTGTACGGCACGGGCGGGGGCCCCAGCTCAGCCTCGACCAACGCCACCACGCGTCGCCGTACTGCGTCCCCCAGAGCGGTCATGATCCGGCTGATGTCGGCTGCGGAGAGGTCCCGGTCGACCAGCTCACCGAGCACGGGTGGGATCCGGTGGGCCAGCTCGACCACGCCCGGCAAGGTCGTCTGTCGGCCGATGTCGGCGGCCAGGTACACGGGGTTCGAGTTCTCCAGGCGCACCAGGTCGGTGGTGGTGATCACCCCCAAGGCCGAGCCCTGGTCGTCGACGACGGGTAGATGGTGGATGCCGCGGCTCACCATCTCGAGCAGCGCCTCGAACGCCAGGGCGTCAGCGCGGGTGGTGAGGGCCGGCGAGGTCATCACGTCTCGCACAGGCTGCCGCGGGTCGACTCCGACGGCCAGGACACGGTTGCGCAGGTCCCGGTCGGTGACGATCCCGCGCACGCCGCCGTCGTCGGTGACGAGGAGGCTGGACACGCCGGCTTGCGACATCGTCGCCGCGGCTTCCGCGATGGTGGCGTCGGGACGGGTCGTCACCGGTTCGCGAGAGACGAGGTCCCGCACGAGGGTGCTCAACACGGTGGTGCCGGACGCGGCCTGCTGCAGGTTGGCGATCGCCCTGGACAGCCGGTCGTGATGGGTGGCGGCGTAGAAGGTGGCGAACCCGCTGTGCTCGCGGACGAGGGTGTCGAAGAGCTCCGGCGGAAGGACGACGAGAAGGGTGTCCTCGGTCGCGACGCATCGGTACCGCGTCGGGCGGTGCTCGAGGAGTGAGCTCATCCCGAACGCGGCACCGCTGCCGACCCTTTCGACCAGGCCCCCCGCCTCGTCTACGACGTCGACCGCACCGGAGCGGACGATGTGCAGTCCCTCTCCCAGCTCGCCCACGTCGAGCACCACAGTGCCGCGACGGGCATAGCGAAGGGTGCACTGTCGCGGGATCCTGTCGAGGACGTCCGGCGGCAGCGCGTCGAACGGCGCGTGCTTCGCCAGGAAGTCGCGGATCTCCGACAGTTCCACGTCCATGGCGTCCATCGTCGCACCGACCTAGCCGGACCGTGCCATTTCGGTACTCATGCGTACAGATGGGCGCGGCTGACCAGCGGCCAGTCCCAGAGAGCATCCGAAGGAAGCGAGTCGGCACCCCTCATGCCGAGGTCAACTGTTGAGCGGCGCCCGGCGTTCAAGTGGGTTCACGCGCGGCGGATAGACCATGCCGGTCGTGCGTTGAACACGTCGGCGGTAGACGAGTAACGAGGGATCACCACGGTGGCGAAGAACAGCCGCTGTGCCTACCTAGCCGCTTCGGCTTGGGCAGCTTCCGCGCTTCGGTGCACGCCAGCGTACGTGGCGGCCATGTCTCCCTCGTCACGGAACTCCAGCCGCCACCCCGTGAAGACGCGACTGATCCTCCAGCGTCTGCCCTCTCGACTGGTGCCCGTGTAGATGCCGTCGTGCTCAACGAACTGCATGTCCATGTCGGAACTCCTCGCGTGTGGTCACGGGAAGGGCCTGACGGCTCGTCACGCAGGTGAGCCGCTGCAGGCGTAGCTCGTCTCGCAAGGCGTACGGCACTGGGCGGCCGCGCTCATCCAGGCTCTTGACATACGCCTCCAAGGCGTCAACGAGCGCGAGGCGCGCGATCGGCTCCGATCCTCTCTGAGGCAGGTGTCGCTCGTGCGCCCAGGCTGCCCGTGCGCTGAGGACCGCGTCCCACAAGTCCCTCGCGGTCAGGGAGCGCGCTGGGGTGGGCGAACGGTCGAGTGATAGTGCGAAGGGAAGTGGATCCGGCATGGTCAGCTGCCTTCCAACCGAGTGGAGGGTCTCCGCATTGAAGGCGCCCTGCGCGGTGTCTCCGAGTCTACAGGTCGAACCTGACGTCGATGGTCGTTGTCTGCGAGCTGCCGGACGCACCTCCCTCCCCGAGACAGAGGGCGCCGGGGGTTCCGCGAAGCGCGAACGGCCGATACCTGGTGACTGCTCATTTTCGAGTTCTCCTAGCGGGACTGAGGCCTTCGACAGCCGGAACTTGCGGTGGGGGTCGACATTGGGACCTCCTTGTCAGGTAACGATGTGAGGCCATGAGATGGGGAGGTCTCCAGTGGAGCTAGCGCTGAACCGGCGTCCCCGGCGCCAGCGGGGTATCTGTGGTCTTGACCGAGATGAGGGTGGCGCCGATGTCGCGAACCTTGGCGAGTAGACCGTGCAGCGCGGCTTGGTCGGTCACCAAGCCGCGCATGGTGGTTGTGCCGTCGTCCTCACGGCTGAGGGCCATCCCGCCGAACCAGGTCGACCAGGAATCGTCGAGGTGCCCCTGGACTCGGAGCTCGTAGTGGGCGGCCGCGTCGGGTCCCAGTCGTCGGTTCATTGCGGACTCACCAGCGTCGTATGGGTGAGGCCTCGGCGCGCGCGGCGGGTGGCGGGGCGGCGGATCACCCATTCGGCGACGGCAGCATTGATGACCCATCCCGAGCTGACCGAGACTGCGGTGCTCAGCTCGCTGGTGCCGAAGAGGGCCTCGCCGGTGCCTTGGGTGAACGCCTGGGTGCCGGCGGCGACGGCGAGGGCGTAGGCGCGGATCATCCATGCGCGGTGGGCGGTGATGTCGCGTCGTCGGATCGCGGTGAAGCCCAAGACGATGCTGGCGGCCATCGCGGTGCCGACTAGGAGCCGGACTGCCCACAGCAGGTCGCCGCCGGGGGCGCCGGTGTAGAACAGGGTCATCCACAGTCCGGTGAGGGCGACAAGCATGCCGGCCCCGACCAGCAGGCGGCCAGACTTGCGGTGCCAGTTGGGCCGGAGGCGGCGCAGCCGGGCGGAGAACTGGAGCGCGCCGAAGAGGGCGTAGAACCCCGCAGCGGCGATGTGCGATGAACTCCGGCTACCGCACCCCCGACGAGATCCGCGCCCTCATGAGCCGCCTCACGGGAAGGCCGGTGCACGAGTCGGTCACCCTCTTCCCGCCCTTCTACAGCGAGTTCGGCAAGAACCTGGCCCTCGGCAAGGACGTCTTCATCAACCTCGGCTGCCGCTTCCAGGACACCGGCGGCATCACGATCGGAGAAGGGACTCTGATCGGCCACGGCAGCACCCTGACCACCCTGAACCACAGCGTTGACCCCGACCGGCGAGCGGACATGACCCCGGCGCCGATCGTGATCGGTCGCAAGGTATGGCTCGGCGCAGCAGTGACAGTCGTCCCAGGCGTCACCATCGGCGACGGGGCGATCGTCGGCGCCGGCGCCGTCGTGACTCACGACGTGCCAGCCAACGCGATCGTCGCCGGTGTCCCGGCCAAAATCATCCGGGCGACGGGCTTCGGGGCCTCCACGATCTGACCCAGGAACCGCAGACCGCGGGACAGCTCACGAAGGGCCGGCCGCCGCGCGATCCAAGCACGGTCCTTCCGGCCCAGACTGGCGCATCGTTCCACGGCGCGCGAGCGGCACCTGGGGTTGGTTCCTGAATACGGCGAGGATGCGGGTCTGGCTCTGGACGACGCACTCGGCCGCCTGCAGACGCATCTGGCTCCCGGTTGGCCCGAGGGGTCGATCTGAGCCGCACCTAGGTCGACGAGGCGCCGAACCACGTGGTCAGTGCTTCCCGCAGCGCGGGCAACGCGGTCTCGCCAGGTTCGCCGACCGTGGCCGCCCAAGCGATCCGGGCGTCCGGCAGGACCAGGAGCGCGTCGGCGGGCCGCTCTTCGACCCTCGCGCTGACAACGTCGACGCGGCCACCCCACCGACCGGCAAACTCGCGCAGGTCCGCGTGGTCAGCGAGGTCGAGGAGAACCGGGCGGCCCTTGCGCAGCACCCCGGCGAACCTGGGGTCCTCGTGGTCGACTTGCAGGGCTCGGTCGGTCGCGAAGGTGCCGACGAGCGGGTGCGCGTCTGACATCGGAGACCCCACATCGGTGCCTGCCATGAGCGCACCGAGGCGGCGCAGCGGCTGCTCGTCGGCGGCCAGTTCGAGGAAGAGCGTCCGCAGGGCGTCGCCGCCTGGACCGTACCCGCGGCGCAGCGCCACCTGAGCACGCGTATGGAGCAGAGTGCGCTCGGCGGCGGCGCGGCGTTCATCGGAGTACGTGTCGAGCAGACCACGCGGCGCCCAGCCCTGGACGCTGCCGGCGAGCTTCCACGCGAGGCTGGCTGCGTCGAGCATGCCCGCGTTGACCGCGACTCCGCCCGCGGGGAACAGGTGCGCCGCATCGCCGGCCAGGAAGACGCGGCCGTCGCGGTACGTGTCCGCCTGCCTCGCCGAGTAGCCGAACCGCGTCATCCGGAGAGGCTCGCCCAGCGGAAGGTCGATGCCGAGCACGCGGCTCACACTCGCGCTCAGCTCCGCGACGGTCATAGGCACATCGTCGTCGTACTCGGTCGCCTCTACCTCGGCGGTGTAGACGCCCATGGTGCCGTCCATGCCCGAGCACGCGAACACGCCACGGTCGGTCGCGGTGTAGCCGAACGGGATCTTGCCGACTCCGGGGACGTCGAGACCTCCGTCGTCGAGCACGGTCACCGAGTCGGGCACAGTGACCGAAGCCAGCCGCTCGATCTCAGGGAAGGAAGTGCCCGGGAACGGGATACCGGCCAGGTCGCGGACCCGGCTGCGGCCACCGTCGCAGCCCACCAGGAACTGCGCGGCCACCTCATACGGCCCGTCCGGGCCACGCACCGCGACGGTCACCGCGTCGTCGCCCTGGCGCAGGCCGACCACCTCGTGTCCACGGCGTACGTCGGCACCACGCTCGATCGCGCGTTCGGCGAGGACACCTTCGAGCCGTGGCTGGGGGAGCAGCATCGCGCGCATCGGAGAATCCTCGAGTTGGGTGAAGTCCAGATGCAGCCCACCGAACGGGAACCTCAGAGCCGGCTCGGGACCGATGCTCGCCTCGCGGAATCGGTCCAGCTCGCCCCTGTAGTGCAGCAGCTGCAGGATCTGTCCCGCGAGACCGCCCGCCTTCGCCGTCTCGGACGGCTCCGGCCGCCGTTCCAGCAGCAGCGTTCGCATCCCCGCCTGGCCGAGCTCACCAGCGAGCATGAGACCGGTCGGCCCAGCGCCCACAACGACTACGTCCGCGTCCACGTCCATCAAGTGCCACTTCCCCGTAGTTCCTCTACTGAATTCACATCGGCCGTCGATTGTGCGGCGGGACAGGGGTCTTGCCGCAAGCCCCCTACTGCCGTATACGTTGAAAGTGGAAGGGCATTCGGCCCGTCCCCTCTCGTCCCGGACCACGCGGGCGTCTGACCTTCGGCGCGCTCCTTGAGGGCCCTGTTCAGGTTGACGTGGTCCATCAACCTCGACCCGCTGGCGATCACCATCGCCTTCAGCTCCGCGGTCAGGGCCTTGATCTTCTTCTCCACCGCGACCAGCTCGGTGAGCTGTTCGACCGCGAGCCGGCGACGGGTCTTCCCGGCCATGTCCCGAGGACGCATAGAGGCGAGAATCGCCTTTGCCTGCAGGGCAGTGATGTCCTTCTTCGCCTTCCCGGGGATCAGCTCGGAGAGCAGGCGTTGCAGCCGGTTGACGGTCTGGATGCGCTGCTGGGTGAGTTCCTCGCGGCGGTCGGCCAGCATCCGCAGCGCCTCCAGCTCGACGTCGTAGGACAGCACTCGCAGCCCGTCGGTGCGGACCGCGACTGCTGCGACCGCGTGGGCGTCGTGGGCGTCGCTCTTGCGGTTGTGGCCGGTGTCGAACAACCGCGCTCCGCCGCCGGTGACACCGTCCAGCAGCTTGTCTCGCAAGCCGATGGTCGCGCGGGACGCACTTCGGGCGAGATTCCCCTCGCGGCTCAGCAGCAGGGAACTTGTCCGGGTAACCCAGCCGCCGTGTCTGGAGAACGGGTCAGACTCCGAGCCCGCGTAACAGAGATGGACCGAGAATCGGGGGCAGGACTCTGCGCAATGGGCCCCTTGACCGGCTGAGCCGGAGCCGGCCGCCAGCTGACCTGAGCGAATCGCGCTGACTCGGTAGCGTGCCACCCATGCCCATCAAACTCGAGAACGTCGGCATCGCCGTCCGCGACCTCGAAGCGACGATCGCCTTCTTCACCGACCTCGGGCTCACCGTCCTCGGCCGTGACACGGTCAGTGGAGAGTGGACCGACACAGCCGTCGGCCTCGACGGCAACCACGCCAACATCGCCATGCTCCAGACGCCAGACGGCAACGGTCGCCTCGAGCTCTTCGAGTACATCCACCCCGACGCGATCGAGACGGAGCCCACCCGGCCTAACGAGATCGGTATGCACCGCGTGGCCTTCTCGGTCGACGACATCGACGAGGCCCTCGAGATCGCCGCGAGGCACGGCTGCCACCCGTTGCGCGGCGTGGCGACCTATGGGGACGTGTACAAGCTCACCTATGTCCGCGGCCCCAGCGGCATCATCGTGATGCTCGCCGAGGAGCTGAAGAAGAGCTAACCCGGGTCGATCCTCTTCCCGACGTCCGCAGATGCAGCGGTGACTCGGTTCATGCACCTACGCACTTCCACCGCATCTTGGCGAGGAAGGTACCCGCGGTTGAAATCCGGGTGGAGTCGGGTGCTACTACCCTCGCGAGGAAGCGTGGCAGGCTCCTGATGTGGCGGAGCGACCCGAGGTACCTGAATGGATGGTGCAGCGCATCGGTCAGGTGCTGACCGCATTGCCGGAGTGTCGCGAGGAGGCGGCGTGGGTCGGCATCCGGTGGCGGGTCCGCGAGGCGACCGTGGCGCACGCATTCGGCGGTGAGGACCAGTTGTTCCGCGTGACCTTCCGCGCCGAGCAGGACGAGGTGATGGCGCTCCAGCACCTGGGTGATCCGTACTTTCGGGCGGGATGGGGGCGCAATGTGGTCGGACTTCTGCTCGACGACGGCACAGACTGGGAGGAGTTGCAAGAGCTGCTCACCGATTCTTACTGCCTCCAGGCTCCGCGTCGCCTTGCCGAGCTCGTACAGCGGCCGCCGCGGCAGAAGCACCCTTGACGCTGAGCTACGCGAACGCGCCGAGGACCTCCTTGGTCTCCGGGCACGGGCCGTCGGCGACCGTCCGGTCGGTGGCCACGACGCTCGCCCCGCGTCTCACTCTCAAACGCCTAATCGAGACTCGGTCTGTCACGGATCTGGTCACGGGTGGGCAAAGCAAGAGGCCCTCTTCCTTTCGGAAAAGGGCCTCTGACCTGCGGTTTTGCTAGTAGCGGGGGGGACCGCGCAGACCCGCGATCGTCCCGTGGCCCGCCGCCACTCCCCTGCGGCGTAGTGCACCTGCCCTGGCATCTGCCACCCGTAGCTCATGGCCGGATGGAACCACACGGACCGGACGACCAGAGGAGGCAGTTCCGCGACGCCGGAGACGAGGGCCCGCACCGAGCGGACGTCGCAGCAGCGCACTTTGCGAGCGTCACGACGGCGCAGCCAGCGGCCAGACCAACTCGCGCCGCCGTCCCTTTCATGTCCTCAGCGGTTAGTCAGGGCGGTCGCACGGGGGCGGCGGCGCACCGGTCGGCGGATGACGGACCCGGGCTTCGACGCGAGGAGCGGGTCGAAGTCGTCGGTGATCGGAGTCAGGCGTGCCTCGTCCACGAAGACGGCACCGTTGCGCACCTCTTGGAAGAGGTCGCAGCCGAGCACGGCGCCGGCCGTGCCCATGCCGCCGTAGATGGTGGCGTTGATGCCGAACATGTACTCAGTGCTGCCCCCGGCGAGGAACAGGCCCGGGATGTGCGTGGTGACCCGGGGCCGGAAGGGGCCGAGGTTCTTCAAGAGCGGGGCGATGCCGTAGCAGGAGCCGTCCGTGGTGAGAGTGAAGCGCTCCTGGGTGATCGGGGTGGACGCCTCACAGAAGACCATCCGCTCCCGGATGTCCGGGATCAGCAACTCGGCGGTATCGAGCACCCGCTGGGTGAGCTCCTCCTTGAGCTGGAGGTAGCGCTCGTCGCGGCCGTAGCTGCCGCCGTCCGCGGGTCCGGTTCCGACATTCCAGAACGCATACTCCTTGGGCGCCCAGCTCACGAGCTCGAGCGTCGAGTAGCCCGCGGGCGCCGAGTGCGTTCCCTCGGGGTCCTTGGCGGTGGGGCAGCTGATGCCCACCGGCATGCCCTCGGGGCAGCGACCAGCGGCGACCTCGCGGTAGTACCCGTCGACGTCGTTGGTCGGCCACACCCAAGCGAGCGGCGGAGTTCCTCGCTCGCGCAGGTCGACGTCGAGCGCGACGTACACCGCGAACATCGGCAGCGTCATCTCCAGGTCCTTCAGCCTGCGCCGCAGCCGACGGGTCAGGTGCTCGTCACCGACCAGCTCAGCCCACGTCTTCTTGAAGTCGGCCGCGGAGACGACGACCTCGGCCCGGATCTCCTCACCGCCACGGAGGCGGACGCCGACGGCGCGCCCGTCCTCGATCAGGATCTGCTCGACCCGGGCCTTGGTGCGGACCCGACCGCCGTGCGTCTGGATGACGTCGGTGAGATGAGCGCCGATGACCTGGCCGCCACCCCGCGGGTAGTAGGCACCGGCCTGGAGGTAGTGGTGGAGGAAGCCCGCGTGCATCGCAGTGGGCGTCCTGTGCGGGGGCCACGTGTAGTCCCCGTTCTCCGCGAGGATCACCGCCTGGGCGTCGGCGCTGAGGCCGCACGCCGCCATGAGCGTCGTGATGGGCCGAACGCCCCAGCGCAGCAGTGCGAAGGGGCGCAGGAATGGCCGTTCACCGGCAGCGATGGTGCGCATGATCTTGACGCACCGACGAAGCCCCGACTCCTCCTCGGGGAACGCCGCGACCAGGCGGTCGAGGTAGGTGTCCCAGCCGGTCGGCGTCTGGAACGTCGTACCCGGGATCATGATCTGGCAGTGGCCCTCCGGACGCTGGCGCAGCCACTTGATGCGCTCGGTCAGAGCCAGCCCGGAGAGCGCGGTCTGCATCCGGCCGCCGGGGCCGCACTCGCCGACGTAGTGGGTGCCGACGTCGAACTCGAACTTGTTGCCGGCGCGGCGGAAGACCTGGGTGCTGCCGCCGACGACCTGGTTGGCCTCGAGCACCAGCACCCTCTTGCCGTTGGCCGCGAGGTACGCCGCGCAGGTGAGGCCACCCGGGCCGGCCCCCACCACCACAGCGTCCCAGGTCTCGTGGCCGGCCTCGGGGCTCGGCGTCGGGGGCGTCGTGGTCTGCGTCATGGCGGGTCGCTTTCGGAGGGGTTTCTGGAGTCAGACTCGAGTCAACTCGCTTCAGCCCGTGCCGCCAAGAGAGCCACGCCCGTCAGGTGGAGCTTGAATCCGGGATGAGGCCATCGAGAAGCGCCAGTCCGGCTTCGATCACTGCCAACTCGATCCGCTCGGGCGACATCACCAGGGCGTCGCGACGCAGCACCAGCGCGGCGACCCCGTTCCAGGCGCCGAACAGGAAGTACGACATGAGCTCCGGATCGACCTGTCGGATCGCGCCTGTCTCCACGGCGTCGCGGATTGCTGTGCTCGAACTCCCGTCGGAGCGGCTGAGCCGCGCGACGACCTCGCCCTCGACAGGCGTGCGGGGACCATGTTCACCGGCGACGGTCAGGTACTTCACCACCGCCGGGTGGTCGAGGAGGAGCCTCAGGTAGGCAGGAGCCCGTGTCTTGTCCCGAAGTGCACGTACACCGAGGCGGCCGAGACCCCCGTCTGGGCGGCGACGCCCTCGATCCAGATCTCCTCGGGAGCGCGCTGCGACATCAACAGCTCCGCCGCGTCGAGGAGGAGTGCGCGCGGGCGCTACCTCCTGCGCGATCCGCGCGGCGGCGTCGGTGACCGTGACAACGGACTTCTGGTCGTCGTTCACGGAGACGCACAAGGGCCGACGTGGTCCGGTGACTCCCTCAGGCCAGGTCGTCACAGACCGGAAACCCTGCGGCGCACAGCGCGACGGGCAGCAGGCAGAGATCGACCCCGGTGCGGATGGTTGCGCAGACAGAAGCGGCCCTCACAGGGACTGTGAGGGCCGCTTCATCTTGTAGCGGGGGGACCGCGCAAATCTCCGCTCGTCGCGTTAAGTGCGGCTGCTCCCCCTGGTCCAGACATCTGCCAGGGCATCTGCCACCCATTGCTCATGCCACGATCAAAGCACACAGCCCGGACACAGTTCGGCGCTCGATCGCACATCGAATACTTGGCGTCAACAATTTGGACATTGATGACGTAATGGCCCAGTCAGCTTTGGGGCGCTGGGCTCCTGGGCTTGCATGCGGGCAACCGCAGCATGCGGCAGGAACTGATCACCGGTGGGGGACCACGCCAGTGAGGAGCCCCGCGACCTACAAGTGGGTGACCGGGGCATGCGGCAGGAGTTCATCACGGGCGGGGTACCTCGCCAGCGAGTCCCGTCCCACCACCGTCGAAGCGACGCGCACGCCGGTAGCCAGCGCATGCGACATGTCGTCATGCTCGACGAGCTCGGCCAGCATCCCGGCCGCCAGGCTGTCCCCTGCACCTGTGGTGTCCTTCGCGGTGACGGCCGGGGCAGCGAGCTGAAGGTTCTCCCCGTCTCGGCCCCCGGGCGATCAGCCCCCTCTCCCCCAGCTTCACGACGACCCAACCGCCGCAGGCCTGTCTGCAGGGACTCAGCAGCCTTCTCCGGATGAGCGTCGCCCGTCAGAGCCAGGGCCTCGGGCTCGTTCGGCAGGAAGATGTCCACGGACGGGAGGATCGCCATGACCTCTCGACCGGCATCTCCGGTCCAGTTGTCGGGATCCCACCCGGTGTCGAAGACGGTGAGCGCTCCACGCGTGCGGGCACGTCTGAGGATCTCGAGCGTTCCGGCGCCCCGCAGCCCGGGCAGCGAGAAGTAGCCGGTGAGCAGAAAGATGTCAGCGGCTGTGCGCCTCGACGGGCACGTCGTCGCTGCGTGTAGCCCGTCAGCACGCCGTGGGCGGTCAGGAACGCCCGCTCCCGTCCGGGAGCCTCGAGAGCGATCGAGATGCCTGTCTCCTGACCGGCAACCACCTGCAGGTCGCGGCCGAGTCCGGCAGCGTCGCAGTTCGTCCGCGACCCAGCGTCCCGCCTGATCGTCGCCGACCGCACCGAACAGGCGGTGCGGCACCTCCAGCGCGGCGAGAGCGAGCGACACGTTTCCCGCGGCCCCGGCGGGCCGGACCGCGATGTGGTCGATGACGTCGTCGCCACCGGGGTCCGGTAGCCGGGTGACCGGGCTGGCGATCACGTCGAGCTGCACGTTGCCGAGGACGTGGAGAGATCGTGTCATCGGCTACCCAGCTTGATGTCGTCCTGCTCGTACCGGAAGCCGTCAGCTCGCAGCCCTCGTCTGCTCGCCAGGCTCCAGCCGAGCAGCTGCAGCGGGAGGATCTCCATCACCGTGCCGGCAAGGGCGGACGGCGGTTCCGGAAGCCGGACCGGGGTCAGTCGCTCGCCCGCATCGACGTCCGCGCGGGTTGTGATCAGGAGCGTGGGGCATCCGAGGGCACTGACTTCACGTGCGAGACGGACCTCGCGTCCGTCACCGACGACGACGCAGCCGGCGCTGCTGTGGAGAGGCTCCATCGGGCCGTGCAGATAGTTGTAGGTCTCGTGGGCAGCGGTGAAGGCGCGGGCCGCCTCACGCAGGAGTAGCGCACCTTCGCCCGCGGTTGCGAGTGATGAGCCGGACGCCACGACGTCGATGATGAGAGCCTCGTCGAACGCTTCCGCGACCGACTCGATGACCGGCCGGGCGGTCCTCGATCACCTGAGCGGACAGGTCTGGCAATCGGGACCAGTTGGAGCTCGAGCCGGTCCAGTGCTCGCCGAGCAGACCGATTGCCTGGATCGTGGCGGTGTACCCGGTCGTGTAGACGGGGCTGTCCGGTCCGCTGTCGAGCGGAATGACCTCGTCGACCACTTCTGCCAACGGGGAGTCGGCGAAGTTCGTGATCGCGATCCGCCGTCCGGAAACGCTCTTGAGCGCGGCAACGGTCTCTGCGCTGCGTCCTGACTCGCTCATCCCCACGACGACGTCGGCGACCGGCCCGGGCGCGTCGAGCAGCTCGGTGGCCGAGACCGCGAACGCTCGGATGCCGAGCTTGCGCCACACCGGGGCGGCGCTCCTGGCCACGTGCTCGCTGGCTCCGATGCCGACGAGGGCCACCACCGCGCCTTCCGCCGAGCGGGGGGATGCGTCGAAGGGTTCTGCGCACGGCCTCCGCGCTGGTCCGAAGCACCTCGGGCTGGGCGTCGATACCTTCTGGGAAACGCATGTGGATCAACCTTTCACTGCTCCGGAGGTGAGGCCTCCGACGATGTAGCGCTGGAAGACCAGCGCGAGGATGACTGGCGGGATGGTCGCCAGGACCCCTCCGGCGGCGATGAGGCCGAAGTCGGAGGAGTACTTGCCGGTGAACTCGGCGATAGCCACGGGGATGGTCTTCGCCTGCGTACTCGAGGTGAAGATGAGGGCGTAGAGGAACTCGTCCCAGGCCAGCAGGAACCCGAACATCCCGGTCGTGAGGATGCCCGGGACGGGCGAGCGGCAGGATGACCCGGACGAGCGCCCCCATCCGGCTGCACCCGTCGACCCGGGCCGCCTCCTCGAGGTCTGGCGGCAGGCTGAGGAAGTAGTTGCTCATGGTCCAGAGACAGAACGGCGTGACGATCGAGCCGTAGGTGATGACGAGACCGGTCTTGGTGTCGAGCAGTCCCGAGGTTGGCCAGGGCCAGGTACAGCGGGATGACGAGCGCGATCGGCGGGAGCATGTAGATGGCGAGGAAGGCGAACAACGACGTCCGCCGGAGACGGAACTTCAGCCGCGCGAACGCGTAGCCGCCCAGCACTCCGACGACCAGGGACACCGCGGTCGTGACTGTGGCGACCGTGAAGCTGTTCACCATGGCCGCGCGGAAGTTGGCGGCCACGTCGCCACCACCCGCCTCGGACCCGAAGATGGCCCGGTAGCGTTCGAGCGTTGGGTGGTCGGGCCACCAGTGAGGATGCGGTGAGAGCAGCTCCGCCGGCGGCGAGACGCTGGAGATCACCAACCAGGCGAAGGGCGCCAACACCACCAACGCCATGACCACCGCCGCTACGTGGATCCAGATCAGGTAGGCCTTGCTCGGTCTCATTCGACACCTGCCAGCTGGTTCTGCCGAAGGATCCGCAGATAGACCATGGCGAGTGCGAACACCGCCAGCACGATGAGGTACGCCAACGCTGCGCCATAGCCGAAGAGCTGGTTGGAGAACGCCTGCAGGTAGGTGTAGAACGCGATCGTCTGAGTCCCGCTCGCTGGGCCCCCGCCGGTCATGACGTAGATGATGTCGAAGACCTTGAACGCCTCGATCGTGCGCAGGATCAGGACCACCGCGATGGCCGGCGCGAGCAAGGGGATGGTGATCCGCCAGAAGGCCCGCCAGGCGCCGGCGCCGTCGACGCGAGCTGCCTCGTAGAGGTCGCCGGGGATGGTCTGGAGGCCGGCGAGGATGAAGAAGACGACGATCGAGGTGTTCTTCCAGACGTCGGCGAGGATCACCATGTTGAGCGCCAGGAAGGGCTCCCCGAGCCATTGTGTCGGCGTGTCGGAGACACCGATGGTGGCGAGCAGCCCGTTGAGCGCGCCGTACTGGCCGTTGTAGATCCATCTCCACATGGCGCCGTTGACGATCGTCGGGAGCGCCCAGGGAAGAACCACGATGCTGCGCCAGAACCAGCGCATCCGGAGCGGCGCGTTGAGCAGGAGTGCCACAGCGATACCGAGAGAGAGCTCGAGGAACGTCGAGAGCAGAGTGAAGTACATCGTGTGCCCGAGGACCCGGTAGAATCCGCTGTCCTGGAAGACGCGGACGTAGTTCTCGAGGCCCACGAAGGGGTAGGTCCCCGGCATGGCGCTGTCGACGTCGTAGAGCGAGACCACGAAGGTCCGTGCGACGGGCCAGAGCACTACACCGAACACGACGACGGCGGCTGGGAGTAGCAGAAGCAGAGCAAAGAGACCTTCACGCTGGCCCCAGCCTCTGCGAACCTTGGAGCGGTCGACCTCCCGAGGGGTCGAAGTCACCTTCACGACTCCAGAAGCTTGGCTGCCTCGGAAGCCGCGTCATCCAGGGCCTGCTGCGATTCCTTGTCTCCAAGCAGCGCCTTCTGGATCTCGGCCTGGAGGACCTGGGACATCGCGTTGTAGCTGGTGACCTGTGGCCTCAGGATGAGGTCGCCGAGCTGCTTCTTGGCCTGCGGCACCACAGCAGGGTTCGTATCGACGATCTTGGGGTCGTCGTACGAGCTCTCCCAGACGGGCAGCGAGCTGAGTGCGTAATTCTCCTGGACAGGCTGGCTGGTCAGGTACTCGACATACTTCCAGGCCGCGTCCTGATTCTCGCTGGTCGCGGACAGCGCGAGCGCCATGCTTCCGTTCACCCCGGGACGACCGACCGGACCGCTCGGCGTCTGCAGCACCGCGACGTCCCCGGCGATCTGGCTCTCCTTCGGGTCGTCGGCGAGGCCGTACATGTACGTCCAGTTCAGGGCGAGGCTTGCCTGGCCCGAGGAGAACACACGCCGCACGTCCTCCTCCAGCGACTGCGTGGACGCCGGGTTGGTGAGGCCATCGACGATGGTCTGCCTCATGAACTCCAGAGCCGCTACGCCGCCTTCCTGGTTGAACGCCGGCTGCCCCTCGTCATCGAGGAACGTGCCGCCGAAGGCGCCCAACAGCTGGGTGTAGTCACAGATCAGTGCCTCCGCCTGCTGCCAGGACCAGACCAGGGGATACTGCACCCCGCTCTTCTTGATCGCTCGTGCCGCCTCGAGCACGCCATCCCAGGTATCGAGCTGTGCGGCGTCGACCTTGGCCTTCTGGAGATGAGCGGTGTTGTAGAAGAGGTACTTCGTGTCCAGGATCCACGGGACTCCGTAGAAAGCGCCGTCGTACTGCGGGGTGGCGACCGCGCCACCGAGCATCTGCTGCTCCCACTCGGCGGGCCACCGATCCGTGACGTCGGCGACGATGTTCTTGCTGCCGAACTCGGCCGGCCAGATGACGTCAATGAGCACGACGTCGTAGGTGCCGGCCGGCGCCGCTGCCACGATCTTGTCGTGCAGCGCCTCGTAGGAGACGAAGTCTGCTGTGACCTTGATGTCCGGGTTGGCCTTCTGGAAGGCAGCCGTCATCTCTTGGATGTTCTCCTCGGAGTAGCCAGCCTGCTGCATGAACAGCGCCCGGATGTTGCCGCTGCCGCTGCCACCGCCGCCCTGCTCGCCACCACCGCCGACCCCGCATGCCGCGAGCAGGCCGGACAGTCCGACTGCGCCACTGCCGACGAGGAAGCCGCGGCGCGTGGGCCGTGGCGTCGCGGTCCCCGTGAGCGGCGATTTGTGCTCCATGACGACTCCATTTGTTAGGCAGGCTGCTTATTGAATGGATACTCTCAGCGTCACGGTGGAGCGTCAAGAGAGGCAGGCGATGTTTGTGACGGCCCCAACGCACGGGTCAAGCACGGATCAAGTCCTCGATTTCCTTCTCGACCAGGAGGAGCCCGTGACCCGCCCGTTCGTCGCTTCGGCCTGTGGCCTGTCTCGGCCGACGATCTTCGCGGCTATGCAACTTCTGGAGAACCGTGGGCTCGTGCAGGCGGTGGGGCAGCAGAGCGGCTCCCCCGGGCGCTCGGCCACGTTGTACGAGGTCCCCGAAGGCGCTGGCGCACTCGCGGCCGTCGACATCGGCGGCAGCAACCTCCGAGTCGCCATCGCTGATCTCCGAGGGAAACTGGTCGCGGAACAACACCGACCAACTGCTCGACCGGGCGGCCACGCCATCGTCGCCCAGGCCATCGAACTCGTCCGGTCCACGGTGCTCTCCTCGAGGATGGCAACGGTTCCGTTGCTCAAGATCGCTGTCTCCGTGCCCGGGGTGGTGTCGCACGATGAACGGACCGTCCTGTACGCCTCGAACATCGACCAGTTTGAACCCTTCGACTTCTGCACCCCGTTCGGAGACGCCTTCCACGCCTCCGTGATCCTCGACAACAACGTCAACCTGGCGGCGATCGGGGAACGCTGGCGAGGGGTCGCCCGAGACCTCAGCACCTTCGCCGTGGTGGCCGTTGGCGCCGGCATCGGCGCCGGCATCGTCCACGACGGTCGCGTGATGCGTGGCGCGCACGGTGCCGCGGGCGAGGTAGCGTTCCTTCCTCCGTTCGGACGGCGCCGAAAGGTCGACCCTCAGGCCCACGACGAAGCCGGGGGCCTGAGCTTGCTGCACGATGCACGGTCGCGGCCGGGCTGGGCCGAGGGCCCACCCACAACCGTGGAGGACTTGTTCAGCCGGGCGGCCGCGGGGGAGAAGCTAGCGGTCACCCTGGTTGAGGAGGAGTGCGCACGGATCGCCTTCGTGATCGCATCGATCTGCGCCGTCATCGATCCCCAGACCGTGATTCTCACCGGTGGAGTGGGAGACAACGACCAACTCATCGCCCAGGCCGGCAGGCTGGCGGAGGCGATGATCCCCTTCCCCCCGTCCGTAGTTCGATCCGGCCTCGGCGAACGCGCCAGTCTCGTCGGCGCCGTCTATCTGGCCGCCCAGTCGGCGAGAAGCGAACTGATGGAAGTCGCCGCGAATTGAACACGCGCTGTCGGGCGGTGAACACCGACAGGTCACTGCGGACGACCCCCATGTAACTGCCGGTGACCGAGCCCGGCCCAGGAAGATCCCGAACACGTCGGTCTGGCGTTGAAACCAGTGACCAAGGCGATCAATCCGCCGCACACTGGTGGCCGTCTTCCCCAAACACCGCCCGGGCGACCTCGGCATGCCGGCTGCGTGCTGATCGAGGTCCACGACGAGTGGTAGGTCGCCGAGTGTCGCTACCTCTCGGCGGGTCGAGCGCCCTCGTCGACCGCCGAGCCCTCGGCTCAGGTCACCTGGGAGAGGCACACCCCGCGAAGCCCCACACGAGCGTCGGCAGCTACCTGGCGGACGGACGTCAAACCAGCCATGGATCGGCTAACTGAACGATGCGGAGTGCGAAGGTGGATCGCTCCGCGGGCGAACCGCTCACCCTCTCCCGGGTGGAGCGATCCGGGTCCCACTGGGACGAACCATGGATCAGCTTGTTCACGCACATCTCGGACATGACTCGGGCTGTCGGCCCGAAAAATCGACGCGTGGGCCACCCCCCGAAAGGCTGGCAATCCAGTGTTGCCATTCTCAGCCGTTCCGGCGTTGGGGGGCGTCGCAGAGTAGGTCCGTCGTCCGATGAGGAGTTCGCGCCGATGTGTCTCTCGCATGGCAGATGCGGCAACAGTTGCTCGACCCAGCGCGCACAACGGCCGAGACATCGCGGCATCGCTCAAGCCACTTGTGTCTTCTCGACGACGAACGCGAACTTCCGTGCCCGTCCTTCCCGCAGCCAGTCGCTCCAGGTCCGATGAGAGGAAAGCAGGTCATCGACGGCGCGGCGTCCGAGCCGCGCAGCAATGGCGTTCGCTCCGGCTGCGAACGCAGTGGTCAGCGAATCGACGATGACACGGTGGGACTCACTGCACTCGTCCTGCCAGAGAACCCGCAAGCCAACCCGCTCCAAGGACGAGAGCATCTCCGGCAGTGGCGTGAGCCAGACGGTTTCGGCGTTGGGCATGCGGTGTCGCTCCCCCCTCGTCAGCGGCCGGCCCTCCTCCAAGGTGAAGGCGAATCGCCCGCCGACCTTCAGCGCCGCGGTTATCTCACGTAGCAGGGCCTCCTTGTCGGGAAAGGCGAGCATGGTCTCCAGCAGTAGCACCACGTCGAAAGGGCCGGACGGAATCGGGGGGACCTGCGCAACCTCGAAGCGACAGGCAATGTCGGCGGCCCGCTCACGTGCGATGTCGATGGCGCTGGAGCTGGCGTCGACTCCCAGGTAAGTGCATCCAAGTTCCGTTGTGATGAACCGTCCGGGTCCGGCCACTCCGCAGCAAAGGTCAAGCACGGAGACGCCGGGCGAGACACCGGCCTTGACGGCCAAGGACAGGATTTCGCTGGCACGCATGAAGCTCTCCTGGCCGAGGAACTCGCCGACGGGATACGCCGACAGCCGAGCCGGCCGCAGGGCCAGGTCGTACACAGCACGCTCGTCCCCGTTCATGGCTGTCGGTGCGGTGCAGGCGGCGGCAGCAGCGACGAAGCCGTGGTGTCGGTGTACACGGAGAGAAAGCGGTTACGGAAGGCGTCCATGGGCCAGACCGGTGCCCGGGAGTCAGGCCTCATGCCCTCCTGCCAACCCCATCCCGAGATCCGGTCCATGACGGTCGGGTCGCGGGCGATGATCGTGATCGGGACGTCGTGGCTCCCGTTGTGACCGCTCACGACCGTGGAGGGCTGGTGGTCGCCGAGCAGGATGAGGACGAGGTCGTCGTCGCCGTACCTCTCGACGTAGGAGATGAGCACGTTGAGGCAGTAGACGATCGACCTCGAGTACGCGGCTTTCACCTCGTCGGGGGAATGCCACACGTCCTGGGCGGACTTCCCCTGACGGTAGATGCGCTCGTAGACCGAGCCGTCACCGAGCCTGTTCCAGGGGAGCATGCGGGGCAAGGGTGCCCAGGGCGCATGGCTCGACGAGAGGGAAAGCTCGGCGATAACGGGCATGCGGTCCCGTCTCGCCAGCTCCCGGCGTTGGAGGGCTTGCAGCGCGAACTGGTCCGGCATGAACGACCAGCCGAACTGGGGCCCGGCGTACCTGATGTCCGACCGGTCGTAGATCTTGTCGAACTGGTAGAACTTCTTCCCTTCCGGCCACTCCTCGCGGTTGGAGGGCATGAGGGCCACGCTCCGCCAGCCCGCGTCGCCGAACGCGCTGCTGAGGGTCATCCGGTCGCTCGAGTGGAGTCGGTCGTGGCGTCGCTCGTTGTCGACCCACAGCCCGGACTGGAGCGTGGCGTGGGCAAGCCAGCTGAGGCCACCGAACGTCGGCGAGGTGAGGAAGGCGCTCCGGGCGGAGTACCCGGACGCACTCAGCCGACTGGTGCCTCGGTCGAGCAAGGCCCGGATCCGCGGCGAGTACGGCGAACCCTCGATCGCGACGCGCCCGTAGCTCTCCACGAGAGCCATCAGCACGTCCTTGCCACGCAACCCGTCGAGCAGCTCACCGTCGGCCGAGTCACGGAACTGGTCGACCGCTGCCGCCTCGTCGAAAGCCTGCTCGTCGGCCATGCCGGTGGTGATGGCGCGAACCTCGCCGACGACGAGGCGACCCGCACTCGTGGAAGCGATCGACTCCCCTCGTCCGAGCTGCAGGCCGAGCGCGGCACAGGGGATCCAGATGACGACGAGCCCCGTGGCGGCGCGAACGGACCACCTGTGATGGCGCACAACGAGCTTGGTCAGCCGCCCCACCGCTAGCGGCATGCAGACGAGGACGGCGAGGAGGATCACGGTGACAGCGACGACAGCTATGGTCCCCGCGACGTGGCCGATCGAGTTCCTCAGGAGACCGACCGCCGGTCGGAGGTACGTAAGATCCCCGACCGGGTCGAACGGTCGATCGAGTGCCTCGATGAATCCCATGTCAAGGATCTTCACCACCATGAGCAGGCCGAGGACCCCTCCGACCACGGCCGCCATGATCCTTCTCCCCCGCGGCGGAAGGACCAGAGCGAGGAACACCACCGCCAGGCCCTCGATCGGGATGCGGAGGAACGCGCCGGCCGTCACGTGATCGACCTGGTTCGGGGCGACGAGTGCGAACCACACGAGCAGCAGAGCCAGCGTGTTGGTCACCGCGGACACGACCGCCCGAGGCCGTGATCTGGGGCCCCGATGCTCAGTCCCGGCGAGAGCCGGAGCGAGCTCAGGCACGTCGGCAGGCAGGTCGGTGCCGCCCCCGACTGCCTCGGCCGGCTCCTGGGCCTCGGCCGACCTGTGGCGCCACAACCACCACACGTCCCGGCCGAAGGACTCCGCGAGCAGCACGAGGGCGACGAGCAGAGCGCCATAGGTCAACCAGCCGGGCGCGACGTCGGCTGCTGCGAAGGTCAGCACGATGCCCTGGGTCGCGGCGACCACCTTGCGCCAGTAGCGGAGCGGCAGCTGCGCGCGCAGCCACGGCAGGCCCCAGCCGGCCACGGCGAACACGTAGCGCATTGCGCCGATCATGAGCACCCACCAGCCGACCGAGCGGGCGACGTACACGCTGAGGACCAGGATGAGGAACGCGTCGACCTCCCCGTCGAACCGTGAGCCGAACCTCGACGACGTGCCGGTGCTGCCTGGCCACCCAGCCGTCGACCGCGTCGAGCACGAGTCCCACCACCGCAAGTGCCACCAAAGCTGCTGGCGGCCGGTTGCTCGAGGTACGAGTCCGCGACCAGCGCCGCCACACCACAGGCCAACGTGGCCCGGGTGAGCGTCACCAGGTCTGCCGGCCCCAGCGCCTCGATGCCACCCCGGGCCAGGCCGCGAGCCACCGCCACGTTCAGTCAAGACACCGCACGCGAGCCCGACGACCCAGCCGGAAGGGCTCAGGCCAACGGTCAGCGCGAGGGCAGCGAGCAGCGCGACCTGCACGATCAGGCCAACCGCAGCGCCGCTTCGAACCGAAAGCATCGCGCCTCCCCAATTTCATGGGTACAGGACTTCCACGAACGCGGCTAGTGTTCGACTCAGTGGAGGCGAGGTGAGCGCCTGTGCGGGGTGAGGCGTTGGCGTTCTGGGTGCGCGAGCCGGGCGAGGGCGAGATCCGGCCGGTCCGGTTGCCCGAGCCCGGGGCGGACGACGTGACGGTCCGCACCTTGCGTTCCGGGATCAGCCGGGGCACCGAGACTCTGGTGTTCCGGGGCCGCGTCCCGGAGAGCCAGTACGCCGCGATGCGCGCGCCCTTCCAGGAGGGGGACTTCCCGGGGCCGGTCAAGTACGGCTACCTCAGTGTCGGTGTCGTGGAGCACGGCCCACCGGACCTGCGCGGTCGCACCGTCTTCTGCCTGTACCCGCACCAGACCGCTTACGTCGTACCGGCCCGGGCCGTGGTCCCCGTGCCCGACGACGTCCCACCGGAGCGTGCGGTGCTCGCCGGAACGGTGGAGACTGCCGTGAACGCCCTGTGGGACGCCGCACCGCTCGTCGGTGACCGCGTCACGGTGGTCGGTGCCGGCATGGTCGGCTGCTGCGTCGCGCGCCTCCTGACAGGGTTCCCCGGTGTCGAGGTCACCGTCGTGGACACGGACCCCGCCAAGGCCGAGGTGGTGAAGGGGCTGGGCGCGCGCTTCGCGTCCCCCTCCGAAGCCACGGGCGGCCGCGACCTGGTCGTGCACACCAGCGCCACCTCCACCGGACTGCAACTCTCGCTGGACCTGCTGGCCCCCGAGGGCGTCGTCCTCGACCTTTCCTGGTACGGCGACGCCGAGGTGCATCTCTCGCTCGGGGGCGCCTTTCACTCGGGGCGCCTCGGGATCCGTGCCAGCCAGGTCGGGACGGTCTCACCAGCCCGGCGTGGCAGCCGGACCCATGCCGACCGGCTTGCGCTGGCACTCGAGCTTCTGCGAGATCCTGGCTTCGACGCGTTGATCACCGGGGTCTCCCCCTTCGACGAGCTGCCCGCTCTGATGTCGAAGCTGGCCGAGGGAAAGATGCCGGCGCTCTGCCACACCGTCAGCTACGGCGAGGGGTGACGTTCGTGTTCAGCGTGACCGTGCGGGACCACATGATGATCGCCCACAGCTTCCAGGGCGAGGTGTTCGGACCGGCGCAGCGTCTGCACGGTGCGACCTACGTCGTCGACGCGACCTTCAGGCGTCAGGCTCTCGATGCCGACAACATCGTGGTCGACATCGGGCGAGCAGCCCAGGAGCTGCGCGCCGTCCTCAGCGAGCTCGGCTACCGCAACCTGGACGACGAACCCGAGTTCAAGGGCGTCAACACCTCCACCGAGGCTCTCGCCAAGGTGGTCGCCGACCGGCTCGCCGATCGCGTGCACGCGGGAGCCCTCGGTGACGGTGGTCGGGAGCTGGAGGGCCTTGTGGTCACCCTCCACGAGTCGCACATCGCGTGGGCGACCTACGAGCGGTCGCTGTGATGGACGTCCACGTCGTCGTGCCCGACGGGATCGACGATCCCGAGCGGCCGAGCGGCGGCAACGTCTATGACCGCCGGCTGTGCGATGAGCTCACCGCCATCGGGTGGTCGGTGAAGGAGCACCCCGTCCGTGGCTCCTGGCCGACTCCTGCTCCGGCGGACCGAGTCGCCCTCGGCGAGGTCGTGGCGGGCATCCCTGACGGTGCGGTGATGCTCGTCGACGGTCTGGTCGCCTCGACCGTTCCAGAGGTGCTCGTGCCTGAGGCACGCCGTCTGCGCCTGGTCGTCCTCGTACACATGCCACTGGGCCACGGCCCGCCAGGTCCGGAGTCAGCAGCGGAACGCACACGGGAAGGCGCGGTGCTGGCGGCCGCCGCCGCCGTCGTGACCACCAGCACGTGGACCCGGGGCAGGCTGCTCGACCGGCACTCACTACGACCCGACCGCGTCCACGTCGCCCAGCCAGGCGCCGACCCCGCGGACCTCGCGCCAGGTACGCCGGGCGGCGGCGAGCTGCTCTGCGTCGCCGCGGTGACGCCTCACAAGGGACATGACGTGCTGCTCGAGGCGCTGGGAATGATCAGGCACCTGCCGTGGCGATGCACGTGGGTGGGGAGCCTCGACCGTGATCGGGGCTTCGTCGAACGGCTGCGCGGCCAGGTCCGCGCACTCGGCATCAGCGACCGGGTGTGCACCACGGGCCCGCTTACGGGGGCGGGGCTCGAGACCACGTACGCCGGGGCCGACGTCCTCGTGCTGGCCTCGCGCGGGGAGACCTACTGCATGGTCGTCACCGAAGCACTGGCACGTGGGCTTCCGGTGGTCGCCTCGGCCGTCGGTGGACTTCCGGAGGCCCTGGGTCGGGGGCCCGAGGGAAGCCGGCCCGGTCTGCTGGTGCCTCCGGGCGACCCGGTGGCCCTCGCCGAGGCGCTTCGCGCCTGGTTGGGTGACGCAGATCTGCGGCGGCGCCTCAGGCACGCGGCCGAGCAGCGCCGCGCCACGCTCTCCGGATGGTCGTCGACCGCGGATCAGATCTCTCGCGTCATTGCGGAGGTCGCATGACGACCGAACACGTTCGAGTCAGCCCCGAGTGGTTGACGTTGCGAGAGCCCGCCGACGCGGCTGCTCGGGCGCCCGAGCTCGTCTCGGAGGTGCGGTCGTACCTGCCGACCGACGGCTGGGTGACCGTCCACGACCTCGGCAGCGGCACCGGGTCGATGGCCCGCTGGCTCGCCGTGCAGCTGCCCGGACCCCAGCACTGGGTGATGTACGACCGGGATGAAGAGCTGCTCGCCCACGCCGCCGCCCACCCGCCACCGGCTGCCGCCAACGGTGCGCCGGTCACGGTCGAAGTACGGCGGGGCGACATCACCCGGCTGGACCCGGAGGAGACGGCGGGTGCACACCTCGTCACTGCCTCGGCGCTGCTGGACATGATGACCGCGGACGAGCTCGACCGCCTGATCGCCACGTGTGCCGGAGCGGGCTGCCCCGTCCTGATCGCGCTCACCGTGACCGGGGACGTCGAGCTCACGCCCGTCGACCCGTTCGACCAGAGCATCGCCGACGCGTTCAACGCCCACCAGCGGCGCGCGACGGGCGGTCGGAGACTGCTCGGCCCCGACGCGATCGACGCCGCGGTGGACGGCTTCACCCGACTGGGCCTCGAAGTCCTGTGCCGACCGAGCCCGTGGCAGCTCGGCCCCGGGGAGGCTGCTCTGACGTCGGAGTGGCTCATGGGCTGGCTGGCCGCGGCATGCGAGCAGCATCCGGAGCTCGGCGCCGTGGCCCCGTCGTACGCGCGGCGACGGCTGGCCGAGGCGGCCGAGGGTCGGCTGTCCGTCACCGTGCACCACCAAGATCTGCTGGCTCGTCCCGTTTGACCTCCTTCCGAGCGTCTGAACTCTCGCGCGAGGGACGGCGCACGTGTGTACCGTCGAAAGCAGGACGGAGGGGGTTTCCGTATGCACCACGCGCAAGCAGAACGGGTGCCTGGACGGAGCCGTAGCCGGTGGGCCTGGACAAGACCCGTGGTCGGCGCCGCGATCCTCGCCGTCCTGGTGTGGCAGCTGGGCACCCGTCCGTTCCTCGAGGCCCTTCAGCGCATCGACGCACGGTCGTTGGCCGCGGCCACGGGCATCGCGGTGCTGACCACGGTGTGCTGCGCTTGGCGCTGGCGACTCGTCTCCCGCGGGCTGGGCTCCGACCTGCCACTGCGCGAGGCCGTCGGCGCGTACTACCGGTCCCAGTTTCTCAACACAGTCCTTCCCGGTGGAGTGTTGGGCGACGTGCACCGCGCTGTGCGCCGCGGTCGCGACGTCGGCGATGTCGGCCACGGCGTTCGGGTCGTTGCCTGGGAGCGCACCTCGGGGCAGGCGGTTCAGACTGCCCTGACAGTCGTCGTTCTGCTCGCGCTGCCGTCGCCCGTGCGCTCGTCCATGCCGGTCGTCGCGGGAGCGGTCGTTGCAGTCGCCCTGTCCGTCGTACTCCTGGGCCGGACCCTGCCTCGCTGGGGAACTCCCCGGCTGGGTCGGATCGCGCGGGCGATGGCCACCGACCTCCGTCAGGGGCTGCTGGCCCGGCGAGCCTGGCCAGGCGTCGTACTGGCCTCGATCGTGGTGGTCGCCGGCCACACAGCCACCTTCCTGATCGCTGCCCGGACCGCCGGGTCGACCGCCTCACTGACGCAGATGCTGCCGCTTGCGCTGCTCGTGCTGCTGGCCATGGGGCTGCCCACCAACATCGCCGGCTGGGGCCCCCGTGAGGGCGCGGCCGCGTGGGTCTTCGCGGTGGCCGGGCTGGGCGCGGCAGAAGGTGTCGCCACCGCCGTGGTGTACGGCGTCATGGCGCTCGTCGCCACCCTCCCCGGCGCAGTCCTGCTGGCGGCTGCCTGGCTCCGTCCGAGGAGGAGAGGGATCGAGTCTGAGGCCAGTGGTCGTGGCCGGCCGGCCTCCCGCCGACGGCGGTTCGCCACCGCCGCACCGGAAGGCGCCCCCCATGGCTGATCGTCCCTACACCCTGCTGAGCTGCGGCATCTCCCTCGACGGCTATCTCGACGGTGCCACTGACCAGCGGTTGCTGCTCTCCAACGACGCCGACCTCGACAGGGTCGACGCGGTTCGCGCCACCTGCGACGCGATCCTCGTCGGTGCTGCCACCGTCCGGAACGACAACCCACGGCTGTTGGTCCGTGCCCAGGCCAGACGCGACGAGCGGGTCGCTCGTGGGCTTCCGCCCTCGCCCTTGAAGGTCACGGTGACCCGTGGGGCAAAGCTCGACGCTTGCGCGAACTTCTTCACCACGGGGGACTCCGAGAAGCTGGTCTACTGCCCAAGCACGACCGTGGATGAGGCCCGCGACCTGCTGGGGTCGGTGGCGACCGTGGTCGACGGCGGCGAGCCGGTGAGCATGGAGCGGCTGAGCGAGGACCTTTACGCCCGCGGGGCCCGTCGGCTGATGGTGGAGGGCGGCGGGATCGTGCACACCCAGTTCCTGACCGCCGACCTGGCCGACGAACTCCACCTCGTCGTCGCTCCACTCTTCGTCGGCGACTCGCGAGCCCATCGGTTCGTCGGCGACGGGCGCTTCCCCTGGAACCCCGAACGGCGCGCGACGCTCGCCGAGGTCCGCCCTATCGGTGACGTTGTTCTGCTTCGGTACGCGCTCTCGCCGCGATTCCGGGTGGACTGACCAGGAGGCCCCATGTCACAGACCCCACCGGCCGCGACGGTTCGCACCCACCTGACGGTGCCTCTGCGGTTCGCCGACGGATACTCCACCACCGCTCGTGTCTTCACCTTCGACGGACTGGTCGACGGACGTGAGCACGTGGCTCTGGGTCTGGGCGACCGGGCCGCTGCGTTCAGTGCGAACGGGAACGGACGTCGGGACTCGCCGCCACTCGTGCGACCCCACAGCGAGTGCCTGACCGGGGACGTCTTCGGCAGTGAGCGTTGCGACTGCGGCGCGCAGATGAGCCACGCCGTCAGACGCATCGCCGGCGTCGGCGGGTTCCTGCTGTACCTCAGGCAGGAAGGACGTGGGATCGGCCTCTACGCGAAGCTCGACGCCTACGCGTTGCAGGACGCGGGCATGGACACCTACGAGGCCAACCGCGCCCTCGGCTACGCCGACGACGAGCGCGACTACACCGTCGCGGCCCAGATGCTGCATGCCCTGGGCTTGCCCCGGGTGGCTCTGCTGACCAACAACTCCGACAAGGTCGCACAGCTCAGCAGGCTCGGTGTGACGGTGACCGAGCAGGTGCCGACGGGTGTGCACCTATCCACGGCGAACGCGCGCTACCTGGCGGCGAAGGTCCGCCACGGCAAGCACACGCTCGATCTTCCGCCCGGTGAACCGCCGGCGGAGTGGCTGGCCGACGGCTCCGGGGCTCATCAGGCCTAGCGCCTGCTCGGTAGTCGGTGCCCTCGAGTCGGCGCAGTGAGCACTCGCGGGCGGGTGGATGAGGAACTAGTTGGTCGAACACCGGGACCCTCGACCTGCCCGCATTGTGGCCTCGTTTGTCCGGTGCCGGGCAGTTTGGGGGGAGAGACAGGACTCACGAGTCCCTGGACCCCTGGCACGGCCCGACTTACGCTGGCGAGGTCGGGACCGACCCCGAGCCACCGCGACCTGCGGGCTGTCGATGACCACCGCCGCACGAACCACCGCTACCGCAGCGGCCACGCCCAGGCCGCTGGGGCACCAGATCGTCCGGGTCCTGACGACCACGGACCACAAGCTGATCGGCAAGCTGTACCTCGTCACGTCGTTCGTCTGGTTCCTCGTCGGCGGCGTGATGGCGCTGTTCATCCGCTCCGAGCTGGCCTTCCCGGGCCAGCAGGTCGTGAACGACGAGACCTACAACCAGCTGTTCACGATGCACGGCACGATCATGCTGCTGCTGTTCGCGACGCCGCTGTTCTTCGGCTTCGCCAACGTGATCATGCCCCTGCAGATCGGCGCGCCCGACGTCGCGTTCCCACGCCTGAACATGTTCAGCTACTGGCTGTTCCTGTTCGGCGGCCTGATCGCGGCCTCCGGCTTCCTGACCCCCGACGGCGCCGCGTCGTTCGGCTGGACTGGTTACGCGCCGCTGTCGAACGAGGTCAACTCGCCCGGCATCGGTGGGACCTTGTGGATCCTGGGCCTGACCCTCAGCGGTTTCGGCACGATCCTTGGCGCGGTCAACTTCGTCACCACGATCATCACCATGCGGGCCCCCGGCCTGACGATGTTCCGGATGCCGATCTTCACCTGGAACACCCTGGTCACCAGCCTGCTCGTGCTGATCGCCTTCCCCATCTTGGCCGGCGCGCTGCTGATGCTGGCATCCGATCGGCTGCTCGGGTCCCATGTCTACGACCCGTCGAGTGGTGGTCCGATCCTGTGGCAGCACCTGTTCTGGTTCTTCGGGCATCCCGAGGTGTACATCATCGCGCTGCCGTTCTTCGGCATCGTCACCGAGATCCTGCCGGTGTTCAGCCGCAAGCCGATCTTCGGCTACATCGGCCTGGTCGCCGCCACCATCGCGATCGCGGCGCTGTCATCGGCCGTGTGGGCGCACCACATGTTCGCGACCGGCGCGGTCGACCTGCCGTTCTTCTCCGGCATGACGTTCCTGATCGCGGTCCCGACCGGCGTGAAGTTCTTCAACTGGATCGGCACGATGTGGGGCGGCTCGCTGTCCTTCGACACGCCGATGCTGTGGGTGATGGGCTTCCTCACCACCTTCCTCTTCGGTGGTCTGACGGGCGTCATCCTGGCCTCGCCGCCGCTGGACTTCCACGTCACCGACTCCTACTTCGTGGTGGCGCACTTCCACTACGTGGTCTTCGGCACCGTGGTGTTCGCGATGTTCGCCGGCTTCTACTTCTGGTGGCCGAAGATGACCGGCCGGATGCTCGACGAGCAGCTCGGCAAGGTCCACTTCTGGCTGCTGTTCATCGGCTTCCACACCACCTTCCTGGTCCAGCACTGGCTCGGCGTCGAGGGCATGCCCCGCCGCTACGCCGACTACCTGCCCGAGGACGGGTTCACGCTGCTGAATCAGGTCTCGACGGTGGGGGCGTTCCTGCTCGCTTTGTCGATGGTGCCGTTCGCGTGGAACCTCTACCGCTCGGCCCGTGCGCCGCTGGTGGGCGTGGACGACCCGTGGGGCTGGGGCCGCTCGCTGGAGTGGGCGACCTCCTCGCCGCCGCCGCGGCACAACTTCGTGACGCTGCCGCGGATCCGTTCGGAGTCGCCGGCCTTCGAGCTCCACCACCCGGAGATCGCTGCGCTGGAGATGGTGGAGAATGAAGCGCTGCGCCGCGAGGGCGACGTCGCCGACGCCCCGGACGTCGCCGGGCGCCGAGGCCACCTCGAGGAGCAGCTCGGCGAGGACGTCGAGCGCGGGGCCACAAAGGTGGACGACGACCGCGACGGAGGCTAGGACCCTCGGCCGGGGCAGACGTGCGGATCAGGAGGTCGAAGGCACTCAGCGCAGCAACCGACCCGGTGCCCATCGCGGTGACGATCTGCTTGTTGGGAACGTCGTGCAGTCGGCAGCACCGGGCACGGAGGTGGCGCCGCGCTGGTCGACGACGATCCCCTTGCGGTCCGTCAGGTCGACGGCACCTGGGACTAGCGTGCGTTGAACAGCATCGGACTCGGTCCGAAATGGGACACACCCAGTTAGTCGACTGGCTCAAGGCAGTCGTCGACGAACTTGCCGTCAGGGTCCTTCCACGGATCCGGGTAGTACTCGGCCAGGATCTTGACGTAGGGACCACGAGTGTTCAGCCGCTCCACCATGCCTCGCGCCTTCAGGTCACGCATCGCGTGTGCACGGGCGGTGGTTGAGCGCGCCTGCAACGGAGTTGCTAAACGACCCACCGATGAGCGGCCAGTCCGCCTCGACGAAGCACAGCCTCCCGCGCATCGAGACCTCCGGCAGATCCGGGTCGGCCTGAAGGGCAGCCGTCACGAGCTCAACCTGCTTGAGTACGCCATCAACGATGCTTGGTGCAGTTGCGCCGGCCGACCAGCAAGGTCTCGACTCTCGACCGCAGGATGCCTCCCTCGACCCGCAGCAACCCCAGATCAGCCAGCAGACGCGCACCGCGTGCAAGGTCAGCACCTTGTCCTGCCCGGACGCCGAGCTGGAGGCCGCGCTGCTGCTCACCGCCGAGCAGGCGCAGGAGTACGGGCTGGTCGAGCGGGTCCTCTGACTACCGCTGCTCCGGAACCTCCGCCGGGGCGGCCATCGCGTCCAT
This sequence comes from uncultured Actinomycetota bacterium, assembly GCA_963700365.1. GTDB lineage: Bacteria > Actinomycetota > Actinomycetes > Propionibacteriales > Nocardioidaceae > Nocardioides_C. Next base: position 4,933 of record CAVOXG010000004.1, on the reverse strand, counting down.
CCAGCTCTCCAGGTCCGCCTGGGTGAAGTCGTGCCAGGCCGCCACCCCGGGCAGCCGCCGGGTGGTCGCAAACGCCTCCTCGATCCGCCGCCCGCGGATCACCGGGGTGTGGCAGCCGGCGACCACCGAGATGTCCAGCCGCTGCACCCGGTCGACGTACCGCTGGTACTTCGCGTCATCGAGCAGCTCGTGCCAGGGCGCTACCAGGCGGCCGCCGAATAGCTGCCCCTCCACGAACGCGGCGTCCGGCAGGTCGGCCGACTCCGCCAGCGGCTCGGGGACGTTCGTCGCGAAGGTGTCCACCGACCAATAGGCGCCGGTGTGGGTGTCGAGGACGCCGCGCGTGGTCGGGTTGTCGAACACCGGCGGGCGCAGCGCGACGAGCTGTCGGTCACCGAGGTCGACGCTGTCCCCGTCGTTGACGAAGCGGACCCGGTCCAGCGGCGTCTCCCACTCCTCGAACATCCGGCCAACCGCGAACCAGCTGGTCAGCAGGGTCGCGTTGGGGCAGGCCTCCATCACCTGCAGCAGGTTGCCCGAGTGGTCCCGGTCGTCGTGGGTGAGGAACACCCAGCGCACGTCGAGCGGGTCGACCAGCCCCCAGGCGGCGGCGAGCCACTCCTCCCGGTTGGCCGGGGCACCGGTGTCGATCAGCGTCGGCTCGGCGCCCCGGATCACCATGGAGTTCATCGGGAAGAGGCCCACCGGTGGCGCCGGCAGGTTCCACGGGATGACGAACGTCTCCTCCGCGATCTGGTACGGCGACAGCCCGGCGGGCGCGGCTGTGGTGGTCATGGGGCTCTCCTCGCTGTGAGCACCGCAGACCCCGGATCGCCCTCCCTACCCCCGTGACTGTGCGCAGTCCGCGGTGGTGATTGACCCAGCCACGCTACGACCGCGGCCGCCGGACAGGCACCCCCCGATGAGGCCATCCGGGCCGTAGTCAGCCGACCGGGGTGAAGTCGCGGGCACCCACGAACTCGGGACGCCGCTCCGCCGCACCGAACGGCTCCACGCAGGCGTCTGGCTCCCCGCAGTGAAGGCGAGCGGCGTGACTCACCATAGGGAGGCCGCCGTGATGCCACAAGATGCCACCGTGCGGACAGCCACGGACAGGCCCAGGACAAGAGCGCTGACGGCAAGGCACCAGCCCAGGAGGTCTCGAATGCTGATGCCGTGCTGGGATGTCGTTATCGCAGGCCGCGCGTGATCTGGTACGACGCGCCCGACACCGAGGAGTTCGACTCTCGCACACTGTCCACCCGTCTCAACGTGGGACGGAACCCGCTGACCGACGCCGAGCTCGTCAAGGCACTCCTCCTGTCGCGTGTCGAGCGGAGACGGACGGCCGCCGGCCCGGCCGCCCGGCCAAGGCGCCGCCGGTCTCAGCCCGGTCGGTGTTCGCGAAGCCACCCGTCTCGTCCACGGGGTGACGCGCGCGATAACCACGCGTCCTGCACCACCTCGGCGAGCTCGTCGTAACTGATCTCGCCGACCCGGCTCGCCCGCAGCAGCACCGAGAGATGACCGTCGAAGTGGGGCGTGGTGAAGAACGGTGATGAGTCGTCCTGCACCATGGCGAGTTTGTCGCCCTCGTCGGGAACCCAGAAGACGATGACGTCGTCGTAACGCTGCCCGGTGTCCGGGTCGAAGGCGTCGGGGCGCGGGTTCCGGAAGAAGACGAAAGACTTGCCGCCCACCTGATAGATCGGCTTGTGCTCCATGCCGGGGTAGACGGTCACGTGGGGCATCCCGAGCGCAAGGTCGTGCACGTCTTCGACGCGTGCCGGCCGAGGACTCTTTCTCGCCACAACTTCAGGTTATGCGCTGTCCCGAGGCTCGCCGCCGACCGGGCTCGGTCCGCTCGTTCAATGGAGGCTGGGTCGGTAGATGAGTTCTTGGATGTGACCGTCGAGCGTCCGGCTCTCCAGCAGCTCCAGGTCGAAGTCGGCCGCACCCTGAAAGATCGGGTTCACCCCGGTCGCACCGGTGATGACAGGGAAGATCGTCACCTGCACGCGGTCGACCAGGCCGGCGGCCATCAGCGCCCAGTTCAACGACAGGCTGCCGTGCGAGCGCAACGGCACGTCGGACTCCTCCTTCAGCCGGGTGACGACGTCGACGGCGTCACCGCTCATGACAGTCGCGTCCGGCCAGTCGAGCGGTCCTTCCAGCGTCGAGGACACCACGGTTGCCGGCAGCCTCCTCATCCGCGTGACCCAAGGGTCACGCACCTCGGACTCCTCAGTGCTCGAGGCCAGCATCGACACGAACTGCCGGAACGTGGTGGCCCCGAAGACCATCCGCTGCTCGCCGCCGTACAAGGAGAGGCGGTGGTCGAGCAGCTCGGGCCCCTGCTTGCCCCAGTAGCCGCCCCAGTCGCCACCAGCGCCGTAGGAGCCGTAGCCGTCGAGGCTGGCAAAGACGTCGAAGGTGTAGGTCGCGGTCATGTCGTTCTCCTCGAGTGCGATGGATCGACGTTGGTACAGACCCGGGAACAGCGCGAGACTCATCGCCTCGGCGAAGAGCACGCCCGAAATCAACACGATGGACGACCGCCATGGCGCCCGACCCTCGCGCGCCGCAGCGAAGTCGACAGCGCCGCGACGAACCAGACGAAAGCGACGAGCGCAACGGTGAAGAAGAAGGACAGGAACCGACGCCACCGTGTTCGGTGACTGATGGTGCGCGAGGAACTCGTCCGCGGAATCGGCGAAGGATGGTTTTTGGCGCGTTCCGATCAGGACGGGGAAGATCAAGACCCGGCGTCTCACCGCATCCAGGTCACGGATCTGGTCACGGGTTCGATGATCTGGAATGTCATCCCCACCTGGCGGCCGGAGAACTGCGCGGTCCCCCGAGGGAGGATTCCGGCCTGTCGGAGGATCCGGTCGAGGGGGCGGTGGCCGCCTCGCCACGTGGAAACCGGTCATCGGCCACGTTGGCGATCCGGTCCGCGCCACCGACCGGGGCCCCGGGCAGCAGTCGGCTCTACGCGATCGCCGAAGGGAGTCAGTCGAGCCCACCAGGCTCGGGGCGAACGTCGTGCTGGCGGTCGCGGTCACCGGCCGCCTCTTCGCGGTCCTCGGCCGCTTCCGTGCGGTCGGCTGCTGCGGCTTGACGGTCGTGCTGTGCTGCGGCGCGGTTCTTGGCGGCGTGCTCGCGGTCCACCTCGGACGCAGCCCTGTCGAGGGTGTCCCGCAACCGGTCACTCATGTCCGCCTCGATTGCCGAGGCCATGGATCGAAGCGCCTCGATGAGGTCGGCACGGTCTCCGGCCGCGGCGTCGCGGTCCTTGCCGCTCAGGATTCGGTCGACTGTCGCCTGCCTTCGGTATTCGTCGTCGGCGACGAGCTCGGCTCGCGCGGTCGCGGCTTCATCGCGTTCCCTGGCCCTTCGGTCGCGCTGCTCTGCGCGCACATCACGCCGGTCAGCGCGTTCGAGCAGCGCTGTGATCAGGTCTTCCACGCCTGCTCTCTGACCACGCCCCGACAGCAGTTCGCGGTCACGGCGGTCGGCCTCCCGGTCACGGCGGTCGGCCTCCCGGTCACGGCGGTCGGCCTCCCGGTCACGGCGGTCGGCCTCCCGGTCGCGCCGGTCCGCCTCAGCATCTCGTTCAGCCGCGGCCTGGTCGCGCCGCAGGGCTGCGGCGTCACGCGCGTCAGCCGCACGGTCGCGTTCGTCTGCGGCTCGGTCTCGCTCGCGGGCGGCTACGTCGCGACGCCTGGCCTCGGCGCGCCACTCATATCCCGGCGGCATAGCACCCTCGCGACGGCGCGCGGCCGCGCGGTCGCGTTCATCCGCGATGCGGTCACGCTCGTCGGCGACACTCTCACGCCGATCGGCATAGCGGTCGCGTTCGTTAGCCATCCGCGCCCTTTCCCGAACAGCATCCTGCTCCGCGTGGGCAGAGGATGACTCCGCGGGATCCTCGGCGCTGCCCTCGACCGTGTCGTTCATCATCCTGAGGCTAGTCCGTTGCGGTCGCGGAACGCCACGGAACCCGAGGTCGTCTTGGGGCACAGCCAGCCTGGCTCAGGCCGTGACGCGTGGCGCATACTAACGGCGAGACCGTGAGACACCAGGATCAGGTCCGGCACGAGGGGCCGTCGGGAATGCCCGAGACACTACGACTGAGGGACGACCTCTCCTCGCCCGCGCACGCCCGTCGCTGGATCAGAAGCTGGTGTGTTGAGTGGGGCTGCGCGGACATCGTCGAGGATGCTGTCCTGATAGTCAGCGAACTGACAACGAACGTCGTTCTGCACGCACGCAGCGAGTGCACGATCGAAGCCGACTTCACCGGCTCACAACTCGTCGTCAGCGTCATAGACGGCATGCCAGGCGAAGTACCACCCTCCGACGGCTCCCGTGAACACCACGGACGCGGTCTCGAGATCGTCGCATCGATTGCGGACCGCTGGGGAGTGACCCAGACCGACGGAGGCAAGGCAATCTGGTTCACGCTCATCAGCCAACGTCGCTGATCGAGGCCGCGTCTCCGCGGAATCGCATGGGCCGGTTTCTCACTCCCAGGCCCTCGAGCCGGGCGTGCTGCAAGCCCGCGCTTCCGGCACGGTCGCCAGTCACGTAAATGTTGACGTTGAGACGGCTACCGGAGCCGTAGCCGCGCCCCGGCGGTGCCGCCACGGAGCGTTTGGCTCCTGCCAGGGCGGCGGCGACGTCGGCAGTCCCCTCGGTGCAATCTCTGGGAGTCGACCCAGCGGCCGCGGTCCCAGGCATCACGCCCAGTCTCATTCGGAACTGCGCGTGCCGCGAGGTTCGCCACCCACCGGCTTGGTCGAGCGCGGTTTCTGTCACGGTTCTGGTCACGGGTCGGCAAAGCAAGAGGCCCCTTCTGAGACAGAAGGGGCCTCTCACCTGCGGTTTCACTTTGTAGCGGGGGCAGGATTTGAACCTGCGACCTCTGGGT
>CAVOXG010000003.1:0-3438 GCA_963700365.1 uncultured Actinomycetota bacterium | reverse complement strand
GAAACCCGCAGAGCCGCGCTCCCTCGAGCGCGGCTCTCGTTGTCTGCGGACCCCGGCACGGACCTCGACGCGGTCGAGTCCGGAGTGCTGGGCTGACTGGTCCAAACCGGCGTCCACCTGTGTCAACCTGAGAACCAGTCGAACGACTCTCGGACATGACGAACTCCGTACCGGAGGACATGCTCGCGATGGGTGGGCGGCGTACCAGCAGCTGGGACGATGCGGCGACGGAACCCGCACGTGTCGAGCTCGTGGACGTGCTCTTCCGGCGGCACTACGCCGCAATGCTCCGGCTCGGTGTCGTCATGCTGGGTAGTCGCGAGGCTGCCGAGGACGTCGTCCAGGACGCCTTCGTCGCCCTGCACCGGCACTGGTCGTCGCTGCGTGACCCGGAGGCCGCCGAGGCGTACCTCCGCTCCGCCGTGCTCAACCGATGCAGGTCCTGGGTACGGCGTCAGGTCACCCAACGCGCTCCGAGGCCGCTGATGCTCGTGCGTGAGCACCAGCAGAGTCCCGAGGACACCATGGTCGGCCGCGACGAGATCGGCTCGCTGGTGGCGGTCATGCGCACCCTGGCCCGCCGCCAGCGCGAGGTGCTGGCGTGCCGCTTCGTCCTCGAGCTGTCCGTCGCGGAGACTGCCCAGCTGCTCCAGATCAGCGAGGGGTCGGTCAAGGCCCATACCCATCGCGGGTTGCAGGTCCTACAGCAGCGGATCGAGGTGACCCGATGAGCACGATCCAGGAACGGCTCGCGCGGGACATCGCGGCAGTGACAGGAGGTGTCGTCGTGACCGATTCAGACCTGAGGGATGCGCGCGAGGCAGTCGACGAGCGCATCGAGCTCCAGCAGCAGCGAGGCCGCCGCCGCGCCCTGGCGGCCACCGCCGCCGCGGCCGTGGTGATCCCGATCCTGGGCTTCGCCGCCTTCCAGACCTGGGGCGGCGACGAGGCGGACTCGGCACCGCCGGCCAACCCGGCGCCGTCGTTCTCCGTCGACCTCGAACGAGGACTTCCTCACCGGGGACGCGCCGACACCCGAGCTGCTCCAGGGCGTCTGGCGGGTGGACAACGACACCCTCCTGCTGCGGTTCTCGGCCCCCGACAGGATCTCGTTCGACAACGGCGGTCGGCTCTTCCGCGACCCGGCCGTGACGGGCACCTACGTGATCGAGGGCGACCGGATCACCGTGCACGTGGACGGCGGGCAGGCGATGTGCGAGGGCCAGTCGTTCGCGATGCGCGCCTCCATCGCCGAGCCCGGCATCGCGCACCTCGTGCACACCCGGCCCGGGACCGGAAACTGCTCCCAGCAGCCGGACACGTGGTGGACCCTCGAGCAGGTGCTCCCGACCTCGAGCAGCCTCACCGCGCTCGGCCTCTCCGGGGACGCCGGGCTGGAAGCCGTTGACGGATCGGGTGCTGAACGGGGTCTGGATGGCCGAAGGAGGCGGCCACGTGCTCGAGCTCGACGCCGGCGGCACCTACTCCGTGGCGGACGAGTCCGGTGCCCCGGTCGACCGTGGCCGGTGGTCGCTGCGCAAAGCCGACCTCACCCTGACCAGCTCGGCCGCCTCCGACGCGTGCAACACAGGCGACCGGCTGGTGTGGTCCGACCTGGAGCAGGTCAACCCCGGGCCCACCACCGGCCTCCGCGGGGCGGTCCAGGAGAACAGCTGCGGCGCACCCTGGACCCCCAAGGCGTGGATCCTTTTCCCCGACGAGGGTTAGCGTCGACCCAGCTCAGGCCATCTCGGGGACGTGCAGGTGCGCGAGCGCGAGCTCGTACTCGTGCACGTCGAGGATCTGGGCGCCGATCTCCTTGCTGGCGGCGGCGCGGATCGCCTCGGCGGCGGGGCGGGACCCGTCGAGCGCCTCGCGGCTGTCGAAGGCCACGGTGCCGACGGCCATGCCGGTCGCGCGGTCGATGAGCATGCTCGCGCTGCAGAAGCCGTCGAGCTCCTCGATCTTGGGCAGGACGGCCATTCGGTAGACGTCCAGCGCGTGGTCGGCGTTGGACGGCTCGGTGGCGAGCCAGGTGCTGCGGCAGAAGGACTCGTCGCCGGCCTGGTGGTCGCGGTGCATCACGGCGATCTCCCACTCCTGGACCGAGGAGGTGCCGGAGAGGATCTCGGTGGCGCGTTCGCGCAGAGGCTTCACGGCCTCCGCCGTGGCACGCATCTTCTCCTCGGTCTCCCAGGCGGTGGTGACGATGCACTCGCCCGAGGTCCGGTCGACCATCATGGAGAGACCGATGCAGCCGTCCATCGCGGTGACTGCCGGAAGTACCTCGTCGCGGACCTGGGCGATGCCCTGGTCGATGGCGTTGTTCTGCGCCTTGACTGTCGTCGAGCGTGCGTACACGGTGCACTCCCTGTGCTCGGGGCGGCGCCCCGGTGACGCCACCGGCGCCGACCAGACTTCTCCGGACGCGGCAGCCTGGCAATGACCCGTTGGAGCCAGACCAGACCTGCCGTGCTCGGCTGAGGAGACACATCGTTCATTCCGCCCAGACATGGCCTGATCGGACTATTCAGATAAGCCGATCGGCGAAAGTAAAGTCCGCACCGATCCCACCGGCCGTGCAGCATTCGGGCGCGCGGTGGAGCGTGGGGACGATCACAGGGGGAAATCTCGTGGGGAATGCAACAAGGGTGGGCAAGTTCGCGGCCGGCATCGCACTGGCGCTGGGGATGGCCGCACCGGCCCTCGCCGCCAACGCGACGATCACCGTCCCGGACGACTTCGTCGCGGCGCTGTCGGACACGCGGGCGACCGGCCACTACGAGGTCGTGGGGACGGGCCTGCGGGTCTGGACCGAGAGCAACACCAGCACCGACAAGGTGGCCGAGTACGTCGCGACGGACACGCCGCTGGCGGACGCGGGGGAGCCGACGCTGAGCTACACGGCCACCACCGGCACGATCCCGCCCGGCTACCAGCTCGTCGTCGACTTCGACGGCAACGGCAGCCGTCGACGGCATCCTGGTCGGGGAGCCGACGTTCTACGGCAACGACTGGTGGCTCAACAACGGCTCGGCCCAGTTCGTCAAGGACGGCGCCCCGTCGCACACCGGCGGCTCGGGCAGCGCCAACCACGGCACGCTCGACCAGTGGCGGGCGGCGTTCCCGGACGCGACCGTGCTCGCCTTCGGGTTCTCGCTCGGCTCCGGCGTGCTCGGCGACGGCGTGATCAACTCGATCACCTTCGCCGGCGACACCTACACGTTCGCCGCGGCGGTCGTGCTGTCCGGCGAGGACGAGTGCAAGGACGGCGGCTGGGCGACCAGCACCTGCCCGGTCTTCAAGAACCAGGGCGACTGCGTCAGCCACTTCACCGTCGGCAAGTAGCACGGCACCAAGCACCGTCGGAGGCCGCCTCGTCCGCGAGGCGGCCTTCGTCGCGCCCGAGGTCGCGCCGAAACCCGAGCGCGGCGGCGC
>CAVOXG010000002.1:0-668021 GCA_963700365.1 uncultured Actinomycetota bacterium | reverse complement strand
CGCAATGCCCTGCCGGACCCGGCTGTTGGGCCTGGAAGCCGAGGCGTTTGGGATCGTGTTCCTCGAGGCTGCGGCATGCGGTCTCCCCGTGATCGCTGGCGACTCCGGTGGTGCTCCGGAGGTCGCCCGCGAGGTAGCGGGTCGAGTGGTCCGGAAAGGCGCCGGCTCGCCCGCCGAACTTGTCGGCACTGTCCGGGAACTTCTGCGTGACGGTCGACAGCTCAGTCCCGCCGCCGCACCGGTGGACGCCCGAAGCTGGGACGCCGTCGCCCGTGCGCTTCACCGTCTTCTGGAACTGTCTGAGGCGACGGTTCCGCTCGGGTCTCACCTCGAGCCGGTGGCCTCGACGGAGCTGGACTCGCCGTACAGCAGCTCGATCTTCGCTGTAGCGCTGGCCAACGGAAAGGTCGTACTGCACCATCCGGTAGTCGCGGAGCAACTCCCTGGCCCTGGGAGACAGGTCTTCCGGCCTCAGCAACTGGTCGTCAGGCCCGACCATCATCCCATGCTCCATGGCGGGAATCTCACGCTCGAGTTCGCTCAGCAGTGCGTAGAACGGTGGGGCGTCCGCGTCCGCCGTTTCGAAGACATGGCTCATGAAGTGGATCGGACTCGTCGTGGGCAGCGATTGCGGCTGCTCAGTGCCAAAGTTCGACCAGATGAAGAACACGGTCTCCTTGAGAGTCCGCTTGCTGTTCAGCTTCTGCGTCGCCTCGCTCCAGATCGCCGGCTGGTGGTCCCCGTAGAACACCACGACCGTCTTCTCCTCCGATGACTCGAGTTCGGTGAGGAAGTCGGCGAGCGCCTGGTCGGAGTACCTGAGACCTCGTGCATAGCCACCAGCCCGCTCACGCTCGTCCTCGTCGTCAGCGCCCTCGACACCGATGGGCGAGTCGTAGATGTCGTGCATCGGATAGTGGTTCTGCATCGTGACGAGATTGACGAACACAGGGGTGTCCTCGTCGCTTGATCTGGCGCATTACCTCGGCGAGTGCCGCATCGTCGGAGATGAACTCGCTGTCCTCTAGTCTCTCGGTCGAGTCCATGGTCTCGTCGTAGACGAACTCGTCGAAGCCAAGCTTGGGGTAGACGCGGTCGCGCTGGTACATCGTCGTCATGTAGGGGTGGACCGCGACTGCCTTGTGCCCGAGGCGCTTGAAGTATCCGACCACCGATGGGTAGCTGGCGTACCTAGGGAGGAGTTGCTGGTAGGGCGCGTTCATCTGAGGTTGGAACTGCGAGAGCGACTGGCCGGTGAGGGCCTCGAACTCCATGTTCGCCGTCCCGCCGCCATACAGCTGGGCGAGCATGGCTCCGGAGGTGGTCCGGCTCATCACGTCCCGCGTGAAAGGGATGGGGTCCTCCTCGAACTCGAGTCCTCGGAGCGACGTCGGGTCAGTGAAAGCCTCACTGAGCACGAAGACGACGTTCACGTCCTCGAGTCCACCCGCCTCGCGCCCGGCGTTTGTCCGGTGGGCCGAAGCTGTGTACTCGGCGACAATGCGCTCCATCGCTTCTGCGGCTGTAGCCGGGTGCTGGGCCCATCGCTGGGACATCAAGGTTGTAGAGCACGCCCGCCACGAAGCCGTTGGCCTGGTAGTTGAGCTTCTGGTACCACCACTTCCAGTGGGCGCCACGCGACTCGTAGGTAGCACGCACCAGATTGCCCGGCTCGTTGAACTGACCGATGTAGGCCAATCCGAGCAGGGAGACGCCCACGGCCAGCACACGAGTGGCGACCAGAGCCCTGCTGAGCCTCGGGAAGTCTGCGCGCCGGATCGGCCGGAAGACAGCGCTCATGAACCGACCTGCGGCGACGCAGAGGGCGACGAGGACTGCAGCGGCCAGGAGAACAAGAACCACCGTCCAGGCGCCGACGACGTCCGTGAGGAACCCTGCCTCCTGAGCCATGGCGAGATCGCTGGGATACAGCGGCTCCAGGCGCAGTTCCAGCTTGACGTGGTTGGCGTAGGTCACCAGCAAGGTGAGAGCCGCCACTAGTCCTGCTGTGAGCCAAAGGCGGCCGGTTAGCCCGAGGATAAGTACGACGACGATCCAGACGATGAACGTGCCGAGGGCGAAGAGTCCACGTCGCTCGCCCATCGTTCCGCTCAAGAGCTGCGAGGGTCCGTCTGCCTGACTGATCTCGATGGCGAGGTTGCTCGCCGTCGCCAGAAGCACCGTGAGACAGAAAGACGCGACGAGGACCCTCGCCGCCCGCTCCGTAGCCGGAGATCCGAGTAGTCGCACTGTACGTTCCGTTGCTTCGCTCGGGTTAGCAGGAACTGCTGGGGGGGTTGCCGGCGGCGCTCACACCGTTGCGGAACTCGGTGCAGGTGTCACCGAACATCTCACCGGTGACACCACCGAGCGCCAATACGGCGAAGACGATGACCCCGGCGATAAGACTGACGAGAAGGCCGTACTCGACGGCCGAGGCGCCTTCTTCTTGAGGGGCGGCCTGCACAGAGTCGGTCATGGTGGCGCTCCAAAGACGGGGAGGACGAAGTTGGGGCCGCGACGGCAACGTCGCGGCCCCAACCAGACAGTTAGACGCTTCGATCAGCAGGTACCGGAGATGGTGCCCGTCGCCGGAGATCGCGTCACAGGTGTCCTGGAAGGCCTCCTGGAGGATGCCACCGAGGGCCAGCACGACCAGAACGATGACGGCCGCGATGAGAGCGACGAGCAGGCCGTACTCAACGGCCGAGGCGCCCTCCTCGTCGTTGCGGCTCTTGAGGATCAGAAGGCTGCGAAAGTAGTCGAGCATTGTGTTTCTCCCAAGTGTGTCGGACTTGTCGGAATGCGGATCATCCGACATTCACCATGGTGGCCGAGTCACGAAGCGGGTGGTATCGGGAGAACAGCCGATCTCGCGCGTCCGATCGGGTAGCAGGTGACCGAAATGCGGTAGTGCCAAAGGGTCATATGTCCGAAAAACTCGATCAAACGGTGTCGTTCTCTGTTAGCAGTCCGGCCCGAATCGCGTTCATAATCGCCTGCGCGCGGTTGGCGGCACCCAACTTCTCGTAGATCTTGGAGATGTGGGTCTTCGCGGTGGATTCGCTGACAAAGAGGGTGCGCGCAATCGCTGCCACACCCTGGCCCTCGGACAGGAGCCGCAAGACCTCCGTCTCGCGCGGCGAAAGCTGTGGACCTTGCGGCGACATCCTGCGGCGCATGGCGTCTGCCAGATTGGCTGACGAGAAGGACCGGGGGGAAACCATCGCGTGGCGAGCGGCAGCCACGACGTCGTCGGCAGGCGCGTCCTTGGCGACGAATGCCGAGGCACCCGCCTCCAGAGCAGCGAAGAGCTGCTCGTCACCGGCGTACATGGTCAGAACCACGATGCCCATGTCCGGGTCGCCGGCGCGAATCGCTCGGACTAGGTCCAGGCCGGTGCCGTCCGGGAGGCGGACATCGGTCACAACCACGTCCGGTCGCTGGGACTCGAGGACGGCCTGTGCCTCGGTGACGGAACCAGCCTCTCCAACGACGTTGAAGTCCCCGCTGCGTTCGAAGGCCCGGGCCAGACCCTGGCGGATCAGATCGTGGTCGTCGACCAGAACCACGGAGTTCACCGGACTGACTGCCATGGGACGTCCTTCGATGAGATGGGCGAAGCCTGCGGTTCGCTGCCTACTGTAATGACGACCGACGTGCCCTGGCCGGGTTCGCGCCCTGAACCGGGTCGGATCTCCAGTCTCGCGTCGATGCGCCTCGCGCGCTCCCGCATGATCTTGAGCCCGTACGAACCTTCCCGGGACTCCACCAAACCGTTTCCGTCATCTGTGACCGTTACGCGAGCGAACGGGGGCAGGATGCGGCAGTCCACCCAGAGGTTGTCGGCCCCTGAGTGCTTGCGTGCATTGGTGATCGCCTCCTGGGCGATCCGCAGCAGCTCGGTCTCGACCTCCGACCGGAGCCTCACGGGAGACTCGTCAAGCGTCAGGTGCACCGTGATGCCGGATCGAGTGCCGACCTCGCGAACGTAGTCCGAGAGCACTGACCCGATGCCAGCGGAGGGGCTGATGTCGCTCCGGAGGTCGAAGATCGAATGTCTGAGCTCGCCGACGACCCTGGTCAGCTCCGACCGCAGCATGCGGAGGCTCTCACGTTGCTCATCGGTCTGGGCCTGGGCATGAATTTCGTCCACCACGTACCCGAGCGAGGCGATCTCCTGCGCCACGCCGTCGTGGATCTCGCGCGCAAGCCGGTGCCGCTCTTCTTGCGTGGCCACTGAGCGAACCTCGTCGAAGGCGAGTGCCGCATCGAGTCGCAGCGCGTGATCGTCGAGTTCAGCCATGAGGCGTGATACGCCCTCCCCGGGCGGAGCCTCGGCGCGATCGGCAAGCACGACTCCGATCATGCGCGTGCCGACCCGCAACGGCAGGGCCAGACGCTGGGAGGGCAGCGGCTCGGACGGGTGCGGAAGGGTGACGGCTGCGAACTCTTCCCAGCAGGAGATGACGGCCTCGTCATCGGGGCGCAGCTGCTCGCGCGCGTCTAACCCGTCGTAGCCGATCGGCGTGAGGATGCCACCTTCCGTGCGGATGAAGACGACGGCACGGCTGGGGCGCAGGTGGTCGTTGACCGCGGCCAAGAGCTGGACAGCCATGCTCCCTGTGTCGAGCCCCGAGGACAGCCTTCGTGCGACTGTCCTCAACTGCGTGAGCAGCCGACGAGCCGACTCATAGGAACTGTCTGGTTGCGGAGGAACTTTGCCGTAGTGACGCAGCCAGACGCCGAGGAGGCCGACTCCGAGGCTTGTCAGCAACCAAGGAGCGACAGAGCCGAGCAGGTCGGCCAGCTCGCTGCGCCCGCTCAGTGGGAGGAACACCAGGACGAATAGCGAAGTCGTCTCAGCGAACACAACTCCAAGGAGTCCGCTCATTCCTTGGGCGATACCGGCGCTCAAGGCGGGGATCGCGAGATACGGCAGCAGGAGGAGTGCGCTCGGTGACGGCAGGATCAGTCCGACGAGCAAGCCAATGATGACCGCCTCGAACGCTGCCACCCAGAGCTGGGGGATCCGGGTGGAGACCGCGACGAACGATGCGGACCCGGCGAGGGCGGCCAGGAGCACCGTCGCCTGTAGAGCCACGAAGTCACCTGTTACGAGGCTGAGCCCGAGGATCGCTGCGATGCAGAACGCCCGGGCGGCAACCGTGATCCGATCGAGGCTGGTCACTTACCCGAGAGGTTGTTCACGACGTTGACGACGGCGGGACCCATGACCGCGATGAACAACGTCGGCAGGATGCAGAGCATGAGCGGGAACAGGATCTTGACGGGCACCTTCTGAGCGAGCTCCTCGGCACGTTGGCGGCGCTTGAGGCGAATCTCGCCCGACTGGACGCGCAGGACGTTGCCGATCGGGATTCCGAAGGCGTCCGCCTGGACCATTGCCGAGACGAAGCCTTTCAGCTCCGGGACATGGGTACGTGCGCCAAGCGCTCGGAGGGCGGCGCCACGGCCCAGTCCGATTTGCATCTCTTGGAGAACGCGAGCGAACTCGTCGGCCAATGGGCCTTCGGTGTTCTTCGCGACATGCGCGAGTGCGGCATCGAAGCCGAGACCGGCCTCGACCGAGATGGTGAGCAGATCCAACGCGTCAGGCAGCGCCCGCTGCATCTTCTGCGTCCGGTCGTAGCCCTTCTGGTAGAGGTACATGTTCGGCGCCATGTAGCCGACGAGCGCGGCGAGCACGCACACAGCCAGGGAGGGGGCCATGCTGACGCCGAACGTGACGCACACGATGAGCGCGATCCCCAGCGCACCCGCGAACCCGACGAACTTGAGCGACGTGACGCGGTCGGCGGTCCAGCCGGGCGGATTGCCGGCGACTTCGAGCTTCTGGCGGATGCGGTCGGCGTGATCGGTCGGCGTGAACTTCTTGCCGATGCCGACGAATCGGTCAAGGAGCGGGGTCAGCACGCGGTCGTTGAACGACGGCTCGAGCTCCTTCTTCAGAGCCTCGGGTGCCGCGCTGAACGCCTGCACGACGGCAAGTGACTTGCTCACGCCGCGCGCTTCGTTGTTGAAGACCGCGACGGCGGTCAAGGTCAGCAGTAGCGCCAGGAAGATCGAGCCGATGCCGACCACCAGCAACACCGTAGCCATGCTCATGTCAGACATCCACCTTCACGGTCTTGGAGAGCCAGAACGAGCCAACTGCCATCATTCCCGCCATGACGCCGAGCATCACCCAGCCCGAGCAGACTGGTGAACATCGGCTTGACGTAGTCGAACCGGACGAGCGTCAGGTAGAGCAGGAACACGGGCGGCAGCCCGCCGAGAATCACGGCGGAAAGTCGTCCTTCGGCCGACAACGCCTTGACCTGGCGCCGGAGGTACTCGCGCTCACGGATCGTGGCCGCCACCGACAGCAGTAGCTCAGCCAGGTTGCCGCCGACCTCACGCTGGATGCGGATGGCCATGACCACCCAGCGGAAGTCGTCACTCTGCATGCGCTCGGCGATCGACTCGAGGCCGTCCTCGATGTCGACGCCGAGGCGCGCTTCGACCAGCGCTCGCCGAAACTCGCTGGCGATCGGCTCGGTGCCCTCACGCACTACGGTGTCGACGGACTGGGCCAGAGAGAGGCCCGCCGAGAGACTTCCGGACATGAGTTGCAGCGTGTCCGCAAGACCCTTGCCGAAGGCGCTCAGCCGACGTCGCTTCTTGAAGCCGAGGTAGACCCAGGGGACGACGAGCCCCACGAGGAGCATGAGCATCGCCACGATGATGCTCCCCGAACTCAGGAGCAGACCCAATAGAGCAGCAACGAAGGCAATGCCGCTGTGCATGAGAAGCCACTCCGCAGGCTTCAGCTGAAGGCCGGCGGCCTCCAGCCGGGTCCCGAGAGATGCCTCGAACCCCTTGTTGCTCTCGAGTGCGCGCTGTGCCATCTCGATCGCCTGGGCGCTCATGCCGGGGGACGGGGATGCAGCCTTGGCGGCTGCCGCCTTGCGGGACTTCTCGCCCTTGCGGGAGTACGCCGCGATCCGGTCCTCGACGCTCGACGCCGCGGTCCTTGCTGAGAAGGCCGAAGACGCCCAGGAGGACAACCAGCCCGCCGATTGCAGTGGCCGCGAGGCCAGCTCCACATCATCGTGGGAGTTACGACGAAGCCATCGACCGGTGCGGGCTCGAGCTTTGTCGGCTTCTCCGACGTGACTGGGGCGGCAGTCACCAACCGCACCGTGACGAACGCGTCGTCGGTGTAGGTCTCTTCGGCCGCCTCGACGGAGATCGACAACGTCCCTTCCGTGGAGGTCGACCCGTCGGGCAGTGTCGCGGTAACGAGCATCTGACGCGCCAAGGCTTCGGCCTCAGACGCGAAGAGTTCGCTGAGCGCCTCCGGGTCGTCCGCGTTGAGGAGGCGCCCGCCTCCTGCGTTCGCGATCTGTTGCAGGAGCCTGTCGTCCTCGGGCGACAGTCCGAGGGAGATCACGTCGGCCTGGACCTTCGAGGTGCTGACCTCGGTCACCACGTCAGCGAGCGGTGTCGCGGATGTGTCCCGCCCGTCCGAGAGGACCAGGACGTTGCGCTGACCATCTGTGCCGACGGATGTCAGGGCCTGGCGCACCCCGTCGTAGAGTCTCGTTCCGCGTGAAAGAGAGAGCCCGTCGATGATCTCCTCGGACTCGGCTCGGTCGAGCGAGGGCTTCTGCGCCAGCTCAACGCTCCCCGCAAAGGTCACGATGCCGATGTACACGTCGGCCGGAGCCGCGTCGAGGAAGGCCTTGGCTGCCAGCTTCGCCTGCTCGAAACGGTCGCCTCGCTCCATGCTCAGACTGGCGTCCATTGCGAGGATCGTCGTCCGGCGCACAGCACCGTCGGCGTCCGAGGCGAGCTCTGCGCTGGCCTCAAGGGGGTTCCCGTCCAGCGTCACGGACAGTGAGCTGAGGTCAGGGTCGCTGCTGGTCACATCGGGGATCGAGTAGAGGATCTCGACCTTCTCAGCTCCGGGCTGCACGTGGTCGATGCTGCCCTGAGCTGCCCACGCGGGTGCTCCGACCGCACTCACGGCGAACGCGCCTAACGCGATCGCGGTCCGGCTGGCCCACCGTCGGGATGATCGAGCCATCACGTCGATCAGAACCCGTCCATAGCGAAGAGCATCGGGTCGACGTGGACGTTCGAGTGCGCCAGCTTCTCC
The DNA here is from genome assembly GCA_963700365.1 of uncultured Actinomycetota bacterium. Lineage (GTDB taxonomy): Bacteria > Actinomycetota > Actinomycetes > Propionibacteriales > Nocardioidaceae > Nocardioides_C. Next base: position 659,857 of record CAVOXG010000002.1, on the reverse strand, counting down.
AAGAACTTCGGCCGCAGACCGGTGGAGCGGAGTCGGCCAAGGCTCTTGCCGTTCTCGTCGAAGCCCATGGAGTGATCGAAGATGAAGATGTCCTGCAGGGTGATCACGTCGCCCTCCATGCGCTCGACCTCGGTGACGTGGGTGATCCGGCGGGATCCGTCCCTGAGACGGCTCTGGTGCACGATCAGGTCGACTGCGGAGGCGACCTGCTCGCGGATAGCACGCATGGGGAGATCCATGCCGGCCATCAGCACCATCGTCTCGATGCGTGCGAGTGTGTCGCGGGGTCCGTTGGAGTGAATGGTCGTGATCGATCCGTCGTGACCGGTGTTCATCGCCTGCAGCATGTCCAGCGCAGCAGAGTCACGCACCTCACCGACGACGATGCGGTCAGGGCGCATGCGCAGTGAGTTCTTGACCAGGTCGCGGATGGAGACCGCACCCTTGCCCTCGATGTTCGACGGTCGTGACTCGAGCCGAAGCACGTGCTCCTGGTGGAGCTGGAGCTCCGCGGCGTCCTCGATGGTGACGATTCGTTCGTCAGATGGGATCCACGAGGAGAGGACGTTCAGCGTGGTCGTCTTGCCGGCGCCGGTGCTTCCGGAGACGATGATGTTGAGGCGTCCCTTGACGCAGGCCTCCAGGAACGAGGCGGTGCGCTCGGAAAGCGAGCCGAAAGCGATGAGGTCGGCCGCGGTGTACGGGTCGGTGGAGAACTTACGGATCGTCAGCAAGGACCCGTCGACCGCAAGCGGCGGGATCACGGCATTGACACGGCTACCGTCTGGTAGTCGAGCGTCGACCATGGGGCTCGACTCGTCGACCCGGCGCCCGATCCGGGAGACGATCTTGTCGATCGTCCGGCGCAGATGCGCCTCGTCGGTGAACCGTCCCTCGACCTGATGCAGCCTGCCGCTGCGCTCGATCCAGATGCTGTCGGGGCCGTTGACCATGACCTCGGTCAGGTCCGGGTCTCGCAGGAACGGTTCGATGGGCCCGTAGCCGAGAATGTCGTCGGCGATCTCCTGCGAGATGCGCGTGCGTTCCGCGGACGTCAGGAGGGTCTCGTCGTCCGCCATGGCCTCCTTGAGGGCGGCTCGAACCATCTGCTCGAGCTCGCTCTGGGTGAGGTCGGCGTCGTAGAGCTGCGGCCCGAGCTCCTGGAGGAGCTTGTTGTGCACCTGGGACTTGAGCTCGCGGAAGTCGTTGACGGCGTCTGGCGCCTTCGCCTTCACGGCCGTCGGAAGGGCGTCGTTCGACGCCGGCGAGGTTGTCGAGCGCTCCCGCGACGCCGCCGCGAGTCGGTCAGTGAGGCTGCTCATCGTTTGTTACCTACCATTTCGGCGGAGAAGGCCCCGTCTGGGCGGACTGGCCGGGGTGGACTTGTGCGACACAGGTACCTCGGGGTTCAGCTTTCCGCTCACCTCGCGCGCAAGGTTCTTGATCGCTTGGCTGACTGGATGACGCGGCAGAGAGGAAACGATCGGTTCTCCCGAGTTCGTCGCGCTCGCCACCTGGGGAGACGTGGGGATCGAGCTCATGATCTGCATTCCCAGAGTGCTCTGGACCTTGTCCGACGAGAGCCCGACCTTGTCGTCGGCGCGGTTGAGGACGAGGTTGCGCTTGGACGCCGGGAAGTTCAGCAAGTCCAGTGTCTCCACGGCGATCTTGACGTTCTTCAAGGTGGGGACGTCCAAGGTGGTCACCAGCAGCATCTGGTCCGCCTCGTCGATCGCGTGGAGGACGTGCTCGTCGAACGCGGGTGATGTGTCGACCACGACGTAGTCGAAGTTGGCCTTCAGAAGACGCAGGATCTTGCTGATCAGCGCAGGCGAGACGGAGTCCTTCGCGTCGGGCTGCACCGGCGCGACGAGCGCTGAGAGCCCGCTGCGATGCGGCGTGAGCAGCGTCTCGAGCACCGCGAAGTCGAGGTCGTGCTCCATGTGGACGGCGTCGGCGATCGTGCGGGCCGGGAAGAGTTGCAGGGTGATGGCGATGTCGCCGAACGCGAGGTCGAGATCTACCAGGCAGGTCTTGCTCTCCTCGGCGGAGAGGGCCATCGCCAGGTTTACAGCAAGCGTGGTCTTACCGACCCCGCCCTTCGGTGAGAAGACCGTGATCAGCTTGCCCGGCGCGGCGCCCAGCGAGTCCTCCACCGGCCCATTCAGGGCCTGCCAGACCTGGGCGGCCCGGCGCACTGCCTCGCCGAGTCCGGTGAGGTCCCGCTCCTCGACGACCTCGCGCATGCCTGAGCGAAGAGCTTCCGCGAGCACGCTGGTGTCGACGCGCCGCCGGATCAGGATCACGCTCGTTGCCGGCCGCGTGACCCGCAGCGTATCGGCCAAAGCGGCCGCTGCCTCGAGGTCCACGCCTGGCCCGAGCACGATGGCGTACTCGGTCGGATCGTCGGCGAGCGACTCCTTGAGCTGTTCCAGGTTCGGGACGACGCGGGACGACGACCCAGACACCGATGTGAAGAGGTCTGCGTTCGCTGGGTTGCTCTCGACGATGGTGGGCATCTGCTCCTACCTGAAGAGGTCTGAGGCGGAGGTGCCGGGACCGGGCTTGATCTCGGACTTGTCCGTCAGGAGTGCGAAGCTGAGCTCACCGCGGCTGGCGGCATACATGATTCGCTCAGCCTCGTCCTGGTTCGCTGCAAGAGTGAACAGCGTGCGAGGCAGCTGCTCGGTCGTCTGCGCGCCGGATGGGTTCGTCGAGGTCGTCGAGATGACGGTGGTCGTGCCCACTGCGATTACCTGCACTCGAGGAAGGAGCAGCCGCACGGCGTCCTGGCCGTTCTCACTCGCGGTGGGGGAGGACCAGAAGATCGCCACCTCGGCGCCCGGTGTGACGAAGCCTGCGACTCGGCCGGTGTCGCTCAGGCTCACGGAGATGGCCACGTCCCCGTCGGGAATGGTGAGGAGCTTCTGCTCCCCGGGCTCTCCGAACTTGCCCGTGATGATCTGTTCGTTCGGGAAGATCGTCGAGAGCGCGACCTTCGTGCCGATCGCCTCCGTTGAGTCCACTGCGCCGGCGAGCACCTGCTCGCGCGGTACGGTCCCCAACTGGATCTTGCCGGCCGCCTGCGCTTGCTGAAGTGTCTCGCCGGGGCTGATCACCGCGATGGCCTTCAGCACCTGCACAGGCGCCTGAGCGGCCTGTGCTCGGTTGTCCGCTCCACGGACGTAGAGAAAGACCATGGTGGTGCCCAGTGCCGCGATCAGCGCTGCCACGATGAGAAGAACAGTCCTACGTCCCATGGGTCATCCTGATATCTGTGATTCGGCCGAGACTGCGACAGCCGACCTGGCGGTCGAGTCGGAAACCCCTCCGTCAGAGATCCCCCACCAAGGTTCATACAAAACCGCGCGCAAGTCTCAAGAATCCGGAACTTTCCGTCACGGTGGATATGCAGCCTCGGGAGTCTTCCCACCTTTTGTGGCGATGAAGCTCACTTGATTCCCCAGAGGATTCTTCTGCGTCTACATGGCGTCCGAAGTCTAGAGCTTTCGGGTGTTTTCGGGCGTCCTCGGTCCAGTCCACCAGGGCTGTACGGCGCTTTGCTCCTGGCATGAGGGAGCGGGACTCGGCGGCCATGCGCGTCGACCCAGTGGCGCAGTCTGGACACGGTCACGGGCAGTCGATCGGATAGGCTCTCGGCCACCGCAGCGACTATGAGGGGCGACCGGGCAATGGCCGAACAGACAACGTCGAGCATCTTGGTCAAGGCAGAGCCTGCCGAGGTGATGGCGGTGATCGCCGACTTCGATGCTTACCCAGAGTGGGCTCAGGGAGTGAAGCGGGCCGACGTCGTCGAGGACGGACCTGCTGGTCGACCAAGGCAGGTCTATTTCGAGCTCGACGCGAGCCCGATCAAGGACCAGTACACCCTCGGCTACCAGTGGCAGGGCGACCGAGCCGTGACGTGGGAGTTGGTGCAGGGCAAGATGCTCAAGGGGATGGACGGGGCGTACGAGCTCACGGATCGTGGGGACGGCACTACCGAAGTGACCTACCGCCTCGCCGTGGACATCTCCATCCCGATGATTGGCATGCTCAAGCGAAAGGCCGAGAAGGTCATCATCGACACGGCGCTCAAGGGCCTGAAGCGGCGAGTCGAGTCGCTCGCCTGACGTACCCCTAGCGCACCAGCGAGAAGGTCGGCGGGGACGCGGTCTTGACCGAGTCGTCGGGGTTCGGTGCCATCTCCAACGTGCCGTTGCCGGCCGCGAGGAACCGCCGCGCGATGTACTGCGAGTTCCGGACGTTCTGGCTGCCCCCACCGGTGACCTTGAAGTAGTCGGCGTTGGGAAGCATGAACACACCCGCCAGGTGCATGTAGGAGCCACCACCGACACCATGGCTGTTCGAAGGTGCCTCGGTCCACAGCGCCAGGTCCTCGAGCGAGGAATACCAACGCGACTCAGGGCCGGCGTCGACCTCGTCCGGGGCGGTCCACTCGATCGTGCCGCCTTGAGCGTTCACAACGGCGTCTACGCACGCCGTGGGCGGGCCCACCGGGGCAGTCCCGTCAGTTCCTGGCACGCAGCCTGTTCCAACCGGCCCGTCGCCCATCAGGATCACGGCCGTGTTGCAGAGCTGCAGGAGCGAGTTGTTGGTCGCGCTTATCCCGCCGTATCCAACGACCATCAGCGCGCTACGTCCCGGCTGGTTCCCGTCTGCGCAGGCCGTTGGCATGCCGGCGTGGTTCATCTGGAACTTGTTGCCGCCGATGTCGAGACCTGTCAGCGGGCTTGCCTTGCCGCGAACGTAGACCTCCTTGGCATTGGGGAAGGAGAGGTCACCGCTGGCCAGCTTGACCCCGGTGTTGATGACGACTCTGCTCGCCTTGAACTCCATGGCCGCGCCGTACTTGACCGACTCCGAACAGTTGAAGAACAGCGTGCCCGTGTGGTTCTTCATGGCTGCGGTGACCGCCCCGGCGGTCGAGCAGTCGGTCACCTCCATCTCGCCTGCGGCTGGGTCGACGGTCTTCGACCACCAGTACTTGGCCCCGTAGGCGCCTGAGATCTTGTTGATCACTCCGAGGCGGTACATGCTGTCCGGGATACGTCGGGTCTGCAGCCGGCCGGGGATCGGCTTGTCGCCGACCTGTCCTTCGGAGATCACGTCGGGTGGGTCGTCATACGCCTTGAGCGGATTGGCACCAAGGACTCCGCTTAGCGCGTAGAGCGTGATCGCACCGGGCCTCACGGGGGATTCCTCGGCGATGATGCCGTCGGCGAAATCGCCGTTCATGATCTGGCTGCCGGTGCTGCAGTCCGTCCCGTCGCCCATGCTGTCGGAATGAATTCGGCCCGGCGTGTTGCCAACTGCCTTCACCAGGATCTTCGCGTTGGTGCCCTCGATGTCGAGGACGAGGCAGTTGTGCTGCTCGAGCAGCAGCAGCGCGATCGGGTCCTCAGGAGGGCCAGGGGGGTTGATGCGGCCCACTGATCGAAGGTCGGTCCCGAGCTGACCGCTCGTGGCCAAGCTTCCGAGTCCTGGTTCCCGTACCTGCTTGATCATGACAGCGACCTGGTCGCAGCCACCCTTCTGGCTGGGGTCACCGCTGACGTGCGCCTCGTCGGTGTATCCCGTCATGTCCTTGTAGCCGCCATGGATGTCGACCTCGAAGTCACCGACCGTGCCGTGGAATCTCGCCCAGGTGACGGAGCTGTTCGCAACGCACTCGAGTGTCTGCTCCGGCGCCGACGAGGCGCATGGGTCGACGGAGGCGATGGCCGAGCCATCACCCTTCGTCCAACTGCCTGAAAGGGAGCCAAGCTGGGCATGGTTCGCCCGGAGGAACCGAAGCGCGCCACATGCGCCGCGAAACGGATACACCTTGTCATTGCCCGAATCCACCATCACCTGGACGCCGGAGATGGAGGCACTGTCGGCAGCGGCCTTGTTGATTTGGCGGTCCATGCGGACGAGGCCGAAGTCGAGCACCATCGCAGCGACGACGAGCAGCGCCGTGAGGCTCATCGCAACCATGATCGCGACGGCACCGTGTTCAGTCTGCCGAGTCCGTCGGACACCTCGAGCAGCCATCAGCAGGTCCGCTCGTATCGGGCCACGGCCTGCCGCGTCATCGTGCGATCCCAGGAGAAGAGCAGGGCATTAATGGTGAAGGGGCGTGCGGCCCAGACCAGGACGACGCATTGCTGACCGCCGACCAGAGGAGGCGTCGGCGCGGTGCCGCCGGCCCCGTTGGCGACGACGCTCTCAGTCAGGGACGGTGCGGGCGTGCCCGTCGAGCAGATGGTGTCGCTGATCACTGTGCTGGGTACTGCCGGTGTCGTCACCGTCACCGCCGCGTTGTTCTTCAAGAGCCGTGTGCAGACCACGGTCTCCTCGTCCGGGTCATCGAACTGGACTTCCCGGGTCCGGGCGACGACCGCTTCACGCCAACCAGGGTTGTCGAACACCCTCGTCGCTCCGAATCGGGATCCCTCCCGGACAGCGTTGGACAGACCGATGGCATGGCTGTAGGAGAGGCCGGAGGTCACGATGCCGAGCAGGAGCATGCCTAGCAGCGGAAACACGAGCGCCATTTCGACAGCCACGGCGCCATGTTGGCGCCTACGGCGAGTCGTGCGTCGCGCTTGCGCGGCGTCAATTCGACCGGACAAGTTGATCCCCTTTGTTACAGCTTCCCCGGCGAGAGTATTTAGTCCGGCAGACTGTTGGGGCGGAATCGCAGGTATATGGCCCTATTGGGTGGCGTATCCGCCACCCGTCAAGTGGGCTGCCAGGCTCGAACCTGACCGTTCGGATGATGGCCCTAATCGGGATATCTTCCGACTTCGTCTCGGAGAGCTGCTGGTTGGTGCAGCTCCCGCGTATGTACTGTCGTGGCCATGCGCGGGGCCATTCGCGCGCCATTCGCCCCATTCTTGGCGGGCTTTCGTTGGCAGCGATCACGCTGGGCGCAGTCGCCGAAGGGTTCCTTGCGACATTGTCTTTGCGGACAGACAACAGTTACTTCTACGCCTGGCGCACGCGCAGCCGGCCTGCCTGAGGCTCACACAACCGCGCCGTCGTCCCCAGAGCCGTCCCGTCGGTTGGGCATGGTGGCGACGAGGTAGACGAACCCGCCGACGAAGCCGGCGGCGAGGCCGAGCATGAGCCAGCCCGGCAGGCTCCAGCCGAGTACGACGGCCACCAGCATCAAGAAGGGTGAGCCGAACAGTCCCGCCCAGGCGGCGCGCCGACGGGGGTCCTGGACGACCACCGGCGGGGGAGTCGGGGGCACGAAGTGCCCCTCGTCGTCCCAGCTCGCCTCGCTGTTGAGCGGGTCGTTCCAGCTCGGCTGGAAGAGGTCGTTCAGGCGGCGCTCGCGCTCGGCGAGGTCGGAGGGGCCGGGGTCGACGGGCTTCGGGGTTTCGACAGACTCGACCCCCGCTGAAGGCTCGACCACCGCTCGGTCGCCGTAGTGCGCGACGATGTCCCGCCAGGCGGCGTCCTCGTCGAGCTTCCGGCCGGACCCGCCGTCGCCCGAGGGCGTCCCGCTGTCGGCGGGGTCCTTCGGGTCGTCGGGGGTGTCGGTCATCGGGTCATCGCCGTTCGCGGGTCAGGAGGTCACTCGTCGGATGAACGCCACGGACTCCTCGAAGATCGCCGGAGCGTCGTTGTCGAGCGTAGCCACGTGGTAGCTGTTCTCCAGCATGCGCTCCTGCACGTCTCGTGACGAGACCTTGCTCGCGATGATCTGTGAGGAGGACGGGTCCACGACGTGGTCCTCGGCGGACCGGAAGTGGATGATCGGCTGGGTCACCTTCGCGAGGTCCTCCCGGACGGCCTTCCAGCCGGCCATCATCTCGCCCAGCGCCTTGAGCGGAACGCGGTCGTAGCCCTTCTCGTCCTGGCCGGGCTTCTTGATGTCGTTGCCGATGCCCGGCATCGAGGGGATGACCCGCTTGAGCAACGGCACGGCGAGCAGCTGCTTGTTGTTCGAGGCCACCGCCGCGTTCACGAGCATGACGCCGGCGACCTCCCGGCCCCGGTCGGCGGCGAGCTTCAACACGAGGCCGCCGCCCATCGACAGGCCCCCGACGACGACGTGGTCGTGCTCGGTCTTCAGCTTCTCGAGGGCGCGCTCCAGCTCGCCGTACCAGTCGTGCCAACCGGTGCGGTTCATCTCCTGCCAGGAGGTGCCGTGACCGGGCAGACGCGGCACGGATACGCCGAAGCCACGCTCGGCGAGGTGCTTGCCCCACGGGACCATGGACGCCGGGCAGCCGGTGAAGCCGTGGCTGAGCAGGACGCCGATCCGGGAGCCGGACTCGTCGGGCTCGGCGGTCGCGTAGAAGGGCTCGGCGTATGGGGCGACGGGCACGGGGTACTCCAGTTCGCGTGCGACGGGACACATCGGTGTCCGTGGGCCCACGGACACCTCGTCCTCATCGTCGCACGCGCTCGGAAACGCGGATAGGGTTAGCCCACCAAACGGGAGGTGCACGGGTGTTCTACTGGCTGCTCAAATGGGTCCTCATCGGCCCCCTGCTGCGCCTTGTCTTCCGGCCGAGGACCGAGGGGGCCGAGCACGTCCCCGCGGAGGGGCCGGCGATCCTCGCCAGCAACCACCTCTCGTACGCCGACTGGCTGTTCATGCCGCTGACGTTGCCGCGGCGCGTGACCTTCGTCGCGAAGGCGGAGTACTTCACCGGCAAGGGCATCAAGGGCTGGCTCCAGCGGGGGTTCTTCTCCGGCTCCGGTCAGGTGCCGATCGACCGCTCGAGCGGCAGCGCCGCCGAAGGCGCGTTGCTGTCGGCGAAGAAGGTCCTCGGTGCCGGTGACCTGTTCGGCATCTACCCCGAGGGCACCCGCTCCCACGACGGCAAGCTCTACCGCGGCAAGACCGGCGTCGCACGCCTCGCCCTCGAGACCGGCGTCCCGGTGATCCCGGTCGCCGTCGTCGGCACCGACGTGGTCGCGCCGCCCGGCAAGAAGTTCGGCTCGTTCACCCGCCCGCTGGTGCGGTTCGGCAAGCCGCTGGACTTCTCCCGCTACGAGGGCCTGGAGAACGACCGCTACATCCTGCGGTCGATCACCGACGAGATCATGTACGAGATCATGCAGCTGTCGGGCCAGGAGTACGTCGACATGTACGCCACCAAGGCCAAGGCGCTCGACAAGGAGGCCTCCCGCAAGGCTGCCTCCGAGGCCAAGAAGGCAGCCGATGCCAAGGAGGCCGGCGGCTCGGACGGCTCCGAGCTCAAAGCCTCCTGACGATGCCTGGGGTGAGCCTGACCGGCGCGCTCGGGCTCGCGCCCCTCGACGATCCGGCCACCGAGGCCGTCGAGACCACGATGTACCGCGCCCTGGCGGTGCTGCGGGTCGTCGTACTCGTCAACACCATCGCGCTGAACATCTACTTCTGGGAGACCATCGCCCGGCCGGCTCTCCCCCCGGCCTGGCGGTCGCGGTGCTGGCGGGGATCTCGCTCTGGACGGCCGTCGCGGTGTGGGCCTACGACCAGCCGAGCCGCCGGCGTGCGCCGCTGCTGGTCGCGGACCTGGTCGTCACGGTTGCCGCGATCCTCATCACGCCGCTCGTGAAGGGCGGGGTGGTCGAGTCGACGGTCCCCGGGTTCTGGGTGATGGGCGTCGTCCTCGCCTGGGGCATCCACGGCCACTGGCTGGGCGGGCTGATCGCCTCGCTCGCGGTGTCGATCGCCGACGTCGCGATCCGCAGCGACCTCACCCAGACGAACTACGGCAACATCTTCCTGCTGATGATCGGCGGGCCGGTCCTCGGCTACACCTCGGGGCTGCTCAAGGAGATGGCGGCCGCCCGGGACCGGGCCGAGCGGGAGGCCGCGGCCGCGGCCGAGAGGGCCCGGCTGGCGCGGGCCGTGCACGACGGCGTGCTGCAGGTCCTGGCGCTCGTCCAGCGGCGGGGCCGGGAGCTCGGGGGAGAGGCGGCCGAGCTCGGTCGGCTGGCCGGGGAGCAGGAGGCGGCGCTGCGGGCTCTGGTGCAGAGCGGCGCCTCGCACACTTCGCAGGGGGAGGCCACGGAGGTGGCCGGGGACGTCGACCTCGCCGAGGGGCTGCGGGCCCTCGCCGGGAGCAGGGTCACGGTCTCCGTGCCGGCGACCCCCGTGGAGGTGCCACGCGGTCAGGGCGGCCGAGATGGTGGCCGCGGTCCGCGCCTGCCTCGACAACGTCGACCGTCACGTCGGCGACGACGCCCGCGCGTGGGTGCTGCTCGAGGACCTCGGAGGCGAGGTCGTGGTGACGGTCCGCGACGAGGGGCCGGGCATCCCGGCCGGGCGGCTCGACCAGGCGGCGGCCGAGGGGCGCCTGGGGGTCACGCCAGTCGATCTGCGGCCGGGTCGCGGACCTCGGAGGTAAGGCGGCCCTCGTCACGGCTCCCGGCCAAGGGACGGAGTGGGAGCTCACCTTCCCGCGCTGAGCGCAATCGCCTCGCCAGCGCGAGTGGGCGGCGGGTACGTTGCCGAGCATGCGCCAAGAGACGACCGTGACCATCGCCGCTCCGCCCGAGAGGGTCTGGCAGGTGATGACCGACGTGGAGCGCCTGCCCGAGCTCACCGAGTCGATGACCTCGGTCCACAAGCTCGATGACGGGCCCCTGCGCGAGGGCAGCCGCGTGAGGATCCGTCAGCCGAGGCTGCCGCAGGCGGAGTGGATCGTCACCGAGCTCGTCGAGAACTCCCACTTCACCTGGGTGGCGACGGGCCCCGGCGTGCGGACGACGGCCACGCACAGTGTGACCTCGCTCGGTGAAGGCGAGACCCAGCTCCACTTCAGCATCGACCAGGCCGGTCCGGTCGGAAGCCTGGTGAGCCGGCTCTACAAGGGCCTCACCGAGCGGTACATCAACATGGAGGCCAACGGCGTCAAGCGCCGCGCGGAGGGCGCGGCGTGACGATCCACTCCGACCACCCGTTCCTGGAGCCGGAGTCCGAGCGGGATCCGGTCCGCCGGCTGCGCGGCCGGCTGGGCGGCACCGTCACGCTGTGGACCACCGGGAGCGGCCGGGACCGGGCCGGGCTGACCGTCTCCTCGCTGATGGTCGCCGGGGGCGACCCGGGACATGTCCTGGCCCTCGTCGACCCGGACTCCGACCTCGCGGACGCCCTCGAGGACACCGGCACGTGCGTCGTACAGCTCCTCGAGTGGGAGCACCGCGACCTCGCCGAGGCCTTCGCCGGGCTGTCGCCGGCGCCGGGCGGCCCGTTCACGCTCGGCACCTGGGTGGACACCGACTGGGGTCCGCGTCTCGACACGGCCAGCGTCTGGGCAGGTGTCCGCCTGGCCGGGGCTCCGAAGGAGGTCGGCTGGTCGCTGCTGGTCGACACGGTCGTCGAGCACGTCGAGATCGGCGAGGAGAAGCGGCCGCTGGTGCACCGGCGTGGACGCTACGTGCGTCCCGCGGCGGACGGATAGCCTGCCGGGGTCATAGGGGGCAACGGCAGGAGGCGGCGTGGACGGCAGCTCGATCCGGGTGATGGTCGTCGACGACCACCCGATGTGGCGCGACGCCGTGGAGCGCGACCTCCAGAACGCCGGCTTCGAGGTCGTCGCGACCGCCGCCAACGGCACCGACGCCCTCAACCGCGCCCCCGCCGCCCGGCCCAACGTCGTCGTCCTCGACCTGCAGATCCCCGCGCCCAACGGCGTCGAGGTCACCAAGGTGCTGGTGCAGAAGGACCCCACCCTGCGGGTGCTGATCCTGTCCGCCTCGGGGGAGCAGGACGACGTGCTCGAGGCGGTGAAGGCGGGAGCGACCGGGTACCTCGTGAAGTCCGCCTCCCGCGAGGAGCTCATCGACGCGGTCACCCGGGTCGCCCGCGGGGACACCGTGTTCACCCCGGGGCTGGCCGGGCTGGTGCTGGGGGAGTACCGCCGGCTCTCCGACACCCCCGCCAACGGCGACGACGCGCCCCGGCTCACCGACCGGGAGACCGAGGTGCTGCGGCTGGTCGCGAAGGGGCTGTCCTACAAGCAGATCGCCGAGCGCCTCGTGCTCTCCCACCGCACCGTCCAGAACCACGTCCAGAACACGCTGCGCAAGCTGCAGATGCACAACCGCGTGCAGCTCGTCCGCTACGCCATCGAGCAGGGCCTCGACGACGAGGAGTGACCGGTAGCACCCCAAATCCGGTCGGTTCGCTCCCATGGGGGCGTTTCGGGACATAGTCTTTACCGTCAAGACCAGTCCCGGAGGGGGACCATGCGTATCCAGATAGGCCTCGGGACCGTTCTGAGCGCCCTGCTGCTCACGATGCTGCCGGTGACTGCGGCCGCGACCCCCGGGAACGGCGAGCGTGCCGAACCACCCCGCAGCGCCCGCGCCCAGGAGGCGCTCGCCCAGGCGAAGGGCCTCTTCCGTGAGCGCTCCGCCACCGCGTCCCAGGACGGCCCCGCCGCCCGTCGTACGACGGACCGGGCGGACGCCGAGCACGCCAGCCTCGTGCTGCGCGACCTCGCGGTGAGCCTCGACGACCTCGACGCCGAGGACCGCAGGGTCGCCCGCCGGATCCTGGCCCGCCCCACCGACGGCGTCGAGGACCCGTGGGAGAACGGCTACGACCCCGGCGCCCCGACCACCCACCGCTGCTCGGAGTCCGCCGACATCTGCGTGCACTGGGTCACCGACCCGGCCAGCGAGGACGCGCCCGACCTCACCGACACCGACGCCGACGGCCTCCCGGACTGGGTGCTGGAGAACCAGCGGGTCTTCGAGCAGGTCTGGCACCGCATCGTCTTCCAGCTCGGCTACCGCCCACCGCGGCCCGACGACGCCGCGAGGAACCACGGCCCCGACGAGCGGACCGACATCTACCTCGCCGAGCTCGGCCAGTACGGCATGTACGGCTACTGCACGATGGACGACGCCGCCGACCAGGCGGCCTACTGCGTCGTCGACAACGACTTCGAGGACTTCGCCGCCCCGCCCGAGCAGAGCCTGCGGGTCACCGCCGCGCACGAGTTCTTCCACGCCGTCCAGTTCGCCTACCGCGTCGACGGCGACTACTGGCTGATGGAGGGCACCGCGGCCTGGGTCGAGGACGAGGTCTACGACAACATCAACGACAACCTGCAGTACCTCAACCGCAGCGCGCTGCGGTTCCCCGCGGCGCCGCTGGACTTCGTCGACCCCGAGGACTTCAACTGGGTCTACGGCTCGTGGATCTGGTGGCGGTTCCTGACCGAGTACTTCTCCGTCGACGAGGAGCGCTCACCCGGCGTGGTCAAGCAGGTCTGGCAGCGGCTCGCAGCAGACGGGCCCGCCGAGGGCAGCCTCGATCGCGGTGAAGAACGTGCTCGCCAGCCGCGGGACCACCTTCCGGCGGGTTTTCGCGGAGTTCGGCGCGATGAACCGGATCGCCCAGCGCTGGTACGACGAGGGCCGCAGCTACGGCCGGTACGTCGCCGCGCCGGCCGGCCGGTTCACGCTCACCGCCGGCCGCCCGGGGACCGGGCTGGAAGGGCACGCGGCTGAGCCACCTGAGCACCCAGCACGCGATCGTCCGCCCGGGCAAGGGGCTCTCCGGGCCGTGGCAGCTCCGGGTGGACCTCGACCTGCCGGCCCGGTCGCGCGGCTCGATGGCCAGCGTCGTGGTGCACCGTGCCGACGGCAGCGTCCAGCACCGCGCGATCCGGCTCAGCCCGCGGGGCAACGTGCGGTTCCGGGTGCCGTTCAACAAGCGGAAGATCTCGCACGTCGCGCTCGCGCTGACCAACGCCAGCACCCGGATCGCCGACTGCGGCAGCGGGACGATCTGGACCTGCGGCGGGCGTCCGCTCGACGACGACCTGCCGTTCGCGTTCCGCGCCCGCGCGATGCGCTGAGCCCCACGACCGCGGCTGCCCGGGGCGCCGCGCGGCTGCCCCGGGCGCCGGAGTCGCGCATGTGAGCTGTTCCGGCGAGATCTCGGCGCGGGAGCTCGCTCAACCGGCGCATCTGCGCTGTTCCGGCGACCCGTCGACCGGTCCGCCGCCTATGCTCGGGCCGTGGACCTGATGGGGGCAGCGGAGGAGCTGTACGGGCTCCTGCCCGCGGAGTTCGTGCCGCGTCGCAACGCGCTCGCCAAGGAGGCGAAGGACGACGGCGACAAGGAGCTGTCCGAGCAGGTCAAGAAGCTCGCCAAGCCCAGCACCGCCGCGTGGGTGGTGAACATGCTGGTCCGCCACGAGCCCGAGCAGGTCGAGCAGATCCTCGAGCTCGGCGCGGCCCTCCGCGAGGCGCAGGAGTCGATGGCCGGTGACCAGCTGCGCGAGCTCGGCAAGCAGCGGCGGCAGCTGACCGCGGCGGTGACCCGTCAGGCACGGGCGCTCGCGGTCGAGCTGGGGGAGCGGATCGGTGAGCCGATCGCGGACCAGGTGCAGGGCACGCTGCACGCGGCGATGGTCGACGAGGACGCCGCGAAGGCGGTGCGCACCGGGTGCCTCATCAAGCCCATGGCGGTCGCGGGCTCCGAGGCGTCCGATGTCGTGGAGTCCGTCGCGGTTCCCAGCGCGCTCGGCGAGGACGTCGTACGACGGGCGCCGGCGCGCCCGAAGCGCAAGCCCGCGGCCAAGAAGGCCGCGAAGCCCGAGCTCTCGGTCGTCGAGGACAACTCGCGGGCGATCGCGGACGCCGAGGCCGCCGTCAAGGCGGCGGAGGACGAGCTCGCCACCGCCGAACGGCAGCTCGCCAAGGCCCAGGCGAAGGTCGAGAAGCGCGAGGCGAAGGCGCTGCAGCTCCAGGGCGAGCTCGAGGAGCTACGCCGCCGGGTCGCCGAGGTCGAGCAGCGGATCGAGGCCAACGAGGACGAGCTCAGCGACGCCGAGGACGCCCGCGACGAGCGGGAGGAGGCCGTCGAGGCTGCGCGGAGGACCGTCGACCGGGTCCGTCAGGCCCTCGAGGCCTTGCGATAGGAGACCGTCGGTCGGGTCCACTTCAATGAGGCCAGAAGTCCAATCATTGGCTACCTGGGCGCCGCTCCCATCTGAGGACGAATGGGAGAACGAGGCTCTTCACGATTTCGATCACGCGGTTCGTGCCGTTCAGCCGCCGCTCACGTGCGAGGGGCCGCAGCACTCCAGCCGCCTCTGGATCGTCCTTACGAGGACAGCATCTACGGGGTCCTCTGGGGAGTGCTTCACCTTGTCGAGTCATGCGATTACTCCGACTGGCAGCCCGAAGAGGAGAGTCCGGGGAAACCCTGGCTGGAGTTCCTTCATCGTCGTTGGGTCAACGCTGGACGTCCGCGCGGATCTGCCTGCGCACGTTCCCGCTTGTGGCGCTAGGGCAGAGGGGTGCGATCGGATTGTCTTCTGCGGACAAGCGCGAGTCGGAAATCCTCGGTTGCGCGCCCTTGCTGTCTTTCCCACGCGGTTCGGTCGGCCTCATGGTCGGCGCCGCACAGCGTCGGGCCCGTGGGGACCGGCAAATCAAAACGCAGCGGGGAGTCGTCCAGCAACATGCCGGAGGTCTGGAGCTCGAATCCGTTTGGCAAGAGGGTGTCGGAGTTGTAGCGAGCGCCCTGGAGGTCGGCTCCTCGAAGATCGGTGTCACGCAGGTCGGTGGCTCGAAGGTCCGCTCCGCACAAAGTTGCGTTCCTCAGGTCTGCGTTCCTGAATGAGGCACCGAAGATCTCCGCACCGGTGAGGTCGGCATTTTTGAGGTGGGCGTGGTGGAGAACCGCTCTGTGCAGGTGAGCGCCGGCGAAGGAAGCCTTTTCTAGGAAGGCGTTGGTGAGGTCTGCGTCGTTGAACTCAGACTCGGACAGGATGCATCCCTCAAGATTCGTACGAAATAGGCAACACCGCCGGAGACGCGCACCGGTCATGTTCCGGTTCCTCAGAGAGAACCAGGACAGGTCGCGGTCGGAGAGGTCGACGTGTGAGAGGTCGCGTTCTAAGCCCAGGAACAGGAGCATCGTCGATCGGTCGCTTTCCTGCTGACGCATCGAGACAGCGCGTTCGTCTCGCCGGCGCTGCGCGAGCTCGATCACGATAAGAACCGCAGCAACGATCAGGCCGCCTAGCAGTGCGTTGCCGAGATCCGTAGCCACGTTCTGGCCAGGCGTCTTCTCTAGCGTCTCTCCAAGGAAGGGCACGCGACCGTTCACCACGATCACGAGACCCATTAGCAAAGTGAGCCAGAAAAGTGTGTGGGTGCCGAACCGTAGCCAGTCCGGCCCGAGGGCACCTGAACGGACATGGGACCTGAGGGTCCAGGCCAACTGGCCCAATACAACGCCTGCCCCGAGGAAGAGAGTGGCATCCTCCGCATCCTTCATGTGGAGCGCTCCCGTCACGCAGGAGGTCAGGCTCATCGCCGCCAGGGCCACCGTCGCCCAAGCGCCGACGTCGCCCTTCTTGAGCGCTGCTCGCATTCGAAGGCTTTCGGCGCGTCCGTGTGCCAGCGGTCCCACTTCATCTCCCTATCTCGACACCGGCCCTGATCAGGCTTCTCATCTCGAACGTTGCGAGACGGCGTTCAGACGCCCGACCTGTCGTGGCGGGAGGACAGCGGTCGTCCCACAGAGCGGCATTTGCTAAGGCAATTCTCGTAGATTTGCATGCTTTTCGAATGGTTTTGACCGAATTCGCCCGTCTCCAGGAGGCGCCAGGTTTGAGAGGAGGCGTCAAGCCTGCGCTTATCCACCACCCACACGTTCGATGGGCGTCGATCGGCTCCGCTGTGGTGCTGATCGCGTCGTTCGGCCGATAGCACCGGTGGGTGGCGATAGCGTGCGGTCCTATGCCAGTGCGCTTTGTGCCGTACCGGATGCAACGGCTGGGGAGTGGACAGTGACGGGCAAGCACGATGCGCCGATGGCACGTCGCTCGGCGCTACTCGATGAGACGCGGCGACGGACGCTGACCTCGTGGAACTGATCCGTCGCTTTTCATCTGAGCAGTACGACGCGGCGTTGGAGTCGTGGTCGTGGCTCGCGCAGCTCGAAGGCAAGACGGTGGTCTTCGCGACGGCCTTCGGGGACTTGTTTCTCCAAGACGCGGATGGGTTCTGGTTCCTCGACACGATCGAAGGCACGCTCTCGACGCCGACGCTCCAGTCGGAGATCAACGCACGAGAGGCACAAGACCAGTACCTGCTGGCCGGCCTCGTCGAGGCCGCAGGTCGGGCGGGGATGGCCCCGCAGGCCGAGCAGGTGCTCGCATTCGCGGTGGCCCCGGTCCTTGGCGGTCCCCTGAGCATCGAGAACATCGAGGTCGCCGACTTCGTCGTATCGGTGAACGTCGCCGGACAGATCCACGAGCAGGTGAAGGATCTGCCTCCGGGGTCCAAGATCTCGGCATCAGCATCGACGGGTCCTGAGCCGGACGACCTCCCTCGGTCGGCCGCGGCGCAGGGTCGGTGCAGCCCGGGACCAGGTGACCGTCGGCTGCAAGCCGAGCGCGCAGAAGGTGTTTCTGTGCCGATGAGCGAACGTAGCATCGACGAGTGTGCGAGGCTCCCCAGCGTGGGATTCTTCCGTAGATCAGTCGATCGCCGATCCCAGCAGAGTCTTCCCTCTACGGGTCATGCTGGCGACGACACATTGCTTGCCCAGATCGCGGCACAGAGTGACATCAGCGTCGCTCGGCACTGGGTCCATTACCTGTACGTCAAGGACGAACCTCAAGCGCGCAGCGCTGCTCAGGTGATCGCCGCCGCTGGCTGGCAGATTCAACGCGTGGATGTCGCAGCTGAGGGCGCCCCCGGGTGGGTCGTCATTGCGGAGAAACATGCTGTCACGACACCAGCCGCTGTGCGTGACGCTCGGATCTTCTTCGAAGGTGTCGCGGCCACGCATGATCGTGGCGACTACGACGGGTGGGAGGCGAGCCTCTAACTGGGTGTGCCCCATGCGGCACGCCCGCCACCCGCACGCTCGGCCGGCACCCCGACCTCGAGGGGAGCCGGGTGGCGCAGAGCAGTGAGTATGGTCAGGGAAGGCCGGCGCGGGAACGCGTCGTCGCGAGCCGGCCCCACACGCCAGACTGCACTGCCTCCAGGCCCGATGCGCGGCGCGCACTACCTCGCACAATAAGGACTCGGTCGAGTCGTACGGCAGGGGAGACACCGGTGATAGCAGCGCTCTGTGTGGGTGCGTTCTTCGTCGCGGCCGGGCTCCTGGTCCGCCCTCGTCGCCGTCACGACGAGGTGCACACCATCGGGACCGTGTCGCGCAGCTGGTCTGGCTGGTCTGGTGGGCAGAAGACCTGGCGCTACACGGTCGAGTTCCGCGATACCGCCGGGACCGTGTGGACGTTCGAGCCGTCGCTGTCCCGCGGCCGCGAGCAGCAGGTCGGCACCCTGGTCTCCTTGGCGTATCGCCCCGACGCGCCGGACCGCACAGCCCGCCGAACCGACGGCCTCGACGCCCACTTCCACTGGGTCCTCATCGGTGCGGGCGTGGTCGCCGCCGCCGTCTTCCCGTTCATGGCCTAGCTGGATGTGTCCTGGGCACGCTGACGCCTCTGCTGAGCGGACGGACTAATGACGTGGGTGACCTGCCCGCACGCAAGCAGGCAAGCCCGCGGTTCCGTTAGCCGCCCTGCCCGAGAACGTCCCCTCATAGCCGATGAGCAGTAGTTTTCCCGAGTCCGATCGGCAGACTGTCTGTCATGTCAGACACGAGTGGCCGACTTCCATGGGATAGCCCGCGTTGGAGTCAACTAAGCACACGCCTAGGGCATGAGGGCGAGCGGGTACGGGACACGCTCCGACGGTTGTCCGCCGACCCTTCGCAGATCACGTTGTTCTCAGAGATGTGGCCAGAGATCTGTTCGGAAGGCACGACGTACGACGTGGCCTTCGCCGCCGCCCCCTACCTGGCGGAGTTCGCACAGCGCGCACCGACCGACAAGTCAGTCGAGTACCTCCTCGTCCTCGGGCTGATCGTGACTGAGGCAGGCGTGGTTCCCGCCGATCTGGAGCCCGCGTACTCGTCGGCACTCACCCACGGCCTAGCGCTGGCCCTCGAGCGACTTTCGGACTGCCCCATTGACCACACCCTGCGCTACCTGCTGGCTGCCGTGGCAGCCCTTCGTGGCCGTGCCGACTTGGCCTCCGCGCTCCAGAACCTCGACGCTGTCTCGGCGAGTGCCACGTCTGTGGCGCCGACGTCTTCCCACATGAGTGCAGGAAGTGATCCGGCGCGATCGAGCAGAAGGGGACCAGGCATCGCAGTGACGTCAGACGCCGGCCTGGGGTCAAGCGACCAGTAGCGCTGAGCGGAGGACAAACGTCCTGGGTTCCCAACGCCCGCACTCGACCGGCACCCCGTCCTAATCCCGCAACCTCGAGGCAGAAGCCCCGGAAGCAACCGTCGTCAAGTTTTGCTCGGCTACATGGCCGGAAAGGACGAGCAGCAGCGCCGTGATCCGGCGCGGTGTCGTCGAACACGCCGTTCGCATCACACGCAAAGTCGATCCGTCCAACGTAGCCTTTCTTCTGATTCGAAATGATCACGAACCGCTAGTTCCTCGGGGGACATCGTGCCGCACCAGAACGCCAGAACAACCGTCATGCTCGTCATGCTGACGCTGCTGCTTTCTCTAACGAGCCTCTCTACCGCGCAGGCTGAGACGGCGTACAAACCAGCCACCGTCTCAGCACCAGCCTTCGGGGCAACCCTGGAAGCCGGCTGGGACGGGCCGATCCTCCTCGACTCACGAGGGGCGGCGCCCGGCGACTACACGGTGCATCTGACGCACATGACCGGGTCGGCTGAACCGCAGACTCATGTCGTGTACGCGGAAGGTGGAACGCACGCCGTGACCCTCGACGCTCCGCTGACCATCAGCGGGGCATACCGGATCTGGTTGACAGGTCCGGAGAGCCAGGATGTCTCCACGTTCGAAATTGTGAACGGTGAGACCCCAGCGAATGGCGATGTGGGCTCGGTGATCACGAGCCCCGAGAACGGGCAGACGGTTTCCAGTGGCTACCGGGGTCCGGTGAACATCGCGTTTCCCGCGACAGAAAAGATGTACGGCTACGAGCTGCAGATCGAGAAGCTGCAGGGGACCTCTAACGCCACGAGCGGCTACTGGTGGCGTGACCACGTCTACGCCAACGGCGGCACGCGGGCATTCGCGCCCCAGAAGATGACGCAGGCGGGCACCTACAGCATCGAAGTGCGGTCCTCCGCCGGGCTCTACGAACAAGCCCTGATCGAGGTCATCCCCACGGTGCCCGCCCGCATGTCCCGTCCGAAACTGATCAAACTCGCACCCCGTGTCGTCAAAGTCAGGTGGCCACTCCGTACCAACGATGGCGACTTCAACGGTGGAGCGCGGATCACGGCCTACCAAGTCAAGGACAAAATCACCGGTCGCGTGATGACAGTTGACGAGATGGCGCGGAGCGCCACGTTCCGCAGGCTGAGCTGGGGACGGCACGTCTTCGTTTCACGTGCCGTGAACAAGGTAGGACCAGGCCGCTGGAGCGAGCCGGCTCGCATCCTGCTGACGCGGGGATGAGCAGCCTGTCTCATGCCGGGAAGCGAACCCCAGTCTTCGCTTGAAGACCGAATTTCAGCCATGCACACCACGGGCGAAGGCGTACGACTCGGATCGGCGGCCACCTGGCACGGCCGTCGTCGTATCCCGGCGTCCGATGACATAGCTAGATACCGCCAGGTAGGTGTCAGTCCTACCTGTCGAGCCTCCCGGGCGTTCGCCACTGTCTCAAGCCCCTCACGCCTATCAGCTGCACGCCGCTGGACGCTCTCGCTGCCAACGGGACGCTTGACCGGGGGCCGCGCTGCCTCCAGTCCTGGGCGACCTTGCCGATGACTTTCCGTCGCGCGCGCTGTCGGTCAACCTAGGGAAGGCGGCTCGGAGGAGTGATCGGACAGGTGATCCGATCAATGGGTCTTCGGCAAACTTCCGGTATTCCACCGTTGGCCGTCCCGTCCGCGGGTTCCATTTGGTGTCGCTCTTCGCGAGTCTCGTACCACCCTCGGCCGTGACCGACTTCGATGGCCGCGCGCACGGTCTGGTATCCGATGCCGACACGCGAGGCCGCACCCTAACGAAGTCGCCTTACCCGAGCGGTCGGCTGTGGACCTCTTCGCCCTGATCAAGAGACCTTTCCGTGGACCGTTCAAGTCGACTGTGAGGGTGTTCGTCAGATCGGGGAGGGCCAAGGTGCCGCCTTCCGGTTGGACTAGACGCGATCCCATCTTTCTAGACGCATCGTGCGCAGGCTGGCTACCGTGCCTCATCAGACAAAGGGGCTCATATGCGACGAACGCTTTCCGCACTCATTCTGGCCGTGGTGTTCTCGCTGTTGGTAGTACTGAACGGAACTTCTGCGCCGGTCCAACCGGGTCTCCGTCCGGTGTCTCTCTCCTCTCCGCGCATCATGGTGGTGGGTGACTCGATCAGTCAGGGTCTCGAAGGTGACTTCACCTGGCGATATCGACTCAAGAACCACCTCAACGCCAAGGGCGTGACCTCAGATTTCGTGGGTCCCTGGACCGGGACCACGCGACTGCCCGCCGCATATCCCGCAGGATGGCCAGACGTGCCCGTGCCTGCCAGCCACGATGGTGCGTATCGATCTGGCATTTCCTTCGCGGACAACCAGAATCTGGCTCAGTGGGGCTGGCAGATGGCCCAGGCGAAGTGGGAGATCGCGTCCAACGTTCGCACCTACAGCCCCGATTATCTGCTCGTCGAACTCGGCTTCAACGACCTTGGCTGGGGAGTCAGCGGTCCGTCGGGCACATTGGAAAGCCTGCGGGAACTCGTGACGAACGCCCGCGCGGCAAAGCCGGATGTGCGGATCCTGATTGCCAACGTGTCTCAGCGCAGCCCCCTGTCGAACAACCCGGACCTGCCGCAGAAGATCACGGACTACAACAGCCTGTTGCCGGGCTTCGTCTCGTCCGTGAGCACGGCGCAATCGCCAGTAGCTCTGGTCGACGTGGACTCGCCGTTCGACTATGCGAGCGACAGTTACGACGGACTCCACCCCAATGTTCGAGGTGAGTACGTCATCGCTCGGGCGTTCGCGAACGTGATGGCCAACCGGTTCGGGGTCGGGACCTCCTTCGGTGCGATCCCGTCCACCCTGCCCGCAGACCTGGCCCCGGCCGCGCCGCAGTCCATCAACGTGAGCCGAAGCGGGACCGCCCTCAAGATCGCCTGGAGCCACAGCTTCGGTGCCGGCGGTTACAGGCTCTACAAGAGAGACGTGACGTTGGGTGAGACTTTCAAGGCGTACCCCTACGACGTGGGCGCCGACTCTTGGACCGAGACGATTGCACCTGCTGGCCACGAGATGGCGTTCAAGGTGAAGGCAGTTCGCGGCAATTACATCAGTGCGGTGTCACCGACGGCGTCAGCCACAGTCAAACCGTTGCCCGCAGTGCCGAATTTGACTGGCAAGGCGGACGCTGATCGACCGTACACGGCCACCATCAGTTGGGATCCGGTTCCCGAGTCCGACGACTATCACGTGTACGCCGCTAGCACTCCCAACTCGTGCGACGAGTGGCCCCCAAGCCGGGACAGCTTCAAGCTCGTGCAGTGGTCGCTTGGTTCGAAGACAAGCTGGACGCAGGAATATGTCCTCGACATGTGTGTGTGGTACTACGTGGTGGCCTCACGCTACGGTGGCGAGGGCGAGTGGACGATGCCGGTGCGCGTATGGCCGTACCAGAACAACGCGAACCACTACTACGCGCGGAACCGCTACTTCGATACTCCCGCCGACGACGGGGACCAGAAATTGGTTACCCGGGTTGCAGCGGGACCTGATCGTGGAATCGTCGTTGCGCGCGGATTTATCCGCAACTCCAGCGAATTCAACGACACGATCGGCGATCACCGCCAGTTCGACACGAACCCATACGCTTCTTCAAAGATTGGTGTCGCTTGGGACACAGGAAGCGGTGAGATCGGCATCTATACGCATCGGTCGTGCGCAGTCGGGCAGCAGATTTGGTACGCCGAGCACAACCTTATGTGCAAAGACTCGTATCCGATCAGGATCGTTCCCAATGCCACCGTCATCGCTGATTCTAATCAGGATCCGTATAACTACGTGTCCGTCAGCAAGTCCGGCGACGACCTGATCCTCGAGGTCGCAGCGATCAATTCATGGGAAAATCTAAATCCGCTCGACTTCGGCCGAATTCACGCTCAGATTCGTTTAACCGCCTCCGGCGGAAGCTACAACGTCTCCATGACGAGCGACCGCTTCCCGGCGTGGGAGTTCATTCGCTATCCGCGGACCGGACTTGCTCCTGCTGGCAGCATGGGCACATATTCGGTGCTCGGCACGCGTGACCAGACGAGCGTCGGGGACCTGAGTGGCACCAGCCAAGTCACATGCACCTCAACAGGTGAGGAGTACATGAGTTGGCCGACTAGGCCAATGAGCTGCAATTAGAAGCGGGAAAGCGACCCAGGCGCCAGTACGCACCGCCGTGGCAGTGCGAATGAGCAGTTATCGATCGTTGGTGCACGAGTAGGGTCCAGGATCTCCGGGGGTTAGTGGGTCGACGCACGGTCTATGTGTCTGCTCCGGAAACGCCGCGAATGGTGGCGCGCCGCCGGAGCCGCGCACGTGCCCCCACGATCGCGGCTGCGGGGCGCCGGAGTCACGCATTTGAGCTGTCCCGGCGAGATATCGGCGCGGGAGCTCGCGCAACCGGCGTTTCTGCGTTATTCGGGCGATCCGTCGACCGGTCCGTCGCTCGTGCGCCTGGCGGAGGGCCGCGCTGAGCTTGATTCCGTTCTACCTGCTCGGGATCGTGGCGGACCTGCATGTTCACCACCCACGTGCCGGCGCTGGATCGGGCGAGCTTCTTGACCTGACCCGACAGCTCCTTGTCGGCGTCGTACCTCGCCTTCTTGGCGAGCGCGTTGCGATGCGGCACGAACTCCGGAGGCAGGGAGCTGGGCAAGCAGCGGCGGCAGCTGACCGCGGCGGTGACCCGTCAGGCACGTGCGCTTGCGGTCGAGCTGGGGGAGCGGATCGGTGAGCCGATCGCGGACCAGGTGCAGGGCACGTTGCACGCGACGATGGTCGACGAGGACGCCGCGAAGGCGGTCCGGACCGGGTGCCTCATCAAGCCCATGGCGGTCGCGGGCTCCGAGGCGTCCGGTGTCGCGGAGTCCGTCGCGGTTCCCAGCGCGCTCGGCGAGGCTCGTCGTACGACGGGCGCCGGCGCGTCCGCAGCGCAAGCCCGCGGCCAAGAAGGCCGCGCAGCCCGAGCTCTCGGTGGTCGAGGACAACTCGCGGGCGATCGCGGACGCCGAGGCCGCTGTCAAGGCGGCGGAGGACGAGCTCGCCACCGCCGAAAGGCAGCTCGCCAAGGCCCAGGCGAAGGTCGAGAAGCGCGAGGCGAAGGCGCTGCAGCTCCAGGGCGAGCTCGAGGAACTACGCCGCCGGGTCGCCGAGGTCGAGCAGCGGATCGAGGCCAACGAGGACGAGCTCAGCGACGTCGAGGAGACTCGCGACGAGCACGAGGAAGCTGTCGAAACAGCTCGGAAGGCCGTCGACCGGGCGCGGCAGGCGCTCAGCGCGCTCCGCTAAGGGAGAGAGGGCGGCAGGTCGGCGCGATTGTGTGTTCGGCCGCGCCGCTTGCGCTGCACGGCGTTCGAGGTGGTACATGCCCCGTTCGCGAGTCCGATCGGCATCGATTCGGATGATCGCAGGTCATCAATTTGGCGACCGATCTTGGGAGCGCGCTGTGTGCGATCGGAGTACTCATCCGATCACCAGTGAGGGCCCCGAGGGAGTCCTCACTGAAGCGGTCCTCTTCGATCAGCACGGCATGTAGCGGTGAGCCGTCTTCGAAGACCTCGGTCGTTGCGGCCTGGACATGTACGAGCTATCGGGCCCACAGAGGCGCACACGTTCTTGGGACCTCAACTCGTGACGGGTCTTCGTGCTGGGGCCCGGTCTTTGGGAGGAGCGTGCGCCCCCAAGTGCATCTGCACAACGCAGGACGAGCGAATGACGCCATCGGCACATTGTTGGCATCGAGGGCTGCTGATTGACTCGTCGGCACCGGAGGGGCACGTCCAGCGCACCACCCAAGAGAGCGAGAAAATGCGTAGAGCATCGTCAGGCAGTGAACAGCGCCTGAGTTTGAGCGCGTTCGATATCGAACGGGTGGTCCAGGACGGATACGGGCTTTCCGTGCTTGAACAGCGCCGGCTTGGTGGCGAGGTAGACCAGAACGTCTGGATCAGAACCCGTGGGGGTCTGGAGTTCCTCTTCAAGGCCTCGGTTGGTCAAGTGGACGATTCCCTGCGCTGGCAAGAAAAGGTCCTGTTGCATCTCGAGAGGGCAGCGCCGCACCTGCCTGTCCCGCGACTGGTCGCTGCGCGGTCCGGGGCCACCATGCTGGCCGTCGAAGTCGCAGACACGCCCGTTGTGATCAGACTGCTGACGTGGATGCCTGGCAAGATCCTCGCGGACCTGCCAGAACTTCCCGACTACCTGCTCTTCGAACTCGGCGTCGTTGCCGCCCGCCTAACGCAGGCCTTGGCGGATATCGAAGCGGGGCACTTCAACGACTCCCACCACTGGGACATCCGAAAGTCACGAGAAGCGGTCGACGCTGCGCTCTCATTCGTCTCGGATGACGACGACCGCCGCTGTGTAAACGAGTTGATGCGTCGTTTCGACGGCGTTGCGCCCCACCTCAGTCCGCTCCCAACTGGCGTCGTTCACCACGACTTGAATGACTTCAACGTGCTCGCCGCACCCGATGTGAATGAGCGATGGGTCATCACTGGAGTCATTGACGTGAACGACTCCATGTTCACTATCAGGGTTGCGGAGCTGGCCATCGCGGTCGCGTACGCGATGCTGCGTCAGGCGGATCCCCTCAGTGCAGCGGTATTGGTGGTCGAGGGCTTCAACTCCGTTGTGCCACTGGACGAGCAAGAGATCAAGGTTGTCTTTCCGCTGGCTGGCGCGCGGCTATGCGTCAATGCAACCACCTGGAAGCGTCGCACGAGCGAGTCACATCACCCGTACGGGCAAGAACGGATGCGCCACACGTGGCCGACACTCCACAAGGTGGCCCAAATCTCGACCACAGAAGCCGAAGCGAAACTCAGGGCGGCTTGTGGTCTGCCAGCGGACGAATCTGAAACGTCGGAGGTCTGAAATGAACGAGCTTGCTGTGCCAGCGCCTGTCTTCGATCGGGCCGCAGAACTTATTGAGTTGGACCTGGGGCCGGCTGGCTCATTCTTCGACGAGCGTTCCTGGACGGATCCACGGGCCGTGAGGGACGGGATTGATGAGGTGCTTGCGGACCGATCGGTTCGCAAAGGCTTCACTCGCTACCTGAGCGTCTCCATGCTGCGAGCCGCGCCCCGGGGCCCCGGCAAAGACGAGCCTGCAACGGTCCAACTCGGGCTTCGTCTCCTGGGACAGGTCGGCGAGGTCCTGCACATCCCTCTCGATGGTTCGGTAGTCCGTGCGGGCAACGGTGGCCCGGTGATCGTGCGACACGCTTCCGGTCATGACCGAGCCGTCGACGGCTTCTTTTCCTGCTGGTGGGGTCTAGACGCGGACGTTGTCCCCGGCGACGAATTGGCCGCCGGTGAAGCGTTAGGAAGGATCCACCCGAGCCACGATTCACCACTCGGTGCCAACGTCCTTCTGCAGGTCCTGCTCAACGAGAGCCTTGTTTCCGATCCCCCTCCGCAGTGGGTGGCTGCGGGGACCGTCGACGATTGGCGGGTCCAAACGGCGGACCCCGAATCCTTGCTTGCTCTTCCTGCGTCACCAGCCCAGAGACGCCCGCTGGACAGTGAGGCAGTCGTGAGCCTCCGAGACCGCCGCCTCGCCCGCTCCCAGCGGGCCTACTACAAGAACCCCCCCAAGTTGGTGCGCGGGCGGGGCGCATGGCTGTATGACGACTTCGCGCGGGGCTACCTGGATGCAATCAACAACGTGAGTCATGTCGGGCACGCCGAGCCGCGGATAACCGCAGCAGCCGCGAGCCAACTCAGCAAGCTGAACACGAACAGTCGCTTCATCTATGAGGGGATCGCGACCTACGCGGAGCGTTTGGTCTCCACACTGCCGTCCCCCCTAGAGGTTGTCTTCTTCGTCTGCACCGGCAGTGAGGCCAACGACTTGGCACTCCGGATGTCACGACAGGTCACGGGGCGTTCCGACGTCATGGTGATTGACGGTGCGTATCACGGCAACACCGCCGCCGTCATGGGGATCAGCCCGAATAGGTACAAGGGACCCGGCGGGCGCGGTGCCCCGGACACGACACATGAGGTCGTGCGCCCGGACGTCTACAGGGGGACCTACGGCCGCGACGATCCCGAGGCCGGCGCCAAGTACGCTGCAGACGTAGCGAAGGTTGCTGAATCGCTCGTCGCGAGCGGACGACCTCCGGCGGCCTTCATCGCGGAGTCATTGATGGGCACAGCAGGGAACGTCGTGTTCCCTGATGGGTATCTAAAGGCCGCCTTCGAGGCAGCGCGTGGCGCTGGCGCCATTTGCATCTCCGACGAGGTCCAGGTCGGCGTGGGCCGGCTAGGCACGGACTTCTGGGGCTTTCAGGCGCAGGGAGTGGTGCCGGACATCGTCACCATGGGAAAGCCCTTAGGGAATGGTCACCCCATCGCCGCGGTCGTGACGACCAGGGAGATCGCCGACGCGTTCGATGACGGAGTCAAGTACTTCAACACGTTCGGCGGCAACCCGGTTTCGTGCGCGATCGGGACAGCCGTGCTCGACATTGTCGAAGGCGACAAGCTGCAGTCACGCGCCGTCGAAATCGGCGACTACTTCCTGCAATCGCTCGAGGACCTCAAATCCCGGCACACCCTCATTGGCGATGTCCGCGGGCATGGCTTGTACCTCGGGATTGAACTGGTGAGGAATCGCGAGACGAAGGAACCCGCGCCGAAAGAAGCACTGGAGATCAGCGAAGCCATGATGGTCAACGGTGTCATCGTGTACCCGACCGGCGCCTACGAGAATGTGCTCAAGATCAAGCCGCCCATGATCTTCGGGCGTGAAGATGTTGACTTCTTCGTGGCCACTCTCGACCGCGTTCTCAATACGCGGTTCTGAATTTCGTTGTAATACTGCAGGAGGACTGATGATGCCGCATATCGACGTCAATGCAGACGCTGGAGAGAGTTTCGGTCGTTGGACCCTGGGGGCAGACGCTGAGTTGCTTCCCCTTGTGTCGAGCGTGAACATCGCCTGCGGGTTCCACGCGGGGGACCCTGCGAACATGAGGCGATCGATTGTCCTCGCCCGCGAGCACGGGTTGTCTGCGGGAGCGCACCCGGGATACCCAGACCTCCTCGGCTTCGGTCGTCGCAAGTTGGCGGTGCTCGAGGATGATGTCGTCGACTACATCGCGTACCAGACGGGCGCCTTAATGGCGCTAGCTGTGACCGAGGATGTTCGCCTCACCCATGTGAAACCCCATGGCGCTCTGTACGGGCAAGTGTCTGACTCAGCCGATCTCGCCCTGCGCATCGCGAGGACTTTGCAGAGTATGCAAAGCGGCCTAAGCCTGATGATCGCTCCAGGAGAAGGCGCCTCGGCCGTGCGCCAAGCGGGACTCCCGGTCGTCCTGGACGCGGCGGCAGATCTCGACTACGACCAGAGCGGCAAGAACATCATCGAGCCAGTCCCAGAGTCAAAGGACCCGGAGGTAGTGGCCGAACGTGCACTCGGACTTGCCCAAGGACACGTTGTCACTGTCGCTGGGACAACCGTGCCGTTGGAGGTCGAGACCATCTGTGTCCATGGCGACCGGCCGAATGCGCCACAGATCGC
The DNA here is from genome assembly GCA_963700365.1 of uncultured Actinomycetota bacterium. GTDB lineage: Bacteria > Actinomycetota > Actinomycetes > Propionibacteriales > Nocardioidaceae > Nocardioides_C. The sequence goes on along the minus strand of CAVOXG010000002.1, from coordinate 631,089 downwards.
GGCTGCCGTGCGGTCTCGGCTTGAAGAGGCAGGCGTCGAGGTTCGTTCCGCGTTCGCGCCTGCGGGCAGTTAGTGTTGGTGGTCATGTCACATTTGGCAGACGGCTCGAGATTCAGCTTCGGTGCAGATGAGTTTGTTTTCGTAGAACTCTCCGAAGAGATGTCTCTGGAAAACACTCTTAGGGTGATTGCGATCACCGACGAACTTCGCGATGAATCGATCCCGGGGCTAATTGACATCTGCCCCGCTCACGTGAGTTATATGCTGAGGGTTGACCCTGACGAGCTCGACCCTCGAGACACGGTCGGCCTACTGGAGGACATTCATAAGCGGTGTGGCGATTCTTCACACTTGAAGATTGATGCTCGCCTCATCGAGATCCCGGTGTACTACAACGACCCGTGGACGCGTGAGACCGTGATGCGTTTTCGTGACCGCCACCAGTCGCAAGAGCTGAACGACCTGGAATATTGCGCGCAAATCAACGGCTTCGACGACATCCAAGGTCTCATCGCTGCGCATTCGTCGAACCCGTTTATCGCAACTTTCATCGGCTTCATGCCCGGCAATGCCGAGTCGTATCAACTGGTGCCGCGCGAGCGCCAACTCCAGGCGCCGAAATACCTCCGGCCACGGACTGATACGCCCGAGCGTGCCCTTGGGCATGGCGGTGCCTTCACGACGATATATCCGGTGCGCGGGGCCGGGGGCTTCCAACTGCTGGGACGGTCAGCCGTCCCCGTCTTTGACCTCGAGCACCGGCTAGAAGACTTCGGCGACAGCATCGTACTTCCGCGGGCTGGGGACATCTTCAAGTATCGGCCGATCGACGAGAACGAATACAAGGAGATCCGCGCCTTGGTCGATGAGGGCACTTACCGGTACCGGGTCCACGAGACGTCGTTTGATCTGGCTGCGTTCGTCGATGACCCGGAGGGATACAACGCGGCCTTGCTGGGGGTGCTTCGATGATTGCAGTCGAGACTCCAGGCCTGTACTCGACCATCCAGGACAGGGGTCGCCCGGGCTACTACGCGATGGGGATCCCACCCTCGGGGGCGATGGACCTCTATGCCCACGACGTGGCGAATGCGCTTGTGGGTAACGTCGCGACTGCTGCCGCCATTGAGTCCACGTTCATGGGGCCGACCCTGACCTTCAGTGAGTTCACGGTGATCGCCATTACCGGTGCTGACGCGGAGGTGTACCTCGACGGAGTTCCGGTTCCTCTCTGGATGAGTCAGGTTGTCAGAGCAACCAGGTCCTTCACTTCGCAAATATTCGATCAGGTGCGCGTAACTACGTGGCCGTTCGTGGAGGCGTCGAGGTCCCACCGGTGATGGGGAGCAGATCCACGTACGTTGCGTCCGGCCTAGGAGGCCTTGGAGGGCGGGCCTTGACAGCGGGGGACGTGCTTGCCGTGGGCGACATGACCGTTCCGGGTTCCAGCATCCGTGGGGGAATCGACGTTCCCTCCGAGTTCATTCCAGCCGTCTCCGGGGACCGGGAGATCCGCGTGGTCCCTGGGCTGTGCGACTACCGGCTAACGAAGGAAGCGGTCGACGATTTGTACTCCGCTCCGTATTTGGTAACCACTGAGGCAAACAGGACTGGATACCGGTTCGCGGGCAAAGCGCTCGACTTTATCGAGCGCACTCCACCATTCGGGGCAGGCGCTGACCCGAGCAATGTCGTGAATCTGGGCTACCCGGTCGGATCTATTCAGGTGCCGAGTGGAACCGAGCTTATCTGTCTCCTTCGGGATGCAGTGACTGGCGGCGGATATGCCACGGTCGGAACGGTTATCAGCGTCGACCTCGACGCAATAGCTCAAACAAAGAGTCCTGATCGCGTGCAGTTTGTCCCGGTCACAATCGAAACTGCCCTGGCGGAGCGAGCCGCGCGAGCGTCACGAGTGCGTCGGATAGCTCACTCTGCAGTCAGATAGTTCCCGCAAACCCACTTCCTTCCACACTGAGGCGATCGTCGCATGACCAACACTCGACCATTCTTCGTCGCTGGACGGCCCGAACAGGGCGTAGAGCACTACCCCGTGACCCATCCGCCGGACGGGTCTTTCCTCGCGAACGTGTCGGTGCCCGAGTCAGCCCACATCGAGCAGGCAATCCAAGCCGCCGACGAAGTTCAGCACGAGTTCGAGGATTGCCCCGCTCTCGTCAGAGCGAGAGCCCTCGACCACATCAGCGCTCAACTTGCTCGGCGCCGCCAAGAGATAGCCGAGGTCATCACCTCAGAGAACGGGAAGCCCATCCGATGGGCCCAGGCTGAGGTCCAGCGCGCAGTAGCCACATTTCGCCTCGCGGCCGAGGAGACGCGCCGGTTCAGCGGCGAACTGATGCGCCTCGACACCGAGGAAGGAAATGAAGGTCGGCTCGCAATCGTGCGACGCTTTTCGCGGGGACCGGTGCTCGCAATCGCCCCGTTCAACTTTCCGCTCAACCTGGTCGCGCACAAGGTCGCCCCCGCCATCGCCGTGGGTGCTCCCGTGATCATCAAGCCGGCGCCCGCCACGCCACTGAGCTCGCTGCTGCTTGGTGAGATCCTTGCGGAGACCGAACTGCCTAGGGGCTCCTGGTCGGTGCTGACGGTGACGAACGAACAAATGCCCGCCCTCGTCAAGGACCCCCGCCTGCCGGTGATCTCCTTCACGGGCTCGGCGGATGTGGGCTGGCGGATCCGTGACATGGTGCCACGGAAGCACGTCACTCTTGAACTGGGCGGGAACGGTGCAGCGATTGTCTGCGCTGACTACTCGTCGGAGGCTGACCTCGAGTATGCGGCACGCCGAATCGCTCAATTCGCGATGTACCAGGCGGGCCAGAGCTGCATCTCGGTTCAAACCGTTTTCGCGGACGAGTCCGTCTATTCACCCCTGTGCGACAAGGTCAAGCTGGCGGTCGAAGCCCAGGGCGTCGGCGACGTATGGGATCCCGCGACATCGGTCGGGCCAATGATCAGCCAGGCGGCCGCCGAGCGCGTCGATGACTGGGTCCAAGAGGCAACTGGCCTTGGTGCGAAGGTGCTCACGGGCGGTCGGCGAAGCAACACCACGTTCGGTCCGACGGTACTCACAGACGTGAGTCCGACGGCCGCCATCGCGAACGAGGAAGTATTCGGTCCCGTCGTCTCCATCAATCCGGTGGAGAATGTAGAGGCTGCTTTCGAGCGGGTCAACGCGTCCCGCTACGGACTGCAAGCTGGAGTGTTCACGCACGATCTGAGGATCGCCTTCAAAGCGCACCGGACCCTGCAGGTTGGCGGTGTGATAATCGGCGACGTCCCCACGTTCCGGGCGGATCAGATGCCTTACGGAGGCGTCAAGGATTCAGGAATTGGACGTGAGGGTGTGACCGCGGCGATGACCGACCTGACCTACGAGCGAGTGCTGGTCGTGAACGGGCTCTAGTTAGGTTCTCGAACGCGTTAGCGACATAATCACGTCTGCGGAGCGGGTCCTACCGGGAGCATATGCTGGCTCGCGAGGGGGTATTGTGACCGAGTCTCAGAACGCCTCCACGGCCAACGCGTCGGCAGAGGTCTGGATCAGGGGGATCGCTAAGCGGCTCCTGCAGGACCAGCTGGATGAGCTCACCGCCCGAGCCGTATCGCTGATTCAATCTGACGAGCCGGAGTACGCCCTGTCGCGGGTGAGCCAAGCAGACCTCAAACGTTCGATGAGGCGCACCCTGGCGTTGGCGCTAGCCAGGATCACCGGTGAGGCCATACCGGACGACCTAGTGACCGCTGCCTCGGAGGTCGGGCGACTGCGGGCCGAGCAAGGGCTGCCGTTGTCCGCGCTTCTCCACTCGTACCGACTGGACCTGCGGGTCTTGTGGGAAGCGATCATCCGTGAGGGCCGGGCCGACGGCGTAGCAGGCGAGCAAGGATTCCTAGAATCCTCGATCTTGGTCTGGGAGGCCGTGGAAGCGAACACGGCTGAGGTCGTCGATGCCTATCGAAGCGCTAAGGAAGATCAGTCCAAGAGTCTCGATGTACTCCGGCGTCGAGCATTCGAGAAATTGGTCCTAACCGGCGAGGTCGACAGCTCCGCCGTCCGGGAAGCGTCCAAGCGCCTGGAGTTCCCGGACGAGTCAAGGAACTTGGTTCTTGTGGGCGATGAGGTGCCCGTCGACCGCGCCGTTGTCGTAGCTTCCGTCGCGCGCTTGCGCGCACGCGGACTCCACTCATACTTCGGATGGATCGGCGACGAGTTCGTGGGCGTCGTGCTCCTCGCTGGTCGAAGGCCTGATGACGTCGTGTTCGACCTCGAACCTCTGTCCAAGTGGAAGGTTGGTGCTGCCGTCGTCGACGGGCTCCGCGAGGTGCCTAGGGGGGTGCGGTTGGCTCGGGCGGTGATTCGGTCCCGCACCGAGGCTGGGGTGCAGTTGCTCCACCTCGATTGGCCGGCAGTCCTCATCAGCGCGAACGAGGAGCTGGCGAAGGCGTTGGCCGACCAGGTATTGGGTCCGCTCCTGGCCCTTCCGGACAACGACAGAGCAGCTGTCTTCGAAACCCTCCAGGCCTATGTCGAAGGCTCCGGTTCGGTGGCTGAGATCGCCTCGACGACACTGCGCCACCGAAACACCGTACGAAACCGCCTTCAGACAGTGGAGCGGATCACGGGGCTCTCGCTGTCGAAGCCCCGAGACGTAGCAGCGATCTCTCTAGCTATGGCGTGGATCCGTGGCCCGGGCGCCCACGAAAGCACGCACTGACGTCCGGCAGATTTCCGCCACCAGCGGGACCAAGTGCATGTGCACAACGAGGCACTTCCCTTTCGCTGAGGTCCGCACATTGCTGGGACCATCCCTCCAATGTTGACTGGCTCACACGCGCCCCAGAGCCGATCGCCAGCTCCGACTGCGGGGCAACGACGTAGAAGAGAGAAGCAGGCATGCGCAAGACGACACGTTTTCTATCGGTGCTCGCAGCCGCAGCGGTCCTTGTGCCCGCGGCCGCTTGCGCCCCGCCCTCCAGTAGTGATGGGTCGGGCGACGGTGACGGGGAAAAGTTCATCATCTACAACAATCTGAGCTACAGCGGGAACGCTTGGTCGAACTCTGCGGCCAACATGATCAAGGCTCTTGCGGAGACTCCGCCCTACAAGGACCAAGTGGAGTTCCGTAAGGTCATCTCGGGCGCCGACATCTCCAAGCAGATCTCTGACCTGCAGAGCATGATCAACTCCGGTGCGGATGCCATCATCTCTTACCCACTCTCGCCCAAGGCGCTGAACGCAGTCGTGGACCAGGCCGAGGCGAAGGGCACACTGATGTTCTTCTACGACGGTACCGTCACCAATGAGAACGCCTACAACGTCAGCTACATCACCGCCGGCTTCGGTCAGCACACGGCCCAGGCGCTGGTGAATGAGCTCGGCGGCGAAGGCAAGATCTTCATGAACAGCGGAGTGTCCGGCACGGCCACCGACACCATGCATAACGAAGCTGCCAAGTCGGTCTTCAAGAAGTATCCCGGCATCGAGGTTGTTGCCCAGTACTGGAGCAACTGGGACGCCGTGCAGTCGAAGACGAACACCCTCAAGGCTCTGGCCGCGCACCCGGACGTAGACGGCATTTGGTCCCAGGACGGCGAATACGGGGTTGTGCAGGCGCTGCAGGAGAGCGGCCGTCCGCTCGTGCCGGTGACCGGCGAGATGTCGAACGGTTTCCGGAACCAACTGGTGGATCTGAAGGAGGAAGGCCTGACGGGTGTCTCTTCTGGCTCCGGCCCCACCGTTGGTGCCTACGCCTTCAAGTTGGCGATGGGGATACTCACAGGGGAGCTAGACAAGGAAGACGTCCCGCACAACATCGAGTTTCCGCTTCCGTGGGTCCCAGCCGACGAGGTTGAGCTCGGTGACCCCAGCGATCCGGGTGCAGGTGGAAATGCGTGGCCCCTGGATGAGGTTCCCCCCGTTTTCGCGGCCGGCATCTACTACCCGGACTTGGTCCCGGAGATCAACTACGAGTCAGCGTTGAAGGGGACGCCGGCTCCCGGAGCGGAGATCGAGCCCCTCGATCCCTCGGTGATCGTTGAGGCACCATCGGTTCCGGAGATCAACAGCACAACGACGGAATGGCCCGAGGGTCTCTATGACGTCGATCCCGAGATCGTGAAGCCAATCCCGGTCCCGTAGGGGCCTCTGCTAGTTCGCATCGATCAGCAAACGACACGGTCCGGGGCGTCCAGCGACAGTCTGGACGCCCCGGCCCCGGCTAGGAGTGACAGTGGGACTCGCCCTCGAACTAACCGGGCTCTCGAAGAGTTACGGCCCGACGAAGGCACTGAACGACGTGTCTTTCAGCGTCGTCAAGGGCCAGACTCATGCAATTGTCGGTGAGAACGGCGCGGGGAAGTCGACTCTGATCAGGGCCCTCAGCGGCCTGGAGCTGCCCGACAAGGGCGCCATGTCGCTCCACGGGGAACGCTATCGACCGAAGAGTCTGAAGGATGCTCGGAAGGCAGGAATTTCCACCGCCTTCCAGGATCTAAGTCTCCTCCCAAATCTCACGGTCGCCGAGAACCTGTTCCTGCCGCGGCTGGGCCGGGGGGCGTGGGTGCGAAGGAAAGTCAACGAGGTGGCGGCGTCGGATCTGCTCGACAAGTACGCAGTCGGCCACCTCGCGCCGGGCCGGACGGTGGGGACTCTCTCGTTGGCGGACAAGCAGAAACTAGAGATCGTCCGCGCTGTGAGCCATCAACCCAAGATATTGCTCCTCGACGAGCCCTCGGCCGCCCTTCCCGATGTCGAATGGCTGTACAACCTCATCGCGGGTATCCGGTCAGCTGACCTCACCATTCTCTATATTTCGCACCGATTGGCCGAGATCCGTGACCTTTGCCAGTCGGCCACCGTGCTTCGCAATGGGCAGGTGGTCGACACAGTCAGTGTGGACGACGTAGACGACAGTCGCGTGTTCGAAATGATGGGCGGAGCGACGGAGGGACACGGGAGCCACACAAGGAAGGAGCGTGGCATCACCGGACCTCCTGCGATTCAAACTCGCGGACTCTCAGGCGAGTCGATCACAGATGTCAACTTCACCTTGCAGCGCGGAGAAATCCTGGGCGTCGCGGCTCTCGAGGGACAGGGTCAGGGTGAAACGTTCCGAATTCTCGCTGGGGTTGCCAAGCCGACCTCCGGCACGGTGGAGGTAGACGGCAGGCAGGTCAAGTTCCGAAATCCGGCGACGGCCTTGCGCCACGGCATCAGCTTCGTCGCGGAGGAGCGCAAGACGGAAGGCATCTTCCCGGGCTTGTCGACCCTCGCCAACGTGACTATCGGGGCACTGCGGAAGGTGGACAGATTCGGTTTCCTCGGTGGCGGCCGTGAATACTCCTCCTCTCTGGATGTCGCACGCGAAGTCGACTTGGATGAGCGCTACTTGCGTATGGACATCGACGCACTATCCGGTGGTAACCAGCAGAAAGCCATCCTGGCCAGATCTCTTATCCAAAGGTCCCGATACCTGCTGCTGTACGACCCCTCCCGAGGCGTTGACGTCGGCACCAAAGGGACCATCTATGGACTTATGGAGAGGTTTGTGAACCGAGGCGGAGGCGCGATCCTCTGGTACTCCACGGATCTCGTCGAGCTGAGCGCAGTCTGCGACCGAATCCTGTGTTTCTACCGAGGCTCGGTCGTTCACGAGGTGGCTGGGAAAGACAGCACGGTGGAGGCGCTGTTGGCGGCAATTACCGGGCACACCGACCTGAAGCACGAGGTGCAAGCATGACCTCCATCAAGCGAGCCCTTTCGAACGGCTCGGTTCTCGCTTTCCTGCTGCTGGCGACCATGTACGTGGTCTACATGTACTCGTCGATCGACGTACTCACGGTCACCAACGCCACCGACCTGCTCAACAACGCCGCTCCTCTCGTGGTGGCTGCAACGGGACTGACGCTGGTGATCATCTCCGGCGGGTACGACTTGTCCATCGGCGGCGTCGTGGTGCTTGCGAACGTCATCCTGGCGATGCACTCAGGGTCCACGCTTCAAAGCGGCCTGGTTGCCATTGTCATCGCCCTGGGTGCGGGCGTGATCGTTGGTGCGATCAACGGAGCTCTCGTCGCCTACCTGCGCGTGCAATCCATCGCTGCAACTCTCGGCACCTTCATCATGTGCAGTGGAATCGCCCTCGTCATCATGCCCTCGCCTGGCGGGAGCGTGCCGAGCTTCATCTCTCCTGGGCTGAACTCAGCTGTCGGTGGCGTTCTGCCGGTCTCCCTGCTCGTCGTCGCTGCTTGCTGGCTAGGTTGGCTGCTGCTGCGACGGTCACGTTTCGGTGTGTACATCTACGCCCTCGGCAGTGACGAGCGTTCCGCCGTTCAGTCAGGCATTCCTGCAACCAACGCCAAGTTCAGAGTGTTCGTGGGCGCCGGGTTCCTGTACGCGCTCGCCGGCGTGATGCTGACGGCCCAAACGGCGAGCGGTGATCCCAACGGCAGTGCGTTATTCATGGTCCTGGTCTTCGCCGCTGTCGCCATCGGGGGGACACGGTTCGGCGGCGGCAGTGGTAGCGCCATCGGCAGCATCCTCGGCGCTGGCGTGCTTGCGGTGCTGCAGAAGATGCTCTTCGCGTTGGGGGTTTCGACCTTCTACACCGGCATCGTTCAGGGCGCAGTCCTGATCCTGGCCGTGCTGTTGGGTCATGTCAGCCAATTCGCGGCGCAGCGGGTCAGAACAGAAGAAACGTCTCAGTTCGGCGACGAAACGCCCGCCAACGAACCGACGACTCTCGTCCAAAGAGGTGCTCAGTGACCACAGCAAGCGATTCACGTCTCGGGCGTCGGACGAGGTTCCCGCTGCGGGGCCAAGCAGGCTACGTGCTCGCGCTGCTCGCCGTCAGCGTGCTTCTGATGCCGATTTCCAAGCTGATCAGTCCCTCACTGGGCTCATGGAGCACGGTCTCGGCCATCCTGGTCGTTTCCTCCATGCTCACTCTGATCGGCTTCGGGCAAGGCCTCGTGATTCTCGTTGGGGAACTCGATCTCTCCTTGCCGTCGACCGTCTCCCTGGCGGGGGTCCTGACGACGGCGTGGCTCAGTGTGACGCCCTCGGCGCTTACCTTCTTGCAGATCATCGGAATCGCCGCAGCCATTGGCCTACTGAATGGTCTGGGCGTCGCCGTTCTTCGGGTTCCCTCCTTCATCATGACCCTTGGAACACAACTGATCGTTGCTGGCGCGGCGCTCGGCTACACCAAGGGGACTGTGCCCGGAACAACTCCGGACTTCCTGGCTAGCTTGATGCTGGGCCGCTGGGTCGGTATACCGATCCCGATCTTCCTGCTCGTGGGGATGGCTGTCTTCGGCACACTCATCCAGCAGTACACACGGTTCGGGCGACGCCTCTACGCGGTCGGTAGTAACCGCGCGACAGCCCAAATCGCTGGGGTGCACGTAGGTCTTGTCGTAATCGGGGCCTTTGTGGTGAGCGCCATCGCGGCGGCCCTGACCGGGATGATGCTCGTCGGCTACGGCGGTGGAGCCACCCTCGGCATGGGCGATGCCTACTTCCTTTCATCGATCGCCGTTGTGGTCGTGGGTGGTTCGTCCATCCTCGGCGGCCGCGGTAGCTACCTCGGCACGGTGGCGGCAGCCATCTTCCTGACCACCATCTCCACCCTGATTCAGGCGCTGGGGATCAGCCAGGGGTGGCAGACATTCATCTACGGCTTCCTGATCATCGCTGTTATCGGATTGCTCAATCGGGAGCTGTACGCCGGCGCACTTAGATCGGTACGCCGGCTCTTCGAGCGGAGCGATGGCACGGCGCCGGCTCGCACAAACTAAGCCGCGCGGCGGCGCAGGTCAGTCAAGGCAGCAGCACGCGAACTGTAGGGGGCCGCGTCATGCGGATGGTCAAGGTTCTCACCACGGGTGGAACGATCGCCACACGGACCGGTCCTGAGGGCGACGCCGTTGCTCGGGCGACCGGAGAGGAGTTGCTCGAGGGCATCGCCGTGCCCGGCGTGAGGATCGAAGTGGATAACGTCTTCCGAATCGGCAGCTTTCGAATGACGCTGGACCGCATCCACGCCTTGGCGACCCGCGTTCTTCACGCCCTTCATGAGGCGGACGCTACGGGAGTCGTGGTCACTCACGGTACCGATACTCTCGAAGAGACTGCCCTGTTCCTCGATCTCTTTATCGACCCCGGTCGCCCTATCGTGCTCACCGGGGCGCAAAGGACAGCCGACGCCTTGGCCGGTGATGGTCCGCGCAACCTGAGGGACGCGATTCTCGTCGCGGCGGACGCGGCAGCTGAGGGCCTCGGCGTCTTGATTGCTTTTGACGGGGGAGTATTTCCCGCGCGCGGTACGTACAAGTTACAAACGCTAGGGTCGACGGCTTTCGGTGCTTCGGCGGCGGGTTGTATCGGTTGGGTGCACGCCGATGTATTCGAACGGGCAAGGCCACTTACGACGCCCCCTAGGTTGCCGATCGCGTCCTTCGATGCCAGTCGTGCACGCGTGGACGTCGTGCCGTGTTATCCAGACGCGGACGCGACCGCAATCAACGCCCTAGTCCGTGCGGGCGCACGCGGAATTGTGTTGGAAGGGGTGGGCGCAGGAAATGCTAACCCCGCCATCTGTGCCGCTGTAAGGGAAGTCGCCGCGCAAGGCGTGGTGGTTGTCACGTCGACGCGTGTCCAGAGTGGCCCGGTTCTCCCAATCTACGCCGACGGCGGGGGAGCAGATCTTTTGAGCGCCGGGGCTGTCCCTATGGGCGCGGTGCGCCCCTCCCAGGCCCGCATCCTGCTTGCTGCACTTCTCGGAGTACATGGTGAGCCCGCAACGGTGCGCCAACAGCTTCAGCACTACTTGCACTAGGCCGCGTCAATCGCATTCGCGCTGCTGATCGCCCTGCTATTGAGAGGAAGTTTGATCTTGTCTAAAGAAATCCTTTGCGCATTCGGCGTCGACGTCGACGCGGTCGCCGGTTGGCTGGGTTCGTACGGGGGCGAGGACTCGCCCGATGACATCTCGCGGGGTATGTTCGCTGGCGAAGTCGGTGTGCCGCGCGTTCTTGAGCTCTTCAAGAGGAAGAACCTGCCAAGTACGTGGTTTGTGCCTGGGCATTCTATCGAGACTTTCCCCGACCAGTTCGAGCAAATCGTGGAAGCTGGTCATGAGGTGGGCGTGCATGGTTACAGCCACGAAAATCCGATCGCGATGGATCGAGGCCAAGAGGCCGCAGTACTAGATCATTGCATCGACCTTATTGAGCGGACGAGCGGTCGGCGTCCCACGGGTTATGTGGCGCCATGGTGGGAGTTCTCGCCGGTGACGAACGAGTTGCTCCTCGAACGGGGCATCCGGTACGACCACTCACTGATGCACAACGACTTCACCCCTTACCGAGTGCGGGTAGGGGACACGTGGACAAAGATTGACTACTCGAAGCCCGCGACGGACTGGATGAAGCCCCTGGTTCGGGGGGCGGAGACAGATCTGATCGAGATTCCGGCGAACTGGTACCTCGATGACCTTCCGCCGATGATGTTCATCAAGTCGAGTCCCAACAGCCATGGATTCGTCAACCCCCGTCAACTGGAGGAAATGTGGCGTGATCAATTCGACTGGGTGTACCGGGAAATGGATTACGGAGTCGTGACCTTCACCATTCACCCGGATGTCTCTGGCCGCCCCCAAGTTCTGTTGATGCTCGAGCGCCTAATCGATCACATCAACAAGCACCCAGGCACCCGATGGGTCACCTTCAATGACATAGCGGACGACTTCGATCGTCGCTTCCCACGGACTAGATCGCTAGGGCAGAACGACTCAGTCAACTAAGGCGGCAACCCAATGGATCAGGATAGAAACGAGCAGGTCGCGAGAGTCGCCGTCGTCACCGGTGCTGCGAGCGGCATCGGCCGCGCCGTTGCAGTCCGATGTGCTCGTGAAGGGGTACGCACAGTCATCGGAAGCTACCCGGGCGACCCGCACGACCCCGAGGAGACGCTCCGCTTGGTCGAGGCCGCCGGAGGCGAAGGCATCGTCGTCGACGTGGACGTACGAGACAGCAGTCAGGTCGACGATCTCGCCCTCAAGGCCTACGAGACCTTCGGGCGGATCGACCAGGTCGTGGCGAATGCGGGGATCCTCCGCCGCGCGGCCCTGTCCGAGCTCTCCGATGAACTGTGGGACGACATGCTGGCAGTCGACCTCACTGGTGTACTGCGAACGTTCCGGTCGTGCGCGCCGTACCTTGAGGCGGGAGCGGCGATGGTGGCGATCTCCTCCATCAGCGGTGGCGTCTACGGCTGGGCCGACCATGCCCACTACGCCTCCGCGAAGGCGGGCGTTCTTGGCCTCTGTCGCAGCCTAGCTGTCGAGTTGGCACCGCGAGGGATCCGCGTAAACGCCATAATTCCGGGCCTCATTGAAACGCCGCAGTCCACGGACTCCGTGAACTCCCTAGGTCCCGAAGGTCTCCGCCGCGCGTCAGTTGACATTCCACTCGGTCGCCCCGGCATGCCAGACGAAGTCGCTGACGTGGTCTGGTTCCTGAACTCGAATGAGGCCAGATATGTCACGGGGCAGGAGATCGTCGTAGATGGAGGCCTCATCGTGAAGATGCGGGCATGACGACAGCAGGTTCCCTCCGCGGGCAAAGGGCGTTAGTGACAGGGGCCGCAAGCGGTATCGGGCGTGCGATCGCAGAAGCCTTCGTGGCCGAAGGTGCGCTGGTGATCGTTCTGGACAGGGAGTTGTCGGCCGCTCAACGCGTCGCCGATGAGATCGGTGCGGTCGGTGGTGTAGCGGCGGACGTGGCCGATGAAGCCGCAGTCGTCCTGGGCGTGAGAGAGGCAGAAGCCCTCCTAGGCTCCATCGACATCCTTGTTAACTCGGCCGGGATCCTCACCGAGGTACCCCTCGTCGACATGTCCCTTGCCACCTGGCGTGAGACTCTGGACGTGGACCTGACGGGTGTTTTCTTGATGTGCCGCCACGTTGTGCCCGGGATGATCGGCAGAGGGCATGGGAGGGTGATCAACGTCGCCTCGCAGTTGGGGATCAAGGGTGGCAGGTCGCTGACTCACTACAGTGCCGCCAAGGCGGGGGTCATTGGCCTCACCAAGTCATTGGCACTAGAGGTCGCGAGCCACGGCGTCTTGGTCAACGCAATCGCACCAGGTCCAATCGAGACTCCGTTGGTCCAGGGCCTCACACCGGACTGGAAGCACAAGAAGCGTGCGGAGTTGCCGTTGGGCCGGTTCGGTCTGCCGGAAGAGGTTGCGCCGACGGCGGTTCTCCTGGCGAGTTCCCCTGGCGGGGATCTGTATGTCGGCCAAACGCTCGGCCCGAACTCCGGAGACGTGATGCCATGAGAGGCCGCGGCGGCTGATGTGCGGCGCGTGCGGCCGACGAACCGATCGGGATCAGTGGGTGAGCGTGTTAGCGAGCAGACGTGCTAGATGGGAAGTGGCCCTCGTACTGAACCGCGTGTTGGCGCAGTCGGGTCACCCCGGTCGTGTGCGAGCTGGACCCGGCCCATGGGTTGTCTGCATGCCCACAGGGGCATCCCACGTGGCGGATACGATCTCGGCGGTCGTGCGGTTGCTGTCCTCACCCCGCCCTCTTCCTGCCCTGACGCTGCAAGAACTTCGTCATTGTCGCCAGACACCGGTCGTGGCCGCGGTTACCGCGGCCGTCGCAGCGGTGGGCTTCGCAGGCCGGGTATGCCCATGATGTGCCGATGGACAGCGGCGCGACCACGCCTTCGGCGATGCCCTCATGGGGTCCCATCTACCGTTCGTAGAGCCGTTCGATCTCGTGCTGGAACTGCCGCATCACGGCGCCACGCCGGACCTTCAGGCTCGGGGTGAGCTGGCCGGCCTCCTCGGTCCAGTCGACGGGGAGGATGCGGAACTTGCGGATCCCCTCGGCCTGGGACACCGAACGGTTCGCGTCGGCGACGGCGGTCTCGATCTCCGCGATCAGGTCGGCGTCGTCGGTGAGGTCGGCGACGTCGGTCGACTTGCCGCGCTGCTCGGCCCACAGCGCGACCGCGTCGGGGTCGATGGTGACCAGGGCGCCGACGAACGGCCTTCCCTCGCCGACGAGCATGCACTGGCTGACCAGGAAGTGCGCGCGGAGGCGGTCCTCGAGCGCCGCGGGGGCGACGTTCTTGCCGCTGGCGGTGACGATGACCTCCTTGCGGCGGCCGGTGACGGTCACGAAGCCCTCGTCGTCGATCTCGCCGAGGTCGCCGGTGTGGCACCAGCCGTTGCCGTCGAGGACCTCGGCGGTCGCCTCGTCGTTCTTCCAGTAGCCGGAGAAGACCTGCGGCCCTGGACGAGGAGCTCGCCGTCGTCGGCGACCCGGACGGTGACGCCGGGCAGCGGGCGGCCGACGGTGCCGATCTTGGTCATCTCGGGGGTGTTCGCGGTGACCGCGCCGGTGGTCTCGGTGAGGCCGTAGCCCTCGAGGACGGTGAGGCCGACGCCGCGGAAGAAGTGGCCGAGGCGCTCGCCCAGCGGGGCGCCGCCGGAGACGGCGTAGGTGCACCGGCCGCCGAGCAGGTCGCGCAGCTGCTGGTAGACGCGCCGGTCATACAGGCTGTGGTAGGCACGGACCGCGAGCTTGGGGTGGCCGGTGTCCAGCGCGCGGCTGTAGGCGATGGCGGTGTCGGTGGCACGGTCGAACGCCTTGCCCTTGCCGCTGATGACGGCGTTCTGCGAAGCGGTGTTGAAGAGCTTCTCGAACACCCTCGGCACGCCGAGGACGAAGGTGGGCTGGAAGGTCTGCAGGTCGTCGACCAGCCGCGAGACCTGCGGGGAGTGGCCGAGCCGGATCCGCGCCTTCACCGCCCCGATCTGGATGATGCGGGCGAACACGTGGGCGAGCGGCAGGAACAGCAGGGTCGCGCCGTCCTCGGCCTCGAAGACCTCAGGCAGGGCGTCGAGCGCGACCGCGACCTCGATCATGAAGTTCCCGTGGGTGAGCATGCAGCCCTTGGCACGTCCGGTGGTGCCGGAGGTGTAGAGCAGCGTCGCCAGACTGTCGGGGGAGAGCGCCGTACGACGCTCCTCGAGCGAGCGGTCGGACAGGTCACGCCCACGGGTGACGAGCGCGTCGAGGGAGTCCATCGACCACACGTGCTCGAGGTCGGGCAGGCTGCCGCGGACCTCGGTGATCCGGTCGGCGTGCTGCGCGTCCTCGGCGAAGACGGCCCGGGCGCCGGAGTCGGAGAGGATCCACTCGATCTGCTCGGCCGAGGAGGTCTCGTACAACGGCACGGTCACCGCGCCGGCGAACCAGATCGCGTAGTCGACCAGGGTCCACTCGTAGCGCGTCTTCGACAGGATCCCGACCCGGTCACCGGGGTTGATGCCCGCCGCGACCAGTCCCTTGGCGACCGCGCGGACCTGGTCGAGGAACTCGGCCGCGGTGACGTCGGTCCAGCCGTCGGGGGAGGGGCGGCTGAACACCACCGCGTCCGGCGCCTCGGCGGCGTTGCGGACCACGTCGTCGGTGAGGCTGCCGGTCGTGGGGACGTCGACGGTCAGCGGGGTGGAGTACCCGAGCAAGGGTTCGTCTCCTCTCAGGCCCAGCCCTTGGCGCGCTCGACGGCGTCGCGCCAGCGGCGGTGGGCGGCATCGGCGTCGTCGCGGTCGCCCCGGGGCTCGAACTTCCGGTCGAGGTGCCAGGTCTGGCGCAGCTCCTCGGTCGAGCTCCACACGCCGGTGCCGAGGCCGGCGAGGAACGCCGCGCCCAGGGCGGTGGTCTCCACGATCTTCGGGCGCTCCACGGGCACGCCGAGCTGGTCGGCCTGGATCTGGCAGAGCAGGTCGTTCGCCGAGGCGCCGCCGTCCACCATCAGCGCGGACATCGAGGTCCGGTCGGGGAGGGTCTCGATCACGTCGCGGACCTCGAAGGCGATCGCCTCCAGCGTGGCCCGGACGATGTGGGCGCGCGTCGTACCCCTGGTGATGCCGATGATCATGCCGCGCGCGTGCGGGTCCCAGTCCGGCGCACCCATGCCGGTCAGCGCGGGCACGAACACCACGCCCTGCGAGTCCGGCACGGTGCGCGCGATCGCCTCGGTCTCGGGGGCGGCGCCGATGATCTGCAGGCCGTCGCGCAGCCACTGCACCGCCGCGCCGGTCACGAAGATCGCGCCCTCGAGCGCGTAGGTCATCTCGCCGTCGGGGGAGCGCCACGCGGCGGTGGAGAGCAGGCCGGCGTCGGAGCGTACGACGGACGAGCCGGTGTTGGTGAGGATGAACGACCCGGTGCCGTAGGTGCACTTGCTGTCGCCGACCTCGAAGCAGGTCTGCCCGAACAGCGCGGACTGCTGGTCGCCGGCGATGCCCGCGATCGGCAGCTCGAGCCCGGCGAACGAGCGCGGGTCGGAGGTGGCGATCGGCCCCCACGAGGGCACGATCTCCGGCAGCGCCTCGCGCGGCACGCCGAACAGCTCGCAGAGCTCGTCGGACCAGTCCCCGCGCTCGAGGTCGAACAGCAGCGTGCGGGAGGCGTTGGAGACGTCGGTGACGTGCCAGGTGCCGCGGGTCATCCGGGCGATCAGGTAGGAGTCGACGGTGCCGATCGCGTAGCGGCCCTCGTGCACCAGCGCCCAGGTGTTCGGCTCGTTCTCGGCCAGCCAGGCGAGCTTGGTGCCGGAGAAGTACGGGTCGAGCCGCAGGCCGGTCAGCTCGCGGATCCGCTCCTCCTTGCCGTCCTCGCGCATCCGGTGGCAGATCTCGGCGGTACGACGGTCCTGCCAGACGATCGCCCGACGGGGGGAGCCCAGCGTCTCCCGGTCCCACAGCAGGATCGTCTCGCGCTGGTTGGTGATCCCGATCGCCTGCAGGGCCGGGCCGCCGGTCTTCTCGTAGGCGGCGACCGCCTCCCGCGTGGCCTCGAGGGTGGCCTGCCAGATCTCCTCGGGGGCGTGCTCGACCCAGCCGGGCTGGGGGAAGTGCTGCTTGAACTCCTGGTACCCCTTCGCGGCGATGGTCCCCTCCGGGGTCACCACGAGGGCCGTGACGCCCGTCGTACCGGCGTCGATCGCGAGAACGCTCATCCTTGGGGCTCCTGGTCGGCTTGCGGTCACCTGGGTCGGCGGGCTGCCCCACAAAATAGCCGCCCCGGTGGACCGGCGCGCACCCGGCGCGCACCGGCACGGCGCCTGGTGGCTACTGCCCGGCCGGGATCCTCCGCTCGCCGAGCTTGACGGCGACGACGCCGGTGAGGATGAGCAGGCCACCGACCAGCTGGACCGGCTGCGGGAGCTCGCCCAGCAGCAGCCAGGCGAACACGACCGCGGAGAGCACCTCGAGCAGCGCGACGAACGAGGCGAGCCGCGACCCCAGCCGGCGACCGGCCGCGATGCCGAAGGCGTAGGCGATGGCGGCGGTCACCAGCCCGAGGAGCAGGAGCGGCACCCACCAGGCGACCGTGTGTCCGGCGTACGTCGCCGCCTCGGTGCTGGTGTGCATCGGCAGCAGGCCCACCGCGCCGAGGGCCGCGAGGATCGCCGTGCCGACGACCAGCCCGCCGGCGGCCAGGGTGAGCGGCGGGAGGCCGTTGTCGACGTCGGCCGAGATCAGGAAGTACGACGTCGCGCCCACCATCGCGCCCAGCGCCCAGAGCACCCCGACCGTGCTCAGGTCGGACCCGGAGAAGATGTCGAGCACCAGCATCAGGCCGAGCGCGGCGACACCGGCACCGAGCAACGTGATCGGCCCGGGCCGCTGGCCGTGCCTGAGCCACAGCCAGATGACGACGGCGGCCGGCGCGGTGTACTCGATGAGCAGGGCCGGCCCGACCTGCATGTAGGAGACCGCGGAGAAGTAGGCGAACTGCGCGCCGGCGACCGCGAGGGCGCCGTAGACCCCGATGAGGGCGGCGTTGCGTCGCAGCAGCACCCACCGGCCGCGCAGCGCCGCCACGCCGAGCGGGGTCACCACCAGCGCAGCCAGCCCGATCCTGACCAGGACGACCGCGCCGGGGCTCCACCCCGTGTCGATCAGGCCGCGGGCCAGCGGGCCGGAGAGCCCGAACGACACCGCCGAGATGATCGCGAACGCCAACCCGCCGACGAGCCGCCCGCCCGTGGGGGCTACCGGCCTCGCGGCAACGGTGTCATGAGTGATAGCCGTCATGGCTCATGACGCTACGACGCGGCGTTGTAATATGTCAACGTGGTTTTCACTCATGACACCGAGGTGGCACTCCAGGCCGCGGTCGCGCTGGTCAACAGCGCGGAGTCGCCCGACACGTTGACGTCGGTCGACGAGCTCGCCGAGTGGTTCACCGAGTACTCGTTCACCGGCCGTCGGGACGCCGACGAGGACGAGCTGGAGGGGGTGCGTGCGCTGCGGCCCGTGCTGCGCGAGCTCCTCACCAGCGACCGGGACGACGCGGCCGAGATCGTCAACGCGATGCTGGCCGAGGCCGCCGCCGTCCCCCGGCTGGTCCGCCACGACGCCTTCGACTGGCACCTGCACGCGGTCCCCGTCAACGCGCCCCTGGTCACCCGGATCAGGGTCGAGGTCGCGATGGCGATGATGGACGTGATCCGTGCCGACGAGATGTCCCGGCTCGGGGTGTGTGACGACGACGGTTGCGAGGGGCTGGTGCTCGACCTGTCGAAGAACCGGTCGCGCCGCTACTGCAGCCTCGCGTGCGGCAACCGCAATGCCGTGGCCGCCTATCGCGCCCGCCAGGCCTCGCGCAGCCAGGACGACTGATCCCCCTCGCTGAGCGCGCACATCCGCTCAGGCGGGACCGCTCGCCTCACTCTGGCTGCGCAGGATGGCGAGGATCCGCCGGTCGACCCAGCGGTCCTCGTCGCCCTCGACGCTGACCCGCATCTCGTAGTTCTCGGTGCCCACCCACTCGTGGAAGTCGCGGTGCCCGAGCCGCCGGGCGCGGTCGTCGAGCTCCTTGTGCAGCGTGTCGTCGACCGGCACCTTCTCCTCGTCGGTGGAGGCCGTGAGGTAGAGGTCGTTGAGGTCGAGCAGCCGGGACAGCTCGGTGATCGGGTCGGCGTGGTCGTCGACGCGGAGGTCCACCGCGACGTCGTCGTTGCCGCCGTACCCGGCGCCGTCGCGGACCACCAGCAGCGCGGCCGACTGGCGGCCCCGCTTGTCGCCGCCGGCCGCGTCGCCCGCCTCCAGCGCGGCCAGCAGGCGGCGGGCGAGGTCGGGCTCGTCGGTGCTCGCGTCCCAGGCCGCCTTCATCGCCTCGACCACCTCGGGACCGGCGAGGATGTTGCCCTGGATCGCGACGTCGGTGTCGGTGACACCGCCGGCCCAGTCGTTGCAGCCGTGGCCGGTGTGGGTGGCGGCGTTGCCGTCGACGTCGACGATGCCGACCTGCCGGTCCTCGCGGCCGGGGTCCTCCTCGATCAGCCGTTGCAGGGCGACGGAGGCGGTGGCGCCCTCGTCCATGTGGGAGAGCGCGAGTCCCTTGTAGGCGACGTTGGCCTCGGCCTGGGTGGCGATCGCGCCGACGCCGGCGACCGCGGCCGGGACGACCGAGCCGACGGCGAGGAACTTCGAGGCCACGGCCACGCCCCAGGACTGCCCGTCGGCGGACCGCGCGACGATCGAGAAGGTCATGCCCGGACCCTATCGGCGGGACGTTGGTCCTGATGTCCGACGAGGGGATGGAACGATCCAATTCTGGTCGCTAGGCTCAGACTGACCAACCTCGAAGGAGCGATTCCATGCGCGTGGGTGTGCTGACCGGCGGCGGCGACTGCCCCGGACTGAACGCTGTCATCCGGGCCGTCGTACGGCGCGGTGTCCAGGAGTACGGCTACGAGTTCGTCGGCTTCCGCGGCGGCTGGCGCGGCCCCCTCGAGGGCGACACGGTGCCCCTGACCCGGGAGTCCGTGCGCGGCATCCTGCCCCGCGGCGGCACGATCCTGAAGTCCTCGCGCACCAACCCGTTCAAGATCGAGTCGGGTGTCGAGCGGATCAAGGAGAACCTCGCCAAGTCCGGCGTCGACGCGCTGATCGCGATCGGCGGCGAGGACACCCTCGGCGTCGCGACCAAGCTCGCCGACCTCGGCGTCAACGTGGTGGGCGTGCCCAAGACGATCGACAACGACCTGTCCGGCACCGACTTCACCTTCGGCTTCGACACCGCGGTCAACATCGCGGTCGAGGCGATCGACCGGCTGCACACCACCGCCGAGTCCCACCAGCGGGTCCTCGTCGTCGAGGTGATGGGCCGGCACGCGGGCTGGATCGCCCTGCACTCCGGCATGGCCGGCGGGGCGGCCGCCGTACTCATCCCCGAGATGCCCTTCGACATCGACAAGGTCGCGGAGTACGTGAAGCGGCGGTTCGCCGACGGCTTCGCCCCGATCATCGTCGTCTCCGAGGGCGCGGTCCCGGCCGAGGGCGGCGGGATGACCCTGCAGACCGGGGAGAAGGACGCCTTCGGGCACGTCCGGCTCGGCGGCATCGGCGACCGGCTCGCCAAGGAGATCGAGGAGCGCACCGGCAAGGAGGCCCGCGCGGTGGTCCTCGGCCACGTGCAGCGCGGCGGCACGCCGACCGCGTTCGACCGCTGGCTGGCCACCCGGTTCGGCCTGTCCGCGATCGCGGCGGTCAAGGAGCACGACTACGGCACGATGGTCGCGCTGCGCGGCACCGACATCATCCGGGTCCCGCTCGCCGAGGGCACCGGCCAGCTCAAGCTGGTGACCCCCGAGCTGTACGCCGAGGCGGAAGTCTTCTTCGGCTAGGGGCTTTTGGTCGCGCCTGCGGCGTGTGATCGTGGAGTCACACGCTGGAGGTGCGTCTCTTGAGTGTC
Organism: uncultured Actinomycetota bacterium; assembly: GCA_963700365.1. Classification (GTDB taxonomy): domain Bacteria; phylum Actinomycetota; class Actinomycetes; order Propionibacteriales; family Nocardioidaceae; genus Nocardioides_C. Next base: position 610,279 of record CAVOXG010000002.1, on the reverse strand, counting down.
GCCGTTCACGACTTCGACCACGCGGGCTCCGCTGCGCACGACGGGCGGCAGCGGCTGGTCGTCGTGGCTGCCGTCGTGGCGACGCTGGCGATCATCGCCGGCCCCGGCATCGTCGCGGCGCTCGGCCTGGTCAGCGGGCTCGTGCCCGGCATCGACGAGCCGCCGCTGACCGAGAACGCCCAGCGCGTCCTGGACCAGGTCCCTTCCGCCTACGAGACCGGCGGCATGGTCGTCGTACCCGCCGTCAACGACCCCAACGTCGTGTGGATCGGCGCGGTCGGTGAGACCGGCATCGACGGCGCCGTGGTCGACCTCGACGTCAGCGGCCTGGTCCCGTATGGCTCGCTTCCCACCCGGGGTACGCCGACCGACTGGATGTCCGAGCTGACCCCGGAGGACCGGGTCTTCAGCGACGTCGGGTCGCTGCACTTCGCCTGCACCCCGTCGCTCGCCGCCGACACCTGCCACGGCGCCGTGCTCGTGCAGCACCTCGGCCGGTGGCACGTGTACAAGGCGGGCCTCGGCGCGCCGGGGAGCGCCGGCTGCGGTGACCAAGGTCAGCGTGCTCGGGTCCGGCGGCGAGGCGGACGTGTGGCTCGGCTGGATGCCGCCGCGTGCCTCGACGGTGTGGGCGACGGTGGTGGGCAACCAGTACATCCGCGACGTCCCCGCCCGGACCTCCGAGCCCGGCCGCGTGGGCGGCGCCACGATGTGGTGGGTGCGGTCGTCCGAGCCGGTCAGCGCGGTGACCTTCCGGGACCACCGGGGCCGGGTGCTCGACCGGGCGCCGGTCGGCGACTGAGCGCTCGCCGCGGGCGGGTCGACGTACCGCTGCTCAGGCCAGGTCGACCGACAGCGCGCGGTGGTCCGAGAGCGGCAGGTCGTGGACCGCGGCGTCGACGACGCGTCCGACCTCGCCGCGGGCGAGCACGTGGTCGAGCTGCTCGCGCGGGTGGTCGGCGGGGAAGGTCGGCTGCTCGACCAGCGGGCGCATCCGGGTGATCGCACAAGCCCTCGCCGGGCCCATGTTGAGGTCGCCGACCAGGACCACGGGGTCCGTGCCCTCGAGGGAGCGCGTCACGGTGCGCAGCTGGTGCCGGCCCCACCAGCTCACGAACGACAGGTGCGTGTTCACCACGGTGACCTCGCCGTGCGGCGCCCGGACCCGGGCCGCGACCGCCACCCGCGGCTCGTCGCGGACCAGCTCGGGTCGTCTGCTGCCCCTGAACCACATCGGCACGCGGGTGGGCGTGCTGCCGAGGCGGATCACCTCCCACGAGACCACGGGATGCCTGCTCAGCAAGGCGATCCCGTAGGCCGCCGAGTCCGGCTGCTCGTCACCGGTCGCGGCCATCCAGGTGGCGCCGGGGGAGCCCGAGAGCGCGGCGACGAACCGGTGCTCGACGGCACCCATCGCCTCCGCCGCCACCGCGGTGAGGTCGGCGTTGGCCGAGCGCGGCTGGTTGCGGTCGACCTCCTGGAGCGCGAGCACGTCGGCGTCGAGGGTCTTCACCGCGGCGGCGAACCGCTCCACGTCGACGCGGTCGTCGGAGGGGGAGCGGCCGTGCAGGATGTTGAAGGTCGCGACGCGCATGGGTTCCTCGTTCCCCGCTGGTCCGGGCTTACTCGTGGCCGTGCTGGGTAGTCCTCCTTCATGCCCCTCGAGGAACAGGAGAACATGCGCGAGGCCCTCAAGCGGGTCGCGGTCGCGCTGAAGGAGAGCGGGATCCCGTTCGCGCTGATCGGCGGCTACGCCGTGTGGGCCCGCGGCGGTCCCGAGCCCGACCACGACGTCGACTTCATGATCGCCGACGAGGACAACGCGAAGGCGGCGGAGTACCTCGCCGAGGAGGGGTTCCAGGTCGTCCAGCCTCCCGAGGACTGGCTGTTCAAGGTGTTCACCGACGGGGCGATGGTCGACATCATCTACCGCGACTGCGGCACGCCGGCCACCCGCGACGTGGTCGAGGACGCCGACGAGATCGAGGTGCTCTCGGTGCAGATGCCGGTGCTCTCGGGCACCGAGCTCATGGTGCAGAAGCTCAGGGCGATGGACGAGCACTCCTGCGACTTCGGCCGGCTGCTGCCGGTGGCGCGGGCGCTGCGCGAGCAGGTCGACTGGCCCCGGGTGCGCCGCGAGACCTCGGACCACGAGTTCGCGGAGGCGTTCCTCTTCCTGCTCGAGCGGCTGGACATCGTCGAGTCCGCCGTCGACCGCCGTCGACTCGGCCGTCGAGTCCGCCTGAGGTCCTGCGCGTGGTGCGTCAGTCGCCGAGGTGCATCCGCCGCACACACTTCTCGCCGTAGCCGGAGCGCGCGACGACCCGCACGTGGTGGTCGCTGTGACCACGGAACGTCCTGGCGAACGCCACGTTCCCCTCGTCGCCGGTCCGCTTGGTGTCCTTGAACACGAGCTCTCCACTGCGGAAGACCCGCACCGTCCACTTGCGGTCGGCCTTGTCGGAGTCGACCACGAACCGCGTGCGGAGGCGCTCGGGGTGGTCGTGGGCGTCGACCAGCCGCATCCGGTAGCTCGCCTCCATGCTGCAGGAGCCGGTGCGTACCTTGGCGTGCTCGGCGGAGGCCGGTGCGGGGAAGGTGACGAGGCCCGTGGCGACGAGCGCGATCGCGCTGCCGGCGAGAGCGGTCCTGAGGGTCATGGCGGTCCTCCTCGTGCTTCGACGCTCGATCAGCCCAGCATGCGAGCCGTGACGGGATTCCACGAGCGTGCTGTCACCCGTCCACGGACGTACGCCTGGTGCCCGCCAGGGGCGTTCGCCCCTTCACCGCCCGCCGGGGTCGACGGAGGATCAGGTGAGAGGGGCCGGCCCGGCCGGTCTCCAACACCCGGTGGAGCGTGCCCATGGCTGAGGTCAGCCCGGTCGACATGGCCCGGACGGTGAACGAGGTCCTCAACCGCTGGCCGGCCGCCGGCCTGGCGGTCGGGGTGGTCCGGGACGGATCGCTGGCGTGGTTCCACGGGCACGGCCTCGCCGACGTCGGCTCGAGCACGCCGGTCACCGACGAGACCGTCTTCCGGATCGACTCGATCACCAAGACGATGACGGCGATCGCCGTGATGCAGCTGTGGGAGAGGGGGCTCGTCGACCTCGACGCTCCCGCCGACGAGTACCTGCACGCGTTCCCGCTCGTCGTCGCGAAGGCGGTGCGCCGGAAGCCGACGCTGCGGCACCTGCTCACCCACACCGCCGGCGTCCGTGCCGTGCGCACGGCCACCGACCTGCTCCGCCCGGCGCTCGGCTGGGGGAGCCCGGTGGGAAGGCCGGTGCCCTCTCCGGCGGAGTACTACCGCAAGGGTCTGCACGTCGACGTCGAACCCGGCAGCAGGTGGGCCTACTCCAACCACGGGTTCACGGCCCTGGGGCAGGTCGTCGAGGACGTCACCGGGATCCCGTACCGCCGCTACCTGCGTGAGCGGGTGTTCGACCCGCTCGGCATGGAGCACTCCGACCTCATCCGGTCCGAGCGCGTGCGGCAAGGTCTCGCCACCGGGTACGCCGTACGCTCCGGCGGTCTGGTGGAGGTCACCGACCGGGAGGTCGTCACCGCCGGGGGCGGGGCGGTCTTCTCCACGACCCGCGACCTGGCGCAGTTCGTCGCGGCGCTCCTGGGTGGCGGCACGAACCGGCACGGCACCGTGCTGAGCCCGGAGACGCTCGAGGAGATGTTCAAGCCGCACTACCAGCCGGATCCCCGCCTCCCGGGGATGGGCCTGGGCTTCTTCCGCCAGGACGTCGGTGGGCACCGGGTGGTCAGCCACGACGGCATCTGGCACGGCTTCCACTCCGCCATGGCGCTTGCCCCCGCCGCCGGCGTCGGCGTCGTCGCGCTGGCCAACACCGGGCCGTTCAGCCCGCTCGCGGTGACCACCCCCGTGGTCGACGCCCTGCTCCGGCTGCACCTGGGCGTCCCGGACGAGCCCGTGCCCGCCGCCGCACCCGAACGCCCCTGGGTCTGGAACGACCTGTGCGGCTGGTACTCACTCGGCCCGGGCCCGTTGGTCGACCCGCAGCCCAGGATGCTCGGGCCGGGCGCCGAGGTGGTCGTCCGGCGCGGCCACCTGATGCTGCGGGGGCTGCTCCCGGTGCCCGCCGTGCGCAGAGGCGTGCGCCTGCACCCGGAGGTCGACGATCCCTACGCCTTCCGCATCGACCTCTCCGCGATCGGGGCGGGCACCACGCGGGTGGTGTTCAGCCGGGGAGCCGACGGGAGGGTCACCGCCCTGCACCTCGCCCTGCAGCCGGTCTCGCTGCAGAAACGACCGGATGGGCCGAACCCGAGGCTCTGGGCCGATCGTGCGGTCGTCGCGGGTGCCGCGGCGGGAGCCACCGCCGTCGCCGTGAACCGGCGTCGGGCCCGAGGTCGCTGAGCCGGCATCCCCTGTGGACGACGCGGTCGCGGTCGGCGGCCTGTCGGACCGTCCGCCTATGGTGGCGGGCATGTCTTCATCGAGTACGACGGACGCACCGGTGCTGTCCCAGGAGCGGGCCGAGGTCGCCGGCCGGGTGATCGCCGCGATGGCCGGACCCGACGCCCGGCTGCGCGAGGACCAGGCCACCGCGGTGGCGGCGCTCAGCGAGGCCGCGGCCCGCGTGCTCGTGGTGCAGGCGACCGGCTGGGGGAAGTCGGCGGTCTACTGGGCGGCCACCGCGATCCGGCGCAGCGAGGGCCACGGGCCGACCCTCGTCGTGTCGCCGCTGCTGTCCCTGATGCGCGACCAGGTCGCCGCGGCGGGGAAGGCCGGGCCTGCGGGCGGCGACCCTCAACTCGTCCAACATCGACGAGTGGTCCGGGGTGGAGGACGCCCTGCGCGCCGGCCACATCGACGTACTCCTGGTGTCGCCGGAGCGGCTGGCCAACCCGGGCTTCGGGCGGCGGGTGCTCGACGGGCTGGCCGGCACCTCGGCCTGCTGGTGATCGACGAGGCGCACGCGGTGTCCGACTGGGGGCACGACTTCCGGCCCGACTACCGGCGGGTGTCCGACGTGCTGCAGCGGCTCAACCCGGACACGCCCGTGCTCGCGACCACCGCGACCGCCAACGCGCGGGTCACCGACGACGTCGCGGCGCAGCTGGGGGAGTCGACGCTGGTGCTGCGCGGGGCGCTGGCCCGGGCCAGCCTCGAGCTGTCGGTGGTCGACCGGCTCTCGCCGCTGGAGCGGTACGCCTGGGTGGTCGACCACCTGCCGCACCTGCCCGGCTCGGGGATCGTCTACACGCTGACCGTCTCCGACGCCGAGCGGCTGGCCGCCGCGATCCGCGAGGTGCACGGCGACGCGGTGCCGGTCGCCGCCTACACCGGGCAGCTCGAGGCCTCGGTCCGGCACGAGCTCGAGGACGCGCTGCGCGACAACCGGCTCAAGGCGCTGGTGGCCACCTCCGCGCTCGGCATGGGCTACGACAAGCCCGACCTCGGCTTCGTGGTGCACGTGGGCGCGCCGCCGTCGCCGGTGTCGTACTACCAGCAGGTCGGTCGTGCCGGCCGCGCGATCGAGCACGCCCACGCGGTGCTGCTGCCGTCCGAGGCCGACGCCGGGGTGTGGGACTACTTCGCCACCGCGACCATCCCGCAGCCCGAGCAGGTCTCCCGCGTCCTGGCGGTGGTGCCGCCCGGTGAGCCGGTGAGCGTGGCGGCGGTGGAGGCCCAGTCCGGGGTACGGCGCGGGCGGGTGGAGCTGATGCTCAAGCAGCTCGCCGTCGACGGGGTGGTGGAGCGCGTCGAGGGCGGCTGGACCGCGACCGGGGTGCCGTGGACCTACGACGCCGAGCACTACGACGGGATCGTGGCCGTGCGGCGGCGCGAGGCCGACATCATGCGGGCCTACACCCGCGGCGAGCGCTGCCTGATGCAGCTGCTGCAGGAGTCCCTCGACGACCCGTCCGCCGAGCCGTGCGGCCGGTGCTCGGTCTGCCGCGGGGCCCTCCCGGACGCGCTGGCCGGCGCGCCGACGCCGGAGACGGTCGCCGCGGTGACCCGGCTGCTGCGCGGGCAGGTGCACGTGGTGGAGCCGCGGAAGATGTGGCCCGGCGGTGCGTTCGGCGCGCGTGGCCGGATCGCCGCGGAGGAGATGCACGCCCCGGGCCGGGCGCTGGTGTTCGCCGACGCGCCGGAGTGGCGGGAGACGGTCGCGGCGATGTTCGCCCGCGACGCCGCCGCGCCCGAGGAGGTCAAGGACGCCGCGGTCCGGCTGCTGTCGCAGTGGCGGTCGGACTGGCCGGCCCGTCCCGAGGTGGTCGTCGACCTCCCGGCCGCGGGCTTCCCGGTGCTGACCGGTGACGTGGCCGACCACCTCGCGTCCGTGGGCCGGCTCGGCCGGGCGGCCCTCACGGTCGCCCCGGGCCCGGGTGGCGAGGCGGTGCGGGAGATGGGGTCGGCCGAGGAGGCCGCGATGTGGCGCGACCGGCTCGCCGTCGACGACCCCGCGGCGGTCCAGGGGCGGTCGGTGCTGCTGGTGGTCGACGCGACGTCCTCGCTCTGGCCGGTGACCGTCGCCGCGGCCCTGCTGAGGCGCGCCGGGGCGTCCGTCGTACTGCCTCTGGTGCTGCACCGGCGTCCCTGAGCGGTGCTAGACCGGTGCCGTCGGGACGCACCGATCGGCCCCTCGGCACGGCGGCGGTCGCATACTCGGAACCGTGGCCGTCGAGATCAGCCTGCTCGGCGAGTTCCGCGTGCTCGTCGACGGCCGGCCGGTGCCGGACACGGCGTGGAACCGCCGTGACGCCACCAGCCTCGTCAAGCTGCTGGCGCTGAAGCCGCAGCACCGGCTGCACCGGGAGCAGGTGATCGACGCCCTGTGGCCCGACCTGTCGGTCGACGAGGCCGTGCCGCGGCTGCACAAGGCCGCGCACTTCGCCCGCAAGGCGATCGGCCGCCCCGACGCGGTGGTGCTGCGCGGCGAGATGGTCTCGTTGCTGCCCGGCACCGCGGCGACCGTCGACGTGGAGGGCTTCGAGAGGGCCGCGGCCGACGCGCTCGCCGACGAGTCCCCGGAGGCCGCCGCCGCCGTGCTCGACCGGTACCCGGCCGAGCCGCTGCCCGACGACCTGTACGCCGAGTGGGTCGGCCCGCCCCGCGACTACCTGGTCGGGCTGCGCCGGCAGCTCCTGCGACAGGCGAGACGGTGGCGCGAGATGGCCGCCCTCGACCCGGTCGACGAGGAGGCGAACGTCCACCTGATGCGGGAGCTCGCGGCGAGCGGGGACCGGCGCGGTGCGCTCCGCCAGTTCGAGACCCTGGACCGCGCCCTGCGCCGTGAGCTCGGCTCCGTCCCCGGCGCCGAGGCGACCCAGCTGCGTGACGAGCTGGCCAGGGCGCTGCGGGAGGACGGCGCCATCACCCCCGCCGACGAGGGACGGCTCCACCAGGAGATCCGGTTCTGCCGGACCGGGGACGGCGTCACGCTGGCCTACGCCTGCTCGGGCACCGGGCCGCCGCTGGTCAAGGCGGCCAACTGGCTCACCCACCTCGACCACGACTGGAACAGCGCCGTGTGGCGGCACTGGCTCGTGGCGCTGTCGCGCAGGCACCGGCTGGTCCGGTACGACGAGCGCGGCTGCGGGCTCTCGGACTGGGAGATCAAGCCGCCGACCTTCGAGAGCTGGGTGCAGGACCTCGAGACCGTGGTGGACGCCGCGGGGCTCGACACGTTCCCGATGCTCGGCATCTCCCAGGGCGCCGGCGTCGCCGTCGCCTACGCCGCCCGGCACCCCGAGCGGGTCACCAGGCTGGTGCTCTACGGCAGCTACGCCCAGGGCCGGCTGGTGCGCGCCCGCAGCGAGGAGGACCGTCGCGAGCACCGGCTCCAGGTGGAGCTGGCGAGGCTCGGGTGGGGGCGGGACGACCCGGCGTTCCGGCAGGTGTTCACGTCGCTGTTCATGCCCGAGGGGTCGCGGGCGCTCTGGGACGAGTTCAACGAGCTCCAGCGGAACACGACGTCGGCCGAGAACGCCGCCCAGGTGCTCGAGCTGACCGGGGACCTCGACGTGACCGAGGAGGCCCGCCGCGTGCAGGTGCCCACGCTCGTGCTGCACGCCCGCGAGGACCATCGGCCGCCGTTCGAGCAGGGACGGCTGATGGCCTCGGTGATCCCCGACAGCCGGTTCGTCGCCCTCGAGAGCTGCAACCACATCCTGCTCGCCGACGAGCCGGCGTGGCCGGTGTTCCTCAACGAGGTCGAGGCGTTCCTCGCCGGCTGAGAACGCGAGAAGGGACCGCCTTTGGTTGGACGGTCCCTCTCGCCACGAGGCGACCCGCGTGAGTGAACAGTGGGTACGGGCAGCCCCGTGAAACCTCAGTGCAGGCTCAGGCCTTCGGGCCCTTCCTGCCGCCCTTGTTGCCCTTGGTGGTGACCACCGCGGCGCCCTCGTAGGCGACGGCCGCGGCCGCGTCGACGATGCCGTGCCCGTAGGAGGTGGTGAACACGCCGGTGCCGACGCCGGGCGTCCGGGCGGTGTCCATCAGCGCGGCCTTGATGTTGTCGAGGGTGCGACCCTGGGCGGCGAGCAGGGCGCCGACCCCGGCGACGTGCGGGGTCGCCATCGACGTACCCGCGTAGTAGTCGTAGTCGGTCTCGCCGCAGGTCGGGTTGCCGGTGCCGACCGGGACGGTGGAGACGATGTCGTCCTCACAGAACACCAGGCCGGCGCCACCGGGCGCGGCCACCGCCTCCAGGTCGGGCTTGACCGCTCCGTTGCTGAACCAGCTCGGCAGCTCCTGCCGGTCGGTCGAGGTCACGCACAGCGCGCCGGGCTCGAAGGAGGGGGTGTCGCAGACCGGGAAGCTCTCGTTGCCGGCGGCAGCGACGACCAGCACGCCGTTGTCTGCTGCGTAGGCGATCGCCTCGGTCACCGTGGACTCCACGCCGGTGATCGTCAGCGCCTGGACACCGGGAAGGGCGCCGATGCTGAGGTTCACCACGTCGGCGCCGTGGTCGACGGCGTACCGGATGCCGTTGGCGATGTCCTCGAACGAGCCGCTGCCCTCCTCGAGCGCCTTGATCGGCATGATCTGGGCGTCCGGGGCGGTGCCCGCGACGCCGAGGCCGTTGTCGGTGACCGCGGCGACGATGCCGCTCACGTGGGTGCCGTGCTCGTCGCCGGGGTTGCCGACCCCGTCCGGGCCCTTCCAGTCGCCGTTGCCGCACGACGGGTCGCACTCGATGAAGGTCGCCCCGGGCACGAGGTTGGCCTTGAGGTCGGGGTGGGTCAGGTCGACACCGGAGTCCACGACGGCGACGACGGCGCCCGCGCCGGTCGTGGCGGTCCAGGCCTCCTCGGCGTGGATCTGGTCCAGACCCCACTGCTGGGTGCGCAGCGGGTCGTTGGTGGCGGCGTTCGCGGGGGCGGCCACCGTGGCGGCGGCGAGCAGGCCGAGGCCGGCGGCGAGGGCGCCGATGCGCTTGTGGCGCGGGGCGCGGGCGAGACCGAGAATCATGCTGATCCTTCTGGGGGAGTGCCGACAGATGCCCGTTTCAACGAGCGGGGGGTCCCAAGGTCACGTCGCGCCGCGGCGGTATGGAGTGCCGCGGATTGGGAACCATGGCGGGTGGCAACCACACCGACGACAGGGGAGAGCCATGAGCTCACAGGTCACCACCGAGAGCCGGCCGGAGCAGCCCGAGCTGAAACGGGCACTCGGTCCGAAGCTGCTCCTGCTCTTCATCGTGGGGGACATCCTCGGCACCGGCGTCTACGCCCTCACCGGTGACGTCGCGGCCGAGGTCGGGGGAGCGGCGTGGGCGCCGTTCCTGGTCGCGTTCGCGGTCGCGACGCTGACCGCGTTCTCGTACCTCGAGCTCGTCACGAAGTACCCGCAGGCCGCCGGCGCCGCGCTCTACACGCACAAGGCGTTCGGCATCCACTTCGTCACGTTCCTGGTCGCGTTCGGGGTGATGAGCTCCGGCGTCACCAGCGCCTCCACCGCGTCGAAGTTCTTCGCCGAGAACCTCGCGGTGGTCTTCGACATCGAGGCCGGGAGTACGACGGTCATGCTGATCGCGCTGGCGTTCATGGCCGTCATCGCGCTGATCAACCTCCGCGGCGTCAGCGAGAGCGTCAAGGTCAACGTGGTGCTCACCGTCGTCGAGCTGACCGGTCTGCTGATCGTGATCCTGATCGGCTTCTGGGCGATGAGCCAGGGCAACGTGGACTTCAGCCGGGTGATGGTGTTCGAGACGTCCGAGGACCGCAGCACGTTCGTCGCGATCACCGCGGCCACCTCGCTGGCGTTCTTCGCGATGGTCGGGTTCGAGGACGCGGTCAACATGGCCGAGGAGACCCACGAGCCGTCGCGCAACTTCCCGCGGGTGATGCTCACCGGCCTCGGGATCACCGCGTTCATCTACGTGCTGGTCTCGATCGCCGCGGTGGCGGTGGTCCCGGTCGGTGTGCTCGCCGACAGCGAGACCCCGCTGCTCGAGGTGGTCCGGGCCGGTGCGCCGGGGCTGCCGATGGACACCCTCTACCCGCTGATCTCGATGTTCGCGGTGGCCAACACCGCGCTGATCAACATGCTGATGGCCAGCCGGCTCGTCTACGGCATGGCCAAGCAGGACGTGCTCCCGCGCTCCCTGTCGTCGGTGCTGCCCGGCCGTCGTACCCCGTGGGCGGCGATCGTGTTCGTCACCTTCGTCGCGTTCGGGCTGATCATCGGGGTCACCAAGGTGATGGGCGAGGACACCGTCGAGGCGCTCGGAGGCACCACCGCGCTGCTGCTGCTCGCGGTGTTCACCGTCGTCAACGTCGCCGCGCTGGTGCTCAAGCGCCGCCACCACGTCGAGCACGCGCACTTCACCGCGCCGACCTGGGTCCCGGTGCTCGGCGCGGTCACGTGCGCCTTCCTCGTCGGCCCCTGGACCGACCGCGACACGGTGCAGTACGAGATCGCCGGCGGCCTGATCGGCATCGGCGTCGTGCTGTGGCTGCTGACCTGGCTGTGGAACCGGGGCGCGCGGGCCAAGAAGACCGGCTTCCGCGACGTCGACCACATCGGCGGCTGATCGTCCCGGGTCACCGGGGCCCGTGATCCGGACGCAGATCGTCCGGAACTGCGCGTAGCGTGCCCGCATGGCTATCGCACGGTTCCCAAGCTTCGTCATCGACTGCCCCGATCCCGGCGCTCTCGCGACCTTCTACGGCGCGATGCTGGACTGGAAGGTCGAGACCTCCTCCGACTGGGCCGACGTCCGCGCGGACAACGGTCAGTGCATCTCCTTCCAGCAGGTGAAGGACTACACCCCGCCGGCATGGCCGGACCAGGAGGTGCCCCAGCAGATGCACCTCGACGTGATCGTCGACGACCTCGACGTCGGCGAGGCGGCGGTTCTCGAGCTCGGTGCGACCAAGCACGACCACCAGCCCGGGACGACGTTCCGGGTCTTCCTCGACCCGGCGGGGCACCCGTTCTGTCTCTGCCTGAACTGAACCGGGGCCGCCCTGCGAGGCCTACTCCTTCTTGGCGGCTGCCTTCTTGGCGGTGGTCTTCCTGGCGGGCCGGCCCTTGGGCTTCTCACGCACCTGCACGCCCTGTCCGGCGAGCCGCTTGACCTCGAAGAGCTCGATCGCGGTGACCAGGTCGACCAGCTTGGCGTAGCCCCAGTTGCGGGAGTCGAAGTCGGGCGCCTGCTTGGCGACGTACGACCCGACGCCGCCGAGGTTGGCCCAGCCGTCGTCGTCCGAGGCCGCGTCGATGCCCTCCCGCAGCAGCTTGACCAGCTTGGCGTCCTGGCGGAGCTCGCCCGTGCTCCTGCGTGCCGGGGCCGAGGGGACCGGGGTCTCCTCCTCGCTGGGCTGCTTCGGTTTGTCGGGCCGGCGCAGGACGTCGAGGTAGACGAACTTGTCGCACGCGGCCACGAGCGAGTGCGGTGTCTTGGGCTCGCCGAACCCGTAGACGGTCTTGCCCGACTCCCGGAGCCGGGAGGCGAGCTTGGTGAAGTCGCTGTCGGAGGAGACCAGGCAGAAGCCGTCCAGGTTCCCGGTGTAGAGCAGGTCCATCGCGTCGATGATCAGTGCGCTGTCGGTGGCGTTCTTGCCGGTGGTGTAGGCGAACTGCTGCATCGGCTGGATGGCGTGGGCGTTGATCACGTCCTTCCAGCCTCGGAGGTTGGTGGTGGTCCAGTCGCCGTACGCCCGCTTGACGGTGGCGCTGCCGTACTTCGCGATCTCGGCGAGCAGCGCCTCGATGATCGTGGGAGTGGTGTTGTCGCCGTCGATGAGGACGGCGAGCCTGGTGGAGTCCGGGGCTGGGGCCATGACCGGAGCCTAGTGGGGACGCAGGCGGGCCGAACCGTGTCCCTCCGTGACGGGGTGCGGGGTTCACGCGTGGTGCGGGGTGCCGATCATGTGCGTCGACGAGGCTCAGGAACGCCCGCGACTCCGAGTTCGGCGAGCTCGGCGACGATGCGGGCACGGAGCTTGTCGTGACGGGCTAGAGACGGCTGCGACGTGTACGCGACGCAAGGTCTGTCGTGGCGGTGTGCTGGCTTCTGCGCTGGAGCGTCAGGTCATGACTCCGCCAGGGCGCGCACTGCACGTTCGATGGCGGGGCGCATGTCAAGCGTGGGGTCGACGGTGAGCCGGTGTAGAAGCAGTCCGTCGCCGAGCGCCATGAGGGCCCGGGTCGCCGGCGCGGGGTCGGCGATGCCGACGGCGATCACGATCCGCTCGGTCCACCGCTCGAACTCGCGGCGCTGCCGCCGCAGCGGCTCGCCAAGGTCAGGGTCGCCGGCGAGTTCGAGGAAGAGGGCGTAGCGTGCACGGGTGCGCGCGGCGAAGGGCCCGGTCTGCAGTTCCACCACGGCGCACAAGCCCTCGATCAGCTGGTCGAGGCCAGTGATCGCAGGTGTCGCGGCCGGGTCGAAGTCGGCGCGCTCGTGCTCGGCGATCCAGTCGACAATTCCACCAAGCAGCGCCCGACGGGTGCGGAACCAGTTCGAGGTCGACCCGGGCGGGAGGCCTGCTCGCTCATCGACCCGCGCATGGGTCAACGCGCGCACCCCCTCCGCGCCGAGCAGCTCCACGGCCGCCTCGAGTGCGCGTTCCCGGGTGGCCGCCGGCATGGACGCCCCCTTCCAAGAGATCTACTATGAACATAGTATCTCCACCGCGCGAAGGGGGTCGCCATGCCCGCGCCCGAGCCCCGCATCACCCGTTCCGAAGCCGCGGCCTGGTCGCCGCCGCTGCCCGAGGCTCGCGGCTTCGACCATCTCGTCGTCGAGACGCCCGGCCTCCATACTCACGTCGCCGCCATCGGCGAAGGTGAGCCGGTCGTGCTGCTGCACGGATTTCCCCAGCACTGGTGGCAGTGGCGCGCCATCGCTCCGGTCATCGCCGCACGCGGCTACCGAGCCATCTGCCCCGACCTGCGCGGGGCCGGCTGGACCGTGGCCGACGATCCGCGTGTCGAACGCGAGACCAGGCTCCGCGACCTGCTCGCCCTCTTCGACGTCCTCGACATCGAGCGCGCCCACCTCGTCTCCCACGACATGGGTGTCCTCACCGCCTTCCACCTGACCTACGACCACCCCGAGCGGGTTCGCACGGCAGTGCAACTTGCCGTGCCGCCGGCCTTCATGAAGTTCAGTCCGAAGGTCGCCCCGGGCTTCCGGCACCTGCCCGGGTTCATCTGGCACCGCCCGGGCGCCTCGCTGCGCGGAACCTTCTCTGAGGCGTACGTCGCCCGCCCGATGTCGGAGGCAACCGTCGAAGCGCACCTCGCCCCGATGCGCCGCCCCGACATCGACGCCGCGGTGCGTCCGCTCCTCCGCGGCCTGGTGCTGCCCGAAGCCATGCGCATGGCACGGGGCGTCTACCGACGCCGACGGCTCACGGTGCCGACCCTCGTCGTATTCGGCCGCCAGGACCGCCCGTGGACCGAAGAAGTCCTGGAGCATCTCTGCCGCAATCCTGAGCGGTACGCCGATCGGGTCGAGTTCTCCTACGTCGACGACGCAGCGCACTTCATCACCGACGACGCCCCCGCCGCGGTCGCCGACCTCGCGCTCGATTGGTTCGAACGAGCCGCATGACGGATGGGTGGCTCACTACTCAGACGTCCGCTCATCGGCACATCGGCGCCTTCACCATCTGCGGCAGAACCGCCCGTTCCTCGGTCGGGGGAGCCGGTACCTCCAATGCTCGCGAGGTGCCACCCGCTGAGACGTGCCCGTGTTGTGGCCACCGCACCCTGCCCGAACGTGGCTACTACGAACTGTGTCCGGTGTGCTTTTGGGAGGACGACCCTGAGCAGGCCGAACAGCCTTGGGCGTGGGGAGGAGCCAATGGCATCAGCCTCGTCGATGCACAGCAGGCTTACCTGCGCTATGGCGCGGTGGATGTCGAGGATGTCTCGAAGGTTCGCCCAGCACGGCCGGACGAGACACGGGACCCGGACTGGCGGCCCTACGACCCTGCAGACGGAGAGATCCACCCCTTGTACACCGAGGAGCAGGAAGAAAGGATCGAGGCGCGAGGTGAAGAGCACGCGGCAGCTTTCCGGTCCGGGCTCGAGGCGTTGCGCGCTGAGGCCGGCACCCTGAGCGAGGCCGAGATCGAGCGCAGGGTTCGCGAGTTCAGCGACGCGCTTGACCTGGACTACGAAGCCGCGGAGGTCGAGCTGGTGTCAAACCTGGTCCGGGAGGACAAGTGGCCGTGGAGACATCCCCTTCAAGCCTTCGCGTGGGCCTGGCGACACCGGCGCTCCGCTTCATTGCCGGCACGGCTGTCACAGCTCAACTTCCGCCCGTTCGCACAGTGAGGCAGCTGCCGTAGAGGACGCGTTCATCGGCTGCGGTCTTCCCTCAACGCGGCTGCGGTAAAGCCGCCCCCGGCGTGTACACACGCCTCCGGCCTGCTACGTGATGACAGTTGCGAGCACTCGGCCCCTGAGACGAGGATCCCCACCGACCCGGCTGATGCGACGGCGGCATCCCAACCCTGAGGTGCAAGGTCACCGTCGCTGCTGGTCAACCGAGGCAACAGGAAGCCCTCCTCGCCTGGGCCGTCAACAACGAGCAGCGTCGGCCGATTGAGAAACGACCAACCGTCGGTGTTCGAGACCGTCACCCCACGCAACGTGATGGTGGGCGCTCCATTGGCGATGCTCAGGGTGAACTGCTCGGGCGCGAGGAACTGGGGCATGACGAGAACGTATCGCCATCCCCGCATCTCCGCGGTGTGTGAGCGCTTGCCCATGCCGATCTAGGAGTCAGACCAGATCCTTGATTCAGCGACTCCACCGCTCATCTGCCCGAGCGAGAGGTTCTTTCTGAACCGGCTCCGCGTGTACGGGATGACGAGCTCGAGTGATGTCCCCTCGCGGTGCTCCAGCTCGATGCGGATGGCATCGCCTCCCTCAATGCGAACGTCCGCAACGAAGGCGACGGCGCGACGTGTGTCCGCTGACTCGCGAGCGCCTTCGTACAGAAGGTCGAGTATCTCAGCCGAGGGAGGCTGATCCCCCTGGCCGACGTCAGCGGCCATCATCTCAACCACACCTTCGGAGGACACTGCAGCACCGAAGGGAAACATCTCGCCGTACTTAGCGAGCGTCTGCTCAGCGAACGGAAGCACTGCATTGAGTAACCCATCGAGATCGTGCTGTGCTGCTTCAGACGTCGTATCGCGCCAGGAGGTCATGTGCGCGAGCATGCCAGACCGCTTGCCTTACGTCCGAGCGCATCGCGGCATGGCAGCGCGTTCCTGGGTGCGCGAGACTCGTGGAGTGGAACCTGCCTCTCCGGGCGCGATCGTGGACGCGTCACAGTCAGTCATCGACGGACAGTGGGACTGGCCTTTGCACGGCCTGAGACACCCACCCATCGGCACCTCGACCGGCTGGTATGTCTGGTCGGGAGAGCTGTCCGAGAAGGACGATTTCTTCAGACCGTGGCACGCGAACCACCTGATCGACCAAGTCCCCGAGGTGGAGCTCCTGCTTGCCCTCCCGCCAGGATCCCGCTTTCTCATCGCGCCCGGATACGAGGACGTCTGGGAGGACCCTGCACTCCTCGACGTGTCACGATCTAGTCGCGCGCTATCGGCATGGCCGCGCTTTCACTGTCCGCGGCAGGTGCGGACGTTCGAGCAGGCGTCGATACGGTTTGGTGCGTGACTGGGCGTTGGCGTCGTCGGCTCGATCCGCGGTGCCCGTATCGAGCCGAGCGGGCGCAGGGTGCAGACGCTTGGCTATCGGCTGCTGTCGCCTTCTACGCCGCCGCCTGGCAGTTACTGGCCCTGGCCTTCGTTGTCCTGCTTGTGGTCCGCGGGTTGACGTCAGCCGAGCCCGCGCCATGGTGGTTGTTCTTGCCTAGCATCGCTTCCGCTATCGCTGGCGCCTGGTGCGCCTTGTCGCATCACTTGAAGGACGACGCGCTTCGGTGGTGGGGTCCTTGGACGTTGCTCGTCCCGGCAGGCCCGGGATTGGCGTACGCACTTGGCTACGGACGGAGCAGTACGGTTCGGCGGAGTCCCTAAGCTAAGCGCGTCACAAACGCGCGCCCGCGGCAGATCAGGACGTTCGGTCCGGCCCGAGTTCGGAGTCCAGGACGCCTGGTCAATCGTCGTGCGCGAGATCGCCATTCATCAGGACGTCTCGCCAATCGACCGCGGCCAGCTCGGCCTCACGCTGGAGCTCTCGAAGGTCGCTGTCGGCCGCAAAGACGATCGCCGCCTGGACTCGCTCTGAGTCCGAAACCGCCGCCAAAAGGCGAAGAGCCTCCTCGGCGCAACCGGGTTGCGGGAAGTCGTGGGCGACTCGTCGCTGCAACCGGGCGGACACGGTGCTCATGGCAGCAGTCTCCCGGGCTGGGTCACCGGCAAACGCACGACTCGCGGCATGTACGGGCGATCTTGCCCCGCCCGTACACCAGACTCGGGGCGTGAACAGTTGGTCGACCAGACGTCCATTCTGGTGGGGACTCCTGCTCCTCATGGACCGAGATGCCTCAGACGTTCCCGACCTCACTGCCGCGGTGGTGTCCGAGTCGGCACACGGGTTGGCCGTGAAGGTGCTGCACGCGCAGGACGTGGATCTTCGCGGATTCGAGAGCGATGAGGTGATTCCCCCAGCCGAGGTTCAAGTCGACGTCCTGGTCGGTGATCGTCCACGCAGCGAAATGCACTTCATCGGCGTGATCGACGTCCCGTCGGGCGTGCTCACTTTGGGAGACGCGGAACACGAGGACGCCATCGAGATCGGCCCCGGCCGGTGGACGGTGCAGGTAGCTTGCTCCCCGCACGAGTTCGCGGAGAACGTTCGCGTGTGGCTTCAGCGGATGTAGACACGGACTCACTCACCGCGGCATGTGCGCGCGTGCCTTCGCCTACCGGAACAGGTCTGTGCCCTCACGACCTGTGGGATCGGAGCCCAGCAGATCCTCATGGAGCATGGTCACAGCACCTGACTCCGCCAGGGCCCCGATGTCCTCTTCACCTGTCAGCAGATAGAGCGTCCTGAAGACGGCTTCATACGCTGCGGCCGTCATGGCGAGTGCCACGTCGTCGGGACTCGCGCCGTCTTGAACAGCTCGCGCCGCTGCAGGGTAGTTCTGGACCTTCTCGCCGTTCAGGGAACGAATTTCGCCCCAGATTTCGCCAAGCAGTCGATTCCGATCTTCCGCAATTGCCATCAGCGCACCGTAGCGGGTCACCCACCATGAACGGCGCCGGCCGGCGGGACTGCAGCGCGCTGTCTGCGGCATGTCCGGATGGCGGCAGGGCACGCTGTCTGCGGCAGGAGCGGATCGCGGCACATGCGAAACGTCTGCTCGCGGCCCCGGAAAGGGAGGCCGGTCAGGCTGGTGCGGTCGCCGTCCTTCGGGCGCGTACGACGGCCGCGGTGGCCAGCGCGACCAGGACAGCGGCCACGGCCAGCCATGCGATACCCGCGGTGGTGAGCACTGCGCGGGAGGTGTCCGCCGTCGGCTCAGCGGTCATCTCGCCGATTCCGCCCATGCCGACCATGACAGCCGTGAGATACGCGAGCGCGACCCCGACCCAACTCCATCGATCTCGGCGAGGCGCCAGGAGCACGACCAACAACATCAGCACGACGGGCAGGAGCGGGGCGGAGATGGCCGTGCCGCTGGTGAGGAACTCCTCACTGGCATCCGTGCCGACGCCGCCGAACTGAGCGGGCAGGTTCACCGCGACGGCGATGATCGTCGCGAGCAAGTTGAGAACGAGCAGGACGAGAGTGAATCGCCGCAACCGGACGCAGGCAGCGGCATCAGGCAAGGTCATCAACTGCTCCTCGTCGTCGGCTCTCATCATCACACCCGTCCACCGTGCGGGTCCGGGGAGCGTCGAAGTTCACCCGACGCGTCCACGTCGGCGGCCAGAGCCACCGGTTACCGGATCTCGGCTGCTGCTTGTCCGTGAAAGTGCGGCGGGTCGGCGCCCGGGCCGACAGGCAGCGGAATGACGCACCTCTAGACCAGCCGACGTGGTCTTCCGCTTCGTTGCCGTTGCCAATGCTTAGCGGGCCGCTCGTACCATGGATGAATGACGACGGTACTTGTTCAGGGCCTCGTGGTTCGGTGCCCGCAGTGACCGACGTTCGGGGCCGAGACCGGGACGATGCTGGTCGGCCGCGGCAAGGACGCCCTCGCGATGCGCTTGGCCGCCCCCTGCCGTATGGGGCGCCCGGCGTCGAGCCGGTTCCGGAAGAGGTGCTGCCGCCGGTGGAGACAGTTAGCCTGGCCCGGAGGCTGGTGCAGGAAGGCCGGCCGTTCGCTGCGCATGAGGTGTTGGAGGCCCGCTGGAAGGCGGGTCCGGACGAAGAACGCGACTTGTGGCAAGGTCTCGCGCAGGTCTGTGTCGGCCTGACACACGCCGCCCGCGGGAACAGCATCGGAGCTGCCCGACTCCTCGAGCGAGGTGCGGCCCGAGTCGAAGAGTACGAGGCTGGCCACGGGCCGGCGTACGGGCTCGACCTGACAGCGGTTATTGCTTGTGCGCGCGAGCACGCGGACGCAGAACACTGAGACATGCGGGACGCTCACGCGGCGGTATGACGCGGGTCTGCGAACGCGCGACTCGCGGCAGTTGAGTGCGTGTCAGCCGAAGAGATCGCTGCCTTCGTTGCCTGTTGGATCGGCGGATAGCAAGTCCTCATGGAGACCTGTCTCGCGCTGGGACCATCGCCTCTGGTGCCTGGCGGATCCCCAGAGCAGGCTCGAGTTCCGGAGGCGGAATCCTCCGTCTCCCGGCATTCGGGTGCCGCAGACCCGACGAGCCTTGGGAGGCGCCTCATGCCCTCCGCCACAACCCACTACCAGGGTTACTGGGTCAACCCGCGGATCAAGATCGCCGCGCTGTGGGCATCCATGCTGTTCATCTTCGCGTACGTCGACTTGTTCAGCCTGTACCGCGAAGACGTCCGTGCCGACATCGAAGCCGGCAAGATCTTCGCCTTCACCATCGGACAAGGGTTCTTGCTGGGTGTAACCATCTACATCGCGGTTCCCAGCCTGATGGTGTTCCTAAGCCTCGTCCTCCAGGCGCGGGTCGCCCGTACGGCCAACATCGTTGTAGCCGTGCTCTACGCGATCACGGTCGCGGGAGGAGCCGTCGGTGAGTGGAACTACTACATCATCGGAAGCGTCGTCGAAGTCGCCTTGTTGGCGGGCGTCGTCTACTACGCATGGACCTGGCCGAAGACAACCGACGCGGTCACCGACCCGTCCGGGACCGCCACCCCAGTGCATGCTGCGAAGTTGCGCGGGTAGCTCGGACTCCCGGACCGCGCGAGTTCGTGGAGGCAGCGCCGATCGGTGAGGCAGCTAGTTCGGCGCATCCCTTGGCCACGCCTTGTAGCCGGAACGGACGCGACCGCTCATCGGCACGACAGGACTTCACTATCCGCGGCAGTTCCGGACGTTCGCTTCAGACAGACGTTCCCTCGCGCAACCACCCAGGTCAGTCGTCTGCCCGGTGGGCCGAAGCAGCCGCCGCGGGGGTGGGGTCCTTGGACCTATCCCGACTGCGCCTGGAATGTCACGCCGTACTGCTCGCCGATTCGCGCGATCCTCTCCAGGTCGGGAGGCGTCTGCATGGGAGGCGGCACCTCTCGCCTGGGCGCAGGCTCGCCCACCTCAGCAAAGAACTTGTCGATGCCGCCTGGTTGGTACACGAAGAGGATCTTTGCGGTCGAGGTGGGTTCGAAGGTCTCCAGGGTGGCGGCGGGAAAATGGAAGAAGGCGCCTTGGCCGGCCTCGTGCGTCTGCCCGTCAACATGGAAGCGAACGGTGCCTTCGAGGACGTAGGCGCACTCCCAGCCGGAGTGCGTGTGCGGCGGTGGTCCGGCGTTCGCTGGAACGGTCATCTGCATGACGGTGACGGCGCCCCCGGTGTCCTCCGATGAGGCGAGCACCTCGTAGAGCCCCCCGAGCACCCAGTAGGCGTCGCCCGTGGGGTCCGTCCTAACGACTGTCTTGCTCATGGCTCCCTCCCCTGCGGAGAGTGTGGAGGTGGTTGGATTGCCTCAACTCTCCGCTCTGGTGCCGGGGGAGTCCATGGCCTCATCGGGCCCGTCGAGGAGTATCGGTGGGTGCGGCATGTTCGGGGGCTACACCTGTACGCCCACACCCAGCCGGGCATCTGGGCTCGGGTCGGCTCACTCTCCGCGTGCTTGAGTTGAGGCCGCGGCCGCCATGCGTGTCAGTGTGGGAATGGCCTCTCTGGGACGAGAGTCGCACGTCCGATCATCGGCAGATCCGGTAAACGCGTTCCGGGCGCGCAGCCGTCAACAGGGACACGCCCAGTGAGGGGCGGTTCAGGGCGCCCCCTGACCTCGGCGAGTCATAGCGGCGTTGCGAACAACCGCTTCAGTACTGAGGTAACGACCGGCAGGGCGTCGTCGATGGCCTGTCCGTCCACTCGCGCCAACGCGTCCGCGTCAGCAGCCCGGCCGACGTGCCGCAGGGTCTCCTCGAGTGAGAGACCTTCCAAGTGGATGAACTCGACTCTGGACTGGTCGTTGATGTCCACGACGAGGTCAACGCACGCACCGACGTCTCGTTCCTGGCTGTTCGCCTGCGGCAGCCAGGGATGCAGGTCACTGATCTCGTCGTGCGCAGCGCAGAAGATGACCTGCGATCCCGTGGATCGGTCTTCGCCACCTTCGCCGTAGTCGCCGTACTGCCCTGCTGCGAAGCCCGCCGGCATCAGCACCGGATCAAGCGCCGCACTCACGACCCGTCCAACGGAGTAGCGACTCATGCCCGTCATCGTGCCGCAGTCGGGACAGGCCGTGCAGTTAGCGGGGGAGCGGTGGTCTGGTCTCTGACCGCGGTTGCCACCGCCAGAGCTCGCGTGCGCGAGCAGCGGCACGCAGGATCGGCTCCGTGGGCAACGTGGTGGTCGTTCGTGGCACTCCATGGCTCGGCCAGGCGCAGACGATCCGAAGGTCTCCTGGTGGCGGCAACGGGGAGAGGAACCAGGACGTCGACGCACTGCGGTCATCACCACTGGCGCTCTCAAACAGCAGTCGCGGCTGTTCCTTCGAGGTGTCGCGGACGGCCGCCTGGGACATCTCGAGGTTGCCGCAGCTGCGACCGTCGGAGAACTCCACCCCGAGCAGCAGGGGGCTCCACCCGGCACCGTGGCCGCCCACCTCGGCGAGCAGGCCCTCCGGGTGGGCGTCCAACCGCCCAGGTCTCGCCCTCACTTCCACGGTCAGGTCCATCCCGTGTCGGTAGACGCTCAGCCCGCCGATGAAGATCACCAGGTCTTCGCTGGTCGCCAGCACCGCATCGACAGCGACGGAACCCGGCAGCTCGTTGTCCGGCCTGCGGCGTAGCCGCATCGCCTCCTCGGTGGTCGCCTCGTCCTGCACGTCGTCAGACTCTTCTGGATCGGCCGGTTCTCGCATGAGGCTCACCCTGCCGGGAAAGTCGCGGTGCGGTCAGCACATTCCTCAGGTGGCGTCTCCGACGCCGGGCTTCGAGATGTTCGACGGAGGAGCTGGACGGCCAGCACACCCATCCAGAGCATCCAGGCGCCGGCGGCGATCCGCTCGTTGAAGCCCATCCACGGGGTGGGCTCTCCCTCGGCGATCCCGCGGGTCTCCGTCGCCATCAGGGCGCCGGCTGCCACGGACACCACGATGGTCAGGATCGAGTAGATCCGGAACCGGAGTCCGAACGCCGTCGACCCGAACCCGATGGCACAGAACATCAGCAGGTTCGTCACGGCGCTGAGGACCAGGTGCATCGTGTCGGTGAGCCCCATGGCCGCGGACGGGTCCATGTTCTGGCGGCTGGTCATCGGGAACGGGAACCAGACGGGGACCAGCACGGCGCCTGCGATCAGGATGTCGCCGGTCACCCGGAGCGCCCGCTGGTGCTGGGCCGACTGGCGGACGCCGATCCCGAAGGCGAGGGTGAGCAGGGAGTAGACGCAGAGCAGGGCGAGGACGGCCGGCCGCGTGGGAGCGCCGTACGAGCTGAGCTCGCTGATCGCCTGGGAGAAGGGGCTGTAGCCCTCGTAGAGGAGGGCGGCCAGGAGGTCGTGGCCGACCATGTACAACAGGGGAGCCGCGACCCCGCAGCTGAGGAGCACCCTGCGTGCGATGCCCGAACTGCGGCGGCTCCGGCGCAGGATGTCGCGACGCCGCAGCGTGGGACGTCGTTCGAGTAGGGACATCGTGAACCTCCCGGCCCTCCTGACCACTGTCGTCCCGGAGGCGGTTCGGCGACCATCGCCCGAACGGGTCGTTGGGCCTCAGGAGGCCCTCAGTCGAGCGCCACGGTGCCTCGCGGACCAGCGACCCGCGTGACCAGTCCCGGTTCGGCCGCCTGCTTCACGGGGACGTCGGCGCCGAGCGCCTCGAGGAAGGGCGTCAGCGACTCAGGGGCCGGATGCGTCACGTGGAAGGACTCCAGGGTCAGCCTTGCGGCGCCGAGCGTGCCGGGTGCTCGGTCTCGCCCCAGTCGATCAGGAACGGGACCGGACCACCGTTCAGCGCGTTCACCGTCAGGCGCCAGTGCAAGGTCTGGCCGCGCCGTCGTACGACGTTGCAGCGGCACCGCGTCCCCGGGGTCGTAGCCGTGCGCGCGGGCCCGCCCGATGGCCGCGTCGATGTCGGTGCACGTGAGCGCCCAGGCGACGAGCCTGGGGGACGTCGTCGCCCCGTCCACTCCGAACGGGCGGGGGCCGGCCGGTTCGGGCTGGTCCGGATCCGGAGCGATGAGCTCCAGGTAGCTGGTGGGCCCGAGCCCGAGCAGGGCGTTGTGCGTGCCGAGCCCCTCGTGCTTGCCGCCGGGTGCGGCCCGGACACCGAGCCTGTCCTCGAGGTCGGCCACGGCCGCGGCCAGGTCGGGGACGGCGTAGACGAGGTGGTCGAAGGAAGGGACGCGGGTCACGGGCTCAGTCTGCTGCTCTCGTCCGGCCGCCGTCACCCGCGGCCGCCTCAGGTGGCGAGCAGCGATCGGTAGTGGTCGCTCATCGCCGGGAAGTAGTCGTCCCAGCGCACACTCTCGACGTCCCCGCCGCTTGCGCGGCCACGAGCCGGTCGAGGTAGTACTCCCAGCCGGGCCCGTACGACGCGCCGAGCTCGGGGTCGGTGATCCGTTGGGCGAAGTCGAGCGTGGTGACGCCGTCGGCCTCACGGAGCTCGAGCCGCAGGACCCACGGCTGGTCCTCCTCGGTGAAGGAGACCTGGAGGAGGTACGGCGGACGGCACTCGTCGATCTTGTTCACCACCGGCTGTGCACCCTCGCCCTCGGCCGTCATCGTGAACAGCACCTGGCCGCTCGCGGGGTCGCCCTCCCACGTGCCGATCCAGCGCTCCAACCGGTCGGGCTCGGTGACGGCGGCCCAGACGTCCTCGACCGGCGCACGGAACGTGCGGCTGAACACCACCCACGACGGGTCGCGCTCGTCCTTGCGTCCTGTTGCCTGCAACGTCATGCGAGTTCCTCTCCTCTGGTGTCGGAGGCGGTGCGCCGCCCCCGGGTGGTGCGCCGCTCCCGGGTGGTGCGCCGGACCTCGAGGTCGAGGCCGTCGAGCCGGCTCTCCGCGACGGGCGGTGTCGGCGCGGTCAGCTCGGTCAGCAGCTCGCGCAGCGGGGTGAGCCCGTCCTGCACGAGCCGGTGTGGGCGTTCGCGGCCCGACGCGTCGGCCTCGACGAGGCCGGCCTGCCTGAGCACACGGAGGTGCCGGCTGATCGCGGGCCGGCTCACCGGGTGCTCGGCTGCGAGGTCGTTGACGCGCGCGGGCCCCTGTCTCAGTCGGCGCAGGATGTCCCGCCGCACCGGGTCGGCGAGTGCCTCGAAGACGTCCACACAGATAGGTAACCGTGGTGTTACGTATCGTGTCAAGACACGTCGCCGGATCGCCGGGTGGCCGGCGGGGTCGCGCGCCATACTGCGATCTGGTCCGCCAGGAGGCCGACCCGGGAGCACAGATGGGGGACGCGTGGTGGACGTCGGTGTGGTGGGCCTCGGCACGATCGCCCGGACCCATCTCGAGGTGCTCGGGTCGCTGGCGGGGGTGCGCGTCGTGTTCGGCGTCGACAGCGGGGAGCCGTTGGCCTCGCTGCCGGAGGGCGTGCCGCTGTTCGGCTCGCTCGGCCAGGCGATCGCGGCGTCCGCCGTACCGGATCTGCTGGTGATCGCGACGCCCACGCCCACGCACGTCGACCTGGCCTCGCAGGCGCTGAGCGAGACGTCGGCGCGGGTGCTGGTCGAGAAGCCGCTCAGCCACGATCCCGCCCAGCTGGCACAGCTGGAGGCCGCCCACGGTCGGGGGGTTCTCGAGGAGCGCTTGCGGGTGGCGCACCACTTCGCCTTCTCCCCGGAGGTGCTGTGGGCAGCGGACCTTGTCGCTGCGCATCCGGAGTGGGGAGTCCCGGTGCGGATCGTGTCCACCTTCAACGACGCCTACGCGGCCAAGCCGGTCGACCGGCTCGCCAGCCTGGTCTCGAGCTGGGTCGACTCGGGCGGCAACCAGCTCAGCGTGCTGCGGCGGTTCGCAACCGGGTTCGAGGTGGGCGAGCGGGCGGAGGCTGACGGCGGCTTCCGGTGCGCGTGCCGACTGTCGTACGACGGGGGCGAGGCGCTGCTCACGTCGAACTGGCTGGCCGGGGACAGCAGCAAGCAGACGGCGATGACGTTCGCCGACGGTGTCGAGGTGCGGATGGACCACACCTCGATGACCGTCACGGTCGTGCGCGGGGCGAGGCTGCAAGGGCACCGCGGCAACGACGGGACGGTTGGCCGGAAGTTCGCCCACTACGACGGTCTCTATCGGAAGCTGTTCGCAGGTGAGGAGGGCGCGTCCGCCGGGTATGCGCTGGCGCGGGAGACGGCCGACCTGCTGGGCTCGCCGGCGTCCGGAGGCGCCGGCGTCTGGCACTGAGGACGGGAGGGGGAGCGGCCTCAGCTGATGCGCACCCGCGGGTCGAGCAGGGTCCGCGCGGCTGCGGCGACCACGCCGTCCTCGCACAGGCCGTCCACGCCGACGTGGATGACCTCGCGGTCCTCCCAGAACACCCGGTCGACGCCGGGCTGCGCCATCAGGCCCGCCTCGAGGGAGACCTCGGCGTCGTCGTCGTAGCAGGCACGCGCCTCGTCGCCCACCCACAGCGTCCAGTGGAACGGCCCGTCCTGGCGGGTGGTGTCCACCCGTCCGTCCGCGTCCAGGGCGTTGACCCACTGCTCCGCGGGTTCGGTACGACGCACCGCCAGCGCGTCGCACTCCACGAGGTCGCGGACCGTCATGGGCTCGTCGTCGGGCTCGCCCATCTCCGCGGAGAACGGCACGACCTGGTCGAGGAGGTCCTCGATGTGCTCGGGGCAGGAGCAGGCGCCGCGGGCCGGCGGTGTGTCGCCCGAGGTCGGCCCGGCGCCGCCGGTCGGGGGAGCCTGCTGGTCGGTCGGCTTGCGGCGCAGGAAGTCGAAGATGCCCATGACGCGTGACGCTAGCCACGTGGGCGCCGCGTTGAGGGTGATTTCGCCCGATCCTGGGGTGGCCGGGGTCGCGCCCGGGCACCGACTTCCCACGGCAACCTGTCCCTTCCCATGGCCCGATCACCTAGGGGAGGCGAAAGAACGCCGACATCCCCTGGTAAACCGGTGTCCCGGAGGCTGGGTGCGGGGGAGGGCAGGGTGGCGCCCGACGTACCCTGGGGTGGTGAACGTCCCTGATCTGCAGACCCTCCGTGAGCTCGGCGCCGCCCAGCAGCCGACCTGGCCCGACCAGGCAGCCCTCGACGCCGCGGTCACCAAGCTCCGCAGCGTGCCGCCGCTGGTGTTCGCGGGCGAGTGCGACGACCTCAAGAGCAAGCTGGCCGCGGTGGCTCGCGGGGAGGCGTTCCTGCTCCAGGGCGGCGACTGCGCGGAGACGTTCGCCGGCGCGACCGCGGACAACGTGCGCAACAAGCTGCGGGTGCTGCTGCAGATGGCGGTGGTGCTGACCTACGCCGCGTCGGTGCCGGTGGTCAAGGTCGGCCGGCTCGCCGGGCAGTACGCCAAGCCGCGCTCCTCGAACGACGAGACCCGCGAGGGCGTCACGCTGCCGGCCTACCGCGGTGACGCCGTCAACGGCTTCGACTTCACGCCCGAGGCGCGGATCCCGGACCCGCAGCGGCTCGTGGAGATGTACCACGCGTCCGCCTCGACGCTGAACCTCGTCCGGGCGTTCGTCACCGGCGGCTACGCCGACCTGCGCCAGGTGCACACCTGGAACACCGACTTCGTCCGCTCCTCGCCGGTGGGCCGCCGCTACGAGCAGCTCGCCAACGAGATCGACCGGGCGCTGACCTTCATGAAGGCGATCGGCGCGGACCCCGAGGAGTTCCACCGGGTCGACTTCCACTCCAGCCACGAGGCGCTGATCCTCGAGTACGAGCACGCGATGACCCGGATCGACTCGCGCACCCAGACGCCGTACGACACCTCCGCGCACTTCGTGTGGATCGGTGAGCGCACCCGCCAGCTCGACGGCGCCCACGTCGAGCTGCTCTCGCAGATCCGCAACCCGATCGGCGTGAAGCTCGGGCCCACGACGTCCCCGGACGACGCGCTCGCGCTCGCCGAGCGGCTGAACCCCGACAACGAGCCGGGCCGGCTGACGTTCATCACCCGGATGGGCGCGAAGAAGATCCGCGACGTGCTGCCGAACCTCGTCGAGAAGGTCACCGCCGCCGGCGTGCAGGTCGCCTGGGTGTGCGACCCGATGCACGGCAACACGTGGGAGGCGTCCTCGGGCTACAAGACCCGGTCCTTCGACGACGTGATCAACGAGGCGCAGGGCTTCTTCGACGTGCACCGCTCGCTCGGCACCTGGCCGGGCGGGATCCACATGGAGCTGACCGGCGACGACGTCACCGAGTGCGTCGGTGGCGGCGAGGCGCTGGGCGAGGTGGACCTGTCGCACCGCTACGAGTCGGTGTGCGACCCGCGGCTGAACCGGGTGCAGTCGCTCGAGCTCGCGTTCCTCGTCGCCGAGATGCTGCGCAACCGCACGAGCGCCTCGACCCCGGACGTCTGACTGGGTGTTTCCCTCAAGCCCCGACGACGCTCGTCGTCGCGGTGCGGGGCATGTCGTACCCAAGTCACCTGACCGATGACCAGAGGTGGCGCTGGAGTGGGCCGTCCGAGCGATACCACTTCGGTATCATGGGGACATGGCCATGACTTTGCGACTGACTCCAGAGGATGAGCGTCTCCTCGCTGCGCTGGCGGAGGCCGAGGGGATAAGCCGACACGAGGCGACCCTGCGGGCGATCCGTGAGGCGGCAGCTCGCCATGTGCAGGGGGCCAAAGTCGCTGAGCTGTCGGCGCGGGCCCGTGAGCGGTACGCAGACGTGCTGGACCGGCTCGGCCGTTGACGGTCTTACTGACGCTCGAGGATCTCCTGTCTTTGGTGGAGGACCTCGCGGTCGGACCAGTGCGCGACGTGGGCCTGCTCGACTCCGCTGCTCATCGCCCTGGCGCTGTTCTGTACGGACACGAGGCCTACCCCGACCTGGACCGCAAGGCTGCGGCGCTGCTCGACTCCCTCGTCGGCAACCATGCGCTGGTCGACGGCAACAAGCGCCTGGGCTGGCTTGCCGTCGTCGTCTTCTACGGCCTCAACGACGTCGACCTCGACGCACCCGATGACCCCGCCTATGAACTGGTCATGTCCGTAGCGCGAGGAGAACTGTCCATCGACGAGATCGCACCGGCCCTGGCTCGTTGGCACTGATCGCATAGCGAGACGAGCGGCTCGCGGCTCATGAGTGCGTGGGGTCAGACGACCGAAGGTCGATCGATCTGCCAGTACCTGAGGCCAACTTCTTCGAAGCGCGACTCGAGGGCCTCCAGCCCAAACGAGACCTTGAGGTCTCTCTCTGCCTTGGTAATCGGTAGAAGCCAAAGGAACTCGACGTGGCGATCGCCGACGTGGCTTGTCTGTAGTTCGGTGCCGAACGGGTACGGGAGGCTGACCAGCAGGTGGTCGCACCCCGAACCCGGCAGCCAGGGCTCGCCGACAGGCAGCGTGTGCCCTAACCCGAGACGCCCGCCACGGTTGTAGAACACCGTCATTGCTAGTAGCTCCACCGCCCGGTCGTCGGCGATCGGAGTGCAGACCACGAACTCCAGTCCGTAGTCGCCGTCCGTTGCGGCCCAACCCCCGACCGAGACGTAGGTCCAGACGTCGGCGCTCGACGCAGGTTCGACGCGGAGCACCCTGAAGTGCGGGTTCTGCTCCCGGAGCGGGCCGGCTGGCCAGGTCAAGACCTCGATCGTCCGCCCGGCGAAGAAGCGGCGGACGTGCTCCTCCAGGGCACCGCACACGTCATCGCAAGGCGGGAAGTCGGGCACCGGCCGAGTGTAGGGGCAGAGCGCGTTCCGGCAACGCCCGCCCATCGACATGGTCGCGGTTTCACTGACCGCGGATCCGGATGTGCCGGATCGGGATCGTCAATCGGTCTGGGTGCGGAGGCTCCGCGCAAGGGTGGGGATCATCACGGTCGCAGCGACGAGGTGTAGCCCGATGAGGGCGGCGATGGTGGCGGTGTTCGCCTCGGAGATGAGGGGCGGGACCAACGAGATCGCGGTCAGCGACACTGCCGTCCACACGAATCGCTCGGCGGGGCGAGCGCTCCAACGGCGAAGTGCGGCGGCAATGACGACGCCGACGACCGAGAAGAAGCCGGTCACCACGGTGAACCCGGACAACGGGATCGTCTCGCCACCATCGGGGACCTCGAAGTCGACACCAGAGGCCTGGGCCAGCGCAGCTGCGAGGGTGGTGGCCACCATCGCTGCAAGCGTGGCGATGAGGCCGGTGAAGGCGAGCCTGCGCAGTCGATGGGTGTGGCTCGTCCGGTCCGATGCCGGGTCTGCGACGAATCCGGCGTCATTCATGCTGTTCATGTCGTTCCTCCATCAGGCGGCAACTGGCGGACGGGGACTGGGGGCGTGACGATGCGCACCCTTGCCGTGGAACGGCTGGGGCTTGCCGTCACGCAGCTCCAGCTGCACCCGCCCGCGGGTGACGACGCCGAACACGTCGCACCACTCCACCGAGACCACCGCGACACGCACGCGCCACCGCGCAGTGCGAGCGTCTACCCCGGGACTACTCCGTGCCGTCTGCCGGCAGGCGCTCCGGCAGCCCGAGCCGCGGGAACTGGTCGTCGTGGAAGATGGTGATCTCGGTGATTGCCCCGCCGGTGATACGCAGGACGTCGATCGTCAGCGGCAGGTAAGCGTCCTCCTGCTCCCGCCAGAGGTAGAAGGCGATGGCGGGTTGCCGGTTGACGGAGGTCGGGACGCCGCGCAGACCCTTCATGCCCTCGAATCCGTCCTCGACCCAGTCGGTCACCACCGCGTCGCGGCCGACATACAGGCCCGGAGTGGGCGGCATCGAGCAGCGGACGTCCTCCCGCAGCATCGTCTTGATCGCGTCGATGTCCGTGACCACGCTCGCGTCGGTGAAGCGGCGCACCAGCTCGCGCGTCCCTGCGTCCTCCTCGCCGCCGGTCCAGTCCTGCCGCTCGGCGGGGAGGTGCTCCCGCATACCGGCTCGGGCACGCTGCAGCGCGCTGTTGACGGAGTTGACGGAGTCCCCGAGGAGATCCGCGACATCCTTCGCCGGCCAGCCGAGCACGTCCCGCAGGATCAGCACGGCCCGCGGGCGCGGCGCGAGGTGCTGGACCGCGACCACGTACGCCAGCTCGATCGTCTCCCTCGCGACGGCGACGGCCTCCGGCTCGTCCGCGTCGCCTGCGGGCAGCTCGTCGAGCAGCCGGTCCGGGTAGGGCTGCAGCCATAGCACCTCCCCGCCGGTCGCAGGCTCCGGACGGCGCTTGGCGAGCAGGTCGAGACAGGCATTGGTGGCGATCCGGTACAGCCAGGCCCGGAACGTCGACCGCCCCTCGAAGGTCTCCCGCCGCCGCCAGGCACGGAGGAACGTCTCCTGCACGGTGTCCTCGGCGTCCTCGAACGACCCGAGCATCCGGTAGCAGTGCACGTGCAGCTCCCGCCGGTGCCGCTCCGCCAGCCCCGAGAACGTCGGCTCGTCGACCTCGCCCAGACCGTTCATGCCCAACTCCTCCAGCCGCGTGTCCGCAATCATCACGTCATCCTTCCGCCTCATCGTGTCCCGTTGTAGGTATGACGGGTGCGGGCGTGACAACTCATCACCATGGTCGCGCATGGTCGGTCGGCATCGCTGATCCAGTGACGGATCTCCGCTCACGGCGGTTCGTTCGTGTCGTCGTCGACCATGCTCACGACTCTCAACCCTCGCGGGTACAGGGCCGGATCAGGTCTGGCTCGGACCGAGCGACCATCGACATGACGTTGAACAGCAGCCGCCACACAGCGTCGGTTGGGTCCTAGACCGACCCGCCAACCGAAAGGGCTGATCTGCCGGGGGGAGAGAGCGTCCTCGCGAGCAGTGGGCGAGGGAATAGCTCGCACCGATGCACGGATCTCGGCAGGACGCGGATCGCGGCCATAAGCGGACGTTCAGGAACCACACGCGTCACCTGCGCGTCCAAGTCGCATGATGCGGCAGGGTGAGACCATGAAGGCTCCGACGAGTGATGATCCGGCCCCCGAGCATGATTCTGCGGTTCGGGAAACAACCGCAATGCGGCATGTCAGGACGGCTGCGATCGGTCGTCGCCACCTTCCCCAGCCCGTCGGCGCATGAGGGCCTGACGAGCGTTCTCGATGCTGTCGCGTTCGCTGGGTAACGCTGCACGCGCCCGTCGGGCGCTCGGGGTCCAGTCACGGATGAGGTCGGCCAACCACGGAATCCAGAAGCCTGCGAAGCCGAGCGGCCCCGCGATCGCAGACCACCACGCCCACTCGTTTCGGACCAGAACGAGCAGAACGATGACGGACACGAAGAGCCACCATCGCAGCCGGCGGAGGCCTTCAATGCCGCGGACGAGAAAGTTCACTTGCACATTGTCCCCACTGGCTGAGACTGCAGTGGGTGCCGACCCGTGTCGAGCGGATCGCGGCATAGATGTCCGGGCGCTAGGCCGAGGGCTGATGCTGCTCGGTCCGTGCCCAGTGGAACGCGATGAGGGAGACCGCGACAACCGCGCCTGCGAGAAGTAGGGCACCGAACAGGGGAGCGGGTTCGGTGGTGTAGATGGTTGGGAAGCCATCGAACTCGCAAGCGACCGTGACGGGGTCGTCCCAGTAGGCCGGTCGACCGCTGAGGGCTTCGGGTGACGAGGCTTCCGGCGGCTCTACCCGCGTGAAGCAGTAGTCCTCCAGGTATTGGGCCTGGCCGACGACCCACAGCCCGGCCGCCGGCAGGGCAGCGACACTGGTGATGCAAGCGGCCAAGAGAAACCTCAGGAACGTTCGACCCTGGCCTTGGAAGAGTCGCGGAGCATCGACATCGGGCGCCTTCACGTGCCCATGATGAACGACGCGCGCCCCCAGTTGGCCGGGCCATCGCACAACCTGCACATGACCTTCACATCGTCCGGCAAGAACGCACGGAACTCGGCTCCGGTAAACGCGGATGCCTAGTGCCAATAGGTGACGCCCGGTGACGGCCGCCGGGCGTTACCAGACCGGCGCCCGCCTCGGTCTGTCGGGATTCTTTGCCGAGCCGTGGCCGGGTCGAGACCCGACGGACCCCCGCGCCCGGCCACAATCGCACTCATGACGGGGGAGCGTCGTGACGAGACGGTGCGGGCGCTGGCAGCGCTGGCGTCCCCGCTGACCGTGGTCTCCCTGGTTCTGCTCGCACTAAACGACCACGTGCTCAAGCAGGCCTGGCCGGGGTGGGTGACCGGCAAGCTCAGCGACGTCGTCGGGCTCGTCGTCGCGCCGCTGGTGCTCGCCGTGCCGCTGGCCCTCCTCCGGGTGCCTCGACCTGCGCTCACCGCGGTGCTGGCCACCGGCGTGGGCTTCGTGCTCGTGAAGACGACCGAGACGGGGGCGGCGGTGGCCACCGACCTGTGGTCGGCGGTCGCCGGCCCGTCGTACCTGCTGCGCGACCCCACCGACCTGCTTGCGCTGCCTGCACTCCTGGTGGCGCTGCGCGTGCACAGGCTGGCAGGCCGCCGGCGTCAGCCGCTGCGCCGGCGTGCGCGGGCCACCGTCGGCGCCGTGCTGCTGCCGTTCGCCGTGCTGGCCACGGCAGCCACCTCGCCCTGCGACGACGGTGAGGCAGACATTGCCGTGCTCGAGGGGCTCTGGGAGACCGACGACGGTGGTTGGGAGCGGGGATCGCGGTTCGTCTACGACTACGTCTACGTGATGCACCCGACGCCGACGGGCCTCGGCATCCGAACGCTCTCGGGGCTGGAGCAGGAGCGGGTCGTCGAGTGGGGGCCGTGGACCCGGGCGGCGTGCGACCCGGTCCGGCCGGAGCTGTGCTGGGAGGAGGGGGACACCTCCGACGGGCTGGACGTGCAGACGTCCCGCGACGGCGGCGTCACGTGGGCGGCGGAGGAGGCCCTGACCGCCGAGCAGGTCACCGCTGTGGAGGACGAGGTGGGGGAGCGGTGCGGCCAGCAGTACCGGGTCGCCGTCGAGGACGTCGCGGTGATGCACACCGACCGTGGCTCCCTCGTCGTCCTGTCGCTGGGCGCGGGTGGTGTCGTCGTCCGCGACGCCGACGGCCGGTGGAGCCACCTCCCGTGGGCCGAGATGCGCGACCAGGCGGAGCGGTCAGCCTCACCGGGCGCCGCGAGACCGGAGACCGAGAGCGAGCGGTGGCGACGCCGGCATCCGCTCACCGCTGCCGGCGAGGTAGTGCCGACCGCGCACGCGACGCCGGAGCCGTCCCCGGTCACACCGACCGCGCCGCCCGCCACGCCCCGCCCGCCCTGCGAGGAGCCCTACGCGGTGACCGTCACCCCGGACCCGCGCAACGGCCCGCCGACGACCTCACCGCGGTGCGACATAGCATCGAGCCCGTGACCCTCATCGACCTGCGCAGCGACACCGTCACCCGTCCGACCGAGGCGATGCGCGCCGCGATGGCGTCGGCCGAGGTCGGCGACGACGTGTACGGCGAGGACCCGACCGTCCGGGCCCTCGAGGAACGGGTCGCCGGACTGTTCGGCAAGGAGGCGGCGCTGTTCACCCCCACGGGGTCGATGGCGAACGTGCTCGCGGTCCGCTCCGTCGTCGGGGTCGGGGAGGAGGTGCTCTGCGAGTCCTCCGCCCACATCGCGCGGGCCGAGCTCGGGGCGCACGGCGCCTTCACCGGCCTGACCATGCGCACCTGGACCGGCGCCCGGGGCGGCCTCGACCTGGACGCGGTGCGGACGCTGTACGCCCCCGACATGGGGCCGTTCTTCGTGCCCACCAAGGCGATCTCGATCGAGAACACCCACAACTTCGGCGGCGGCACCGTCCTGCCGCTGGCCGACATCGAGGCGCTCCGGGCCTTCGCCGACTCCGTCGGGGTCGCGGTGCACCTCGACGGCGCCCGGCTCTGGAACGCCCACGTCGCCACCGGCGTCCCGCTCGCGACCTACGGCGGCCTGGTCGACGTCCTCGCGGTCTGCCTGAGCAAGGGCCTCGGCGCCCCGGTCGGCTCGCTCCTCGTCGGGTCGGCCGCCGCCGTCGCCGAGGCACGGGTGTGGAGGAAACGTCTGGGCGGCGGCATGCGCCAGGTGGGCGTCCTCGCCGCGGCCGGCCTGCATGCGCTGGACCACCACATCGAGCGTCTCGCCGACGACCACGAGCACGCCCGGCTGCTTGCCTCCGCGTGCGACGTCGACCCTGCCTCCGTCGACACCAACATCGTCGTGATCGACGTACCGGATGCGGCGGCGGTGGTGACCGCCGCGCGGGACGCCGGCGTGCTGGTCAGCGCGGTCGGGCCGCGCACGGTCCGGCTGGTCACCCATCTAGACGTGTCCGCGGAGCAGGCGCGGGACGCGGCCGTCGTGCTCGGGAAGCTGCTGGCCGAGGTCCGCTGAGCCGTTTCGGTACGACGGGCACGGGTACGCCCCGGGCATGACGAACCAGGACCTGCTCGGGATCTACCTCAACGACCACCTCGGGGCGTCCACCGCCGGTGTCGAGCTGATCGGCCGGGCGGCCGGCAACCACGACGGCGAGCGCGGGGATCAGCTCGCTCGCCTCGCCGACGAGATCGCCGAGGACCGCGAGGCGCTGCGCGACCTGATGAAGCGCCTCGACGTCGCGGAGAGCCTCATGAAGACGGCCGCCGGCTGGCTCGGCGAGAAGGCCGGCCGCCTCAAGACGAACGGCCACCTCGTCACCCGCTCGCCGCTGTCCGACGTACTCGAGATCGAGATGCTGCGGGCCGGCACCGCCGCCCGGATCTGCGGCTTCCAGGTGCTGCGCGCCGTCACCGTCGACGACCCGCGCGTCGGCAAGGAGGAGATCGAGTACCTCATCGAGCGCGCCCAGGACCAGGAGCAGCGGCTGTACAAGATCCACCTCCAGCTCGCGCAGGAGAGCCTCGCCGGCTGACGCGGAAGGGAGCCCGAGCCTCAGCGGAAGGTCAGGCGCATCGTGATCGAGCCGTTGCCCGCCTCGCCGGTGGCGGTGGCGCCGAACGCCTCCAGCGGCGCGAACTCGGCCACCGCGTCCGTGTCGAGCGCGCGCAGCGTGTCGACCAGGGAGGCGATGTCGACGTAGAGAGCCACGCTGGCCTCGTCGGCCGCAGGAAGGGCGTTGCTGAACCGCGGCTCGGCCCCCAGCGAACGGTCGCCGTCCGACGCCTTGGCCATGTCCTGCGGGTCGATGCCGGCCACGAAGCCCTCCGGCGCCGGACCGAAGCGGAACTCCTCGGCGGAGGTCCCCGCCAGGATCTCGAGGATCTCCAGCGCTCGGTCGGGCTGCGCGGTGCGGACCCGTGCCGTCGCGGAGAAGTCGAGGTCCTGGAGGTCCTTCAGGTCCACGCCCAGCGCTGCCTCCTCGCCGAGGACGACGTCGAGGACCTCCGGCATCTCCAGGCCCAGCTGCTCGGCCTCGTCGGCCAGGTCGAGGTACGGGTCGGAGGCGTGCCTGTCCCAGAGGTCCACGGCCAGGTCGCCGAGTCCGGTGGCGGAGAACGCCACGTCGGTCGTGGTGGGCAGGTCGGTGATCAGGCCGGTGCCCGCGCCCCCGGCGGCAAGTGCCTCGGCACCGGCGGCCTCCAGGTCGATCGTGCGTCCGACGGCCTCGATCGCGTCCGGCTCGGCGTGCACGCCGAGCACCATGCGGCCGGCCGGACGCGCTGAGCCGAACTGCTCGGCGAAGTCGGCCCGTTCGTCCTCCGGGACGGCCTGGTAGGCGGCGTGGACGTCCAGCCAGGCGAGCACGATCTGGTCGCCGCCGTCGATGGCGGCCTTGTCGGCCGAGAACGTCTCGGTGTCGGCGAGGACCTCCTCGGCAGTGGCCATCGCGTCGACCGCCGCCTGCTGCGCGGACAGCAGCACGTAGCTCCCGCGCACCGCGTAGTCGAACGGGTCGTACTCCTGCTGCTTCTCCGCGGGGCTCGGGATCGTGCCGGGAGCCGTGGAGTCCGAGCCGCCCCCGATCGAGCTCATCATGGCCTCGTGGTCGGCGACCATCGTCTTCTCGGCCTTGTCGAGGGCCGCGGACATCGCGTCCTCGTCGGTGAACTCGATGACGACGAGCGGCGTGACCGGCTCCGTGGCGTCGGGGCGGGTGGCCGGCAGGGCAGCGACGGCCGCCCGGTCACCCAGCCACGGCTCGATGTCCTTCTCGTAGTCGAGGCCGATCCCGGAGCCCTCCAGCATCGACTCGACCACGGTCGCCTTCAGGTCCTCGCCCTGCGTCTTGACGTCGGGGAACCTGCTCATCAGCCGCAGCACGTTCAGCTTCTGGCTCGCGGACGGGTTCAGGTCCACCTTGACGAACCCGATGGTGGAGGCGGGCAGCACGTCCTCGGGCTGCGTGCCACCACCGCTGAGGAACGCGCTCGCGGCGAGACCTCCGGCGACCACGGCACCGACGCCGGCGACGGACACGCCCACGGCGATGAAGCCCTTCACGCGGCGGCCCTCGGCGACAGACCAGCGCTCGTGCGGCCCTGCTCCGACGCCGTCGCCGGCGCACTGCTGATCCCGTGTCCCATACGTCCCCCCGGCACGTTTCGTGCCGAGAACGTAGCGCGGAGGCAGGACCGGGCGGGGAAGAACGCCCCAAACCGACCCCGCCCGGGGCGGCGGCAGGCAGCTGTGACCGGAGGCCCGGCACAATGACCGCCATGCAGCTGGAGGGCTCCACGCCGGTGACCGACGGGTCGACCCCGGCCAACCGGACCGACCGCGGCTGGCCGAGCACCTTGGGCATGCTCGCCGTCGCGTGGGCAGCGCTGTGCGCCTTCGTCGTCGGTGTCGGCTGGCTGCTCACCCATCCCCTCGACGGGCTCGGTGGGGAAGGCGGACGACGACCTGGCTCGCTGGCTGGCCGACCAGCGGACGCCCACCCTCGACGACGTCGCCGTCGTCGGAGCGTTCGTCGGGGACACCCTGGCCGGTCAGATCGGGCTCGTCGTGATCGCCCTCGGCTTCTCGCTCTGGCAGCGCTCGGTGCTGCCCGCGGTCTTCGTCGGCCTCGTGGAGGCGGGCCTCCTCGGCATCTACCTGGTCGCCGGGAACCTCATCCCGCGACAGCGGCCTCCGGTCGAGATCCTCGACCCCGGCCTGGTCCCCGACCACAGCTTCCCCTCCGGCCACGTCGCGACGGCCACCGCGATCTACGGGAGCCTCGTCGTGCTCACCTGGACCTACGGGAGGGCGGCGCGATGGTGGGTGGCGCCGCTGCTCATCCTGCCGCTGTGCGCACTGGTTGCCCGGTTGTACCAGGGCGCCCACCACCTGTCCGACGTCCTCACCAGCCTGGTCTACGCCCCGGTCTGGCTCGCCACGGTGACCGTCCTGGTGCTCTGGGCCCGGTCCCGCCCTGCCGCCGAGAACGGCCTCCTGAACAGCGGCAGTCGGTCTGCTGGGAGGGGCCTGATGAAGTCAGCTGTCGGGGCTAACGTCAGGGGCATGCGTGCGATCGAGTACTCCCAGACCGGTGCCCCCGAGGTGTTGACGCTCGTCGAGAGGCCGGTGCCCGACCCGGGGCCGGGGGAGGTGCGGGTCCGCATCCACCGCTCCGGAGTCAACCCCACCGACTGGAAGTCACGTCGTGGCAACCACGCCGGCGTCCCCGTCCACCCACCGCAGGTCCCGAACCAGGACGGCTCCGGGGTGGTCGACGCCGTCGGCCGGGGCGTGCAGGCGTCGCTGCTGGGCCTCCGGGTGTGGATCTGGGAGGCGGCCCACCTCCGTCCCGCCGGCGGGACCGCGCAGGAGTACGCCGTCGTACCGGCCCGCCACGTGGTCTTCCTGCCCGATGTCGCGTCGTTCGACCTCGGTGCCAGCCTCGGGGTGCCGTTCCTCACCGCGCACCGGTGCCTGACCGTGACCGAGGACGGCCCGACACGTCTCGGCCCGGGCACGATGGAAGGGCGCACGGTGCTGGTGGCCGGAGGCGCCGGGGCTGTCGGCAACGCCGCGATCCAGCTCGCCCGGTGGTCCGACGCCACGGTCATCACCACCGTCAGCAGCCCGGAGAAGGGGCACCTCGCGGCGCATGCCGGCGCCGACCACGTCATCGACTACCGGCAACAGGACGTGGTCGCCGAGGTGCGCGCCATCGCACCGGACGGGGTGAACACGATCGTCGAGGTCTCCCCGGCGGTGAACGCCGCGCTCGACGCGGAGGTGCTCGCCAGGCACGGCTCGGTGGCGGTGTACGCCAACAACGGCGGCGACACCATGGAGCTCCCCGTGCGTCCCTCGATGGTGCCGAACACCCGCTGGCAGTTCGTCCTGGTCTACAACGCCCCGGAGACCTGGCGTGCTCGCGCCCTGGAGGACGTCGCCGCCGCCGTGCAGGACGGCGCCGTGCGGGTGGGGGAGGAGGCCGGCCTGCCCCTGCACCACTACACCCTCGAGCAGGCCGCCGAGGCCCACGCCGCCGTCGAGAACGGTGCGGTGGGCAAGGTGCTCATCGACGTCTGCCCCTAGCGCCTCAGGACCGCGCACACCGTCAGGAGTAGTCGGCCCACAACCGCTGCTGACCGCCGTCAACCGTGAGTGAGCCTCCCTAGGGCAGGATCGGTCGTCGTCACCGCCTCAGCCGCGCGTGAGCTCCCCGGCGTCGACCCGCCCCACCGCGGGCGGAAGCTGACGCATCGCCTGGGCCAACGCGCGGAGGTCGTTGCCGAGCACCGCCTGGGGGCCGTCGCACAACGCGTTCTCGGGGTCGGGGTGCACGTCGACGATCACGCCGTCCGCGCCCACCGCCACCGCCGCACGGGACAGCGGGACCACCAGGTCACGGCGCCCGCCGGCGTGCGAGGGGTCGACGATGATCGGCAGGTGGCTGGTTGCCTGGACGACCGGGATCGCGGAGATGTCGAGGGTGTTGCGGGTGGCCTGCTCGAAGGTCCGGATCCCGCGCTCGCAGAGCACGATGTCGAGGTTGCCGCGCTGGGCGATGTACTCGGCGGCCATCAGCCACTCCTCGATGGTGGCGGTCATGCCGCGCTTGAGGAGGACCGGCTTGCCGGCCTGGCCGACCGCCTGGAGGAGGCCGAAGTTGGCCATGTTCCGGGTGCCGATCTGCAGCATGTCGGCGTGCTCGGCGACCACGTCGACGTCGCGTGCGTCCACGATCTCCGTCACGACCGGCAGGCCGGTGCGCTCGCGAACACTGGCGAGGATCTTCAGGCCCTCGAGGCCGAGGCCCTGGAAGGCGTAGGGGGAGGTGCGGGGCTTGTAGGCGCCGCCGCGCAGCAGCGTGGCGCCGGCGGCCTTCGCCATCTCCGCGGCCTCGAGGGTCTGCTGCGGCGTCTCCACCGCGCACGGGCCGGCGATGAACGTGAAGCTGTCCGGGCCGACGGGGACCTTCTTGTCGCGGCCGACCCACACGGTCGAGCGTTCCGGGTGGTGCTGGCGGCTCACGAGCTTGTACGGGTCGGAGATCCGGTGCACGTCCCCGACGCCGGGGAGGCTGCGCAGGTTCAGGCCGTGGAAGGAGTCGATGTCGCCGACGAGGCCGATGATCGTGCGGACCACGCCCTTGCTCACGAACGCCTCTCCGCCGACGCTCTCGACCCGCTCGACGACATGGGCGATGTCGGCGTCCGTTGCTTCCGGTGTCATCACGACGACCATGGGGGTTCCTCTTCTTCCGGATGGGTGCCCCGGCCGCTGCGCAGGGGCGGACATGCAAAACGCCCCTGCTCAGCGGCCAGGGGCGTTGGATGTCTCGTGCGGGCGGGACCTAGCGGACCGCCTGCTCGGATGCCCCGGGCAGGTAGCCAAAGAGATAGGTCCAGTTCTGCTGCACGTCGACGAGCATAGGCGAGCCGTCCACATGGCGGAGCCGTCGTCCGCGATCCGGACGCGGGCCCGGCGGACCGGTCTGGACCTCGGCGGCTCACGCGGCGGCGAGGATGCGTCCGACGTTGGCGGGGTCGAAGAACTCGACCGGCGAGGTGGCCCCCGCGATGACGCGGGCGAACTGGTCCTCGGCCTCCTGGTTGCCGGGAAGGGCAGCGAGCAGCCGCTGCAGGTCCTCCGGCGGCGGCTCCAGGGAGGCCAGCTCGAGGGTGAACTCGTAGATCGCCAGGGCATGCTCGTCGCGGGTGCGCTGGTACTCGGCCATGGCCTCGTCGAAGGGGCGCTCGCCGGTGAGCGCCCCGTGCAGCGCCGTCGCGCACAGCTCGGCGTCCCGGAACGCGTCCTGGATCCCCTGCGCGGTGATCGGGTCCTTGTTGTAGCCGGCGTCGCCCACGAGCGCCCAGCCCGGCCCGTACGGCGTACGGAAGTAGTTCGTCAGCGCCGTGCCGACGAACCTCGCCTCCTGGTGGGCGGCTGCGACCTGCTCCGCGAACTCCGGGGCGAGCGCCAGGGTCGCCCGGTAGCTGCCGGCGATGTCCCGCTTGTTGGCGGCGAACTCGGCGTAGGGCCAGCCGGTGATCACCAGCGTGAGGTCGTCGTTCGTCGACCAGGCGGCGAACCCGCGTTCGGGCCGGATGAAGTTGACGACCCGGTCGCCGATGGGCAGCCCGCTGAAGTACGTGTAGTAGGCGGCCAGCAACGGCGGCCGTTCGTGGTAGCTCGCCGGTCGCACCGAGGCGGCCACGACCGAGTGGCGGCCGTCCGCGCCGACGGTCACCCGGGCCCGCTCGGTGACCGTCCTGCCGCCCTGGTCGTGACCGCGGATCCCGGTGACCCGGCCGTCCTCGGCGACGATCTCCTCGACGGTGAACCCCTGCCGCACCTCGACACCTGCGTCGGTGGCGGCCTCGACGAGGATCGGGTCGAGGCTGGTGCGCCGAGGGGCGTACGCGACCGTCATGCCGTCGGTGCCCGGTGAGCCCTCGATCGTGAACTCGCCGAAGTCGTAGGCGTAGGTGCGCAGTGGCGGGCAGCCGGTGGCCACGACCCGGTCGAGCAGTCCCCAGCGGCGCAGCGCGAGCAGCCCGGGCGGATGGACCAGGTGCGTGGAGATGGTGTCGCTGGGGAACTTCGCGCGGTCCACCAGCAGCACCCGGTGCCCCATCCGGGCGAGCAGCATCGCCGTCGGCGATCCCGCGCAACGTGCCCCGACGACGATCGCGTCGTACCCGTGCTCACTCATCGCTCTCACCTGCCAACGTTCCGGCGGACTCTCCACCCACGCTAGGAGCGCGCCGGCCGCAGCGCGTCGGGCGAAGTGTGCGACCTCGCGGATGGGTAGTTCTGTGTACGTCGTCTCGCTGCGCGTACGTCTCCGATTCACTTTCCGCGGCCATGTGAGGGTGTTCGGAGTGCGGGGTGGGCCCGTGTCTTCAGTACGATCGGACCGTCGCGCGGGACCCGCACGGCGGTACGAGTCGATGGGGGCAGAGTGTCTCGCGGAGTGCTTGGCCCTGCAGCAGCCCCGCCCCTGATCCAAGCGCTCGTGACCCTCCTGGTCGGGGCGGGTTTCGGTGTCGTCGTCGTGGCGCTGAACCATGCCGAGCCGACCCCGCTGCGGTCGCTCTCGATCGTCAGCGGGGGCGGAGCGGGATGGGCCACTTTCGGGATCCTGATGGCCGCATGGTGGCGGCGTCGACTCGTGCTGTCCATCGCAGCCGCGACCTTCGCCCTCGCGGCCGCAGTCGCGGCGTACTACGTCGCGGACGCGGTCGCCGCCGACAGCCCGCTTGCCCACGACTTGCGAGAGATGCGCTTCTGGACCTTGGGTGCCCTTGTTGTCGGCCCACCCTTGGGGCTGCTCGGCTGGCGCGCCCGACGAGACGACACGTGGCTGGGCCTCGCAGCCATGCTCGCTGTTCCGTTGGGTTTCGCCGGGGAGTCGGCGATCTATCTCGACGGTTTCGAGTGGCTCTCGCCGCTGGAGCGTGCCGTGCGACTGACCATCATCGGAGCCGCGCTGGCAGTCGCCGCGATGATGGTGGGTCGGAAGCTCACCAGACCTGTCAATCGGCCCCGAAGCCCGAAGGGTTAGCCACGCTGTCACCGGATCGACCACGTGGGTCAGCGGCGCAGCTGATGTATGGACAGGATGCTGATGGGGACGAGGGTGAGGTGGCAGGCGGCCAGAGCGATGGTGCTGGTGGTGTCCAGGTCGACAGGGATGGTCATGACGCCGATGGTGAGGACGGCCAGCAGGGGGGCGAGGATGCTGGCAAGCGTCACGATCCACCGGGACCGGGAGAGCAGCGCCACGAGGATGAGCCCGAGCCCCAGCGGCACGGCGGAGAAACCTCCGACCGTGACCGCGTCGACGCCCATGACCTGGCCGTCCTTGGTGAACTCGAAGTCGCCGCCGGCGGCTCGCCCGATCCCGTAGATGACGAGGTTGGCCACGACCGCCGCCGCAACCGCAGTGGCGATCACGACGGCACGTGGGGGGCGGCTCGTCGTTGCGCCGGTGCCGCTGCCGGTGACGTCGAGGTCGGTCATCGGGCATCCTCCCTGCGGTGGCTACGGAGATAGGCCTCGATTCGGTCTAGCGCGCCGCGCCAGACCTCGGTGGCGAAGAAGTCGCGGATCTCCGGAACCGGGAACCCGGTCTGATGGACCGTCATCAGGGTGCCGTCGCCGTCGGCTTCGAAGGTGACCGTGATGTTGGTGGTCATGGTCTGCCCGTCAGGTGTGGACCCGACAGACTCGGTGACCAGGCGATGCGGGCGGTCGATCTCCAGGAACGTCTGGGTCTCCCGGATCAGGGCGTCCTTGCTGGGTCCCCAGACAGCCACCTGCTTACCGCCGACCCTGAGGTCGACCTCGATCTCTACGATCCCGGGCTCGTCGTCGAGAATGGTGAACCAGATCTTCTGCTTCTCCGCATCGGTGTAGGCGTCGAAGACGTCCTCCGGTGTGGCCGGCAGATACCGCGAGGTGCGCAACTCCAGAGGGGTCGTCGGGGTGGTGGGTGTGGTCACTGCTCCGTTCCTTTCTCGAGGGTGAAGTAGGCGTCGAGACCGTCGAGGCGGCGCTCCCACAGGCGCTGGTAGAAGGAGATCCAGGACATGGCGTCGTCCAATCGCTCCGCGCCAAGCCGGCAGTGGCGTGAGCGGCCGACCTTCTCGGTCGCCACGAGCCCAGCTCGGCGTCTTCCAGGACGTGGAGGTGCTTCTTGATGGCGGTCAGCGAGACGCCGAAGGGCTCGGCCAGCTCCGTCACGGTGGCCGGCCCCCGGCCCAGTCGCGCCAGGACGGCGCGACGGGTCGGGTCTGCCAGAGCGTGGAAGATCAGATCCAGATCTGCATCTTGTTGAACCATAAGGTTCAGTGTTGCACGCTGAACCAGTCGGGTCAATATCCCTTCAATGATCGGGGTTCGCAGAATGCCGAAGGGTCAGGGTGCCAACGCGACGGCGCCGCAGTCGCCGCTGGTCCTCCTGCCGAGATCGCGCTCCCGTCGTGGTTCTACCCGCACGCTGGGGCGGAGCCAGTTGTGGTCAGCGCTCGTGGCAGTTGCTTGCGGTCTCGCCGGGTGCTCGTTCTTGCTACCTGCTCAACGGCGTGGAGTCCCGGATCGCTGAGGCCACGTCGAGGATCGCCTGACTGGTCGCGGTCGAGTCCTTCTCGTCCCCGATGAGATCTGAGTGGGTCGCGCCGTCGATGACTCGATGCATGCTGTTGGTCGAGGTGGTGGCGAGCTGCTCATGCGTGGCAATCGCGGCGGCGTCACTTCCGCTGCCAGCCGTCAGCACGACTATTGGCTTGTCGCCGAAGTCAGTGAACGATCCTGCTTCGGCCATGGAGGTGCTCGCTTGGACGTACTCGTCGATGGTGCTGCGGAGGTTGCTGCCGGTGGTGAGGCTGGCGCGTACTT
The DNA here is from genome assembly GCA_963700365.1 of uncultured Actinomycetota bacterium. Classification (GTDB taxonomy): domain Bacteria; phylum Actinomycetota; class Actinomycetes; order Propionibacteriales; family Nocardioidaceae; genus Nocardioides_C. The sequence continues at coordinate 566,472 of CAVOXG010000002.1, read as the reverse complement.
CGTCTCGGGACTGGGGCGGCAGACTGCCGAACTCGGTCGGCGCGTACAGGCGGGTCAGCCCGATTCGAGCCGAGGTGGAGATCAAGATGGAGACCCGCCCCAGGGGGTCGTAGCTGTTCGGTTCCTCGGAGCTTGCGGCAGGCGGTGTCTCGCGCGGTGCGGTGGTGTCCACGACCACCATCCCAGCGACCTCCTCCGGATAGCGCGCTGCGAAGGTAAGCACGTAGAGGCCACCGAAGGAATGGCCCGCCAGCACGTAGGGACCCGGGACCTTCCCGCGTCGCAGCAGGGTGTGCAGGTCGGTGGCGATCTGTGAGGCGGCTTGGGGGCTGTCCACCGGTTCGCTCCAACCGCGACCCGCGCGGTCGTAGACGCAGACGCGGGTCTCACGGGCAACTCGCGGCGCTATCCAGCCCATGTTCGAGGACATCTCGCCGCCCCCGGGTTGCAACACGACGGTGGGGCTGCCTGTGCCGGTGCAGTGGAGGTGCATGGAGTGGCCGCCGACATCGATCAACCGACCGGGCATCGAAGGCTTGACATCGGTGGCTGCGCTCAGCGTCTCGTAACCGCCGCCCACGGAGGCCAGTGCGAGCACCCCGATCACCGGGTAAAGCAGCCAACGTCGGCTCCGGCTCCGAAGTTGCCGACGGGCCCGCAGGACCATCCAGACAACGAGCGCCAGCAAGGCCGGGGGCCACACCCAACTGAGCACCGCGTCCACCGAGGAGCCGAACACAACTAGGAGAAGACCGCCCAACCCCATGAACAAGGCAGGAACCGCAGCCCAGCCCTGAGGTTGGTCGGTCAACCGCACCGAGAGCATGGCCAACACCGCCCACCCCAGCGCGAACCCGCACAGGACCGCGCCGGCGATGGCGCCTTCCTCTGCAGGAACGAACGGGGCGGCGACCAGGAGTAGCGCGGCGATGAGTCCGGTGGTCAACGCTCCGGCCACGACCCGACCGATGTGCCCCCGTGGTTCCGAGACCGAGGGTGACGGACGGCCTGATCCATCATCGGCGGTGGCAGGGGGCACGGAGAGCGGGGGAGTAGTCACTGTGGACTCGGATCGAGGTAGTCGGCGTCGCGCGAGAACAGCTATCTGCGCTCGTGGCACGTGCCGCCATTTCGACACTACGCCCTCCGCGACGAATGCACCCCGGACCGGAGAGAGATCCGTCCTGCGCATGCGCACCTATTCGCTCATCGCCATGACCGCGGGTTCACCATTCGCGGCAGTTCCGCGCTGTCACTAGCCGCGGCATTTCCGTGAACCCTCTTGCGGCCTGTAAGTGGCTGAGAGACGCGCCGTGGCGCGACCCGGCGGGCTTACCGGAACAGAGGTATGAGCAACCGTCTGGAAAGACGCGGTGGCGCGGCTGCCAGCCCCGTACTGTTCGGAGCATGGCTTATAGGACTGCGAAGGTCGTTGGTACTGCGGCAGGGGCGCTCGGACTTGTCGGTGCAGTCTTCGCCCTCTCGGCGAGCAGCGACGAGGCGCTCAACCCAGCTGCCGAAGCGGTCGCCGACCTGCCGACCGTCACCGACTTCTCGATACGTGCGCAAGATGACGGCTGTGCGTTCGACCAGAACCGCGGTGGCTTGGTCTACCGGGGTCTGACGATCGAGTCGAAGTCGACTGGCGTGCTCGAGCTTTCCTTCTACGTGCAGCGTGACAGTCTCGACGACATCCTGCCGGGCTACGTCTCCACCGTCCTCACGTTCGACGACGACTCCCGAAGTCACACCTTCGACCTCGTTGTTCCAGTGACTCAGGATGAATACGAGGCGGGCTACGACGAGTGCCAATTCAGCACAGGCGGTGAGTGACACTGGGCCCACCACGTCCGTGACACTTTTCTTGTCCCACTTCAACGCGGTGGGCGTGAGCAGCTCTCGTGACGGCCTGCTACGTCCCATACTCGTGACTGTGCGCGTTGCTCTCGCTCTCGCCATCGCCACTCTGGCTCTGACTGGTTGCAGCGCGGCGGAAGGCGAAGACCCGATACCGCACTCGGAAGTGACCGCCGCCGACGCCGCCGTCGCGCTCGTCGATGAGGCCGAAGCTGACCTGGTCCTCATCGTCAGCAACCAGTCCCTCGACGACGAAGAGGTCCGCCTGACGGTCACGGTCGACGGTGTCACGGTGGTCGACGACGACTTCCACGTCGAGGACCAACACAACTGGATCAGCTTTCCCCTGAGCCTGCCCTCGGGCGGCCATGAGGTCATCGCGGAGTCCGACTCGGGGGCGACGCTGCGCGAGTCGTTCGAGGTGCCGCGCAACAGGACGCGCTACGCGATCATCGAGCACTGGACCGAGGACGACTCGGCGGGTACCGACGACGCATTGGTGGACCTCACCTGGCAGTTTCAGCGCCAAGCGCCGGCGTTCGGCTGAGCGGGCCGCCGGCGCCCGCGCGCCAGCCGATCCACCCGCCTCCCGTGGGCGGGTTACAGGCGCGTGCTCATCGGCACGACGGAACTTCACCAACAGCGGCAGATGAGTCGAGCGAGCCGAGTCATAGCCAGGGCAGATCGCCTCGCATGGTCGATAGTGGGTACGTGGGAAGCGAACAACTCGCGTGGTCCGGCCGCGACTGGCGGATGCCGGTATGGCTCTGGGTCGGCCTGGCGACGATGTTCTTCAGCGTGCTGCACATCATCATCGACTTCGGCGTCGGCCTGTTCGACCTGCACGGGACGCTGACTCTGACCGAGGCGGCAACGCTTGTCGGCGTTGCGCTCATCCAGCTCTGGTGGGCGATTTCCTTCATGGCGGGCGCTCGGGGCAACGGCAGCGGCGTCGCCAGCGCCGGGATCCTCGGCGCCGGCTGGGCGGCGCTGACCAACGGCTTCCCGATCGTCTACTGCCCGCCCGTGTGCGAAGAGGCGCGGCCGCTGAGCGACCTCGCCCACGTTGGCAGCATCGTGTTCGGCATCCTGCTCGCGTTGGTCGCCATCTGGTCGCTGTGGCGCGCCCGGGTGCGCCCGGGTTGGTTCATGCCGGCCGTTGCGGCAGCCTTGGTGGTCGGGACTGTCGTGTCGCTGGCGAACACCCCGATCACATAGGTGCGCCGACAGCGGCATGGTCGGACGCCGCCACGCGCCGACCCTAAGCGACGCGGACCCACAACCACGCTCTCATCGGCACGACCGCGCAATCTGCGGCGCGTCAGTGCGCCGCTCCGTCCTGCTCGTCGTGGGAGGTGACGATGTCCACCCGCAGGCCATGCGTGACCCTGTAGCGAGCGTCCGCCTCGGCGAGGGGGGTGGCCGTCCGGCGGCGACATGAAAAAGGGAGAGGACTCACCCTCTCCGTTCTCAACGTATAGCGCACCTGGGGCCTTGCGGCAAGGCCCTGGTCGTGCCTCAGAATCGCCGACCAGGGTCAGAACCAACGGACACGGGAGCGGCGCAGTGCGTGTGTTGTCAGCGACGTACAGGTCGTGTGGAGACATCGGACCGGTGGCGGAGCCAGGTGACGGTCACCCAGGCGGAGTCCCGACTCCGCTAGGAAGCGCCGCGCTCAGGACCCGCGATGGCCGGCGTGGTTCCGCCGACGGGGCGAGGGTGGCCGCCACGCTGCTGCACGATCGGAGCTGAGGACGTGACCCGGTTGCGCACGAGCGCGTTCGACCTTCCCGACCGCCTCGCCGCCAAGGCCGACCCGAGGCTGATCGCCGGCGATGAGCGGCACTTCGCGGCCATCGCGGAGAGCCTCGAGCAGTCGATCGCCGACCTGTCCGAGCGACTCGACGCCACTCGCAAGGCGCCCGGCGGCTCCGGCCAGGAGGCTCTGGACCGCGACCAGGAGGTGCACCGACTGACCGGTCGCCTGCGCGCCCTGCGTCGCTTCGGCCTCGACCTGTGTCTCGGCCACATGGTCGGCGCGGGCGACCCGGAGCCCGTGTTCGTCGGCCGGCTCGGACTCACGGACGCCACGGGTCGTCGGCTGCTCGTTGACTGGCGCTCGCCCGCGGCCGAACCGTTCTTCGGCGCGACCCATGCCAACCCGATGGGGCTGGCCAGCCGCCGCCGGTACCGCTGGAGCGGTGGCCGGATCAGCGACTACTGGGACGAGGTCTTCACCTCGGACGGGTTCGGCGGGCACGCCGCGGCGCTCGACGACCAGTCCGCCTTCATCGCCAGCCTCGGCAGCCACCGGTCGCCCCGGATGCGCGACGTCCTCGGCACCATCCAGGCCGACCAGGACGCCATCGTCCGCGCAGGGTCCCGCGGCGCCCTCGTTGTCGACGGTGGCCCGGGCACGGGGAAGACCGTCGTCGCGCTGCACCGTACGGCGTACCTCCTCTACTCCGACCCTCGGCTCGGTCATCGCCGGGGCGGCGTGCTGTTCGTGGGTCCGCACCAGCCCTACCTGGCCTACGTTGCCGACGTCCTGCCCAGCCTCGGCGAGGAGGGCGTGCAGACCTGCACCCTGCGCGACCTCCTCCCGGAGGGAGCTGCGGCCCGGCTCGAGGGCGACCCGGAGGTCGCGCGCCTGAAGTCGTCTGCGGACATGGTGAAGGCGATCGAGCCGGCCGTCCGGTTCTACGAGGAGCCACCCACCGAGGGGATGGAGGTCGAGACCCCCTGGGCCGACGTCTGGCTGAGCTCCGCCGACTGGGCCGAGGCGTTCGACGCGCCCGAGCCCGGCACCCCGCACAACGAGGCGCGCGACCAGATCTGGGACGCGCTGGTCACGATCCTCGTCGACAAGCATGAGGACGAGGACGTCTCGCCGGAACAGATCGGCGCCGCCCTCCGCCGGAACCCCGAGCTGGTCGACACCCTCACCCAGGCGTGGCCAATGATCGAACCGACGGACCTCGTCGGCGACCTCTGGGAGGTGCCCGCCTACCTGCGCATGTGTGCTCCCTGGCTCGACCCCGACGAGGTCCGCCGTCTGCAGCGCTCGGACGCCCGGGCCTGGACGGTCTCCGACCTGCCGCTCCTGGACGCCGCACGCCAGCGGCTCGGCGACCCGGACGCGTCACGACGCAGGCGTCGGCAGGAGGCCACCGTCGCGGCCGAACGGGAGCTCATGGACCGGGTGGTCGACGACCTGGTCGCGGCCGACGACTCCGACATGCTGGTGATGTCGATGCTGCGCGGGCAGGACCTGCAGGACCGCCTGATCGACGAGACCGCACTGCCCAGCGCCGACCCGGACCTGCTCGCCGGTCCCTTCGCGCACATCGTCGTGGACGAGGCGCAGGAGCTGACCGACGCAGAGTGGCAGATGTTGCTGCTTCGCTGTCCGTCCCGGAGCTTCACCATCGTCGGCGACCGTGCCCAGGCCAGGCACGGGTTCACGGAGTCGTGGCAGGAACGCCTCGAGCGGATCGGGCTCGACCAGGTCAACCTCGCGTCCCTGAGCATCAACTACCGGACGCCGGAAGAAGTCATGGCGGAAGCCGAGCCGGTCATCCGGGCCGCGCTCCCAGATGCCAACGTGCCGATCTCCATCCGCGAGAGCGGCGTCCCGGTCGTGCACGGATCCGCCTCGGGTCGGGACAGGATCCTCGACACCTGGCTCGACGCGCACGCCGAGGGTGTCGCCTGCGTCATCGGTGACCCCACGTTCCAGGCGACGCCCCGTGTCCGTTCGCTGACCCCGGAGCTGGTGAAGGGACTCGAGTTCGACCTGGTCCTGCTCATCGACCCCAAGGCGTTCGGCACGGGCATCGAAGCAGCGGTCGACCGCTATGTGGCGATGACGCGAGCGACCCAACAGCTGGTCATCCTCACGAGTTCCTGACTCCGGCCACGATTCCCTACTTCGGGTGCCCCACCCTCCGTCCGGAGCTCGGCAATTGCCTGGACGTCGGGTGCTCAAGTGAAAGCTCACGGCATTACGCTGACGGAGCCAGCTGCGGGCGAGGAGTTCACTCGGCGAGTAGAAAGTAGGAACGCACTCATGAGCAAGAAGCGGACCTTTGCGGTCGTCTTCATCTCCGGCTTCTTCTCGGTTTTCGCCTTCGCCGCGCTCGACGACAGCTGGCCAAACTTCAGCCTGCTGCGCTTCCTTGGCCTCGTCGGTGGCCTCGCGGTCATTGGTCTCGTCGGCATCGGGTTCGAGTCCAGGAAGAACCGTTAGCCTTCCCCCTCGGCGGCATTTCCTGCGTTGTCCATCGCTGGGAGGAGGACGAGGAAGTGAGCGCGACGCAGCACGAAGCCGGGGGATCGCGCTGTGGAAGTTGTCGGCGCTTCTGGAGAGGGAATTGCTCACCCGAGGTTGCTGTAGCGGGCAAGGAGTGCGCCGTTTCGGACGAACGCCACTGCGAAGCCCCTGCGCGAGCGGACGACGTCGGGGATCACGTAGGCGTCGTTGTCCACGGTGCGACGGCCCGCCAATCGGACGGGTTCGGACCACTCACCGGCGCGCGATTGCAAGACAGCGTGGGTACTGAGGGTGTTCGGCCACGCCATCCGGTTCCAGATCACCATGGCCGTTCCGTCGCCCCGGGCCGCAACGTCGGGCGGGTTCACCGTGGAGCGGATGCCGGCGGCCAGCACGACGGGCGGGGACCACTCGTTGTCCTCGACACGGCCGTTCTGGCTGAGCACTGCCGAGCGGTCGCTGCGGCGAAGGTAGGTGGCCACGATCCGCCCGCTGCCGCTCAGGTCCACCGCAACTGAGTACGTCGACGTACTCACTGCCGTGTAGTGGGGCATTGACCATGCCCCGCCGGCCGGCCTGGTCGTCGCCACCAGAGACGCGGTCGCCGGACCGCTCGACGACCGAGCCACGACGACGAGGTCGCCGCGCGCGTTCAGGTCGGCATCCATCCCGTTGTAGCTGCCGTGCGGCACGACCACGCGTTTCGGGCCGAGCTTCTCGCCCACCTTGGCGGTCTGTGTGGTGATCGCGTTGGTCGTGTTGATCATGAGCGCCTTGCCACGTCGCGGAAACACGACGTCGTGGTGGTCGCCATCGCCACCGCCGTCGTACAGGGGGCTCCACGTGCCGTCCGCCTTGCGCGAGACGTAGTGGTCGAACGAGGAGTAGCCCTCGTCACAGCCGAGTTCGCTCCAAGTGAGGAACAGGTTGCCGACGCGGTCGGCAGCCAGGACTACCGGCCCGGACACCCACTCGTCCCCGCAACCGCTCTCGTCCTCGTGCACCAGGGGGGCGGATCTGTCCCGTCGCCACGTGCCGTCGCGTCGCCGGTCGGAGACCTGGAGGCCGGAGCTGTCCGACCACAACACGGTCGCCCTCCCGGTGTCTGTGAGGGTTACGACGTCGTCATCGATAGAGGCCTTCGGCGCGACACGCTCGACCGGTCCCCACCGACCACCGGCGGGTTTGAAACGCGCATTCACCGAGTCCCTGCTCGACCAGACCACCACCATGTCGCCGTCCCGGTTGGTCGCGACGTCGACGTTGCGGGCGTACGCCCCAAGCTTCTTTGGCGATGTCCAGCCCGGCGATGTGCCGGCCGCCGCCGTCGCGGCTGGCAGCAGTGTCAGCAGTACGCCGACCACGAGCGCAGATCTATTACGCATCGAGCCCCCGTTCGTTTCGGCGAGGATCCTACCGCCCATGTGCCAAGCCGGACGCCGTGCTCCGGTGATCCACTGCTGGGCAGTTCGATGCAACCGGCGACGACTCCGGTCTTGCCGCGGTACACAAGTCCTGGAGGTGGTGTCGGATCGGGGCAGAGGTGTTCGTAGCAAGGGTGAGCGGCCGCCCACGAGGGGCGCCCCGAAGCACAGGAGATGAACCGAGATGCAGTACCTGTTCTCAGTGATCGACGACACTGCCGGCTTCGCTACCCCGGACGAGTCGGCGGCGATCGACGCGTTCAACGATCGGCTCCGGGCGGAGGGCCACTGGGTCTTCGCCGGCGGCCTCGGCGCACCCAGTACCGCGACCGTCATCGACAACCGGGGTGGTGAGGCGGTGTTCACCGACGGGCCCTTCGTGGAGTCGAAGGAGTACCTCGCCGGCTTCTGGATCATCGAGGCCGCCGACCTCGACATGGCGCTCGAGCTCGCCGCCGAGGGGTCGAAGCACTGCAACCGGAAGGTCGAGGTGCGGCCGTTCCTGTGAGCGTGAACGACGTCGGGGAGGTGATCACCCGAGCCCACCACGAGGAGTGGGCACGGGTGGTCGCCGCTCTCGCCAGGCGTTTCGGTGACCTCGACATCGCCGAGGAGGCGGCGGCCGAGGCGTTCGCCACCGCCGTCGAGCGGTGGCCGGCCGACGGCGTACCCCCCAACCCCGGCGCCTGGCTCACCACCACCGCCAACCGCAAGGCCATCGACCGGATCCGGCGCGAGAACAAGCGCGACGACAAGCAGAGGGAGGCTCAGATGTCGTACGACGAGCCTCCCGGGCCTCTCGGAGCCATCGACGACGAGCGGCTCCGGCTGATCTTCACCTGCTGTCACCCGGCGCTCGCGATGGAGACCCGCGTGGCGCTGACGCTGCGCATGGTCGGCGGTCTGACCGTGCCCGAGATCGCCCGTGCCTTCCTGGTGCAGGAGACCACCATGGGGCAGCGGATCACCCGCGCCAAGGCCAAGATCAAGGCGGCTCGCATCCCGTATCGGGTGCCGTCCGCGGAGGACCTCCCGGCACGCGTCTCCGGCGTACTCGCCGTCCTCTTCCTCGTCTTCAACGAGGGCTACCTGGCGACCGGCCCCGACACCGATCCCGTGCGTCAGGACCTGACCGCCGAGGCGATCCGGCTCACTCGCATGATCCGTGCCCTCATACCGGAGGACGGCGAGGTGGCCGGGCTGCTGGCGCTGATGCTCCTCACCGAGGCCCGCCGCACCGCCCGGGTCTCGTCGAGCGGCGAACTGGTCACCCTCGACGAGCAGGACCGTGGGGCCTGGGACGCGGCGCTGATCGCCGAGGGTCATCGGCTGGTGCGCGAGCGCCTGGCCGCCGGGGAGGCTCCGGGTCGCTACCAGATCCTCGCAGCGATCAACGCCGTGCACACCTCCGTCCGCGACGTACGCGACACCGACTGGTCGCAGGTCGTCGCCCTCTACGACCAGCTCGTCCGCCTCGACCCCTCGCCGATCATCGCCCTCAACCGGGCCGTCGCGGTCGCCGAGCTCGATGGTCCGGAGGTGGCGCTGGCGGCCGTCGACCGTCTCGAGGACAGGTTGGCCGGCTATCACGCCTTCCATGCGACCCGCGCCGACCTGCTGCGCCGGCTGGGCCGCAGTCAGGAGTCGCGCGCGGCGTACGACAGAGCCATCGAGCTGGCGGGCAACACCGCCGAGACCGCCTACCTGACACGCCGCCGCGACCAGCTGGGGTAGTGCCTGTGCGGAACCCCATGCAGGCGGCGCCCGGCGACGACTCTGCAATCCAGCGTGACCGACCTGACCCCGACATCGGCTCTTCGGACAAGCCACTTCCCGGACCCGCCAACATCCAGCCTGAGCCTGCCCTCCCGGCGGTGTCTTGACACAAAGGGGTGCCAGGAGCAGCCATCGCGGCGGCCAGGTGCTTCCCCCGCGATACTCGTGGACATGGTGGAAGCGCTGGTCGAGATCATCGTGTCGCTGTATGCCCGCCTCGTGGGCCGCCCTTGGCAGGGACGCCGAGCCGAGCGGCTCATCAAGCAGGGGAAGGTCAGGTGCGTCCTGTTCGACGCCGACGAGGGTGTTCTTCCTGGCCGGTCCGTCGATGGTGTGGCCGACGTATCGGAGAAGCGACTACGCCTTCAGGGCGTGGAGCTCTGGGTTCGTGGCATCGAGGGACCGCGGGACGAGGGGCCAATCGACCCCTTCTCGCACGACGGAGAGTTCCACCCCTCCGACGGCAACATGGTCTTCGAGCCACGGACGTGCATTTTCAGACTCCGCCTACACGACGGATCCACGGTGAGGTGGTCGGTTCTCGCGTTCCAGGCCGGGCAGGTTCTCGCTCTTCTTGGCTTCAGCGAGGAAGGGTCGAAGACGGGGGCGTGATGTAGCGCGCTCATCATCGCGCTGCCAGGATCAGCGGATCCGCAAAGATGCCAGCAGCAACGCGTCACTGACTCGTTTCATCGGTTCGCCAGGCACCTGCAGTAGGCCACCCGTAGTCTCATCCCATGGGCGAGGCACCGCGGACCACATACGTCCTCGTCGACGGGGAGAACATCGACGCCACTCTCGGCACGTCGATCCTAGGACGACGCCCCCGCCCCGAGGAGCGCCCACGGTGGGAACGACTGCTCCAGTTCGCACGGGAGCGCTGGGAGCAGCCGGCAACCGGGCTGTTCTTCCTCGCCGCGAACAACGAGCTTCCGATGGCTTTCGTTCAAGCTCTGCTGGCGATCGGCTACCGACCGGTCGCGCTCTCCGGCGCCGGAGAGAAGGTGGTCGACATCGCGATCCAGCGAACACTCGCCGAACTTCGTCGCCGCGACGCGGACGTGCTCCTGGTCAGCAATGACGGAGACTTCGTCGAGCAGCTGGGCGGCCTCCTCGACGGTCGGCGGGCGGGCGTCGTCGGATTCACCGAGTTCCGCAACGCCGGCTTCGTTCAACTGGCCGAGCAGGGGCTCGAATCCTTCGACCTCGAGTACGACGTGCACGCGTTCAACGAACAGTTGCCGCGCGTCCGCATCATCCCCATCGACGAGTTCGACCCGGCCGAGTTCCTTTACTGACAGGCCGTGAACTGGGGTTGGTTTCGAACACACCGACCACCTCGTTGTCCTGCTCATAGGTCGCCGCATCCAGCTTCCGTGAGCAATGATCAGAACCTGCGGATGGCCCTCGGCCTGGTGACGTGAAGGAGCGCACGCTCACCGAGGATGATCTCGAAGTCCTTAGTCCTTTTCAGGGTTGGGGCGCTGGTTCGGCAACGTGCGGGTCCGGCACGAGGTGCCTACGCGTCGGCCCCGTAGGTCCCGAACTCCGGAAGCCCCGTCGTTTCGAAGATGTGTACCGACAGGCCGCCTGGTGTCGTCTGATGGCTGACCAGCCGCAGGCCGGCCGGTGCGCCACCGTCCGGGAACAGGCGTCGGCCCTGGCCCACCACGACCGGGGCGATCACGAGCCGCAACGTGTCGATCAGCCCGGCGGCCAGTAGGGACTGGGCCAGCTTGGCGCTGCCGTGGATCTGCAGTTCCCGGCCGGGCTGCCGCTTCAGTTCCGCGACCTGGGCCGGGATGTCGCCGGACAGGATCGTGGTCGGGTTCCACTCGGCCTTGGTCAGGCTGTGGGAGGCCACGTACTTCGGCAGGCCGTTCAAGATGCCGGCGAAGGGGTGGTCGGTCATCTTCGGCCAGTCCCGCGCGAAGTTCTGGTAGGTACGGCGGCCGAACAGGAACGCGTCCGCCTCGCCGAGCCAGGTGCCGACCAGCCGGTCGAACTCCTCGTCCAGGTGCGGCACGAACCAGCCACCCCGCTCGAACCCGTCGCTGGTGTCCTCGTCCGGGGACCCCGGGCCCTGGGAGACACCGTCGAGCGTCAGGAACTCCTGCACAACCAGCTTCATCGTGTACAACTCTAGCCAGGTTGCGGGCAGTCAACGCGACGTCGTCGCCCTGGTCCACGCCGGCCAGCGAACTCGGCTGCTACTGGTCGGTCCGCCGCTAGCGCAGGGGCTCCGCGGATGGTCGGATGCCAGTGGTCAGCGAGCTAGAGTGACGAGCTCAACGTTCGATGGGGTGTGTATGACGAACGAACCGATGCCGTCCGAGGCCAAGGACTCTGGGCCCTTCTTCCACGGCACGAAGGCTGACCTGCAGGCAGGGGATCTGCTGGAACCCGGCTATGGCTCCAATTTCGGCGAGCGCAGGAAGGCGAACTTCATCTACCTGACCGCAACCCTGGACGCGGCCACCTGGGGAGCAGAGCTGGCTGTGGGCGAGGGACCCGGCAGGATCTACCGCGTGGAGCCCACGGGCCCCTTCGAGGATGACCCCAACCTGACGGACAAGAGGTTCCCGGGCAACCCGACGAGGTCTTACCGCACTCGGGAGCCGCTTCGAGTAGTCGACGAATTCTTGGACTGGGAGCCACATTCGCCCGAAGTGCTCCAGGACATGCGGAACCACCTCGAGGAGCTCAAGCGGCTTGGCATCGAGGCAATCAACGACTGAGCCGTTGCCGCGCTAGGGCTGGTACACCGCGCGCACCACGGCATCAACGCCTGTTCCGGCCGCGGGTCTGGGTCGCTCCTCGGCGACGAGGATCTCCCACTCGCGAGGGTCGAGCGCCTCGACGGCGTCAGCGACAGTCACCTGCACTTGTCCCGCTGCGGGCGTCGGTTCGCCGGTCGCGGGGTCCACAGGAAGGTGACCGACCAGGAACAGGGTCCCGCCGGGCGCGACGCCGGTGCCTAACCGAGTCACCATCTCGCCTACCGATCCGGCGACATGGACATACAGACAGCTGACCAGATCGAACCGCCTGGGTGGCGGGATCCAACGGCCGAGGTCGCCCTCGACCCACGTGATGCGGTCCGCCACCTCAGCCCCGACGGCGCGGGCTGTCGACCGAGCGTGGTCGAGTGCTGCCACGGAGAAGTCGACTGCGGTGACCTCCCATCCGGATGCGGCGAGCCAGATCGCCTCGGCGCCGTGCCCGCAGCCCGCGTCGAGGGCGCGACCTGGGACGATGTCGTGGACCTCAGTAAGCAGATGCGTGTTCGGTGGGCGGCTCGCCACCTTGTCCGGATGATCACGCAGGACCTGCGCCCAGCGCCGTTCCCAGAAGTCCCGGTCGAACGCTTCGTTGGGCACGACACCTCCTTGGTCAAGCGCGGACGAACTCCACGACCGAGACTTTCACCATCTGCGGGAAGAGTGAGCGTCGGGGCCCCGGCGCAGCTTGAGCGAGGCGCGTTCGTGGGGTCATCGAGGTCGTGTCAACACGCAGAACTCGTTGCCGTCGGGATCGGCCATCACCACCCAGCTGACGTTGCCCTGGCCGATGTCGAGGCGCTTCGCCCCCAGGGAGACGAGGCGGTCGACCTCAGCCTGCTGGTCTCCGCCGACCGGGGGAGCGAGGTCGAAGTGGAGGCGGTTCTTCCCGGTCTTCGGCGCCACGGGCGGACCGCCCCAGGCGATCTTCGTCCCGCCGCCCGGCGACCGGATCGCGGTCTCCTGGTCCTGGTCCCAGACCAACGGCCAGCCAAGCGCTTCGCTCCAGAAGTACCCGACCTCCTGCGAACCGTCACAGGCCAGCTCTCCGAGGAACCCGCAGTCGGCGAGGAAGATGTTGCCCGGCTCGATGACACAGAACTCATTGCCCTCGGGGTCGGCCAGCACCACGTGCTCATCCTCCGGGCCCTGGCCGATGTCGAGGTGCCGGCCGCCGAGCCCGAGCGCGCGAGCCACCGTCGACTGCTGGTCCTCGAGGGAGGTGCTCGTCAGGTGGAGATGCATCTGGTTCGGGCCGGCCTTCTGCTCCTGGGTCGGCTGGAACTCGATGCTGAACCCGATGTCATCGCTCGGCAGTAGCGTCAGGCCGTCGTCGGCGATCTCCCGGTCCAGCACCCCAGCCCAGAAGCGCGCGAGACGGTCGGGGTCGTTCGCATCGAAGCAGAGCGCGACAAGGTGAGAAGTCATCAAGCATCTCCGATCTGCTGACGGACCGCCGCAGACCGGGAACATCGTCCGCGCGACCGAGAGGACGTAAGCGACGCTAGGGCTCTCGGGGATCACGGGCAAAGCAGATTTGAGTCAGTGTCGATGCCCAGGCAGATCGCGTGTGTTGAACGCTGTGGTGGCTGGGTCACGTCTCCCGGGACGCTGAGCACGCAGAACTCGCTGCCCTCCGGGTCGGCCAGCACCGTCCCAACTCGCGGCATCGGACTGACCCACATCGATCCGTCTGGCACCGAGCCGCTCAAGGCGCTCGATCTCCGCGTCGCGGATCCTGCCGCTGCATGCTCAAGGGCGGCCGACGGATCTCCGGATCTCGATCGCCGCGGACAGCGGATGTCCGACATTGCCAGGTGGTCCGCGGGCACTCGAACAGGGACGCACGCCCGGTCAGAGAAGGCCGTGCTCGTAGGCGTACGCGGTGGCCGCCGAGCGGGAGGGGAGCCCGAGCTTGGTGAGGATGTTGCTGACGTGCCGGGCGACGGTCTTCTCGCTGAGGAACAGCGCGTCGGCGACGCCGCGGTTGGTGCGGCCGCACGCCACCAGCCTGAGCACCTCGAGCTCTCGGTCGCTGAGCAGGCCGCGGGCGCCGGGCGCGGACCGCAGCGCCAGCCGTTCCAGCCGCACCAGGTCGGGAGTGGCGCCGAGGTCGCGGAGTGCCGTGGCCGCCTCGTCGAGGTGCATCCGCCCGGTGTCGTCGTCGCCCAGCCGACGGCAGGCCACGCCGAGGAGCAGGCGGGACCGCGCCAGGTGGTACGGCGCGTGCAGCCCCTGCCAGGTGCGGCACGCCGCGGTCAGGCGTCCCAGCGCCGCCTCGGGGTCGCCCCCGGCGAGCAGGACCGCTCCGGTCGCCTGGTCGGCCCAGCCCCGGACCAGGGGTACGTCGAGCGTGGTCACGAGCTCGCTCAGCTCGTCGGCCCCCGAGCGTGCCGACTCGACGTCGTCGAGGGCGAGCATGATCTCGACGTACGCCGGCAGCAGCCTCGCGCGGGTGAGCAGGGCCGCGGGACCACCGGGGTCGCCCGCGGACGCGAGCGCCAGCCGGATGGCCGTGGCGGCGACCTCGACCTTGCCCTGGCCGAGCCGGAGCAACGCCAGCCCCGGCTGCGGGTCGTGGCCTCGCGCGCTGGCCTGCCGGTAGCCGTCCTCGGCCTCGTCGAGCTCGCCTCGGAGGCGGTGCAGCTCGGCGCGCTGGTAGAGGGCCATGCCCGGTGCGGAGGACGCGGACAGCACCGCGCAGGCGCGGTCGGCCTCGGCGGCGGCCTCCTGCCAGCGCCCGTGCATCTGCAGGATCTCCGAGCGGTGCACCAGGCACTGTCCCTGGAACGGGACCAGCCCGTGCTGGGCGGCGCACCACTCGCCGAGCGCCTCGGTCCACTCCGATGCACGGCCCAGGTCGAGGATCTCCTGGCAGCACAGGATCACCGCGCAGTAGGTGAGCCCGGCCGGGATGGTGGACACCTCGCCGGCCATCACCCCGACCATCACCTCGTCGAGCAGCCGCACTCCCTCGGCGGTGCGCCCGAGCCGGACCAGCACCTCGCCGATGCTGAGGCGGGCGAGCGTCAGAAGGTCGGGGTCGCCGGACGCCTCGGCGAACGCGAGCGCATCGCTCGTAGTGCTCGAGGGCCTCCTCGGGGTGGCCGGCACCTTGCGTGGCGAATCCGGTGACGACGAGGAGATAGCCCTGCTCCGCGCAGGCCGCGTCGCCGAGCAGCCGCTGGGACCGGGCCAGCCACCCGGCGCTGCGGGCCGCGTCGCCGCGGAGCAGCGCGGTGAAGCTCAGCCAGAAGCCGCAGCGGGCGGCACGTCTGTCGTCGCCGACGTCGACCCAGTAGCGGTGGGCCCGGGTCCAGTACGCGTCCGCGTCGTCGTCATGGCCGCTGAGGTAGGCAGCGGTCGCCGCTCGTTCGAGGTCGTCACCGCCGAGCGCGGAGGCGAGATCGGCGGCGCCGAGGTCGACGTACGTGTCTCCCCAGGCGCGGGCGTCGAAAGCCGTCCGGCCGCGTTCGAGAGCCACGGGGGTCGTCATGGGCATCAGCAGCCTTCACGGCGATGGTAGGCCGGGTGCGGCATCCGTGTCAGGGCGCGCGGCGCAGGACCTCGTAGCGCAGGCGGCGGGGCTCGACGACGTCGAGGACGGTCTCGCCTGGCCCGACGTGGCACCGGTCAGACGGCGATGTGCGGGACCTCGGCCTCGATCTTGCGGCGAGGCACGAGCTCCACGAGCAGCATCGCGGCGAGCACCATCGCCCCGCCGACGGCCATCCGTCCGGTCACCGACTCACCGCCCAGCAGCACCGCGAAGAACGCCGCGAACACCGGCTCCATCGTCATGATGATCGCCGCCCGCGTCGGCGGCAGGTGCGACTGCGCCCAGGTCTGCCCGGCCAGCGCCAGGGCGCCGGCGACCACCGCCATGTAGATCACCGACAGCCAGTCCTGCGGTGTCGCCGGGAGCACGATCCCGTCCGGGACGGTGGCCACGAAGCACACGACCGTGATCACGATCAGCTGCACGATCGTCATGCCCATCGCGTTCTTCGCCCCGGCCCACGCCCCGAGGCCCACGATGTGCAGCGCGTAGAGGACGGCGGCCACCAGGGTCAGCGCCTCGCCGTACCCGACGCTGAACCCGTTGAGCGTCAGCACGCCGAGCCCGGCCGTGGCCAGCGCCACCGCGCCCCAGGTCATCGCGGTGATCCGGGTGTGCAGGATCAGCGCCGCGAGCAGCGGGGTGCACACGACGTACATGCCGGTGATGAACCCGGACACGCTCGCGGGCGTGTGCGCGAGCCCGGCGGTCTGCAGGATCTGCGCGATCCCGTAGAGCAGCCCGAGGACCACGGCGTTGCGTCGCGCGACGGGGGACAGCCGGCCCAGCGCGCGGGGCGCCAGGAGGTACAGCGCGACCGACGCGATCGCGAACCGCACCGCGAGGAAGTCCAGCACCGGCACCCGGTCGAGCAGGTCCTTGATCAGGTAGAACGTCGACCCCCAGGTCGCCGTCATCGCCAGCAGCGCGAGCGTGGCCAGGAAGGTCGTGCGGCCGTTGGTGGTCACCCGCGGCTCGGTTCCGCGCCGCCCGCATCCGGTACGACGGCCGCGCGGATCTTCTTCAGCAGCGGGAGGTCGGGGTCGTCGAGGTCGCGGGAGCCGGGCGTCTCGAGGACGAACGGCACCCCGGCCGTCGCCGGGTGGGCGAACAGCTCCTCGAAGGCGCCGACCCCGATGTGGCCCTGCCCGATCTTCTGGTGGCGGTCCTTGAACGCGCCCCGGACGTCCATCGAGTCGTTGGCGTGGACGAGCCGGAGACGTCCGGGCCCGCCGATCTCCACGATCCGGTCGACCGTCGCGGTGGCCCCGCCGGGCTCGTCGAGCGGCGCGCCCGCGGCGAACACGTGGCAGGTGTCGAGGCAGATCCCGGCCTTGGGGTGGAAGTCGAGCGCCTCGAGGTACGCGGCGAGGTCCTCGACCCCGGCGCACAGCGACTGGCCCTGGCCGGCGGTGGGCTCGAGCAGCAGCCACGGGGCCTCGTCGTCGCCGAGCGTCTCGAGGATCGGCAGCAGCCCCTCGCGGACCTGCCGCATCGCCGCCTCGGTGCTGCCCGCGGCGACGCAGGAGCCGGTGTGCACGACGACGCCCTCGGCGCCGATCTCGACGGCGCGCTTGAGGTTGTGGGCCACCGAGCGCGCGGAGTTCTCGTAGGTGCTCGGGGTCGGCGAGCCGAGGTTCACCAGGTAGGGGGTGTGGATGAACGCCCGCATGCCCGCCTCGCCGCACGCGTCCCGGAAGGCGACGTCGACCTCGGGCCTGCCCGCGGAGTTGGCCCAGCCACGCGGGTTGCCCACGAAGACCTGGAGCGTCTCGGCGCCGATCCGGCGGGCCTCGGCGAACGCACCCTCGACGAGGCCCTTGCCGACCTTGAGGTGGGTCCCGACCGGGTTCCTCAGGGCAGGGGAGTCGTAGGCAGGCGTGGTGGGCATGCGGAAAGCCTAAGCCGGGCTGGGGTCAGACGAGGTACAGGGTGACCGTGCTGCCCTGGGGGGCCATCGTGCCCTGGGGCGGGTCGGACTTCACGACGAACTCGAGTCCGACGTACACGTCGCTCTGCACGGTCTGCACCTGGAACCCGGCCGCCTCCAGCCGGTCGATCGCGTCCTGCACGCCGACGCCGCGGACCGGCGGCACCTCGACCAGGACCGGGCCCTTGGACACGACGAGCTCGACGACGTCGCCGCGGAACAGCGTGCCCGAGCTCGGGGTCTGGGAGATCACGGTGCCCTCGGGGACGGTGTCGCTGTTCTCCCGGGTGATGCTCACCTCGAGGCCGCGCTCGGTGAGGACCTGCTCGGCCCGCTCGGCGGGCTTGCCGGTGAAGTCGCGGACCTTGACCGGGCGCGGGCCCTTGCTGACCACGAGGTCGACGAAGGCGTCGCGCTTGACCTCGGTGCCGGTCTTCGGCGACGACTTGAGCACCACCCCGTCGGCGACCTCCTCGTGGTACCGCTCGGTGATGTCGCCGAGGGAGAGGTTGCGTTCGTCGAGCGCGGCGGTGGCGTCGGACAGGGTCAGCCCGCGCAGCACCGGCACCTCGTAGCGCTCCGGGCCGCGGGAGACCGTGGCCACGACCGTGCCGTCCTTGAGGACGTTCGTGCCCGGCGCCGGGTCGGTGCTCATCACCAGGCCGGCGGTGACCGTCTCGGAGTACTCCCGGGCGCCGACCTCGAAGGACAGCCCGGCGGCCTCCACCTTCTTCTCGGCCTGGGCGACGGAGAGGTTGATGACGGCCGGCGTGGTCGTGTAGCGGCCCATGCCGAAGTACCACCCGGCGAGGCCGGCGATCGTGGCGAGCAGCAGCACGAGCGCGAGCAGCAGCGGGCCGCGCCGCTTCCGTCCCCGGGGCGCGGGGTGCCGGTCGTCGGGTCCGGGGCGCTCGGGCCGGGTCGACAGCAGGCCGGTCCCGGCGCCGCCCTGGAAGACGGTCGTGCCCTCGTGGTCGTCGTCCTCGGTGTCGTGGTGGCGCGCGGCCACGACCGAGGCGGCGCCCGCGGTGGGCACGATCATCGGGAAGTCGTCGCGGATGTAGTCGATGCTGTCGGTGTCCTCGACGTGCTGGGTCGGGGTGAGGTCCTCGGTCAGCTCCGGGTCGTCGAGGATGCCGTGGTCGAGCGCGCCGCGGACCCGTCGTACCTGGTGGAGCAGCACCTGGGCGTCGGCCGGGCGGAGGCTGCGGTCGCGGGCGGTGGCCCGGGCGACGAGCGCATCGACGTACGCCGGGATGCCGGGCACCACGTCGCTGGGCGGCGGGACGTCCTCGTGGACGTGCTTGTAGGCGACCTGGATCGGGGACTCGCCCTCGTGCGGCTTCCGGCCGGTGAGCATCTCGTAGATGATCACGCCGGCGGCGTACACGTCGGAGCGCGCGTCGGCCTTGCCGTCGACGACGAGCTCGGGGGAGAGGTAGGACACGGTGCCGATCAGGACGCCGCCGGTGGCGGTGTGCTGGGTCTCGGCGCTGACCGCGCGGGCGAGGCCGAAGTCGGCGACCTTGATCCGGCCGTCGTTCGCGAGCAGGACGTTCTCGGGCTTCACGTCGCGGTGGATCATCCCGGCCTGGTGGGCCGCGGCGAGCGCGGACAGCACCGGCTCGATCAGCGCGAGCGCCTTCCGCGGGGCCATCGGGGCCTCCTTGCGGATCAGGTCGCGCAGGGTGTGCCCGGGGATGTACTCCATCGCCAGGAAGAGCGTGCCGTGGTCGTCGCCCTGGTCGAAGACCGCGACCACGTTGGGATGGGAGAGCTTCGCGGCGTGGCGGGCCTCGCGCACGAACCGCGCGGCGAACTCGTCGTCGTCGCCGAGGCCGGTGTGCATGATCTTCAGCGCGCAGACCCGGTCCAGGCGCAGGTCGGTGGCTTCGTAGACGGTCGCCATGCCGCCGCGGGCGACGCGAGGGCCGACGCGGTACCGATCATCGAGCACACGCCCGATCATCGGGTCCGGCCCGTTCCTGTCCACCAGAGTCCTTCCGACCGACGGCCGACAGGGGAAGTTGCCGGCTCAACGGCCGATTTTACGGACCGGCCAAGGGGTTACGGACCACCCGCCTCGTTCGGGCGTGGCGAGGAGCACACTTCGGGGCCGCTCCGGGCACCCTGTGCGGGCCCGCTCAGGACGGGTAGTCGCCCGCCGCGAACTGGTCCCGCAACGCCATCACGTTGGCGACGTACCGCTTGGTGTCCTTGTACATCCCGTGTTTCCTGACCCCTTCGAGACCCTGGTAGTAGCCCGCCACCGCGACCCGGGTCGGCGCCTGGTCGAGCAGGATGTCCAGCAGCGCGACCCCGGCGGTGACGTTGTCGCCGAGATCGCGTAGGTCTAGACCTCGGCCGACGACCCCGGACATCCAGCGGCCGGTCGACGGCATCACCTGCATCGCGCCGATCGCACCGGCGTACGACGTGTGGTGCATCCGCCAGCCGGCCTCCTGCCAGGACACCGCGAGCGCGAGGTCGGGGTCGACGCCGTACCGCTGCGCCGTCCTGGTGATCACCTCGCGGACGGTGGCGCGGCTTGCTCCGGGTCCTTGGGCTGGGGCAGGGCTCGCCTCCTTTTCTGTCGTACGGCGGTCCGCGGCGGCCGCCTCGACGACCACGGGGATCTCGATCTGCTCGCCGGCGCGGAGCACGGTGCCGTTCCGCTCGACGATCTCGGCGGTCCAGGCGTGGAACCGCACCGCCAGCGCGCTCGCGGTGTCGCCGGGACGCACGGTGTAGCGCACGATCCTCCGGGCGCCGTCGTCGGCGGAGCTCGTCGGGGCCTCCTGGGTGTCTCGGCCGTGGGCCGCGGGGACCTCGAGCGTCTCGCCGGCGGTGATCCGGTCACCGGAGCGGTGCAGGCCGTTGCGGCTCACCAGGTCCTCGACGGTGGTGCCGTGCTCGACGGCGATGCCCGAGAGCGTGTCGCCGGGGCGGACGACGTACTCGAGCGCGAACGGCATGCCCACCAGCATCATCCCGCCGGCGGTGGTTCCCGCGGTGAGGCGGCGCAGCCGGTCACGCAGCGCGCCGAGCCGACCCGCTCCGGTGCCGTCGCCGGTGCCGCCGCCTGTTCCGCCGGTGATGCCGCCGGTGGTGGGGCGGCCGGTGGTGGCGCCGCCGGGGCGGGTCCGTTCGTGCTGCGGACGGGAGGACGGGTGCAGGTCCACGAGGTGGTCCCTTCGTCGGGTGGCGGCCTCACCCCGATGCTCGGCCGCCCGGGCGCACGTCGCGACGCACGCATGTCCGGCCCGACTACCCGCTGTGACAGGAGTTAAACGTGTGACTCCTGAGGTTTCGCCTCGTTCTTCGAGCCGTTTGCCCGTCCGTCACCACCCGCTCGGTGACCCGTCAATGTCGCCGCGACACGCCGCGAAAACCGCCGCGGAAGTGACGGGTCGGCGGGAAAGCGCGTGGGCGGGGAAGTGGGCGGGGAATGCGGGCGGGAAAGGGGGGGAGGGTCAGGGGGTGCGGAGGGCGGGGGGCATGGGGCGGGCGCACGAGGGGCCGGCGCACGTGCGGAGGCTCTCCAGCATGCTCGCGAGGTCGAGGCACGATCCGCCGCATCCGGGGCCGGTCGACGATGTTGGTCAGCTCGAGCGGGTCGGCCCGCAGGTCGTAGAGCTCGCGCTCCCGGGTGGCGTGCTCGACGTACAGGAACCGGGGTGTCCGGATGCCCTGGCTGAACCGCAGCGACGACGGTCCGGCCGGGGTACCGCTCGAGGGCGGGGGGCTCGCCGCTCCTGAGGTTCCGCGGCCCGGACTCGGTCAGCACCGCCCGCGTCCAGCCGCGGTCGCCGCCGCGCGCCACGTCGAGCATGCTCACGCCGTCCATGACCCGGGAGGTGCGGGCGCCGGCGAGCTCGAGGAAGGTCGGCGCGAAGTCGTTGGTGAGGAACGGGTCGCGGCGCACCTCGCCCTCGGGGATGCCCGGGCCGGCCATGATCGTGGGCACGCGCAGCGCGGACTGGTACGGCATCCGCTTGGTCTGCAGCATCCCGTGCTCGCCGAGGAAGTAGCCGTTGTCGGAGGTGAACACCAGCACGGTGTCGTCGAGCTCGCCGAGCCGCTCGAGCACCTCGACGGTCCGGGCCACCTCCTGGTCGACGACGTAGAGCGACTCCGCCCGCTGCCGGGTGACCTCGGTGAGCGCCTCGACCTCGGCGTCGTTGAGGGTCGGGCTGTTGCGCAGGAACACCGGCTTGTCGCTCAGGTCCCCTTCGCGGACCGCGCCGAGCGGGCCGTCCAGCTGCGCGTCCAGGGCGCCCTTCACGTCGGCCGGCCGGGCCGGCGTGCTGAGCGCGTGCTCCCTCCCGTTGTCACGGAGCACCGGCTCGGGGTCGTCGGGCTCGACGGGGCCGCCGGCGTGCGGAGCGACGTACGACGCCCACAGGAAGAACGGGCTGGGCGAGCGCGACAGGTCGTAGAGCATGTCCTCGGTCTCGGCGCCGAACATCCGCGTCTGGTAGACGCCGCCGTTGCCGCGGAGCACCCCGTTGTCGTTCAGGGTCGTGTCGAAGTAGCTGTAGGTCCCGCCGGCCTCGGGGGTGCCGGCGGCGTAGAGGTCGTTGACCGAGCCCCGCCAGTCGTGCCAGCCCGGCGGGACGTAGTGGAACGAGTCCTCGGCCGACCCGTCCGGGGCCGGGGAGGTGCCGTAGCCGTTGAGGTACTTGCCGAGGAACGCGGTCCGGTAGCCGGCGTCGGACAGGTCGGTGGCCACGGTGGAGCGGTCCTTCAGCGCCCGGAACCCGTACTTCGAGCTGTTCGACCACACCTCGTGGTTGTGGGTGTACTGGCCGGTGAGGAAGGACGCGCGGGCCGGGCAGCACAGCGGGTACGGCGAGAACGAGTTCACGAAGCGCACCCCGCGGTCCTCGATGAGCCGCTGCACGTTCGGCATCCAGCGCAGCTCGTCCTCGCGCATGTCGTCGGTCATGATCACGACGATGTTCGGCCGGTCGTCGGGGAGCTCGTCGAACGCGGGCTCGAGAGCGACGCCGGCGGGTCCCGGCGGCGGCTCCGGCTGCGGGTCCGCCGGCGCGTCCGGTACGACGGGCGGGGCGGACGTCGTACCGCCGGAGGATGCGGAGCCGACGGCGGGTGAGCCCACGGCCACCACCACGCCCAGGGCGATCGCCGCAGCCGCAGCGCCGACGAGCCGGCCGGGCCTGGACACCTGGAGTGCTCCTCGCGGGGTCGGGGGCAGAGCACGGCAATCCTACGAACGAGGGTCCGACCGGTTGGCCTGCCCCCACGTGCCGGTGGCAAAGTTGAGGCCGTGGACAACTCATCGACCGACACCGACACCGACCTCGAGACGCTCGTGGGGGAGTGGCTCGACTGGAGCCAGGCCAGCGACCTTCTCGGCGTCAGCGTCAGCAAGGTCCGCCAGTACATCAAGGAGCACCAGCTCGCCGCGGTCGTCCCCTCGGCCGGCGCGGGCCAGAAGATCCCGGCCGCGCTGATCATGGACGGCGAGGTCGTCAAGGGCGTGCCGGGCGTGCTCACCGTGCTGCACGACGGCGGGTACGGCGACCGCGAGGCGCTGACCTGGCTGTTCACCGCCGACGACACGATCCCCGGCCGGCCGATCGACGCGCTCCGGGAGAACCGCGGCGCGGAGGTCAAGCGCCGGGCCCAGGCGATGGCCTTCTGAGGTCGCCCGGACCTGGTCCGGTATGGGCCTTTGGACCCCTGCCGCTCGGCGCTCAGTCTGGTTAGAGTCGGGACGTGCAGGACCGGCGGGCGGACCACGGTCGCCGGTGATCCAAGTCCTCGAGAGGATCAAAGATGAGCGGTCTCGCAGCACTCCTAGCCGGCCACACCCAGCCCGACGTCTACTCCTGGCACAACGCCGCCAACGTCCCCGACGTCGAGCATGCGGTGGAGAAGGCGGGATGGCGCTTCGTCTACCTCGACGGCTGGATGGTCGAGGACAGGGAGACGTTCCTCAAGGCGCTCGGGTCGGCCCTCGAGATCCCCGGCTACGACGGGGAGGGGTTCGAGGGGCTCCCGGAGAAGCTTCACCACGTCGACGCCCACGGGCAGCGCGGCATCGTGTTCCTCTGGGACGGCTGGAGCCCCCTGGCCCGGGCGGACCAGGAGGCCTTCCGCCAGGCGTTGAACGTCCTGG
This sequence comes from uncultured Actinomycetota bacterium, assembly GCA_963700365.1. GTDB lineage: Bacteria > Actinomycetota > Actinomycetes > Propionibacteriales > Nocardioidaceae > Nocardioides_C. Next base: position 542,728 of record CAVOXG010000002.1, on the reverse strand, counting down.
GCGGCCGGGCTCACGAGGAGGGGTGCGACAAGTGCGCGGTGCTCCTCCGTGGCGAAGGCCCGGAGATCGACGTCGCCGAACTGCCCGACGGACCCCACTGAGGGTCCGTTCGTCGTTCTAGACGACGCGCTGGGTGGCCGCGGTCGCGAGCTCGCGGAGCACGGCCTTGGCCGACGCGGTCACCGGCGCGGCGGCGAGCGCGTCGAGGCAGCGTGCGGTGAGCTCGTCGATCATCTCCTCCACGCGCGTGTGCGCGCCGGAGTCCTCGATGATCCGCCGGAGTACGTCGACCTCCGCGGCGTCGAGGGACGTGCCGAGCCGCTCGTCGAGGTGACGCCCCTGCTCGGCCGGTGCGTGCTCGAGGGCGAGAGCGACCAGCACGGTGCGCTTGCCCTCCACGAGGTCGTCGCCCGCGGGCTTCCCCGTGAGGCCCGGGTCGCCGAAGACCCCGAGCAGGTCGTCGCGCAGCTGGAACGCCTCCCCGAGGGGCAGGCCGAACTCGCTCAGCCCGCCGAGCACCTCGGCCGACGCGCCGGCGAGGGCGGCGCCGATGTGCAGCGGCCGCTCGACGGAGTACTTCGCGGACTTGTAGCGCAGCACGGTCATCGCCGCCGCCACGTCGGAGGCGCGGCGGGCCTGCACCGACACGTCGAGGAACTGGCCGGCGATCACCTCGCTGCGGGTGGTGTCGAAGTAGCCGAGCGCGTCGAGCACGCGGGCCTCCTCGAACCCGCAGCTGCGCAGCATCTCGTCGGCCCACGACAGCAGCAGGTCCCCGAGCAGGATCGCCGCGGCGGCACCGTACTGCTCCGGGTCGCCGCCCCAGCCGGCGTCGCGGTGCTGCCGTTCGAAGGCGCGGTGGGTCGCGGGGCGCCCCCGGCGGGTGTCGGAGGCGTCCATGTAGTCGTCGTGGACCAGCGCGCTGGCGTGGAGCAGCTCGAGGGCGGCGGCGGCCCGGACGAGCCGCTGCTCGTCGTACCCCTCGTCCTGCACGGCACGGAAGCCCCAGTAGCAGAACGCGGCCCGGAACCGCTTGCCGCCGGAGACCGCCTCGCGGGCGGCGGCGATGAGCCGGTCGGCGTCGGGACCGAGGTCGGCGAGCCGGGCGGCCTGGACGTCGACGAAGCCGTCGAGCGTGCGCTGGACGGCGGTCCGGAACGGGCCTGAGTCCCAGGCCGGAGCAGGCGTCTGGTGCGGGGAGGTCACGCCCGCGAGCCTACTTTGGACAGCGCCGGGCGGGTCCGCGGCACCCACCTATCCTTGGGGCATGGCTCTTGGACTTCCCTCGCGCATGCCCGGCGGCGCCCGGACCGTCCGGGACCTCATCGACGCGGGGGAGAAGTCCTTCTCCTTCGAGTTCTTCCCGCCGAAGGACGAGGCGGGCGAGCGCCAGCTGTGGAAGGCGCTGCGCGAGCTCGAGTCGCTGCACCCGACGTTCGTGTCCGTGACGTACGGCGCCGGCGGCTCGACCCGCGACCGCACCGTGCGGGTGACCCACCAGATCGCCGCGGACACGTCGATGACGCCGCTGGCACACCTGACCTGTGTCGGGCACTCCCGCGACGAGCTGCGCTCGGTGATCGGGTCCTACGCCGATGCCGGCATCCGCAACATCCTCGCGCTGCGCGGCGACCCGGCCGAGGGGCCGACCGCGCCGTACGTCATGCACCCCGAGGGGCTGCGCTACGCCGTCGAGCTCGTCGAGATGGTGAAGTCCCTCGGCGACTTCTGTGTCGGGGTGGCGGCGTTCCCGGAGGCGCACCCGTCGGCGGAGTCGCTCGAGGCGGACGCCCGGGTGCTCGCCGAGAAGGCGAAGGCGGGTGCGGAGTTCGCGATCACCCAGCTGTTCTTCCGGGCCGACGACTACTTCCGGCTCGTCGACCGGGTGTCGGCACTCGGCGTCGACATCCCGATCATCCCGGGCATCATGCCGATCACGAACCTCGCCCAGATCCGGCGGATGACCGAGCTCTCCGGCGCCGAGCTGCCCGACGAGGTCGTGTCCCGGGTCGCCCGGCACGGCGACGACGCCGCCGCGGTGCGCAGCGAGGGGATCACGATCGCCACCGAGCTGTGCGACACCCTGCTCGCCGGCGGCGCCCCGGGCCTGCACTTCTACACGCTGAACCGGTCCAAGGCGACCCGCGAGATCTACGCGAACCTCCGCGCCCCGGTCGCCTAGGCCTTGCCGACGGCCTGGGCGACGAGCGCGGCGCCGAGCCCGACGAACGGGATCCCCGCTCCGGGGGCGGCGTGGGCGCCGGCGCAGAACACGTTCGGCCACGGCGTCGTGGTCCCGGCCCGCCGCTCGACGGTGACCCGGCCCTGCCACAGCACCCCGTAGGGCGACCCGCCCCAGTGCTCGACGAGCTCCCGCGGCGACCGGTCGACCCGCACCTCGACGTTCTCGCGTACGTCGAGCCCGCGGCGCGCGAGGGCGGTGACGATGTCCTCCGCGAGCCGGCCCCGTCCGAGCAGGGTCCACGCGCTGCCGCCGTCGGGCGCCGACCCGTTCGTGCGTACGACGATCAGCGGGTCGCCGTGGAGGACGACCTCGTGGGGCAGGTCGGGGACCTCGCCCCGCAGCCCGAGGTGGGACACCACCGGGGGGATCGCCGGCATCGTCCGGCGCACCATCGCCTCGAGCGAGGGGAGCCGCCGCGGGTCGACCGCGCACACCACGACGTCGGCGTCGACGACCCCTGCGTCGGTGTCCACGCCGACCGCCCGGCCGTCTCGCATCACGATGTCGCGGACCGTCGTACCGAGGCGGACGTCGACGCGCCGCTCGGCCAGCCGCTTCGTCAGTGCCGCCCCGAAGGCGCCCATCCCCGCCGGCGCGGTCCACACCCCGAAGTTCTGCTCGACGTAGGACATCATCCCCATCCACGCCGGCACGTTGCGCGGGTCGTGGCCGTCCATCACCGCGGCGTGCCAGGCGACCGCGCGCAGCCGCTCGTCCTTGAACGCCTTGGACACCGCCTTGTGCAGGGTGGTCCGCGACGCCAGCAGGGCCCGGGTCTCGCGGCCGGCGTGCTCGGGCGACCAGGGCCGCTCGAGGTAGTGGCGGCGCAGCAGGTCCCAGGTGTCGGCGAAGCCGTGGGTGTAGTCCAGCCACCGGTCGCCGAGCCCGGGGCCGAGCCCGGCCTCGATCGCGTCGTGCTGCCGCTGCCGGCTGCCGGCCGGGAGCGGGAGCACCGAGCCGTCCTCGAACCGGTGCTCGCGGACCGGGTCCAGCGGCACCAGCTCGAGCTCGCGCTCCAGGGGCCTGCCGGACTTGCGGAACAGGTCGCGCAGCACCGCCGGCAGCGCGGTCGACACCGGCCCGGAGTCCCAGCGGTAGCCGTCCTGCTCGACGTACCCCAGCGCCCCGCCGACGCGGTCGAGCCGCTCGACGAGGGTGACCGAGTGTCCCTGCTTCGCGAGCCGGGCGGCGCTCGCCGAGCCCCCGAGGCCGCCGCCCACGACCACCACTCTCGCCATGGGGCCAGAGCCTACTGAGCGGCCGGCACCGGACGGGGCGTGGCTATCTGGGTGTGTCCCATTGCACCCATCGCTCGACGGCAGCCTTGCGGGGGGCCATTCGGACGTGCACTTGCGCGCAGATCCCAGGGAGCTGAGCCTGGAGACGACCCCGAGGGGGCGCAAGTGCACGTCGTTGTGGTCGGGCCGCGCGGTCAACGGCTTCGCCTACGTGGCGGACGAGTTCGGCCCCTGGAGCCTCGCCGCCCCGGCGTGGCTAGGCTGCAGGCGTGGCAGCACCCGACACCGCCCCGCGCCCGCAGAAGCGGAGGCGCCGTGGACCCGGCTGGGTGCCGAACCAGCACGGCGCCTGGGGCATGCTCGCGAGCCCGCTCGTGGTGGGCATCGCCGCGTCGTCGCCACGGTGGGTGCACCTGCCGCTGGTGCTGGTCTGGTTCGTCGGGTACTTCGCGTTCTTCGCCGCCGGCCTGTGGCTGAAGTCCGGCCGCCGCGACCGGTTCCTCCCGCCGGTGCGCGCCTACGGCCTGGCCACGCTCCCGCTGGGCGCCGTCGTCCTGCTGCTGCGCCCCGACCTCGTGGTGTGGGTGCCGGTGTTCGCGCCGCTGCTGCTGGCCGGGCTCTGGTTCGCCTCCCGGCGGCAGGACCGCGCGCTGGCCAGCGGGCTGGCCACGATCCTCGCGGCCTGCCTGATGACCGTGGTCGCGTTCGACGCCGGCGAGGGCACCGACTGGGCACGGGCCTGGACGCTGACCGCGGTCCTCGCGGCGTACTTCGTCGGCACGCTGTTCTACGTCAAGACGATGATCCGCGAGCGCGACAGCCGGCCGCACTACCGGCTCTCGGTCGGCTACCACGTGGCCGCGGCCGTCGCGATGGCCTGGGTGTCGTGGTGGCTGGCGGGGCTGTTCGCCCTGCTCGCCGTACGGGCGGCGGTGCTACCCGGACGCGGGCTCAGCCCGAAGCAGGTCGGCGTCGGGGAGATCGTCGCGAACGTCGCCGTCGTGGTCCTCGCCCTGCTCACCGTCTGACCCCGGTACGTCGGACGGCGCGGCGAGCCTTCGCACGTCGGGCGCCGCCTCGACCGGGCCGATCCCGGCGTCGAGCTCCGCGTCGAGGAGACGCATCATCGCGGCGTTCAGCGGGCCGACCCGCTCGCCGGCGCCCAGCAGCCCGTCGGCGTCGATCTTGGCGAAGGTGCCCGAGGGCGTCGGCGCCACGAGAACCTCGAGCTCGCCCGCGTCGTCGGCGCGGAGGCGTCGGCCGTCCCAGGTCGCCCGGAACCTGGTCCGGTCCTCGACCAGCCCGCCCCGCAGCACGGCCTTGGGCTGGGCGGTCCGGGCGAGGTCCAGCGCGGGCACCGCCCAGGCCTCCAGCTCGGCCACCGTCACGCCGGGGTCCCGCCCTGCGGCGAGGTTGAGCTGCAGGAGCTGGAACAGCGCGCTGTCGAGGACATGGCCGATCGTGACCAGCCCACCGGAGTACCTCGGGTTGAGCTCGGTCGGGCGGAAGCCGTCGGCGGTCATCACCCCGTCGATCCCGAACCCGCCGCGGTAGCCCACCCGCTCCCGGAGGTGCTCCCCGGTACGACGAACCAGGTCCCTCATCTGCTCGCGGTCGGCCCGCGGAGGGTCCCACGTCGTGCCCAGGCCGCCGAACAGGAACCGCCGCTGGGAGTCCCGCATGATCGCCAGCTCCACAGGACGGAGCGCGAGGGTGCCGTCGGGCAGCACGATCCCGTGGATGCTGCACGGGACCCCGTCGAGGAACGGCATCACGCGGACCCGGTCGCAGTGCGCCCGGAAGAACTCCACGGCCGCGGTGAGGTCGTCGGGGGTGGCCACCCAGCGGGTGAACTCGCCGCCGCCGTTCATGCCCTCGCGGGCGTCGGCGACCCACACCACGCCGTGTCCCTCGTCGAGGCGGCGCGAGGCATCCTCGAGGTCGGCCAGCGAGCTCACGTCCACGATCCGCCGCTCGCTGCGCGGGTAGCCGACGGCGTCCCAGATCTCGTCGACGACGATCTTGTCCTCCAGCGCGGCCCAGGCTCGCTCACGGCCGCCGATCACGGGTCGCCCGTCGACGGGGTCCGTGCTCGCGAACGGTCCCACCATCCGCAGGGCCTCACGAGCCGGGTCGTACCGGTCGAGCGCCTCGAGCACCTCCGGCGACGCCGAGCGCAGCACGCGCTCCTGGTCGCGGACCTCCTCCGACAACGTCTCGTAGCGGGGAGTCGCGACCTGCAGCAGGAAGACGTCGGCCTCGTCCGGGACCGGGCCTGCGCCTCGCGAGGTGTAGAGGAGCAACGGCTTCTCCGCGCCGGCGCGCGCGAGGAGCTCCACGAACTCGGTGAGCGCGGCGAGGGGTCCGAGGCCGCAGACCACCTTGCGGCCGGCGACGAGTCCCGCCAGGTGGTCGAACCAGCGCTCGCGGTCAAGCGGGTCGGAGAGGTCCATGCCCCAGGCTAGGGAAGCGCGGCCGGAGGCCGCGAGCGGTTTTCGCGTCGCTCGCGCCGGCGGCGCAGGCCTCTGCGCACCCGGCGCATCACCAGGAACACCAGCACGCTGCCGAGGACCAGCAGGGTCGCGGTGATGCCGAGGGCCCACCACGGGTGGTAGACCGCGAGCAGCACGACACCGGCGACCGTGATGTCCTCGGTCACGCTCGCGGTGACGTTGGTGACCGGCTCCGGTGAGGTGTTGATGGCGGCGCGGAGGCCGGCCTTCACCGCGTGCGAGGCGAGCGCGGTGCCACCGCCGACGGCGGCGTAGATCGCCTGCTCCAGCGTGGTCGCGTCCCCGGACAGCAGCAGCGCGATCACCACGCCGGCGGTCGGCCGGATGGCGGTGGAGATCGCGTCCCAGGTGGAGTCGATGTAGGGGATCTTGTCCGCGACGAACTCCATCGAGAACAGCACGCCGGCGACGACGAGTACGTCGGTCCGGGTCAGCGCGTCGGGCACGTCGCCCAGGTCGGTGAACCGGCCGAGCAGGCCGAGCATCAGCACGACCAGGTAGGCGTTCACGCCGCTGGCCCACCCGGTCGAGAACACCATCGGCATGAGCTCCACGGGGTCAGCCTAGGGGTTCGCCCTCCGCGGCGACCGCCTTGCGCAGCGCGTCGGGGTCGCGTCCGACGACGGTGGTGCCGTCGTCGGCGGTGAGGATCGGGCGCTGGATCAGGATCGGGTGCTCGACCATCGCGGCCACCCACCGGTCCCGGTTGTCGGCGTCCTTCGGGATCTGCGCGAGGCCGATCTCCGCGGCGGCCTGCTCGCCGGTGCGCGCGACGTCCCACGGCTCGAGCCCGAGCCGGTCCAGCACCGCGGTCAGCTCCTCGGCGGTCGGCGGCTCGTCGAGGTAGCGCCGCACCGTGTAGTCGATGCCGGCCTCGTCGAGGTGGGCGGTGGCGGCGCGGCACTTCGAGCAGGCGGGGTTGACCCAGATCTCCATGCTCACTCCACGTCCATCGGCTTGGCGCCCGTGAGGTGCACGAGCTCGTCGTACGAGGAGCTGAAGACCGCCGACGGGTGGCCGGCGGCGGCCCAGACCTCGTCGTACTTCCGCAGCCACGGGTCGATGTAGGTCGGCACCGGTGCGGGGTGCGCGATCGGGGAGACCCCGCCGATCACCTGGCCGGTGTGCTCGCGGACGAACTCCGGCTGCGCGCGCCTCAGCTTCGCGACGCCGAGCTCGGCGGCGACCTTCGCGGTGTCCACGCGGTGCGCGCCGGAGGTCAGGATCAGCACGGGGGAGCCGTCGGCGTCGAAGAGCAGGCTGTTGGCGATCGCGCCGACCTCGCAGCCGAGCGCCTCCGCGGCGAGCGCGGCGGTGTGGACGGTGTCGGGCAGCACGACGACCCGTCCGGTGCCGCCGAGCCGGTCCAGCTCCTCGCGGAACCGGCCGATCGAGGGGTGCTCGGTGCTCACGGCCGGCCGCTCCGCTGGAACGCGACGATCATCAGCGCGACCCCGAAGCCCGCGACGAGCGGGCCGATGATCGCCCAGGCGGCGACGCCGGTCATCGGGCTGCCGGCCATGTAGCCCAGGCCCTGCAGGGTCCAGATCAGGCCGACGACGAGCATCAGCCCGCCGAGAACGAGGGGGACTGCTTTCTTCATGGGGCGAGTATGCCGGGCGCCGGAACTCCCCGGCGCCCGGCATCCGGGGTGGGGTCAGTCGGAGCTGCGCATCGCCCGCGTCCCCACGGCCAGCCCGAGCGCCGCCATGACCACGGCGGCCGCGACGCCACCGAGGAGGACGTCGCCGGAGAAGTCCCCGGCGAACAGAGCCCGTTCGGCGTCGACCACGTAGGTCAGCGGGTTCGCCTTCGACAGCGCCTGCAGCCAGCCCGGCCCGTTGTCGACCGGCAGCAGCATCCCGGCGAGCAGCAGCAGCGGGAACAGCAGGGTCTGCTGGACCACCCAGAACATCCAGTCGTTGTTCTTGCACGCCAGCGCCAGCGAGTACGACAGGGCACCGAGGCCGACGCAGAACACCGCGAGGATCGCCAGCCCGGTCACCGCACCGAGCACGTCGGGCCGGAACCCGAACGGGATCGTCGCGAGCACGATCACGAGGGCCTGTACGACGGTCGGCACGATCTCCTTCAGCGCCCGGCCGACCATGAGCGAGGACCGGGACAGGGGAGTGACGAGGAGCCGCTCGTGAGAGCCGGACTGCATCTCCATCTGGAGGTTCGCGCCGGTGGTCGACGTACCGAAGAGGCACAGCATCACCACCACGCCGGGGACGAACCACTGCAGCGAGCTGCTCGTCCCGAGCCCGGTGACCCCGGACAGCAGCGGCGCGAAGAGGGCGAGGAAGAACAGCGGCTGGATCAGGCCGAACAGGACCGAGAACGGGTCACGGGCGACCGGCCTGAGCTCCCGGGTGAAGACGAGAGCGGTGTCGTGGGCGATGTTCGTGCTCATGCGCGGGCCTCCTCGGGTCGCGGCCTGGGTGGTGGGGATCGTGCTGTCGTGCGCGGCCTGGCCCTCCCGCAGGCTGCGGCCGGTGAGGTTGAGGAAGACGTCGTCGAGGGTGGGCCGAGTGATCTCGGCGGACACGACCGGGGTGCCGTGGGCGTCGAGCTCGCGCAGCAGCCGGGGGAGTGCCCGGTCGCCGTCGCGGACCCGGAGCGTGAGCGACTCCCCGTGCTGCTCGACGGAGGCGGCCGGGACGACGACCCGGGCGCGGTGGGCCGCCCGCGCGGCGTCGTCGGGGTGGCTGAAGGCGATCGCGATCCGGTCGCCGGCGAGGTCCGCCTTGAGCCGGGCCGGGGTGTCGTCGGCGACGACCCGCCCGTGGTCGACCACGACCACCCGCTCGGCGAGCGCGTCGGCCTCGTCGAGGTAGTGGGTGGTGAGCACGACCGTCGTGTCGTGGCGGTTGCGCAGGGACACGATGTGCTCCTGCAGGTTCGCACGGTTCTGCGGGTCGAGCCCGGTCGACGGCTCGTCGAGGAACAGCAGGTCGGGCTCGTGGATCAGGCCCATCGCGATGTCGAGCCGGCGGCGCTGGCCACCCGACAGCGACATCACCTTGCGGTCGGCGACCTCGGCGAGGTCCAGCGACTCGACCAGCTCGTCGGCGCGTGCCTTCGCGGCGGCCTTGGCCATGCCGTAGGCACGGCCCTGGGTCACGAGCTCGTCGCGCCCGCGCTGGTTGTGCCCGGCGCCGTTGCCCTGCCCGATGTAGCCGATCCGGTCGCGCACCTGCGCCTGGTGGGTGGTCACGTCGTACCCGCTCACCCGGGCGGCCCCTGCCGTGGGCGCGATCAGGGTGGTGAGCATCCGGAGCGTCGTGGACTTGCCGGCGCCGTTCGGGCCGAGCAGGGCCACCATCTCGCCTCGCGCGACGGTCAGGTCGATGCCGCGGACGGCCTCGACCGTGGTGCCGCTGACGGTGAAGTGCTTGGTCAGACCCTCGGTCTGGATCATCGTGGTTTCCATACCGAGACGCTAAGAGCGATTGCGGTCAGTTCCTGTCCGCAATCAGATCTAGTCTGAGCTCATGGCTGACTCACGGTCCCGGATGCTGCGGTTGCTCTCCCTGCTGCAGACCCATCGCTACTGGCCGGGCGCGGAGCTCGCCGAGCGGCTGGAGGTGAGCCCGCGGACCCTGCGGCGCGACGTCGACCGGCTCCGCGAGCTCGGCTACCCGGTGAGCGCGAGCCGCGGCGTGGCCGGGGGCTACCAGCTCCAGGCGGGTGCCGCGCTGCCGCCGCTGCTGCTCGAGGACGAGGAGGCGGTGGCGATCGCGGTCAGCCTGAGCGCGGCGGCCGGCGGGATCGTCTCGGGGGTCGAGGAGGCGTCGGTGCAGGCGCTCGGCAAGATCGTGCAGGTCATGCCGCCGAAGCTGCGGCGCCGGGTCAAGGCGCTGCAGGAGTACACCGTGCCGGCCATCCTCTCCGGCCCGACGGTGGACGCGGCGGTGCTGGCCGCGCTCGCGCAGGCGTGCCGCGACGACGAGCGGCTCGAGTTCGGCTACGCCGCCCGGGGCCGGGAGCCGGAGCCGCGTCTCGTGGAGCCGCACCGGCTGGTGACCCTGGGCCGGCGGTGGTACCTCGTCGCCTACGACCTGCGGCGCCACGACTGGAGGACCTTCCGCATCGACCGGCTCACCGACCCGCGTGCGACCGGGGTGCGCTTCCGGCAGCGCCCGCTCCCGGCCGAGGACGCCGCGGCGTTCGTCCGGCAGGGCATCGAGTCGGCTCGCACCCACATCGAGGTCGAGGTCCGCGTCGCCGCCTCCGCCGAGGAGGTGGCGAAGGTGGCCGGGCGCTGGGCCGAGGTGACCCCGGTCGACGAGACGTCGTGCCGGATGCGGATGGACGTCGACACCCTGGACTGGCCGGTCCTGCTGCTCGGTTCGGTCGAGGCCGACTTCGAGGTGGTGGCGCCGCCCGAGCTCGCCGAGCGGCTGCGCCGGGTGGGGGAGCGGTTCACCCGCTCAGCGGGCTAGCTGCGCGAGCAGGCCGAGGACGGCGCCCGTCACGGCCTCGGGGTCGTGGAGCATGTGCAGGTGGCCGCCGTCGAGCACCTCGACCGGCCAGCCGAGACGGCGGGCCTCGGTGGCCTCCGGCTGGTAGGTGTCGCCGAAGGAGAGGTACGCCGAGGGGCACGTCGCCCAGTCCGCGGGCACCGCGACACGTGAGCCGAAGTACGCCAACGGCAGTCGTGGCTGGGCGGCCTCGACCCGCCGGCGCCAGAGCGCGCTGGGGAAGAGCCGGTCGACGTCCGCCTCGTCCCACCACGCCGTCCACGGCGGCAGCCACCCGTCGTCGTCGGCGAGGTCGGCCAGGTGGTCGAGGAGCCCTGCCGGGGCCAACGGTGTGCTGGGGGTCGACGAGGGCAGGGCGGCATCGACGTACACGGTGGCGACGGCGCGCCCCGGTCCGTGGCCCTGCTGGGCGCGGACCTGTCCGGCGAGGGCGGGGGCGTAGAGGCCGGCGTTGCTGTGGGGGACCAGGACCACGTCGCCGGTGGGCGGGATCGCGGGCCTGAACCCCGCGAGCACGTCCTCGGCTCCGCGTGGCCGGCCGGGCGTGTCCGCGACCACGACGTGGCGCCCCGTCGCCTGGAGGACCTCGCGCACCGGCTCCCACGCGACCGGCCCCAGGAGCGGGCTCGGGAGGAGGACGACGGTGCCGGTCACCGCCCCATCCCAGCACGTTCCCGGCCGTTTTCCGACACACCGGTCTGGAGTTCTGTGGAAGCGGTTGACGTTCTGTCGGAGGGCCGGTGTACCTTGGAGTTGTTCGAACAGATGTTCGAACACTCCGCCGGTGGGGGCGACCTCGACCCCCGCCCCCACCGGCGTCCATCCGGGTCTCGCGGGTGGCGGTGGAGCAGCACGCAGGGGTCGAGCAGGGGTCGAGTCAGCAGGGGTCGATGACTCTAGTCGGAGGGGAAGACGCGATGCGGCGGTACGACGATCCCGTGGATGTGCGCAAGGGGATGGTGGACGGGTCCGAGGGGCCCGAGCAGTTCTTGTGGCGAGGCCGGCTGTGGAAGGTCCAGAGCGTGCTCGCGCACTGGGTGGAGACCGGGGCGTGGTGGGACTCCGCCGGCGCCCGCGCGGTGCTCGGCACCGAGGAGGGGAGCGCTGAGCCGGCAGAGCGGGGCGGCCGCGTGCTGAGCGTGCTCCCCGACATGGTCGCCGAGCGGGAGATCTGGCGGGTCGAGGCCTCACGTGGCCGGATCAGCGCCGAGGGCGGAGGCGGCGGCGTCTTCGACCTGCTCTTCGACTGGGCCGAGGGCAGCTGGCGCCTGGCCCGGTGCCTGGACTGAGAGAGGACCTGCCCCCATGACGACCCAGCCGACCCAGCCGACCCACAGCACGTACGTGCCGCACCCGTTCGACCTCCCCGCGGCGACCCACGCCTACCTCGAGCGGGCAGCGGCCTCGCTGCGGGAGGCGATCACCTCCACCGAGGTGACGCTGCGCTACGCCCATGCCCACGTGGCCGCGCTGCGGGCGACCGCCGCGCTGCTCGCCGCCCGCGCCCAGCCGGCCGGCCCCCGTCGGGGCCGCGCCGCGCAGAAGAACGCCTGGGTGCTGCTCGCCGAGGTGGCTCCCGAGTTCAGCGAGTGGGCCGCGTTCTTCGCCGCGGGCGCCGCGAAGCGGGCCGCTGCCGAGGCGGGCTCGTCCCGTGCGGTCTCCGAGCGTGAGGCCGACGACCTGGTCCGCGACGCCGACCGGTTCCTCGGTCTGGTGGAGACCTCGCTCGGCCTCGACCGGCACGTCCCGTTCCAGGAGCACCTCCCCACCGCGGGGCCGAGCTGTGTCGCCTGACCCCTTCGTCCACCTGCACGTCGCCTCCGGGTACTCCCTCCAGTACGGCGCCTCGCACCCCCATGTGCTCGTCGAGCGCGCGGTCGAGCACGGGATGGACACCCTGGCGCTGACCGACCGCGACGGTGTGTACGGCGCGGTGCGGTTCGCCAAGGCGTGCATGCAGGCGGGGGTCCGGCCGGTGCTCGGCGTCGACCTCGCCGTCGCGCCCACCGGCGCGCTGCCCGAGGCCCTCGCCCACGACGACGTCGCGAGCCCCGGCTCCCGGCGCGGTGCGTCAGCGGGCGCATCAGGGGGCGCCCGGGGCTCGGCGCCGCGGACGCCGGTGCGGGGCGGCAGCTTCCGCGACCTCCGGCTGCCGCGGGCGACGTTCCTGGCCGGCAGCAAGCAGGGGTGGGCCGCCGTGTGCCGGCTGGTCTCGGCGACCCACCTGGCGGGGGAGCGCGGGAGCCCGGTCACCACGCTCGACCTGGTCGCCGAGCACCTCGGCGGCCTCTCCGGCGGCTCCGACGTGCTGGTGCTGCTCGGCCCCGGGTCCGAGCTCGGCCGGGCCGCGACCCTGCGTCGTGACGACCTCGCCCGGGCGGTGCTGCGGCCCTGGCTCGAGGTGGTGGACCGTTCCTCGCTGCTGGTCGAGGTGGTCTCCCACCGGCTGCCCGGGCACGGCCCCGGTTCCTCGCCCCACGCCGCGCGGATGCTGGGGATCTCCCGGTCCGAGCGCCTCGGCGCGGTGCTCACGAACGCCGTCCGGTACGCCGACCGCGGTGACGCCCCGACGATCGACGTGCTCGACGCGGCCCGGCGGCTCGTCCCGCTCGACCTGCGGCACGTCGACCGCGGCAACGCCGAGGGCTTCTTGAAGTCCGGCAAGGAGATGGCCGAGGTGGCCGAGGAGATCTGCCGGTTCTCCGGGGTCGGCGACAGCACCCGCGCGGCCCGCGAGCTCCTGGCCCGGACCCGCGCGGTGGCCGACCGGTGCGTGGTCGACCCGCGCAGCGACCTCGGTCTCGGCGAGGTGCACTTCCCCGAGTTCGGGGCGTCCGCGGCCGAGGCGGAGTCGATGCTGCGCGCCCGGTGCGAGGCCGGGATCGCCCGCCGCTACGGCAACGCCCCGCGGCAGCGGATCTGGAAGCGGCTCGACGACGAGCTGCAGATCATCGAGCAGCTCGGCTACGCCTCCTACTTCCTCACCGTCGCCGACGTCACCGACCTGATCAAGGAGATGGGCGTCCGGTCCGCGGCCCGCGGGTCCGGTGCGGGCAGCCTCGTGAACTACCTGCTCGGCGTCTCCGGGGTCGACCCGCTGCGCCACGGCCTGCTGATGGAGCGGTTCCTCTCCCCGCTGCGGCAGGCGCTGCCCGACATCGACATCGACGTGGAGTCCGCGCGGCGGCTGGACGTGTACGAGAAGATCCTCGACCGCTACGGCGGCGAGCGGTGCGTGGCCGTGTCGATGATGGACACCTACCGGGTCCGGCACGCCGTGCGCGACGTCGGCGCCGCCCTGGGCATGCCGGCCGGCGAGGTCGACGCGATGGCCAAGGCGTTCCCGCACATCCGCGCCCGCGACGCCCGGGCCGCACTGCGCGAGCTCCCCGAGCTGCGCGCCTCGGGGCTCGGCGAGGAACGGCTGGACCTGATGTTCCGGCTGGTGGAGAAGCTCGACGGCCTGCCCCGGCACATCGCCGTCCACCCCTGCGGCGTGCTGCTCTCCGACGCCACCCTGCTCGACCGGACCCCGGTGGAGGCCAGCTACGCCGGCTTCCCGATGAGCCAGTTCGACAAGGACGACGTCGAGGACCTCGGCCTGCTCAAGCTCGACGTGCTCGGCATCCGGATGCAGTCGGCGATGGCCCACGCCCTGCGTGAGATCGAGCGCGTCGACGGGGTCGAGGTGGACATCGACGACGAGGAGCAGGTGCCGCTCGACGACCCGGCCACCTTCGAGCTGATCGGCCGGGCCAAGACGCTCGGCTGCTTCCAGATCGAGTCGCCCGGCCAGCGCGAGCTCGTCGGCCGGTCGGGGATCACCACCTTCGAGGAGATCATCACCGACATCTCGCTGTTCCGGCCCGGGCCGGTCAAGAGCGACATGATCACGCCGTACCTCAACGCCCGCCAGGGCTGGTCGATGCCGGCCTACCTCCACGAGGACCTCCGCCCGATCCTCGAGCAGACCTCGGGCGTGGTGGTCTTCCACGAGCAGGTCATCGAGATGATCGCCCAGCTCACCGGCTGCACCCTCGCCGAGGCCGACGAGGCCAGGCGCGCGCTCGGCGACGTCGAGGGGATGGCCCAGACCAAGCTGTGGTTCTTCCCGCGCGCACTCGGCCGCGGGTACTCCCAGCGCCTCACCGAGCAGGTCTGGAAGGTGCTCGAGGCGTTCGCGTCGTTCGGCTTCTGCAAGGCCCACGCGGCCGCGTTCGCGCTCCCGACGTACCAGTCCTCCTGGCTCAAGGCGCACTACCCGGCGCACTTCCTCGCCGGCGTCCTCACCCACGACCCGGGGATGTACCCCAAGCGGCTGATCCTCGACGACGCCCGCCAGTTCGGCATCGCGGTGCTCGGCCTCGACGTGAACGCGTCGGAGAAGGAGTACGTCGTCGAGCGGTGGCATGTACGACGACCTCCACCGGAGGCGCTGGCCAGGCCCCCCGCCAGGCGCCGGCGCCGGGCCTGCCCGACGGCCGCGCCTATGGGATTCGGCTCGCGCTGTCGGAGGTCAAGGGAATCAACGAGGGCGAGGTGGAGCGGATCATCGCCGCCCGTCCCTACCACTCGCTCACCGACTTCTGGCACCGCGCGCGGGTGTCCCGGCCGGTGGCGGAGAGGCTCGTGCTCGCCGGCGGGTTCGACTCCGTCTACGGCATCGGCTCAGCGCTCGGTGTGCGCCGCCGCGCCAAGGTCACCCGCCGCGACCTGCTGCTCCAGGTGGCCGACCTCGACCGGCAGACCCGGGCGGCCGAGCGGGCGAGCCGGGGTCGCGGGCGGGGGCTGTCGGCCCTGTCCGCAGGCCGCCGCGCGGGCGCGGACCGTTCGGCGGGCCCGGCAGGGTCGGCGGGTCGGCCTCTCCTGCCGAGGCGCGGGCCGCCGAGGCGGCCGGCCGCAACAGCAGCGACCCCCGGCGACGCGAGGCCGCGGCACCCGGGGTGTGGGAGAAGGCGTCCCGGCAGTCGAGGGCGACCCCGGCACCGCGCCCGGTGACCTCGGTCCAGCTCGCCCTCGACCTCGGTGACACCGCCGAGGAGGCCAGCGGCCTGCCCGAGATGAACGACTCCGAGCGCGTCCGCGCCGAGCTCGAGATCCTCGGGCTCGACGTGAGCCGCCACGTCGTGGACTTCTACGTCCCCCTCCTCGAGGAGCTCGGCGCGACCCGGTCCCGCGACCTGCTGCGCCGGCGGAGCCGGTCCGAGCTCCTCGTCGGCGGGGTGAAGGTCGCCACCCAGACCCCACCGATCAGGTCGGGACGCCGGGTCATCTTCGTGACCCTCGACGACGCCACCGGTCCGGTCGACGCCACGTTCTTCGAGGACGCCCAGGGCCCTTACGCCGCGACGGTGTTCCACTCCTGGCTGCTCGTCGTCCGAGGGGTGCTGCGTCGTACCGGACCCCGCGGCGTCTCCCTGCGGGCCACCGGGTGCTGGGAGCTGCCCACCCTCCACCGGATCTGGACGGAGGAGGGGATCGACGCGGTGCGGGCGTTCATGGCCGAGGTCCCCGAGGGGTTCGCCGGGGTCGGCTCGGTCGGCGAGGAGGCCGTGTCCGGAGCGGCCGAGAGCCGGTCCACGCGGCCGGTCATGGCGGATCCGCCGGCTGCCCGCCAGCAGGGTGCGGGCACCGCGGGCGGGATGGGCCGGCGCCGGGTGCTGGTGCACTCGAGCGGGTTCAAGCTGTCGCCGTACGCCGACATCAAGCCCGCGGGCGAGGACGCCAAGAGCGCACCCCGCAAGCTGTGGCACAGCAGCCCCGGGAGTGCCGGATGACCACGACGGGTGTGCTCTCACTAGGGTGGGCACCATGCCAGGACAGAACACCCCGCCCCGGGCCCACGGGCGCGAAGCGGCTCGGACCGCGGTCGTCTGGGAGGCCCTGCAGGAGGTGCTGGCCGGTCCCGGCGCCGCAGGTGCCGCGGAGGGGGCGACGGTCATCGACATCGGCGGCGGCACCGGCGGGTTCGCGGTCCGGGTGGCCGAGCTCGGGCACCGGGTCACCGTCATCGACCCCAGCCCCGACGCGCTGGCGACCCTGGGCCGTCGCGCCGAGGAGAGCGGGGTCGCAGACCTGGTCACCGCCCGCCAGGGCGACCTGGACTCCCTTCCCGAGCTGGTCGACGCCGGCAGTGTCGACGTCGTGCTCTGCCACGGCGTCCTCGAGATCGTCGACGACCCGACGGCCGCGCTGGGCACCCTGGCCGGTGTGCTTCGTCCCGGCGGCGTGCTCAGCCTCCTGGTCGCGCAGCGTCACGCCGCTGTCGTGGCCCGCGCCATGGCGGGGCACTTCAACCAGGCCAGGCTGCTGCTCGACGACCCCGCCGCGGCCGGGAGCGCCCGCCGGTACACCCCGGTCGAGGTGGCCGCACTCCTGGACGCCAGCGGCTTCGACACGACGGCCATGCACGCGATCCGGGTCTTCGTCGACCACGTCCCGAGCTCGCTGGTGGACCTCGAGCCCGGTGCCGCCGCCGCGCTCGTCGAGCTGGAGCGCGCGGTGGCGGACCGCGCCGAGTACCTCCCTCTGGGCACCCAGCTGCACGTCCTCGCCACGCGCCGCTGACCTTCCTGCTCCCTCCGGCATCGGTGGGTCACGCTTTCCCTGCCGATACTCGGTCGGAACGGCGGTGGGGGTCATGAGTGCGCGCCCGGACTCCCGGGCCCTCGCCGCCGCGTCGTGGGACTGCCCGATCCTGCACGTCGACATGGACGCCTTCTACGCCTCGGTGGCGACCCGCGACCGCCCTGACCTGCAGTCGGTCCCGGTGATCGTGGGCGGCGGCCACCGCGGGGTGGTGCTGTCGGCGAACTACCTCGCCCGGGAGTACGGCGTCCGCTCGGCCATGCCGGGCACCCGCGCCCGCCGGCTGTGCCCGCAGGCCGTGGTCCTCCGACCCGACTTCGAGACCTACAGCCAGGTGTCCTCGGCGGTCATGGAGACCTTCCGGCAGGT
The DNA here is from genome assembly GCA_963700365.1 of uncultured Actinomycetota bacterium. Lineage (GTDB taxonomy): Bacteria > Actinomycetota > Actinomycetes > Propionibacteriales > Nocardioidaceae > Nocardioides_C. The sequence goes on along the minus strand of CAVOXG010000002.1, from coordinate 525,288 downwards.
CACCCCGCTGGTCGAGGCGGTCTCTCTCGACGAGGCGTTTCTCGACGTGTCCGGGGCCGCCCGCCGGATGGGCAGCCCCTACGACATCGCCGAGCACCTGCGGGCCCGGATCTTCGACGAGCAGGGCATCACCTGCTCGGTCGGGCTGGCCGGGACCGTGGCCGTCGCGAAGATGGCGAGCCGCCGTGCCAAGCCCGACGGCGTGTGCGTCGTACCCCCGGGGTCGGTGACCACCTTCCTCCACCCGCTCGACGTCGGGGAGCTGTGGGGAGTGGGGGAGAAGACCGCCGCGATGCTGCACCGGCTCGGGCTGATGACCGTGGGCGACATCGCGCACACCCCGCTGGCCACCCTCCAGCGCGCGGTGGGCACGGCGCTCGGGACCCAGCTGCACCAGCTCGCCTGGGGCAGGGACCGGCGGCTGGTGACTGCCCGCCGGGGACCCGACGAGCCCGACAAGAGCATGGGGGCCGACGAGACGTTCGGCCGCGACACCGACGACCACGAGGTGATCCGGCGCGAGCTGCTCCGGCTCTCCGCGAAGGTGACCGCCCGGATGCGGACCGCGAAGGTGGCCGGCCGCACCGTGACGCTGCGGGTCCGGTTCGCCGACTTCACCACGATCACGCGGTCGAAGACCCTGCCCGAGGCCACCGACGTGACCCAGGAGGTGTACCGCACCGCGGGCGACCTGTTCGCCGCGCTGGGCCTGCAACGAGCACGGGTCCGCCTGGTCGGGGTCCGCGTCGAGGGGCTGGTGCCACGTGCCGGGGTCCACCACCAGCTCGTCCTCGGAGAGCGCGAGCACGGCTGGTCCGACGCGGACCGTGCCGTGGACCGCGCCACCTCACGGTTCGGGACGGCGGCGGTGAGACCGGCTACCCTCCTCGGAGGGGGACGCGCCTAGGCGCCGAAGCCGTCGGGGGAAGGGACCGCTGCATGGATGCACGCGAGGACCACGAGCACGTCGACCCGCCGTGGGTGCCCGTGCCGGGGATGTCGCTGGCGGAGCAGGCCGAGATGTTCGGCAGCATCGCCATGAGCTCGCCGACGGGTGTGGTCGCCTCGGACCTGCAGGGCCGGATCACCTGGGTCAACCCCGTGGCCGAGTCGATGTTCGGCTGGTCGCGCGACGAGCTGCTCGGCCGGCCCTTCACCGTCCTGGTCCCACCTGGCGCCCACGACCGCATCCTCGAGATCCGTTCCCGCATCCTCAGCGGCGAGCAGACCGCGCCCTTCCTGGCCCAAGGGCTCCGTCGCGACGGGCAGGTCTTCGACATCTCGGCCACGCCCGGAGTCCGCCGCGACGGGCAGGGCCACCCCCTCGGCACCAACATGATGCTCCGGGACGTCACCGAGGAGCTGCGGCTGCAGCGCGAGCTCGCCGAGGCCCTGGCCCGGTCCCGGGCCCGGTTCGACCAGTCGGCCAGGCCGCAGGCGCTGCTCGACATCGAGGGCAGGTTCGTGGAGGTCAACGACGCGGGCTGTGACCTGCTGGGCTGGGCCCGCGAGGAGCTGCTGGGCCGTGATGCCACCGAGATCATCCACCCGAGCGACCCCGACCAGGTGCGCGACCAGCTCGACAGGCTGCGCCGAGGTGAGCTGCGCGCGGCGACCTACGCGACCTCGGGGCTGCGCAAGGACGGGTCGCGTGTCCCGCTGCAGATCGACATCACCGCGGTGCGCGACGAGAACGGCCGCGCCTACGAGTTCGCCGCCTTCGCCCGCGACCTCACCGAGCTGCGTGAGGCGCAGCGCCGCCTGGCCAGCCAGGAGGCCTTCTTCCGGGGACTCAACCGGGAGTCCTCCGACGCCACCGTCGTGGCCGACGCGGAGGGGCGCATCCTCTACCTCACCCCGTCGACCGCGCAGATCCTGGGCTACGAGCCCGACGACCTGCTCAACATGCTGGGCGAGGAGGTGGTCCACCCCGACGACCTGGCCCGGTCCGTCGACCTGAGGCGCCGGGTGCGCACGGTGCCGGGAGCGCGTGCGCGCTTCGCCCTGCGGCTCCGCGAGACCGGTGGCGGGTGGCGCTGGTTCGACGCGACGGTCACCAACTGCGTCGACGACCCGGACATCGGCTGGCGTGGTCGTCAACCTTCGCGACATCTCGGCCGAGGTCGAGGCCCAGCAGGCGCTCGCCGAGTCCGAGGCCCGCTACCGCGCGATCGCCCAGACCGCTCAGGAGGGCATCATCGCGGTCTCGCTCGACGGGGAGATCCTCTTCGCCAACGACCGGCTCACCGAGATCCTCGACATGACTCTCGACCAGGTGTACGCGCTCAGCTACGACAACATGTTCTCCGCGGAGCAGGCGGGCTCGGCCGCCCGGCGCCTCGTCGAGCGCCCACCGACCGAGGGCCCGGACCGTTTCGACTTCCGCTACCGGCACCCCCGCGGTGACACGCGAGTGCTCTCGGTGTCCACGAGCGCGCTGTGCGCCGACGACGGGACGCTGCTCGGCTCCCTCGCGATGATCTCCGACGTCACCGAGGAGCGCTCCGCCGAGGCCCAGCTCCGGCACCAGGCGCTGCACGATCCCCTCACCGGCCTGCCGAACCGCTTCCTGTTCACCGACCGGCTGGCCACGGCCGAGACCCGCCACGAGCGGTCCGGTTCGACGCGGCATCGCGGTCCTCTTCCTCGACCTCGACGACTTCAAGCAGGTCAACGACGCCCACGGCCACGAGCTCGGAGACCGGCTCCTCGCCGAGGTGGCGCACCGGGTGGCCGAGTCGGTGCGGGCCAGCGACACCGTCGCGAGGTTCGGCGGCGACGAGTTCGCCGTCATCTGCGAGGACGCCGACGGCGACAGCGCCGGGCAGGTGGCCTCCCGGATCCAGAAGAGCCTCGAGACCCCGGTCGAGGTGGACGGACGGACGTTCATCGTCCGCGCCTCCGTCGGGATCGCGCTCTCGCCGCCGTACCCCGTCTCCGAGCTGCTGCGGCTGGCCGACCGGGCGATGTACCAGGCCAAGCTCTCGCCGCACAAGAGCGTCCACGTCTACGACGAACGGGCGTAGAAGGGGCTTCCGAACCGGGAGAGGGCGAGCCCCCGGCCGTGGGCTGGCCGAGGGCTCGCGAGGGGCGTCGACACGGGGGGATGTGTCGCAGCCGGCCGAGCAGCCGGGGGGATGGCTGCGTGGGCGTCTGGGTACTACCTGACTACGCGGACAGACTTCGTCCCTCCCAGTGACGAAGACGCCCGCTGGAGGCAGTCATCGAGATCATCGGAGTCCCGGTGGGGAAACTTGAGCCGACCGTGCTGCTTTTCTCTCTCGGTTTTCACGGGTCGAGTCGGGCAACGGCTGCGCCGCACCGACGAAGGGTGGCAGCATCGGGGAGCAGCCGTCTTCGGCCGTCCGTCCAAGGGGGACCATGAGCACCAGTGAGCCGGGCCTCGGGCACGGTGGCCGCTCCGTGTCCCGCCTGGTCGACCCACCCCCGGTGGAGCTCCGCGACCTGAGCCTCTCCGCAGCTTCGCGCCTACCGCCGCAAGCTCGCCGACGAGGAGGACCGGGTCTCCTACTGGCGCCGCCTCGTGCACGCACGTCTCGACGTGCTGGCTGCCGAGTCCTCCAACGAGGGCCCGCTCAGCCTGGAGACGCTCGCCCGGGTCCTCGGCGACACCGGAGCCGGGCGCACCCGCACGGCCCTGGTCAGGGTCCGCGCCGCCGAGCCGCTCCCGGAGCTGCCGGTCCTCGAGGAGATGTGGGTGAGCGAGGTCGACCCCGGGGACGCCGAGGCCATCGCCGACGCCGTCGACGTGCTGCGCACAGCGGAGCGGCAGCTGACGTCCTACCGCACCGCGCTCCACCAGCGCATCGACGAGGCCACCGGCGAGCTGATCGAGCGCTACCGCGAGGACCCGTCCAGCGCGCTCACGGCGCTCAGGGGGGACCGGACGTGACCGAGTCGAGCGTCGACGAGCTGTGGACGCGGTACCGCGCCGAGCCGACCATCGAGCGCCGCAACCGGCTGGTGATGCAGTACTCCCCGCTGGTGAAGTACGTCGCCGGCCGCCTGCGCACGAGGCTGCCCGACAGCGTCGACTACGCCGACCTGGTCTCCGACGGGATCATCGGCCTGATGGAGGCGATCGACCGGTTCGACCCGGCCCGCGGGCTGACCTTCCAGACCTTCGCCGTGCCCCGGATCCGGGGGGCCATGGTCGACGCGCTGCGTGCGCTGGACTGGGTGCCGCGGTCGGTCCGGGAGAAGGTCCGCCAGGTGGAGCAGGCCCAGCGCGTGCTCGAGGCGAGGCTGGGCCGGATCCCCGACGACCCCGAGCTCGCCGACGAGCTCGACATCTCGGTGCCGGCGCTGCGCGATCTGTACGCCAAGGTCTCCTTCACGAGCGTCGGCACCCTCGAGGATCTCGAGCTCGCTGACGACCTCTCGGCCGCGGCCACCCACGAGATCGAGGACGACCAGGCCAAGGCCGCGCTGCTCCGGGTCGTGGGCGAGCTGCCCGAGCGCGACCAGATCCTCATCGCGCTCTACTACTTCGAGGGGCTCACGCTGTCGGAGATCGGCCGGGTGCTCGGCGTCTCGGAGTCCCGGGTCTCCCAGCTGCACAGCCGCGCGACGATGGTGCTGCGCACCAAGCTGTCCGCGATCGACGCGATCTGAGGTCGGCTCCCGCGACCGTCGTACGGCGTGCCGGTGGTCGTCGTACGACGGGCAGCCGGGCGGCCGTGGCGGTGGTCAGTCCCAGGCGCCGTAGACGTGGACGAACAGCCGCTTGTCGGAGGTGAGGTTCCACAGCTGCCGGGCGTCCTCGACCCAGAAGTTCACGCAGCCGTGGCTGTGGCCGACGTAGGGGTTCATCATGTTGCGCGACCCGTGCAGGGCCTGGCCGCCGGAGAAGAACTGGGAGTACGGCATCGGGGCGTCGTCGTAGCGTGCGGCTGCGGTGCTTCTCGCTGCGCCACTGCACCTCGAAGTTGCCCACGCGGGTCTGCGCGTCGTAGCTGCCGCCGCGGACGAGCCACGAGTTGTGGAGCCGGCCGTCGTGGTAGAGGCTCGCCTGGTGCCGCTTGCGGTCGTAGCAGACGTGCCACCCCGGGTTCTCGCACTTGTCGGGCACGCTCTTCTGTCCGAAGGTGCTGCGACGGATCAGGGGGCGCCAGGTCTTCGCGTCGACCCGGCCCGTCACGCGCAGGCGACGGGCGCGCTGGAAGTCCTTGACCGCCTGCTCGGTCTGCGGCCCGAACGAGCCGTTGGGGCTGGCCTTCAGGAAGCCGAGCCGGCGGAGCCTGATCTGCACCTCGTAGACGTGCTCGATGTTGTACTGGTCGGCGTCCACGTCGCCGCGTTGCACGGGCTCACGGGTGAACGGCTTCGTCATGTCGGGGCCCGCCTGGGCCGGGGCGGCGCTCACCGCGGTGAGCCCGAGGCCCAGCATGAAGGCGGTCAGCGTCGAGCCCAACATGCGGGCGATGGGTGCGTGGGTCATCCGTGTCCTCCGTGCCCCTCCGGTGATGGCCCCAGAGGCTCGGGACAGGATATTGGCCCCCGTCACACGCCCCCCGATGGGGTGTATTCGGCACCCTTTCACGGACGCACCGGTCATGGCCATCGAAATTTTCCGAGGTCGCCTACCGGTTGCACTGATGCCTGCCTAGACTTGCAGGTAGGTCATCGTCAGCGGGAGGAAATCGTGCCGCTCTCCGAAGAAGAGCTGCGTCTGCTCGAGCAGATGGAGCGTGCCCTCGTCGCCGAGGACCCGAAGTTCGTGTCGGCTCTCCGCGGGACCGCCCGACGCCGTGATGCCCGTCGTCGGTCCTTGGTCGCGGCAGGCGTCTTCGTCATCGGTGTCGTCGTGCTCATGACCGGTGCCGTGATGAGCAACACCCTGGTCGGCGTCATCGGATTCGTGGTGATGCTGGGCTCGGCCGTGGTGGCCCTGACCTACTGGCGAAGCCAGGGTGCCCCCGCGCCGGAGGCGCCCGCCGGAGGGGTCGACTCGCCGCCCGCGGGCTTCGGTCTCAGCGTCGTCGAGGGCGGGAAGAAGTCGAAGAAGCGCTCGTCGCGGCCGCGACAGAGCAACCAGTCGATGATGCAGCGCTTCGAGGAGCGGTGGCGTCGTCGCCGCGGCTCCAACGGCTTCTGAACGCAACGCTCGCCGGGCTCGGGTTCGTTGACTGCGCGCGCGTAAACGCCGCGCACCCGTCCCCGCACAGCGGCCGTCGGCCTTCGGGCCATGGCCGCTGACGTCTGTCAGACGGCCCGGTCCACACCGCCCTCGGGGAGCGCGACCTCCTTCGGAGCGCTGCCCGGCAGCACCGAGCGCCACGCGCCGTTGCGCACCAGCGAGGCGGGCAGCCACACCGCGGCACGTCGCCGCTTCTTGACCGTGCCCGCCTTCAGCGCCTCGGCGCAGGTCTCCACGTCGGCGCGGACCGCCTCGGGCGTGCGGCCCCGCTCGTTGTCGGTCCCGCGGGAGTACCGCGCCCGCTCGACGTCGGTGACGAGACGGTCCAGCGCCACGGCCGCCTCGGGGTTCGCGTCGGCCCCGCGGACCCCGCCGCGGACGAACCCCTCCCGCTGCTGCTCGCCGGTCCGCCCGAACGCCGTGGCTACACCCCGCGCGCGGGTGCGCAGGGTCACGGAGTCGTCCCACGGCAGGCGCAGGTCGAGGTTCACGTCGCGCAGCTCGCGCCAGCCGGCCTCGGCGGCCTCACGGGGAGTCGTCGCCAGCGCCCAGCGCCGACGGCGCACCGCGGTCCGGGCGAGCCAGGGGACGAACAGCAGGGCGACGAGCACCAGGACCAGCGGGAGGCGCCGGCCGACGCCGCCACCCCCGCCGCCCTGCTCGTCGGAGGCGCCGGCCACCGCGTCGCCGCGGAGCCGTTCCTCGTTGGGGTTGTTGGGGTTGGCGCTCGGGGCGGCGCTGCTCGGCAGATCGGCGGGCTCGGGGGCCTGGAAGTTGCCGGTCGTGTAGCCGGGCACGCTGGGAGCCCGGTCGTTGGGCGTGGGCTCGAAGCGGACCCAACCGGCTCCCTCGAAGTACATCTCCGGCCAGGCGTGCAGGTCCCACGCGCTGTAGACGTACTCGTCACCGTCCTTGACGGGCTCGAGGAAGCCCACCGCGACACGGGACGGGATGCCGAGCGTGCGGCCCATGAGCGCCATCGACGCGGCGAACTGCTCGCAGTACCCGACCCGCTCCTCCAGGAACGCCTCGAGGTCGTCGGTGCCGGTGCCGGGGGCGGGATCCAGGGAGTACGTGAAGCCGCCGTCGCTGCGGAACCAGTCCTGCAGGCGCACCGCCTTCTCGTACCTGCTGGTCAGGCCCTGCGTCTCCCTGCGCGCCAGGGTCGCGACCGTGTCGGGCATGTCGTCCGGCAGCTCGGTGTAGGGGGTGAAGATCGACTCCGGTGCCGGGCCCGCGTCGACCAGCTCGGCACCGTCGAAGTCCGGCTCGAGCGCGGAGAGCGTGTACTCCAGCCCCGCCGTGTCCTGGCCGTCGACGGCACTGATGAAGTCGAGGGTGTCCTCGTCGTAGCGCCAGTCCCCGGGTACGTCGATCGAGGTCGCCGGGTACGGCGCGGGCAGCCACGTCGAGTCGAAGGCCTCCTCGATGCTGATCTCGTAGTCGACCTGGCGGCGGGGGACGACCGAGTCGAGGCCCGGCGGCCGGGGGAGCAGCCCGTCGGCCCGCTGCTCCGGCGGGATCTCGCGGTCCGACGGCTTCCAGGCGAGGCCGGTGAACGTGTCGAGCACCGAGATCCGCAGGTAGGTCGGATCGGCGTTGTCGGTCCGGATCCGCAGCAGGTCGACGTCCTTGCCGCGGACGAGGTCGCGTCGCAGGTTCACCAGCGGGTTCGAGATCGAGACCGCGTCGCCGCCTCCGTCGCCGCCCGGGCCGTTGCCGGGCAGGAAGTTGCCGCTGAACGTCGGGATCACGAGAGGGGACACGACGGCGAGCGCAGTGGCGGTGAGCCCGATCCGGCGGGCCGATCCGCGCAGCGACGTACTGGCGACGACGCCGCCGGTGGTGTCGACGACCGCGCCGCGCCGCGGGACCTGGCGACCCCACTGCTCGAGCCGATGGCCCTCGTCGGTGGCGATCATGGCCAGGAAGCCGGCCGCCCCGGCCGCGAACACCCACCAGGCGACGCCCTCGTCGAGGATCGAGACCGGCGCGGTGTAGACGGCGAGCAGCGGCAGTCCGGCGACGGGCACCCGCCGCAGGCCGTTGGCCAGGAAGTCGACGAGCAGCGCCACCACCGTCCCGGTGGCCACCAGCACCGAGTAGATCTGCGGCACGTTGGTGGGCACGGGGGCGGCGTAGTTCTGGGCGGCGGCGGCGCCCTGGCCCAGCAGCGACAGGCAGGCCTCCAGCGAGGCGGCGGTGGGCAGCCAGCCGCCGAGTGCCTCTTCGGGTGCCCACAGGTGGGTGAGCCACAGGGTCACGACGGCGACCTGGACGAGGACGACCAGCACGCTCGGCACGCGGAAGGCGCGCAGCGCGACGCCGGTCACCGCGACGAGGAGCACGGAGGCGAGAGCGGGGTCGAGGTAGCCGCTCGGGTCGGCGACGAAGCCACGCCAGGCCCACAGCGCGACCCAGGTGGTGAACGCGGCGAGCAGCGAGGGGAGCACCGAGCCCGGCCACTCGACGTGGGGGCGCCTCATCGCACGGTCCTGGTCTGGATGCTGCCTGCCGCCCGGCGCCCGGCGAGCCCGGTCGAGAGGCCGAGCTCCTGCCAGACGGCGGACAACGGCGCGGCGGGGCCGGCGCCGACGCTCTGCCAGCCCTGCGCGCGCAGGAGGGTGGCGGAGCTGTGCTCGCCGGCGTCGACGGGTCGTTGCTCGCCCACCCAGGCGCCGACGTCGAGGGCGATGGCCATGGCGGTGGCGGCCGTGTGCCGCATCCGCGAGAACGCCGCCTTGTCGTGGTCGCTCGAGCGCACCCACGACGGCGACCAGGAGACCGGAGTGGCCCGGGTCCTGGAGCCAACGGGTGTCGATGTCGGGGCGTTCGGCCGGGGTCACGACCGCCAGCGACTCGAGCAGCGGTGCGGTCTCGCCGGCGGTGCCGCCCCGCTCGTGCCAGGACCCGCCCTGCTCGTCGCCGTCGGCGGTCACCAGGCGGACGACGAACCCGCGCTGCACGAGGTGCACCGCGACCGACGCGGCCGCGGAGACCGCGTGCTCGAGGGAGGAGGCGGCGCCGCGGCCGCGGTGGGCGAGGTGGCGGTTGTCGAGGAAGAGGGTGGCCCGGGACTGCCAGGGCTGCTCCTCGCGGCGGACCATCAGCTCGCCGACGTGGGCGCTGCTGCGCCAGTGCACCCGGCGGAGGTCGTCGCCGCGACGGTACTCGCGGACGGTCACGTCCTCGGCGCTACCGCTGGCGAACGCCCGGGGCCGGTTGTCGCCCGAGCCCGTCCAGGCGCCGGAGAGCGGGATCGCGGGGAGGGGGACCACCCGCGGCACGACGACCAACGAGGTGGTGGAGGTGAAGGTGCGGTTGAGCTCGATGAGCCCGAACGGGTCGCTCAGGCGTACGGCGAGGGGGCCGATCGTGTAGCGGCCTCGGACGTCGGAGCGTACGACGTACCCGACGGACCGCTTGCGTCCCGGGCCCATCCGGTCCACGACGAAGCGGGGCCGGGTGCCGAGCACGTAGGGGAGCTGGTCCTCGAGCAGCAGCAGCCCGGTCGGCACCTTGCCGTCGTTGGTGAGGTCGAGCTGGACGCGGGCCTCGCTCCCGGCTGCGACCTGGAGGGGGCTGACCGAGCGGACCAGGCCCAGCCGGTACCTGCTGCGACCGACGACGAACGCGGTGACCAGCGGCAGCATCAGCAGCAGCGTCCCGACCCGCACCAGGTCGTCCTGGCCGAGCACGACCGCACAGGCCAGCGCGGTGATCCCGGCGGCGACGAAGGCGCGGCCGCGGGTGGTCATCGCGGAGAGTGCCTCACGCATGCCTGGCTCCTAGCCGCGCCGACGACTCTCCGGCATCGGGACGCCGGCGAGGATCTGGCCGAGCGCCGCTTCGGTGGTGCGGCCGGTCATCGACGCCTCGACGGTCGGCAGCAGGCGGTGGGCGAGGACCTGGGTGGCGAGGCCGAGCACGTCGTCGGGGATCACGTAGTCGCGGCCGTCCATCGCGGCCGACGCCTTGGCGGCGCGCACGAGGTGAAGGGTGGCCCGCGGCGAGGCGCCGAGGACGAGCTCGGGGGAGCGGCGGGTCGCGGTCGTGATCGCGACGGCGTACCTCTGCACCGGCTCGGCGACGAACACGTTGTTGACGATGTCGATCAGCTTGCGGATCTCGGCCGAGTCCGTGACCGGCTCGAGGTCCTCGAGGGGGCTGCGGCGGGTGTGCGAGTCGAGCATCGCGATCTCGGCGGCCTCGAGGGGGTAGCCCATCGACACCCGCGCCATGAACCGGTCGCGCTGCGCCTCGGGCAGAGCGTAGGTGCCCTCCATCTCGATCGGGTTCTGGGTCGCGATCACCATGAACGGCTGGTCGAGGTGGTACGTCGTACCGTCCACCGTGACCTGACGCTCCTCCATGCACTCCAGCAGCGCCGACTGGGTCTTCGGCGAGGCGCGGTTGATCTCGTCCCCGACGACGATGTTCGCGAAGATGCCGCCGGGCCGGAACTCGAACGCCCTCGTGTCCTGGTTGAAGACCGACACGCCGGTCACGTCGGAGGGCAGCAGGTCGGGGGTGAACTGGATCCGCCGGACCGTGCAGTCGATGGAGCGGGCCAGAGTCTTGCTCAGCATCGTCTTGCCGACGCCGGGCACGTCCTCGATGAGCAGGTGGCCCTCGGCGAGCAGGACGACGAGCGCGGCGCGCGCGACCTCGGGCTTGCCCTCGATGACCTTCTCGATGCTGCTCCGGATGCGGCCGGTCACCTTCGCGAGGGTGTCGAGGTCGGCGGAGTTCGTCCCGCTTCCGAAGTCGACGTCACCAGACACTGTGCTCACGGTGTTCCTCCCAATCGGCCGCGGCTCCCCGTGGAGGACGCGGGGCGCGGTCCCACCCCGGGACCTGCTGTGGCCCAACTCACCGTCAATACAACCCCATCCTTCAAATGCCTGTCACCGGCTTTCGCGCGCAGGTCGGGGCTTCGTCACCGCATCGTGATGGTTCGTCCGGCTTGGCCCGATCTCCGGAGTGTCCCTGGATCACCCCGCCCGCTCGCCGGAACGGTTCATCTGCGTGGTTCGGGCGAGGTGCGCGGCCGTTTGCTCGCCGGAACGGCTCATCTGCGTGGTTGCGGCGAGCGGGGGAGCGGCCGGCGACGAGCCTCCACCACGACCCCGCTCCACTTCGCACCACGGCGGCGCTGGACGTCCGGGCCGGGGTCGCGCCGGCTGCCGGGTCGCCGGAACGGTTCATCTGCGTGGTTCGGGCGAGGTGCGCGCGCCGTTTGCTCGCCGGAACAGCTCAGTTGCGTGGTTCCGGCGAGCGGGGGAGCGCCGGCGCCCCAGCCGTCGCACCACGACCCCGCTCCACTTCGCACCACGGCGGCGCTGGGCGTCCGGGCCGGGGTCGCGCCGGCGCGCCGGGTCGCCGGGACGGTTCATCTGCGTGGTTCGCGGCGAGGTGCGCCGCGGTTTGCTCGCCGGAACAGCTCAGTTGCGTGGTTCCGGCGAGCGGGGGAGCGCTGCGCCCCGACCGTCGCACCACGACCCCGCTCCACCGCGCACCACGACCCCGCTCCACCGCGCACCACGGCGGCGCTCCACCACGCCCCACCAGACGCTCCACATCGCTCCACCACGCGATTCCCCGGTGCCCATCGCACGCCCCGCGAGGCCTCCGCAGCGCGCGGCCGGCGTGCGTCGTACTCACCAGCATCAGGCCGCTGACCTGCGGTTTTGTCCTCGAGAACCCCGCCCGGCGCACCGGCTACGTCACGAACGAGGCGCCGTCAACGGTCGATGGGGAAAAAGTTGCGGGATTCTTGCGTTTCACGTTTGAAGTGGAGCACAGTGGAGTATGGTGGAGCGCAGTGGAGGATGAGGGAAGCCTCAGGGGGAAACCGGGGGACCGGGGACCTGGATCGAACGTCTGGGAGGTGCCGGAATGTTCTTCGGCACCTACACGCCCAGGCTCGACGACAAGGGGCGCCTCTTCCTCCCGGCGAAGTTCAGGGACGAGCTGTCGGAGGGTCTAGTGGTCACACGGGGACAGGAGCGCTGCCTCTATGTGTGGTCCATGGAGGAGTTCGGGAAGATCACCGACCGCCTCAAGGACGCACCGCTGACCAACAAGGCGGCTCGCGACTACGTCCGCATGTTCTTCGCCGGCGCTTCGGACGAGAAGCCGGACAAGCAGGGGCGGGTCACGATCCCGCCGATGCTTCGGGAGTACGCCTCCCTGTCCAAGGACTGCATCGTCATCGGCGCGATGAACCGGATCGAGATCTGGGACGCCGCGTCGTGGCAGACCTACTCCGACGAGCAGGAGCAGGCCTTCGCCGACCAGAGCGAGGAGGTGCTCCCAGGCCTCATGTGACGCAACGTCTGACGACACGAGTCGCCGGGCCCGGCCCACGCCCGCTCTCCCTGCCATCTGGCGCACCTTCCCCGGTGCCAGAAGGCAACTTCCCAGGGACGAGCGGACGGGGACCAGGCCGTGCGAATCCGGGATAGCACCACCCGCCTACCAAACGGTCGGCGCGACAGGATTCATTCGAGGGGTCGAAAGCATGAGTCTCACGTTCTCCGGACAGCTGTCCGGTCAGCCCGTCAGGCGGGTTCGTCACGAGGTCAGGGACGGGATGGCGGTCATCGCCTTCTCCGCCGCGGCGTCATCGGGGCTGGCAGCAGCGCTGATGCTCTTCCTCTCGCTGGTCGACTAGGCGCCCGGACATGACGACCCCCCGCCACGTCCCGGTCCTGCTCGACCGGGTCGTCGCTCTGGTAACCCCTGCCCTCGACCGCCCCGACAAGGAGGCGACCGTCTTCGTCGACGCCACACTCGGCCTCGGCGGTCACAGCGAGGCGGTCCTCGAGGCCTGCCCGAAGGCACACCTGGTCGGTGTGGACCGTGACACGCACGCCCTGGAGCGTGCGGGGGAGCGGCTCGAGCGTTTCGCCGGCCGGACCTCCTTCGCCCACGCGGTGTACGACGAGATCCCCGATGTGCTCGCCGGGCTCGGCATCGAGCACGCCGACGCGATCCTCTTCGATCTCGGTGTCTCCTCGATGCAGCTCGACGTGAGGGAACGCGGCTTCGCCTACGCCGAGGACGCGCCGCTCGACATGCGCATGAACGACACGACCGGCAAGACCGCGGCCGACGTCCTCAACACCTACTCCGTCGAGGAGCTCGCGCGGATCCTGAAGTGGTACGGCGAGGAGCGGTTCGCCCGCCGGATCGCGGAGGCGATCGTCCGGGAGCGTCAGCGCGAGCCGTTCACCAGGTCGGCCCGGCTGGTCGACCTCATCCGTGACTCGATCCCCGCCGCGGCCCGTCGTACGGGCGGCCACCCCGCGAAGCGCACCTTCCAGGCCCTGCGCATCGAGGTCAACGACGAGCTGTCCGTGCTCCAGCGCGCGATCCCGGCGGCCATCGACGCGATCGGTGTCGGCGGCCGGGTCGTGGTGATGTCGTACCACTCCCTGGAGGACCGGCTGGTGAAGCAGGCGTTCGCCGCGCAGACCCGGCTCGACGTCCCGCCCGACCTGCCGTTCATCCCCGAGGGCCACGAGCCCGCCCTCCGACTCCTGACCCGCGGCGCAGAGAAGGCGTCCGAGCAGGAGATCGCGGAGAACCCCCGAGCAGCCTCGGTGCGCCTGCGCGCCGTTGAACGTGTCCGTCCCAGCACCGGAGCCGCAGCATGAGCACTCCTCTCTTCCAACCACGCAACCGGGTTCCGCGCATCGCGGAGTCGGCGGTCGAGAAGGCCCGCCTCACCGTCGTGCCCCGCCGCGCGACCGCAGCGCCGCGGGTCCCGTTCGTCACCCTCGTCTCGCTGCTGCTCATCGGCGGCGTGGTCGGGCTCCTGCTGTTCAACACCAACATGCAGCAGGCGTCGTTCGTGACGTCGTCCATGGAGGAGAAGGCCGCCGTCCTTGCGGGCAAGGAGGAGTCGCTGCGCATGCAGCTGCACCGGCTCCGCGACCCCCAGCACGTGGCCGCCCGGGCCAAGAAGCTCGGAATGGTGCCGTCGAGCAGCCCCGCCTTCATCCGGCTGTCCGACGGCAAGGTCCTCGGCCGACCGGCGGTCGCCGATCCAGGCAACGCGATCCGGATCGCGCCGTTGCCGCCGGCCAAGCCGCGTCCGGAGGTAGTGGTCGCCCCGATGCCCGAGGCGGACCTCGCCGCGACGCCCGAGGCGGACCTCGCCGCCGTCGCCCGCGACGCCCGAGCCCGCGCCAGGGCTGCGGACCGCCGGGCCCGTGCCGCCGACCGCCGTGCGCGCGCCGCCGAACGCCGCGCCCGTGCCGCCGACCGCCACGACACGGCGGGACGTTCGGCCGACGCCTCCCGTGGCCGGGGCGCCGCGCAGCGTACAAATGACAGCAACGGGAACCGCGGAGCGGAGTCGAGGGGGAACACGCCGTGAGCCAGCGCGGACGCACGCTGCGAGGAACCTCGCTCCTGCGCCTGCGCGTCGGTTTCATCCTGATCGCCATGGTGGTCTCGGTGTTCGGGGCCCGGCTCTTCCAGCTCCAGGGTGTCGACGCCAACGCGTACGCCGCCCGCGCGGAGGCCGCGGGCCTCGAGACCGTCACCCTGCCCGCCACCAGGGGGGCGATCCTCGACCGCAACGGCGAGCCGCTCGCGGAGTCCGCGGACGGCCTGATGCTGGTCGCGGACCCGACGCTCACCGCCGCGAACGCCCAGGAGATCGCCAAGATCCTCGCCCGGAGGCTCGACGTCGACTACTTCGAGATGCTCGACCGGCTGCGCAAGCCCGACACCCAGTTCCAGTACCTCGCCCGCCGCGTGCCGGCAGCCGATGCCCGGACCGCCGCCGAGGTGATCGAGAACCAGGGCTACGGGGGCGTCTACACCCGCCGCGACCCGGTGCGGAACTATCCGGCGGAGGACGTCGCGGCGAACATCCTCGGGTTCATGGGCGCCGAGGGCGAGGCCCTCCAGGGCATGGAGCTGACCTTCGACCACCTGCTCTCCGGCAAGGACGGCCAGGCCACCTACGAGACCGGCGCCGGTCTGCGGCTGCCGCTCGGCGAGAACAACGTGGTGGAGCCCGAAGACGGGTCCGACCTGGCCCTGACCATCGACCGCGACGTGCAGTGGTACACCCAGCGCGTCCTGCGTCAGGCGGTCCAGGACTCGCGGGGCGAGTCCGGCGCGGCCGTCGTACTCGACAGCAGGACCGGCGAGGTCCTCGCGCTGGCCGACCACCCGACCTTCGACGCCAACCAGCCGATGCTCTCGCCCGAGGCCGACCTCGGCATGCGGTCGCTGTTCGACGTGTACGAGCCCGGGTCGGTGGAGAAGGTGCTGACCGCCGCGGCGCTGATCGACGCGGGCAAGGTCACCCCCGACACCCGCATCACGGTGCCGTCGCAGCCTCCAGCGCCAGGACCGTGCGATCCACGACTACTGGGACCACGAGCGCCTCCGGCTCACGCTGACCGGCGTCATCGCGAAGTCCTCCAACATCGGCACCGTGCTCGCGGCCGACGAGTTCTCGCCGAAGGAGCTCCACTCCTACCTGTCGAAGTTCGGGCTGGGGGAGAAGACCGGCGTCGGCATCCCCGGCGAGACCCGCGGTCTGCTGCCCTGGTGGGAGTCGTGGTCGCAGATCAACCAGGACACGATCTCCTTCGGCCAGGGCGTCTCGGTCAACGCGCTGCAGATGGCCGCCGCCGTCAACGCGGTCGCCAACGACGGCGTGCTCGTCGAGCCGAGCCTGGTCAAGGGCGAGCAGACCACCGCCCAGGGCGAGGTCGTCGGCAGCGCCACCAGCGAGTCCCGGCGCGTGATCAGCAGCCGCGCCGCCCGGCTGACCGCGGAGATGATGGAGGCGGTCACCGACCCCGAGGAGGGCACCGCTCCGGGGGCCGCGATCGAGGGCTACCGCGTCGCGGGCAAGACGGGCACCGCGCAACGTGTGGGCGAGGACTGCGGCTGCTACGACGGCACCTTCACCGTGTCCTTCGCGGGATTCGCCCCGGCCGACGACCCGAGGTTCCTCGTCTACGTCGTCGTCCAGGACCCGAAGAACGGCGGTGGGGGTGGCTCCATCGGCGGTCCGGCGTTCCGCAAGATCATGACCTACCTGCTGCGCAAGTACGCCGTGCCGCCGACCGGGGCGCCCGCACCCGACAGACCGGTGGAGTGGTGAGCGCGGGTACTCTGCCGACGTGCCGGACCAGCCAGACGCGCCGCTCGTGACCGCGACGCGACCCAGTGACCCCCTGCGCACCCCCCTCGACTCCCTGGCCGCCTGGCTGGGAGACCGCGTCGTCGAGGTGCGCGGGCACGGCGTGGACCCTGCCGCGGTGACCGTCACCGGCCTCACGCTCAGCTCGGCGCGGGTCCGGCCCGGTGACGTGTACGCGGCCCTGCCCGGCTCGCGGGCGCATGGTGCGACGTACGCCGCGTCCGCCGTCGACGCCGGCGCCGTCGCGGTGCTGACCGACGTCGCGGGCGCCGACCTCTGCGCCGGCCTCGACGTCCCGGTCGTCGTGGTCGACGGGCCCCGTCAGGTCCTCGGCAGGCTCGCGGCGCACGTGTACGGCGACCCCGCGAAGGACCTGCGCCTCGTCGCGGTCACCGGCACCCAGGGCAAGACCACGACCACCCGGCTGGCCGAGGCCGGGCTCCAGGCGTCCGGTGTCCCGGCCGCCGTCGTGGGCACGGTCGGCACCCGCATCGACGGCGTCGACGTCAAGACCACGCTCACCACGCCCGAGGCCCCCGACCTGCACGCGCTGTTCGCGGTCATGCGCGAGCGCGGCGTGCGCGGCTGTGCCATGGAGGTGTCGAGCCACGCGCTGGTGATGGGCCGCGTCGACGGCGTCGTGTTCGACGTCGCGGTGTTCACCAACCTCGGCCGCGACCACCTCGACTTCCACGCCGACGTCGAGGAGTACTTCGACGCGAAGGCCAGCCTGTTCACGCCGGAGCGGGCACGGCTCGGGCTGGTGAACGTCGACGACGAGCACGGCCGGCGCCTGTTGTCCGAGCCGCTGATCCCGATGCGCACGTTCTCGTCCACCGGCGGCGACGCCGACTGGACGGCCGAGGACATCGAGATGACGCCCGGCGGCTCGTCCTTCACGGTCCGCACGCCGGCGGGGGAGACGTTCCGGGCCGAGGTGCCGCTCGCCGGCGACTTCAACGTCAGCAACGCCCTGGCCGCTATCGCCTCCCTCGCCGAGGCCGGCTTCGACCCCCGCGCGGTCGCCGAGGGGATCGCCGCGTCCGGCGGCGTGCCCGGACGGCTCGAGCGGGTCGACGCGGGCCAGGAGTTCCTGGCGGTCGTCGACTACGCGCACAAGCCGGACGCCGTCACCGCGGCGCTCGGCACGCTGCGCCCGCTCACCACCGGACGCCTGCTCGTCGTGATCGGCGCCGGCGGCGACCGCGACCAGGGCAAGCGCCCGGTGATGGGGGAGATCGCAGCCCGGCTCGCCGACGTCGTGGTCGTCACCGACGACAACCCGCGCACCGAGGACCCCGCGACGATCCGCGCGGCGGTCGTGGCCGGCGCGATGTCGGTCCCGGAGACCGATCGTGCCGTGGTCCACGAGGTCGGGGACCGCCGCGAGGCGATCCGGCTCGCGGTGTCCCTCGCCGGTCCCGGCGACACGGTCGTCGTCGCCGGCAAGGGCCACGAGACCGGCCAGGAGGTCCACGGCACCGTCCACCCGTTCGACGACCGCGTCGTCCTTCTCGAGGAGCTGAGCCGTCGATGATCCCGATGACCCTGCCCGAGATCGCCGCCGTCGTCGGCGGCGAGGTGCACGACGACACCGGCGTGACCGTCACGCGCGCCGCCTTCGTCGACAGCCGATCGCCGATCGCCGACGGGTTGTTCGTCGCCTTCCGGGGTGAGCACGTCGACGGTCACGACTTCGCCGATGCCGCGATGGCCGGCGGTGCGGCCGCCGTGCTCGGCACCCGGCCCGTGGGACATCCCGCGGTCGTCGTACCCGACCCGCTCGAGGCCGTCTCCAGGCTCGCCCGGCACGTGCTCGCCGACCTGCCGGACGTCAAGGTGGTCGCGCTCACCGGGTCCCAGGGAAAGACCAGCACCAAGGACCTTCTCAGCCAGGTCCTCGCCACGGCCGGTACGACGGTCGCCACCGCCGGCTCCTTCAACAACGAGCTCGGCCTTCCGCTGACCGTGCTGCGCGCGGACTCGGCCACGGAGTTCCTCGTGCTCGAGATGGGCGCGCGCGGGATCGGCCACCTCGCCGACCTGTGCGACATCGCGCGCCCCGACGTGGCCCTCGTGCTGAACGTCGGCAAGGCCCACATCGGCGAGTTCGGCACCCAGGAGGACATCGCCCGCGCCAAGGGGGAGATCGTCGACGCGCTTCCCGAGGACGGCGTCGCGGTCCTCAACGCGGACGACCCGCTCGTCGCCGCGATGGCCTCGCGCACGAGCGCCCGCACGCTGACCTTCGGCGAGTCCGCCGGCTCCGACGTGCACGTCACCCACCTCGAGCTCGACGACCTCGGACGCCCGCGCTTCGACCTGACCGCCGGCGACGAGACCGCCCACGTCGAGATGACGCTGGTCGGCGAGCACCAGGCGCACAACGCCGCCGCCGCGGCGGCCGTCGCGGTCGCCCTGGGGATGCGGGTCGCCGAGGCGGCCGACGCCCTGTCGAAGGCCACCCCCGCCTCGCGCTGGCGGATGGAGGTCCACGAGCGTGCCGACGGCGTGACGGTCATCAACGACGCCTACAACGCCAACCCCGACTCGATGCGCGCCGCGCTCAAGGCGCTGGCCGCCGTGGGCCGCGGGCGCGGCCCGGGCACCCGCACCGTGGCCGTTCTCGGCGAGATGCGCGAGCTGGGCGCGTCGAGCCGCGACGAGCACGACGCGATCGGCAGACTGGCCGTGCGGCTCGACATCAGCCAGCTGGTCGTCGTCGGGGAACCGGCCCGCCCGCTGCACCTGGGCGCGTATCTGGAAGGCTCGTGGGGCCACGAGTCGGTGTTCGTGGACGACAACGACGAGGCGCTGGCCTGGCTGCGCGAGCACCTCGAGCCGGGAGACGTGGTGCTGTTCAAGGCTTCTCGCGCCGCCGGCCTGGAGAAGGTGGCCGAGGCGCTGCTCGCCGACGACGACGGACAGAAGGAGACGGTTGGATGAGAGCGATCCTCCTGGCGGGGGGCCTGTCTCTCCTCTTCACCCTCCTCGGGACGCGGATCGCGATCCGCGCGCTCGTGGCCAAGGGCTACGGCCAGCTGATCCGCGACGACGGCCCGACCACCCACCACACCAAGCGGGGCACGCCGACCATGGGCGGCCTCGTGATGATCCTCTCGGTGGTCATCGCCTACTTCGTCGCCAAGCTGGTGACCCAGGACCTGCCGTCGGCCTCCGCGCTGCTGCTGCTGTTCCTGTTCGTGGGGCTCGGCGCGGTCGGCTTCCTCGACGACTACATCAAGATCGCCAAGCAGCGCTCGCTCGGCCTGCGCAGCAAGGCGAAGATGACCGGCCAGATCCTCGTCGCGGTGGTGTTCGGCTGGCTCTCGCTGTGGAGCGGCCTCGAGGACGAGCGCGGCCAGACCCCCGCCTCCCACGCGGTGTCGTTCATCCGGGAGTTCCCGGCGCTGACGATGCCGACCCTGGTGGCGATCCTCTTCATGATGGTGATGATCGCGGGCGCCAGCAACGGCGTGAACCTCACCGACGGTCTCGACGGTCTCGCCACCGGCGCCTCGACGATGGTCTTCGGCGCCTACACGATCGTGAACATCTGGCAGAACAACCAGAGCTGCTTCATCACCCCCGGCGCCCCCTGCTACGAGGTCCGTGACCCGCTCGACCTCGCCGTCGTCGCCGCGGCCCTGACCGGTGCCTGTTTCGGCTTCCTCTGGTGGAACGCCTCCCCGGCGAAGATCTTCATGGGCGACACCGGCTCGCTCTCGCTCGGCGGCGCCCTCGCCGGCCTCGCGATCCTCACCCGCACCGAGCTGCTGCTGCTCCTGATCGGCGGCCTGTTCGTGCTGATCACCCTCTCGGTGATCCTGCAGGTCGGATTCTTCAAGGCCACCAAGGGCAAACGCCTGTTCCGGATGGCGCCGCTCCAGCACCACTTCGAGCTCAAGGGCTGGGCCGAGGTCACCATCGTGATCCGGTTCTGGATCATCTGCGGGCTCTGCGTCGCCGCCGGGCTCGGCGTCTTCTACGGCGAGTGGGTGGCCGGAGTATGAGGGCGCCGACCTCGACTCGCTCGGCCGCAACGACTCCTGGGCGGGGGTCCGCGCGGTCGTCGCCGGCTTCGGCGTCTCCGGCTTCGCGGCCGCCGACAACCTCACCCACCTCGGCGCCCACGTCATCGCCCTCGACGAGTCGGCCGAGGGGGACCGGGCCGAGAAGGCCGAGCTCCTCAACATCCTCGGCGCCGACGTCCGCCTGGGCGCGGGCACCACCGCGACCCTGCCCGAGGACGTCGACCTCGTGGTCACCTCGCCGGGCTGGAAGCCGTCGTCGCCGCTGCTCGCCCAGGCCCGCGAGCGTGGCGTCCCGATCTGGGGGGAGGTCGAGCTCGCCTGGCGGCTGCGCGACCCGGCCAACGCGGCACCGTGGCTGGCGGTCACCGGCACGAACGGCAAGACCACGACCGTCCAGATGCTCGACTACATCCTGCGCGCCCACGGCCTGCGCAGCGTGGCCGCGGGGAACGTCGGCCTGCCGATCGTCGAGGCGGTCATGGACCCGACCCCGTACGACGTGATCGCGGTCGAGCTGTCCAGCTTCCAGCTGCACTACACCTACTCCATGGCCGCCGAGTCCGCCGCCGTCCTCAACGTCGCCGAGGACCACCTCGACTGGTACGACTCGATGGACGACTACGCCGCCGACAAGGGCCGGATCTACGAGCGGGTCGAGCGCGCCTGCGTCTACAACGTGGCCGACCCGGTCACCGAGCAGCTCGTGCGGGAGGCGGACGTCCAGGAGGGCGCCCGCGCGATCGGGTTCACCCTGGGTACGCCGGACGTCGGCATGGTCGGGGTGGTCGACGACATCCTCGCCGACCGCGCCTTCGTCGACGAGCGCCGCACCAGCGCCGCCGAGCTCTGCACGGTCGCGGACCTCGCCTCCGACGCCCCCCACTTCGTCGCCAACGCGCTCGCGGCGGCGGCCCTGGCCCGGGCCCACGGCGTGCCGCCGTCCGCCGTACGCAACGGCCTGCGGGCGTTCGAGCCCGACGGGCACCGGATCGCCGAGGTCGCGGTCGTCGACGAGGTCCGCTACGTCGACGACTCCAAGGCCACCAACCCGCACGCGGCGCAGTCCTCGCTGTCCGCCTACGACCCCGTGGTGTGGGTCGCCGGCGGCCTGGCCAAGGGCGCCCGGTTCGACGAGCTCGTGCAGGCCGTGCGCGGCCGGCTCCGCGGCGTCGTCCTCCTCGGGCACGACCGAGATGTGATCGCCGCCGCGCTTTCGCGACACGCGCCCGATGTGCCCGTCATCGTCGTCGAGGGCGGGGACACTTCTGTCATGGACCGCGTGGTCGGGGCAGCGGCCGAGCTTGCCGAACCTGGCGACACCGTGCTGCTGGCACCAGGCTGCGCATCCATGGACATGTTCGCCAACTACGGCGCGCGGGGCGACGCGTTCGCCGACGCCGTGCTGAGACTGCGCGAACGGTAGGGGAGGACAGTCCTCCCCGGGTCCCGCGAGGCGGGGCGGCGTACGACGGGCAGAAGGGCTGGATGTGACGACCGCGGCAGGGCAGCCACGTCGGCAGAGCACTGTGGCGGGTTGGGTCAGCAGCACCAGGCAGTCGGTCGGCTACGCGCTCGACCGGCCGCTGGCGTCCTACTACCTGCTGCTCGGCGCGTCCACGCTGCTGCTCACCATCGGCCTGATGATGGTGCTCAGCGCCTCGAGCGTGTCCGGCTACAAGATCTACGGCAACAGCTACCACTACTTCTTCAAGCAGCTGATGTGGGTGGGCCTCGCGCTGCCGATCGCCTTCCTCGCCTCCCGGCTGCCCCACAGGTTCATCCGGCGGCTCGCCTGGCCGGCGTTGATCGGCTCGACGGTCCTCCTCGCCCTGACCCAGGTGCCGGGTCTCGGCGTGAAGGTCAACGGCAACACCAACTGGCTCGCGCTCGGCCCGTTGACCATCCAGCCGGCGGAGTTCGCGAAGCTCGCGATCATCCTGTGGTGCGCCCACCTGTACGCCCGCAAGGAGAAGCTCCTCGGGGACTGGAAGCACACGCTGATCCCGGTCGTCCCGGTGACGGTCTTCCTCACCCTGCTGGTGATCAAGGGCGGCGACCTCGGCACCGCCCTGGTCCTCTTCGCGATCGTCCTCGGCATGCTGTGGGTGGTCGGCGCGCCGGGCCGGCTCTTCGGCGGCGCGCTCCTGGTCGTCGCCGCCCTCGCGCTCTACCTGGCCAGCACCAACGAGGAGCGGCTGGACCGGCTGACGAACTTCGTCGACCCCTTCAAGAACTACGAGGGCGCCGGCTGGCAGGCCGCGCACGGGATCTTCGCGATGTCCAGCGGAGGCTGGTTCGGCAAGGGGATCTCGGCCAGCCAGCAGAAGTGGGGCGCCCTCCCCGCCGCGCACACCGACTTCATCTTCGCGGTGCTCGGCGAGGAGCTCGGCCTGGTCGGCACCCTGCTCGTCCTCGTGCTCTTCCTCACGATCGCCTACGCCGGCATCCGCGTCGCGCTCCGCACCGACGACCCGTTCGTCCGCTACATGGCCGCCGGCATCACGGTGTGGCTCACCGCGCAGATGATGATCAACATCGGCATGGTGCTCGCGCTGCTGCCGGTCATCGGCATCCCGTTACCGCTCGTGTCCTACGGTGGTTCCGCACTCCTCCCGTCGCTGGTCGCGCTCGGACTGCTCATGTCGTTCGCACGATCCGAGCCGGGCGCCGCCGAGGCGCTCCGCGCCCGACGCCGCCAGCGGTCCGCGGGAGTGACGGCGGGGGCCAGACAGCACGGACGAGGAAAGTAGACAAGTAAGCATGCGCATTCTCCTGGCCGGCGGCGGTACGGCGGGGCACACGTCGCCGCTCCTGGCGACGGCCGACGCCCTCCGCCGGATCGACCCCGACATCGAGGTCACCGCCCTCGGCACACCCCGCGGTCTCGAGGTCCGGGTGGTCCCCGAGGCCGGCTACCCGCTCGAGCTGATCCCCCCGGTGCCGCTGCCGCGGAAGCCGTCGGGCGACCTGCTGCGCGTGCCGAGCCGGCTCAAGGGAGCGGTCTCGGCGGCCCTCGACGTCGTGGACCGGTTGAAGCCCGACGTCGTCGTCGGCTTCGGCGGCTACGTCTCCGTCCCCGCCTACATCGCGGCGCGGCGGCGGCACATCCCCCTCGTGGTCCACGAGGGCAACGCGCTGCCGGGCATCGCCAACAAGCTCGGCGCCCGGCTGACCAGCCACGTCGCGACGAGCTTCCCCGGCACGCCGCTCCGTCACGGGGTCTACACCGGCATGCCGATCCGGCGGATGATCTCGACGCTCGACCGGTCCGCGTCGCGGATCGAGGCCCGGCAGACCTTCGGCCTCGACGTCGGCCGGCCGACGCTGCTGGTCACCGGCGGCTCCCAGGGCGCCCGGCGGCTGAACCAGTCCGTGTCCGCGGCCCACCGCGCGCTCGCCGACGCCGGCGTCCAGGTCCTGCACGTCGTCGGCCCGGCGGGGGAGGCCTCCGTCGAGCGGCGTGAGGGCGACCCGCCGTACGTCGTCGTCCCGTACGTCGACCGCATGGACCTCGCCTACGCCGCCGCCGACCTCGTCGTCTGCCGTGCCGGGGCCAACACGGTCACCGAGACCGCGGCCGTCGGGCTGCCGGCGGTGTTCGTGCCGCTGCCGATCGGCAACGGCGAGCAGGAGCTCAACGCCCGGCCGGTCGTCGACGCCGGCGGCGGCCTGCTCGTGCAGGACGGGGCGTTCACGCCCGAGTGGGTGCGGGCGACCGTGCCGGCGCTGCTCACCGACGAAGGGCGCCTGGGGACGATGTCGTCGGCGGCCTCCGGGCTGATCCCGCGCGACGCCGACGAGAAGCTCGCCCGGATGATCCTGGCGGCGGCCCGATGAAGGTCCCCGTCCCCGACGTGCTCCTGCCCGCCGACCAGCTCGGCCGGGTGCACTTCGTCGGCATCGGCGGCGCCGGGCTCTCCGGCATCGCGCGGATCATGCTCGCCCGTGGCATCGCCGTCAGCGGCAGTGACGCCAAGGAGTCCCGGACCCTGGAGGCGCTACGCGCGCTCGGTGCGCGCTGCCACGTCGGCCACGCGGCCGAGCAGGTGCACGACGTCGACACCGTCGTCGTGTCGACGGCCGTGCGCGAGGACAACCCCGAGGTCGTCGAGGCGCAGCGGCAGGGCCTGCGGATCCTCCCGCGCTCCGCGGCGCTGGAGTCGGTGATGCAGGGCCGGCGCGTGGTCGCGGTCGCGGGCACCCACGGCAAGACCACGACCACGTCGCTGCTGACCGTGGCCCTCCAGCACTGCGGCGCCGACCCGTCCTTCGCGATCGGCGGCGAGCTCAACGAGTCCGGCGCCAACGCCCACGACGGCAGCGGCGAGATCTTCGTCGCCGAGGCCGACGAGAGCGACGGCGCGTTCCTGGTCTACTCGCCCTTCGCCGCGGTCGTGACGAACGTCGAGGCCGACCACCTCGACAACTACGGCACCGAGGAGGCCTACCACGAGGCCTTCTCGCAGTTCCTCGACCGTCTCGACCCGGCGGGCTTCCTCGCGGTCTGCGTCGACGACCCCGGGGCGGCCGCCCTGGCCGCCCAGGCCCGATCCCGGGGCCTGGTCACGGTCGGTGTGGGGGAGTCGCCGGAGGCCGACGTCCGGGCCGAGGGCGTGACCTTCGCCGGCTCCACGTCCACCTTCACGGTGGTGGACCGCGGTCGACGTCTCGGCGAGATCACGCTGCAGATCCCCGGTCGCCACTACGTGCTCGACGCGCTCGGCGCGCTGGCCGCGGGCCTCCGGCTGGGCTTCGCGTTCGCCGACCTCAAGCGGGGGCTGGAGTCGTTCACCGGCACCCGTCGCCGCATGGAGCTCAAGGGCGAGGTGGCCGGCGTCCGCGTCTACGACAGCTACGCGCACCACCCCAACGAGATCGCCGGTGACCTGCAGGCCGCCCGCTCGCTCGCGGGGGAGGGGCGCGTGGTCGTCGCGTTCCAGCCGCACCTGGTCTCGCGCACCCGCATCTTCGGCGGGCAGATGGGCGAGGCGCTCGGCGCGGCCGACGAGGTCGTGGTGATGGACGTGTACGTCGCCCGCGAAGACCCCGAGCCCGGCGTCAACGGCCAGATGGTCGCCTCCCACGTGCCGCTGCCCGCGGAGCAGGTCGTGTTCGAGCCCTCCTGGCAGGCCACCCCGCGGCGGCTGGTCGAGCGGGCGCGCCCCGGCGACCTCGTGCTCACCCTCGGTGCCGGCGACGTCACGCTCGTGGGCCCGGAGGTGCTCGAGCTGCTCGCCGAGAGGGAGCAGGGTGAGGACTAGCACCCGCCCACCGGAGTCCGCCGAGGAGCGCACCGTCCGGATCGCCCGCAAGCGGTTCGCCCGTCGGCAGTGGGCACGCCGCTGGCTGGCCCTGCGCGGGCTGTTCGTCGTGCTGTTCCTCGCCGCCGTCGCCGCGGGCCTCGGCTGGCTGGTCTTCTTCTCCTCGGTCCTGGCGGTCGACGGCGTCGAGGTCGAGGGCGTCGACGTCCTCGACGCCGCCGAGGTACGACGGGTCGCCGCGGTGCCGCTGGGGGACCCCCTGGCCGGGGTGCCGGTCGACGCGATCCAGGCCCGCGTGGAGAGCCTCGCGCCCGTCAAGGTCGCCGACGTGTCGCGGTCCTGGCCCGACCGGGTCCGCATCGTCGTCGTGGAGCGCGAGGCCGTGGCCGTCGTCGAGCGCGACGGGGTGCTGCGGGGCGTGGACGAGGAGGGCGTGCTCTTCCGCAGCTACGACACCCAGCCGGCCGCGCTGCCCGTCGTACGCATCTCCGCCGGCACGCGCAGCGAGGCGCTCGCCGAGGCCGCGCAGGTGATCGCCGCGCTGCCCGACGACCTCGCCGCCCGCGTGGACCACCTCGCGGTGGAGACCGTCGACTCGATCTCGCTGCGGCTCGCCAACGGCAAGACCATCTTCTGGGGGAGCGCGAACGACTCCGCCACCAAGGCCGAGGTGCTCGCCGTGCTGCTGCGGCAGAAGGCGTCGGTGTACGACGTCAGCGTCCCGAGCCAGCCCACCATCAAGCGCTGACCCGCGCGCAGCCCGGGGCCACCGGGCGTGCCGGAACGGCCGACGGGCCGGTGTCAAGCAGCGAAAACTCCCGGCGCGTCCGCGTGTCGGATGTAAATGCCCGAGTCGCTCACCTACGTTGTTCTGCAAGCACGAGGTTGACATAACTATAACCCTCTACTTCAGGGTGAGGGTTGAGGACTTGGCAGGCTCGTGCTCTTCCCCCACCGACGTACACCCGTCTGTCTGCACCAGCAGGCAGCAGAGCAGCGAGAGGCACCCGCCGTGGCAGCACCGCAGAACTACCTGGCCGTCATCAAGGTCGTGGGTATCGGTGGAGGTGGCGTCAACGCCGTCAACCGGATGATCGAGGTCGGGCTCAAGGGCGTCGAGTTCATCGCGATCAACACCGATGCACAGGCACTTCTCATGAGCGACGCCGACGTCAAGCTCGACATCGGCCGTGAGCTCACCCGTGGCCTCGGAGCCGG
The DNA here is from genome assembly GCA_963700365.1 of uncultured Actinomycetota bacterium. Classification (GTDB taxonomy): domain Bacteria; phylum Actinomycetota; class Actinomycetes; order Propionibacteriales; family Nocardioidaceae; genus Nocardioides_C. The sequence goes on along the minus strand of CAVOXG010000002.1, from coordinate 498,438 downwards.
CGCGAACCCCGACGTGGGCGCCAGGGCAGCCGAGGACCACGCGGAGGAGATCGAGGAGGTGCTCAAGGGCGCCGACATGGTCTTCGTGACCGCGGGTGAGGGCGGTGGCACCGGCACCGGCGGCGCGCCGGTCGTCGCCCGGATCGCCCGTTCGCTCGGTGCGCTGACGATCGGTGTGGTCACCCGCCCGTTCGCCTTCGAGGGCCGTCGCCGGGCCAACTCCGCCGAGGAGGGCATCGCCCAGCTCCGCGAGGAGGTCGACACCCTCATAGTCATCCCCAACGACCGGCTCCTGTCGATCAGCGACCGCAACGTCAGCGTCCTCGACGCCTTCAAGCAGGCCGACCAGGTGCTGCTGCAGGGTGTCTCCGGCATCACCGACCTGATCACCACGCCGGGCCTGATCAACCTCGACTTCGCCGACGTGAAGTCGGTCATGGCCAACGCCGGCTCCGCGCTGATGGGCATCGGCTCCGCCCGCGGCGAGGACCGCTCGGTCGCCGCGGCCGAGATGGCGGTCTCCAGCCCGCTGCTCGAGGCGTCCATCGACGGCGCGCACGGCGTGCTGCTCTCGATCGCCGGCGGCTCCGACCTCGGCCTGTTCGAGATCAACGAGGCTGCCGCGCTCGTCGCGCAGTCGGCTCACGCCGAGGCCAACATCATCTTCGGTGCGACGATCGACGACGCCCTCGGCGACGAGGTCCGGGTGACCGTGATCGCGGCCGGCTTCGACGGCGGGATGCCCAAGCGCCGCGACAGCGGCACCGTGCTCCGTCGCGAGCCGGCGCCGCAGCAGACCCAGGCCGAGACCCGGGCCGCGGCCCAGGCGGTCGCCACGCAGCGGCCGATGCCGAGCCAGGCCCAGACGCCGGCCCAGGGACAGGGTCAGCCCCGGCAGCAGCCGGCGCCGACCGGCCAGCAGGGTGGCTACACGTCCTTCCAGCAGAGCCAGCGTCCGGCCCAGCCGGCGCACCAGGGCCAGGCGGCGCAGGGTCAGGCGCAGGGCCAGGGCGCAGGGTCAGCAGCAGGCTCCTCAGCAGGGCCAGAGCCAGGGCCAGGGGCAGCAGCAGCGACAGGGTCAGCCGCAGCAGCCGGGCCAGCAGGCCCAGCAGCCGGCCCAGCCGTCGCGACCGCAGCGTCAGGTCCAGTTCGACGACGACGAGCTCGACATCCCCGAGTTCCTCAGGTAGTCGCCGGGAGTGTTCGCGTTCCAGGAGACCCGCGGGGCCGTCGAGGTCGCGTTCACGGACCGCCAGGGGGGCGTGTTCGCCGACGAGCTCGACCTCGCCGAACCCGCGGCCGACGACCCCGACCGGGAGAGCAGGCTCGCCCGGCTCGAGGAGAACCTCGACATCGTCGGCTACGCGATGGCCCGCGGCGCCGAGGCGACCGGGGACGACCCGTTCGAGCTGCCCGAGGGAGTGCGGGTCCCGGCCGTGGTCCGGATGCGGCAGGTGCACGGCGCCGACGTCCACGTCGTCGACCGCACCTGGCTCGACGCCCGGCACGCCGACCTTCCGGTGGGCGACGGGCTGGTCACCGACCTTCCCGGTGTGGTGCTCGATGGTCCGGGTGGCCGACTGCGTGCCGGTGCTCCTCGCCGACGTCGAGCACCGGGTCGTCGGCGCGGCCCATGCGGGGCGGCCCGGCCTGGTCGCGGGGATCGTGCCCGCCACCGTCGCCCGGATGCGGGACCTCGGTGCCGACCGGATCGTGGCCTGGCTGGGCCCGCACGTGTGCGGGAGCTGCTACGAGGTCCCCGGTGAGATGCGCGACGAGGTCGCCGCGGTCGTCCCGGAGGCCTATGCCGAGACCTCGTGGGCGACGCCGGCCGTCGATGTCGGCGCGGGCGTGGTGGCCCAGCTCGAGAAGCTCGGGGTCGAGGTCGTCGACGCGTCCCGCTGCACCCTCGAGACCGAGGACCTGTACTCCTACCGTCGTGAAGGGGCCGCCGCCGGCCGGCTCGGCGGTCTCGTGTGGGTGCGTCCACTGCCCATGACCGCGCCCGGGAGGTCGCGCCGGGACGAGATCGCCGGCAACCTCGACGTGGTCCGTGACCGGATCGCCTCCGCCTGCGCGGCGGCGGGGCGCGAGCCCGAGGAGATCACGCTGACCGTGGTCACCAAGTTCTTCCCGCCGTCCGACGTACGCCTGCTCGCCGAGCTCGGCGTGACCGACGTGGGGGAGAACCGTCACCAGGAGGCCGAGGAGAAGGTGCGCGAGTGCGCCGACCTCGCGCTTCGGTGGCACTTCATCGGCGGGCTGCAGAGCAACAAGGCGGCGGCCGTCGCGGCGTACGCCGACGTGGTCGAGTCGGTGGACCGGGCCAAGCTGCTGCCGGGCCTGTCGAAGGGCGCCCAGCAGCGGGGCCGCCAGGTCGACTGCCTCGTGCAGGTCAGCCTCGACCCGCCGGACGCGCAGGGCAGGGCGGGTGCGCCGCCGGCGGAGGTGCCCGCCCTGGCCGACCAGGTCCGTGGCGCCGAAGGGCTCCGGCTGCGCGGCGTCATGGCGGTCGCGCCGCTGGGTGAGGACCCCGCGGCAGCCTTCGCCCGGCTCGCCGACGTGGCGGCAGCAGTACGCCGGATCGACCCCACCGCGACCTGGGTCTCGGCGGGCATGAGCGCCGACCTCGAAGCGGCGATCTCTGCCGGTGCGACACACGTTCGCATTGGCAGCGCGGTCCTCGGTAGCAGGCCCGCGATCAAGTAGTGTCAAACAAACAGCAGCGTCCCGAACGCGGGGCGCCGACGTACGGAGGACAGAGTTCATGAGCGGCGCAATGCGCAAAATGGGTGTTTACCTAGGCCTGCTCGAGGACACCGACCGTTTCGACGAGTACGGCGAGCCCGAGTACGACGAGCGTCCCCACGCCCGCGTGGCGGAGCCCGAGCGTCAGCCTGCTGCCCGGCCCGCCCCTGTGGCGGATCTCTCGGAGCGGCGCCGTCCCACCCAGGTGGTGGCGGAGCTGTCCCGGATCACCACGCTCCACCCGCGCACCTACAACGAGGCGCGCACCATCGGTGAGAACTTCCGCGAGGGCGTCCCGGTGATCATGAACCTCTCCGAGATGGACGACGCCGACGCCAAGCGTCTCGTCGACTTCGCGGCCGGTCTGGTCTTCGCCGTGCGGGGCACCATCGAGCGCGTCACCGCGAAGGTCTTCCTGCTCTCCCCGCCGAACGTCTCGGTTGCCGCTGAGGACAAGCAGCGCATCGCCGAGGGCGGCTTCTTCAACCAGAGCTAGACTCCGGCCCGTGGTTAGTGCCGTCGCGTCCATCGTCTACCTGGTCCTGTGGCTGTTCCTTGCGCTGCTGTTCGTCCGGTTCATCGTCGACTGGGTCCAGGTCTTCGCTCGGTCCTGGACGCCCACGGGGCCGATCCTCGTGGTCCTGGAGATCGTCTACACGATCACCGACCCGCCGATCCTGTTCTTCCGGCGGTTCATCCCGCCGCTGCGCATCGGAAGCGTCGCGCTCGACCTGAGCTTCATGATCGTGCTGATCATCTGCTACCTGCTGCTGATCGTCGCGCGGAGCTTCATGTGAGGCCCACCACGACTCTCCAGGAGGCGAAGAACCAGATAGTGCCTGCCAATTTCAGCCCCGTTGCGTGCCGCTGGCTCATTCGGAGTACGGTGGTCGTGACACGCGATCGTTTACGGTTGCACGTTAACTGACGACTACGAATTAAGGGTGAGGTCATGCCGCTGACGCCTGAGGACGTGAGCAACAAGCGCTTTACTCCGGTCCGGCTCCGTGAGGGCTACGACATGGGTGAGGTCGATCAGTTCCTCGACGAGGTGGAGGCCGAGCTCGCTCGCCTCACCCGGGAGAACGACGACCTCCGCGCGAAGCTGGCGGCCGCACAGGCCGGCGGCGCTGCTCGTGCCCCCGAGAAGGCTCCCGAGCCCGAGAAGATCGTGGAGAAGCCGACGCCGGTCCCGGCGCCTGCCCCGACTCCGGTCGCCGCGCCGCCCGCCGCCGTCGAGGAGATCAAGGTGACCACGGTCGCCGACGCCTCGAGCGCCGCCGCCCGGCTCCTCGAGATCGCGACCCGCAACGCCGACGAGCTGGTCGCCGAGGCCAAGGACCAGGCCGACAAGATCGTCGGCGAGGCCCGCACCAAGGCCGAGCGCCTCGAGGCCGAGTCGAAGGCCAAGGCCGACCGCCTCGAGTCCGACGCCCGGACCCGCTCGCAGATGCTCGACTCCGAGACCGAGGAGCGCCGCCGCCAGCTGTTCGGCGACCTCGAGAAGGAGAAGGAGAAGCTGAACGCCGAGGTGGAGAACCTCCGCTCCTTCGAGCGCGAGTACCGCAGCCGCCTCCGCAGCTACTTCGAGCAGCAGCTCGCCGCTCTCGACGGCAACGGCGAGGCCGGCTCGCTCAGCTCCAGCGACCACGCCCCGAAGCGGCTCAAGTCGCTCCTCGGCGAGGAGGAGTCGAAGACCCAGCACGGCTGATCTTCGAACCGCACGACGCCACGAGGCCGGCTCCCCAGCAGGGGAGCCGGCCTCGTTCTCGTTTCCACGGGTCGTGGCGCCTGCTCACCACGACGAAGGGGCACTCACCTCGACGAGTTCACGCGAGGTAAGTGCCCCTGTCCCGAGAGAACCTGGGAAAGGGGCCCCGTCAGACGCGGGCGACGGAGACGGTCAGGCGCAGCTCGGCGTCGTGTACGACGGTCGCGGTCGGTGCGCCGTCGGGGCCCGCCGCTGGGACCTGGCCGCGCCTCGGCCGGGGCCGTGACCTCGCCCTCGGACATCTCGACCGCGAGCACCTCGTCGGCGACGAGCGCGCCGTTCTCGCGGAGCGCCTCGGCGGTCTCGCCCTCGGCCTGCCACACCAGCACGATCCGGTCGCTGACGTCGAAGCCGCTGCTCTTGCGGGCCTCCTGCACCAGCCGGACCACCTCGCGGGCGAGGCCCGCACGGACCAGCTCGGGGGTGAGCTCGAGGTCCAGGGCCACGGTCTCGCCCTGCTCGTTGACCACCGACCAGCCCTCACGGGGACGCTCGGAGACGATCACCTCGTCGGGAAGCACCTCCACCTCGCCGCCGTCGACCACCACGGTGGCCCTGCCGTCGGCGTCGAGGGCGGCGGCCAGCGCGGCGGCGTCGGCGTCCGCGATCGCCTGGGCGACCCGGGGCGTCTGCTTCCCGAACCGCTTGCCCAGCGCGCGGAAGTTGCCCTTGGCGGAGTGGTCGACCAGGTCGGCCCCGGCGGACGACAGCGGCTCGAGCGCGCCGATGTTGAGCTCGTCGGCCACCTCGGCGCGGAGCTCCTCCGACAGCGCCGACCAGGCCGCCGTGCCGACCAGGGCGCGGCGCAGCGGCTGCCGGGTGCGGACCTTGGCGTCGGCGCGGGCGGCCCGGCCGAGCTCGACCAGGCGCCGGGCCAGCGAGACCGCGGCGGACAGGTCCTCGTCGATGTCGCCGGCGGCGTAGGTCGGCCACGTCGACAGGTGCACCGACTCCGGCACGTCGGCGCCGCTCGGGCGGACGACGTCCTGCCACACGCGCTCGGTGATGAACGGTGTGAGCGGAGCCATCAGCTTGGTCAGCGTCTCCAGCGTGGTGTGCAGCGTGGCGAGCGCGGACGGGTCGCCGTCCCAGAAGCGGCGGCGGGACCGGCGGACGTACCAGTTCGACAGGTCGTCGACGAACTGCGCGATCAGGTTGCCGGCCCGCTGGGTGTCGAAGCTCTCCAGCGACTCGGTGACCCCGCGCACCAGACGGGCGGTCTCCGCGTGCAGCCACCGGTCGAGCACCGGCCGCTGCGGCACGGCGGGGGCGTCACCCGAGTCGGGGGACCAGCCCGCCGTACGCGCGTAGAGGACGTGGAAGGCGACCGTGTTCCAGTAGGTCAGCAGGACCTTGCGGACGGTCTCCTGGATGGTCGCGTGCCCGACCCGGCGGGCCGACCACGGCGAGCCGGAGGCCGCCATGAACCAGCGCACCGCGTCCGCGCCGTGCTGCTCCATCAACGGCATCGGCTCGAGGATGTTGCCCAGGTGCTTGGACATCTTGCGGCCGTCCTCGGCCAGGATGTGGCCCAGGCACAGCACGTTGCGGTACGACGACTCGTCGAAGACCACGGTGCCGATCGCCATCAGCGTGTAGAACCAGCCGCGGGTCTGGTCGATCGCCTCGCAGATGAAGTCGGCGGGGTAGGCGCCCTCGAACTTCTCCTTCGAGCCGGGCAGGTGCGGGAAGCCCCACTGGGCGAACGGCATCGACCCGCTGTCGAACCACGCGTCGATCACCTCGGGCACCCGGCGGGCCTCGGCGCCGCACTGCGGGCAGTCGAAGGTGACCTCGTCGACGTAGGGCCGGTGAGGGTCGAGCTCGGACTGGTCGGTGCCGGTCAGCTCGGACAGCTGCGCGAGGGACTCCACGCAGGTCTGGTGGCCGTCGGCGCAGCGCCAGATGGGGAGCGGCGTGCCCCAGTAGCGGCTGCGCGACAGCGCCCAGTCGATGTTGTTGTTGAGCCAGTCGCCGTAGCGGCCCCACTTGATCGTGTCGGGGTACCAGGTGGTCTTCTCGTTCTCGCGCAGCAGGGCGTCCTTGACCGCGGTGGTCCGGACGTACCAGGACGGCTGGGCGTAGTACATGAGCGCGGTGTGGCAGCGCCAGCAGTGCGGGTAGGTGTGCTCGTAGGCCACGTGACGGAAGAGCACGCCGCGGTCCTCGAGCTCGCGCACGAGGTCGGCGTCGGCGTGCTTGAAGAACTGGCCGCCGACGAGCGGGACGCTCTCCTCGAAGTGGCCGTCGGGGCGGACCGGGTTGACCACGGGCAGGCCGTAGGCCTTGCACACGCGCATGTCGTCGTCACCGAAGGCGGGGGACTGGTGCACCAGGCCGGTGCCGTCCTCGGTGGTGACGTACTCGCCGAGCACCACGTAGTGCGCCGGCGCCGGGAAGTCGACCAGCTCCAGGGGCCTCTGGTAGGTCCACCGCTCCATGTCCGTGCCGCGGACCGTGGCCTCGACCGTCCAGCCCTCGCCCAGGACCTGCTCGAACAGCGGCTCGGCGACCACGAAGGTCTCGGTGCCGTCGGTGGCCACGACGTAGTCGACATCGGGGTGCACCGCGACGGCGGTGTTGGACACCAGGGTCCAGGGCGTCGTGGTCCAGACGAGCAGGCTGGCCCGACCGGCGTACTCGCCGGAGGTCAGCGGGAAACGGACGTACACGGACGGGTCGGTGACGGTCTCGTAGCCCTGCGCGAGCTCGTGGTCGGAGAGGCCGGTGCCACACCGGGGGCAGTACGGCGCGACGCGGTGGTCCTCGACGAGCAGGCCCTTGTCGTGGATCTGCCTGAGGGCCCACCACACGGACTCGACGTAGGAGGAGTCCATCGTCCGGTACGGGTCGTCGGTGTCGACCCAGTAGCCCATGCGCTCGGTCATCTCCTCGAACGCGTCCACGTGCCGGAGCACCGACTCACGACACTTCGCGTTGAACTCCGCGACCCCGTAGGCCTCGATGTCGCCCTTGCCCGAGAAGCCCAGCTCCTTCTCCACCGCGAGCTCCACGGGGAGGCCGTGGCAGTCCCAGCCGCCCTTCCGCTCGACGTGGTAGCCCTGCATGGTCTTGAACCGGGGGAAGACGTCCTTGAAGACGCGCGCCTCGACGTGGTGGGTGCCGGGCAGGCCGTTCGCCGTGGGGGGACCCTCGTAGAAGGTCCAGGCGGGGCGGCCCTCGGTGGCGTCCAGGGACTTCTCGAAGATCTTGTGCTCGTCCCAGAACGCGAGCACCTCGTGCTCGAGCGCGGGCAGGTCCACCTGGGGCGGGACCGGGCGGTACTCACTCATCACATGTCCTTCAGGCCGATGTCACTGGTAGGTCACCTGGCTGAAGGGACGATCCCGGCCGTGCGGCCGGTCCCGCGGTACCACCCTCCTTGGCCGCGCCGCGTGCTGTGCTCGTCGGCGACGACCCTCTCGTTGCTGCACCGCTGCCGGTTCTACCTGCCCCTCAGCCGTGCGAGGGGCGCTCTTCCGGCGGCTCCGGGGTGATGTTCACCTGCTGCCGACACCCCCGGGCTCGCACCGTCCCCGGGTCGCTCCTGGCCGTACACGGGCTACTCGTCCCATTAACGCCTTGCGGTGCCGCCAAGTCTGCCAGACTGCCTGCGCAGAGACACACCGGTATTCGTCCGCACATGTGTTTGAAGCGGCGGAGGGTAAGGCATATCCTCGCCGCACGCGTGTGGCGATCGCCACACCTCATGCTGGATAAGGGGGCCGCGCGGCCATGGCACGATCCACCGCGAAGAAGCTCGCAGGCAAGACGGCGGCTGCCGCGAGACGAGTCGGCTCCAGCGTGGCGCGCCGGTCGACGAAGACGACGGGTACGGCGACGGCGGCACCGGCTCGCAGCGCCCCGAAGCGCGCCACCGCCACGGCTACGGCCACCGCGGCCGGGGCGAAGAAGGCCGCCTCCAAGGCCGGCGCGAAGAAGGCGGCCCCCAAGAAGGCCACAGCCGCGAAGTCCCCGGCCAACAAGTCGACCGCCAAGAAGGCTCCCGCCACGAAGTCGTCGACTGCGAAGAAGAGCACGGCGAAGACCGCAGCACGGCGAAGGCCGCCACCAAGACCGCGGCCAAGACGACTGCCAAGACCGCCACCAAGGCCGCCGCGAAGTCGACGACGAAGAAGACCACGGCGAAGGCCCCGGCCAAGAAGGCACCCGCCAAGCCGACGACGAAGAAGACCCCGGCGAAGGCACCCGCCAAGAAGGCGCCGGCCAAGAAGGCAGCGCCCAGGACGACCGCCAAGAGCACGGCGAAGCCCACGGCTGCGAAGACCGCGGCGAAGAAGACGACCGTTGCAAGACCGCGGTGAAGGCGCCCGCCAAGAAGGCCCCTGCTGCCAAGACGGCGACCAAGGCGCCCGCCAAGAAGGCTGCCCGCTGCGAAGACGGCGACGAAGGCGCCCGCCAAGAAGGCCCCCGCGGCGAGGACGGCGACGAAGACCGGCCCCGCCACCACCAGGACTGCGAAGACCAGCACCGCTGCCAAGACACCCGCAGCGACGAAGACCGCGGTGAAGAAGACCGCCGTGGCAAAGACAGCGACCAGCAAGGTGACCGCCGCGTCGCCGGCACAGAAGGCCCCGGTGAAGAAGATGGCCCCCACGAAGAAGATGGCCCCCGAGAAGAAGGCGGCCGACAAGCTCGCGGTCAAGGCCGACGAGAAGCCGTGGACCGCGAAGGAGCTCGGCGAGGTCCGCGACGAGCTCAACTCCGATCGCGAACGCCTGCGCTCGGAGCTCAACCTCGCCGAGCACGAGCTCGCCGACCTGATGCGCGACGCGGGCGACGGCGCCGGCAACGACCAGGCCGACGTGGGATCCACGACGTTCGAGCGCGACCACGAGATGAGCCTGGCGAACAACGCCCGGGAGATGCTCGCCCAGACCGAGCACGCGCTCGAGCGGATCGACGACGGCACCTACGGACAGTGCGAGAGCTGTGGTCAGCCGATCGGCAAGATGCGGTTGATGGCGTTCCCGCGTGCGACACTGTGCTTGTCATGCAAGCAGCGCGAGGAGCGTCGCTGAGTCCCAGCGACAACACGACCACCCAGCCCCCAGCCCGCCCTCGTCGGCGGCGTCTGCTGCTGTTCGCCGCCATCGCGGCGACGGCCTACGCGATCGACGTGGCCACCAAGGTCCTCGCCGTCGAGCACCTCACGGGAGAGCCGCGGGTGCCGCTGGTCGGTGACGTCCTCTCGCTGTACCTGACCTACAACTCCGGCGCGGCGTTCAGCTTCCTCACCGGGCACACCGAGGTGCTCGCGGTGGTCGCGATCGTCGCGGTGGCCGTGGTGCTGTGGGTCGCCCGTCGGCTCGGCAGCATCGGCTGGGCGATCGCGCTCGGCTTCCTGCTCGGCGGCGTGGCCGGCAACCTCACCGACCGGCTCGTGCGCGAGCCCGGTTTCATGCGCGGGCACGTCGTCGACTTCCTCATGCTGCCGAACTTCCCGGTGTTCAACGTCGCCGACATCTGCATCAACATCGCGGCGGGCACGATCATCCTGCAGGCGGTGCGCGGCATCAACGTCGACGGCAGCCGGCACGACGACTCCTCCGACGGCCGGTCCGCTGGGACCGGGGAGGCCACCGCTTCGTGAGCTCCTACCTCGACCCGAGCGGAGGCTCGGAGTTCCGCAGCCTGAGCGTGCCGGACGGCCTCGCCGGCGAGCGCCTCGACGCGGCCATGGCCCGGATGTTCGGCTTCTCGCGCAGCCGCGCGGCCGAGCTCATCGCTCTCGGGAAGGTCACGCTCGACGGCCAGCCGGCCGCCAAGTCCGACCGGGTGCATCCCGGGACGCAGCTCGACGTCGAGATCCCGGCGATGGTGGACCCGGTGGCCGTCGTACCCGAGACCGTCGAGGGCATCTCGATCATCTACGACGACGAGGCGATCGTCGTGATCGACAAGCCGGTGGGCGTCGCGGTGCACCCCAGCCCTGGTTGGACCGGCCCGACCGTGGTCGGCCACCTCGCGGGTGCAGGCTTCCAGATCGCCACCACTGGCGCCGCCGAGCGCCAGGGCATCGTGCAGCGGCTCGACGTCGGCACCTCGGGCGTCATGGTGATCGCCAAGAGCGAGCACAGCTACTCGGTCCTCAAGAACGCCTTCCGGCACCGCACGGTCGACAAGGTCTACCACGCACTCGTGCAGGGACATCCCGACCCGCTCCGCGGGACGATCGACGCCCCGATCGGGCGGCACCCGAGGTACGACTACAAGTTCGCGGTGATGGCCGGCGGCCGCGACAGCGTCACGCACTACGAGACGCTCGAGGCGCACCGGTTCGCGAGCCTGCTCGAGATCCACCTCGAGACCGGTCGCACCCACCAGATCCGGGTGCACATGGCAGCGCTGAAGCACCCCTGCGTCGGAGACATCACCTACGGCGCCGACCCGGTCCTCGCCAAGCGGCTGGGCCTGGAGCGGCAGTGGCTGCACGCCGTACGTCTCGGTTTCGAGCACCCGGAGACCGGGGAGCACGTCGAGTTCGAGTCGCCGTACCCGGCGGACCTGCAGCACGCGCTGGACGTCATCCGCGACGAGACCTGAGGCCGTGCCTGACGGGAGGAGCACGACGTGGACACCTCGTCCCTGACCCTGCGCCCGGGCACCCCGGACGACGCGGGAGCCCTCGCGGAGCTGCTGACCGCGGCGCGCCGCGCGGCGGTGCCGATGATGCCTCCTCCCGTGCACACGCCGGACGAGGACCGGGCCTGGGTGGGCCGCCAGGTCGCGGGTGAGCGGGAGGTCTGGGTCGCGGAGACGCAGGGCCGGCTCGTGGGGTACCTGATCCTCGAGCCGGGCTGGCTCCACTCGATCTACGTCCGCCCGGACCTCACGGGTCAGGGCATCGGCACGTTCCTGCTCGACTTCGTCAAGGGTCTTCGGCCCGAGGGCTTCGCGCTGTGGGTGTTCGAGAGCAACGAGCCGGCACGGCGCTTCTACCGGCGGCACGGACTCGTCGAGGTCCGCCGCACCGACGGCTCCGACAACGAGGAGCGAGCGCCCGACATCGAGATGGCCTGGCTCGGCGACGACCCGCTCGCCGCCCTCCGCCGCCGCATCGACGCCGTGGACGACGAGCTCGCGGACCTGCTCGACCGCAGGGCGGCCCTGACCGCGCGCATCCAGGAGCTCAAGACGGTGCCCGGCCACGCCGGCCGCGACCCCGACCGCGAGGCCGAGATCGCGGCTCGCATGGCCCGGCGGGCGCCGCGGCTGGGTCGTGAGCGGGTCCGGCGGATCATGCACGCCGTCATCACCGAGAGTCTCGACGCCGCCGAAGATCCCCACCAGAGCTAGGAGAACGATGCCCAAGCCCCCGCTGCCCGACCACGTCCGCGAGCTGCTCGCACGGCCGAACCCCGCGGTGATCGCCACGCTCGGCGGCAAGGGCCAGCCCGTCTCGGTCGCCACGTGGTACCTCCTCGACGGCGACCGGGTCCTGGTCAACATGGACGAGGGACGCAAGCGCCTCGAGCACCTGCGCCGCGACCCGCGGGTCTCGCTCACCGTTCTCGACGAGACCAGCTGGTACACCCACGTGAGCCTGCAGGGCAGGGTCGTGGAGTGGCGCGACGACCCGGACCTGCAGGACATCGACCGGCTCGCCGTCCACTACACGGGCAAGCCCTACCGCGTCCGGGACAGGGGCCGGGTGAGCGCCTGGATCGAGGTCGACCGCTGGCACGGCTGGGGTGCCGCGAACACCCGCTGACCGGTCCGCCCGGCGGCCCCGGGTGCCGCTCGCGGAACTGTCGGTGGTCGCTGGGAACCTTCATCCAGGTCGATCCGCGGGTCTGCGACACCGGGGGAGATCGGTGACGTAGGCTGACACCTCTTCCCCAGGAGTCGGGCCGTGGTCATTCCCGGTCGGCCGCTGCGTGTCCATGTTCGGGTTGGAAGGGGCGAGAAGCCGCCAATGAGTGTCGGGTCCGGGTCCAGCGACTCGTTCGTGCACCTCCATGTCCACACCGAGTACTCCATGCTCGACGGAGCTGCTCGGCTCGGCGCGCTGACGGAGCGGGCCGCGGAGCTGGGGATGCCGGCGGTGGCCATGACCGACCACGGCAACGTGTTCGGCGCCTACGAGTTCTACAAGAAGGCGAAGGCCGCCGGGGTCAAGCCGATCATCGGCATCGAGGCCTACTTCACGCCCAACGCCTCGCGCTTCGACCGCAAGGGCGTCAACTTCTACGACGGCGGCTCCGACGACGTCTCCGCCCGCGGTGCCTACACGCACATGACCCTGCTCTCCGAGACGACCGAGGGCATGCACAACCTGTTCCGGCTCTCCACGGGGGCCTGGCGCGACGGGTTCTTCAAGCAGCCGCGCATGGACCGCGAGCTGCTGGCCCAGCACAGCAAGGGCATCATCGGGACGACCGGGTGCCCGTCGGGCGAGGTGCAGGTGCACCTGCGCTACGGCAACTACGACGCGGCCCGCAAGGCCGCGGGCGACTTCCAGGACATCCTCGGCCGGGAGAACTACTTCCTGGAGCTGATGGACCACGACCTCGACATCGAGAAGCGCGTCCGAGACGGGCTGCTCCGCCTCGCCAACGACCTCCAGATCCCGCTGCTGGCGACCAACGACTCCCACTACGTCAACCGGGAGGACGCCAAGTCCCAGGAGCACCTGCTCTGCATCAACTCCGGCAGCACGATGGACATCCCGGCCGGCGACGGCCCGGGCCAGCGGTTCGCCTTCAGCGGCGACGGCTACTACCTCAAGTCCGCCGAGGAGATGCGCGCCCTGTGGGCGGACAAGTACTCCCTCCGCGAGGCCTGCGACAACACGCTGCTGATCGCGGAGCGCTGCGACGTCTCCTTCACCGAGGGCAACGGCACCTACATGCCCCGGTTCCCCTGCCCACCAGGGGAGAACGAAGACTCCTGGCTGGTCAAGGAGGTCGAGAAGGGCCTGCGCTTCCGTTACCCCGACGGGATCCCCGACGAGGTCCGCCGGCAGGCCGACTTCGAGATCGGCGTCATCACGCAGATGGGCTTCCCGGGCTACTTCCTCGTGGTCGCCGACTTCATCAACTGGGCCAAGGACAACGGCATCCGGGTCGGTCCGGGCCGCGGCTCCGGCGCGGGCTCGATGGTCGCGTACGCGATGCGCATCACCGACCTCGACCCGCTCAAGCACGGACTGATCTTCGAGCGGTTCCTCAACCCCGACCGCATCTCGATGCCCGACTTCGACATCGACTTCGACGAGCGTCGGCGCGGCGAGGTGATCCGCTACGTCACCGAGAAGTACGGCGACGACCGGGTGTCCTACATCGTCACCTACGGCACCATCAAGGCGAAGCAGGCCGTGAAGGACTCCTCACGGATCCTGGGCTACCCGTTCGCCATGGGTGACCGGATCACCAAGGCGATGCCGGCCGCGGTGATGGGCAAGGACGTCCCGCTCAAGGACATCTTCGACAGCCAGCACAAGCGCTACGGCGAGGGCGGCGAGTTCCGCTCGCTCTACGAGGGCGACAACGACGTCCGCCGCGTCGTCGACACCGCGATCGGCATCGAGGGCCTCAAGCGGCAGTGGGGCGTGCACGCGGCCGGCGTGATCATGTCGAGCGAGCCGCTGGTCGACGTGATCCCGCTGCTGAAGCGACCCTCCGACGGCGCGATGATCACGCAGTTCGACTACCCGACCTGCGAGGCGCTCGGCCTCATCAAGATGGACTTCCTGGGGCTGCGCAACCTCACCGTCCTCGACGACGCGGTCAAGAACATCGAGGCCAACCGCGGCGAGACGGTGGTGCTCGAGCAGCTCGACCTCACCGACGAGGCCACCTACCGGTTGCTCCAGCGCGGCGACACGCTCGGCGTGTTCCAGCTCGACGGTGGTCCGATGCGTGCGCTGCTGCGCAGCATGCGCCCCGACAACTTCGAGGACATCTCCGCGGTCGGCGCCCTCTACCGGCCGGGCCCGATGGGTGCGGACTCGCACAACAAGTACGCCCGGCGCAAGACCGGCCGCGAGGAGGTCGTCGCGATCCACCCCGAGCTGGCCGAGCCGCTCGAGGACATCCTGGGGGAGACGTTCGGTCTGATCGTCTACCAGGAGCAGGTCATGGCGATCGCGCAGAAGCTCGCCGGCTACTCGCTCGGACAAGCCGACCTGCTCCGTCGCGCGATGGGCAAGAAGAAGAAGGAGGAGCTGGACAAGCAGTTCGCCGCCTTCTCGGCAGGCATGCAGGAGCGCGGCTACTCCATGGACGCCGTGAAGACGCTGTGGGACATCCTGCTGCCGTTCTCCGACTACGCGTTCAACAAGGCACACTCCGCCGCCTACGGCCTGGTGTCGTACTGGACGGCCTACCTCAAGGCCAACTTCCCGGCCGAGTACATGGCCGCCCTGCTGACCTCGGTGAAGGACGACAAGGACAAGCTGGCGATCTACCTCAACGAGTGTCGCCGGATGAAGATCCAGGTCCTGCCGCCCGACGTCAACGAGTCCGCGTTCAACTTCACCCCGGTGGGCCGCGACATCCGCTTCGGCCTCTCCGCGATCCGCAACGTCGGCGGCAACGTCGTCGACGGGATCATCGCGGCGCGCGAGGAGAAGGGCCGCTACCTCGACTTCAACGACTTCATGGAGAAGGTCCCCGCCCAGGTCTGCAACAAGCGCGTGGTGGAGTCGCTGGTCAAGGCAGGCGCCTTCGACGACATGAAGCACAAGCGTCGCGCGCTGATGACGGTCCACGAGGAGGCCGCCGACCGCTACGCCACCATCAAGCGCGACTCCGGCGGCGGCCAGGACTCGCTCTTCGACGACCTCGACGCGGGCTCCGAGGCCGCGTTCGACATGGCGGTGGCGATCCCCGAGATCGACGAGTGGGACAAGACCACGCTGCTCGGCCACGAGCGCGACATGCTCGGCCTCTACGTCTCCGACCACCCGCTCATGGGTCTCGAGCACATCCTCGCCAACGGCAGCGACTGCACGATCGGCCAGCTCCTCGTCGACGAGGACCGGCCCGACGGCTCGACGGTGTCGATCTGCGGCCTGATCACCACGGTGCAGCGCAAGATCACCAAGCGGGGAGACGCCTGGGCGATGGTCACGCTCGAGGACCTCGAGGGCGCGATCGACGTACTCCTGTTCCCGAGCGCCTACCAGCTCGCGAGCACGATGCTCAACGAGGACGCGATCGTCACGATCAAGGGCCGGCTGAGCCGCAGCAAGGACCAGCCCGAGATGCACGGCCAGGAGGTCAGCCTCCCCGACCTCTCCGACGGCCCGTCCGGACCGGTCGTGATCTCGCTGCCGTCGACCCGGTGCACGCCGCCGGTGGTCGAGCAGCTCAAGGACGTGCTGGGCACCCACCCGGGGGTCACCGAGGTCCGGCTGCGGCTGATGACCAAGACCTCCACCACCGTCCTGCGGCTCGACGACCGGCTGCGCGTGACCCCGTCGCAGTCGCTGTTCGCCGACCTGAAGGCGCTGCTGGGGCCGAGCTGCCTGGCGGGTTCGTGAGCCGGCTTCCTGGGCACGGGCAGGGACGGCAGCTGGTCGCGGACGTGGTCGTCGTGCTCGGGGTCTTCCTCGCGCTCGGCGTCGTGTCCGGCGTGGCGTGGTCGCTCCTGGTCGACCCGGCCGTGTACACCAAGGTCCCCGGCGGGTCCGGGGAGATGGGCGAGCTCGACCTCGCCAAGCGGTTCGGCGCCGACGGGTGGTACTCCGTGGTCGCGATCGTCGCCGGGTTTCTCTCGGGGGTCGGTCTGACCTGGTGGCGGACCCGGGACTTCCGGGTCACGGTGGCGCTGCTGGTCCCCGGGGCCGCGCTCGCCGCCGCCACGATGTCGTACGTCGGCCGCCTCCTCGGCCCGGACGACTCCGGGGCCGCCCTGGCCCGCGTCGGCCGGTGGGACACCGTGCCGGTCGAGCTGGTCGTGTCGAGCCTTCCCGTGTACCTCACCTGGCCGATCGCGGTGCTCGCCGGTGCGTTGATGGTGCTGTGGTCCTCGCCGGGGCTGCCACCCCTTCCGCACGCCGGCCAACCGATGGCGGATCGTGACCCGGAGCAGCCTGCCGACTCGGAGCACACCCGCCTCTGACGTCGTAGCCTGGGATCTCACACCTTCCCCAGTCGCGAACCAGGAACGCTCATGTCTGATCCGCACCGCCCCGGCGAGCCCGAGTACCTCGGCGACACGCCTTCCACTCCGACAAAGCGCGGTGGTCGCAAGTGGCCCCTCCTGGGGATCGCCGCAGCAGGCGTCGTCGGTGTCGTCGGCCTCGGCGGCTGGGCCGCGATGTCCCTGATGGGCGGCGGGAGCCAGCCGGCGGAAGCCGTCCCCGCGAACGCCATCGGCTTCGTGAGCCTCGACCTCGACCCCTCGGCCGCCCAGAAGATCGAGGCGATCCAGATCCTGCGCAAGTTCCCGGCCATCGAGAAGGACCTGAAGGTCTCCAGCCAGGACGACCTGCGTCGCTGGGTGTTCGAGCAGATGCAGAAGGACGGCGTCTGCGAGGACCTCGACTACGCCGCGGACGTCGAGCCCTGGATCGGTGACCGGCTCGCGGTGGCAGGCGTGCCCGCGGACAAGGCGGGCGGGGAGCCCACGCCCCTGGTCGCGCTGCAGGTGACCGACGCCGAGGCAGCGAAGGCCGGGATCGAGAGGCTCGCCGACTGCGGCGAGGCCGGTGCCGACTACGGCGTGGCCATCTCGGGGGACTACGCCCTGGTCAGCGACAGCCAGGCCCACGCGGACGCGCTCGCGGCCTCGGTCGAGGAGGGCACGCTCGCCGACGACGCGGACTTCCAGAAGTGGACCGAGCGGGTCGGCGACCCCGGCATCGTCACGATGTACGCCGCGCCGGGCGCGTTGGGCTCCCTGCATCGACATGCAGGCCGCGATGCCCGACGAGCTCTCCGGCATGCCGGGCGGCCGCGATGAACCCGATGTTCCCCCAGCCCGACGGGGCCGCGATGGACAAGCGGCTCGAGCAGATGGCCGAGGACTTCGAGGGCATGGCGGGTGTCATCCGCTTCGAGGACGGTGCCGTCGAGGCCGAGTTCGCGGGGGAGAGCACGCCTGAGGACCTGATGACCCCCGACGACCGCGCGGGCGTCACCGAGCTGCCCGAGAGCACCGCGCTCGCCCTGGGCGTCTCGCTCCGTGAGGGCTGGGCGCAGCAGTACGTCGACCTGCTCGGCCAGATGATGGGCGCCGGCGGGTCGGTCGACCAGATGCTCGCCCAGGCCGAGGCGATGACCGGTCTCGAGCTGCCGGAGGACATCGAGCGGCTCTTCGGCGACGGGTTCGCGCTGGCGGTCGACCGCGACCTGGACGTCGCGGCGGCCTCGCAGGACCCCGCAGCGGTCCCGGCAGGCATCCGGGTCTCCGGGGACCCTGCCGAGATCAAGACGGTCGTGGCGAAGATCAAGGCGGCGATCGGTCCCCAGGCCGATGTCCTCGTCGTCGAGGAGGGTGACGGCGTGGTGGCCTTCGGGCTCGCCGCCGACTACGTCCGCGAGCTCGCCGGCGAGGGTGCGCTCGGCGACCAGGCGACGTTCCAGGACGTCGTACCCGAGGCCGACAACGCCGGGGCGCTGCTCTTCGTCGACTTCGACGCCGTCGAGCAGTGGGTGGCGCAGGGCATGGAGCAGTCCGGACAGGCCGGGCCGACGGAGCGGAGGGTCCAGGAGAACATCGCACCGCTGCGTGCGCTGGGCCTCAGCGCCTCCGTCGACGACGACGGCAGCGAGCGCGCCCTGCTGCGCCTGTCGACCGACTGACCCGCCTCAGCGGGCGATCGCGGCGGTGGTCGCCTCCGTGAGCCGCACGAGGTCGCCGGGAGCCAGACCGAGGTCGAGCCCCCGGCGACCACCCGAGACGTAGACCGTCTCGAAGCCGAGAGCGGACTCGTCCAGCACGGTGGGGTGCGCGCGCTTCTGGCCGAGCGGCGAGATGCCGCCGACGACGTAGCCGGTCGCCCGCTCGGCCGCTGCGGCGTCGGCCATGGTCGCCTTCTTGCCGCCGGCAGCGGCCGCGAGCGCCTTGAGGTCGAGCTGCTTGGAGACGGGCACGATGCCGACCACCAGGCGGCCGTCGACGTCGGCGAACAGGGTCTTGAACACGCAGTCGGGGTCGAGGCCGAGCACCTCGGCGGCCTCGAGGCCGTACGACGTCGCCGCCGGGTCGTGCTCGTAGGTGTGGGTCGTGAACGCGACACCGGCACGGTTCAGCGCCACGGTCGCGGGGGTCCCCGTCGAGGTGCGCTTGCTCCTGGCCATCGTGTCTCCTGCCGTCGATCTCAGTTCGGCGACCAGCCGGTGCGCGAGACCTCGGTGGCCGGAAGCGAGGGGATCGCCTTCATCGCGCGCATCTCCTCGCGCATCGCGTGCCGCAGCATCATCAGCCGCTCGTCGGCGCTGCCGGTCTCGAGCAGCGCCTGGCGCTCGCGCAGCGTGAGCAGGCAGGTCGCCGCGAGGGTGTAGGAGAGGTACACCGGGTCGTCGGGCAGCTCGACGTCGAGGACCTCGGCGCCGCGCAGCTCCGACAGCCTCGAGCGGTACACCGCGAAGGTCTCCCTGGCCCGGGTCGCCTGCTGCGACCTCTCTCCGGCCCCAGCCGCCGGGTCGGCGGCGTCGGGGGCGGTCTCCACGGTGCCGACCAGGTAGGTGCCCGACGCGTCGAGGGACTGCAGGTGGAAGCGCTCGCGGCCGACGATCTCGATCTCGAAGGTGCCGTCCTCGTCGGGCGCCACGGAGGTCATCTGCGCCACGCAGCCGACCCGGTGCACCGACTGGACCCCGTGCGTGCCGACCTCGTACCCCTCACGGATGGCGACGACACCGAACAGCCGCTGGCTCCGGTCGGGGATCGACAGCAGGTGGTGCACGAGGGCGCGGTAGCGGTCCTCGAAGACGTTGAGCTGCAGCGTCTGGCCGGGGAACAGCACGGTGTTCAGCGGGAACATGGGCAGCTCGTCGGTCACGGCCCCCAACCTAACCATGCCGCGGCCGGGGGCCGGGTCCGCACGCGGACACCGCGGAGGTCGGGTGGGCCAGCCGCCCTACACTGGGTGCCATGATTCGCCGCATCGACCTCAGGGGTACGACAGGTGCCGCTGACTACCGCAGCGTGGTGCCGCGCGCGGAGATCGACGTCGAGGCAACCCTCGAGGTCGTCCGCCCGATCTGCGACGCCGTCCGCGACCGCGGGGTGGAGGCGATCACCGAGTTCGCCGCGAAGTTCGACGGCGTCGAGCAGCATGACGATCGCCGTGCCGGCCGAAGCGCTGCAGCAGGCGCTGCGGGACCTCGACCCGGACGTGCGCGCGGGACTGGAGGAGTCGATCCGCCGGCTCCGCCTGACCTGCGAGGCCGAGCTGGAGCCCGACAGGCTCACCGAGGTCGTGCCCGGCGGCACCGTCACCCAGCGCATGGTGCCGGTGGAGCGGGTCGGTCTCTACGTCCCCGGCGGGCTCGCCCCGCTGGTCTCGAGCGTCGTGATGAACGTCGTACCCGCCCAGGTCGCGGGGGTCGGGTCGATCGCGCTCACCTCGTCGCCGCAGAAGGACCACGGCGGTCTCCCGCACCCCACGATCCTCGCCGCGTGCGCGATGCTCGGCATCGACGAGGTCTACGCCGTCGGCGGTGCCCAGGCCGTCGCCATGTTCGCGTACGGCGCCGGGCCGTGCCGCCCGGTCGACATGGTCACCGGTCCCGGCAACATCTACACCGTCTCCGCCAAGCGGCTCCTCAAGGGCGTCGTCGGCATCGACTCCGAGGCCGGCCCCACCGAGATCGCGATCCTCGCCGACGACTCCGCCGACGCGGCCTACGTCGCGGCCGACCTGATCAGCCAGGCCGAGCACGACCCGCTGGCCGCCTCCGTGCTCGTCACGCCCTCGGAGCGGCTCGCCGCCGAGGTCGAGGCCGAGCTGGACAAGCAGATCTCGGTCACGAAGCACGTCGAGCGGATCCGGACCGCCCTGTCCGGGCAGCAGTCCGCGATCGTGCTGGTCGAGGACCTCGAGCAGGGCCTCGCGGTGGTCAACGGCTACGCCGCCGAGCACCTCGAGATCCAGACCGAGGACGCCGAGCGCTGGGCCGCGCGGATCCGCAACGCCGGGGCGGTCTTCGTGGGTGCCTTCGCGCCGGTCTCCCTCGGTGACTACGCCGCCGGGTCCAACCACGTCCTGCCCACCGGGTGCGCTGCCTGCTACTCCTCGGGCCTGTCGGTGCGCTCCTTCGTCAAGGCCGTGCACGTCATCGACTACACGCACGACGCGCTGCGCGACGTCGCCGCGCACGTGGTCAACCTCGCCCACGCCGAGGACCTGCCGGGCCACGCGGCCGCGGTCCGGGTCCGGCTCGAGGAACGCTGATGGTCCTTCCCCTCCGGGAGGAGCTGCGCGGCATCGAGCCGTACGGCGCCCCGCAGCTCGACGTGCCCGTCGCGCTCAACGTCAACGAGAACCCCTACCCGCCCAGCGAGGCCGTCGTGGCCGACGTCGCCGAGGCGGTCGCGGAGGCGACCCGCACCCTCAACCGCTACCCCGACCGGGAGTTCACCGAGCTCCGCAAGGCGCTGGCGGACTACCTGGGCCACGGCGTCACGCCGGAGCAGGTGTGGGCGGCGAACGGCTCCAACGAGGTGATGCTGCAGATCCTGCAGGCCTTCGGCGGGCCGGGCCGGGTCGCGGTGTCGTTCGCCCCCACCTACTCGATGTACCCCGAGTACGCCCGGGACGCGATGACCGGCTGGGTCGTCGGGCACCGCGAGGAGGACTTCTCCCTCGACG
This sequence comes from uncultured Actinomycetota bacterium, assembly GCA_963700365.1. Lineage (GTDB taxonomy): Bacteria > Actinomycetota > Actinomycetes > Propionibacteriales > Nocardioidaceae > Nocardioides_C. The sequence continues at coordinate 477,130 of CAVOXG010000002.1, read as the reverse complement.
TGGCGCACGCCGTCTCCGTCATCGAGGAGCACCAGCCCTCCGTCGTGCTCCTGCCCTCGCCCAACAACCCGACCGGCACCGCGCTGCCGCTCGACGTCGTGCGCGCGGTCTGCGACGCGGCGCCCGGCGTGGTCGTGATCGACGAGGCGTACGGCGAGTTCCGGCGGGCCGGGACGCCGAGCGCGCTCGAGCTGCTGCCGACCACGCCGAACCTGGTCGTGTCCCGGACGATGAGCAAGGCGTTCGCGCTGGCGGGAGCACGGCTCGGCTACCTCGCCGCGTCGCCCGAGATCTGCGACGCGCTGCGCGTGGTGCGGCTGCCGTACCACCTGTCGGCCGTCACCCAGGCCGTCGCCCTGGTGGCGCTGAAGCACGCCGACGAGCTGCTCGCCCGGGTCGACGACCTGCGCGCGGAGCGCGACCGGACGGTGGCCTGGCTGCGCGAGCAGGGGCTCGAGGTGGCCGAGAGCGACGCGAACTTCTGCCTGTTCGGCAGGTTCGAGGACCGGCACGCCGTCTGGCAGGGCCTGCTCGACCGCGGTGTGCTGATCCGTGAGACTGGTCCGGACGGCTGGCTGAGGGTCTCGGTCGGCACGCCGGAGGAGATGGCGGCCTTCAAGGCCGCCCTGATGGAGGTACTCGAGTCATGAGCCGTACTGCACGCATCGAGCGCGAGACCAAGGAGTCCAAGGTCCTCGTCGAGCTCGACCTCGACGGCAGCGGCCGCGCGGACGTCTCCACCGGGGTCGGCTTCTACGACCACATGCTCAGCTCGCTGGCCCGCCACTCGCTGATCGACCTGACCGTGCAGACCGAGGGCGACATCCACATCGACGCCCACCACACCGTCGAGGACACCGCGATCGTCCTCGGCGACGCCCTTCGCGAGGCGCTGGGCGACAAGAGCGGGATCCGCCGCTTCGGCGACTCCCTCGTGCCGCTCGACGAGGCGCTCGTGCAGTGCGCCGTGGACGTGTCCGGGCGCCCCTACTGCGTGCACACCGGCGAGCCCGAGGGACAGACCTTCGTCACCATCGGCGGCACCGGCGCGCCCTACATCGGCTCGCTGACCCGGCACGTGTTCGAGACCCTGGCCCACCACGCTCAGATCGCCCTGCACGTGCGGGTGATCTCCAGCCGCGACCCGCACCACCTCGTCGAGGCCCAGTTCAAGGCGGTGGCCCGGGCGCTGCGCGACGCGATCGCGTTCGACCCCCGCGAGACCGGGGTGCCGAGCACCAAGGGCTCGCTGTGACCAAGCCCCGGGTCGTGCTGCTCGACTACGGGTCGGGCAACATCCGCTCCGCGTTCCGGGCGCTCGAGCGTGCCGGCGCGGACGTGAACCTGACGGCCGACCGGTCCGACGCGCAGGAGGCCGACGGGCTCGTCGTGCCCGGCGTGGGGGCCTTCCGCTCGTGCGTGGACGGTGTGCGCGCCGTGCGCGGGCACGAGGTCATCGGCCGGCGTCTCGCCGGTGGAAGGCCGGTGCTCGGCATCTGCGTCGGGATGCAGATCATGTTCGAGCACGGCGTCGAGCACGGTGTCGACACCCCCGGCCTCGACGAGTGGCCCGGGGTCGTGGAGCGCATCCAGGCGCCCGTCGTACCCCACATGGGCTGGAACACCGTGGAGGCGCCGGAGGGCAGCACGCTGTTCGACGGCATAGAGAACGAGCGGTTCTACTTCGTGCACTCGTACGGCGTACGAGAATGGACGCTGCATGACCGACGGCCGCACGAGGGCGCCGTTGGTGACCTGGGCCGAGCACGGGGGTGACCGATTCGTGGCAGCGGTGGAGAACGGACCGTTGTCCGCGACACAGTTCCACCCCGAGAAGTCCGGAGACGCTGGAGCAGCACTGCTGCGCAACTGGGTGGAGTCACTGTGAGCAAGGAACGCGCAAAGAACCGGGCGGCCGCTGCGCACGAGGCCGCGATCAGGACGGCGGCCAAGGGCCACGAGCAGGACCGTCTCGAGCGACAGCTGTCGATGAAGGCCGACGGGCCGGCGACGACCGGCGAGGCGATCACCGCGCCGCAGCACCACAAGACCCCGAAGCCCGCGGCCAGGACGGCGGCCAAGACCACGGCCGGCAAGGGGAGGCCCACGCCCAAGCAGTCCGCGCCTCGCACGCCGGCCGGCAAGAAGCGCAACCACGCGCCGGTGGGGCGTCCCGACGGTCCGCTCGCCCGGCGCCGGCGCTTCCGCATCCGGATGCTGCTGATCCTCCTGCTCGTGGTCAACATCGCGGTCGGGGTCATCTGGCAGGACTGGCGGGTCAGCCTCGCCGTGCTGATCATGAGCGCCATCGTCGCGCCGCTGCTGGCCGCGGCCCTGCTCCGCCGCAAGTAGCAGCGGACCGGCCGCCATGGCGCAGGAGGCGGAGCGGCGGGTGCTGCAGATGCGGCTGGTGGTCGAGGCGGCGGACTACGAGCAGGCGGTCGCCTTCTACCGCGACGTGCTCGGCCTTCCCGAGGAGCTCGCGGTCCACGGCGAGCAGGGGGAGAAGGTCACGATCCTCGACGCGGGCCGGGCGACGCTGGAGCTCTCCAACCCGGCCCAGGTGGCCATGATCGACGAGGTCGAGGTGGGCAGACGGGTGAGCCCCCGGCTCCGCGTCTGCTTCGAGGTCGCCGACGCCGAGGGCACCACCCGACGGCTCGTCGACGCCGGGGCGGAGCTGGTCGCGGCGCCGACGGTCACCCCCTGGCAGTCGCTGAACTCCCGGCTGGAGGCCCCGGCCGATCTCCAGCTCACCCTGTTCGAGGAGCTCGCCCAGCCGTCGGAGGGCTGACCGCGGCGCCGGAGGGTGGGACGGCGGCGGGTCGTGCGGAGGGCTCTCCTAGGCTTGTCGTCATGAGCGCATACCTCGAGCTGCTGCCCGCCGTCGACGTCGCGGGCGGCCAGGCCGTCCAGCTGGTGCAGGGGGTCGCAGGCTCGGAGAAGCGCTTCGGCGACCCGGTCGAGGCCGCCCTCAACTGGCAGAGCCGCGGCGCGGAGTGGCTGCACCTCGTCGACCTCGACGCCGCCTTCGGCCGGGGTGACAACCGCGAGCTGCTCGCCGAGATCGTCGGCACCCTCGACATCGACGTCGAGATGAGCGGCGGCATCCGCGACGACGCGTCCCTGGAGGCCGCCCTGGCCACCGGCTGCCGTCGCGTCAACATGGGCACCGCGGCGCTGGAGCACCCCGAGTGGTGCGCCAAGGCGATCGCCGAGCACGGCGACCGGATCGCGGTCGGTCTCGACGTGCGCGGACGCACGCTGGCCGCCCGGGGCTGGACCCGCGAGGGCGGTGACCTGTACGACGTCCTGGCCCGCCTCGACTCCGAGGGCTGCGCCCGCTACGTCGTGACGGACGTGAACAAGGACGGCATGCTCCAGGGCCCCAACCTCGAGCTGCTGCGCAACGTGTGCGCCGCCACCGACCGTCCCGTCGTCGCCTCCGGCGGCATCACCGAGCTCGCCGACCTCGAGGCGCTCATGGGCCTGGTCGAGGAGGGGGTCGAGGGCGCGATCATCGGCACCGCGCTCTACGAGGGCCGCTTCACGCTCGAGGACGCCCTCGCGCTGACCCTCCCGGCGGACCGCCGATGAGCCTCGCCGTCCGGGTGATCCCGTGCCTCGACGTCGACAACGGCCGGGTGGTCAAGGGCATCAACTTCCGGGAGCTGCGTGACGCCGGGGACCCGGTGGAGCTGGCCAAGGTGTACGACGCGGAGGGCGCCGACGAGCTGACCTTCCTCGACATCTCCGCCTCCCACGAGGACCGCGCCACCACCCTGGAGATCGTGTCGCAGACCGCCGAGCAGGTGTTCATCCCGCTCACCGTCGGCGGCGGCATCCGCAGCGTCGAGGACGTGGACCGGCTGCTGCGCGCCGGCGCCGACAAGATCGCCGTCAACACCGCCGCGATCAGCCGCCCCGAGCTGATCGCCGAGATCGCCGACCGGTTCGGCAACCAGGTGCTCGTGCTCTCCGTGGACGCCCGCCGGGCCGAGGGGACCGACTCGGGCTTCGAGGTCACCACCCACGGCGGTCGCCGCAGCGCAGGTCTCGACGCGGTGGAGTGGACGCACCGGGCCACGGAGCTCGGCGCCGGGGAGATCCTCCTCAACGCGATGGACGCCGACGGCACCGAGGACGGCTTCGACCTCGAGCTGATCCGGCTGGTGAGGCGCGAGGTCACGATCCCGGTGATCGCGAGCGGCGGCGCGGGCAAGGTCGGCCACTTCCCACCGGCGGTCCAGGCGGGTGCCGACGCCGTACTCGCCGCCACCGTCTTCCACTTCGGCACGCTGCGCGTGGGCGAGGTCAAGCGGGCGCTCGCCGAGGCCGGCTACCCGGTCCGCTGAGCCGACCTGCCCGGTCAGGCCTCGGTGGCCTCCGGCAGCGGCGCGGCAGGGGCCTCCTTGCCGAGGAGCCTGGCGTACGTCGCACCCGCGATCATCGCGCCGACCAGCGGGGCCAGCCAGAACGCCCAGAGCTGCTCGATCGCGTCGATGCCGGCGAACAGCGCGGGCCCGGTCGACCTGGCCGGGTTCACCGACGTGTTGCTCACCGGGATGCTCACCAGGTGGATCAAGGTCAGGGCCAACCCGATCGCGATCGGGGCGAACCCCTTGGGCGCCCGGGTGTCGGTCGCCCCGAGGATCACGTAGAGGAAGAACGCCGTCAGCACGACCTCGGCGACCAGGACGGCCAGGACGGAGTAGCCGCCGGGGGAGCGGTCGCCGTACCCGTTGGTGGCGAAGCCCGACTCCGAGGCGCTGAAGCCGTCGACGCCGTTCGCGATCACGAAGAGGACCAACGCCGCGAAGGCGGCCGCGACGACCTGCGTGGCGAGGTAGGCCAGCACGTCCCGCCACGGGAACCGGCGGGCGACCGCCAGGCCGATGGTCACGGCCGGGTTGAAGTGGCCCCCGCTGGCGTGGCCGACGGCGTAGGCCATGGTGAGGACGGCGAGCCCGAACGCCAGGGCGACGCCGAGGTAGCCGATGCCGACGTCGGGCACGCCGGCCGCGAGAACCGCGCTGCCGCAGCCGCCGAGGACGAGCCAGAAGGTCCCGAAGAACTCGGCCGCGAGACGCTGGGTCGTGCTGTAGGTGGTGGTGGCCATACAGCCACGTTAGGGAGTCAGGCGGCCGCCGGACTCGTCCTTTCTGCGGTCACCGTGGCACGCAGAACGGACGAAACGGATGTCGGCGGACAGGTGGACCGTCTAGATCCCGAGGTCCGCACCCGTCAGGGCGGCCACGTCGGAGGGCGCCCCGTCGAGCTCGACCCTGGCCTGGTCCTGGCGGCCGTAGACGAACATCACGAGCTCCGCCGGCAGGCCGCGTACGACGACCGCGGTGGGTGCTTCCTTGAGGGCCGCGCGCTCGGAGGTGTCGGTGCGTTCGAGGGTCACCCCGACCGACGCCGAACGGACCAGTCCCTTGCCCGCCACCCGGATCGCCTTCCACAGCGCGTCCTGGACCCGCCGGTCGAGGTCCCGTGGCTCCCACTCGGCCTGGGCACGCCGGATGTCCTCGTGGTGCACGAAGTACTCCAGCGTGTTGGCCATCCGGTCCACCGCCCCGATCCGGAACGGCGAGTAGAGCGGAGGTCCCTGCCGCAGCCGCTCCACGAGGACCGGCAGGTCGTTGCGGGCGAGCCGGGCCGAGGCGGACTCGGTCAGCCGGGCGAGCGGAGCCACGACGATGCCGACCGCCGCCGGGCTGCCTTCCCGGACCAGCAGGTGCACGACGAGGTCCTTGACCGTCCACTCACCCGACAGGGTCGGCGCGTCCGGGCCGAGCTCGAGGGCGAGGTCGCAGAGGGCTTCGCGTTCGGTCCGAGCGAGTCGCGTCATGTCTCAGATCGTAGGGTGGCCTTTCAACGAAAGGGAGCCGTGTGACTACCAGTCGGACCGCCGTCCGTCCGGCCGCTTCGGCGAGCCGGATCCGCGACGGGTTCGCCGTGCTCTGGGTGGCGATCAAGCGCGAGCCGTGGATCTTCACGCTGTCCACGCTCGGCAGCCTGCTGTTCGGCGCACTCACCGTCGCGGACGCCTGGGTCCTCGGCTGGGCGACCGACAACGTGGTGCTGCCGGCGTTCGAGACCGGGACCACGACCACGAAGGGCCTGGTCGCCATCCTCGCGCTGTTCGTCGGCGTGGCGATCCTCCGGGCGGTCGGCATCGTGGCCCGACGCCTCGGAGCCGGCGTCATGCAGTACCGGATGCAGGCGCACTCCCGGCGGGCCGTGACCCGCAAGTACCTCGAGCTCCCGATGTCCTGGCACCAGCAGCACCCGACCGGCCAGCTGCTGTCCAACGCCAACGCCGACGTCGAGGCGGCGTGGGCGCCGATCGCGCCGCTGCCGATGGCGGTGGGCACCGTCGCGATGATGGCGATCGCGATCGTGCAGATGCTCGTCGCCGACGTGGTGATGGCTCTGGTCGGGCTCCTCGTCTTCCCGCTCGTGATCGCGGCGAACATCGCCTTCCAGCGCCTCCAGTCCCCGCTGATCACCCGGGCCCAGGCGCTGCGCGCCGAGGTCAGCGAGGTCGCCCACGAGTCGTTCGACGGGGCGCTCGTGGTGAAGACCCTCGGCCGCGAGCAGGAGGAGACCGCGCGGTTCGCCGCGAAGGCCCACGACCTCCGCGACGTCGCCGCGCGTGCCGGGAAGATCCGGGCGGCGTTCGACCCCGCGCTCGAGGCGCTGCCGAACCTCGGCGTCCTCGCCGTGCTCAGCGTCGGCGTCCTCCGGGTTCTCAACGGCCAGACCGACCCCGGCGACGTGGTCACCGTCGCCTACCTCCTCACGATCGTCGCCTTCCCGATCCGCTCCCTGGGCTGGCTCGTCGGCGAGTTCCCGCGCAGCGTCGTCGGCTACCAGCGGGTCAGCTCGGTCCTCGAGGCCACCGGCGAGATGGTGTACGGCGACCGCCGGATCGAGGTCACCGGCGACGGCGCACGTCTCGAGCTCGCCCACGTCGCCTACCGCTACGACCCCGACCAGCCGCTGCTCGAGGACGTCGACCTCACCGTCCAGCCGAGCCGCACCGTCGCGGTGGTCGGCGCCACCGCCTCGGGCAAGAGCACCCTGACCAGCCTGCTCGTCCGCCTCGTCGACCCCGACGGCGGCGCGGTGCTGGTCGACGGCCACGACCTGCGCCAGCTCCAGGCGGGGACGCTCGCCGAGAACATGGCGCTGGTCGCGCAGCACACGTTCCTCTTCGACGACACCGTCCGCGGCAACGTCACCCTCGGGGCCGACGTCGGCGACGACGAGATCTGGCAGGCGCTGCGGACCGCACAGGCCGACGGGTTCGTCGCGGCGCTGCCCGACGGCCTCGACACCAAGCTCGGCGAGCGCGGCGCGACGCTCTCCGGTGGCCAGCGGCAGCGGCTCTCGCTGGCCCGGGCCCTGGTGCGCCGCCCCCGCCTGCTCGTCATGGACGACGCCACCTCCGCCGTGGACCCCGAGGTCGAGGCCCGCATCCTCGCCGCGCTCCGGGACGTCGGCAGCACGATCCTCGTCGTCGCCTACCGCAAGGCCACGATCGCGCTCGCCGACGAGGTGATCTACCTCGCCGACGGTCGTGTCGCGGACCACGGCACGCACGCCGAGCTGCTCGCCCGGACCCCGCGCTACGCCGACCTGGTCAACGCCTACGAGCAGGCCGCGGCCGAGCGCGCCGCCGAGCTGGACGCCGAGAGCGGGGAGGAGGTGAGCTCCCGATGAGCACCACGACCACGTCGACGACGATGGACACCGGCGAGTCGATGAAGGCGTGGCGCACGATCGCCCGCGGCATCGAGCTCTCCCCGGAGCTCAAGGAGGGTTTCTGGGGCACGCTGTTCTTCGCCGTCGTCTCGACGCTCGGGCGGATCGTCGTACCCATCGCCGTGCAGCAGACCCTCGACCGCGGCCTGAACGGCCCCGACGGGGGACCGGACACCGAGTTCATGACGATGATGGTGACCGTCGCCGCCGCGTCCATCGTGGTGACCAGCGCGGCGTCGTTCCTGATGACCTCCCGGCTGTTCACCGCGGCGGAGACCGGCCTGGCCACGCTGCGGATCAAGGCCTTCCGCCACGTGCACGACCTGCCGCTGCTCACGCAGAACACCGAGCGCCGCGGCGCCCTGGTCGCCCGCGTCACCAGCGACGTCGACCAGGTCTCGCAGTTCCTCATCTTCGGCGGCATCATCGCGGTCGTCAGCGTCGGCCAGATCGCGGTGGCGACCGTGATCATGGCCTACTACAGCTGGCAGCTCACGATCGTGGTCTGGCTCTGCTTCGCACCGCTGTTCCTGTCGCTGCGCTACTTCCAGCGCAAGCTCTCCGAGGCGTACGGCGTCGTGCGGCGCCAGGTCGGGGCGATGCTCTCCGCCGTCTCGGAGCCGGTGGTCGGCGCCGCCGTGGTGCGGTCCTACGCGATCGAGGCCCGCACCCAGAGGCGCATCGACGAGGCCATCGACCGGCACAAGGCGGCCTCGACCAGGGCGCAGGGGCTCACCGCGTTCTCGTTCTCCCTGGGCGGCGTGTCCGCCGGTCTGGCGAACGCCGGCGTCCTGATCGTCGGTGTCCTGCTCGGCGTCGACGGGGACATCACCGCCGGCAAGGTGCTCGCCTTCGCGTTCCTGGTGACGCTCTTCGTCGGCCCCGTGCAGATGGGCACCCAGGTGCTCACCGACGCGCAGAACGCGATCGCCGGCTGGCGCCGCGTGATCGGCATCCTCGACACCCCCGCCGACGTGGTCGACCCCGGTCCCGGCGGCACGCGGCTGCCCGACGGCCCGGTGGCGATCGAGTTCGACCACGTGGACTTCTCCTACCCGGGCGGCGGGCGTGTGCTCCACGACGTGTCGCTGCGGGTCGAGCCGGGCCGCCGGGTGGCGGTGGTGGGGGAGACCGGCTCCGGGAAGACCACCCTGGCCAAGCTGCTGACCCGGCTGATGGACCCGTCCGGCGGAGTGGTGCGGCTCGACGGCGTGGACCTCCGGGAGGTGCCGTTCGACTCGCTGCGCGAGCGCGTCGTGATGGTCCCGCAGGAGGGCTTCCTCTTCGACGCCGACCTCGCCGCGAACGCCCGCTACGGCCGCCTCGACGCGACCGACGACGACATCCGTGCCGCGGCCGCCGAGCTCGGCCTCGCCGACTGGCTCGACTCGCTGCCGCGAGGCCTGGCCACCCGGGTGGGCCAGCGCGGCGAGTCGCTCTCGGCGGGCGAGCGCCAGCTCGTCGCGCTGATCCGGGCGCACCTCGCCGACCCCGACCTGCTCGTGCTGGACGAGGCGACGAGCGCCGTCGACCCACAGCTCGAGATGCGGATCGGGCAGGCGCTGGAGCGGCTGATGAGCGGGCGGACGTCGGTGACGATCGCGCACCGGCTCTCCACCGCGGAGAACGCCGACGAGGTCGTCGTGGTCGACGCGGGCGAGGTCGTCCAGCGCGGGTCGCACGCGGAGCTGGTCGCGGTCGACGGGGTGTACCGCCGGCTCCACGACTCCTGGGTCGCCCAGCACGAGCACCGCTGAGGGATACTGACTCAGGTGACCTCCCCGAACCCCGTCTCCGACCTCGACCCCGCCATCGCGAGCCGGCTCAAGCGCGACGCCGCCGGCCTGGTGGCGGCGGTGGTGCAGCAGCACGACACCGGCGAGGTGCTCATGGTCGGCTGGATGGACGACGAGGCACTCCACCGGACGCTGACGACCGGGCGTACGACGTTCTGGAGCCGGTCGCGCTCGGAGTACTGGGTCAAGGGTGAGACCTCCGGCCACCGGCAGTGGGTCAAGGAGGTCCGCCTGGACTGCGACGGCGACACCCTGCTGGTCAAGGTCGACCAGGAGGGCCCGGCCTGCCACACCGGCACCCGCACCTGCTTCGACGGCGACCTGCTCACCCCCGTCGACGGCTGAGCCGATGGCCGAACCGCAGACCACGCCGCGGCCGCGGGACCGCTCCTACGGCCCGACGGTCCTGCTCGGCCTGGCCGGTGCCGGGCTGGCCGCCGTGTCCGGCGCGCGGAGCTGGGCCACCACCCAGGCGGACGCCGCGGGGATCAAGGTCGAGGCCACGGTGAGCGGCGCCGAGTCCCAGCCGCTCGTGGTCGCCCTCTCGCTCGTCGCCCTGGCCGCGTGGGGCGTCGTGCTCGTCATGCGGGGCCGGCTGCGGCGCGTGGTCGCGGCCGTCGGGCTGCTCGCCTCGGCCGGCGCGCTGCTCAACGTCGTACTCGGCTTCGGCGCGGTGCAGGACGACGCCGTCGAGGCCGCCATCGCCCGAGGGGCGACCGGCGACACCTTCGACACCGCGCTCTCCGCGTGGTACTACCTCGCCGGGCTCGGTGCGTTGCTCGCCCTGGCGGCCTTCGCGGTCGCGGTCGTGCGGGCACCCGGGTGGCCGGCGATGGGCGCCAAGTACGACGCGCCCGCCGGCCGTGCCGTGCCGCCGGGAGACGAGGACATGTGGCGGGCGCTGGACGAAGGACGGGACCCGACCTCCTAGAATGCTCCGAGGCGGGCCACGTCGGCCACGCCCCCGACCGCTCATCGAAGCCTCACGAGGAGACCTGCCCACGATGGCTCACCACGGCAACACCCCCGCAGCCTGGACCGGCGTCACGATCATGCTGATCGGCTGGGTGGTCGGCGCCATCGGCCTGATGACGGACGGGGCGGGGCTCCTGTTCTGGGTCGGCGTCGCGCTGCAGCCCGTCGGTCTCGTCGTCGGCGCGGTCATGGCGAAGATGGGCATGGGCGCCGAGACCGCGAGCCACTGATGCCATGACCGCGGTCGCCTCCGAGGACCTCCCCACCGCCGGCAGGCGGGCGAGGGTGACCGGCCCCGTCCTGGTGGCCGGCGCGGTCCTGGGGGCGAGCGTGGTGCTCCACCTGCGCGACCCGCACCAGAGCGGCAGCTACCTGTTCTGCCCGTGGCTCGTGCTCACCGGCACGTACTGCCCCGGCTGCGGCGGCCTGCGCGCGGTCAACGACCTCACCCACGGCGACCTCGCCGCCGCGGCGTCGAGCAACCTGCTGCTCGTCGGCTCCCTGCCGCTGGCCGCCTGGACGTGGTCGCGCTGGTTCCTCGACCGGTGGCGCGGGGTACGACGCACGCCGGACCCCCGCCTGGGCGTCCTCGCGGCCGTCGCGCTGGGGATCGTGTCGCTGGCGTTCTGGGTGGTCCGCAACCTGCCCGCCCTGGAGTGGCTGGCGCCCTGAACAGTCGGCCGGCCAGGAGGGCCCGCTCCTGGCGGTGGAGCGGGCCCTCCTCCTGTCGGCTGCAGTCAGTCGACCACGTGGAGGACGCCGCAGGCGGCCGGGTCGGTGGCCTCGGCGGGAAGGCTCGGGTCGAGCTCACTCTTCCCGGCGCTGCGGAAGTCGTACTTTCCGTTGGCGTTGTAGTCCACACCGTGGATCACCACGACGCCGCGGCCGTTACGGATACCCCGCGCCACGCCCTTGGTGGTCGTCGTCTCGCGGTCGTAGTGGATCTGGCGGTTCGGCGCGGTCGGGTACCGGTCCACCGCGAGGACGCTTCCAGGTCCGGTGGCACCCCGGGTCGTCAGCGAGACCTTGACCGGGCCGTAGGCAGGAATGCCCTCGGCCGTGGTCAGCCGGAAGTCGCCGTTGTCGTCGTCGCGGACGGTCGGGCACTCGTTGCGGGCCCGGGCGCCGAAGTGGATGTGCTGCGCGTGCGGAAGGTCCTTGGCCAGCTTCCGCGCGTCGACCGTGATGTCGAGTGCACGGTGGTCCACGGAGACCGTGCTCGCGCCGAAGACGCCGGAGTTGTTCAGCGGCCGGAGCGTGGCCCGCGTCTCCGTGGGTGTTGCCAGCAGGCCCGTCGGGTCCTCGTGGGACGCGTTCGCGACGCCACTGGTCAGGCCTCCGGCGAGTAGTGCCGACGCCAGGACGGCGCTCCCGATCGTGGCCTTCTTCTTGGACAGGTGCATGGTGACCTCCGTGGTCGCTCTCGGTTCGTCGAGCTGGTGCTCGTCGTACCGGAGGTTCGGAGCCATCCCCTGTCCAGATGGCCCGATCTGCCCTTTTTCGAGGCGGATGGGCGAAAAGGCCGACGTCGGGCTAGAACTGGGTGCCGTAGCCCCCGCCGGTGTCGAACCGGGCGCCGGCGATGACCGCGATGATGATCAGCACGAGGATCAGCAGGCCGAGCACGACCGCGATCGCCCCGGTGATGATGCCGCCCAGGGCCAGGCCGTCGCCCTGCTGTGCGCCGCCGCTGGCGCTGATCTCGTTGCGGGCCTTCACGCCGAGCACGATCGCCACCACACCGAGCAGGCCGAAGCCGCAGCACCAGGAGAGCACCAGCGTGGTGATCCCCGTGGCCAGCGAGGCGGTGGCCTTCCCGTTGGTGGGCTTGACGACGGGGACGCCGTACTGCGGGCCGTAGCCGGGGCCGTACGGAGCGCCGTAGGAGGGGCCGGAGGGGGGCTCGGGCGGCTGGGTCATCGGGGTCTCGCTCTCTATGCGGACCTCCCCACGAGGGAAAAGGTCGTCGCGTGAGAGTCTAGAGACCTCCAGCCCCTCCGACTGCCGCAGTGAGGTCCGCACATGTCCGTTCTCGACGAGATCGTCGACGGCGTCCGCCTCGACCTCGCCGAGCGCGAGGCCGCCGTACCCCTCGACGACGTGAAGGCCGCCGCGCGTCGCGCCCCGGAGGCCCTCGACCCGATGCCGCGGTTCCGTGGCGAGGGCGTGAGCGTGATCGCCGAGGTCAAGCGCTCGAGCCCCAGCAAGGGTGCCCTGGCCGAGATCGCCGACCCCGCCGCCCTGGCCGCGGAGTACGAAGCCGGCGGTGCGGCCGCGATCAGCGTGCTGACCGAGCGGCGCCGCTTCGGGGGCAGCCTCGACGACCTGCGTGCGGTGCGTGCCGCGGTGCGGATCCCGGTGCTCCGCAAGGACTTCATCGTCACCTCCTACCAGCTGTGGGAGGCCCGCGCCGCCGGCGCCGACCTCGCCCTGCTGATCGTCGCCGCGCTCGACCAGCCGGCCCTCGTCAGCCTCGTCGAGCGCGCCGAGTCGATCGGGCTCACCCCGCTCGTCGAGGTGCACGACGAGGAGGAGGTCGACCGTGCCTTGGACGCGGGCGCAAGACTGATCGGTGTGAACGCCCGCAACCTCAAGACGCTCCAGGTGGACCGCGACACGTTCTCCAGGCTGGCTACCCGCATCCCCGACGACGTGGTGCGGGTGGCGGAGTCCGGTGTCCGCGGACCGCACGACGTGTTCGAGTACGCCAAGCAGGGCGCGAACGTCGTCCTCGTGGGGGAGACGCTGGTGAAGGGGAAGGACCCGCGCACCGCGGTCGCCGACCTCGTCGCCGCCGGCGCCCACCCCGCTCTCAAGCACCGCGACTGAAAGCACACGCACCCATGTCTGCACTCCCCGACGAGTCGGGACATTTCGGCCGGTTCGGCGGCCGGATGATGCCCGAGGCGCTGATGGCCGCCCTGGACGAGCTCACCGCCGCCTGGCAGGACGCCATGGCGGACCCCGAGTTCACCGCCGAGTTCGAGCGGATGCTCCGGGAGTACGCCGGGACGCCGAGCCTGCTGTACGACGCCACGAAGCTCAGCGAGGTCGCCGGCGCGCGGATCCTGCTCAAGCGTGAGGACCTCAACCACACCGGTGCCCACAAGATCCGCAACGTGCTGGGCCAGGCGCTGCTGACCAAGCGGATGGGCAAGACCCGGGTGATCGCGGAGACCGGTGCCGGCCAGCACGGCGTGGCCACCGCGACCGCGTGCGCCTACCTCGGGCTGGACTGCGTCGTCTACATGGGCGAGGTCGACACCGAGCGCCAGGCTCTCAACGTCGCGCGCATGCACCTGCTCGGCGCCGAGGTGGTCGCGGTGAAGTCGGGCTCGCGGACCCTCAAGGACGCGATCAACGAGGCGATCCGGGACTGGGTCACCAACGTCGACCACACCGCCTACGTGTTCGGGACCGCGGCCGGTCCGCACCCGTTCCCGGCGATGGTCCGCGACTTCGTCCGCGGAATCGGCGACGAGACCAGGGTGCAGTGCCAGGAGCTGGTCGGCCGGCTTCCCGACGCGGTCGTCGCCTGTGTCGGCGGCGGCTCGAACGCGATCGGCATGTTCGAGACGTTCATCGAGGATCCCTCGGTCAAGCTGTACGGCTTCGAGGCAGGTGGCGAGGGGGTCGACACGCTCCGGCACGCCGCGACGATCTGGGCCCGCGAGGTCGGCGTGCTGCACGGCGCCCGCACCTACGTGCTGCAGGACGAGGACGGCCAGACCGTGGAGTCGCACTCGATCTCGGCCGGCCTCGACTACCCGGGCGTCGGCCCCGAGCACGCGTGGCTGGCGGAGACCGGCCGTGCGGAGTACCGCCCGATCACCGACGCCCGGGCCATGGACGCGATGGCGCTGCTCGCCCGCACCGAGGGGATCATCCCGGCGATCGAGTCCGCGCACGCGGTCGCCGGCGCGATGGACGTCGCCAAGGAGCTCGGGCCGGACGCGGTGATCGTGGTGAACCTCTCCGGACGCGGGGACAAGGACATGGGCACCGCGATCGAGTGGTTCGGTCTCGGCGCGGCCCGGCCCGACGAGACCGCCGGAGCCGGTCCCGACGAGGCCGCGGGCGAGGGATCCGGGGAGGTGCAGCTGTGAACACCCCACAGAACTGCTCGCTGCGCTCGCACCACTGCGGGGGGCCCGAGTGAGCGGCTCGACCCGGCCCGCGTTCGAGGCCGCACGCGCCGAGGGCCGTGCGGCACTGGTCGGCTACCTGCCGGCCGGCTTCCCCGACGTCGACGGGGCCATCGACGCGATGCGGACGATGGTCGACAACGGCTGCGACGTGATCGAGGTCGGCCTGCCCTACAGCGACCCGGTCATGGACGGCCCGACGATCCAGGCGGCCGCCCAGGCCGCGCTCGAGGGTGGCGTCCGCACCGCCGACGTGCTGCGCACCGTGGAGGCGGTCGCCGAGACCGGCGCCAAGGTGGTCGTGATGACCTACTGGAACCCGGTCGAGCGGTACGGCGTGGAGCGGTTCGCCGCGGACCTCGCGTCCGCCGGCGGCTCGGGCCTCATCACCCCCGACCTCGTGCCCGACGAGGCGGCGGAGTGGGTGGCCGCGGCCGACAAGCACGACCTCGACAAGATCTTCCTCGTCGCCCCGTCCTCGACCGACCGACGACTCGCGATGACGACCGCGGCCTGCCGGGGCTTCGTCTACGCCACCGCGGTCATGGGTGTGACCGGGGCGCGGGCCGGCACCAGCTCCCTCGCCGAGCCCCTCGTCGCCCGGGCCCGCAAGGTCACCGACCTCCCGATCGGGGTCGGCCTCGGCGTGTCCACCGGAGACCAGGCGGCCGAGGTCGCGCGCTACGCCGACGGGGTCATCGTCGGCTCGGCGTTCGTGCGCCGGCTCCTCGACGCCGGCAGCGACCGCCGTACAGGGCTCGACTCGCTCGCCGAGCTGACCAGGGAGCTCGCCGAAGGCGTCCGCCGTGTCGGCTGACCGCCGCCGCCTTCCCCCCGACATCGGTACGGGAGGCGTGACCGGTAGATCACGTCCGGCATCCCGACATCGGATGGGTGCGGTGGTCGTTGCCGGGCTGCTGAGCGTTCTCGCGGCCTGCGGCGGGCAGAGCACCGGGCAGCCCACGTCCGGGTTCACCGAGAGCAACCCGGACGGGATGCACGGCGCGGTGCTCACCGACCAGTACGTCGTGCCCGACGTCGCGCTCACCGCGACCGACGGCTCGGACTTCTCGCTGACGAAGGACACCACGGCACCGCTGACGCTCGTGTTCTTCGGCTACACGCACTGCCCCGACATCTGCCAGATCGTGATGGCCGACATCGCCTCCGCGCTCACCCGGCTCGAGCCGGAGCAGCAGAGCCGCGTGGACGTGCTGTTCGTGACCACCGACCCCGCCCGCGACGACGCCAAGACGTTGCGGGAGTACCTCGACCGGTTCAACCCGGAGTTCGAGGGCCTCACCGGCGACCTCGACACGATCGTCGCGGCGGCCAACGAGTTCGGCGTGGCGGTCGAAGAGGGTGCGAAGATGCCCTCGGGTGGCTACGAGGTGAACCACGGGACGCAGATCGTCGCGATCGACGGATCCGACCGGTCGCCGATCGTGTGGACCGAGGGCACCCCGCCCGAGCACCTCGCCGAGGACCTCGCCGCCTTGCTGGACCAACGAGCAGAAAGCGCCGCACCGTGACCTTCGCCTCGATCCCGAGCCCGGACCAGGGCGTCTGGCACCTCGGGCCGCTCCCGCTGCGCGCCTACGCGTTCGCGATCATCCTCGGTGTCGTCGTGGCGGTGTGGCTGGGGGAGAAGCGCTGGGTGGCCCGCGGCGGCAAGCCCGGCCAGGTCGGCGACATCGCGATCTGGGCGGTGCCCTTCGGGCTCGTCGGCGGGCGGCTCTACCACGTCATCACCGACTACCAGCTGTACTTCGGCGAGGGCCGCGACCCGATCACCGCCCTCTACGTCTGGCAGGGCGGCCTCGGCATCTGGGGCGCGGTCGCGCTCGGCGGCGTCGGGGCGTGGATCGGCGCCCGGCGGGCCGGGGTCAAGTTCCTCCCGTTCGCGGACGCGGTCGCACCCGGCATCGCGATCGCCCAGGCGATCGGCCGGTGGGGCAACTGGTTCAACCAGGAGCTCTTCGGCCGGCCGACGACCCTGCCGTGGGGCCTCGAGATCGACCCGCAGCACCGGCCCGACGGGTACGCCGACGTGGAGACCTTCCACCCCACGTTCCTCTACGAGTTCGTGTGGAACCTGGGCGTCGCAGGGCTCGTGATCTGGGCCGACCGGCGCTTCCGGCTCGGCTACGGACGCGCCTTCGCGCTGTACGTCATGGGCTACACCGCCGGCCGCGCGTGGATCGAGCACCTGCGGATCGACGACGTCCAGATGAACGACGTCTTCGGCCTGCGCCTGAACGTGTGGACCTCGATCGTGCTGTTCGTCGCGGCGCTCGCCTACTTCGTGTGGTCCGCGCGCCGTCACCCGGGCCGCGAGGAGTCGGTGTGGCGTGAGGGCTTCGAGCCCGTCGAGACCGCGGGCGACTCCGCGGAGGGCGTCGAGCCCACCGGCGCGGGGGCTGCGGCAGCCGATGCCGGGAGTGCCGGCGCGGCGTCGGGGGAGGACGCCGGCGACGACGAAGCCGGGCGACGACGCCGCGGCGGGCGCGCGGGAGCGCGACGAGCGCTGAGGTCGGTTTGTCCGGGTCGCCGGGATCGCGCAGGTGCGTGGTTCGGGCGAGGTCGGTGGGCACGCTCCGCGGATGGTCGCCGGGATCGCGCAGCTGCGTGGTTGGGCGAGGGGCGGCGCCGGTGCTCGCCGGGATCGCGCAGGTGCGTTGTTCGGGCGACCGCCGTACGACGGGCGCGGCGAGGCGCGCAGTCAGGTGAGCCTCACCTTCGATGAAACCGTCGGTCTCTGGCGATAGTTTTGGGTCATGACCCACGACCCGCACGTTCCCACCGTCAGCCACGAGCACCCGGACGTCACGGGTGGCTGGCTGCGCCCGGCCGTCTTCGGGGTGAGCGACGGGCTGGTGTCCAACGTGGCGCTGATCGCCGGTGTCGCGGGCGGCACCGAGGGGGACAGCTCCACCGCGGTGATCCTGGCGGGCCTCGCCGGGCTGGCCGCGGGTGCGTTCTCGATGGCTGTGGGGGAGTACACCTCCGTCGCCAGCCAGTCGGAGTCCGCGGCGCGCGAGGTCGAGCGAGAGCGCCACGAGATCATCGCCAACCCCGAGGCGGAGACCCGCGAGCTTGCGGAGATGTACCGCAAGAAGGGGCTGCCCGACGACCTCGCGCACGAGGTCGCCCGCACGATCCACCTGGACGTCGACAACGCGGTCAAGGTGCACGCCCGGGAGGAGCTCGGCGTCGACCCGCACGACCTGGCCTCGCCGATGCTCGCCGCGGTGTCGTCGTTCGTCGCGTTCGCGGTGGGCGCCCTCGTGCCGCTCGTCCCGTACTTCTTCGGCGCCGCCAGCCTGTGGCCGGGCCTCTTCATCACCCTGGTCGCGCTGTTCGGCGCAGGCGCCGTGGTGACGTCACGGACCACCCGTTCCTGGGCCTACGGCGGCGCCCGGCAGATGCTCATGGGAGCGGCGGCCGCTGCCCTCACGTACGGCGTCGGCTCGCTCGTCGGGGCCAACCTCGGCTAGTCCGAGGAGCCCGTTCCGGCCCGTCCAGACCTGTCCGGGATGTGACCTACGCGTCTCGCTGGGCGGGCGTCTGAGCGCGCAGATGTTGTAGGCTTCCTAACTCCGCCTCGGGCCAATGTCGTCCCGTGCACTTCTGCATCAAGACAACACCGGCGCAGCACTCGCGTACCGGTGTCACGACGACGACGGGAGAGTGCCTCATGCAAGGATTCCCGCCGCCCCAGGGTCTCTACGACGGACTTCACGAGCACGATGCGTGCGGTGTGGCCTTCGTTGCGACCCTGACAGGCGTTGCCAGCCACGACATCGTTGCCAAGGCCATCACGGCCCTGCGCAACCTCGAGCACCGTGGCGCCACGGGGGCCGAGCCCGACTCCGGTGACGGCGCCGGCATCCTCCTGCAGGTCCCGGACAGGTTCTTCCGGGCCGTCGTCGACTTCGAGCTGCCGCCGGCACGCACCTACGCCGTCGGCACCGCGTTCCTGCCCGGGGACGAGGAGCACGTCGCCAAGACGCGCGCCCGGATCGAGGAGATCGCCGCCGAGGAGGGCCTCCAGGTCCTCGGCTGGCGCGACGTCCCGATCGAGCCCGGCCTCCTCGGCGCCACGGCGCTGAGCGTGATGCCGACGTTCAGCCAGATCTTCGTCGCCGCCACCGCCGGCCGCCTCGTCGGCATGGCGCTCGAGCGGATGGCCTTCGTGCTGCGCAAGCGCTCCGAGCGCGAGACCGACGTGTACTTCCCGTCGCTGTCGTCGCGCACCATCGCCTACAAGGGCATGCTGACCACCGACCAGCTCGACCGGTTCTACCCGGACCTGCGCGACGAGCGCGTGGAGTCCGCGGTCGGCGTGGTCCACTCCCGGTTCTCGACGAACACCTTCCCGAGCTGGCCGCTGTCGCACCCGTTCCGGTTCATCGCGCACAACGGTGAGATCAACACCGTCATGGGCAACCGCAACTGGATGCGGGCCCGCGAGGCGCTGCTCGACAGCGACCTGATCCCCGGCGACCTCGAGCGTCTCTACCCGATCTGCACGCCCGGCGCGTCGGACTCGGCGTCGTTCGACGAGGTCCTCGAGCTGCTGCACCTGGGCGGCCGTTCGCTCCCGCACTCGGTGCTGATGATGATCCCCGAGGCGTGGGAGAACCACGCCGAGATGGACGAGAAGCGCAAGGCGTTCTACCAGTTCCACTCCTCGCTCATGGAGCCGTGGGACGGCCCGGCTGCCGTGGTCTTCACCGACGGCACCCAGATCGGCGCCGTCCTCGACCGCAACGGCCTGCGTCCCAGCAGGTACTGGGTCACCGACGACGGCCTGGTCGTGATGGCGTCCGAGGTCGGCGTCCTCGACATCGACCCGGCGTCCGTCGTACGCAAGGGACGCCTGCAGCCCGGGCGCATGTTCCTCGTCGACACGGCCGAGCACCGGATCATCGAGGACGAGGAGATCAAGGCCGAGCTCGCGGCCGAGCACCCGTACGACGAGTGGCTGCACGCCGGCCTGATCCACCTCGACGACCTTCCCGAGCGTGAGCACATCGTGCACACGCACGCCTCGGTGACCCGCCGCCAGCAGATCTTCGGGTACTCCGAGGAGGAGAAGCGGATCATCCTCACGCCGATGGCGAAGACCGGTGCCGAGCCGATCGGCTCGATGGGCACGGACACGCCGATCGCGGCCCTCTCGGACCGGCCCCGGCTGCTGTTCGACTACTTCACCCAGCTCTTCGCCCAGGTGACCAACCCGCCGCTCGACGCGATCCGTGAGGAGCTCGTCACCTCGCTCGCGGGCACCATCGGCCCGGAGATGAACCTCCTCGAGCCGACGCCGGCGTCGTGCCGGCAGGTCGTGGTCCCGTTCCCGGTCATCGACAACGACCAGCTCGCGAAGATCCGCCACGTCAACCGTGACGGCGACATGCCGGGCTTCATCACCCATGTCTC
This sequence comes from uncultured Actinomycetota bacterium, assembly GCA_963700365.1. GTDB lineage: Bacteria > Actinomycetota > Actinomycetes > Propionibacteriales > Nocardioidaceae > Nocardioides_C. Next base: position 456,999 of record CAVOXG010000002.1, on the reverse strand, counting down.
CCGCGGCCTCTACGAGGTCGAGGGTGGGGGGTCGGCTCTCGCCCGGCGGATCGACGAGATCTGCGCCGAGGTCTCCGAGGCGATCGCCGACGGTGCCCGGATCATCGTGCTCTCCGACCGGCACTCGACCGCCGACCTCGCCCCGATCCCGTCGCTGCTGCTCACCGGCGCCGTGCACCACCACCTGGTCCGCGAGAAGACCCGCACGCAGGTCGGCCTGATCGTCGAGGCCGGTGACGTGCGCGAGGTGCACCACGTCGCGCTGCTCATCGGGTACGGCGCAGCCGCGGTCAACCCCTACCTGGCCATGGAGACCGTCGAGGACCTCGCCCGTGACGGCTACTTCGTCGACGTCGACCCCGACAAGGCCGTCACGAACCTCGTGAAGTCGCTCGGCAAGGGCGTCCTCAAGGTGATGAGCAAGATGGGCGTCTCGACGGTCGCGTCGTACACCGGTGCCCAGATCTTCGAGGCGGTCGGCCTCTCGCAGACCCTGGTGGACAAGTACTTCACCGGGACCGTCAGCAAGCTCGGCGGCATCGACATCGACACGGTCGCCGAGGAGGTCGCGCGTCGGCACCGCAAGGCGTACCCGGTCGACGGGCTGCCCCCGGCGCACCGCACCCTCGAGATCGGCGGCGAGTACCAGTGGCGCCGCGAGGGCGAGGCGCACCTGTTCGACCCGGAGACGGTGTTCCGGCTCCAGCACGCCACGCGGACCGGCCGCTACGACATCTTCAAGCAGTACACCAAGCGCGTCGACGAGCAGTCCGAGCGGCTGATGACGCTGCGCGGCCTGTTCTCCTTCAAGAGCGACCGGGACCCGATCCCGGTCGAGGAGGTCGAGCCGGTCTCCGAGATCGTCAAGCGGTTCTCCACCGGCGCGATGTCGTACGGCTCGATCAGCAAGGAGGCGCACGAGACCCTCGCCATCGCCATGAACCGGCTGGGCGGCAAGTCCAACACCGGTGAGGGCGGCGAGGACCCCGACCGCCTCTACGACCCCGAGCGCCGCTCGTCGATCAAGCAGGTCGCGTCGGGTCGCTTCGGCGTCACGTCGGAGTACCTCACGAACTCCGACGACATCCAGATCAAGATGGCCCAGGGCGCCAAGCCCGGTGAGGGCGGCCAGCTGCCGGGTCACAAGGTCTACCCGTGGGTGGCGAAGACCCGGCACAGCACGCCGGGCGTGGGGCTCATCTCCCCGCCGCCGCACCACGACATCTACTCGATCGAGGACCTGGCCCAGCTGATCCACGACCTGAAGAACTCCAACCCGTCGGCGCGCATCCACGTGAAGCTCGTCGCCGAGGTCGGTGTCGGCACGGTCGCCGCGGGTGTGTCGAAGGCACACGCCGACGTGGTCCTCATCTCCGGCCACGACGGCGGCACCGGCGCGTCCCCGCTGACGTCGCTCAAGCACGCCGGCGGTCCCTGGGAGCTCGGCCTCGCCGAGACCCAGCAGACCCTGCTCCTCAACGGCCTGCGCGACCGGATCGTCGTGCAGACCGACGGCCAGCTCAAGACCGGCCGTGACGTGGTCATCGCGGCGCTGCTCGGCGCGGAGGAGTTCGGCTTCGCGACCGCGCCGCTCGTCGTGTCGGGCTGCATCATGATGCGGGTCTGCCACCTCGACACCTGCCCCGTCGGTGTCGCGACGCAGAACCCGGTGCTCCGCGACCGCTACACCGGCAAGCCCGAGTTCGTCGTGAACTTCTTCGAGTACATCGCGGAGGAGGTGCGCGAGTACCTCGCCGCACTCGGGTTCCGCACCCTCGACGAGGCGATCGGCCACGCGGAGATGCTCGACGTCGCCCAGGCGGTCGACCACTGGAAGGCCGCCGGGCTGGACCTGAGCCCGATCCTGCACGTGCCGGCGCTGCCCGAGGGCACACCGCGGCGCAACACCACCGGCCAGGACCACGGCCTCGACAAGGCGCTCGACAACCAGCTCGTCGAGCTGGCCGCCGACGCCCTCGAGCGCGGCGAGCCGGTGCGCGCCCAGGTCGAGATCCGCAACGTCAACCGCACGGTGGGCACGATCCTCGGCCACGAGGTCACCAAGCGCTACAAGGGCGAGGGCCTGCCGGACGGCACGATCGACATCACCTTCACGGGCTCTGCCGGGCAGTCGTTCGGCGCCTTCGTCCCGCGCGGCATCACGCTGCGCCTCGAGGGCGACGCCAACGACTACGTCGGCAAGGGCCTGTCGGGCGGCCGGATCGTGGTCCGCCCCGACCGCGGCGCGCAGTTCCCGGCGGAGAACCAGATCATCGCCGGCAACGTGATCGGCTACGGCGCCACGTCGGGCGAGATCTTCCTCCGCGGCCAGGTCGGCGAGCGCTTCTGCGTCCGCAACTCCGGCGCCCTCGCGGTCGTCGAGGGCGTGGGCGACCACGGTTGTGAGTACATGACCGGTGGCACGGTCGTCGTGCTCGGCCCGACGGGTCGCAACTTCGCGGCCGGCATGTCCGGCGGCGTGGCGTTCGTGCTCGACCTCGACGAGGGCCGGGTCAACGCTGAGCTCGTCGAGCTCCGTCCCGTCGAGGGCGAGGCCGCGCAGGAGCTCGAGTCCGCCGTACGACGGCACCTCGAGGAGACCGGGTCCACCGTCGCGGCACGACTGCTCGAGGACTGGCCGGCGTCCCTGGCCAGGTTCACCGAGGTCATGCCCAGCGACTTCAAGCGGGTGCTCGAGGCGAAGGCCGAGGCGCTCGAGGAAGGCCTCACCGAGGACGAGGCCGCGACCAAGATGATGGAGGCTCTCCATGGCTGACCCGAGAGGTTTCCTCAAGCACGGCCGCGAGGTGGCTTCCCGCCGGCCGGTGGGGGAGCGCGTCCACGACTGGAACGAGGTCTACCCCGACGGGGCCGGACGCTCGCTGCTGCCGATCATCAACACCCAGGCCGGGCGTTGCATGGACTGCGGCATCCCGTTCTGCCACCAGGGCTGCCCGCTCGGCAACATCATCCCGGAGTGGAACGACCTGGTCTGGCGCGACGACTGGGAGGGCGCGATCGAGCGTCTCCACGCGACGAACAACTTCCCGGAGTTCACCGGGCGGCTGTGCCCGGCGCCGTGCGAGACCGCGTGCGTGCTCGGCATCAACCAGGACCCGGTGACGATCAAGAACGTCGAGGTCGCCATCGCCGACAGGGCCTGGGACTCCGGCTACGTCCGTCCCCAGCCGCCCGAGTGGCTCAGCGGCAAGACCGTGGCCGTGATCGGCTCCGGCCCGGCCGGCCTGGCCGCGGCGCAGCAGCTGACCCGGGCGGGACACACCGTGGCGGTGTACGAGCGTGCCGACCGCGTCGGCGGCCTGCTGCGCTACGGCATCCCCGAGTTCAAGATGGAGAAGAAGTACCTCGACCGCCGGCTCGAGCAGATGAAGCGCGAGGGCACGGTGTTCCGGGCCGGGGTCGACGTCGGCGCCACGATGACCGGCAAGCAGCTCCGCGACCGGTACGACGCAGTGGTGCTCGCCATGGGCTCCACGGTGGCCCGTGACCTGCCCGCGCCGGGTCGTGAGCTCGACGGCATCCACCAGGCGATGGAGTTCCTGCCGCAGGCCAACCGGGTCGCGCTCGGCGACGACGTCGAGGGCCAGATCGTCGCCACCGACAAGCACGTGGTGATCATCGGCGGCGGCGACACCGGCGCCGACTGCCTCGGCACGTCGCACCGCCAGGGCGCGAAGTCGATCACCCAGCTCGAGATCATGCCGCGCCCGGGCGACGAGCGCCCCGCGGGCCAGCCCTGGCCGACGTACCCGATGACCTACCGCGTCTCCTCGGCGCACGAGGAGGGCGGGGAGCGGGTGTACTCGGTCTCCACCAAGGAGTTCCTCGGCGACGGGCAGGGCAAGGTGCGCGCGCTGCGCCTGGTCGAGGTGGAGATGCGCGACGGACGGTTCGAGGAGGTCGAGGGGAGCGAGCACGAGATCCCGGCCGACCTGGTCCTGTTCGCGATGGGCTTCACCGGCCCGCAGCGCGAGGGCCTCGTCGACCAGCTCGGCGTGGACCTCGACGAGCGCGGCAACGTGGCTCGCGACCGCGACTACATGTCGTCGGTGGACGGCGTCTTCGTCGCCGGTGACGCGGGGCGCGGCCAGTCGCTGATCGTGTGGGCGATCGCCGAGGGCCGGGCCGCGGCCGCCGCCGTGGACAAGTACCTCACCGGTGCCACCACGCTGCCGTCGCCCATCCCGCCCACCGAGCGTCCCCTGGTCGTCTGACCTCGGTGCGTTCTTTCCCATGTTCTCTTGAGGAAGGGGCGCCTACCTCGATGAACTCGTCGAGGTAGGCGCCCCTTCCCCGTGTTCTCTCGGGAAGGCGCCATCGGGTGGACACAGGGTTGGAACGATCCATTCCGTGCCGATAGGGTCGAGGCCGTGCGTAGAGCAAAGATCGTCTGCACCCTCGGGCCCGCCACCTCCTCGGACGAGCGCATCCGCCAGCTCGTCGAGGCCGGCATGGACGTCGCTCGGCTGAACTTCAGCCACGGCTCCCACGCCGACCACGAGCGCTCCTACCAGCGCGTGCGCAAGGCCTCGGACGCCACCGGCCGCGGCGTCGGCATCCTCGCCGACCTGCAGGGCCCCAAGATCCGGCTCGGCCGTTTCGCCGAGGGACCGGTCGACCTCACCGAGGGGGCGACGTTCACGATCACCACCCGCGACGTTCCCGGCGACGTGGCGCTGTGCTCCACGACGTACGACGGACTCCCCGGTGACGTGAAGACCGGCGACCCCATCCTCATCGACGACGGCAAGGTCCGGCTCGAGGTCACCGCGGTCGACGGCACCGACGTCGAGACGCGCGTCGTGGTCCCCGGGACCGTCAGCGACAACAAGGGCATCAACCTGCCCGGCGTGGCCGTGTCCGTGCCCGCGCTGTCGGAGAAGGACAAGGACGACCTGCGCTTCGCGCTGCACCTCGCGGTCGACTTCGTCGCGCTGTCGTTCGTCCGCTCCGCCAAGGACGCCGAGGACGTGCGGGCGATCATGGAGGAGGAGGGCGTGATGCTCCCCGTGATCGCGAAGATCGAGAAGCCGCAGGCCGTCGACAACCTCGAGGAGATCATGGACGCCTTCGACGGCTTCATGGTCGCCCGCGGTGACCTCGGCGTGGAGTGCCCGCTGGAGGACGTGCCGATGATCCAGGCACAGATCGTGGACATGGCGCGCCGCAACGCCAAGCCGGCCATCGTCGCCACCCAGATGCTCGAGTCGATGATCTCCGCGCCTCGCCCGACCCGTGCGGAGGCGTCCGACGTCGCCAACGCGGTGCTCGACGGCGCCGACGCCGTGATGCTGTCCGGCGAGACGAGCGTGGGGGAGTACCCCATCGACTCCGTCGAGACGATGGCGCGCATCCTCGAGTCCACCGAGCGGCACGGCCTGCACCGCATGGAGCAGATCGAGTGGCACCCGCACACCCGCAGCGGCGTGATCGCCAAGGCGGCCTGCGAGGTCGCGACCCGTGTCGGCGCGAAGTACCTCGTCGCGTTCACGCAGAGCGGTGACTCGGCCCGGCGGCTCGCCCGCCACCGTGAGCGGATCCCGATTCTCGCCTTCACCCCCGAGGCGGCCGTGCGCTCGCAGCTGGCGCTGTCCTGGGGCATCGAGACCTTCAAGACCCAGCCGGTCGAGCACACCGACGAGATGGTGCGCCAGGTGGACGAGCACCTGCTCAAGATCGGCCGGGTCAAGGAGGGCGATCTCGTGGTCATCATCGGCGGCAGCCCGCCGGGCATCCCCGGCTCCACGAACGCGCTGCGCATCCACCGGATGGGCGACGCGATCAACGAGGTGGCTCCGGCGTACCGGCGTCCGTCCTGACCGCTACGCGGTCCTTGGCGGGAGCCGACGCGAGCTCAGCGCTCTGCGGTGACGGCCGCAAGCGGCCCGCTGAGCCAGCGCTCGGCCTCAGCCGGTGACGTCAGCCGTACGACGGTCAGCCCGGGGTGCGAGGTCATCAGGGACCGGACTCGCTTCCCGGCCCAGTGACGTGTCGCCCAGGCGTATCGGATGATGTGCTCGGGATCGGTGAAGAACGTGTGCAGCGGACTCTCCCGGTTGCCGTTCCAGAGCTCCTCGCCGCGGATCCTCCTGACCAGCGTGCGCCGGGTGATCCGCCACATCACGACCGGGTGCCGGAAGTCGAGCCAGACCATGAGGTCCGCACGGTCCGCGATCAGCGGGCGCGCGGTGTCGTACTGGTACTCGCACACCCAGCGGGGCCCCGAGGTGAACGCGTCGACGTTCGCGAGGAAGTCGGGCCTGGGGGACCCAGTCGGGACCGTGGAACAACGAGTCCAGCTCGGTGTAGGGCAGGTCCAGCAGAAGACCGAGCCGCGCGGGCCATCGTGGACTTGCCCGAGCCGGACGTGCCGTTCACCGTCACCCGGGACGGCCGGAACGGCAGCGGGTCGGTCGGACGGAGCAGCGGCACGGCGTCGAGTGTAGGGCCGCCGTCGGCGACCGCGTGGCGTCATCGCTTCAGCCCGATCAGCTCGTCGAGCCGTGCGACGCCCGCGCGAGTGGAGACGGAGATCGTCTTCCAGCTGCTCTGCTTCCATGCGATGCCGACCAGGTCGAGCGCCTCGGCGCAGAACCGACGGATGTCCTCGGAGTTGTTCACGAACTGCCACCGCGGGTAGTCGAACCGCTTCCGCTCACCGGCGACGAGCCGCGACGTCCAGTTGTTCGTGCGGGACCCGTCGGAGTGGAAGAGCCCACGCAGGAAGGCTGCCGGCTCTGCGTCGACGAGCTCGCGCTGCCAGTCCTCGAGCGCGAGGCTTCGCTCGTGCTTGCGTCCGGGCCCGTGCTGCGGGAGGACGCACGGCCAGTGGTTCCAGCAGTTCTGCACGACGACGACGCCAGGAGCGGCGACCTGGCACACGCGGCCTCCCCGGTGGACCGCCTCCACGGCCGCGGTGACGTCCGAGACGATGCGGGGATACCCCCTGTCGCACGACACCCGGAGCGAGTAGGTGCGCCGCTGTCGTGACACGCAGCCGTCGCCGAGGTAGTAGCCGAGGAGCGCGGCGTAGGCGGCAGGGTCTATCGGGCGGGTCCCCTCGCAGCGGAAGCAGGGAGTGGCTCTGCCGCGAGGCTGGACACCGTGGTCGCGCCACTCGCGCAGCGCGGACCGGCTGACGTGGAGATGCCGGCTCACGGCGTTCATCGACCAGCCGTCGGCCAGGAGCGCCATGGCCTGCTCGCGAAGAGCGACAGGGTGCATGCCTGCATGGTTGTCGTGAGGACCGACAGAACCGGCGGGTCGCGCCGGGCGGTGTGGAAAACCCTGCGCTGTAAGGGAAAACGTGCCCCGGGTGGGATTCGAACCCACACTGTATGGTGTTTGAGACCATCGTCTCTGCCGTTGGACTACCGGGGCCAAGGCGGGTCAACGGTACCCGATACCGCCGACACCGATGTGCGTGCCTCACGCTTGCGGCACTAGCCTTTCTCACGTGAGCCAGCAGCCGAACAGCGCCCCCGCCCGTCGCGTCGTCATCGCCGAGGACGAGGCGCTGATCCGCCTCGACCTCGCCGAGATGCTGGGGGAGGAGGGGTACGACGTCGTGGGCCAGGCTGCTGACGGCGAACGCGCCATCGAGCTCGCCGAGGAGCTCCGACCCGATCTCGTCGTGCTCGACGTGAAGATGCCCAAGCTCGACGGGATCAGCGCGGCCCAGCGGATCGCCGAGAAGCGCATCGCGCCCGTGGTCATCCTCACCGCGTTCAGCCAGCGAGAGCTCGTGGAGCGCGCCCGGGACGCCGGCGCGATGGCGTACCTGGTCAAGCCGTTCACCAAGAACGACCTGGTGCCCGCGATCGAGATGGCGGTCAGCCGGTTCGCGGAGCTCCAGATGCTCGAGGCGGAGGTCGCGGACCTGACCGAGCGGCTCGAGACCCGCAAGCTCGTGGACCGGGCGAAGGGGGTCCTCCAGCAGCAGCTCGAGCTCAGTGAGCCCGAGTCGTTCCGCTGGATCCAGAAGACCGCCATGGACCTGCGGCTGTCGATGAGGCAGGTCGCGGAGGGCGTCATCGCCCACGGCCCCGGCATCGCGGCAGGCTCGTCGGATTAGACCATTTCCGGGATTCGGCCGTCTTTCCGCCTTCAGGTCACGAAACGGCAACGACCCGGACGCAATTTCCGATGAGACTCGCAACACAATGGCCTTTTGGCGCTAGGTTCGCTGCAACACAAGGACGCAGTTACCCATGCCCCGGTGACCCGGGTGGGTGGCTGCACACTCCCTTCCGACGGAGGCTCCATGATTCGCCCAACCCGCGCCTGGCGCGCGGCCGCTGTTCTGGCGACCGCGACGCTGGTCCTGTCCGCCTGTGGCGGCGACAACGGCACCACCGACACCGGCACCGAGCCGACCACCGCAGAGAGTCCTGAGGGCAGTGAGTCGCCCGCCGCGATGGGCGACGGCACCCTGCACGTGGGCACCCTGCTGCCCCAGACCGGTGACCTCGCGTTCCTCGGCCCGCCGGAGTTCGCGGGCGTCGACGCGGCGATCGCGGACATCAACGCGGCCGGGGGTGTGCTCGGCAAGGACGTCACCCAGACCAAGGCTGACTCCGGCGACGGCACGCCCGACATCGCGGGCGCCCAGGTGGACAAGCTCCTCGCCGCGAACGCCGACGTCGTCGTCGGTGCCGCTGCCTCGGGCGTGTCCCTCTCGGTCATCAGCAAGATCACCGACGCCGGTGTCGCGCAGTTCTCGCCGGCCAACACCTCGCCGTCGTTCGACGACCCCGAGACCGACCCGAACGAGCTGTACTTCCGTACCGCGCCGTCCGACGTGCTCCAGGGCGCCGTGCTCTCGAACCTCGTGATCGAGGACGGCAACAGCAACATCGCGATCCTGGCCCGCCAGGACTCCTACGGCGAGCTGCTCGCGAACCAGACCGAGCAGGGCATCGAGGGCGGCGGCGCGACCGTGGCCGCGAAGATCCTGTACTCCGCGGACGCGACCAACTACACCGCCGAGATCAACGAGGTCGCCGCGACCAAGCCCGACGCAGTCGTGCTGATCGCGTTCAACGAGACCACCAAGATCATCCCGCAGATGATCGCCAAGGGCATCGGTCCCAAGGACGTCCAGGTCTACTTCGTCGACGGCAACACCGCCGACTACTCCGGCGACTTCGCGCCGGGCACCCTCGAGGGTGTCCGTGCGACGTACCCCGGTGCGGAGCTGACCGACGACTTCCGCCAGCGGATGCTCGAGGCCGACCCGAAGCTCACCGAGTTCACCTACGGTCCGGAGTCCTACGACGCCACGATCCTGACCGCGCTCGCGGTCGAGGCCGCCCAGTCCGACGCCGCCGAGGCGTTCGGTCCGAAGATCATCGAGGTCTCCGCGGAGGGCACCGAGTGCTCGTCGTACGAGGAGTGCCTGCCGCTGGTCCAGGACGGCGAGGACATCGACTACCAGGGCGTCTCCGGCCCGGTCGACCTCGGCGAGACCGGTAGCCCGACCAAGGCCACCATCGGCATCTTCGAGTACGCGAAGGACAACACCTACAAGAACGTCGACTACATCACCGGCGTGATCTGATCCGAAGCAGCACGACCGAAGGCCCCGGCTTCACGCCGGGGCCTTCGTCGTGTCCGGACCCGGGTGGGCACGGTGAGCGGGCAACGGGGGAGAGCCGCCGAGCAGGGGCTCCGCGGACCCGGGTGCCGTGAGCGGACCCGGGAGGGCAGCGGTGGCCCGGCCGGAGGTCGCAAGGTGGGCGAGCCGCTGCCTGGCCCGGCGGACGACTCCGCAACGGCTGAGCCCGCCACGCGTCCTCGGCTGCCTGGGACGCCGAAGGGCCCCGGCCGGGTGGCCGGGGCCCTTCGCTTGTCAGAACCCAGGGGTACGACGGCCTGGTGACCGCCGTGAGGCTCAGGCCTTGGCGAGCGTGCCGAGGTAGAGCTCGATGACCTTGGGGTCGTTGATGAGGTCCTTGCCGGACGCCGTGTAGGCGTTGCGGCCCTGGTCCAGGACGTAGCCGCGGTCGGCGATCTGGAGGCAGCGGCGGGCGTTCTGCTCCACCATGATCACCGAGACGCCGGCGCGGTTGATCCGCCGGGTCTGCACGAACACCTCGTCCTGGAGGACGGGGGAGAGGCCCGCGGAGGGCTCGTCGAGCAGCAGCACCGAGGGCTCCATCATCAGCGCCCTGCCCATGGCGACCATCTGCCGCTCACCACCCGACAGCGACCCGGCCCGCTGGTTGCGGCGGTCGTAGAGGGCGGGGAAGAGCTCGCCGACGAACTCGAACCGCTTCTTGAACGACTTCGGGCGCTGGTAGACGCCCATCTCCAGGTTCTCCTGGATGGTGAGCGAGGGGAACACGTTGTTCGTCTGGGGGACGAACCCGATGCCCTTGGTCACCAGGCTGTCGGCGCGCTGGTTGGTGATCTCCTCACCGTTGAGCAGCACCGTGCCGGAGCTGATCTTGACCAGCCCGAAGAGAGCCTTGAGCAGCGTCGACTTGCCGGCGCCGTTGGGGCCGATGATGCCGACCAGCTCGTTCTTCTGGCAGTACAGGTCGGACCCGTTGAGGATGTTGACGCCGGGCAGGTAGCCGGCGATGAGGTTGTCGGCGCGCAGCACCGCTCCCTCCGCAGCCTTGAGGTGCGCCTCGCGGGCCGCCTTGTCTCCCTCGACCGTGCTCATGGGGTCTCCTCGTTCTGCTCGTGCGCGGCCTGCGCCTCTCGGAGGATTCGCTCTTCCTCTTCGAAGTCGAGGACCTGGTCGTGGTGGGACCCGAGGTAGGCGTCGATCACGCGCTGGTCCGACATCACCGAGTCGGGCGGCCCCTCGGCGATGATCTGGCCCTGGGCCATGACGATCACCCAGTCGGAGATGTCGCGCACCATGTCCATGTCGTGCTCGACGAACAGCACGGTCATGCCGTCCTCGCGCAGCGACTTCACGTGACCGAGCAGGGACTGCTTGAGGGCAGGGTTGACGCCTGCCATCGGCTCGTCCAGCATCACCAGCTCGGGCTCGACCATCAGCGCCCTCGCCATCTCGAGCAGCTTGCGCTGACCGCCCGAGAGCGATCCGGCGAAGTCCTCGCGCTTGGTGTCGAGCTTGAAGCGCTTCAGGATCTCGTCGGCACGCTCGGTGTTCGCGGTCTCCTGGCTACGCCAGAGGAAGCCGAACATCGACTTGAAGAGGCTCTCGCCGGTCTGGCCCGTCGCACCGATCCGCATGTTCTCGATGACGGTCAGCTTGGCGAGCACCTTGGTGAGCTGGAAGGTCCGCACCATCCCGAGCCGGGCCACCCGGTAGGCGGGCATCCCGGCGAGGCTCTTGCCGTTGAACGTCCAGCTGCCGGTGTCCGGCTTGTCGAAGCCGGTCAGCAGGTTGAAGAACGTGGTCTTCCCGGCGCCGTTGGGTCCGATGAGGGCGGTGATGGCGCCGCGCTGGATCTGGACGTGCTGCACGTCGACGGCCTTCAGGCCGCCGAAGAGACGCGACACGTCGTCGGCCACGACGATCGGGTCCTTCTTCGGCGCCCCCGGCTCGTGCGGGACTCCCTCGAGGGCCTTGCGGGCGGCTTCGGCGCGTCCGCGGTCGACGTACTGGACGTCGGCGGGGACGGGCTCGGTTGTCTCAGCGGGCATCGATCGCCAGCTCCCTTCGGTCTCCGAAGATTCCCTGTGGTCGGAAGATCATCAAGAGCATCAGCGCGAGACCCATGATGATCAGCCGCATCAGGCTTGCCTGCTGGTTGGTCATGATCCACTCGGGCATGAACGGGTCGGCGCCACGGGTGAGGATCCCGAAGAACAGGTCCAGGAACGTGATCAGGAACCAGAACACGATCGAGCCGACGACCGGGCCGAGCACGCGGGCGGCGCCACCGAGGAGGAGCACGGTGTAGGCGAAGAACGTCGTGTCCGTGGCGACCCAGGTGGGGTTCATGTTGGTGTGCTGGAGGGCGACGTAGAAGCCGGCCAGCGCACCGAACAGACCACCGATGATCAGCGACTGCATCTTGTAGGCGTAGACGTTCTTGCCGAGGCTGCGCACGGCGTCCTCGTCCTCACGGATGCCCTTGAGGACCCGGCCCCAGGGGCTGCGCATGAGAAGGAAGACGATGACGCAGCCGATGGCCACGATGATCCAGCCGCTGAACAGCAGCCAGAAGTCGAACGGACGCCACGCCACGATGCCGAGGTTGATGCGCGAGCTGAACGGGTTCATCTCGACGAACGACTGCTGGAAGTTGATGAGGCCGTCCTGGCCACCGAACCACTTCAGCAGCGTCACCGAGCCCAGTGTCTGTCTGATGATCTCCGCTGCGGCGATCGTGACGATCGCCAGGTAGTCGGCTCGCAGCCGCAGCGTGGGGATACCGAGCAGCACTGCCAGGATCACCGTGAAGAACAGTCCGGCGAGGATGCCGAGCCAGAACGGGAGCCCCCAGGTGGCGACGAAGGCCGCCATCGTGTAGCCACCGATCGCCATGAACCCGGCCTGGCCGAAGTTGAGGAGACCCGTGTAGCCGAAGTTCACGTTCAGGCCGATCGCAGCGAGGGCGTACACGACCGCGGTGGGGCCGAGGGCCTGCTGGAGGGACCCGCTGAGGAGGTTGAAGATGTCCATGAGGTTCTCCTGGCCTTATCCGACGCGCTCGGCGCGGCCGAGCAGGCCCTGGGGACGGACGAGCAGCGCGAGGATCAGCACCGCGAGCGCGCCGACGAACTTGAGCTCGGCCGGCACGAACAGCGTGGAGACCTCGATGAAGATCCCGATGATGAACGAGCCGAGGAGCGCTCCCCAGACCGTGCCGAGACCGCCGAGGACGACGGCGGCGAACACCAGCAGCAGGATCTTGAAGCCGACCTGGTAGTCGAAGCCCTGGGTCATGCCGAGCAGGACCCCCGAAAGACCGGCGAGGCCGGCGCCGACCGCCCACACGACCGAGATGACCCGGTCGACGTTGATGCCGGAGGAGGCGGCCAGGGCCGGGTTGTCCGCGACCGCCCGGGTCGCCTTGCCCAGCCTGGTCTTCTGGATCGCCAGGGTGACCACGATCAGCACGATCGCCGAGAACACGATGACGCCGACGTCCTTGGGGGTGATCAGCACGGGGCCGATCTCCCAGGGGGCCGGGCTCGTCCACTGCGAGTAGTTGTGGTTGCCCGCGCCTGCGAAGTACTGGAAGAGGTTCCGCAGGAAGATCGACAGGCCGATGCTGACGATCATCGCGGCGATCAGGCCGGTGCCTCGTCGGCGCAGCGGCTTCCACAGGACCTTGTCCTGGCCCCAGCCGAAGAGCGTGGACATGACCATCGCGAAAGCGATGGAGACGGCCATCGTGACGTTCGCGCCGCCGACGACGATGTTGCCGGGGAGGCGGTCGATGGCGAACGCCATGATCGCGCCGAAGGTGATCAGCTCGCCGTGGGCGAAGTTCGTGAGGCCCGTCGTACCGAAGATCATCGAAAGGCCGAGGGCGGCCATCGCCAGGAGCAGCGAGAAGACCAGGCCGCCGACCGCGAGCTGGAGGGCGCGGACGCCCAGGCCCGTGCCGGCGGCAGCCTCACCGATCGGGAAGGTCACCGAGATGTCGGCGGAGATCTTCACCTGCTTCTTGAGCTCGACCTGCTCGGGGTCGCGGAGCTCGGTGCCCTCGGGCAGCGTCTCCTCGTCGAGCTTGATCGTGTAGGTCTCGCCGACGACGTCGATCTCCTCGCCGAGGGGGATGCTGAACTGACCCTCCGCGTCGGAGGTGGCTTCGCCGACAGGCTCTCCGGCGTCGTCCTCGACCGAGATCTTCACCCCCTCCACCGGAGCCGGTGGCTTTTCGCGGGTGTCGACGAGCTTGCCCTTGATGTCGATGATGTTGTCGTCCTCGGCTGTGGTGACCGCGGCCGCGGGCGGGGTCGCCGCCTGGGCGCTACCGGTCACCGCAAAGGCGGCGAACACCGTCATCAAGAGAAGCGTGACGACGCTGCTATGACGCACTCGCACGGAATCTCCCGTCGCTTCGTCCAAATGTCTGGGGCGGGACTATAGGCGACCCGTGTGACACGGGCCACTTCGCCCTGCCGATCCCCCCGATCGAGTCAGTGTTTCACCCTAGAGCCCGGCGCGCACCGGTGGCAGACATACCCGGCAACAATGCTGCAACGCCTGGCTTGCTTGGTTTCGGCAAGTACGACGGGCGCGGCGGCGTTCTCAGCGCAGGGCGATGACCAGCGCGGTCAGCGCCGGGGCCACGAGGAGCGCCGGCAGGAGGTCGCCGACGGGGAGCTGCTTGATGCGCAGCAACCGCAGCGCGACGCCGACGAGCATCAGCCCGCCGGTCGTGGTGAGGGCGGCGAGGTGGGGGTCGGGGAGGATGTCGCCGAGCAGTGCGCCGAGCAGGGTCAACGAACCCTGCACGACCAGGATCGCCAGGGCGCTGAAGGCGACGCCCCAGCCGAGGGACGCGGCGAACGCGATCGCCGCGAACCCGTCGAGCGCGGCCTTCAGGAAGAGCTGGTCCGGGCCGTTGCCGAGACCGTCGTTGAGCGAGCCGAGCACCGTGAGCGGTCCCACGCAGAACACCAGCGAGCTGGACACGAAGCCCTCGATGAAGCGCTGCCGGTCGGCGCTCTCCTCCCGTCCGCCGTGCCGCGCCTGCATCCGGTTCTGCAGCCACGACCCGAAGCCCTCGAGCCGGTCCTCGATCCGCAGGATCGACCCGATGATGCCGCCGAGGAGCAGCGACCCCAGGACGATCAGCATGGGTGCGCTGTCGCCGACCGCGGCCGACCAGGTCGCGTCGGTGATGCTCGCCGCGGACAGGGCGGCGATGAGGAGCGTCACGAGGCCGAGGCCGTCGGTGACCACGTCGCGGGTCCGCTGGGTCAGCCGGTGCCCCACCAGCACACCGATCACTGTGCCGATGAGCACAGTGACGATGTTGACGAGCGTGCCGAGCCCTGGGAACACCGAGCCTCCTCTACCGAATCCGGACTTCTAGGCGTAATCTCTCACCTCGTCTGCTTCGCACGGGCTACGGGGACCGATTGCGAGGCGTCGGGCCGCTTGGTCGGTCCATTTGCGAAGTTGTCACGAGACGTCTCGACGAAATTGGCAGGAGGGGGTCCTGTGTCCCGTTGCCCGGTGCAGGTCCGCGATGCCGTCCCCGAGGACGCCGCGGCGCTGCTCGAGGTCTGGGGCGACTTCCGGCGCACCGCGACCGAGCGCTCCCACGGCTCGGCCGAGACCGAGGCGGCCAACGCCCTGGCCCGGATCGCGGCGGACCCCGACGAGCGCCTGCTGGTCGGCGTCTACGAGGACAAGGTCGTCGGCGCCGCGCACCTGCTGCGCGCCGGGATCTCCCCGATCCACACCGAGACCGCCATCCATGTCACGCACCTGCACGTCCTGGGCAGCGCCCGCCGTCACGGCGTCGGCAAGGCCCTGATGGAGGCCGCGGTCTCGTGGGCGGAGGAGAAGGACACCAGCCACCTGATCGCGGCGGCGTCGGTGCACTCCCGCGACGCGAACCGGTTCATGGCCCGGCTCGGTCTCAGCCAGATCGCGACCGTTCGCGCCGCGACGATCCCGGCGCTGCGGGCGAAGCTCCCTGTCGAGCCGCCCGCCGGGGCCATGGTCACCAGCCGCCACCAGCGCAGCGTGGGTCAGGTGATCGCCCAGCGCCGGCTTCAGCGCCGGGCCCAGGCCAAGGGCGAGTGACCCTCAGCCCTCCTTCTTGACCGGCACGAGCGCGCAGGTGATGCGCGCGGTGCACAGCCGGCGTCCCTGCTCGTCGGTGATGACCACCTCGTAGCACGCCGACGTCCGCCCCAGATGGATCGCGGTCGCCGTACCGGTCACCACCCCGTCGCGCGCGGACCGGTGGTGGGTCGCGTTGATGTCCACGCCCACGGCCAGGCGGTCGGGGGAGGCGTGCATGGCCGAGCCCACCGAGCCGAGGCTCTCCGCGAGTACGACGGACGCGCCGCCGTGCAGCAGGCCGTAGGGCTGGGTGTTGCCCTTGACCGGCATCGTGCCGACGACACGCTCGGGGGAGACCTCGAGGAGCTGCACGCCCATCTTCTCGTTGAGGTCGCCCATCGGGAACTGGCGGAGGAACTCCGCGTGCTCGGGGGTGTCCGTCGCGGGTGGCGTCATCTGGTCCATGCCGACATTCTGTCCTCCCTCGTCGGCCCCTCCGCTATCGGTATGCGAAGCGTGACCTGTGGGTCACCCCTGGCATGCCGATAACGGGGGAAGGGCGGGCTAAGGTCAGGGGCGTGTCGAACCAGTCCTCCGCCAACGGTCAGCCCCCGCGTCTCCTCCTTCTCGACGGCCACTCGCTCGCCTACCGCGCGTTCTTCGCGCTGCCGGTCGAGAACTTCTCCACCACCACCGGTCAGCCGACCAACGCGGTGTACGGCTTCACCTCGATGCTCATCAACGTGCTGCGCGACGAGAAGCCGACCCATGTCGCGGTGGCCTTCGACGTCTCCCGCGACACCTTCCGCCAGGCGGAGTACTCCGACTACAAGGCGAACCGGTCCAAGTCGCCCGACGAGTTCAAGGGCCAGGTCTCGCTGATCAAGGAGGTCCTCACCGCGCTGCGCATCCCCTTCATCGAGAAGGAGGGCTACGAAGCCGACGACGTGATCGCGACGCTCACCACGCAGGCGGTGGGCCAGGGGTTCGAGGTGCTGATCTGCACCGGTGACCGCGACACCCTCCAGCTGGTGGGCGACACCTGCACCGTGCTCTACCCGCGCAAGGGTGTCTCCGACCTCGCCCGGATGACCCCCGAGGCGGTCCAGGAGAAGTACGGCGTCGAGCCCGGCCGGTACCCCGAGATCGCCGCCCTGGTGGGGGAGACCTCCGACAACCTGCCCGGCGTGCCCGGCGTGGGCCCCAAGACCGCGGCCAAGTGGATCAACCAGTACGACGGGCTCGAGAACGTCATCGCCCAGGCCGACCAGATCAAGGGCAAGGCCGGCGACTCGTTCCGGGAGCACCTGGGCGACGTGATCCGCAACCGGCGTCTCAACGCCCTGGTCTGCGACCTTCCGCTGACCGCCACCCCCACCGACCTGGTCGCCCAGCCGTGGGACCGCCAGGAGGTCCACAAGATCTTCGACGGCCTCGAGTTCCGGGTGCTGCGTGACCGGCTGTTCGCCACCCTCGAGTCCGAGGAGGAGATCGAGGAGGAGGGCTTCGAGGTCAACGGCGTCCGGCTCGCGCCCGGTGAGGTGGCCGGCTGGCTCGCGGCGCACGCCTCCACGGCCGGCGCGCGCGTCGGGGTGCAGGTGCAGGGCACGTGGCGGGCCGGCAGCGGCGACGTGTTCTCGATCGCGCTCGCCGCGTCCGACGACTCCGCGGCCTGGCTGGACGTGGAGCAGGTCAGCCCCGAGGACGACGCCGCGCTCGCGGGATGGCTGGCCGATGCGTCGTACCCGAAGGTCCTGCACGACGCGAAGGGCCCGATGCTGGCGATGGCAGCGCGCGGCTGGCAGCTCCGCGGGCTCGAGCGCGACACCGCGCTGTCGGCGTACCTCGCGCGCCCCGACCAGCGCTCCTACGACCTCGCCGACCTGACCCTGCGCTACCTCAAGCGCGAGCTGCGCCAGGAGGCCGCCGACGACGGCCAGCTCAGCTTCGACACCCTGGGCGAGGACTCCTCGGGCGACACCTCGATGCTGCAGGCCCGTGCGGTGCTCGACCTCGCGGCCGCGCTCGACGACGAGCTCGAGGAGCGCGGCGGCACGCGCCTGCTCGCCGACGTCGAGCTGCCGCTCGTCTACGTCCTCGCCGAGCTCGAGCGCACCGGTGTCGCCGTCGACGTCGAGCACCTCGAGGGCCTCGAGGCGCACTTCGCGGGTGAGGTGAAGAAGGCCGCCGACGAGGCGTTCGACGTGATCGGCAAGGAGATCAACCTCGGCTCGCCCAAGCAGCTGCAGGTGGTGCTGTTCGACGAGCTGAACATGCCCAAGACCAAGCGCACCAAGACCGGCTACACCACCGACGCCGACGCGCTGCAGCAGCTGTACGTCAAGACCGAGCACCCGTTCCTGCTCGCGCTGCTGCGGCACCGCGACGTGTCCCGGCTCCGGCAGACCGTCGAGGGGCTGCTCAAGACGGTCCAGCCCGACGGCCGGATCCACACCACGTTCAACCAGATGATCGCGGCGACGGGCCGGCTCTCCAGCACCGACCCGAACCTGCAGAACATCCCGGTCCGCACCGAGGAGGGGCGCCGGATCCGTGAGGGGTTCGTGGTCGGCGAGGGCTTCGAGTCGCTGCTGACCGCCGACTACAGCCAGATCGAGATGCGGATCATGGCCGACCTGTCAGAGGACGCCCTGCTGATCGAGGCGTTCCGGTCCGGCCGTGACTTCCACTCGGTCACCGCGGCGCGGGTCTTCGACGTCGACGCCGCCGAGGTCACCCCGGAGATGCGGGCCAAGATCAAGGCGATGAACTACGGCCTCGCCTACGGCCTGTCCGCCTACGGCCTCGCCCAGCAGCTCGGCATCGAGCCCGCCGAGGCGCGCGGGCTCATGGACGAGTACTTCGAGACCTTCGGCGGCGTGCGCGACTATCTCGCCGGGATCGTCGACGAGGCGCGTCGCTGCGGGTTCACCGAGACGATCATGGGCCGCCGGCGCTACCTGCCCGACCTGACCAGCGACAACCGCCAGCGCCGCGAGATGGCCGAGCGGATGGCGCTCAACGCGCCGATCCAGGGCTCGGCCGCCGACATCATCAAGGTGGCGATGCTCAACGTCGACCGCGCGCTGAAGGACTCGGGGATGCGTTCGCGGATGCTGCTCCAGGTGCACGACGAGCTCGTGTTCGAGGTCGCGGCGGGGGAGCGGGAGCAGCTCGAGGAGCTGGTCCGCACGCAGATGGGCTCGGCCGCCGAGCTCACCGTGCCGCTCGACGTCTCGGTCGGCACCGGCCGCTCGTGGCACGAGGCCGCGCACTGACCAGGTCCAATCGGGCCGTTGCCCGCGTCGACCCGGTCAGGCCGGTGACGCCCCCGTCGGGGCGCCTTCGGCCGGAGCCTGGGTACGACGCAGGCCGAGCGCGAGGAGGACGAGCAGGACGATGCCCTCCACGACGATGACCGCGGTGAGCAGGAAGTCGACCGAGACGACCAGGGGGGCCAGGGCGACCAGCGCGGCCAGCCCCGCCCAGACGACGCCGACCGCCCGCTTGTTCTGCCGGGCGACCACGTTGTAGACGAGCAGCTGGATCATCGCCCAGATGGTGCCGACAGCGGCGAACGCCCAGATGATCGGGCTCAGCTCGCTGTAGGCGTCGCCGCCGATGAACTGGACCGCGAGGTCCTCGAACGCCCACGCGAGGCCGGTCGCGACCAGGCCGATGCCGAGCACCATGGCCAGCGCCTTGAGCGTCATGCTGGTGCGCGCGTCCGCGGCCGACATGGACGGGAACGCGATGACGACCACGAACTGAGGCAGGAAGAGCACGGCCTTGGCCAGGATCAGCCCTCCGGCGTAGAGGCCGCCCTGCTGGTCGTCGAGCACGACCCGGGCGACGACGACGTCGACGTTGGACAGCGCGAAGAACGCCAGCAGGGCGTGGGAGTTGTGGAACAGCTCGCGGATCACGCGGCGGCTGTGTCCGGTGGCGGGAGGCGGGGCGTCCTCGCCGCCGGCGTGTGCTGTGCTGCGGGCCCGGTAGCGCAGGGCCGCGGAACCGACGAGCACGGGTACGACGGCGCCGACGGCGACACCGGTCATGGCCCCGAGCGTGTCGTTCTCGAGAAGGATCCCCACGGTGCCGAACACCAGCCGGCCGACGCCCATCGCCAGGTAGATCAGGGCGAGCGGCAGCCAGCGGCGCTCACCCTGCAGGATGCCTGCCTGTCCGCCCATGATCGTCAGCGGCACCGCGGTCAGCGCGATCATGCCCGCGGTGAGCCAGCCGTCGAGGCGGAGGACGCTCGAGACGATCGGCACGCTCACCAGGCAGACCAGGCCCACCGCGATCGCGGACTTGTACGTCGCGGTGAGGATGTCGGCCTCGATGACCTCCATGTCCTGGGGAGCGTTCGAGACGCGTCGTGCTCCGGTCGCCTGCAGGCCGAGAGCCACCACGTTGACGACGAGCAGGAGGCCCATGACAGCCGCCAGTGCGCCGTACTCGCTGGGGCCGAGCAGACGCGCCGCGATGATCGTGAAGCCGTAGGTGCTGACGTTCATCACACCCATCGCGATCGCGATGAGCATCGTGCCGCGGAGCAGGCCGGAAGGCCCCAGCACCTGGCTCATGCGTGCCACGCGCGCCTCCCGACCGGACGAGGAATCACGGTGCCTGACCCTAAGCCCTGACGTGTCCCGGATCACCACCGGCCACACGTGGAGGTGGGCTGTCGGTGGATCCGGGGCGCAGAACTGCCGGTCGGTCCGGGGTGGGACGAAAGACCTTTTTACGGATTCGCACGACCGTGGGGGATTGTGCTACTGACGCGTAGGTTTATAGTGCTCCTTGACTTGCGCCCAGGGAGGGAGCAAGCAGCCAGGGCTGCGCACCAGCCCGGCAGCTTCTTGGAGGGAGCGCGCCAGCATGCGCAAAACAATGCTGGTCGGGTTGGTGCTGACGCTGGCGGCCGTCGTGGTCGTCTTCGTCAGCGCCTGGCTCGACCTGAAGCTCGAACCTGTCGCCCTGATGGGCGTGGCCGTGGGGGCGGCCATCGCCCTGGTACCCGATCGCACGCCGCTCATGCGGCTGGCCGGGTTCGCGGGTGGCTTCGTGGCCGCCTGGATCGGCTACTTCGTCCGCGCCGCGATGCTGCCTGACAGCACCGGCGGGCGCGCGGTGGCGGTCGGCCTCGTCATCATCCTCGCCGTCGCGGTGGCGGCAGCCAGCCTGGGCCGGATCCCGCTGTGGTCGACCCTGCTCGGCGCCGGCGCGTTCGCGGGTGCCTACGAGTACACGTACGCCGCTGCTCCGCCGGAGGTCGCGACGACCTCGGTGAGCACCGCCACGGCGCTGCTGCTCACCGCGGCTGCCGGCTACCTGGCCACCGCGCTGGTCGCCCCGGCCGGGGAGCAGCCCGTCGAGCGCACGCACCGTGCGCCGGCGTCCAGGAACGACGACGAGACCGGCCGTCTCGACGACATGATGATGGAGAAGACCAAGTGAAGGGCCGTTACAACGTGCCGCTCCGGGTAGCGGCCGTGTCCGCGACCGTGGCGGTCGTCGGGATGATGGCGGTCGCCCCTGCGACCGCCGGCGAAGACGCCGCGACCGTGAGCCCGCGAGGGCATGCAGGTCGTCAACACCGAGACCGTTCAGGTCTACACCGACGCCACCGGCGCGATCGAGACCCAGCGGATCTACGAGCAGGTCGCCGTCACCGGCAACGGCGAGGTCGACCTGAGCAACCCGATCGCGACGGACGGGCTGCGGAACCTCGACGGTTTCGGCGGCTTCGACGTCGTGGACGGTCACCAGGTCGCGAACCTGACCGTGGACGGCAAGGAGAGGCTCCGCACCGTCAGCGACTACGACGGCGAGCTGCCGCTCGACGTGCAGGTGCGCTACTTCCTCGACGGCGAGCCGGTCGAGCCCTCCGACGTGGTCGGTGAGTCCGGCAAGCTCGAGGTGAAGTACACCGTCAAGAACGTCACCGGCGTGGAGCAGGAGCTCACCTTCGACGACGGCAACGGCGGCACGGTCACGAAGACCGTCGAGGTCCCGATCCCCATGGTGGGCTCGCTGACCACGGTCGCCCCGTCGAGCTTCACCGAGGTCCACTCCGACCAGGCGAACATGGCCGGCGACGGCAAGGGCGGCACGAAGCTGTCGTTCACGATGACGCTGTTCCCGCCGATCGGCTCGGACACCGCGGAGTTCGGCTACACCGCCAACATCACCGACGGTGTCATCCCGCGCGCCTCGATCAGCGCGCTGCCGGTGAACCCGCTCGAGAGCCCGAGCTTCGCCGCGGCTGGTGAGAGCTACAAGGGCGGCGCCGACACCGGCGCCCAGCTCGCCGCCGGCGCGACCGAGATCGACGCGAACCTGCTCAAGCTGCGTGACGGTGCCGGCGAGCTGCTCGCCGGACTCATCAAGCTTCGTGACGGCGCGGTCCAGCTCGAGGCCGGTCTCTCCGGCGTCGCGGCTCCCGGCGCTGCCCGTCTCGCGGACGGTGCGGGCGAGCTCGCGAACGGCATCGGCCAGATCGACGACGGCGCCGGCCGCCTCTCCGCTGGTGCGGGCGAGCTGCAGTCCGGTGCGACGCGTCTGAGCGACGGAATCAACCTCGTCGACGACGGCGCGCAGCGTCTCTCCGCCGGAAGCGGCGAGCTCGCCGCCGGCACGAAGAAGCTCGCTGCCGGCACGCGGAAGCTCGACAAGGGCGCCAAGCGAGCTCGACGCAGGCGCGCAGCAGCTGTCCGGCGGGCCGGTCAGCTCGCCGACGGGCTTGGCGAGGCCGGGTCCAAGGCTCCCGCGCTGATCGACGGCCTCGAGCAGGTGCAGGACGGCCTGCTGCTCGTCGATGGCGGTCTACCACGGCTGTACGACGGCGTCGGCGACGTGCGCAACTCGAAGCTCGGTACGATCGAGGACTCGACCAGCGTCTGATCGGCGGGCATCGACCACGGCTCGACGACCTGGCGCTCGAGCTGAGCCTGGCGAGTCGGCGCCGGACAGCTCTACCGGGGCTGGCATCAGCGTCCTGGCGGGATAACGGTCGGACAGTGCCGGGCGCCGACCAGATGCTCTCATGGCATCCTGACGGGCTGACGCAGCGGCGCGGTCCGACCGCGGTGCACGAGCGCTGGCACCGACGACGCTGTCGCCGACTCACGGACCTGGCGTCCTCCGACAGGTCTGGACCGTCGCTGCGACTCACAGCTCCTCGAGGCTGTGCGCCTGCTGACAGTCGCCGAACGACGTGCAGGCGATCTCGAGGCGCACGCACTCCAGACGCGGACGACTCACCAGCTGGTCAGCTCGTGACGAGCATGCAGGCCGGCAGCCTCGACGAGCGGCCTGACGCCGGCACGTCGGATCCAGCGCGAGCCTCGATCAGGCGCTTGCGGGCTGATCGTACGACGTGCGTCTCGACACGGCGATTGCGGTGCGAACGAGTCGGCGCTGCTGCAGGGCAGCTCGAGCTCGTCGGGCTGGCGGTCGTCAGCCGAAGTCTCGGTGCGACGGCGCTCACAGAACGGCAGGCTGCATCGGAGCCGACGCGATGTACCTGCAGGACGAGACGCTGCGCGGCGGCATGCAACGGCCTCCAGAGCGGAGTCGGCCAGCTCGCAGGATGGCGGGACGGCTGCTTCTCGAAGGTCTCGCGAAGCTGTCTGAGGGTGCGGGTCAGCTCGACGCTGGTGCGCTCGCTGCGGGCACGGGCGAGCTCGCTGCCGGCACCGGTGAACTGCGTGCCGGTGCGAAGCAGCTGAACGACGGCGCGGGTCGTCTCTCGGCCGGCGCAGGTGAGCTCGCGGGCGGTACCGGTCAGCTCGCTGACGGTGCGCCGCAGCTCGTCGACGGCGCCGGTCGCCTCGCGGCTGGCGCGGGCGAGCTCGCCGCCGGTACGGGCAAGGCTGCCGACGGCGCCAACCAGGTCGCCGACGGCGCGGGCCAGCTGGCGTCCGGTCTGGGCGACGCCGCGGACGGCTCCGGTCGTCTCGCGGAGGGTCTCGACAAGGCCGCCGACGGTGCTCCGAAGATCGCAGACGGCGCGCAGCGTCTCTCGGTCGAGGGCATCAGCAAGCTCGTCGAGGCCGGCGAGTCGACGGCTCAGAACTACGGCGAGATGTACGCCACCATCGAGGCCGGCGCCGAGCGCGCGCAGACCGAGAAGATGGTCTACGGCGCACCCGAGGGTGCGATCGGCCTGGCGGCGTACAGCTACGAGATCAAGGGCGAGGACGGGGAAGGCACCCGCAACGTCACCCGCGGTCTCGGCGGTCTGGCCGTGCTGGCCGCCGGCGCCGGTGCGTTCGCACTGCGTCGTCGCGTCATCTGAGACACAGCAGTAAGACAGAAGGGGCGTCGGGTTCTCCCCCGGCGCCCCTTCTCGTTCTTGCAGGGCCGACCGGTGGAACTGGTCACGCACAAGGCGGCGAGAAGTGCCGAAGTGACCAGTTCCGGGCCGGAACCGCGATTCAGCCTCAACTGACCAGTCGTGCCGGCAGCTCTCAGGGCGAGTCGGAAACTCAGTCCAGCCAGGCGCTGAAGATCGCGGTCCCGGGGACGAGGGCGCCGCGCACCGGGCCCCATCCACCCCAGACCCGGTCGTGACCCTCGGGCCACTCCGGCTCGATCAGGTCCCGCAACCGGAAGCCGCAGTCCGCGAGGATGCGGACCCAGTCACCGATGGTCCGGTGGTGCTCGGCGTAGGTGACCTCACCGGTGTCGGGGTCCTGCTCGACGTACGGCGTGCGGTCCCAGTACGAGTTCGTCACCAGCAGCCCTTCGGCAGTGGGGTCGTCCGGCATCGTCCAACGGATCGGGTGCGTCACCGAGAAGGCGAACTGGCCGCCGGGCCGGAGCACGCGGGCGACCTCCGCGACAGCGGCGCGTGCGTCGTACACGAACTGCAAGGCGCCGAAGGCGGAGAACGCCACGTCGAACGACCTGTCCTGGAACGGCAGGGCCGTCGCGGTCGCGCACACGGTCGGCACGGCAACCTTCGTCGTCTCGTCGAGCCGACGGCTGTGCTGCAGCTGCCGGTGGGAGACGTCGAGCCCGACAACGTGCGCGCCGCGCGTCTGCAGCCACCGCGCGCACTGGGCGGCGCCGCAACCGATCTCCAGGATGTCGCGGCCGTAGATGTACCGGAGCACCCGGAACTCCGCCTCGTCCACGCCCTCGGGGGACCAGATGAAGCGCACGTCGCCGAGGAACTTGCCGTGCGTCTCCTGGTACTCGTCGGCGTAGGCGTCCCAGTCGCGACGATTCGCGCGCAGTGTCTCGGATTCTGAGACGGTACGGCGGACGGGTTCGACGCTGTCGGGATCGGCCATGGTCAGGCTTCTAGGGCGGCGCGGCGACGTGCGCGGGGGAGCCGGCCCGCGAGCTCGGACAGGGGACCGACCGCGTCGCTCAGCGTGTTCACCGAGGCGTGCAGCTCGGGGATGACGACGCCGAGCTCCGCCAGCTTCGGGGCGATGGCCTCGAGGGTCGCGCCCAGGGCGACGAGCTGGTCGAGGGTGCCCCCGTCGGCGGTGAGCTTCTCGAGCGTGCCGTCCTCGGCGAGCAGCCGGTCGAGCAGACCCTGGTCCTGCAGCAGCCGGTCGAGAACCCCGCCGTCCTGGGTGATCCGGTCCAGGGCACCGCCGCTGGCCAGGAGCCGCTCCAGCGGGCCGTCCGGGGCGACAAGCTGGTCGAGCGGTCCACCCTCGGCGAGCAGCCGGTCGAGCGCGCCCTCCTCGGCGATGATCCGGTGCAGCGGGCCGTCCGGGGCGAGCAGCCGGTCCACGGCGCCGTTCTCGGACAGCGCCTGACCCAGCGGACGGTCGGGAGACATCGCGGCGGCGAGCGCGTTCACCAGCGTCAACGGGCCGTTCGGGTCGGTCAGCGTCCGGGCGACCCGCTCGATGTGCCCGCCCTCGCCGATCACGGCCATGAGACGTGCGGCGTAGCCACCCTCGCGCCGCACCGGGCCATCGGCGGCCACGAGCTCGCCGAGTGCCAACGTCACCTGGGTGGCGGCCACGCCCACCCGCAGCGGCAGGGTCACGAGATCCAACAGCGCCATGCTGTCGACTTTACCGACCGGCCCTCCTGTGACAGCATCGGAACTGTGGAGGGTCTCGGGATCGAAGACGGCGGGGGAATGCTCCCCGAGATGGTGCCGCTCGCCGGCGGCCACAGCGGCGAGACGTTCCTGGCCCGGTCGGCGGGGGAGCGGAGCGTCGTACGCATCTATGCCGGTCGTGGCGCCACCCGCGGACCGAACGCCGCCGAGGTCGACGCCGCCGTGTTGCGGCTGGTGCGCGGGCTGCTCCCGGTGCCCGAGGTGCTGGAGGTACGACGGGCGGACGAGTCGGCCGGGACGCCGGCCCTGCTGGTCACCAGCTGGATGGACGGGACGCGGCTCGACGAGGTCCTGCCCACCGCCGACGACGCGCTCGCCGAGGCGATCGGGAACAACCTGGGGGCGATCCTGGCCCGCTTGGCGCAGATGCCGATGCTCCGGCCCGGGATGTTCCTCGACGGCGAGCTGCGGATCGGGCCCTGGCCACCCGGCGCCGACGACCTGCCCGAGTGGGTCGCCACCTGCGGCGCGGTCCGGGCCGCTGAGCGCGTGGGCCGCCGACGACCGCGCCGCGCCTCGACGAGCTGGCGGAGAAGGCTCAGGAGATCGTCGACCGGACCGACCGGGCCTGCCTCGTGCACAGCGACTTCAACGCCAAGAACGTCCTGGTCGACCCGTCGACCGGCGAGGTCACCGGCCTCCTCGACTGGGAGTTCGCTCACTCCGGCTCTCCCTTCGCGGACATCGGCAACCTGCTGCGGTTCGACCGCCGCCCGGTGTTCGAGCGGGCGGTGCGTGCGACGTACTCCGAGCTCGTCGTGGACGCGCCCGACGACCTGCTCGACCGGGCGCGCGCCGCCGACCTCTTCG
The DNA here is from genome assembly GCA_963700365.1 of uncultured Actinomycetota bacterium. GTDB lineage: Bacteria > Actinomycetota > Actinomycetes > Propionibacteriales > Nocardioidaceae > Nocardioides_C. The sequence goes on along the minus strand of CAVOXG010000002.1, from coordinate 430,390 downwards.
CCGTCGTGGAGCTCGCGTCGCGGGCACCCCAGAACCCCGTCGCGACGCAGGCGCACGACCTGCTGCTCGGCCTGGCCCGCCGCGGAGACCTCCACCTGCCCGCGCAGTGACCGCGAGCCGGCTCCGCCGATCAGACCGCAGCGCGCTGGCGCAGGACCTCTTCGACGAACCGGTCGGCGTCCTCGACGTCGCGTCTGTGCTGCGCGGCAGCCAGCGTCCCGCGGAGCGCGTTGCGGCACGCCCGGCGGTGGGAGAGCTCGGGCCACCTGAACAAGTCCGTCAGCAACATGGGGCAGGACGCTAGTCGGGGCGGCTGGCCCACTACTATCGTCAATTCTGACTAGTCGGTTCGCGGAGTGGTGTCTGGCCGAGATCCTGGCCCGGCACACCCTGGTGCAGCCCCGCCGGACGCGGTTGGACTCAGGCGGCGCAGGGCGCGTATCCTGACAGTTGCGCTAGGAGTCTGCCTGAGTCTCAGACGGAGCAGATTCTCGCTCGCTTTTCGTCGCACCGCCGGCGCTGGCCGGCAGCACCATACGAAGCAGTGAAAAGGGCTCCTGCTGCGCGCCCGCACGACAACCTATCCATCCAAGGAATCCATTCCCTTATGACGAGCACTCCCACTCTCTCGGACACGCCGCAGGTTGCGGTCAACGACATCGGGTCCGAAGAGGACTTCCTCGCGGCGATCGACGCGACCATCAAGTACTTCAACGACGGTGACATCGTCGATGGCACCATCGTCAAGGTTGATCGGGACGAGGTCCTGCTCGACATCGGCTACAAGACCGAGGGTGTCATCCCCTCGCGTGAGCTCTCGATCAAGCACGACGTCGACCCCTCTGAGGTTGTGTCCGTCGGCGACAAGGTCGAGGCCCTCGTTCTCCAGAAGGAGGACAAGGAAGGCCGACTGATCCTCTCCAAGAAGCGCGCACAGTACGAGCGCGCCTGGGGCACGATCGAGCAGGTCAAGGAGGAGGACGGCGTCGTCACCGGTACCGTCATCGAGGTCGTCAAGGGTGGTCTCATCCTGGACATCGGTCTTCGCGGCTTCCTGCCCGCGTCGCTCGTCGAGATGCGTCGCGTCCGCGACCTCCAGCCGTACGTCGGCCAGGAGCTCGAGGCGAAGATCATCGAGCTCGACAAGAACCGCAACAACGTCGTGCTCTCGCGTCGTGCGTGGCTCGAGCAGACCCAGTCCGAGGTGCGCCAGGGCTTCCTGACCCAGCTCCAGAAGGGTCAGATCCGCAAGGGTGTCGTCTCCTCGATCGTCAACTTCGGTGCGTTCGTGGACCTCGGCGGCGTCGACGGTCTCGTCCACGTCTCCGAGCTGTCCTGGAAGCACATCGACCACCCGTCCGAGGTTGTCGCGGTGGGCGACGAGGTCACCGTCGAGGTGCTCGACGTCGACATGGACCGCGAGCGCGTCTCCCTGTCGCTCAAGGCGACCCAGGAAGACCCGTGGCAGCACTTCGCCCGCACCCACCAGATCGGTCAGATCGTCCCGGGCAAGGTCACCAAGCTGGTGCCGTTCGGTTCGTTCGTCCGCGTCGAGGAGGGCATCGAGGGCCTGGTGCACATCTCCGAGCTCGCCGAGCGTCACGTCGAGATCCCCGAGCAGGTCGTCCAGGTCAACGACGACGTCATGGTCAAGATCATCGACATCGACCTCGAGCGTCGCCGGATCTCGCTGTCGCTCAAGCAGGCCAACGAGACCGCCGCTGCGGCCGAGGTCGAGGAGTTCGACCCGACGCTGTACGGCATGACCGCGTCCTACGACGAGCAGGGCAACTACATCTACCCCGAGGGCTTCGACCCGGAGACCGGCGAGTGGCTCGAGGGCTACGACGAGCAGCGCGCCACCTGGGAGGAGCAGTACGCCAAGGCGCACGCCCGCTGGGAGGCCCACGTCAAGCAGCAGGCGGAGGCCAAGGTCGCCGCGGCCGAGGCCGGCGAGGCCACCTCGTACTCCTCGGACCAGGGTGTCGAGGAGCAGACCGGCGGCTCCCTCGCCTCCGACGAGGCGCTGCAGGCGCTCCGCGAGAAGCTCACCGGCGGCCAGTGAGGCACCGGCTGGCTCTCAGCTGAAAGCAACGAAGGGCCCGACCACCGCTCAGGTGGTCGGGCCCTTCTGCGTCGTCCGGACGGGCGGCGGGCGTTCGGGTGGGGGGTCGCCCGACAGCAACCGGTGACGACGGGCGGCGCTCAGCACGGCTGCACCCCGTGGTGGGGGTCGAAGGGCTCGGGGTAGTGGCTGGGTGGGGGTTGACGCCGGCCGAGGCCGTCGCCGTGCACGTCGCGGATCGTGGCGTACACGCCGGCGACGACGAGAACAACAATCCAGGCGATGAAGAGTTCGGTCATGGCAGTAATCCTGCGCTCATCTGGATGTTGCCACGAGTGGCAGAAATGACAACCTCCATCGATTTCCTGCCAGATCTCTGTCATAGTGACCTCATGATCGAGAACGTGGCCGTGATCGCCTACGACGGCGTCTCGCCGTTCGAGCTCGGCGTGCTGTGCGAGGCGTGGGGGACCGACCGCTCCGACCAGGGCCTGCCGGTCTTCGACTTCGCGCTGTGCGCACCTCGCCCGGGTCGGGTCGAGACCGCGGCGGGCTTCGGCCTCGCCGTCGACTTCGACCTCGGCCGGGTGGCCGAGGCGGACCTGGTCGCGGTGCCCGCCGTACCCCGCAGGGAGCCGGTGCCGGAGTCGGTCGTGCGCGCGCTCAGGGACGCCTACGAACGCGGAGCGCGGGTGATGTCGATCTGCTCGGGCGCCTTCGCGCTCGGCGAGGCCGGGCTGCTCGACGGCCGCAGCTGTACGACGCACTGGGTCTACACCGACGAGCTGGCGGCGCGTTTCCCCAAGGCCAACGTGATCCCCGAGGTGCTCTACGTCGACGAGGACCCGATCATCACCGGGGCGGGGTCGGCCGCCGGCCTCGACGCGTGCCTCCACCTGTACCGCAAGGAGTTCGGGGCCACCGTGGCGAGCATGGTCGCGCGCCGGATGGTCGTCCCGCCCCAGCGCGACGGCGGACAGGCGCAGTTCATCCGCAGCGCGGTCCCCGACTGCGACGCCGAGACCCTCGGCCCGCTGCTGACCTGGATCATCGAGCACCTCGACGAGCCGATGAGCGTGGAGTCGCTGGCGAGGCAGAGTGCGATGTCGCCGCGCACGTTCGCCCGCCGCTTCCGCGAGGAGACCGGCACCACGCCCCACGCGTGGATCACCAGCCAGCGGGTGCTCCGGGCCGAGGAGCTGCTCGAGAGCACGGAGCGGTCGGTCGACCAGATCGCCTACGACGTCGGGTTCGCCAACGCAGCCACCCTGCGGCACCACTTCACCCGGGTGCGCGGCCTGAGCCCGCAGCGCTACCGGCAGACCTTCGGCTGCTCAGCCGAGACCGAGCAGGCCGGGTAGCTCGAGCCGCTTGATCTTGCCGGTCGGCGTGTGGGGGAGCGCCTCCACGGCGAAGTACTCCTTGGGCCGCTTCGGCGGTGCGAGGCGGTCCGCGACCCACGCCCTGAGGTCCTCCGCCGAGGCGGCCCCGACCACGGCCGCGCACACGCGCTGCCCCCAGCGCTCGTCGTCGACGCCGAACACCGCCACGTCGGCGACGCCGGGGTGCTCGGCCAGGACGTGCTCCACCTCGACCGGGTAGACGTTCACGCCGCCGGAGATCACCAGGTCCTCCCGCCGTCCCTCGAGGTAGAGGTAGCCGTCGTCGTCGAGCCGGCCGAGGTCGCCGACCGTGAACGCCGCGCCGTCCGCGGTGTCCCGCCAGGTCGCCGCGTTCTTCTCGGGTGCGTTCCAGTAGGTGAAGCGGGCGTGCTCGGGCACCGTGCACCAGATCGTGCCGTCGTCCGCGACGCTGAGCCTGCGTCCCGGACGGGCCCGGCCCACCGTGCCCGGGTGTGCGAGCCACTCCTCGCTGCGGCAGGCGGTGAACTGTCCCTCGGTCGACCCGTAGAACTCCCACGTCGTGCCCGCGGGGAAGAGCTCGATGAGCCGCTGCTTGACCGGCGGCGGGCAGGCCGCGCCGGCGTGTGCGAGCAGCCGGAAGCACGACAGGTCGGGCACGCCGACCTCGTCCCAGTGCGCGAAGAGCCGCTGCAGGTGGGCCGGCACGCAGAACACCGTCGTCGGCCGCTCCTCCACGATCGCCCGGGTCGCCGCCGCCGGGTCGAAGGGTCCGGGTACGACGATCCGCCCGCCGGCGAGGATCGTGCCGACGGCGAAGCGCAGGGGCGCCGAGTGGTACAGCGGACTGAGCACCAGGTGCACGTCGGAGGCGGTGAACCCCCACAGGTCCCGCTCCTCGTCGAGCAGCGCCCGCGCCGCGGCGTCGTCGAGCAGCCCCGACCACACCCCCTTCGGCGCTCCGGTCGTCCCGCTGGTCAGGTGCATCGGCCGCACCAGCGGCACCGGGCTCAGCGGTGCCGGGTCCAAGAGGTCACGGACGGCGGCCAGGTCGTCGGGGGAGCGCACCACCACCGCCGGGTCCACGTCGGCGAGGATCGCCGCCTGCTCCCGCTCGGTGAGCCGCGGGTCCAGCGGCACCGGCACCACGCCCTGCCGGGTCGCGAGGATCACCAGGTCCACGTAGGACGGGCTGCCGGGCACGAGCAGGGCGACCCGGTCACCCGGGCGGAGACGATGAACCACGAACCTCATCCTCTCAGGGGGAGGGATGGGGCATACTGGGAGGTAACAGTGGTCGCCGGGTGTGGGAACCCGGAAGGCCGGGGGATGAAACGTCACTTGGGGGGCCTTGATGACGATGATCCAACGCGCGGAGAGGCGGCATTCCTGCCGCCCTCGCGGTGCTGGGTGCGCTCGCACTCGGTGCCTGCGCGACCCCGGCCGACGAGCCGGCGAGGGCTACCCTCGCCGGCTCGGTTACCACTGGGAGCCCCAGCGGAGAGCACCCCGGAGATCGACCCCCGCCCGGCCGGGGGCGAGACGCCGGTCGGCGGTCAGCCCTGGGACGACACCGTGACCGAGGCGTGTGAGGCGGCGGTCGCCCCGGCGTTCAGCCAGGTGGCGCAGACCTCCGACGGTCAGGGCGTCACCTCGTTCTGGACCCGGGGCAGGCGGTGGGTCGCCTGCGACGTCGTCGGCGACGCCGAGCCGGTGCTCATCGAGTCGGCGCCCGGCCGGCCCGGCTTCGACGAGAGGTCGCTCGCGCTGACCACCACGGTCGTGTCCAGCGGCCAGGACCCGGCGGTGCGGTTCGTCGCGGCGGGGCTCCTGCCCTGGGCGGTCGACGAGATCGGCTACACCTTCCCGGACGGGCACACCGAGGTGGCGCGCTACGTGACCAGCGAGGACTCCGCCGACCAGACCTGGTGGGCGGTCAGCTACACCGCCACCGAGGGGCCGCTGGTCGACCCGGAGACCGAGGCGGCCGACCTCGACCCCGCCACGATCTCGATCGTGGGTGCCGCGGCCGAGGCCTTCAGGCTGCCGTGGGAGGACCTTCAGCGCAGCGAGTAGTGCACGTGCACGAACGGCCCGCCCGCCTGGTGCCGCACCTCGAGCACGCGCATCGGCGTGGTCCGACGGCGGGGCAGCAGCGGTGCGCCCCGGCCGAGGACGAGCGGCGCGATGCTGACCCAGATCTCGTCGAGCAGGTCGTGGTCGAGGAACTGCCCGACCAGGTCCCCACCGCCGACGAGCCACACGTCCTTCCCGGCTGCTGCTTCGACCATCTGGCGGTGCACCTCGACAGCCGGCTCGGACGTCAGGCGCACGGCTCCGCCGTCCGGCACGGGGAGGTCGCGATGCGTGAACACCCAGGTCGGCAGCGTGTAGGGCCAGCGGCCGTCCTCGTGCTCCATCACCCACTCGTACGTCGTCGCGCCCATCGCCATCGCACCGACGCCGTCGATGAACTCGGAGTACGGGTTGTCCGGGCCGGCCTCCGGATCCTCGCCCTCCAGCTGGAAGAGCCAGGACAGGTCGTTGTCCTCGGTCGCGATGAACCCGTCCAGGCTCGTCGCCGTCAGGTAGGTCGTCTTCGGGGCCATGAGGCGATGCTGTCACTTCCCCGCTCGCCCTGGGTAGCGTGAAGGGATGACCGCCGTCCCTGCGCCGATGGGGCCGCCCGCCGTGAGGGGCTCCATCGCAGGGCGCCGGGCCTAGAGTTGCGGCCATGGCCCTGATCCACAAAGCGACCCTGAACCCCTCCAAGCTGGCCCTGGTCACGGCGTGGCTGCCGAGCCGTCCCTGGTTCACCGGCGAGCCCGAGCTCCGGCAGGTGGGTGCCTACCGGTTCGACGACCCGTCCGGCGAGGTGGGCATCGAGACGCTGCTCCTCCAGAGCAGCGACGGGTCGGTGCGCCAGGTGCCGTTGACCTACCGCGGCGCACCGCTCGACGGGTGCGAGGAGTTCCTCGTCGGCACGACCGAGCACTCGGTGCTGGGCACGCGTTGGGTGTACGACGGATGTGGGGACCCGGTCTGGGCCACGGCGCTGGCGACCGCGGTGCTCACCGGCGGCACCCAGGCCGACGAGGTCGTCGACACCGACGGGCGACTCGAGCCGCGCGCCACCACGGCGACCGTCTTCGGCAGCGGGAGCATCGGCACGCCGGTCCCCGGGATCGACGACCTGAGCTGTCGCGACGAGGGACAGGTGACGCTCGTGCGGTCCTCGCAGCTCGAGCTCGCGGTCGCCCGCGTGGTCGGCGCCGAGGTGGCCGGGCACACACACGCTCACCGGGGGCTGGACCACGGGCGGTCCCGCTGTTCTCGCAGCCGTGCGGCCGGTCTGAGACGAGCGGGGGACAAGCGAGGGCGCCTCGCGGTCACGTGAGGCCGAGGTCGGCAGCCAGGCTCTCCACCACCTGCGCGAAGTGCGCGTCGTAGTCGAGCACCCCGCGGTGCATGTGCCCGAACAGCTCGAGCGAGACGTGCCCGAACAGCGTCGCCCAGGCCATCAGCGAGCGCACCAGCCGCCGGTCGTCGATGACGAAGTCCGTCAGGTCCCGGATGCCCTGCAGCGCGGCCACCTCCGCCGCGGTACGTCGATCGCCGGCGCGCCGAGGGCACGGCCCGCCGCCTGGGCGTCATGGGTGAGGGACAGCAGCACCATCGGCACCCGGCTCGCCGCCGGCACGGTCGTCTCGGGCGCCGCGTAGCCGGGCACCGGGCTCCCGTAGAGCAGCGCGTACTCGTGCGGGTGGGCGACGGCCCAGTCCCGCACCGCGTGACAGGCCGCGCGCCACCGCCCCGCCAGGTCGGCCCGGTCCGCGACACCGGCGTCGGCCTTCTCCACGGCCTCCCCGAGCTCGTCGTACGACTCGATCAGCAGGGCGGTCAGCAGCTCGTCGCGGCTGCGGAAGTAGCGGTACGTAGCCGACGAGGCCATCCCGAGGTCGCGGGCCACGGCCCTGACCGACAGGGCGGCGGGGCCGACCTCGGCGAGCTGGCGGCGCGCACTCGCCAGGATCGCCCGGGTCAGCTCGATGCGGGCGAAGTCGCGGGCGGTCCGTGGGGCGCTCGTCTCCGTCATGGACCCCATCATCGACCACAACAGAGAGCATTGGCAACAAACGAGAGCAACGCTCTTGCTTTCCGGGTCGGGAGGTGCCATGCTCGACCAAGCGAGAGCAGTGCTCTCGATCAGACCCAGGACTGGGACACAAGGAGAGGGAGCAGGACATGCAGCAGCGTCACCTCGTCATCGGGGCCGGACCGGTCGGCCGGGCCACCGCGGAGGAGCTTGCCCGGGCCGGGCACGAGGTCGTGCTCGCCAGCCGCTCCGGCAGCGGGCCGGAGGTCGCGGGCGCGACGCGCGTGGCGATCGACGCCACCGACGCGGAGGCGCTGACGGCGGCGGCCGAGGGTGCCACCGCGATCTACAACTGCGTCAACCCGCCGGCCTACGACAAGTGGCCCACCCTGTGGCCGCCGGTCGCCGCGGCGCTGCTCGCGGCCGCCGAGCGGACCGGCGCGGTGCTCGTGACGGCGTCCAACCTGTACGCCTACGGGCCCGTCGACAGCCCGATGGTCGAGGGCATGCCCGACGCCGGCACGGGCGTCAAGGCGCGGGTGCGGGCGACGATGTGGGCCGACGCGCTCGCCGCGCACCGGGCGGGTCGGGTCCGGGCCGTCGAGGTGCGCGGCTCGGACTACATGGGCGCCGGGGTCGGCGACGGCGGGCACATCCCGCGGGTCACGCCCCGGGCGCTGGCGGGGAAGCCGGTGCGGGTGCTCGGCAGCCCCGACCAGCCGCACTCGTGGACCGACGTCAAGGACATGGCGCGAGCGCTCGTCGCGGTCGCCGGCACCGAGAAGGCGTGGGGTCGGGTGTGGCACGCACCGACCAACCCGCCCCGGACCCAGCGGGAGGCGGTCGCCGACGTGTGCCGGGCTGCCGGCAAGGAGCCGGTGGTCGTGCGCGGCTACCCCGACCTCGTGCTCAAGGTCGGTGGCCTGGTCAGCCCGATGCTCCGGGAGCTCGGGGAGACCGTCTACCAGTTCGACCGGCCCTACCTGCTCGACTCCAGCGCGATCACGCGCGAGCTCGGCCTCGAGCCGACGCCGTGGGACGAGGTCTGCCGGCGCACCGCCGGGCTGGAATACTGCCCGGCGTGAGCAGAGTGCGCGTGGGCCTGACCGGGGGAGTCGCCTCGGGCAAGAGCACGGTGTCGGCCATGCTGCGAGACCTCGGCGCGGTGGTGGTCGATGCCGACCTCCTGGCGCGCGAGGTGGTCGCCCCGGGCACCGAGGGGCTCGCGGAGATCGTGGCCGCGTTCGGCGACAAGGTGCTCACCCCCGAGGGTGAGCTGGACCGGCCCGCGATGGGCGCCATCGTGTTCGGTGACGAGGAGGCCCGTCGCCGGCTGGAAGCGATCATCCACCCCCGGGTGCGACAGCGCAGCGCCGAGCTCGAGGCGGCCGCGGGGCCCGACGCCGTCGTGGTCCACGACATCCCGCTGCTCGCCGAGACCGGTCAGGCAGGCACCTTCGACGCCGTCGTCGTGGTCGACGTACCCGTGGAGACGCAGGTCGAGCGCATGGTGCGGCTGCGAGGCATGACCGAGGCCGAGGCCAAGGCACGGATCTCCGCCCAGGCGACGCGGGAGCAGCGTCTGGCCGTCGCCACCCACGTCATCGACAACACCGGAACGGTCGAAGACCTCCGCGACCGGGTCGCGGAGGTCTTCGAGGAGCTGGCTACGAAGGGCTGAGCCTCAGGCCGCCAGGTCGGGGTCGGCGAGCTGGCGGAGCTTGGCGATCGCCTCCCGCTCGAGCTGGCGGACCCGCTCGGCCGAGATGCCGTGCTTGGCGCCGATGTCGGCCAGCTTGTGCTGGCGACCGTCGACCAGGCCGTAGCGCGAGCGGATGATGTCCGCGGCACGCTCGTCGAGCAGCTCGACCAGCCGGGAGAGCCGGTCCCGCGACTCGGTGTCGAGCACGGTCGCGTCCGGGCCCGGCGCGGTCTCCTGGGCGATCAGGTCGCCCAGCGAGGTGTCGCCGTTCTCGTCCACGGGCGTGTCGAGGCTCACGTGCTCGCGGCCCCAGGTGATCAGGTCGAGCACCCGGTCGAAGTCCATGTCGAGCTCGGCTGCGATCTCCTCGGGCTCCGGCTCGCGGCCGAGCTGGCGCTCGAGGGTGCGACGTGCCGCACCGACCTGGTTGAGCTCCTCCACGACGTGCACGGGGAGCCGGACCACGCGCGCCTGCTGGGCGATGCCGCGGGTGATCGCCTGGCGTACCCACCACGTCGCGTAGGTGGAGAACTTGTAGCCCTTGGCGTAGTCGAACTTCTCGACCGCACGGATCAGGCCGGTGTTGCCCTCCTGGACCAGGTCCAGCATCGGCATCTGGCTGCGGCCGTACTTGCGGGCGATGGACACCACGAGCCGGAGGTTCGCGGTGATGAACTTCTGGATGGCTCGCTGCCCCTCGGCCGCGAGCCACTCGAGCTCTTCCTGCGTGGCACTCTTGGGGGCACCGCCCTTGCGGCGCCCCACCCTGCCGGTGTCGAGCAGGTGCTGCGCCATGAGGCCGGCCTCGATGGTCTTGCTGAGCTCTACTTCGGTGATCGCGTCGAGTAGCGGAGTACGCGCGATCTCGTCGAGGTACAGCCCTACGCTGTCACGACCCTCGATCTCGCGCGTGTGCGGACGACTCGTAGCCACGTGCGCTCCCTTCCTGTCCCCAGGGGCTTACCCGGAGGTAGCACCTGTATTCACCTCAACGACCACGGGTTCGTCGAGATTCCCGAAAACGGCCTCTGTGCTGCGGGTTCGTGCCTTGTGCCCGGTAGGACGGGTGAGCGAACCCGAAAGTTGCCGTGGGAAGGCAAAACTCAGGGAACTTTCAGTTAGCCCGGGCGCCGGGACTCAGCCACCCGCGCCGAAAGCGACCCATTTGAACCGCTGCGTGCCGGGGCTCCGGGGTGGCAGCATGCAGGCAGGCGAACGAGAGGGGATCCGCCGGTGGTGTACCTGATGACGAACGGCGAGGGCATGCGCGGCGGGAGCGTGCACCACACCATCGCGGACCAGACCTTTGTCGGTGAGCGGGAGACGGCGCCGAAGTACCGCTTCTTCTCGGTCCGCGACGAGTTCCCCGGCATCCTGCCCGTCACGGACGGCTCCGGCGCCGCCGTCCGGGGCGAGCTGTACGACGTCTCCCTCGACGTCGTCCGCGACCGCTTCCTTCCCGACGAGCCGCCCGAGCTCGAGCTCGGCGTCGTCGAGCTCGCGGACGGGACGTCCGCGCTGTCGATGGTGCTCCGCCGGGACCAGCAGGGCCGGCATCGAGACATCACCGAGCACGGCGGGTGGCGCGCCTACCGCGAGTCCCTGGGCTGACATGCGCCGCCCCGCCCTGGTCATCGAAGCCGCCCGTGCGGTGGTCGACGGTGCGGAGCGGGCGTGCTCGGTGGCGGTGGCGGACGGACGGATCGTCGGGATCGACGAGCCCGGCGCCGTGGGGGCAGGCGAGGTGGTCCGGCTCGGGGAGGACGTCGTGCTGCTGCCCGGGCTCGTCGACACGCACGTCCACGTGAACGAACCGGGCCGGACCGAGTGGGAGGGGTTCGCGCACGCGACCCGCGCGGCAGCCGCAGGCGGGGTGACCACGATCGTGGACATGCCGCTGAACAGCGTCCCCGCCACCGTGGACGTGGCCGCGCTGGAGGCCAAGCGCCGCGCCGCGGAGGGACGGTGCCACGTGGACGTGGGCTTCTGGGGCGGGGCGGTGCCGGAGAACCTGCACGACCTGGCGTCGTTGTGGGAGGCCGGTGTCTTCGGCTTCAAGTGCTTTCTCGTCGACTCCGGCGTCGAGGAGTTCCCGGCGCTGGACGAGGCGCTGCTGCAGAAGGTGATGGAGCAGGTGTCGTCGTTCGGCGGGCTGCTGCTCGTGCACGCCGAGGACCCCGACGCGGTGTCCGCGTGCCCCGACGGCGCGACCCGGTTCGCGGACTTCCTCGCCTCGCGTCCCGACGCGTCCGAGGTGTCCGCGATCTCCGCCGTCGTCGAGGCTGCCCGTCGTACCGGCTGCCGCAGCCACGTGGTGCACGTGTCGTCGGCGCGCGCGCTGCCCGTGCTCGCGGCGGCCCACCGGGCCGGGGTCCCGGTCACCGCCGAGACCTGTCCGCACTACCTCACGCTCACCGCGGAGGAGGTGCCCGACGGTGCGACGGAGTACAAGTGCTGCCCGCCGATCCGCGACACCGCCAACCGCGAGCTGCTGTGGAACGGGCTGGCCGAGGGCACGCTCGGCTGCGTGGTGTCCGACCACTCCCCGTCCACCCCGGACCTCAAGGCACTCGACACCGGCGTCTTCGCCGACGCCTGGGGCGGGATCAGCTCGCTCCAGCTCGCGCTCCCGGTGGTCTGGACCGAGGCGCGACGGCGCGGGCACCGCCTGACGGACGTCGCGGCCTGGATGGCCGCCGGCCCCGCCGACCGGGCCGGGCTGCGGCACAAGGGCCGGATCGCGGTCGGCGCCGACGCGGACTTCTGCGTGCTCGCGCCGGAGGAGACGTTCGTGGTCGACCCGGCACGGCTCGCGCACCGGAGCCCGGTCACGCCGTACGCCCACCGCGAGCTCACCGGCGTGGTCCGCGCGACCTGGCTGCGGGGACGACCGGTCGACCCGACCGGTCCGCCGCACGGCCGGTTGCTGCGCCGGGGAGGCAGCTGATGGCTGACGACTTCCGACGCCTGCCCGACCTCGCCTCACGCCTGCTCGGAGGCAGCGTCGTGCACGCCGACGACGACTTCTTCGCCGGGCGCGAGAACCTCCTCAGCCCCGGCCGGGCCGTCCACGACCCGTCCGCGTTCGGGCTCCGCGGGAAGGTGTACGACGGATGGGAGACCCGCCGCCGGAGAACGCCCGGAGACGACCACGCCGTCATCCGGCTCGGCGTCCCCGGGGTGGTCGAGGGCGTCGTGGTGGACACCTCGTGGTTCGCGGGCAACTACCCGCCCCATGTCTCCGTGCACGCGACCGAGCTGCCCGGCTACCCCTCCGTCCGCGAGGTCCTCGACGCGGACTGGGCACCGCTGCTGACCCGGGTCGCCGTCGAGGGTGACGCCGTGAACGAGTTCCCGGTCGACCTCGGACGCCGGTTCACCCACGTCCGCCTCACCCTCCACCCCGACGGCGGCGTCGCCCGGCTCCGGGTGCACGGCAGGCCCGCGCCGGACCCGAGCCTGCTGACCGGGACGGTCGACCTCGCCGCGCTCGAGAACGGCGGCGACGTCGTCGCCTGCTCGGACATGTTCTACGCCTCGGCCCGCAACCTGCTGATGCCCGGACGAGCCCGCACGACCGGGGAGGGCTGGGAGAACGCCCGCCGACGCGGAGGCGGCAACGACTTCGTCACCGTCCGGCTCTGCGGCCCGGGGGTGGCGCGGAGGGTCGTCGTCGACTCGTCCTGCTTCGTGGGCAACGCGCCCGGCGAGGTCTCGGTGCGAGGAGCCGACGCGCGGGCCCGGGACCTCGACGACCCCCGGTCCTGGGTGGACCTCGTGCCGCGGATCCCGGTGCAGCCCGACACGCGGCACCAGCTCCCGGTCGAGCACGAGGACCCGGTCACCCACGTGCGGCTCGACGTCTACCCCGACGGCGGGCTCGCGCGGTTCCGGGTGCTCGGGGAGCTCGAGCCCGGACCGGGCGGGAGACGAGATGGAAAGTGATGGCAGACCCGGCACCGGGTCGTATAGACAGGTCCGAGGAGGGATCTCGATGCAGCATCGCGCCGCCGTGGAGCACGGCTCGCTCGACTGGCTGAACGGCCTCGACGAGGCCGACGCCGTGGCAGAGCTGCGTGCCTGCTGCGCGGCCGGCTCCTGGCTCCGAGGCATGGTCCGGGCCCGCCCCTTCACCTCACCCGGCCAGCTCACGGAGACCTCCGACCGGCTCGTCGGCGCTCTCGACGACGCCGGCCTGGCGGAGGCGCTCGCGGCGCACGCCCGCATCGGCGAACGACGAGGCGGCGGCTCCCGCGAGGACTCGTGGTCCCGCACCGAGCAGGCGAGCGCGTTGTCGGCCGGATGCGGACCTGCAGGCCCTCCTCGAGCAGGGGAACCGGGTCTACGAGGAGCGCTTCGGCCGCGTCTTCCTGATCCGCGCCGCCGGTCGCAGCGCTCAGGAGATGTACGACGCGCAGCAGGCACGTCTCGGCAACGACGACGACACCGAGCGCGCCGTCGTACTCCACGAGCTGGCCGACATCGTCCGACTCCGCCTGGAAGGGCTGGTCGGCGCATGAGCCTCTCCAGCCACGTCCTCGACGGCACCAGCGGCACCCCTGCGGTGGGCGTGTCGCTGCGCTGGGACCGGCTCGGGGACGGGGGATGGGAACCGGTCGCCCACGCGGTCACCGACACCGACGGGCGCGTGGGGGACTGGGACGGCAGAGCGCCCGAGGCCGGGACGCACCGGCTCGTGTTCGGCACCGGGGAGTACTTCGCGGCCCGGCGGCAGCCGACGTTCTACCCTGAGGTGATGGTGGTCTTCCAGGTCACCGACGCGGACGAGCATCACCACGTCCCCCTGCTGCTCAGTCCGTTCGCCTACTCGACGTACCGAGGCAGCTGAGATGGCCAGGCTCGGCGGGAACCGCTACGGCAAGGCCGAGATCCGGCTGATGAAGGTCGACCGGACCACGGACCGGCACGTGCTGCACGACCTGACCGTCGACGTCGCGCTCGCCGGCGACATGGACGCGGTGCACCTGTCCGGGGACAACTCCGCGGTGCTGCCGACCGACACGCAGAAGAACACCGTCTTCGCGTTCGCGCGGGAGCACGGGGTGGGCGAGATCGAGGACTTCGCCTCGCGGCTCGCCAGGCACTTCGTCGGCTCCCGGCCCAGCATCCACCGCGCCCGGGTCGCGGTCCGGGAGCAGCCCTGGCAGCGGCTCGACGACCGCCCGCACTCCTTCGCGCTGGCCGGCAACGAGGTGCGCACCACCACCGTCACGTACGACGGGTCGACCGAGCGTGTCCTCTCCGGGCTCACCGGGCTCGTCCTGCTGAGCACGACCGGGTCGGAGTTCCGAGGCTTCGCCAAGGACGGCTACACCACCCTTCCCGAGGCCGGCGACCGCATCCTGTGCACCTCGGTCGACGCCACCTGGCGTCACGCGACTCCGCCCGACGACTGGAGGAAGTCCCACGACGCCGCGCGCACCGCGCTGGTGGCCGCCTTCGCCGACACCTACAGCCACTCGCTGCAGGAGACGTTGTACGCGATGGGTGAGGGGCTCGTGGCTGCGTGCCCCGGCGTGGCCGAGGTGCGGCTGTCGCTGCCGAACCGGCACCACTTCCTCGTCGACCTCGACCCGTTCGGACTCGACAACCCGGGCGAGGTCTTCTACGTCTCCGACCGGCCCTACGGGCTCATCGAGGGGTCGGTGCTCGCCGACGACGCCACACCCGACCCCGAGGCCTGGTAGGTGGACATGGACATGGTCCGGGCGACCACGTGGGCCGATGCGATCGCCGCCAAGGCCGCGGCACCCGAGCTGCTGCCGATCGCCGGAGGCACCGACGTGATGGTGGAGCTGAACTTCGACCGTCGCAGACCGACCGGGCTGCTCGACCTGACCCGGGTCGAGGACCTCGCGACCTGGTCGGTCCACGGCGACACCGTGAGGCTCGGCGCCGGCGTCACCTACGCCCGCGTGGTGGACGAGCTGGCCGACCTGCTGCCGGGGCTCGCGATGGCCTCGCGCACCGTCGGCTCCCCCCAGATCCGCAACCGGGGCACCGTCGGCGGCAACCTCGGCTCGGCCTCGCCGGCCGGTGACGCCCACCCGCCCCTCCTCGCCGCGCACGCCGTGGTCGAGGTCGAGTCGGTCCGGGGCAGCCGTCGTGTGCCGGTGGGGGAGTTCTTCGCCGGCCCGAAGCGCAGCGTGCTCGAGCCGGACGAGCTGATCCGCGCGGTGCACGTGCCCTGTGCGACCGGGCCCGAGCAGTTCTCCAAGATCGGCACCCGCAACGCGATGGTGATCGCGGTCGCCTCGTTCGGCCTGCGGCTCGACGTGGCGGGGCGGCGGGTCGGCACCGGCATCGGATCGGCGGGCCCGACCCCTCGCACGGCCTCCGAGGCCGAGGCCTTCCTCGCGGGCGAGCTGGAGGCGGCGGGGGCCTGGGACGCCCGGGCGCCGATCGCGCCGTCCGTCGTACACCGGTTCGCGGAGCTGGTGTCCGCGGCGGCCGCGCCCATCGACGACGTCCGGGGGAGCGCGGCCTACCGCCGGCACGCCCTCGGCGTGATGGCCCGGCGAACCCTGACCTGGGCGTGGGACGAGTACCGGAACGGGGTTGCCGCATGAGAGTCAGCTGCACGGTCAACGGCGAGGAGCGCATGGCCGACGACGTCTGGCCCGGCGAGAGCCTGCTCTTCGTCCTGCGCGAGCGGCTCGGCCTGCCCGGCGCCAAGAACGCCTGCGAGCAGGGGGAGTGCGGCTCGTGCACGGTCTACCTCGACGGGGTCCCGGTCTGCGCGTGCCTGGTCGCCGCCGGGCAGGCCGAGGGTCGTGAGGTCGTGACCGTGGAGGGCCTGGCCGACGGCGACACCCTGCACCGGGTGCAGGAGGCGTTCGTGGCCGCCGGTGCCGTGCAGTGCGGGTTCTGCACCCCCGGCCTGGTCGTCGCCACCCACGACCTGCTGGCCCGGGACCCGGACCCCTCGGAGGCCGACATCCGGGAGGCGCTGGCGGGGAACCTCTGCCGGTGCACCGGCTACCAGAAGATCATCGAGGCCGTGCACCTCGCCGCCCGAGGAGCGCAGGCATGAGGACCGTCGTCCAGGGCTGCGCGGTGGCCACCGTCGACGAGGCGGGCACGGAGTACGCCGACGGGCACGTCGTCGTCGAGGGCAACCGGATCGTCGCGGTCGGCGCCGGCCCCGCCGCGGGCGTGACCGCGGAGGACCGGGTCGTGGACGGCTCCGGCTGCCTGGCCACGCCCGGCCTGGTGAACACCCACCACCACCTCTACCAGTGGGCGACCCGCGGCCTCGCGCAGGACGCGAACCTCTTCGACTGGCTCACCGCGCTCTACCCGGTGTGGGCCGGGCTGGACGCGGACGTGGTCGGTGCGGCGTCGGCCGCGGGCCTGGGCTGGCTGGCGAGGACCGGCTGCACGACCACGACCGACCATCACTACGTCTTCCCGCGTGACGGCGGCGACGTGCTGGCGGCCGAGATCGAGTCCGCCCGGCAGGTCGGGCTGCGCTTCCACCCCTGTCGCGGCTCGATGGACCTCGGCCGTTCGGCGGGCGGCCTCCCGCCCGACGAGGTGGTCGAGGACACGGACGCCGCGCTGGCGGCCACCGCGGCGGCCATCGACCGCCACCACGACCCGTCCCCCGGCTCGATGCTGCGGGTGGCGGTGGCACCCTGCTCGCCGTTCTCCGTGACCGGCGACCTGATGCGGGAGGCGGCCGACCTGGCCCGCGACCGGGGCGTCCGGCTGCACACCCACCTCGCGGAGACGGTCGAGGAGGATGCCTTCTGCCGCGAGCACTTCGGCTGCAGCCCGGCCGAGTACGTCGAGGAGCTCGGCTGGCTCGGGGAGGACGTCTGGCTCGCCCACTGCGTCCACCTCGACGACAAGGCCATCGCCCGGTTCGCCGAGAGCGGCACCGGGGTGGCGCACTGCCCCACGAGCAACGCCAGGCTCGGGGCGGGAGCGGCTCCGCTCACCACCCTCGTCGGTGCGGGAGTGCCGGTCGGCCTGGGCGTGGACGGCTCGGCGTCCAACGAGGAGGGCTCCATGGCGGCCGAGCTGCACGCCGCGCTGCTCGTGGCTCGGCTGCGCGGCGGCCCGGCCGCGCTGACCGCTCGGCAGGCGCTGGCGGTCGGCACCATCGGCGGCGCACGGTGTCTCGGCCGCGCGGACGAGATCGGGTCCCTCGAGCCCGGCAAGCTCGCCGACCTCGCGCTCTGGCGCCTCGACGAGCTGCCGCACGCCGGGATCGACGACCCGGTGGCCGCGCTCGTGCTCGGGTCCAGGCCGCCGCTGCGGCTGCTCCTGGTCGACGGCGTGCCGGTCGTCGAGGACGACGTCCTGCTCACCGCGGACGAGCAGGCACTCGCGAGCACCGCGGCCCGGGCGGCACGGAGGCTGCTGGACCGCTACGACCGAGGGGTGGGCCGATGACCGAGGACCTCACCGACACGGTCACCGACCGCCGCGGCTCCACCTCGACGGGTGTCTCCGGCGGCGTCGGCGAGAACGCCCGGCGCCCCGACGGCACGCTGAAGGTCAAGGGCGAGTTCGCCTACTCGTCGGACCTGTGGATGGACGGGATGCTCTGGGGCGCCACCCTGCGGAGCCCGCACCCCCATGCCCGCATCACCCACATCGAGACCGCGCGAGCCCTGGCCCTGCCCGGTGTGTTCGCGGTGCTCACCCATGAGGACGTGCCCGGGGTCAACGCCTTCGGCCTGGAACGCCCCGACCAGCCCGTGCTCGCCGCTGACCGCGTCCGCTACCAGGGAGAGCCGGTCGCGCTGGTGGCGGCCGACCACCCGGAGACGGCACGGCGCGCGCTCGGCCTGGTCGAGGTCGGTTACGAGCCCCTTCCACCGGTCACCGACGCACGCGCTGCCGTGCAGGGGGCGACCGAGCCGCTGCACCCCGGCGGCAACGTGCTGCGGCACGTGCGGATCCGGCACGGCGACCAGACCGCGGTCGCGGACGTGGTGGTCTCGGGCGACTACGAGGTCGGCATGCAGGACCAGGCGTTCCTCGGGCCCGAGTCGGGTCTCGCCGCACCTGCCCCGGACGGCGGGGTCGACCTCTACGTCGCCACCCAGTGGCTGCACGTGGACCGTTCGCAGATCGCCGCAGCGCTCGGGCTCGCTCCCGAGCTGGTCCGGATCACCCTGGCCGGGGTGGGCGGTGCCTTCGGCGCCCGGGAGGACCTGTCGATGCAGGTGCACGCCTGCATGCTCGCCCTGCGCACCGCGCGGCCGGTGAAGATGGTCTACTCGCGCGAGGAGTCGTTCTTCGGCCACGTGCACCGGCACCCCGCCCGGATGCACTACGAGCACGGCGCCACGCGCGACGGCCGGCTGGTCTACGTCAAGGCCGAGATCATCCTCGACGGTGGGGCGTACGCGTCGAGCACGCCGGCGGTGGCCGCGAACGCCGCGACCCTCGGGGCCGGGCCGTACGTCGTACCCACCGTGTCCATCGACTGCTACGGCGTCTACACCAACAACCCGCCGTGCGGTGCGATGCGTGGCTTCGGCGCCGTGCAGGCGGCGTTCGGCTACGAGTCGCAGATGGACCGGCTCGCCGAGGCGGTCGGGCTGGACCCGGCCGAGATCCGGATCCGCAACGCGCTGAGCGAGGGCGACCAGGTGGCCACCGGCCAGGTCATCGACTCCGCCGCGCCGGTGGCCGAGCTGGTCCGTCGGGTGCGGGACATGCCGCTGCCCGACGCCGCCGTCCCCGACCTGCGGGAGATGCCCGGAGGCGTCGCGAACACGACCCACGGCGAGGGCGTCGTCCGCGGCGTCGGCTACGGCGTCGGGATCAAGAACATCGCCTTCTCGGAAGGGTTCGACGACTACTCCACCGCGCGGGTGGTGCTGGAGATGGTGGGAAGCGAGCCCGCAGTGCTGGTGCACACGGCGGCCGTCGAGGTCGGACAGGGACTCGTCACCCTGCAGGCGCAGATCGCGCGCACGGAGCTCGGCGTGGAGACGGGTCACGGTGCAGACCGCGGACACGCAGGTCGGCAGCGCCGGGTCCACCTCCGCCTCGAGGCAGAGCTACGTCACCGGGGGCGCGGTCCAGGCCGCGTGCCGCGAGGTGGCCGACGAGGTGCGTGACCTCGCCGCCGCCCGCACCGGTCTCGACGCCACCGAGCTCGAGCTGCGCGACGGCACGGTGGTGTCCCGTGACGGCACCGCGGTCGTGGACCTGGTCGAGCTGCTCGGAGACCGGCGGGTCGAGCGGACGGTGGAGTGGCGGCACCGCCCGACCACCGGCCTCGACCCCGACACCGGGCAGGGCACCGCCCACGTGCAGTTCGCCTTCGCCGCACACCGGGCGGTCGTCGACGTCGACGTCGAGCTGGGCCTGGTGAAGGTCGTGGCTCTGGACTGCGCCCAGGACGTCGGCTTCGCGATGAACCCCGACGCCGTGCTCGGCCAGATCCACGGCGGCAGCGCCCAGGGTCTCGGCCTCGCGGTGATGGAGGAGATCCAGGTGAGCGACGGGCTGGTGCGCAACCCCTCGTTCACCGACTACCTGATCCCCACCCTGCTCGACATGCCGCCGATGCGGGTCGACGTCCTCGAGCTCGCGGACCCGCACGCGCCCTACGGCCTGCGCGGGGTCGGCGAGCCGCCCACGATCTCCTCGACACCGGCGGTCGTGGCCGCGATCCGGCAGGCGACCGGCCGTGCCCTGACCCGGGTCCCCGTGAGACCCGAGCACCTGCTCACGTTGCCGTGACGCCGGTCAGGCGAGCCCGAGCTTGTCGAGCACCCAGGCGTAGCTGAACGCCCGGTCCCGCCAGGCGTTGTAGCGTCCGCTCACCCCGCCGTGTCCCGCCGACATCTCGGTCTTCAGCAGGAAGTCCTGCGGCTCGAGAGCGGTGGCACGCAGCTTCGCGACCCACTTCGCGGGCTCGACGTAGAGCACGCGGGTGTCGTTGAGCGACGTCTCGGCCAGGATCGCGGGGTACCTCTTGGCCTCGACGTTCTCGTAGGGCGAGTAGGACTTCATGTACGCGTAGACCTCGGGGTCCTCGAGCGGGTTGCCCCACTCCTCCCACTCCACGACCGTCAGCGGCAGCGAGGGGTCGAGGATCGTGGTGAGCGCGTCGACGAACGCGACGTCCGCGACGATCGCCCGGAAGGCGTCCGGCGCGAGGTTGGCGACCGCGCCCATCAGGAGGCCGCCGGCGCTCCCGCCCTCGGCCGCGAGCCGGTCCGGACGGGTCCAGCCCGTCTCGGCGAGGTGGCGGGCGCAGGCGACGAAGTCGGTGAAGGTGTTCCTCTTCGCGAGCATCTTGCCCTCGTCGTACCACCGGCGGCCCATCTCGCCGCCGCCGCGCACGTGGGCGATCGCGAAGCCCATGCCCCGGTCGAGCAGCGAGAGCCGGGAGATCGTGAAGTAGGGGTCGGTGGAGGACTCGTAGGAGCCGTAGCCGTAGAGCAGCATCGGCATCGACCCGTCACGCGGGGCGTCCTTCGGGCAGACGATGGAGATCGGCACCCGGGTGCCGTCCTCGGCCGTGGCCCACTCGCGGTGCTGCTCGTAGCGCTCGGGGTCGAAGTCGCCGAGCACCGGCATCTGCTTGAGCAGCTTCAGCTCCTTGGTGGCCACGACGAAGTCGTAGACCGCCGGGGGAGTGGCCAGCGTGGTGTAGCCCAGGCGCACGGTCGGCTGCTGGAACTCCGGGTTGGCGCCGGCGCCCACGGTGTAGACCGGGTGGCCGAAGTGCACCATGAAGTCCTCGCCGAGACCGGTCTCGGTCAGCTTGATGACCCGCATCTGGGTGAGGCCGTCCTTGCGCTCGTGCACGACGAGGTGGCTCTCGAACGCCTCGACGTCCTCGAGACGCACGGCGGGGTCGTACTCGAACAGCGGCACCCAGTCCTCGTGGGTGGTGGTCTCGACGGGCGCCTTGGCGAGGGTGAAGTTCTCCGCGCCGTCGTTGTGCAGGACGAGGAAGCACGGCTCCCCGGCGATCACGGCGTGCTCGACGCCGTACTCCACGCCCTGCCGACGCGGCGCGACCACCCGGAACTCGCCGGTGGGGTCGGAGGCGTCGAGGACGCGGTACTCGGTGGTCGTCTTCGAGCCGACGCCGATCACCAGGTAGGCGTCGCTGCGGGTGCGGCCGACCGACGTCCAGAACCTCTCGTCCGGCTCGTGGAAGACCACGACGTCCTCGGACGGGTCGGTGCCGAGCTCGTGGCGCCAGACCTTGTCGGGCCGCCAGGCCTCGTCGACCGTCGTGTAGAAGACGTGGCGCCCGTCGAGCGCCCAGGTCGCGCCGTACGCCGTGCCCGGGATCCGGTCGGGAAGCAGGTCACCGGTGCGCAGGTCCTTGACCTGGAGCAGGAACCGCTCGTTGCCGACGGTGTCGACGCTGAACGCGAGGAGGTTGGCGTCCGGGCTGACCGACGAGGCACCGAGCGAGAAGAACTCGTGGCCCTCGGCGAGCTCGTTGAGGTCGAGCAGGCACTCCTCGCCGGGGACCTCGGTGTCGGCCTCGAGCACCGGCGGCGCCCAGTCGTCGGGGGAGTCGACGGGGCAGCGGCAGCTGATGCCGTACTGCTTCCCCTGGATCGAGCGGCTGTAGTACCAGTAGGCGCCGATCCGCGTCGGGACCGACAGGTCGGTCTCCTTGGTGCGGGTCCGGATCTCCTCGAAGAGGGTCTCCCGGAGGCCGGCAAGGTGGGCGGTCGCCTGCTCCGTGTGGGCGTTCTCGGCCTCGAGGTGCGCGATGACCTCGGGATCGTCCTTGTCACGCAGCCACTCGTACTCGTCGACGACCGCGTCGCCGTGGAAGGTCCGTGAGAACGGGACCTTCTTGGCGACCGGCGGCTCGAGGTCCCGTCGGGGACGTCTGGACAGGGCTGGACTGGGTGGGCTGCGACACGTTGGGGAGCCTAGCCCGATTCGGCATCGCCTACCGTGGATGGGTGGACACGATCGACCTGAACGCCGATCTCGGCGAGGGCGTCACCGACGACATCGGCCTGCTCGCCGTGGTGACCAGCGCCAACGTCGCGTGCGGCTACCACGCCGGCGACGAGGCGATCATGCGCGCGGTCTGCTCGGAGGCGGCCGCCCGCGGGGTCACCGTCGGCGCCCAGGTGTCCTACGACGACCGCGACAACTTCGGCCGCCGTCACCTCGACGTCCCCTTCGACATCCTGCGCGGCCAGGTCGCCCACCAGGTCGGGCTGCTGGACGAGATCGCCCGCGCGTCGGGCACGCGGGTCTCCTACGTGAAGCCGCACGGTGCCCTCTACAACCGCGTCGTCCACGACGAGGAGCAGGCGAACGCGGTGCTGACCGGGTCGGGCGACCTGCCGGTCCTCGGCCTGCCCGGGTCGGTGTTCCTGTCGCTCGCCGCCGGGCTCGGCCGGGCGTTCCACCACGAGGGGTTCCCGGACCGGGCCTACACGCCCGAGGGCCGGCTCGTGCCCCGCGACCAGCCCGGCGCCGTCCACCACGAGCCCTCGGTGATCGCGTCCCGCGCCCTCGAGATGGCCCGCTCCGGCGAGATCGCCTCGGTCTGCGTCCACGGCGACTCCCCGGCCGCGGTCCGCAGCGCCGCCCAGGTCCGGCGCACCCTCGAGGCCGCCGGACTGACCCTGAGGAGCTTCGTGTGAGGCTGCTCCGGGTCGGCACCGACTCCCTGCTCGTCGAGGTCCCCGACACCCCGACGGCGATGCGGGTGTACGACGAGGCGCTGCGCCGGGAGGTGGCCGCGGCGGACGTCGTCCCGGCCGCCCGCACCGTGCTCTTCTCCGGCGTGCCGGACCTGGGCCGGCTGGAGCAGGACCTCACGTCGTGGGACACCGCCGCCGCGTCGACCGCTGTCGACAGGGGAGGCGCCGCTCGTCGAGGTGCCCACCGTCTACGACGGTCCCGACCTCGACGCGGTCGCCCGGCACTGGGAGCTGACCACCCGCGAGGTCGTCGAGCAGCACACCGCCGGCGAGATGGTCGTCGCGTTCTGCGGCTTCGCCCCGGGCTTCGCCTACTGCACCGCGCCGTCCGTTCACGCGCTCGGTGCCGCGCCTCGCCGAGCCGCGCACGAGGGTCCCCGCCGGCTCGGTGGGTCTCGCGGACGTGTTCACCGGCGTGTACCCGTCGGCGTCCCCGGGTGGCTGGCAGCTCGTCGGCCGCACCGACCTGGTGCTCTGGGACGAGACACGCGAGCAGCCCGCCACGCTCGCACCCGGCACCCGCGTGCGCTTCGTGGAGGTGTCCCGGTGACCGTGAAGATCACCGTCCTCGACCCCGGCCCGCTCACCACGGTGCAGGACCAGGGGCGCCGCGGCTTCGCGCACCTCGGGGTGCCGCGGTCCGGAGCGCTCGACGAGGCCGCGGCCCGCTACGCCAACCGGCTCGTCGGCAACCCCGAGGACGTCGCCGTGCTCGAGACCACGCTCGGTGGGGTGTCGCTGCGGATGGACGGGCCGACGACCGTCGCCGTCACCGGGGCTCCCGCCTCGGTCACCGTCGGGGGACGGCCGGGCCCGTTCGCCGAGCCGGTGCGGATCCGGGCGGGGGAGACGGTCGTCGTGGGGCCGGCGGCGTCCGGGCTGCGCAGCTACGTCGCGTTCTCGGGCGGCGTCGACGTCGAGCCGGTGCTGGGCTCGAGGTCGACCGACACCCTGTCGGGCCTGGGTCCTTCCCCGCTCATCGCCGGTGCCCGGCTCCCTCTGGGCGAGCCGGTCGGGGATCCCCGCCACGTGGACGTGCCCGTCGTACTCCGGCACCCGGAGGCCGTCCGGCTCCGGCTGGCCCCCGGGCCGCGGCTGGACTGGTTCACCGAGGATGCGCTCGCCCGGCTGACCGGCAGCGCCTACACCGTCTCGCCGGACTCGAACCGGGTCGGCGTCCGCCTCGACGGCGAGCCGCTGGAGCGGCACCGTCGTACCGAGCTGCCCAGCGAGGGGCTCGTCCTGGGCGCGGTGCAGGTGCCCGCGTCGGGCAAGCCGCTGGTCTTCCTGAACGACCACCCGACGACCGGCGGCTACCCCGTCGTCGGGGTGGTGGTCCCCGAGGACATCGCGGCCTGTGCCCAGCTGCGGCCCGGGGCGACCGTGCGCTTCGTCGTCTGAGGCCGGTCAGGTCAGCAGCAGCGCGGTGAGCGCGACCAGCGGCGGTGTGCTCTGCCCGAGTGCGCCCATCACCCCAGCGCGTCCCGGCGCGCGGCTGAAACCGAGCCGGTCGGCGACGAAGAGCACGATCCCGGACAGGAACGTGAACACGCACAGGTAGGCGACGAGGGCCTGCCCGACCGCCGCGTCACCCGCGATCCACACCGTCACGCCGGCGACGAGCCCGCAGGCGATGAACAGGTTGTAGAAGCCGACCCCGAAGGCCCAGAGCCGAACGGCGGGCACGTCGGCGGTCGGGGTGGCGAAGACACCGAGGTGTACGGCGGGCCGCTCGATCAGCAGCGCCTCCCAGACGAACACCACGACATGGATGGCAGCGGTGAGCAGCGCGAACGTCCACACGACCACGGTCATCGGACCACCTCCAGGTCTCGAAGGGTTGGGGCTGCGCTGCCATCGACGCTAGGCACCGCGGGTGGCCCGGTCGATCCCAGAAATCTGGGACCGCTCCGGACCGCCCAGCGGCGCATACTGCTGCATGTGGGAGGAGCGGGCCCACCGCGCGCGACGCGACCTCACCGCGATGGCCGCCACCGGGGTGGGCGTCGGCGAGCTGCACGCCGCGGCCGCTCGCCCTGGTCGAGCGGACGGTCGGCGCCGACCTGGCCTGCTGCGCCTCCATCGACCCGGAGACCCTGGTGATCAGCTCCATGGTGAGTGGCGAGGCGCGGATTGCGCCGGAGTACGAGCCGCTGCTCGCTGCGGCGGAGTACTCGCCGGGCGAGCCGCACAGGTACGCGACGCTGGCGCTGCGCGGGCAGCTCGCGGCGAGGTCGTCCGAGCTGCACGGCACGTGAGCGCGCACGCAGCGCGAGGATCAACGACGTGTGGCGCCCGCTGGGGCTCGACCGCGAGCTCAGGGTGCTCTTCCTGGCCGACGGGGCGTGCTGGGGGGCGATCGGGATGGCGCGGGCCGGGCCCGACTTCGCCGACCGCGAGGTCGAGTACCTCGGCCGCGGTGGCACCTGTCGTCGCCGCGGCGACCAGGCTGGCGGTCCGTTCGGACGTCCGTGCACCGGGCGTCTGCCGGCCCGCCGGCGGTCGCGGTGGTCGGCGGGCGGGGCGAGCTCTGCTCCGCGACCCCTGCCGCCCGCGAGTGGCAGGAGCGTCTCGACGAGACGATGCCCGGCCGGTTCCGCGTGATGATGCGGGTGATGGTCGCGGGCGCGCGGGCCGAGCCCTCCGGCGGCTTCCGCGCGAGGCTCAAGGACGGCCGCGGCGGCTGGGCGGTCCTCGAGGCGAGCCCGCTCCTCGGCGGTGACGAGGACCAGGTCGCGGTCACGATCGAGCCTGCTGCCGGCGAGCAGCTGTTCGGCCTGCTCCTCCTCGCCTACGCGCTGACCGCGCGCGAGTGCGAGGTCTGCCGTGAGGTGGTGGCGGGCCGCTCCACCACCGAGATCGCGGGCCGGCTGCTCATCTCGGCCAACACCGTCCAGGACCACCTCAAGTCGGTGTTCGCGAAGGTGGGCGTCCGCAGCCGCGGTGAGCTGGTGGCGCGACTGCGGCCCGAGAGCGGTCGCTCAGCTGTCGTAGCGCCCTCTGGGCCGGGGCTCGAGGTCCGGGTCCTCGCTGCTGAACGTCTTGATCGGCCCCGGTCCCGTCTCGGCGGTCTCGAACCGCACGGTGACCCGTCCGCGTCCTGACCCCCAGACCCATCCCGGTCCGTGCTCGGCGTGGACCACGTCCACGCCAGGTGCCCAACGCCGGCTCCGCGTGATCCGCTCGAGCGCGTCGGCCGACAGCGGCTCGGCCACCTCGTCGGCCTCCTCCTCGCCCGCCCCGGCGAGCTCGGCTCCCTCGAACAGGTCCTCCTGGATCCAGTCGGCGAGACCGGACACGCCGACGCCGAGGAGCCTGACCCCTCCGGAGGTGTCCACCTCCGACAGCAGGTTGCGGGCCAGCCGGGCGACCACCCGGGCGTCGTCCGTCGGCGCCGGCAGCGTGGTCGAGCGGGTGTGCGTGGAGAAGTCGTGGAGCCGGATCTTCACGGTGACGGTGCGGCCCGAGAGGCGGGCCTTGCGGAGCCGCTCGGTGACCTGCCCGGCCTGACGCTCCAGCAGACCGACGAGCAGGCGCCGGTCGACGAGGTCGGTGTCGTAGGTGCCCTCCACGCTGACCGACTTGGCCTCGCGCTCGGCGACGACGGCGCGGTCGTCCTCGGCACGCGCGAGGTGGAAGAGGCCGGTGCCGTGCGCCTGGCCGAGCAGCCGCACCAGCTCCTCCTGCGACAGGCGCTCGAGCTCGGCGACGGTGTGCACGCCGGTGCGTCGCAGCCGCTCCGCGGTGGCGGGGCCGACGCCGGGGATCACGCTCACGCTCATGGGTCGCAGCAGGTCCCGCTCGGTCCCCGGCGGGACGACGACGAGGCCGTCGGGCTTGTCGAGGTCGCTGGCGATCTTCGCGACGAGCTTGGAGGTCGCGACGCCGACGGAGCCGCGCAGGCCCCCCGTGACGTCGTGCACGTCCTCCTTGAGCCGCTGCGCCACGGCGGTCACGCCCTCGACGGAGCGGTCGTCGAGATCGGCAGCAGCCAGATCGACGTACGCCTCGTCGAGGGAGAGCGGCTCGACGAGCGGGGAGAGCTCGCGCAGCAGCGCCATCACCTTGGCGCTCGTCTCGCGGTACGCGTCGAACCGTCCGGTGAGGTAGGCGGCGTGCGGGCAGCGCGAGCGCGCCTCCGCCGTCGACATCGCCGAGCGCACGCCGAAGGCGCGGGCTTCGTACGACGCCGTCGCGACCACGCCGCGGCCACCGACGCCGCCGACGACGACCGGCTTGCCCCGCAGCGACGGCTTGTCGCGCTGCTCGACCGCGGCGAAGAACGCGTCGAGATCGACGTGGAGGATCGTCGGTTCGGCGCGCACGCGACCATCATGCCTGCCGGCACCCACGGTCCCTGGCCCCCGCCTCGGGCCAGGTTCGGTCCCCAGGTACGTCGCCCGGACCGCTCTACACAGGGCCGGGAGACGCCGCTGCGTGGGGGGCGGGCCCGGCGGAGCCTGGTCCCATGAACCGATCCCCAATGCGCATCTCGTCACCAGCCGACCTGCTCGCCCTCGTGCCCTGCGTGCTCGGCTTCCACCCCGAGGACTCACTCGTCCTCGTCGTCCTGGCGGGGGAGGGCGGCAGCAACCTCCATGCCCGGGTCGACCTGACTCCCGACCTGACCGAGCTCCGGGCAGGTGTCGCCAGCCTCATGACCGCGGTGCGGAGGAGCGAGGCGAGCAGGGTCGCCCTGATCGCCTACACCGACGACCCGGTGCTCGCCGACGACGCGCTCGACCTGCTCTTCGAAGGGCTGATCGACGAGGGCGTCGACTGGATGTTCGCGATCCGGGCGGACGGGTTCCGCTGGTTCAACCTCGAGTGCGACGACGACTGCTGCCCACCGTCCGGCAGGCCCTACGACCTGACCACGCACCCGATCACCGCCCAGTCCGTGCTCGACGGCCAGGTCACCTTCCGCAACCGTGAGGCGCTCGCCGACTCCCTGATCGGCACCGACACCGACGACATGGAGGCGGTGGCCGGAGCGGCCGACGAGGCGATGCGCCGGTTCCGGGCGGCCGCCTTCCACCCGCTCGGCATGGATGAGCCGGAGGGAGCCCGGCGGCACATGGTGGCCGAGGGGCACTGGGTCCGTGACCGGGTGCGTCGCTTCCTGGCCTCGCGGGAGCCCCTCGACGTGGACGACGCGGGCCGGATGGCGGTGGCGATGGTGAACATCGAGATCCGCGACGTGGCCTGGGCCGAGATGACCCGGGCGAACGCCGACGTCGCATGTCGAGCTGTGGCGCGGCCTGGTGCGGCGCGTTCCCGTCGACCTCGCGGCGGCGCCGGCCGCCCTGCTGGGCTTCGCGGCCTGGCTGGCCGGGGAGGGCGCCCTCGCCTGGTGCGCGGTGGAGCGCTGTCAGGAGGCGGAGCCGGACTACAACATGGCGAGACTGCTGAGCCAGGCGCTGACGGCGGCGATCCCGCCCTCGACGTGGACCCCGCTCCCGATCGAGGACCTGTCGTTGTTCGCGGGGTGATCCGCGATCTCCTGGGCACGCCGCACCCTTGCCTCTAGGCTTCCGGCATGGGTGAAGAGGTTTCGGCGCAGGAGTTCTCCCGCGAGGACCGCACGCGCTACCGCGAGAAGGTCCGCCGGTGCCTCGACGTGTTCGCGCGGATGCTGCGCGAGTCGCGCTTCGACGCCGACGACCCGATGACCGGGCTGGAGATCGAGCTCAACCTGGTCGACGACGAGGGCAACCCCGCGCTGAAGAACGTCGAGGCGCTGCGCGTCATCGACGACCCGTCCTTCGTGGCCGAGCTCGGCCAGTTCAACCTCGAGATCAACGTGGCCCCGAAGCGGCTGAGCGAGCGGGGGTTCACCGCCTTCGAGGACGGGGTCCGCTCCTGCCTGAACGCCGCCGACCAGAAGGCCTCCCGCATGGGCGCCCACCTGGTGATGATCGGGATCCTGCCGACCCTGGCCGAGGGGCACATGAGCCCGTCGTCGCTCAGCCCCAACCCGCGCTACCAGCTGCTCAGCGACCAGATCCTCGCCGCCCGTGGCGAGGACCTGTCCATCGACATCGCCGGCGTCGACCGCCTCCGGACCACCTCGGACTCGATCGTCCCCGAGGCGGCCTGCACCAGCACCCAGTTCCACGTGCAGGTCAGCCCGGAGGACTTCCCGGCCTACTGGAACGCCTCCCAGGCGGTCTCGGGCGTCCAGCTCGCGCTCGGCGCCAACTCGCCGTTCCTGCTCGGCAAGGAGCTGTGGCGGGAGACCCGCATCGCGCTGTTCGAGCAGGCCACCGACACCCGCAGCGAGGAGCTCAAGGCCCAGGGCGTCCGCCCCCGCGTGTGGTTCGGCGAGCGGTGGATCACCTCGATCTTCGACCTGTTCGAGGAGAACGTCCGCTACTTCCCGGCCCTGCTGCCGATCATCGAGGACGAGGACCCCGTCGAGGTGCTCGACCGCGGCGGCATCCCCGAGCTCGCCGAGCTCCGCCTGCACAACGGCACGATCTACCGCTGGAACCGCCCGGTCTACGACGTGGTCGAGGGAACCCCCCACCTCCGCGTGGAGAACCGGGTGCTGCCCGCCGGGCCCACCGTCGCCGACACCATGGCCAACGCCGCCTTCTACTTCGGCCTGGTGCGCACCCTCGCCGAGCACGAGCGCCCGCTGTGGACGCAGATGTCGTTCAGCGCGGCGGAGGAGAACTTCCACGTCGCGGCCCGCCAGGGGATCGACGCGAACGTCTACTGGCCGGGCATCGGCCAGGTCCCGGCCACCGAGCTCGTGGTACGCCGGCTCCTCCCGATGGCGCGAGCGGGGCTCGACGCCTGGGGCGTGGACCCCGAGGAGCGCGACCGGCTGCTCGGGATCATCGAGCAGCGCTGCCTGACCGGACGCAACGGCGCGTCGTGGTTCGTCGAGGCCTTCCACCGCCACAGCCAGGGCTGTGACGACCGGATGGAGGCGCTGCGGCTGACGCTCAACGAGTACCGCACCAACATGCACACCAACGAGCCGGTGCACACCTGGGCCTGACCGGCTCAGAGCCTCAGCCGCTTCCAGATGCGTTGCTCGCCGGTCCGGACGTCCAGCCAACCGGTCCTGGTGACCGTCCAGAACCCGTCGAGCGAGCAGCCCACCGCGGCGAAGGCTCGGCATGCCGCCGAGAGCCAGGCGAGGTCGCAGTCCTGCAGCACCGGCTCTCCGGGACGCGTCACCCAGACGCTGAGCCCGCCACCGGTGGTGGGGCCGCCCGCCTCCAGGAGACGCAGCACCACCTCCGTCCGGGTGCCCGCATCGAGGACCGGGTCTCCGACCGGGACCGGGCACGACCCGCACGTCGCGCCGAGCTGCCCCACGTGCACCGCGGCGTCGAACCGTCTCCGGGACTCGCGGGCACGCAGTCGTCCGACCTCCTGACGGAGCAGGGGGAGCTGCGCGGGATCGGTCATGGGCCAAGCCTGCCGCGTCTCCCGCGCAAACGACGCGCTTCGTCCACAGGTACGAAGCGCGGTCCTGCGGTAGCGTGCGACGTGGGCTCCCGCGACGCGCGGAAGAGCCGATCGAGAAGAGCGAGAGAGAGGACGGTCGATGGGGACCATCGTGGTGGGATACGTGCCCAAGCCTGAGGGCAAGGCGGCGCTTCGACGTGCGGCCGAGGAGGCGAAGCTTCGCGGCATGCGGCTCGTGGTCGTGAACTCCCACCGAGGCGGTCGCGAGTTCGACTCCGAGGATGCCATCGAGTCCGAGGCGCAGCTCCAGGAGGTCAAGAGCGAGCTCGCCGTGCACGGCGTGGACCACGACGTCCGCCAGCTCGTGCGCGGTATGGACCCGGCCGAGGACCTCGTGAACGTCGCCAACGAGGTGAGCGCCGAGATGATCGTGATCGGTCTGCGTCGCCGCTCGCCCGTCGGCAAGCTGATCCTGGGCAGCAACGCCCAGCGCGTGCTGCTCGACGCGCCCTGCCCGGTGCTCGCCGTCAAGGCCTCAGCGGAGTAGCAGGTCGTGCCCGACCTGCACATCGCGCAGGACCCCGCGGCCGACGAGGTGCTTTCGCGGGACCCGTTCGCGCTGCTCTCCGGGATGCTGCTGGACCAGCAGTTCCCGATGGAGCGGGCGTTCGCCGGTCCCGCGAAGATCCTCGAGCGCTTCGGCAGCCTCGACCCCGCCGACGTCGCGGCCGCGGACCCCGAGCGGTTCGCCGAGCTGTGCAGCACGCCACCGGCGATCCACCGGTTCCCCGGCTCGATGGCCGCGCGCGTGCAGTCGCTCGCCGCGCACGTCGTGGCCGAGTACGACGGACGCACGGAGCGGCTCTGGGAGGAGGCGGGAAGCGGCAAGGAGCTGATGAGACGGCTGCTCGCTCTGCCCGGCTTCGGCAAGCAGAAGGCGCAGATCTTCGTTGCCCTGCTGGGAAAACAGCTCGGTGTTCGCCCCGAGGGGTGGGCCGAGGTCGCGGGTAGCTACGCCGACGAGGGCTCCTTCCGCTCGGTGGCGGACGTCGTCGACGCCGGCTCGCTGGAGAAGGTCCGGGCCTTCAAGAAGGAGCAGAAGGCGGCGGCTCGCCGCTGATGCTCGGGGTATCGGCTTGGGTTATCGCCCTGCCGTGTCACAATGACGGTGCGGCTCTTGACGTGTACGGGCTCTGCCGCGCCCGCCGAACAGTGTGACGAGAGGTAGTTCGTGTCGACGAGCACGTCCCGCAAGCTTCCCAGTGACATCCTTGCCCACCCCGAGGTGCTCGCCCTCGTCGACCGTGGGAAGGCCACCGGACAGGTCAGTTCCGACGCGGTTCGTGATGCGAGCGAGGCGGCGGGCATCACGGGCAAGCACCTCAAGACCCTGCTTCGCTTCCTCAGCGACGAGGGCGTGAGCGTCGTACTCTCCGCGGCCGAGTCGAGCTCCCGGCGCGCTGCTGCCGCGTCCAGCTCCCGGTCCACGGTGAAGGCGAGCACCAAGAAGGCGCCGGCGAAGAAGGCCGCCGACCAAGGCCGCCCCCGCCAAGAAGACCGCCGCGGAGCCGGAGGCCGCGGAGGCGCCGACCGCGAAGAAGGCCGCCGCGAAGGCACCCGCCAAGAAGGCGGCCGCGAGCAAGACCGCCGCCAAGAAGGCCGCGGGCAAGGCTGCCGAGGGCACGGCCGAGGTCGCGGCGCCGGTCGTCGGGCCGGACGGCAAGAAGGTTCTCCCCGACCTTCCCGACGAGGAGTTCGAGAAGGACCTCGCCACGGACCCGACGCTGAAGGAGGAGGAGGACGAGAGCAAGGGCTTCGTCGTCTCCGCCGCCGACGAGTCCGACGAGCCGCTGCAGCAGGTCATGGTCGCCGGCGCGACCGCCGACCCGGTCAAGGACTACCTCAAGCAGATCGGCAAGGTCCCGCTGCTCAACGCCGAGATGGAGGTCGAGCTCGCCAAGCGGATCGAGGCCGGCCTGTTCTCGGAGGAGAAGCTCGCCTCCGGCGCCAAGCTCTCCGAGAAGGCCCGCGAGGAGCTCGAGTGGATCTCCGAGGACGGCCGCCGCGCGAAGAACCACCTGCTCGAGGCGAACCTCCGGCTCGTGGTCTCGCTGGCCAAGCGCTACACCGGCCGCGGCATGCTCTTCCTCGACCTGATCCAGGAGGGCAACCTCGGTCTGATCCGTGCGGTCGAGAAGTTCGACTACACCAAGGGCTACAAGTTCTCGACCTACGCGACGTGGTGGATCCGCCAGGCGATCACCCGGGCGATGGCCGACCAGGCCCGCACCATCCGCATCCCCGTCCACATGGTCGAGGTCATCAACAAGCTCGCCCGCGTCCAGCGGCAGATGCTGCAGGACCTCGGCAGGGAGCCCACTCCGGAGGAGCTGGCCAAGGAGCTCGACATGACCCCGGAGAAGGTCATCGAGGTCCAGAAGTACGGCCGCGAGCCGATCTCGCTGCACACGCCCCTCGGTGAGGACGGCGACTCCGAGTTCGGTGACCTGATCGAGGACTCCGAGGCCATCGTCCCGGCCGACGCGGTCTCCTTCACGCTCCTGCAGGAGCAGCTGCACGCCGTGCTCGACACGCTCTCGGAGCGCGAGGCCGGCGTCGTGTCGATGCGGTTCGGCCTCACCGACGGCCAGCCGAAGACCCTCGACGAGATCGGCAAGGTCTACGGCGTCACGCGGGAGCGGATCCGGCAGATCGAGTCGAAGACCATGTCGAAGCTGCGGCACCCCTCGCGTTCGCAGGTGCTGCGCGACTACCTCGACTGAGGCGCCACCGCCCAGTGACGACGATCACCCCTCCGGGATGCAACTCCCGGAGGGGTGTTCGCGTCTTGGTGGCGACGCTTCACAGTGAGGCGTACGACGGGTGGGCTGTCCAGCCGTCGACCACCCGACGGGGAGTCACCATGAACACGCGCAACACCAAGATCCGCCGCTTCGCGACCGCCGCCCTCGTCTCGGCGCTGGGCGCCACCGCGCTCGCCGGGCCGGCCTCGGCCGAGACCGTTGTCTTCAAGGACGCATCCGGGGACCTCGACCACGGAGCCGACCTCCGCAGAGTCCGCGTCGTCAACGACGAGAAGGTACGCGTGAAGGTCGTCCACGACGACCTGGTCCGCGCCTACGAGAGCGGCAGCAGCCTCAGCGTCTTCATCGACACCGACCGGAAGCGCAAGGGCCCGGAGTTCGTCTTCCTGGGTGGCACCTTCGAGGGCGCCGACTACGCGCTGCTGCCGGCAAAGGGCTGGAGGCGGGTCGGCGACCGGCAGGTTCCGCTGCACGGGGGCATGTACATCATGAAGCTGGACTACGCCAAGGACACGGCCACGATCCGCTTCGATCGCGAGGTCCTCGGCAACCCGCGCGCGATCCGCGTCGAGGTCAAGACCGGTGGCGAGATGGTGCCCGAGGGCGACGAGCCCGCGACCACCGGTGTCGACTGGCTGGGCAAGACCAAGGACTTCACCCCCTGGGTGAAGCGCGGCTGAGCCGACGACACCACGTCGCCGTAGGAGCGGCTAACCTCCGGCCACCAGGCCGATGGCAACAGCGCAGAGCCCAAGGCCCACGCCTTGGGCTCTGTGCACCTTCTCGTGCAGGACGAGCGCCGCGAGGACGACGGTCGCGGCGGGGTAGAGCGACGTCAGGATGCCCGCGACGGTCAGGTAGCCGTGCTGCGCTGCGAGCATGAACGCCAGCGTCGCCGAGGCGCCCAGCGGACCGGCCGCGAGCGCCCACCAGGTCCGGCGGGTGCGCGGCAGCCAGGGAGCGCGCAGCGAGATCGCCAGCAGCACCACCGACGGCAGCGAGACCACCTGCGCGAGAGTCAGCGGCCACAGGCCGGCCTCCTCCGGCACCTGGCCGAGGGCGGCGAACAGCACGCCGAAGCCGAGTCCGGCCAGGATGCCGTCGAGCACTCCCTCGGCCAGGCTGGCCCGCGGCACGGCACCCTCAGGCAGCTCCCCGGTGCTGCTCGAGACGAGCCAGATCCCCGGCAGCGCCAGGGCGATACCGGTCCAGACGACGAGCGAGAGCCGTTCGCCGCCCAGGGCTCCGGCGACGACGGGTACGACGGCCGCGCCGACGGCCGACACCGGAGCCACCACGCTCATCCGGCCGGCGGCGAACCCGCGGTACAGGAAGCCGGTGCCGACACCGCTCCCGACGCCCGCGAGCACCGCCCAGAGCAGGTCCGTGGAGGTGGGGGAGCCGTCCACGAAGATCGCCACCAGGAAGGTGCACACGATGGCGGAGAGCTGGCCGACCACGGCGACGGGCCAGGCGGAGACGTGCCGGGAGACGAGGCCGCCGACGAAGTCGGACAGGCCGTAGGCGAGCGCCGAGAACAGCGCGAGGACGATGGCCAACGCTCTAGACCACGATGGCGCCGACCAGCCACGTGCCCGTGGCAAGCAGCCCGGCGACCAGCTCGACGAAGACGGACAGCCCCACCGCCTTGAGCGCGGCCACGGTGGAGGGCCAGGCGCGGTCGCGCCCGACGCGCTGCAGCTCGGAGAGGTAGACCCCGAGGATGAAGCCGAGGACCAGCCCGATGACCGGCACCACGAAGAACCCGACGATGGCGAGCAGGCCGCCGACCATGATGCTGCGGCCGGTGACCCCCGAGTTCCGCAGGCCGCGGCCCGGGACGACGTACTTCACCACCTGGCCGAGCATGACGAGGGTCGTCACCGCCGCGAACACCGCCCACGCGGTGCCGGTGCCGGCGTAGCCGGCCCAGACCAGTACCGCTCCCACGATCAGCAGGGACCCGGGGAGGATCGGCACGACGATGCCGACGAGGCCGACGAGGATGACCAGGCCGGCGAGCAGCTCTACTCCGTTCACCGGGGTTACCCTGCCACAGCACGACGAGGGCCCCGCACCTGATGGTGCGGGGCCCTCGTGGGTCTCGGGGTCAGCCGGCGGGTCAGCTCTCGCTGTCGGCGGTCGTGGCCGGGCGGTCCGTCAGGCGGTCGGTCTCGTCGTGGACGTGGACTGCGATCTCGCGAAGCTTGTCGCCGTGCTCGCGGGCGTGGTGCGCGCAGAAGAGAAGCTCGCCGCCACCGGAGAGCTCGACGCGCAGGTAGGCCTGAGCACCGCAACGGTCGCAGCGGTCCACAGCCGTCAGCGGGGTACTGGGGGCAACTGCAGTGGTCACTTGAGGCCTCTTTCCTTCCATCGTGTCCTGCTCAACGTAGCGACTGCGTTCAATGTTCCCGGTTTTACCTCGGGTCAATCTCTTCGACTTCGCTCCGTCTTCACCAGACAACAACATCCAATCACGTGGGACTCTTCCCGGTGCACGGGCCATCCGGCCTTTACCGGGGTGACCCTCGACACGTCCTCGTGCCTGCATGTGTACTTCGGTGTTCAGTCTGACTTGGCTTGGCCTGCATGATTGCCGGATTCCAGCAACCGAAACACACCGTTGCCGCATCGTGACTTGTCGCACATCGTGTCCCCTGCCGGGCCCGAACCGCGGTAGGCGTGGCAAACAGGCCCTTGGGCGTGTCGCAGGTAGATTTGCCGGGACGAGCCGCTGCTCGTCGTACGAACCACATGCGTTGAGGAGTGACGTGCCAGCCCGCACCGCCGGAGGAACGAAGATCGACAACTCGTACAACGCCCACCACCTCCTCGTCCTCGAGGGGCTCGAGGCCGTCCGCAAGCGGCCGGGCATGTACATCGGCTCCACCGACACCCGCGGCCTCATGCACTGCGTGTGGGAGATCATCGACAACGCCGTCGACGAGGCGCTCGGCGGGCACTGCACCCGCATCGACGTGATCCTCCACCCCGACGGCTCGGCCGAGGTCCACGACAACGGCCGCGGCATCCCGGTCGACAAGGAGCCCAAGACCGGCCTGTCCGGCGTCGAGGTGGTCTTCACCAAGCTGCACGCGGGCGGCAAGTTCGGCGGCGGCTCGTACGTCGCCACCGGCGGTCTGCACGGTGTGGGCTCCTCGGTCGTCAACGCGCTCTCGGCCCGTCTCGACGTCGAGGTCGACCGCTCGCCGGCCACCCAGAAGATGTCCTTCCGCCGCGGCGCCCCGGGCGTGTTCGACGGCGAGGGCCCGGACGCGTCGTTCACGGCGCAGTCCGGGCTCCACAAGGGCACCCGCGTCAAGAAGGGCGTCACCGGCACCCGCGTCCGGTTCTGGCCGGACCGCCAGATCTTCACCAAGGACGCCAGCTTCACCTACGACGAGCTGGTGACGCGTGCCCGCCAGACCTCGTTCATCGTCCCCGGCCTGGAGCTGGTGATCCGGGACCTGCGCGGCGACGACCCCGTCGAGGAGCGCTTCCGGCACGACGGCGGCATCACCGAGTTCTGCGACTTCCTCGCCGCCGACGAGCCGGTCAGCGAGGTGCTGCGCCTCCAGGGCCACGAGAAGTTCACCGAGACCGTGCCGCTGCTCGACGACAAGGGGCACATGACCCCGCAGGACGTCGAGCGTGACCTGATGGTCGACGTCGCGCTGCGGTGGGGGACCGGCTACGACACCGAGATGCGGTCGTTCGTCAACGTCATCGCCACCCCCAAGGGCGGCACCCACGTCTCCGGGTTCGAGGCGGCGCTGACCAAGACGTTCAACGACGTGCTGCGCAGCACCAAGCAGCTGAAGGTGAACGACCAGGACGTCATCAAGGACGACGTCCTCGAGGGGCTCACGGCGGTCGTCACCGTGCGCCTCGCAGAGCCGCAGTTCGAGGGCCAGACCAAGGAGGTCCTCGGCACGCCCGCCGCTCGCACCATCGTGCGCAAGGTCGTCACGGCCGAGCTGAAGAAGTTCCTCACCTCGACCAAGCGCGCCGAGAAGGCGCAGGCGAAGCTCGTGATGGAGAAGGTCGTCAACGCCTCCCGCACGCGCATCGCCGCCCGCCAGCACAAGGAGACCCAGCGCCGCAAGAACGCCCTGGAGTCCAGCGCGCTGCCGGCCAAGCTCGCCGACTGTCGCTCCAACGACATGGAGAAGAGCGAGCTGTTCATCGTCGAGGGTGACTCGGCGCTCGGCACCGCCAAGCTGGCCCGCAACTCCGAGTTCCAGGCGCTGCTGCCGATCCGAGGCAAGATCCTCAACGTGCAGAAGGCCTCGGTCGGCGACATGCTCAAGAACGCCGAGTGCGCCTCGATCATCCAGGTCGTCGGCGCCGGCTCGGGGCGCACCTTCGACATCGACGCCCGCCGCTACGGCCGGATCATCTTCATGGCCGACGCGGACTCCGACGGCGCGCACATCCGGTGCCTGCTGACCACGCTGTTCTTCAAGTACATGCCGGACCTCGTCGCCCAGGGCCGCGTGTACTCCGCCGTACCTCCGCTGCACCGCATCGAGCTGGCGAACCCGAAGAA
This sequence comes from uncultured Actinomycetota bacterium, assembly GCA_963700365.1. Classification (GTDB taxonomy): domain Bacteria; phylum Actinomycetota; class Actinomycetes; order Propionibacteriales; family Nocardioidaceae; genus Nocardioides_C. The sequence goes on along the minus strand of CAVOXG010000002.1, from coordinate 392,679 downwards.
GGGCATGGACAAGTACGTCTACACCTACTCCGATCCCGAGCTGCAGCGGAAGCTGGCCGAGCTGACCAAGAAGGGCGTGCGCTGGAAGGAGCCGATCCAGCGCTACAAGGGTCTCGGTGAGATGGACGCCGACCAGCTGGCGGAGACCACCATGGACCCCCGTCGCCGTACGCTGCGCCGGATCACCTTCGACGACGCCGACGCCGCGTCCCAGGTGTTCGAGCTGCTGATGGGCTCCGAGGTCGCGCCGCGCAAGGAGTTCATCGTCCAGGGCGCCTACGAGGTGGACTCCGACGCCATCGACGCGTAGGCGCCGGTCAGACGAGCTCTTCGAGCTTCCCGGTGTCGACGTCGTACATGAAGCCGCCGATCTCCACGCCGTCGGCGATCAGCGGGTAGGACCGCGCCGTCTCGACGTCCTCGAGCAGACCCTGCTTCTGGTCCTCGACGACCAGGAAGGTCTGCCAGGACGCATCCTTGCCGCTCGCGGCGCTGATCTTGTGGCGCAGCTCGTTCTGCGACCACCGGGCGGCGGCGCACTTCGTGTGCGGGATGACCAGCACGCGGCGGACGCCCAGCAGGTGGGTCGCCAGCACCAGCGCCTCGAGGACGCGCGGGGTCACCCGTCCGCCGGCGTTGCGGATCACCTTGGCGTCCCCGGGCTTCAGTCCCGAGCATGGGCAGCGGGTCGATCCGCGCGTCCATGCAGGTGATCACGGCCAGGCCGGCCTCGGCGGCGCCGTCGGCACCGGCGCGGTCGAACGTCTCGGCGTAGCGCCGGTTGGCCTCGAGGATGTCGTCGAACGTATGGCTCACGGCACCAGGCTAGTTGATTTTCAGGACTGGATCGGGTTGAGCAGACCAGTATCTACGTCGTAGACGAACCCGGCGACCTTCGTCGTGTCCGGGATCAGGGGGTGCGCCCGCACCTTCGCGAGGTCCTCGCGCAGCGCCTGCTCCTGGTCCTCGACCACGCCGAAGCTCTGCCACGAGGCGTCCTGGCCCGCCGAGGCGCCGACCCGCTCCTGCAGCTCGTGCTCGGTCGCCGAGGCCATCGCGCACCGCGTGTGGGGTACGACGAGCACGCGGTCGACGTTGAGCAGGTGCACCGCGAGGACGAGAGCCTCGAGGGCCTGCGGGGTGACCCGGCCACCGGGGTTCCGGAAGATCTTGGCGTCCCCGGGCCGGAGGCCGATCATGCCGAGCGGGTCGATCCGGGAGTCCATGCAGGTCACGACTGCGACCCCGGCGTGGGCGACGCCGTCGAACCCACTGAGCTCGAACGACTCGGCGAAGGAGCGGTTGGCTGCGAGAAGGTCGTCGAAGTCCTGGGTCACGGACGCAGGATACCGGCGGCGTCCGGCACCTCCGCCTCCTGTCCCGAGGGCTGGTTGCCGAGCTTCTCGACGTGCAGGGTGTCGAACCCCCGGGCGAGCAGCAGGCCGATCGCGTACCCGAACGCCACGCCGGCCACCACGATCACCACCAGCGACTTCAGCAGGCTCCGCGGCACCTGCCGCCAGTCCTCCGTGCTCTCCACCCATGCCATGAGTTCGACGATGGCAGTGTCTGCGGCGGCGAGGCTCCCCAAGACGGCGTAGCGGCAGCCGAAGCTCCGATGGGCCGGGGAACACGGACGGGCTACTCGCCGTCCCCACCGGTGACGTGGGTGAACCAGGTCAGCGGCTTCAGCGCCTTGCCGCACGACTCGGCTCGCCGGATCTCCCCGGCCTCCCGGGCCTCGACCGTGACCTGCCAGGTCCGGCCGTCGACGTGGCGCAGCCGCGTCGTCCAGCGACGGTCGCCGGCAGCCTGGTGGGCCACGACCTCGAGCGCGTCGAGGTCGAGGACACCGTGCTCCTCGCGGACCGCGAGCTCGGCGGCCTGTGCCGCAGGGGGCCAGGTGGAGCGTCCGCGGCTGCCCTCGAGGACGGTCGCCCCCCGCTCGGCGGCCCGGAGCAGCTCGCCGGCCGTCGCCACGTCGAGCCGCCCGTGGAGCGTGCCTGCGGGAAGGACCACGGCAGTGGGCGCGAACCGGTGACCGGAGGTGTGGGTGACCTCCCAGACCTGCTCGGGCTGCATCGCTGCGGCTCCGAGGGCGACGGGGCGACCCTTGACCGCGCAGCACACGTCCCGCTTGGCGTTCGTGCACACGAGCAGCTGCGGGCGCTCGGAGGGCTGCAACACCGGCAGCGATCGACGTACCGCGTCGCGGTCGCCGTCACGCAGCGCGGCCCAGTCGAGGCCGAGCAGCTCGGCCGGGTCCGCGACGACGCCCTCGAGCAGCCAGGTGCGGCCGGGGTAGGTGGAGGCGATGAGCACGCGGCGGGGGTCGTGGGGCCGGTGAGGGTCCGCGTGGCGGCCGGGGCGGCGGATCAGCGCCGGGCGCACGTCGTACTCGGCGGCGGTGTCCTCGATCGCCCGGCCGACGTCGGGGTCGAGGTGGCTCTGGGTGAACGCGCGGGCCCCCCAGGGGCCGTTCTGCTCGAGCGCCACCCAGGCGAGCGCGTACGGTGCGGTGCCGGCCATCGGCTCGTGGACGGCCGCGGACTGCTCGCTGCAGCTGTCCTCGGTCATGCCGCGGCCCGGAAGGGACGGAAGGTCGCCAGCGCGAGCACCCCGGCGAGGACGGCACAGACGGCGGCGCCGACGAACACGGTCTCGAGCTGGGCGAGACCCGCCTCCTTGAGGAGGGTGGTGTACTCGGCGCAGCGCGTCGAGCCGTCGCAGACCTCGGTCGGGGAGGGCAGGTCCACCTGCACGCTGTAGTAGCGGCGCAGGCCGATCGTGGTGAGAGCAGAGATGCCGACGAGCATGCCCACCATCCTCGCAACCACCAGCAAGGCGCTCGCGACCCCGTGCACGGCGTCCGCCGTGGCGGCGAGCAGGGCGGCGTTCACCGGGGCGAGGGCGAGGCCGAAGCCGAGCCCGGCCAGCACGAGCGCGACCGTCGACACCGGCTCGCGCAGGCTCTCCAGCCCCCACGTGCTCATCCACGCGAAGCCCGCCGCGGCCATGCCCATGCCGACGGCGGTGACCACTCCGGTGGGCATCCTGCGGACGAGGTAGCCGCCGGCCAGCGCGCCGACCGGCAGCGCGACGAGGAAGCGGACGAGCACCAGGGCAGCCATGAGCTGCGAGCCGGGGTAGACGGTGATCCGGGCGAACAGCGGGATGTCGACCAGTGCCGCGATCAGGGCGGCCCCGACGAAGAGGCTGACCAGCAGCGATCCCCACGCGGGCCTGGAAGCCAAGGCGCCGTGCGGGACGAGCGGCTCGGCGGCCCGTCGGTTGTGCACCCAGAACACGACCGAAGCGGCGCCGGCGACGGCCAGGAACCACGGGCCGGCGGGGGAGAAGACCTCGACCTCGGGCTCCGCGGTGGCGAAGGCCAGGATCACGCCGCCCAGCGCCACCGCGAGCAGGGCGGCGCCCGGCACGTCGGCGCGGCGCGCCACGGCCGCCCAGCCGCGCAGGTCGAGCAGCGGCCTCGGTGCGGTGAGGCTGCGTACGACGAGCAGGGCCGTCGTGACGTAGAGCGCGAGGGCGGTCGGCGTGAGCCAGCGTGACTCCCCGACGACCGGGAGGAAGGCGAGGCCGGTCGTCACCCCCGTGGTGAGGGCGTCCGGCTCCAGCAGGACGAGCGTGAGCAGGGCGAGGGCGAGCAGGAGGAGCGCGGCGCTGGGGAGGTCACGGGGCCGGCCGCGAGGTCGAGCCGTCGATTCCGCCGCGACACGCCGCGAGAACTGCCGCGAAAGTGACGGGTCGGCGGAGAGGGGGCCGGGGAGAGGGGGCGGTGGAGAGGAGGGCGGCGGCGAGGACCAGGCCGACGGCGAGGTTCAGCCAGAAGATCGCCTCCCAGTCGGCGACCGCGAGCACGAGGGCGCCGTACAACGGGCCGAGCACGCTGCCGACCTCCTGCACGGCGCCGACGACGCCGAGCGGGACGCCGCGCCGGGCCGGCGGGTAGATGTCGGCGACGAGGGCGAGGGTGGCCGGCACCAGCCCGCCGCCGCCCATGCCCTGGAGGAACCGGCCGACGACCATGCTGGTCAGGTCGTACGACGCCGCGGTCACCAGCGAGCCGAGGGCGAAGACGACCAGCGAGCCGACCAGGACGGGCAGCCGGCCGCGGAGGTCGGCGATCCGGCCGATGAGGGGGAGCATCGCGACGTAGCCGAGCAGGAACCCCGACACGATCGGGGCGGCCCGCTGCAGCTCGTCCACGGCGAGCCCGGCGCCGGCCATCATCTCGGGCAGGGCGAGCACGACGACGTAGGTGTCCGCGGCGGCGAACGCGACCGCCACCGCGGCGAGGCCGAGCAGCAGCCGGGGGCTCTGGGTCACGGAAGCGCGATGTCCGCGGAGGTGTCGTACTCGTCGAAGACGATCGTGTAGGTGACCTCGTCGGCGTCGGGGTAGAACGGCCCCGTCAGCACCGCCTCGCGGAGCCGGTCCTCGTCGTCGACGGTGAAGGTCGCGTCGAAGTCCGAGTCGCGCCCGCGCTCGGGATGATCCCGGCCACGACGCCTCCCGGCACGGTGCCGGTGAAGCTGGAGAGCACGTCCTTGCCGCTGCGCACCTGCTCGCCCTCCTCGACTCCCTCGGCTGCCGTCAGGAGGGAGGAGAGACCGGACTCGGTGTCCATCAGCGCCGCCGGGTCGGGGGCGGAGTAGTCGGCCGGGTCGACCGCCACGAACTCCGTCGTGAACGGCAGCCTCGCGGACACCTTGCCCTGGGCGGCGACCACGGGCACGTCGACGGCGATCCCGCCGGCGGACACCCGCAGGTCGCCCTCGAAGGCCGGGGCGTGCGTGCCCACGCCCACCGCGCTGAGGATGCCGTCGACGGCCGGCGGCAGCTTCTCGGTCTCGAGCTCGATCCGCACGCCGGAGGTCTCGTCGAGGGTCGCCTTGGCGGCGGCCAGCGTCTCCTCGGGCGTCTGCCCGCCATCCTCGCCGCCTCCGGTGCAGCCGGACAGCGCGACGGCGGCGAGGACGGTGAGGGCGGCGCAGGCGGTCAGGGCGCGACGCGTGGGGGTCATGGAGCCGAAGCCTCTCACGCGCCCGCGCCGGGGTGGACGACCGTCGCCGGTGACGAGACGGCGGTGATCGGCTGGGCCGCGGGCACACCGGATCCGTCCCGGCGGCCGTTGGCCTCCGGAAGGTCGACCGGCGCCCCGCTGGCAGCGGCGGCCAGCGCGGGACCCGGGCCGGCCCAGGCGAGCACGACCGTGTCCTCGCCCTTGAGGAACCGGTGGCACCGGACACCGCCGGTCGCCCGGCCCTTGGCGGGGTACTCCGAGAACGGCGTGACCTTGGCGGAGCCGGCCTCGGTGCCGGGCAGGGCCGTGCTGGAGCCCGAGACGGTGACGACGACCGCGCTCTCGTCGGCCGTGAACGCGGTGAACGAGACGACCCGCTGGCCGGCGGCGAGCCGCACACCGGCGATGCCGCCGCCACCCCGGCCCTGGGGCCGGACCCCGGAGGCGGAGAAGTGGAGCAGCTGCGCGTCGGAGGTGACGAAGCACAGCTCCTCGTCGCCCGTGCGCAGGTCGACCGCGCCGACCACCTCGTCGTCGTCGGCGAGCCGGATGATCTCCCATTCGTCCCTGTTGCTGAGGAAGTCCGGGTTCACCCGCTTCACCACGCCCTGCGCGGTGCCGAGCGCGAGACCCGGCGCGTCCGGGTCGAAGGCGGCGAGGGTCAGCACCTTCTCGTCGACCTCCAGCGACAGGAACTCGCTGACCGGCGCGCCGCCCTGCAGGTGCGGGGCGTTGGCCGTGGCGGGCAGCGTCGGGAGGTCGAGCACGTCGAGCTTCACGACCCGGCCGCGGCTGGTGACCGCGCCGACCTGGCCGCGCGCGGTGGTGCGCACCGCGGACACGAGCACGTCGTGCTTGCTGCGGCTGCCGCCCGAGCCGGGCTCCTCGACGCCGTTGGTGCGGGCGAGCAGGCCGGTCGAGGACAGGTAGACCACGCACGGGTCGTCGGCGACCTCGAGCGGCACCGACGAGGTGACGGCCTGGCCGGCCGACTCCAGCAGCACCGTGCGGCGCGGGGTGCCGTAGGTCTTGGCGACGTCGGCGAGCTCGTCGGAGACGACCTGACGCAGCAGCTTCTCGTCGGCGAGGATCGCGTCGAGCGCGGCGATGGTCTCGACGAGCTCGTCCTTGCGCTTCTCCAGCTCCAGGCGGGAGTACTTCGTCAGCCGCCGCAGCGCCATGTCGAGGATGTAGGTCGCCTGCACGTCGCTGAGGTCGAAGACCTGCATGAGGCGGTCCTTCGCCTCGGCGGCGTTCTCGCTGGTGCGGATCAGCTGGATCACCTCGTCGATGTCCAGGATCGCGATCAGCAGACCCTCGACCAGGTGCAGCTCGTCGGCGGCCTTCTTGCGCCGGTACGTCGATCGCCTGCGCACCACGTCGTAGCGGTGGCCCAGGTAGACCTCGAGCATCTCCTTGAGCCCGAGCGTCCTGGGCTGCCCGTCGACGAGCGCCACCGCGTTGATGCCGAAGCTGTCCTCCATCGGCGTCATCTTGTAGAGCTGCTCGAGGAGCGCCTCCGGGTGGAAGCCGTTCTTGACCTCGATGACCAGCCGCAGACCGTTGTTGTGGTCGGTGAGGTCCTTGACGTCGGAGATGCCCTGGAGCTTCTTCGCCTGGACCATCGTCTTGATCCGCTCGATGACCTTCTCCGGCCCGACGCCGTACGGCAGCTCGGTGACCACGATGCCCTTGCGGCGCGGCGTGACGCTCTCCACGCGGGCGGTCGCGCGCATCTTGAACGAGCCCCTGCCGCTGTCGTACGCGTCGCGGATCCCGTCGAGCCCGACGATCTTGCCGCCGGTGGGCAGGTCGGGGCCCGGGATGAACCGCATCAGCGCGTCGAGGTCGGCCTCCGGGTTCGAGATCAGGTGCCGCAGCGCCTGGACGACCTCGACGAGGTTGTGCGGCGCCATGTTGGTGGCCATGCCGACCGCGATGCCGGACGCGCCGTTGACGACGAGGTTGGGGATCGCGGAGGGGAGGACGGTCGGCTCGAGCTCGCGGCTGTCGTAGTTGGGCTTGAAGTCGACGGTCTCCTCGTCGATCGAGACCGTCATCGGCATCGCGGGCGGCGCCATCCGGCACTCGGTGTAACGCATGGCCGCCGGGCCGTTGTCGGGGGAGCCGAAGTTGCCGTGGCCGTCGACGAGCGGCACGCGCAGCGACCACGGCTGGACCATGCGGACCAGGGCGTCGTAGATCGCGCCGTCGCCGTGGGGGTGCAGCCGACCCATGACCTCGCCGACGACGCGGGCGCTCTTGACGTGGCCGCGGTCGGGGCGGAGGTTCATCTCGCCCATCGTGTAGAGGATCCGTCGCTGCACCGGCTTCAGCCCGTCGCGGGCGTCGGGCAGGGCGCGACTGTAGATCACCGAGTAGGCGTACTCGAGGAAGCTGCCCCGCATCTCGTCGCCGACGTCGATGTCGACGATGTGCTCCTCGAAGTCGTCGGAGGGCGGTGCAGCCTTTGTGCGCTTTGCCATTGGACCATTCTCACCTGTCGGGTCGGCCCTGCCCTGCAGGGGCACGCCGCCTGTGGGTGCGAGGCGCTAGATTGCCTGCGTGAGCGCCTCCTCAGACACAGCTCCTGTGACCGAGCCGGCCTACCCGCGTCACTGGGAGGCCGACGTCCTCCTGCGGGACGGCCACACCGCCCACCTGCGGCCGATCTCCGGCGACGACGAGGAGCTCCTCGTCGAGTTCTACGCCCAGGTGTCGGCGGAGTCGAAGTACCTCCGGTTCTTCGCGCCGATGCCGACGCTGTCCGAGCGCGACGTGAAGCGGTTCACGCACGTCGACCACAACGACCGGGTCGCGTTCGTGCTCACGGTCGCGCAGAAGATCATCGCGGTCGGCCGCTTCGACCGGATCACGCCGCCGGAGGGCACCGGCGACGAGGCCGAGGTCGCCTTCCTCGTCCAGGACGCCCACCAGGGCCGTGGCATCGCGCAGCTGCTGCTCGAGCACCTCGCCCAGGCCGGCCGGGAGCGGGGCGTGAAGAAGTTCGTCGCCGAGGTGCTGCCCGAGAACCAGCGGATGATCCAGATCTTTCGCGAGGCCGGCTACCAGGTCGCCGGCGGGTTCGAGGAGGGCGTCATGCGCTTCGAGTTCCCGATCGACTCCACCGAGACCTCGATCAGCGTGATGCTGTCGCGCGAGCACCGCGCGGAGGCCGCCTCGATCCAGCGCTTCTTCGAGGCCAGGAGCGTGGCGGTGATCGGCGCCTCCCGCAGGCAGGACTCCGTCGGCCGGACGCTGGTGCACAACCTCGTGCTCGGCGACTACACCGGCAAGGTCTACCTCGTGAACCCCGTCGCCGAGGCGGTCTCGGGCATGCCCGCCTACAAGAGCGTGGCCGACATCCCCGAGCAGGTCGACATCGCCGTGGTCGCGGTGCCCGCCGACGCGGTGCAAGACGTCGTGCTCGACTGCGCCGCCAAGGGCGTGCACGGCCTGATCGTGATCTCGTCCGGCTTCGCGGAGACCGGCGACGAGGGTCGCGTCAGGCAGCGCAGGCTCGTCGGGCTCGCCCGCAGCTACGGCCTGCGGCTCATCGGCCCGAACTGCCTCGGCATCATCAACACCTCCAGCGACGTCTCCCTCAACGCCTCGCTGTCCACGGTGATGCCTCCGCGCGGCCGGGTCGGCTTCTTCTCCCAGTCCGGTGCGCTCGGACAGGCGATCCTGGAGAAGGTCGCCCGCCGCGGGCTCGGCCTGTCCACGTTCGTCAGCGCCGGCAACCGCGCCGACGTCTCCGGCAACGACCTCCTGCAGTACTGGGAGGAGGACGCCGCCACCGAGGTGGTGCTGCTCTACCTCGAGTCGATCGGCAACCCGCGCAAGTTCAGCCGGATCGCCCGCCGTGTCTCCCGGAAGAAGCCGGTGATCGCCGTACGCTCCGGTCGCACCACCCAGGGCGTGCCCATGGGCCACGCGGTCCGCAGGATCGTCGCCCCGCAGGCCGCGGTCGACGCGATGTTCCGCCAGGCCGGCGTGATCCAGGTCGACAACCTCGACGAGATGTTCGACGTCGCCCAGCTCGTCGCGCACCAGCCCCTGCCCAAGGGCAGGCGCGTCGCGATCGTCGGCAACTCCGACGCCCTCGGCCTGCTCGCCGCCGGAGCCGCGGCCGCGGAGGGTCTCGAGGTGTGCAAGTCGATCGCGCTCGGGCCGGAGGCCTCGGCGGAGGACTTCGAGGACGCGCTCGACGACGCCATCGACGACCCCGACGTGGACTCCGTGGTCGCGGTCTTCATCCCCGTGCTGAACACCACCGGTGTCGAGGTGGCCAACGTCCTCGCGGCGGTGGGGGAGCAGTCGGACAAGCCGCTGGTCTCCACCTTCCTCGCCACCGAGGGCATCCCCGAGCTGCTCCGGGTGCCGGACGTGGCCGGCAGCACCGCGGGCCGAGGGTCGGTGCCGTCGTACTCCGCGGTCGAGGCCGCGGTGCGCGCCCTGGCCCGGGTGGTGGAGTACTCCTCGTGGCTGGCCAAGCCCGAGGGCGACCTGGTGGCCCCGGAGGAGGTCGACGTCAGCACCGCCCGCCGGCTGCTCAACCAGATCCTCATCGACTGCCCCGAGGGCCGCGACCTCACCTTCGAGGAGCTGCGCACGCTGCTCGACGCCTACGGCGTGAACCTCTGGGAGCGGGTGGAGGTGGCCACCGTCGAGGAGGCGGTCGCCGCAGGCGAGCACCTCGGCTGGGACGTCGTTCTCAAGGCGACCGCCGAGCACCTGAGGCAGCGGCCGGACCTCGCGCACGTCTGGCGCAACATCGACAACGAGGCCGAGATGCGCGACGCGTGGGCGACCATGCACGAGATCATCGACGAGCCCGCGAAGGCCGGGTTCATCGTCCAGCGGGTGGCCGCACCCGGCGTGCCCGTGACTGCCGGTGGCATCGAGGACCCGCTGTTCGGGCCCGTCGTGTCCTTCGGGGTCTCGGGAGCCGCGACCGAGCTGCTCGGCGACCGCTCCTACCGGATCCCGCCGATGCACGGCGGCGAGGCCGCGGAGATGGTCCGCGAGATCAAGGCGGCACCGATGCTCTTCGGCTACCGCGGCGCCGAGCTCGTCGACGTCGACGCGGTCGAGAACCTCCTGCTGAGGGTGGCCCAGCTGAAGAACGACCTGCCCCAGCTGCACACGCTCGACCTCAACCTGATCCTCGCCGGTGCCCACGGGGCGACGGTGCTCGACGCGCGTGGCCGGGTGGAGCCGGTCGCGGACGCCCGCTCCGACTGGTACGTCCGGCGGCTGAGCGCCGCACCCGGGGACACCCTGCACGGCTGAGTGTCCGGCGTCACGTCCCGATCGACGTAATTCGTTGGCGGGGTAGGTGGCTCTTACCGGAGAATCTCCGCCCGTGGAGACCCGTGACCTGACCGCCCAGCCCGAGCAGCCCGAGGAGACGGCGCCCCGACTCGACCCGCTCGTCAAGCGGATCTTCGTCGGTGTCGCGTTCTCGGCGCTCGGCAGCGGTCTGACCATGCCGTTCCTCTACGTCTACCTCGCCGAGGTCCGCGGCATCGCCACCGCCACGGTCGGCCTGCTGTTCGCCTGGATGGGCCTCCTCGGCTTCATCGGCTCGCCGATCGGCGGCACCCTGATCGACCGGTTCGGTCCGAAGCCGGTGATGCTGGTCGGGCTGACCGCGGAGGCCGCGGGCGTCGCCTCGCTGGCCTTCGTCGAGACCTGGGTCCACGCGCTCGTCGTCGCCTCGTTCATCACGCTCGGCACCGTCGGCCTCTACCCTGCCTCGACCGCGATGCTCACCAGGCTGGTGCCCGAGGACAGGCGGGAGCGGGTCTACGGCTTCCAGTTCATGCTCCTCAACGCCGGCCTCGGCGTCGGCGGCGTGCTCAGCGCGATGATCATCCACGTCGGCGACCCGTCGTCGTTCCAGCGGCTGTACTTCATCGACGCGCTGTCCTACGTCGCCTACCTCGCGGTCGTGGTCAGCCTGCCGCGCGGCACCGGCCGGGCTCCCGTCGCGGAGGGTGCTGTCGAGAAGGCCACCCAGCCGGGCTGGGGCGTGGTGCTCCGCGACCGCACCCTGCTTCGGGTCACCGCGATCTCGGTGCTGCTGCTCACCTTCGGCTACGCCCAGTTCGAGGCAGGGTTCGCGGCCTACGCCGTCGACGTCGCCGAGGTGCCGGCGAGGGCGCTGGGCTGGGCGTTCGGCGCGAACACCGCGGCGATCGTCCTGGGCCAGCTGGTGACGCTGAGGCTGATCAAGGGCCGCCGGCGTACGTCGATGCTCGCGGTGTGCGCCGGGATCTGGTCGGTCTCCTGGGCGGTGATCGCCTCCTCCGACGCGGTCGACGGCTGGGTCGCGGTGATGCTGGTCGTCGTGGGGCTGGGCCTGTTCGGCCTCGGCGAGACGCTGTGGGCGCCGCTGGCCCCGGCCATCGTCAACGACCTCGCGGTCGAGGAGCTGCGCGGCCGCTACAACGCGCTGCAGGGGATGACCTGGACGATCGCGATGATCATCGGCCCGGCGCTGAGCGGCCTGCTGATCGGCAACGGGCTGGCGCACCTGTGGGTGGTCGCGACGGTCGGGGGCACGGCGGTCGCCGCGGTGCTGTTCCTGACCCTCCGCCGCCACCTCACCCCGGCGCAGGACGGGATCGAGCCTCACGTGGTCCTTGCCGCCTGATCTGCCGGGTGGTCGTGAAAGACTGACGGGTATGCCTGACCGCTACGCAGACCTCCGCACCGCCATCGAGAACTCCGGGTACTACCCGGACGTGGTGGCCGACGCGGTGAACGCCGCCATCGCGGGGGAGCAGGTGGTGTCCTACCTGGTGCACCACGAGCCGACCATCGACCGTGACGAGGTGCGGCGCCACATCACCGTCGTCGTCCTCACGCCGAGCCGGCTGATCGTGGCGCACACCGACGAGCACGCCCCCGACGACCTGCTGCCGGCGCCGTACACCTCGACCTCCACCGAGGCGGTCATGCTCTCGTCCGTCCGCTCGGTCGTGGTGAACCGGATGGTCGCCAACCCGGCGTCGTACGCCGGCAAGCCGGTGCCGCCGCCGGGTGCCAACGAGGTCGTCCTGACCATCGGCTGGGGCGGCCTCGGCCGGCTCGACCTCGAGCCCGCGGGCTGCAGCGACCCGCAGTGCGACGCCGACCACGGCTACACCGGCGTGGTCGCCTCCGACGACTTCTCGATCCGGGTGAGCGCGGCGGCCGACGGCAACGACGCGGTCCGGCACGTCCTGGCCTTCGCCGAGACCCTGTCGGCCGCGACCGCGGGCACCGTGCAGGCCCGATGAGGGACGGGTTCGTCTCACCGGCCTACCACGACCGGTCGCTCGGTGACGTGCTCCCGGCCGTCGCCGCCGCCATGGGGTTGGACGCCGGTTTCGGCCCCACGTCGCTGGTGCTGCCCGAGGCGCAGCGCTACGTGGTCTTCCTCATCGACGGCCTCGGCTACGAGCTGCTGCGCGACCACCCGGACGACGCGCCGTTCCTGCACTCGCTGCTCGACGCGCACGAGCCGGCGACCGTGGGCGTGCCGTCCACGACGGCGACCAGCCTGACCTCCCTCGGCACGGCGCTGAGCCCCGGGACGCACGGCATCATCGGCTACACCTCGCGCATCCCGGGCAGCAACCGGCTGCTCAACGCGCTCACCTGGGACCCCGAGATCGAGCCGCGGGAGTGGCAGCCGCACACGACGGGGTTCGCGCGGCTCGCCGCGGCCGGGGTCCACACGACGGTGGTCAACAAGCGTGACTTCGCCACCTCGGGCCTCACCGTCGCCGGGTGCCGGGGGGCGGAGTTCGTGGGCGCCGACAAGGTGGGGGAGCGGCTCGCGGCCGTGGTCGCCGCGACGGCCGGCTCGCCCTCGCTGACCTACATGTACGACGGTGACCTCGACTGGACAGGCCACGGGTACGGCGTCGACTCGATGCAGTGGCGCCAGGAGCTGTCCATGATCGACGCCGCGGCGGAGCACCTGAGGGAGTCGCTGCCGTCCGACGTACGCATCCTCGTCGTCGCCGACCACGGCATGGTCGACTCGCCGTCCGGGCGGCGGATCGACGTCGACGACCACCCCGAGCTGTCCGAGGGCGTGGCCCTCCTCGGCGGCGAGGCCCGGTTCCGGCAGCTGTACTGCCGCGGGGGCGCGGTCGAGGACGTGGCGGCCACCTGGCGGGAGATGCTCGGCTTCCGGGCGGAGGTGCTCACGCGCGACGAGGCCCTCGCGCTGGGCTGGTTCGGCGAGCTGGAGTCCGCAGGTGCGGCCCAGGATCGGTGACGTGCTGGTCGCGGCGCGCGACGACTGGACCGTGCTGAGCAGCTCGACGTTCACCGTCGAGACGCGGCTCGTCGGCTTCCACGGCTCCCTGACGTCGGCGGAGATGCTGATCCCGATCGTCGTCGCCTGACGTGGCATGATGCTCGCCCGTGGCTGAACTCCAATTCTTCACCGGCACCATGGACTCGGGTAAGTCCACACTCGCCCTCCAGACCAACCACAACCATGCGGCACGGGGGCGTGAGGGTCGCATCTTCACCACCCGCGACCGGGCCGGCGAGGCCACGCTGTCGAGCCGGCTGGGGCTCACCCACGAGGCGCGCGAGGTCCAGGCGGACTTCGACTTCTGGAACTACGTCGTGCACTCGCTGACCCACGGTGCGCGGATCGACTACCTCATCTGCGACGAGGCCCAGTTCTACACGCGTGAGCAGATCGAGCAGCTCGCCCGCATCGTCGACGAGCTCCAGATCGACGTGTTCGCGTTCGGCATCCTGACCGACTTCCGGTCGCAGATGTTCCCCGGCTCCGCACGCCTGGTCGAGCTCGCCGACCGGATGCACGTCCTCCAGGTCGAGGCGCTGTGCTGGTGCGGCAAGCGCGCGACCCACAACGCCCGCACCGAGAACGGCGTGATGGTCACCGAGGGCGAGGTCATCGTCGTCGGCGACACCGAGGTCGCGGACGTGCCGGCCGGTGAGACCCCCCTCGTCGGCTACGAGGTGCTCTGCCGCCAGCACCACCGGCGCAAGCTCACCGCGGCCCGCGCCAAGGCGGTCTCCATGGTCCCCGACCCGTTGCCGTTCGACTGAGAGGCCGAGCCCGTGCCGCAATCCCCGCTGATCACCCCACGCCGGCTCGCCGAGCTCGAGGAGCCGGTCGTGCTGCTCGACGTCCGCTGGCAGCTCGGCGGCCCACCCGGCCGCGACGAGTTCCTGCGTGGCCACATCCCCGGTGCGTCGTACGTCGACCTGGAGACCGACCTCGCCGACCCGCCCGGTGGCGGGGGTCGGCACCCGCTCCCGGACCCGGAGCGTTTCGCGGCCGCGATGCGTCGCTGCGGCGTGCGCGCCGACACCCCCGTCGTGGCCTACGACGCCGTCGGCGGGACCTCCGCGGCACGGTGCTGGTGGCTGCTGCGCTACCACGGGCACCGGAGGGTGAAGGTCCTCGACGGCGGCTGGCAGGCCTGGCTCGAGGACGTCGGCACGGTCGAGGAGGGGCCGACGTCGACCGCCGCCGGCGACTTCGAGGCGCAGCCGGGCGGGATGCCGGTGCTCGACGCGGACGAGGCGGCGCGGGTCGCCCGTGAGGGCACGCTCGTCGACGCCCGCGCCGCCGAGCGGTTCCGGGGTGAGACCGAGCCGGTCGACCCGGTGGCCGGCCATATCCCGGGCGCCGTCAACGTGCCCACCGCGCTCAACCTCGAGGAGCCCGGCGGCCGCTTCAAGCACGCGAGGGAGCTGACTCCGGTCTACGAGCTCGCCGGGGTCCGGCCGGGGCGGCCGATCGGGGTCTACTGCGGGTCAGGGGTGACCGCCGCCCACGACGTGCTCGCGCTCGAGGCGCTCGGGCTCGACGCGTCCCTCTATCCGGGGTCGTGGAGCGAGTGGGTGCACGACGGCACGCGACCCGTCGCCACCGGGCCGTAGGACCGGCCCGCAACACGTTCCGTCACCCGCCCGGATCCCGTGGCGTCACCAAACGTCCGGTGCCTCGTTGTACCCGCTGAGGTCGTGGGTCGGTGAGATCAGGGGTACCGATCCACGACCTCCTCTACGTCGCGACGGTTTACCAGGGTATGTAGGCGATTGGTTCCTTCCCATGGTCCCTACGCCATGGGAAGCAACAGCTTGCCGACATCCCCTGGTAAACGGTCAGGCGCCTACCAGTGGACGCCCTTGAGCAACCGGGCGAGGAACCTCTGCTCCGACGTCAGGGCCGGTTCGCCCTCGTCGCCCTTCGCCGCGGCGGAGTCCGGGAACACCTGGTAGGCCAGGTGCAGCACCCGGAACGCGGCCTTCGGAGCCACCGTGTGCGCGACCGCGCCGAGGCTGCCCAGGAGGGTGTTGACCTCGTGCGGCCGCGCGACCAGCGCCTCGACCACCAGGTCGGCGGCCTGCGCCGGGGTGATGGTGGGGAAGTAGTCGTAGATCTTCGTCGGCGCGATCATCGGGGTCTTCACCAGCGGCATGTGGATCGTGGTGAAGCTGATGCCGTCGCCGACGACCTCCGAGGCGACGACGTTGCTCCACGAGTCGAGGGCCGCCTTCGATGCGACGTACGCGCTGAACCGCGGAGGGCTCGTCTGCACGCCGATGGAGGAGACGTTCACGACGTGCCCGCGGCCCTGCTCCCTCATCTTCTCCATCACGCCCATCACCAGGCGGATGGCGCCGAAGTAGTTCAGCTGCATGGTGCGCTCGAAGTCGTGGAACCGGTCGTGGCTCAGCGCGAGCGAGCGCCGGATCGACCGGCCGGCGTTGTTCACGACGAAGTCGATCGTCTGGTGCTCGGCGCAGACCGTGTCGCACAGCGCGTCGATGGCGTCGAGGTCGGAGAGGTCGCACGGGTAGACGTACGCCGTGCCCCCGGCGCGCTCGATCTCCGCCTTGGCCTCCTCCAGCTTGTCCTTGCCCCGGGCGACGAGGAGCGGGACGCCGCCGGCCTGGGCGACCTTGAAGGCGGTCGAGCGGCCGATGCCCGACGAGGCGCCCGTGATGAGGACGGTCCTGCCCTCGAGGGCCTTGCGGACCGCGGAGTCGCGGGCGGTGTCCTCGTCGAGGTGGTCCTCCCAGTAGCTCCACAGGACGGGCGCGTAGCTGTCGAGGTCGGGGCAGGAGATGCCCGAGCCGCGCAGCGCCTGGAGGGTACGACGGGCCGCGAACACGCTCGGGAAGGAGACGTGCCCGAGCACCTCCGGCGGGACGCCGAGTCGGCCGACGGTCTCACGCAGCGCGAGCTGGACCGGGCCGAGGTGAAGCGCCTTCGGCAGCAGGCTCGTGGGCAGCAGGCCGGTGACCCGTCGGTCGACGGCGGGGACGAACCTCGGCGCCTTGGCGGCCGACGCGAACGCGTTGACCAGGTCGACGGTCGGCTGCGGCTCGGGGTTGACCAGGTGGAAGGCCTGACCGTCGAGGCCGGGCTGGTGGGCGAGGTGGTCCATCGCCGAGGCGACGTAGTCGACCGGGACCACGTTGGTGTCGCCGAGGTCGACGCCGAGGACCGGGAGCCACTGCGGGAGGTTGTCGCGCAGGCGCTTGAAGAGCGGGAAGAAGTAGTACGGCCCGTCGACCTTGTCCATCTCGCCGGTCTCGGAGTGGCCGACGACGATCGAGGGCCGGTACACCCGCCACGGGACGGGTGACTCCTCGCGGACGATCCGCTCGGACTCGAACTTCGTGCGGTGGTAGGAGGAGGGCAGCCCCTGGCCCTCGTCGAACATCTCCTCGTCGAAGACGCCCCGGTGGTCGCCGGCGACGGCGACTGAGGACACGTGGTGGAAGATCCCGGCGTCGAGGGCCGCGGCGAGGTCGAGGGCCGACCGGGTGCCGCCGACGTTGAGCCGCTCGTTCTGCTCGTCGTCGGCGGTCATGTCGTAGAGCGCCGCGACGTGGAAGAAGTGGTCGATCCGGTCACGGTGCTGCTCGACCCAGCCGTCGTCCACGCCGAGCAGCGGGCTGCCGAGGTCGCCGGGGACCACGGTGACCCGGTCGTCCGCGCCCCAGCGACGGATCATCGCCTCGAGCCTTGACCGCGAGCTCGGACGGACGAGGAGGAAGATCTCGCCGTCGCGGTTCGCGATGAGCTCCTGGACGAGGTGCCGGCCGATGAAGCCGGTGGCACCGGTGACGAAGTAGGTCATGCGCGCCGTCCGCTGCGTGAGTCGGGTCGAGGGATGCCCGGCAGCCTAACGGCAAAGTCAGTCGGTGCGTCCCCCGCCGAACATGATCTCGTCCCAGCTCGGCACCGAGGCCCGGCGTCCCTTGCGGGCGGTCTTCTTGGGCTGCGCCTCGGCAGGCTCCTCGGCCTCCGGCTCGGGGGCCTCCGCCGGCTGCTCGGCCTGTGCGGCCGGCTCGGGCGTGACCTCCTCGACCGGTCGCGGCCGGAGCACATCGGGTCGGCCGGTGGCCTGGGTGGCCATCCAGTCGGCGTCGCCGGTGGGACCCGGCTCGGTGGCGCGGCCCGTCGTACCGGCCTCGGCACGCAGCTCGCGCGCGGCCTGGGTGAGGTCGACGGTGTGCTCGTCGGGGCCGGCCTCGGCGGTCGGGTCGGCGACGAGCTCGATCGCGTCGTCACCGAGCGGGAGCTCGCGCTCGACGGAGAGCGGTGAGAGCCGGCGACCGGTGTGGGAGCCGGGACGCGGCTGGGGCTTGCGGGCGCTCTCCTCCCCGACGAGCACGCGGGCCTCCTCGTCCTCGGCGACGACGTAGCGTCCCTGGACGTCGAAGATGAACATGGCGTGCTTGGGCTCCTTGCCGACGCGGTAGTCGGCGACGAGGGCCCAGCGGCCGTCCTCGCGGCGCCAGGAGTCCCACTGCACGGAGTCGGGGTCGATGTTCTGGGAGCGCAGCTGCTCGGACACGGCGTCGCCGAGGGTCTTCGCGGGTCCCTCGCCGGCCTTCCGGCGTACCGAGGCGGCCTGGGCACGGTCGGCGATGTGCGCCCGCTCGGCGAGGACGGGCGACGCGTACGTCATGATCCGGTCGACAGTGGTCTGGGCGGCCTGGGCGACGGTGTCAGGGCTCTCGCCGGCACGGATCCTGGCCTGGATGTCGCGGGGCCGCAATGCGCTGTCCATCTGAATCTCCAACTGGCCGAGTCGTGCATGGTCGCCGCGGAGGGCGGCCCTGAGCTTGGCGTCCGCTGCCAGGGTGTACTCCTCACCCGAGTCACTGACGAGGACGAGCTTCTTCTTGTCCTCCGTCAGCCCCACGAGTGTGAGGTCCTGCATACGGGCCGCTCCTGAACTGTTGACGTGTTCAGGTGAGCCTACTTCAGGGGTGGCGCGTCGTCGGGTAGTCGGCGCGCGGGTCGCCTAACCTCGGCGGGTGCAATCTTCCACGGAGGGCGCCGAGATCCTGTTGGTCGTCCTCGACCTGACCGGGATCTTCGTGTTCGCGATCTCCGGCGGCCTCGTCGGGGTGCGCAAGGGGCTCGACGTCTTCGGCGTGCTCGTCCTCGCCGGCGCGACGGGTCTCGGTGGCGGGTTCCTGCGCGACGTGCTGATCGGCGACGTGCCCCCGGCCGCCCTGGCCGACTGGAGGTACCTCGCGGTGCCGGTGGCGGCCGGCCTGGTGACGTTCTGGTTCCACCCGGCGCTCGGCCGGATGGAGCGGACCGTGACCGTCTTCGACGCGTTCGGGCTCGGGTTGTTCTGCGTCGCGGGGGCGCTCAAGGCCCTCGACTACGGGCTCGGTCCGCTGCCGGCGGCGCTCATGGGCGCGCTCACCGCGGTCGGTGGCGGCATGCTGCGCGACCTGCTCGCCGGCCGGGTGCCGGTGGTGCTCCGCAGCGAGCTCTACGCGACGCCCGCCCTGGTCGGTGCTGCGGTGGCGGTCGTCGGGGACGCGAGCGCACTGCCCACGTGGAGCGTGGCCATTCCGGCGGCCACGCTCGCCACCACGTGGCGCCTGGTGTCGGTCTGGCGGGGGTGGCACGCTCCCCGGCCACCGGGCTACGCCAGCACCTGACCCTGCGACTTCGGCGCCCCCGCCTCTGCCGGCAGGGGCGGGGACAATGAGCAGCATGTGGCCGGTGGACGCCGAAGGTCTGGTCGCGGTCCAGCACGAGCTGGCCGGGGCCGAACCCGAGCCATGGCGTCCGGAGGAGCCGGCGAGACCGAGCCTCTGGTCGGCGGGTGCTGGGTCTGTTTCCCCCGAGGCATCAGCGGTCCGGGCAGCGCGGGCGACCCGGTCTGGGCCGCCGCCGTCGTGCTGAGCGGCGGCAGGACCGTGGACCACACCGTGGTCCGGGGCGAGGCCGGCGCGCCGTACACCCCTGGCCTGCTCGCCCTCCGGATGGGCGCGGTGATGGAGGAGGCCGTCCGTCGCCTGGGGACGCGGCCGGACGTGCTGTTCCTCGACGCGAGCGGGCGGGACCATCCCCGGGGCGCCGGGCTCGCGGTCCACCTCGGGGCGGTGCTGGACCTGCCCACCGTCGGCGTGACCCACCGCCCGCTGCTCGCCGAGGGCGAGTGGCCGGCCGACCGGCGCGGTGACACGAGCCCGCTCCGCCTCGGCGACGAGACCGTCGGCTGCTGGATGCGCACGCAGCCTCGGGCCCGGCCGCTGGCCGTCCACCCGGGCTGGCGCGTCGACCTGCCCACGGCGGTCAGCCTCGTCGAGGCCACGACCCGGCGGCACCGGACACCCGAGCCGCTGCGTCGCGCCCGGCGGCTCGCCCGGGAGGCCCGTGCGGCGGCGCAGGGTCAGCGGCCGAGCACGCGGTCCAGGTAGGCGTTGGCGAACAGCCGGGTCGGGTCGGCTCGGTCCCGCACCGCCGCGAAGTCGCCCCACCGCGGGTAGGCCGGGGCCAGGTCGGCCGCCGTCCGGTTGTGCAGCTTGCCCCAGTGGGGGCGTCCGTCGTACGACCGCATGACGTCCTCGACCCCCGCGAAGTACGCGCGGTGGTCCGTGCGCGCGTTGACGTGGAAGGCCAGGTAGACGGTCTCCCGCTCGTAGGCGGTGGACAGCCAGGCGTCGTCCGCGGGAGCGCAGCGCACCTCGACGGGGAAGCCCACCCGCCATCCGGACCGCTCGACCAGCCGACGGGCCTCGGTCAGCGCCTCCATCCCCACGGCGCGTGGCACGGCGTACTCCATCTCGCGGAACACCACGTCCCGCGGCGAGGTGAACACCCGGTGCGAGGCGTCGCTGTAGGTGCGGGCTGACAGCGCCCGCGACGAGAGCCGGTTGATCGCGGGTACGGCGGAGGGCACGGCGTTGCCGAGGGTGTTGAGCCAGCCGAACACGGTGTTGGACAGGAGGTGGTCCTCGACCAGCGCACGGGCACGCGGCAGCGGGTGGGGTACGTCGACCGTCCGGTTGTTCCGCTTCACCAGCACCCGGTCGGTGTGCGGGAACCAGTACATGTCGACGTGGTGGTTGGCCTCCACGACCTCGTCGAAGCCGCCCACCGCCTCGTCCCAGGACAGCGGCTCCTCGACAGCCTCGAGGACGAACGCCGGCTCGACCATGAAGGTCACCGCCGTGATCACACCGAGCGAGCCGAGACCGACCCGCGCCGCGTGGAAGAGGTCCGGGTCCTCGGCCGCGGACACCGACCGGACCACGCCGTCGCCGGTCACGATCTCCAGGGCGCTCACCTGGGCGGACAGCGACGCCCACCGGCCACCGGTGCCGTGGGTGCCCGTCGAGATCGCACCGGCGACGCTCTGCCGGTCGACGTCACCCATGTTGTGCAGCGCGAGCCCGAGGTGGTGCAGCGCCGCGTTCATCGTGTGCAGCGGCGTGCCGGCCAGCACCGTCACGGTCATCGCCGCCCGGTCCACCGACCGCACGCCCACGAGCCGGTCGGGGCGGAGCAGCCAGCCGTCGGTCACGGCGACGTCGGTGAACGAGTGGCCCGCCCCGACCATCTTGAGGTGCGTACCGGTCTCGGCCGCGGCCCGGACGAGCGAGACCACCTCCTCGGCGCTGCCGGGGGACACGACGCGTGTGGGCGACGAGGACGCCAGCCGCGACCAGTTCCACCAACGGCCCGAGGCGTCGAGGAGGTCGGGGGATCCCTGCGCCGGCGCCATGGGCCGCATCGTACGGACCGGGAGCCCACCAGGTCCCCGGCATACTCGAACACATGACGACGCCCGCCGTGCGCGACGTGCGCACCCGGCTCGGGGAGAGCCTGTTCGCCCGTGTCGCCGGTCCTGAGGGTCCCGCCCGCCGGCGGCGCATCCACGGCACCCCCGGGCCCCGCTGGTTCGCGGAGGACGCCGCGATCCGCCGCGTGCACGGCGACGCCTCGATGTTCGTCGGCGGCGTCCGCGCCCTCCTCCTCCAGTCGTTGCACCCGCTCGCGATGGCCGGCGTCGCCGGCCACTCCGGCTACAAGGGCGACCCCTGGGGCCGGCTCCAGCGCACCAGCCACTTCCTCGCGGTCACCACCTTCGGCACCGCCGAGGACGCCGACGCGATGGTCCGGCGGATCCGCGCGGTGCACGAGACGGTCCGGGGGACCGCGGACGACGGAAGGCCCTACGCCGCATCGGACCCGCACCTGCTGCGCTGGGTGCACGTCGCGGAGGTCGACAGCTTCCTCCGGGCCCACCAGAGCTTCGGCAAGCGGCCCCTCGACCAGGCCGGCCGTGACGAGTACGTCGCCGACACGGCGCGGGTCGCCGAGGCGCTCGGAGCCGTCGACCCGCCGAGGACCGAGGCAGAGCTCGACGAGCGGCTCGACGAGTACCGGCCCGAGCTGGCGGGCACCCCCGCCGCGCGCGAGGCGGCCCGGTTCATCCTGCTGACCCCACCCCTGCCGGCCCTGGCGCGGTTGCCGTACACCGCGATCGCCGCGGCCGCCGTGGGGATGCTCCCCGGATGGGCGCGCGAGGAGCTGTGCCTTCCCGCGCTCCCGGGTGTCGTGGCCCGTCCGGCGGGCACGGCGATCACGAGGACGATCCGCTGGGCGATGGCCACGCCGCCCGACTAATCGGATCGCGCAGCGAGGACGGCGGCACTACTGTCGCCGCATGGCAGACCTCGAGCGGGACCTGACCCGGCTGGCGCGCGAGAAACGGTTCTCGGGCGCGGTGCGCGTCGACCGCGGCGGGGAGGTCGAGGTCGCCCTCGCGTTCGGCCTCGCCGAGCGCGGGCTCGAGGTCCCGAACACCGTCGGACACGCAGTTCGCGCTGGCCAGCGCAGCAAAGGGCCTCACCGCCCTCACCGTGATGAGCCTGGCGGGGGAGGGCGTCCTCGCGCTCGGCACCCGCGTCCGCGACCTCCTCGGCGAGGACCTTCCCGAGATCGACGACCGGGTCACCGTTGAGCACCTGCTGGCGCACCGCTCGGGCATCGGCGACTACATCGACGAGGACGCCGACCTCGACATCGCCGACTACCTGTTGCCCGTGCCGGTCCACGAGCTCGCTACCACCGAGGGCTACCTCGTCCCCCTCGCCGGCCACCCGCAGAAGTTCCCGCCCGGCGAGCGGTTCGCCTACTGCAACAGCGGCTACGTCGTCCTCGCCCTCGTCGCCGAGCGCGCCGCGGGCACGCCTTTCCTCGACCTGGTGGAGAAGCTGGTCCTCGAACCGGCCGGGCTGGAGGACACCGCCTACCTGCGGTCGGACGAGCTCCCGGGCCGGGCGGCACGCGGCTACCTCGGGCTCGAGGGACTGCGCACCAACGTGCTCCACCTGCCGGTGCGGGGGAGCGGTGACGGCGGCGTCTACTCCACGGTCGGCGACGTCCACGCCTTCTGGCGGGCACTCCTCGACGGCCGGGTCCTGCCGCCGGAGACGGTCGAGGAGATGCTGCGGCCTCGGAGCGACGTGCCCGCGGAGCGCCGCCGGTACGGCCTCGGTTTCTGGCTGCACGGCACCCGGGACGCCGTGATGCTCGAGGGGTACGACGCGGGCGTGTCCTTCCGCAGCGTCCACGAGCGGCCCACCGGCACCACGTTCACCGTCGTGTCCAACACCAGCGAGGGTGCCTGGCCGCTCGTCCGCTACCTCGGCGACACGTTGCTCGGCTGAGGCGCCGGGGTCGGACCAGCAGGGTGCCGAGGGCGACGAGCGCACCCATCGCGGCCGCTGCGACGGGCACCCAGAAGCTCGTCGACGCTCCGTGGCTGTCGATCACCGCACCCACCACCGCTGCACCGGGCGCGACGCCGACGTACATCCCGGTGGTCATGATCGAGATCCCTTCGGTGAGCCGACGGGGCGGCACCGTCTCCTCGATCCAGGCGACGCTCGCGATCAGGGTCGGGGAGACCCCGAAGCCGGCGAGGAACAGCACGACGCCCAGCAGCACCAGCGACTCGACGAAGGGCAGCGGCACGACCGCGACCGCCAGCGCGACCATGAAGAAGCGGAACCGCGAGGCGTTCGAGGACTGCCAGTGCACGGTCCCGGAGATCAGCCCGGCCAGCAGGGACCCCAACGCGAAGACCGCCAGCACCGGTCCCGCGGCGGCCTTGGACCCGAGCTCCTCGGCGAGCGCGACCGTGGCCACCTCGCTTCCACCGAAGAGGACGCCGAGCATCGCGCCCGAGACGACGAGCGGGGCGAGCACCGCCCAGCCCATCGGCTCGCGTGGCCCGTGCTCCGTCCCGTGCCGGTGGGCCGGTGGCTCGGTCGAGCGCTGGGCGGCGAGGGCCAGCGACCCCACCAGGCCGGCAGCGACCGCCGTACCGAGGCCGGCCACCGGGTCGACGGTCGTGGCGAGCACGGTGACCACGATCGGGCCCACCATGAAGACCGCCTCGTCGACCACCGCCTCCAGCGCGAACGCGGTCTGCAGCGTCCGCTTGTCCGGGACGTTGTGCGACCACCGGGCGCGGATGCAGGAGCCGACCTGGGGCAGCGCCGCGCCGCCGACCGCGGCGAACACGTGCGGCCACGGCGACGGCCAGCCGGCGTCGACCGACCACATCATCAGGCTCAGCGAGACCGTGAAGACGAGGATCGTCCACGGCAGCACCCTGCTCTGGCCCAGCCGGTCGGTCATCCGCCCCTGAAGCACCGCGAACGCCGCGTTGCCGACGAGGTACGCCGCCGCGACCATCCCGGCCAGCCGGTAGGAGCCGGTGCGGGCCGAGACCAGCAGCACGATGCCGAGGCTCACCATCGAGATCGGGAGCCGGGCGACCAGTCCGGTGAGGGAGAAGGCGAGCGCGCCAGGCACGGAAAGCACTCGACGGTAGGGAGTGAGCATTGGACGGCAATCCTAAGATGTCGCCATGCACCCTGATGCGGCGCCGTACGACGCCCTGCTGCTGGTCTCCTTCGGTGGGCCGGAGAAGCCCGAGGACGTGGTCCCGTTCCTGGAGAACGTGACACGCGGCCGGGGGATCCCACGCGAGCGGCTCGAGGAGGTCGGCGAGCACTACTTCCTGTTCGGGGGTCGCAGCCCGATCAACGGCCAGAACCGCGAGTTCCTCGCCGCGATCCGCGAGGACCTGGCCGCCGCCGGCGTCGACGTCCCCGTCTACTGGGGCAACCGCAACTGGGACCCCTACCTGACCGACGCGGTCCAGCAGATGAAGGACGACGGGGTACGACGCGCCGCCTGTCTCGTCACCAGCGCCTACTCGTCGTACTCGGGATGCCGTCAGTACCGCGAGAACCTCGCCGACGCCGTGGCCGCGGTGGGTGAGGGCGCCCCGACCCTCGACCGGCTGCGCCACTACTTCAACCACCCCGGCTTCGTGGAGCCCATGGTGGACGCGACGCTCGCCGCGCTGGCCGAGCTCGACGAGGACCTCCGCCACGACGCCCACATCCTCTTCGTCACCCACTCCATCCCGCTGTCGATGAACGACGCGAGCGGCCCGGACGGCGGCGCCTACGTGGCGCAGCACCGGAGCGTCGCCGAGACGATCGGGGAGCACGTCCGCCAGGAGACCGGCCACCGCTACGCCAGCGAGCTCGTCTACTGCTCCCGGTCGGGCGCACCCCACATCCCATGGCTCGAGCCCGACATCAACGACCACCTCGAGTCCCTCGCTCGCAAGGGGGTCCGAGGTGTCGTGGTGGTGCCGATCGGGTTCGTCTCCGACCACATGGAGGTCGTCTACGACCTCGACACCGAGGCCAGGGCGACCGCGGAGAAGCTCGGCCTCGGGTTCGTCCGGGCAGCCACCGCCGGCGTCGACCCGCGCTTCGTCGCCATGGTGCGTGACCTGCTGCTCGAGCGGGCGGCCGTCGAGCGCGGGGAGGAGGTCGTCCGCGCGGCGGAGGGCAGCCTCGAGGCCTCGTGGGACGTCTGCCCCCGCGGCTGCTGCGCGAACGCCCGCGGTGCTCGCCCGGCGCTGGCCGGCGAGGACTGAGCCGGATGGACGCACGCCGAGCTGCTCGACCTCGCACGCGCGGTCGCGCTGGAGGCCGCCGCGCTCGTGCGTCGCCGGCGACAGGACGGCGTCGCGGTCGCGGACACCAAGACCAGCCCCACCGACATCGTCACCGCCGTCGACCGCGCCGCCGAGGAGCTGATCCACCGCCGGCTCGCGGCCGCGCGGCCGGGGGACGGCTTCCTGGGGGAGGAGGGGGCGTCCGCCGAGTCGACGACCGGGGTGACGTGGGTCGTCGACCCGATCGACGGCACGGTCAACTTCCTCTACGGGATCCCGCAGTACGCCATCTCGATCGCCGCCGTCGTCGACGACGAGTCCGTCGCGGGCGTCGTCACGAACGTCGTCACCGGCGAGTGCTTCACCGCGGTCCGCGGCAAGGGCGCCTGGTGCGACGACGAGCCGCTTCGCGTGCGGGACGCGGTGCCGATGTCGCAGGCCCTGGTGGGCACCGGCTTCTCGTACGAACGCGAGATCCGGGTGGTCCAGGCGCAGGCCGTCGGCCGGATGCTCGGCCACGTCCGCGACGTACGCCGGCTGGGGTCGGCTGCCCTCGACCTCTGCTTCGTCGGCGCCGGCAGGCTCGACGCGTACGTCGAGGAGGGCCTCAACCCCTGGGACAGGGCGGCCGGTGGGCTAGTCGCGACCGAGGCCGGGGCCCGGCTGGAGACCCGTCCCGGCGTCGGCGGGAAGCCCTGCGTGGTGGCCGCACCGGCAGCCGTTTTCGACGAGTTCGAGAGGCTTGCGAGCTCCTGCGGGTTCTTCTCGGGGGGTGGGGAATAGACCGCGCGGGCCCGGAGTTGACCCGCTGCACACTCGCGGGCGGTGTGAGACGCGTGACAAGAAGCCGAATAAGCGTGCGCCGACCTCCAGGTATGGTGCACAATCCGCACGACTTGATCCCCGCTGAACCCCGAACATGAAGACCCCGAAAGCCGGGGGCAGGAGACGTAGATGGCCACTGATTACGACGCACCGCGTAAGACCGAAGAGGACCAGTCCGAAGAGAGCCTCGAAGAGCTCAAGGCCCGCCGGCACGACAAGAACTCCGGCAAGGTCGACGAGGACGAGGCCGAGGCCGCCGAGTCGTTCGAGCTGCCGGGTGCCGACCTCTCGCACGAGGAGCTCGCGGTCGAGGTCAAGCCTCGCCAGGAGGACGAGTTCACCTGCATGAGCTGCTTCCTCGTCCACCACCGCAGCCAGCTCGCCGACGAGAAGCGCATGATCTGCCGCGACTGCGCCTGACGCAGCCGCACGCTGACACACAAAGGCCGGCCCCCTCGAGAGGGAGCCGGCCTTCGGCGTCTTCGGGAGAGCCGCTGCGCTCAGGAGCTGGCCTCCTGCAGGTTCGGCGGCAGGTGGCCGGTCGACTTGCGGTAGTAGGTGGCCGCCTGGCGGGAGGCGAGCATCCGGGCGACGCCGACCGCCACACCGCTGACCATGGCCCAGGCCACCGCCTCGCCCATGGACACGTCGGGGTCCGCGGGGTTCTGCGGCGGCTCCTTGCCGGTGGCCACCTTCCAAGAGGTGGTCAGTGCCTTCCGTGCGGCGACGGTGGCGAACAAGGTCGCGCCGAGCGCCATCGCGCTCCAAGCCTTCGAGCCCGAGGCCATAGATGTTCCTCCTGTGTTGGGACGTGGCCCTGAATCTACCCCCGACCGGGCTCCCGCATTCGTGCGGAGCCCAGCACGCCGGCCAGCTCGTCGGGGTGACGGGTCGACACGAGCCAGTACGGCGTCGGGTCCGCCGGGTCGGCGACGGAGACCCGGACCGCCCGCTTCAGGTAGGGACGCAGGAGCAGGAAGGCGTGGGCGTTGGCGTCACGGCCGGCGAGGAGCCGGGTGGCCTCCGCGTCGAGGGGCGTCGGGTCGGCGAGCAGGTCGACCGGGATCCGGGCCCGGCCGGCGACGAAGGTGCCGTCCTCGATCCGTAGCCGTGCTGCGCCGTACGACAGGAGCACCGCGACCGTGCCCGTCATCAGCAGGCCGGACGCGACCCAGGCCACCACCGGCTCGAGGGCGACGATGAAGGCGAGCCAGAGGGTCGCGACGAACATCGTGGCCTGGACCCACCAGCGCAGCGGCACGTGCAGTCGCTCGTCGTACAGCACGCCGTTCTTCGTCGTCACGGGGACAAGCCTGCCACCGCCCTGGTCGAGGCCTGCAGATAGGGTCGGCGACCATGCAGGGGAACGTGGAGATCTTGATCCGCCGGCTCGACGCCGGCGTGCCGCTCCCGGCGTACGCCCACCCCGGCGACGCGGGCGCGGACCTGACCACCACCGTCGACGTCCACCTCGCGCCGGGGGAGCGGGCGGTGGTCCCGACCGGGATCAGCATCGCCCTCCCCGACGGGTACGTCGCACTGGTGCACCCGCGCTCCGGCCTCGCGGCACGCTGCGGGGTGTCGATCGTCAACGCCCCCGGCACCGTCGACGCCGGCTACCGCGGCGAGATCAAGGTCGTCCTGGTCAACCTCGACCCGGCCGAGCCGGTGACCCTGCACCGCGGTGACCGGATCGCCCAGCTGGTCGTGCAGCGTTTCGAGCGGGCCCGGTTCGTCGAGGTGGAGCGCCTGCCGGGCTCCGACCGTGGCGAGGGGGGTTACGGTTCTACCGGAGGTTTCCACACCAACGCGGCCCGTGCGCCGGAGGAGAAGCAGTGAAGTTCCGTCGCAAGAACACCGAGCCGACCGAGCAGGCCACGGACCAGCCCACCGCGGCTGCCGCCGACCCGGTCGCGTCCGCCCCGGCTGACCGCCCGTCGGGACCGTGGGACACCTCGGAGGTGGACCTCGAGGAGACCGACGCCAACCGGGTCGACCTCGGTGGGCTGCTCGTCAAGGGCCGCCCGGGCCTCGAGCTGCGGCTCCAGGTCGACGAGGCCAGCCAGCAGGTCGCCGCTGTCCTGCTCGTCGGCCGTGAGGGTGCCCTGGAGCTCCGCCCGTTCGCGGCGCCGCGCAACGGCGGCATCTGGGACGACGTCCGCCGGAAGATCGCGGCGGAGAGCGCCCGCCGCGGGGGCACCGCCAGCGAGAAGGCCGGCGAGTTCGGCACCGAGCTGCACGTCCTGATGCCGGCCAAGACCCCGGAGGGGGAGTCCGCCACCCAGCCCTCACGGGTCCTCGGCATCGAGGGGCCGCGCTGGCTGCTGCGGGCGACGCTGCTCGGCCGCCCGGCCGTCGAGCCGGACCGGGAGCACGAGCTGGAGCAGGCCCTGCGCGACGTCGTCGTGGTCCGCGGCAGCTCCCCGATGGCACCGGGCGAGCCGCTGCCGCTGGTCATGCCGAGCAACGCCCGCCCCGCCGCCGGCGACGGCGCCTGATCCGCTGGTTACCCTGAAGACATGTCGGACGTGAAGGGCCGCTTCCGGCGCACGCTCTCCCGCTGGGCGAGCAGCGACGACATCGAGGCCAAGCAGCTGCGCAGCGACACCGCGAGGGCGGGGTGCTGCATGATCGTCGACGCCACGGACCGGGACTACGTCGACCTCCAGGGGAGCCTGCGCACGGTCACGCTCCGCCCGCGTGGGGGTGTGCCGGCGCTCGAGGCCGAGCTGTACGACGGCTCGGGCGTCATCACCATCATCTGGCTCGGCCGGCGCCGGATCGCCGGGATCGAGCCGGGCCGGTCGCTGAAGGTCTCCGGTCGGATCGGGGTCCAGGACGGCGGACGGGTCATGTACAACCCGCGCTACGAGCTGAGGGGCTGAGCCGGTGACCCGACAGGTCGACGACGGGACGGTGGACACCGTCGAGGCGGTGGTCCGCGCCCAGCTCGCCCACGCGCTCGGGGGCCGCCGGGGCATGCTCGAGGCCGCCGTGCCCACCATCATCTTCACGCTGACCTTCATCGCGACCAAGGAGCTGCGGCTCGCGCTGACCATCAGCGTCGCGGCGGCCGTCGTACTCCTGCTCGTGCGGCTGGTGCAGCGTTCGAGCGTGCAGTTCGTCGTGAACAGCCTGTTCGGCATCGGGATCGGCGCGTTCTTCGCCTGGCGCAGCGCCCAGAGCGGCGGTGACGTGAACGACCAGGCGCTCGCGTACTTCCTGCCGGGGATCATCTACAACGCGGTGTACGCCCTGGCGATCTCCATGTCGATCCTCGTGCGGTGGCCGATCGTCGGCTTCATGGTCGGCAGCGTCGCGGGCGACCCGACGGAGTGGCACCGGGACCCGCAGGTCGTGAAGCTGACGTCGAACCTGAGCTGGATGCTGGTGCTCCCGTGCGTGATCCGGGTCGCGGTCCAGACCCCGCTGTACCTGGCCGGCCGCAGCGGCGCGACGGACCCCGACGCCGCGGTCGCCGTGCTGGGCCTGTCCAAGATCGTCATGGGGTGGCCGCTGCAGCTCGCGGCCCTCGCGGCGATGGTGTGGCTGCTGGCCCGCAACCGCACCCCGGTGAGCGCCTCCGCCTAGGGCTGGTGCTCCGCCGGGGCCAGCAGCGACTGCAGCTCTGCCTCGGCGTCGGCGGCCGCGACGAAGAGCAGCTCGTCGCCGGACTCGATCGGCTGCTCGGGCGTCGGCGTGTAGACCAGGCCGTCGCGCAGGATCGTCACCAGAGAGCAGTTCTCCGGCCACGGGATCAGACCGCACGGCTTGCCGACGTACGGCGAGTCCTCGGGCAGCGTCATCTCCACGAGGTTCGCGTTGCCCTTGCGGAAGGTGAACAGTCGCACCAGGTCGCCGACGGTGACCGCCTCCTCCACCAGCGCGGACATGATCCGCGGGGTGGAGACGTTGACGTCGACGCCCCACGCCTCGGTGAAGAGCCACTCGTTGTTGGGGTGGTTCACGCGGCCGACGGTGCGCGGGACGCCGAACTCGGTCTTGGCGAGCAGCGATGTCACAAGGTTCGCCTTGTCGTCGCCGGTCGCCGCGATCACGACGTCACAGTGCTCGAGGCCGGCCTCCTCCAGCGAGGAGAGCTCGCAGGAGTCGGCGAGCAGCCACTCCGCCTTGGGGACGCGCTCGGGCTTGATCGACTCGGGGTTCTTGTCGATGAGGAGGACCTTGTGGCCGTTCTGGATCAGCTCGCGCGCGATCGAGCGACCGACTGCGCCTGCTCCGGCAATCGCGACCCGCATCACTCGGCCTCCGGCCCGTTCGCGACGACCGAGTAGACCCGGCCGGCGTTCTCCTCACGCATGACGAGGTGCAGCACGTCGCCCTCCTGGATGACGGTGTCGCGGGTCGGCAGCATGCCCTCGCCGAGCCGGTCGATCCACGCGATCCGGCTGCCCGACTGCTGCTGGAAGTCCACGGTGCGGTGACCGATCCAGGCCTCCGTGACGCGGAGCTGGTCGAGTCGGATCGTGCCCGAGGGGTCGCGGAAGTCCGGCTCGGCCCCGGCGGGCAGGATCCTGCGCAGGACCTGGTCGGCGGTCCACTTGACGGTGGCGACCGTCTCGATGCCCAGGCGCTGGTAGACCTCGGCGCGGCCGGGGTCGTAGATGCGCGCCACGACCTGCTGGATGCCGAACGTCTCGCGGGCGACCCGCGCGGCGATGATGTTGGAGTTGTCACCGCTGGAGACCGCGCAGAAGGCGTCGGCCTTCTCGATCCCGGCCCGGTCCAGCACGTCCTGGTCGAAGCCGATCCCGGTCACCTTGGTGCCGTTGAACGACGGCCCGAGCCGTCGGAACGCGTCGGGGTTGCTGTCGATGACGGCGACGGTGTGGCCACGGTCCTCGAGGCTTCGGGCGAGGGTGGAGCCGACACGGCCGCATCCCATGATCACGACATGCACGTGGACGACGCTACACCGCGCCGACCTGCCGGCGCGTCAGGCAGGCCCTGCTCGTGGACTAGCCTTCCGTCCGTGGGTGTTGCCGACGTATCCAAGCGGGTCCTCCTGGGGCGCAAGCTGCGCAGCACCCAGGCGGGCGGACACCTTCTCCCCAAGCGGGTCGCGCTTCCGGTGTTCTCCAGCGACGCCCTCTCCTCCGTGGCCTATGCCCCCGACGAGATCTTCATCATGCTGTCGTTCGCCGGGGTGTCGGCCTACGTCTACTCCTGGGGCGTCGCGCTCCTCATCGCACTGGTGATGCTGACGGTGGTCGCGTCGTACCGGCAGACGGTCCACGCCTACCCCAGCGGTGGCGGCGACTACGAGGTGGCCACGGTGAACCTGGGGCCCAACGCCGGCGTCACCGTGGCCAGCGCGCTGCTCGTGGACTACGTCATGACCGTGGCGGTGTCGATCTCGTCCGCGGTTCAGACGGGGGCATCGGCGGTGTCGTTCGTCTCGGGCAACGAGGCGTGGATCGCCGCGGCGCTCGTGCTGGTGCTCGCCGGCCTGAACCTCCGTGGCGTCCGTGAGTCCTCGTGGACGTTCGCCGTGCCGACCTACGGCTTCATGCTCGCGATCGGCGGGATGGCGGCCTACGGGCTGCTGCGACTCCTCACCGGCTCGCTGCCGGAGGCGGAGAGCGCCGACTACCAGATCATCAGCGCCGAGGGGTACGAAGGGCAGATCACCACGGTCGCCCTCGTCTTCCTGCTCGCGCGCGCCTTCTCGTCGGGGTCAGCGGCGCTCACGGGCGTCGAGGCGATCTCCACCGGGGTGCCGGCGTTCCAGAAGCCGAAGAGCCGCAACGCCGCGAACACCCTGCTGCTCCTGGCGGTCATCGCCATCACGATGATGATGAGCATCATCGCGCTGGCGCGCGAGATGCAGCTCAGGTACGTCGACCCGCACCGGATCGACCTGCTGAGGCAGGCGGACGGGTCGCCGCTGCCGGCCGACCACGACCAGCACACCGTGCTGTCGCAGATCGCGCGGGGAGTCTTCGACAACTTCACGCCAGGGTTCTACTTCGTGATCGCGATGACCGTGGTCGTCCTGCTGCTCGCGGCGAACACCGCCTTCAACGGTTTCCCGGCGCTCGGCTCGATCCTGGCCAAGGACGGCTACCTGCCACGGCAGCTGGCGTCGCGGGGCGACCGGCTGGCGTACAACAACGGCATCCTGATCCTGTCACTGCTCGCCGTCGTGCTGATCGTGGTCTTCAACGCCGAGGTCACCCGGCTGATCCAGCTCTACATCGTGGGCGTCTTCGTCTCCTTCACGCTCGGTCAGGCCGGCATGACCCGCCACTGGACCCGGCTGCTGAGGAACGAGGTCGAACCGGCCGCCCGGCGCCGGATGATGCGGTCCCGGGCCATCAACGCCTTCGGTCTCGGGCTCACCGCGATCGTCCTGCTGGTCGTCCTGCTCACGAAGTTCCTCGCCGGCGCGTGGATCGCGATCCTGACGATGGGCACGTTCTTCATGATCATGAAGGGGATCCGCCGTCACTACGACGAGGTCGCGGAGGAGCTGACGATCGAGCAGGACGACCAGGTCCTGCCGACGCGGGTGCACGCGATCGTGGCGGTGTCGAAGCTCCACAAGCCGACCATGCGGGCGCTGGCCTACGCCAAGGCCGGCCGGCCCAGCACGCTCGAGGCGGTCTACGTCGACACCGACCCCGCGGCGACGACCCGGCTGCTCGAGGAGTGGGACGACCGCAACATCGACATACCTCTGAAGGTGCTCTACTCCCCGTACCGCGAGATCGTGAGGCCGATCGTCGACTACGCGCGCACGATCCGGAAGGCGAACCCGCGCGGCGTCGTGGCCGTCTTCATCCCGGAGTACGTCGTCGGGCGGCGGTGGGAGCAGATCCTGCACAACCAGACCGCGTGGCGCCTGAAGAGCAGGCTGCTGTTCAACCCGGGGGTCATGGTGATCTCCGTGCCCTACCAGCTCCGGTCCTCGGAGCTCGCCGAGGAACGCGCCGAGCGGTCGCAGCAGGCGCCCAAGGCCGGCGACGTACGACGCGGGCGGGCGAACAGGTGAGGCGCCGCGGACGCGAGCGGGTGGCGCGTGGCCGCTCGCTCGTGGGGGAGCGGTACACCGTCGACGTCGGCCCGGTGGCGCACGGCGGCCACTTCGTCGCGCGCCACGAGGGCCGCGTGATCTTCGTGCGGCACACGCTGCCCGGCGAACGCGTGGTCGTCGAGGTGACCGAGGGCGACGAGGGCTCGAAGTTCCTGCGCGCGGACGCGATCGCGGTCGAGTCGGCCTCTCCGGACCGGGTGCACGCGCCCTGTCCCTTCGCCGGGCCCGGCAGGTGCGGCGGCTGCGACTTCCAGCACGTCGCGCTGCCGGCGCAGCGGGAGCTGAAGGCCGCGGTGGTCCGCGAGCAGCTGTCGCGCCTGGCGAGGCTCGACGTCGACGTCGTGGTCGAGCCCGTTCCCGGGGACCGCGAGGGGCTCGACTGGCGCACCCGCGTGCAGTTCGCCATCGGTCGCGGCGGACGGCCCGGTCTGCGCAAGCACCGCTCCCGTGAGATCGAGTACGTCGACCAGTGCCTCATCGCCCACCCCGACCTGCCCGAGGTCCTCGGACGGTCCTGGCCGACGGTGGAGAGCGTCGAGGCGATCGTGTCGGCGACGGGGGAACGTCTTCGCGTGCTCTCGGGCGCCGGCGGTGTGGACCTCGACGGCCCCGACGTGCTCCACGAGCAGGTGGCGGGGCGCGGCTTCGAGGTCTCCGGCTCGGGCTTCTGGCAGGTCCATCCCGGCGCGGCCGACGTGCTGACCTCCGCCGTACTGTCGGCGCTGGCTCCGGAGCCGGGGGAGCGAGCACTCGACCTGTACTCCGGGGTGGGGTTGTTCTCGGCCTTCATCGCCGACCGGGTGGGCCCCACGGGGTCGGTGGTCGCCGTCGAGTCGGACCCGGTCGCCGTGGACGACGCCGCCCGCAACCTGGCCGACCTGCCCCAGGTGACGCCGGTCGTCGACCGTGTCGAGCGAGCCCTCGAGCGTGGGTCGGTGGGGGACCGCGCCGACCTGGTCGTCCTCGACCCACCGCGGGTCGGTGCGAAGCGTGACGTGGTCTCGGCCGTGGCTGCCCTCGGACCTCGGGCGGTCGCCTACGTGGCGTGCGACCCGGGTGCGCTGGCCAGGGACGTGGCGATCTTCGCGGAGCTGGGCTACCGGCTGGAGTCGCTGCGTGCCTTCGACATCTTCCCGATGACCCACCACGTCGAGTGTGTCGCGCTGCTCGTCCCGACTGCCGACAGCGCCGGCTGAGGATCCTTCGGCGACGCTCTGGACGCTGAACGCTCTCGGCGCGCACGCTGGGAGGGCGGGGATGAGGGAGGCTCACATGGATCTCAACACGCTCTACCACCGGACCGTCGAGTGCTGGGCGACGCGGGTGAACGCCGTCACCCACGACCAGTGGGACGCTCCGACGCCGTGCTCGGAGTGGACCGTCCGGGACCTCGTCAACCACATCACCGGTGAGGACCGCTGGACGGTACCCCTGATGCAGGGGCAGACCATCGAGGAGGTGGGCACGGCCCTGGAGGGCGACCTGCTCGGTGACAACCCGATCATGGCGAGCCTGGAGGCAGCCAAGGAGGCGGTGTCCGTCGTCGCGGAACGTCTTCCGACCACCGAGGTGGTGCACCTCTCCTACGGGGACGAGGACCCCGCGGAGTACCTCCGCCAGCTCGCCGCGGACCACCTGATCCACGCCTGGGACCTGGCGGCGGCGACCGGTGGCGACCGGCGGCTCGACCCGCAGGTGGTGAGCGAGGTGGGGGCCTGGTTCGCCGACCGGGAGGAGCTGATGCGATCGATGGGCATGATCGCCCCGCGGCAGGGACTGAGCGGCGACGCCCAGGTCGACCTGCTCGCGGCGTTCGGTCGGGACGCGCACTGGGGACCCAACCACGCCACGCTGGCCCGCTTCTCCGCGGCGTTCGGCGCGGGGGACCTGGACGCCGTCATGGCCCTGATGACCGACGACTGTGTGTTCGAGTCGACGTCTCCCGCACCCGACGGTCGCAGGTACGTCGGCGCCGACGCCGTACGGCAGGTGTTCGAGGAGCTCTTCTCCGGGACCGCCGACGCGTCGTTCACCAACGAGGACGGCTTCGTCTGCGAGGACCGAGGCGTCCTGCGGTGGCGGTTCAGCTGGAGCGAGCCGGACGGGTCAGCCGGACACGTCCGGGGCGTCGACCTGCTCCGGTTCCGCGGCGGGAAGGTCGCCGAGAAGCTCTCCTACGTCAAGGGCTGAGCACGGCCGGGTGCGGTGGAGCGGGGCGCGGCCCCCTGTAGAAGCCCCGCTCCACCACGCTTTCGGCCGGATCAGTTGACGTCGGTCGACGTGCTCGTAGAAGCGGAGCTGGGCGATCCTGAGGCCCTTGTTGTCGTAGTCCCAGAAGTAGTCCTCGAGCCGGTCGTCGAAGAGCGGGACCAGGTCGAGGTCGCCGTCGCCGTCGTAGTCGGCGTACACGTAGAGCAGCTCACGACTGACGTTGTCGAACGTGCTCCTCTTCGCCTCGCGCACGAGCACCATGGACTCCGTGGAGCAGACCTCCTCGCCGTCGGTCGGGTCGGTGGCGCAGGTGGTGGTCGTCGAGCTGCCGCCCGGGGTGCCGAGGGCACGGGCGTAGACGGAGTACTCGGTCACGCCGTCGGCGTCCGGGTCCGGGTTGGGCAGCGAGAACGTCGCGCCGTCCGTGTCGGTGCCGTTGGCGTCGAGGACGCCGAAGTCGCCCTCGGTCAGGTTGATCTTCGCCTTGCCCCAGAGCGGCACGAAGATCCGGGAACCGTTGTTGCCGTCCATCTCGGCGGCCTTGTCCTTCGACACGCCGATGATGTTGAGCTGGTAGTGGGAGCCGCTGGGGGCCCCGTTGCCGGTCTCCGTCGACGCCGGCGAGCGCCGGTGCGGCGACCGTTCCGAGCGTGAGGGAAGCGAGCGTGGCGCCGAGCGCCAGACCGTGAAACGGACATGCGAGCATCCTCCAGATGCGTGAGTGGAGTAGGCAGGGGAACCCCTGCCCCCTGGTTGGGGACCACTCGAACGGTCAACCCCCCGAGTTGAGCCTCCGCATCGAGTACGCCTTCGACGCTAACCATCCCGACGACTCGGGCGGAACCCCTACGAAGCCGAACTACTAGGACGGACTACCGAGGTCCGGACTTAGACCGTCAAGACGGGTTAAGAGCCGTCCCATACGGATGTGCGCCTGGGGTCCGATCTGTCTAGCCCTCGGGACGCTCCCGCCGGGGGAGGGCCTCACTGGATTCCGTCACTCGATGTCATGTATCTTGACGTCAAGAGAAATCCGACCCAGCACGAACCCGCC
Source organism: uncultured Actinomycetota bacterium (assembly GCA_963700365.1). Lineage (GTDB taxonomy): Bacteria > Actinomycetota > Actinomycetes > Propionibacteriales > Nocardioidaceae > Nocardioides_C. The sequence continues at coordinate 356,176 of CAVOXG010000002.1, read as the reverse complement.
GTTGACGGCGTGGGCAAGATGGGTACCGGACCGACAGCCAGAGGTGAGGAGACGGCAGATGCCGAGCCCCAAGAGTGTGGACAGCTTTGGTGCCAAGGGCACCCTGGACGTGAACGGGAAGTCCTACGAGATCTACCGGCTGGCCTCGGTGGCCGGCGAGGGGCTCGACGTGGACTCGCTCCCGTACTCCCTGAAGATCCTGCTCGAGAACCTGCTGCGGACCGAGGACGGCGCGAACATCACCGCCGACGACATCCGAGCGCTGGCCGGCTGGGACGCCGACGCCGAGCCCAGCAAGGAGATCCAGTTCACGCCGGCCCGCGTGATCATGCAGGACTTCACCGGCGTGCCCTGTGTCGTCGACCTCGCCACGATGCGTGAGGCGATGGCCGACCTCGGCGGCGACCCGTCGAAGATCAACCCGCTCGCGCCGGCCGAGATGGTCATCGACCACTCGGTCATCGCCGACGTCTTCGGCTCGCCGGAGGCCTTCGAGCGCAACGTCGAGATCGAGTACGAGCGCAACAAGGAGCGTTACCAGTTCCTGCGCTGGGGCCAGGGCGCCTTCAACGACTTCAAGGTCGTCCCGCCGGGCACGGGCATCGTGCACCAGGTCAACATCGAGCACCTCGCCCGCGTGGTCTTCGCCCGTGAGGACGAGTCCGGCAACACCGTCGCGTTCCCCGACACCTGCGTCGGCACCGACTCGCACACGACGATGGTCAACGGCATCGGCGTGGTCGGCTGGGGCGTCGGCGGCATCGAGGCCGAGGCCGCGATGCTCGGCCAGCCCGTCTCGATGCTCATCCCGCGCGTCGTCGGCTTCAAGCTCTCGGGCGAGCTGCCCGAGGGTGCCACCGCGACCGACCTCGTGCTGACGATCACCGAGATGCTGCGCAAGCACGGCGTGGTCGGCAAGTTCGTCGAGTTCTACGGCTCCGGCGTCACCGCCCTCCCGCTCGCCAACCGCGCCACCATCGGCAACATGTCGCCGGAGTTCGGCTCGACGATCGCGGTCTTCCCGCTCGACGACGAGACCGTCAAGTACCTCAAGCTCACCGGCCGCTCCGAGGAGCAGCTCGCGCTGGTCGAGGCCTACGCCAAGGAGCAGGGCCTCTGGCACGACCCCGACGCCGAGCCCCGCTACTCCGAGAGGCTCGAGCTCGACCTGGCGACCGTCGTACCGTCGCTCGCCGGCCCGAAGCGCCCGCAGGACCGTGTCTCGCTGAGCGAGGCCAAGACCGCCTTCCGCGGCGCCCTCGCCGACTACGTCGATGAGGACGAGGAGGGGTACGACGAGGCCGTCGCCGAGTCCTTCCCCGCGTCCGACTCGCCCTCGCACGCGAGCGGCAACGGGTCGGCTGCCCCCAACGACCACGTCTCCGCGGCTCCGGCCGACGGCGGCCGCCCGTCGAACCCGGCCCAGGTGGAGCTCGCCGACGGCACGAAGTTCGAGATCGACCACGGTGCTGTCACCATCGCCGCGATCACCTCGTGCACCAACACCTCCAACCCGTCGGTGATGATCGGCGCCGCTCTCCTCGCCAAGAAGGCCGTCGAGAAGGGCCTCCAGCGCAAGCCGTGGGTCAAGACGACCCTGGCTCCGGGCTCGAAGGTCGTCTCCGACTACTACGAGCGCGCCGGTCTGACGCCGTACCTCGACAAGCTGGGCTTCAACCTCGTCGGGTACGGCTGCACCACCTGCATCGGCAACTCCGGACCGCTCATCCCCGAGGTGAGCAAGGCCGTGAACGACAACGACCTCGCGGTCGTGTCGGTGCTGTCGGGCAACCGCAACTTCGAGGGCCGGATCAACCCCGACATCAAGATGAACTACCTCGCCTCGCCGCCCCTCGTGGTGGCCTACGCGCTGGCCGGCTCGATGGACGTCGACCTGTTCAACGACAGCCTCGGCAAGGACCTCGAGGGCAACGACGTCTTCCTCAAGGACATCTGGCCCTCGCCGTCCGAGGTCGAGGAGGTCATCGGCCAGGCGATCACCTCGGAGATGTTCACCAACGACTACGCCGACGTCTTCGCCGGCGACGAGCGCTGGCAGAACCTCGACACCCCGTCGGGCAACACGTTCGCCTGGGACGAGGACTCCACCTACGTCCGGAAGGCGCCGTACTTCGACGGGATGCCCGACGAGCCGGCTCCGGTCGAGGACATCGAGGGCGCCCGCGTCCTGCTGAAGCTCGGCGACTCGGTCACCACGGACCACATCTCGCCGGCCGGTGCGATCAAGAAGGACTCGCCCGCGGGCAAGTACCTCGCCGAGCACGGTGTGGAGCAGCGGGACTTCAACTCCTACGGCTCCCGTCGCGGCAACCACGAGGTGATGATCCGCGGCACCTTCGCGAACATCCGCCTGCGCAACCAGCTCGCGCCGGGCACCGAGGGCGGCTTCACCCGCGACTTCACCAAGGACGGCGAGGTGACCACGGTCTTCGAGGCATCGGAGAACTACGTCGCCGCAGGCACCCCGCTCGTCGTGCTCGCGGGCAAGGAGTACGGTTCCGGCTCGTCCCGTGACTGGGCCGCCAAGGGCACCGCGCTGCTCGGCGTGAAGGCCGTGATCGCGGAGTCCTACGAGCGCATCCACCGGTCCAACCTGATCGGCATGGGCGTCCTCCCGCTGCAGTTCCCCGACGGTGAGAGCGCCGAGTCGCTCGGCCTCACCGGCGAGGAGACGTTCTCCTTCACCGGCGTCACGGCGCTCAACGACGGGGAGATCCCGCAGACCGTGAAGGTCACGGCAGATGACGTCGAGTTCGACGCGAAGGTCCGCATCGACACCCCGGGCGAGGCCGGCTACTACCGCAACGGCGGCATCATGCAGTACGTGCTCCGAAGCCTGCTCAAGGGCTGACGATCTTCGGCGTAGACGCAGGGGTGGTGGCCGTTCTGGCCACCACCCTTGTGCTTGCCGCCACCGTGCAGGGCCTCGTGGGGCTCGGGCTCGCCCTGGTGACGGCTCCGGTCGTCACCCTGCTCGAGCCGCAGCTGATGCCGGAGTTCATGCTCTGGCTCGGGATGATGATGCCCCTCGTGACCCTGATGCGTGAGCACCACGACATCGACTGGCGCGGTCTCGGCTGGTCGCTGCCGCTGCGCGTCGTCGGGACGTACTTCGGGGTGCTGCTCGTCGCGACCTTCCCACCCGCCGGACTCGGCGTCGCCGTGGGTGTGATGGTGCTGGCCAGCGTCCTCCTGACCGTGAGACACGTCGAGATCCCGGTCAACATCCGCACCCTCTCGGCCGCCGGCTTCATCTCCGGGGTGACCGGGACCGCCACCTCCATCGGTGGGCCGCCGATGGCGATCCTCTACCAGCACCGTCCACCGCATCAGATCCGCTCGACGCTCGGTGTCTTCTTCGTCATCGGCGCCGCCCTCAGCCTGGTCGGACTCGGCCTCGCGGGTGAGGTCGAGGCAGCGACGTTCTACCTGGCCGTGGCCATGGTGCCCGCCCTCGTGGTCGGCTTCGCCATCTCCCGCGTCCTCAACCGGCGGGTCCCGCACCACCAGATCCGCGCCGGCGTGCTGATCGTCTCCGGCCTGTCCGCTGCCGTCGTCCTGGTCAGGTCTCTCGCGGCTCTGTGAGAAAGTCGGGGCCGGCTTCCCTCCTTCTGCCTGGTCTCCCGCGTAGTAGGTGGTGACAGGCCGACCGACCGGGGAGCAGACCCATGACCGACCAGCTGCGTGAGGCGCTTCCGCGACCTCGCCGAGCACGCCGACGAGCAGCCGACGTCCTTCGCTCACGGTGCCGCCCCCTCTGCCCTGTGGCGAAGCGGTCGTCGGGCCCGGCGGGTGCGGATCGCGTCGTCGGTCCTGGTCGCGGGTGCGGTCGCCGTGCTGGTCGGTGCGGTGGTGCCCCTGGTGGGCGAGCAGGTGCGTACGACGCAGGCCCCCGCGTCGTACGAACGGTCCGACCTCGCCGTGCCCGACACGGTCTGGAGCCCGAGCAGCTGGGCGCCGACGGCCGGCCGGGACGACCCGCCGGGGCCGCTCGCGATGGTGGGCACGGCGCCGCGCCGCGGAGAGTGGGTGTTCCCCACCGAGGAGCACCTGTTCGGTGTCTCGGCCGTCGACCAGACCTATCGCTGGCTGGAGCTCCCGCGGCAGGCACGGAGCCAGGAGGCACAGGCCGTCTCGCTCTCTCCGGACGGGACGAGGCTCGCGTACTTTCTCGGCGGGAGACCCACGCAGACGAACCCGCAGTCCGACATGGTCGGCTTCGCCGTGCTGGACCTGGTGACCGGGGACGTGACGGAGCGAGCGATCGAGACGGAGTACGGCCTGCGCGCCGGGCACCTGGCCTGGTCCGGCGACTCGGAGTGGTTGGTGGGCGCAGTCAGCCAGTACCACCGGATGCGCGGCGGGAGCATGTCCGCCGACTTCGAAGCGATGAACCCCGGCACAGGTGCGGTCATCCCGATCGAGGGTCTCGAAGAGTGGGAGGACCTGGCAGCTGCACCATCGGGCGTCGCCACCTGGGACGAGGGTCAGCTGCTGCGCGTGGACCCCGCGACCGGAAGGGTCACCAGGCATCGGGTCGAGTGGTGGTGGCGAGACGACAGCACGTCCGGGGCTCCGGCCTTCAACGCGGACGGGTCCCGGATGGCCTGGAGCGACGGCGTCCGCCGCGGCCGGGGCACCTATCCCGCGGTGTACGCCGCGACCTACTCCGATGCCGGGGAGGTGGGCCGGCCGGTGCTGCTCGAGAGATCCTTCACCCCGTGGAGGGTGCTGGGCTGGCTCGACGAGACCACGGTGCTGGTCGAGGCGGACTGGAACCGCGCGCGGTTCCGCCACCGACGCGCCGCGACGCATCGTTGCCGTCGACGTCGCCACGGGTGAGGTCGGCCCCGGGATCGGACGGCCGGCCGCCGACGACGAGCTGCACGACACGCAGTTCGCGACCGACCTGCTCCAGCGGCCTCTCGTCGAGGGGGTGCGACCGGGCCGGCACCTCCCTCTCGGACCGACGGTGGTGATCGCGTCGCTGGTGCTGGTCCTCGCCGGTGCCGTCGCGGGCCGTCTCCGGGTCCGCCGCGAGGAGCGGGCCCTCGCCGAGTCAGGCGCAACGCGAGCATGACCGGGGACGAGGAGAGCTACCGGGAGTTCGTCACCGCGAGGTACGCCGCACTTCGCCGCACGGCGTACGTGCTGACCGGCGACCACCACGACGCGGAGGACCTCGTGCAGACGGCGTTGATGAAGGCCGCGGGGGTCTGGGGCAGGATCCACCAGCGGCCCGAGCCCTACGTGCGCCGCATCATGTACCACGAGAACGTCTCCCGGTGGCGGCGTCGGCGGGTGGTCGAGGAGCCGTTGGGTGGCCACGACGAGGCGACCGGCGACGGCGCCGAGCGCGGCCTGGACCGGGTGGTGCTCGCGGACGCCCTGGCCCGGCTGACACCCAAGCAGCGCACGGTGCTGGTCCTGCGGTACTACGAGGACCTGACCGAGCAGCAGGTGGCCGCCGTGATGGGAGTCCGGGTCGGCACGGTCAAGTCGCAGACCCGGCATGCCCTGATGCGGCTACGCCAGCTCGCGCCCGAGCTCGCCGACCGGATGGTGCCGGTCGAAGCCTGAGCGGGGCTCACCCCGCAGACGGCGACGGTGAGGTCGTGTCCGCGGTCGAGGGTGCGGGCTCGGACGATGCGCTGGCAGTGTCCGAGGGTGCGGGTTCGCTCGCGGCCGTCTCCGACGGTGCGGGCTCCGACGGGGTGGTGTCGGTCGGCGGGGGCGGTTCGGGCGCGGCGGTCTCCGTTGGCGGGGGCGGTTCGGGCGCGGCGGTCTCGGACGGTGGCGGGGGCGCGGATTCGGGCGCGGGGGCTCGGAGGTGGCCGGGGGCTCGGACGGTGGCCGGGGGCTCGGAGGTGGCCGGGGGCTCGGACGGTGGCCGGGGGTTCGGAGGTGCGGGGGCTCGGACGTGGCCGGGGGGTCGGAAGGTGTCGGGGTCGCGGGGTCGGTCGTGGCCGGGGCCGACGGAGCAGGGTCCGTGGTGCCGGGGACCGACGGTGCCGGTGCGCTCGGTGTCTCGGTGGCAGGCGGCGGGTCGGGTGCCAGCTCGGGCGGCAACGCGGCGGGCAGGTCGGCCGGCTGCTCGGTGGGCGTCGTGTTCTGTGGTGGCTCGCCGACGGGTTCGCCGGCCGCGAAGGACTGACTCTCGCTCGGCGTCACCTCGGTGGTGGGCAGAGCCACGACCGCTGTCTCGGTGCTGATCGGTCCGCCTGTGCCGGCGGCCTCGACGGCGTCAGCGGCCTCGGCCGTGACCCGGGCCAGGACCCCTGGCGGAAGGAGCCGCGGGCTGTCGGTGAGCAGCAGGGCGGAGGTGTCCAGAGGCGTGGCACTGAGCGAGGGGCCGTAGAGCAGGCCGGCCGCGAGCACCGTGCTCTCGTCCTCCCCGACGATCTCGAACTGGCCGAGCCTGTAGAGCTCGTCGAAGGCGAGAACCGCGGCGAGGAAGGCGCCGGACTCGTTCCAGCGTCCCAGTGCCGCCTCGAGACCGCTCTGGAACGCGGAGGTCCTCGGAGCCGGCGCACAGGTAGACCGCGACCGCGAGCGCCGCGTCGTCGAGATCCTCGACGGCACGCGTGCCGTCGCCGTCGCCGTCGACTCCCACCTTGTTCCAGGTGGTCGGGCGGATGCTCATGGGGCCCGCCGACCGGTCGCTGAGCACCCCGGTCGCCGCCCTGCCGTGGTCGGTCTCGACTCGCCCTATGGCGGCGAGCACGGTCCAGGACAGGCCGCAGTGGGGCTTGACGGTGGTCATGATGTCGGCGGCCCGCTGGTAGGCGGCGAGTGCCTCCGCCGGGATGTCCTCGTCGGAGAGGTCGAGCACCGGCGCCTGGGCCTCGCCCGTCGAACCGGCCTCCGACGGCGGCACAGCGGTGCCCTGGCTGAGCGGCGGTGCGGCGCCGCTGCCCCCGAGACCCGAGTACCCGGAGCCACCGAAGATGGTGTCCGGAACGAGCGACGCCACCGCGAGCACCATGGCTCCCGCGATCACCGCGAAGACGACGCGGACTATCGAAGCTCGGATCACAGCGGGCCCCCTGCCCTGCTCACCACGCCCGGGCACCTGCTGCGCCCGGGACCGAGTGGCCCCCCCTTGGTAAAGACGCTAGGTAAAGACGGAGGCGCTGTGCAGTCTTCCGGGACAAGATGACGTGTTGGTGCCGGTGGCACCGCCCACCTGGGTCAAGGCGTGAACGCGACCGATCAGGACAACAGGCAGGATTGGCACATGCGCTCGGAGACCTTCACCTACACGACCGGCGACCGTGACACGGTCCTGGACCTCACCCGAGACTGTGCGCGGTTCGTCGCGGACCAGGGCGACGGCCTGCTGCACGTCTTCGTGCCCCATGCCACGGCCGGCATCGCCATCATCGAGACCGGCGCCGGCAGCGACGACGACCTGCTCGCGGCGCTGGAGGATCTGCTGCCCTCCGACGACCGGTGGCGCCACCGTCACGGCAGCGCCGGCCACGGCCGGTCCCACGTGATGCCCGCGCTGGTGCCGCCGTACGCCACGGTCCCGGTGCTCGCCGGTCGGCTGGCCCTCGGCACCTGGCAGAGCATCTGCCTCGTCGACCTCAACGTCGACAACCACCAGCGCGAGGTGCGGCTCTCCTTCCTCGCCGGCTGAGCGTTCCTCGTCCCTGTCCGGCGTCCCAAGCCGACCCCAAGTCCACCCCAAGTCAGCCCCCAGAGTCACCGAAGCGCGTCGCTCCAGTCTGGTCGCGAAACCGACACACAGACCACCTGGAGATGACACACCATGTCGCGCTTCCTCTACTGGCTCGGCGGCACCACCGCGGCCCACCCCTGGCGGACGATCTCCGCCTGGATCCTCGTCGCGGCGACCGCGTTCGCGTTGGCGAGCTCGTTCGGCGGCACACCGCAGGACGACTACGACGTCCCGGCCGCCCGGGCCCAGGGCGGCATCGACCTGCTCCGCGACCACGCGCCCGAGGCCGGCGGCGCGCACGACCGGGTCGTCGTGCACGACCCGCTGGGCGCGGCTGTCCCGGCCGCCGTCCTCGACCGGCTCACCGCGGACCTGTCGGCGATGCAGCACGTCGGGGTCGTGCTCCCGCCTCGGTTGTCGGCCGACGGTGACACCGCCCTGCTCATGGTGCAGTACGACGTACCGGTCACCCACCCTGACCTGATGGGGGAGACCGGCGCCCTCGAGGACGCCGTCGCACCCGTCGAGGAGGCCGGCCTGCAGGTCGAGCTGAGCGGGGACCACCCCGAGAGCGCCGTCTCGGAGATGTCGGGTCGCGGCGAGCTGGTCGGCGTGGTCGTCGCCCTCCTGCTGCTCGTGGTGACCTTCGGTTCCGTGGTCAGCGCCGGGCTCCCGCTGGTCGTCGCGCTCTTCGGGCTCGGAGTCGGCGGCGCCGGGGTCACCCTGCTCGCCGCGGTCATGGACGTCAGCACGACCGCGCCGACCGTCGCCACGATGGTGGGTCTCGGTGTCGGCATCGACTACGCGCTGCTGCTGGTCACCCGCCACGTGGAGAACCTCCGCGAGGGGTACGACGTACGACGGTCCGCCGCTCGGGCGACCGCCACGGCCGGCCGGTCCGTGGTCTTCGCCTCCCTCACCGTCCTCGTCTCGCTCATGGGTCTCCGGCTGGCCGGGCTCTCGGTGTACTCGTCGTTCGGGTTCGCCACCGCGATCGCGGTCGTCGCCGTCATGGCCGCTGCCGTCACGCTGGTGCCGGCGTTGCTCGGGCTCGCCAAGCACCGGGTCCTGCCGCGCCGCGCGCGCCGTGGCCGGGTCGCTGCGGACCGGACGCCGTTCACCGCCCGGTGGGCCTCGAGGGTCGGCCGTCGACCGCTGCCCTGGGCTCTGGCGGCGCTGCTCGTGATGCTGACGCTCGCCGGCCCCGCCCTGGCGATGCGCACCTGGCCGCAGGACGCGGGCAGCCGACCGACCGACCAGAGCGCCCGCAAGGCCTACGACCTGGTCAGCGACGAGTTCGGGCCCGGCGCCAACGGGCCGCTGCTCGTGGTCGTCGAGCGGGACCAGGTCAGCGACTCCGCGGTGGCGGGCGTGGCCGAGGACCTGGCCGGACTGGCCGGCGTCGAGGCCGTCGGCCCGGTCCAGCAGTCGGCCGACGGCGCGCTGGCGATGTTCGAGGTGCAGCCGGAGTTCGGCCCGAGCGACGAGCAGACCGGCCCGCTCATCGAGCAGATCCGTTCCGAGGTGCTGCCCGACGGCGCCGAGCTCACCGGCCTCACGCCGCTGTTCGCGGACATCGCCGACATGCTCACCGAGCGGATCCTCGTCGTGATCGGCTTCGTGGTCGCGGTCTCCGTGCTGCTCCTGACCATGGTGTTCCGGTCGGTCGTCGTACCCGTCAAGGCCGCGCTGATGAACCTGCTCTCGATCGCGGCGGCGTACGGCGTGGTGACCATGGTGTTCCAGTGGGGCTGGGGGAGCGGGCTGCTCGGCCTCGACCACGCGATGCCGGTGTCGAGCTGGCTGCCGGTGCTGATGTTCGCGATCCTGTTCGGGCTCTCGATGGACTACGAGGTGTTCCTGCTCTCGAGGGTCCGCGAGGAGTGGCTCGCCAGCGGCGACGCCCGAGGCAGCGTCGTACGAGGCCTCTCCTCGACCGGGCGCGTGATCTCGGCCGCGGCGGCGATCATGATCGCGGTCTTCCTCGGCTTCGCCACCGAGGCCGACGTGGTCGTGAAGATGCTCGGCTTCGGCATGGCCGTCGCGATCTTCCTCGACGCGACCGTGATCCGGATGGTCCTCGTGCCCGCCACGATGGCGCTGCTGGGCCGCTGGAACTGGTGGATCCCCGGCTGGCTCGACCGGATCCTGCCGAGCATCGACGCCGACATCACCCACCTGGACTGGGACGACTCGGTGCCCGCGTCCCTGCCCGTCCCGGCCTCAGAGGACCTCGACGGCGACGACGACCGCACTCCTGTGGGCGTCTGACGTGCCACACCCAACTTCCGAGAACCACTGCACAGCAAGGAGAACCGTCATGACCACCACCAGCCACACCACGCCCCTGCTCCTCCCGGGCCAGGCCGCCGCCGTCGAGGGGCCGGTCGCGATGGACGTGATGTACGTGATGCACCACGCCTTCCGGCGCGACCTGGCGGCCTTCGCGGCCGCCGCCCACGCCACACCCGCCAGCGACCGCGACACCTGGAGAGCGCTCGCCGAGCGCTGGGCGGTCTTCTCGAAGATCCTGCACCACCACCACACCGGTGAGGACGCGGGTGTCTGGCCCTACCTGATGGAGCGCGCCGACGCCGCCGGCCGCGAGGTGCTGGGGGCGATGGAGGCCGAGCACGAGGAGATCGACCCGCTGCTCGAGGCGTGCGCGGCCGGGTTCGCCGTCCTGAGCTCCCGTGCGGACGAGGACGCCCGGGCCGCCCTCGCGGTCCGTCTGGTGGCGGCGCGGGAGAGCCTGAGCCGGCACCTGCACCACGAGGAGACCGAGGCGATCCCGCTGATCCAGGCCCTGATGACACCCGAGGACTGGGAGCGGATCGACGTGGAGTACTTCAAGAAGGGTCTCACCGTCCGCGACTTCGCGACGCTCGTTCCCTGGGCCGCCCACGGGCTCGCCCCGGAGCACCGTGAGCGGGTCTTCACGGACGCGGGAACGCCGTTCCGGGTGCTGTGGCACCTCACCAGGCGACGGTTCGAGCGCAAGGAACGAGCGGCGTTCCGCTACCTGCTCGAGGTCTGAGCGGCGGGGCTAGAACCCGTACTGGTCCCGCTTGTCGAGCAGCCACTGCTCGGCGAGCGGGATCCGCCATGCCTGGCACAGGGCGCGCGCGTCGTCGGCGTGACGTGCGGCGAGGTCGGCGTCCCCGGCGGCTGCCGCGGCCAGGGCCAGGAAGGTGTCCACCGGCCCCATGGCCACGCCGGAGCCTGCGGAGCACGTGCGGCCGGCATAGGGGGCGAGACGGGTGTAGGCGTCGCGTGCGAGGTCCCGGTCGCCCAGGCCCAGGGCGATCTCGCCGGCAAGGCACCAGGGGAGCATCGCGAACCACGTGTCCGCGTCGAGGTCGAGCGGGTGCTCGGCCAGGTGTGCCCGGGCCTCGTCGAGCCGGCCGAGGCGGATGAGGACGACGACGACAGCCGGCAGCACCGGAAGGTCGCTCTCCGTCTCGCGGGCCCGCAACAGCGGCAGGATCTCCTCGTTGCGCTGCTGCCACATCCCCAGGCTCAGCATCGCGCCGGCGATGGCGTCGCCGTACTGCGCGAGCGCCATCTTCTCGCCCGTCGCCGCGAGATGTCTGGTGAGCCGCTCGGCCTCCTCCCACTCCCCGCGCATCGCGATCCAGGGCACTTCGAGGCTGTCGAGGACGATCAGGGAGTAGAGCTGGCGGTACCGCTCCGCCCGGAGACGGGCCTCCGCGGACAGCTGCTCCATGGTGTCGATGTCTCCGAGCTCGCCGGCGACCACCGCCCGCACGGTGAGCGTGGAGGTGAGGGCCGAGTCGTCACCCAGCGCGCGGGCGAGGGCGATGGCCTCGTCCGCCAGGGCCAGCCTGCTTTCCGCCGTTGCGGCGCGCCACGTGCTGATGAAAGCGATCTGGCAGGCACTCAGCAGCAGGGCGGGGTCCCCGATCCGGCGTGCCATTGCGAGACCCTGTTCGGCGAGCGCCTCCCGCTCCTGGGCCGTGACTCCGTAGTAGATCTCGCTGGCCAGGCTGAGCATCGCGCGGCACCGCAACGGGCCGTCCTCGGGAGGCAGCTCGGCCAGCGCCCGGCGAAGCGCGGCGGCCGTCGGCTCGTCGACCTTCCCGTGGTCGGCCGCCTGCCACAGGGCGCCGTTGCTCGGCATCACCGCGGCCCGCGCCAGCAGGTCGACGTCCCCGAGCCAGTCGGCGAGCTCGATCATGCGGTGCACGACCTGCCGGAGGTCGAGCCACTTGCCGGCCAGCTGGACGGTGGTGGCCAGGTGCTGGAGCACGTCGTACTCGTCGAGCGTGGTGGCCTCGGGGTCGTCGTCCAGCAGCGCGAGCGCCCGCCGCAGCATGTCCTCGGCCTCGTCGTAGGCGTAGACCAGGCGCGCCTGCTCCGCCGCGGTGCGCGCGGCCCGCCAGGCCCGGCCGGCGTGACCCTGTCCCGCCTCGAACCAGTGCAGCGCGACCTCCGTCTCGCGACCGGGCACGCCCTCGAGGTGCTCCGCGACGAGACGGTGGGTGCGGGAGCGACGGGACGGCGACAGGGAGCCGTGCACCGTGTCCCGGACCAGGGCGTGCGCGAACCGGAAACGGTCGCCGCCGGCGTCGAGGACGAGGCCGGCGTCGAGTGCGGGCTCGAGCTCGTCGAGGGCTCGGTCCTCGTCGAGGCCCGTCGCTCCAGCGAGGGTCCGCAGGTCGAAGTCACGGCCGACGACCGAGGCGGTCCGAAGCAGCCTCGCGGTTGCCTCGGGCAGCTTCTCCACCCGACGGCTGAGCACCTCGGTGACGGCTGCGGGCGGGTGCGGCTCCGCCAGGAGCGCCCCGAGGTCACCGCCGTGCCCGACGAGCCGTGCGTACTCGACGAGGAAGAAAGGGTTCCCGTCCGTGCGGGCCTGCAGCGCCTCGGCCTGCTCCATGGACGGGGTTGCCGCGGCGACGGCCTCGACGACGCGGGCGGCCTGTGTCGCAGGCAGGCCCTCGAGGTTGATCCGCGTGGCGTGGCGGCGGGCCAGGCCGTCCGCGACCGCGGCCAGTGCACCGGTCGGCGCGGGTCGGTCGCGCCAGGTCGCCACCACCGCGAGCCGCCCTTCCCGGGCGGTCTCGAGCAGCAGTCCCAGAACCCGGAGCGAGGAGACGTCGGCCCAGTGCAGGTCGTCGAGCAGGACGAGCAGCGGCCGGTCTGCGGCCGCCCGCAGCAGCGTGGCGCAGATGTCGTCCCAGGACCGGAAGCGTGTGCTCTCGTCCTCGGTCCCGGTCTCGGTGGGCAGGCCAGCACCCACGCCGGAGAGCACGCTCGCCCACGGCCACAGCGGCGGCGCGCCCTCGTCCTGGGAGCAGCGCCCGACCAGGACCTGCACCCCTCGGGCCAGGGCGACCGCGGCGAGCTCCTCGGTGAGGCGGCTCTTGCCCATGCCCGGCTCGCCGACGACGGCGGCGAAGGACGGGGTGCCCGAGACCGCGGCCTCGAGCGTCCCGACCAGGTCCTCCACCTCCTGCTCGCGGCCCACGAGCGGCCAGCGTTGCCCGGCCGGGGCGCGCGGGGTCGGCATCGGGGCGTGGCCGGTCGACGGGGCCACGGCGACCGGCGCGGCGACGTAGGTGAGCGCGGGGTCCTGCCGGAGGACCGCGGTCTGCAGCTCGCGGAGCTCGACGCCCGGCTCGATGCCCAGCTCGTCGACCAGCAGCCGTCGTACCTCGTGGAGCACGTCGAGGGCTTCGGCCTGGCGTCCCGACCGGGTCAGGGCGACCGCCCGGAGGGCCCACAGACGTTCGCGGAGCGGATGGGTCGCGGTCAGTGCCTCCAGCTCGGCGGCGACCGTGGCGTGGTTGCCGAGCGCGAGCCCGGCCGAGGCCCGGTCCTCGAGCGCCACGAGGCGCAGCTCCTCCAGACGTACGCGCTCGGCGACGGCCGCCGGCGCCTCGTCGAGCTCCTGGAAGGGGGTGCCGCGCCAGAGTGCGAGGACCTCGTCGAGCCGGTCGACCGCGGCGGCCAGGTCGTCCCGGCACAGCGTCGGCGTCGCGCCGGCGGGAACGGTCGCCATCGGTGCGAGCGCCTGGTGGGTCGCGGACACGGCGGCCTCGAACCGGGAGACGTCCAGCGCGTCGGGCCCCAGGCGGAGCGCATAGCCGGGGGAGACCGTGACGAGGACGTTCGCCGCGGCCCGGGACGGTCGGTCGGGCTCGAGTGCCTTGCGGAGTCCCGCGACGTAGGCCTGCAACGTGCCCGCGACCCCCTCGGGCGGCCGGTCCGCCCACAGCAGGTCGACCAGGGTGTCGACCGGGACCGCCCGGCCGCGGTGCAGGGCCAGGGCGGCGAGCAGGGCGCGCTGCTTCCGGGTGCCGAGGTCCACCGGGCTCCCCTGGAGCGACACCTCGGCCGGTCCGAGCAGCCCCACGCGCATGCACGGAGGGTAGCCCCGGCGCTCGGCGGCCGCGGGCTTTTCGAGGTGGTCCTGCCCGAGATTTACATCTAGACATCTATTGTCAAGTCAGCCGACATCATCTAGTTTTCTGTAAAACCCGACGGCAGGAGGTCAGGATGGCGAGCGTGGTCAGCACCGGGACGATCCCAGCGGGATCGACCGAGCGGTGGAAGGACCAGAAGCGGTACCTCTGGCTGATCGGCCTCGTGGTCCCGTCCCTGGCCTTCGTCGCGCTCGGCCTCCACGGGCTGACCGGCTGGGGCGTCTGGTTCTGGATCGGACCGATCGTGGTGCTCGGCGTGGTGCCGGTGATCGACCTCGTGGCCGGGCTCGACCGCTCCAACCCGCCGGACGACGTGATCGAGGCGCTGGGGAACGACAGGTACTACCGCTGGATCACCTACCTCTTCCTGCCGATCCAGTACGCCGGCTTCCTCACCGCCTTCTGGCTCATCGGCAACGGTGACCTGTCGCTCGCGGACAAGATCGGTCTGGCGGCCAGCATCGGCACCATCGGCGGCATCGGCATCAACACCGCCCACGAGCTCGGCCACAAGAAGGAGAGCCACGAGCGTTGGCTGTCCAAGGTCGCGCTCGCCCAGAGCTTCTACGGCCACTTCTACATCGAGCACAACCGCGGCCACCACGTCCGGGTCGCGACCCCCGAGGACCCCGCGAGCAGCCGCGTCGGCGAGTCGTTCTACGCGTTCTGGCCGCGCACCGTGTCTCGGCTCCCTCGAGAGCGCGTGGAACCTCGAGAAGAGACGCTACGCGCGCAAGAAGCAGCACCCGTTCCGGATCGGCAACGACGTCATCAACGCCTGGCTGATGTCCGCGGTGCTGTGGGGCGCGATGGTCGCCTGGCTCGGCGTCGGCGTCCTTCCGTTCCTCGTCGTCCAGGCGGTGGTCGGGTTCTCGCTCCTCGAGGTCGTCAACTACATGGAGCACTACGGCATGCTTCGCCAGAAGGTCGGCGTGGGGGAGCGGCAGCGCTACGAGCGGGTCGACCCCAGCCACAGCTGGAACTCCAACAACATCGCCACGAACGTGCTGCTCTACCACCTGCAGCGGCACAGCGACCACCACGCCAACCCGACCCGTCGCTACCAGACGCTGCGCGACTTCGAGGAGTCACCGGTGCTGCCCACCGGGTACGCCGGGATGATCCTGCTCGCCCTGGTGCCGCCGCTGTGGCGCCGGGTCATGGACCCCAGGGTCCTGGCCCACTTCGACGGCGACATCACGCTGGCGAACGTCCACCCCCGCACGCGGACGAAGGTGCTCCGGGCGTACGGCGGGCAGGCGGACGCCGCGGGTCCGTCCCGGTGCGGCGGCACCACCGACCCGGACCCCGAGGCGGCCCGGAACGCCGCCGCCGACGTGGTGGGTGGAGAGTGCCCCGGCTGCGAGTACGTCTACGACGAGGCCGTCGGCGACGAGCGTGAGGGCTTCCCGCCGGGCACGCCGTGGTCGTCGATCCCCGACGGCTGGTGCTGCCCCGACTGCGGGGTCCGCGAGAAGGTCGACTTCGCCCCGCTGACCCGCCAGGTCGCCCGGTGAGGGGTTGCGCGGCCTGATCTCCTGCGGCTCGCCTGCGCCGCTGGCATGGTGGTCGTGTGATCAGTCGCACGGTCCCGCGTGCCGCCGTGCCGTGGGTCCTCCTCGCCGTGGCCGGGGGCCTGGCCTGGGCGGCCTACGCCCTGCTGACCGGGCTGGCGGAGTCGTACGGGCGGGGACCCGTGGGGCCGGTGGCCATCCTCGGCCTGGCCGGCCTCTTCGGCGGCGTGGTCACCGCGATCGCGGTCGGTCTCCTCGCGATGGCGGGCCTGCGGAAGCGGCTGGCCCTCCCGATCGGTGCGGTCACCGTCCTCGCGGTCGTCGTGGCGGGAGCGGCGGGAGCCTCGGAGGGCGAGGACCGGCACCGGCAGCGCGAGCTCCGGGCCGCGGTGTCCTGTGACCGCGACGTCGACCGCACCACCCTCGCGCTCGCCAGGGTCGTCGGCCGGGTGGTGCCGGTGGACGGCCGGCGCGCGAACCCGTCGCCCGACGGGTGCCGGGTGCTCGTCGCGATCCCGCGCGCGGTGACCGACGACCCGGTCGGTCGCGTCGACGGTGCCGCGAGCGGGGCGTACTTCCAGGTGTCGGGGGAGCGCAGCTGGACCAGCGACCACGGCTTCACCGTGCGGGTCGGCAAGGTCGAGACAGGTCGGACCCACCACCTGGTCACGCTGCTCGGCACCGGCCCGCGGCTCGCGGACCTGGTGCCCCTGGAGCCGCTGCCACCGCCTTCCTGATCTTTCGAACAGGTGTTCGACTCTGACGTATCCTGGGGCCATGGTCCAGTACGTCGCACCTCCCGGATGGCCTCGTCAGGTCCGACCGCCGGACGCCCCGGGGTGGGAGCACACCGCGGTCAACTGGCTGCTCGACATCTGTCCTCCTGAGTACCGCTCCTACCCGGTGCTCCGTCGCCACGTCGTGGTGCTCGCGCGGTTCGCGGTCCTGCACGTCGAGGCGTCCCAGGCCGCGGTGCGTCGGGGGCTGAGCGAGGCCCGCGCCGTGCTCCGGGACGTGGCCGAGCCGCGGCACCGTCGAGGCCGCGGTCGAGACCTGGCACGCCGAGGCTGCGCGCCTGGAGTCGGAGCGTCGGGCCGTCGGGCTGGTCGAGGAGGCCTTGCGGGGCAGGCGTTTCGTGGCCCGGCTGTAGCCTGCGGTCCCATGAGCCACCGATCCGCCGTACCAGCTCACCGTCGTCCGCGTCCCGGGCCACGGGGCCGAGGACGTCCTCGTCGCCGACGACGGCTCGGTCTACACCGGCACCGAGGACGGGGTGATCTGGCGCGTGCGTGAGGACGGCGTCCACCTGTCGCGCGTCGCGAACACCGGTGGCCGCCCGCTCGGCCTCGAGTGGCTGCCCGACGGACGGATCCTCGTCTGCGACGCGCGCCGCGGCCTTCTCGCCGTGGCCCCGGACTCGGGAGCCGTCGAGACCCTCACCGACCTCGTGCACGGTCGGCGCATGGCGTTCTGCAACAACGCCGCCGTCGCCGCGGACGGCACGATCTGGTTCTCCGACTCCTCACGCCACCACGGCATCGAGCGATGGAAGGCCGACATCGTCGAGAACACCGCGTCAGGCCGGCTGCTCGCGCCGCGACCCGGACGGGACGGTCGCCGTGGCCGTCGACGGGCTGAGTTTCGCCAACGGCGTCGCGCTGGCCGCCGACGAGTCCTACGTCGCCGTGGCGGAGACGGCCGGGCGGACCGTCGTACGGCACTGGCTCAGCGGGCAGCGGGCCGGCGAGCACCGACCTGCCTCGCGGAGGACCTGCCCGGCTACCCGGACAACATCGCGCGCGGGCAGCGACGGACTGGTCTGGGTGACCGTCGCCTCGCCCAAGGACCCGGTCGTCGAGGGGCTGATGAACGGCCCGATGGCCCTGCGCCGGGCGGCCTGGCGACTGCCGGCGCCGCTGCAGCCGAAGCCGAAGCGCACCGCCCGGCGTGATGGCCTTCGACGACACCGGCGGTGTCGTCCACGACCGGTCCTTCGACGCGACCTCCTTCCACATGGTCACCGGCGTCCGCGAGCACCGGGGCCGGGTGTGGCTCGGCAGCCTGGTCGAGCCGGCCGTCGCCGTCTTCGAGGTCTGAGGGTCCGGCGACTAGACTCGCAGGGTTGTTCGTCGAGGTTGGGAAGAGGAGCTGATGGGTTACCTGGAGTCGATCAAGGGGCCGCGTGACCTGCGCGACCTCGACGACCACCAGCTCGACGAGCTCGCGGCGGAGATCCGCGACTTCCTGGTCACGAAGGTCTCCCGGACCGGAGGCCACCTGGGCCCGAACCTCGGCGTCGTCGAGCTGACCATGGCGATCCACCGGGTCTTCGACTCGCCCACCGACCGGATCGTCTTCGACACCGGGCACCAGGCCTACGTGCACAAGGCGCTGACCGGGCGGGCCGGGCAGTTCGACACGCTCCGGCAGGAGGGCGGGCTCTCCGGTTACCCGAGCCAGGCCGAGTCCGACCACGACGTGGTCGAGAACTCCCACGCCTCCACCGCGCTGTCCTACGCCGACGGGCTGGCCAAGGCCTTCTCGATCCGCGGTGAGGACCGGTACGTCGTCGCGGTCATCGGCGACGGCGCCCTCACCGGAGGCATGGCGTGGGAGGCGCTGAACAACATCGCCGCGGACCAGGACCGCAAGCTGGTCATGGTCGTCAACGACAACGGCCGTTCCTACACGCCCACCGTCGGCGGCCTCGCGAACCACCTCACGACGCTGCGCACGAGCCCCCGCTACGAGCAGCTGCTCGACCTGGTGAAGAAGCGCCTCAACGGGGTGCGCGGCGTCGGCCCGGCGGTGTACGACGCGCTGCACGCGGTCAAGAAGGGCATGAAGGACGCCCTCGCCCCGCAGGGTCTGTTCGAGGACCTCGGCCTGAAGTACGTCGGCCCCATCGACGGCCACGACCGGCCGGCCGTGGAGCAGGCGCTGGCCCTGGCCAAGCGCTTCGGCGGGCCGGTCATCGTCCACGTCATGACGAAGAAGGGCTTCGGGTACGACGCGGCGGAGCGTCACGAGGCCGACAACTTCCACTCGCCCGGCCCCTTCGACGTGGTCACCGGCGTGGAGAACCCCAAGGGCCGGATCTGGACCGACATCTTCGCCGAGGAGATGGTCGCCCTCGGCGGCGAGCGCCGGGACCTCGTCGCGATCACCGCGGCGATGCTGCACCCCGTCGGGCTGGACCAGTTCGCGGCCCGCTACCCCGAGCGCACCTTCGACGTCGGCATCGCCGAGCAGCACGCCGCCACCTCGGCGGCCGGTCTCGCGATGGGCGGCCTGCACCCGGTCGTCGCGATCTACGCGACCTTCCTGAACCGTGCCTTCGACCAGGTCCTCATGGACGTGGCGCTGCACAAGTGCGGCGTGACCTTCGTCCTCGACCGTTCCGGTGTCACCGGCGACGACGGCGCCAGCCACAACGGCATGTGGGACATGTCGATCCTGCAGGTCGTCCCGGGGCTCCGGCTGGCCGCGCCACGAGACGGCGAGCGTCTTCGTGAGCTGCTCCGCGAGGCGGTCCAGGTCGACGACGCGCCCACCGTCGTACGCTTCCCCAAGGGGCCGCCGATCGCGGACGTCGAGCGGGTGGACCGCGCCGGCTCGATGGACGTCCTGGTCCGCAAGGGCGCCAAGGACGTGCTGCTCGTCGGCGTCGGGTCGATGGCCTCCACCTCGGTCGAGGTCGCAGAGCGTCTCACGGCACAGGGCATCGGCGTGACCGTGGTCGACCCGCGCTGGGTCAAGCCGTTGGACCCCGCGATCATCGACCTCGCCCGCGAGCACCGGCTCGTGGTCAGCGTCGAGGACAACGGGATCACCGGCGGCGTCGGCTCGGTCCTGCTCCAGACGCTCAACGAGGCCCGGGTCGAGACGCCCGTGCGGCTGCACGGCATCCCGCAGCGCTTCCTCGACCACGCCAAGCGCGCCAAGATCCTCGACGACATCGGGCTCACCGCGCAGAAGCTGGCGCGCAGCATCGTCGAGGACGTCACCGCTCTGGACAGCGCAGGCGCCACGGCGGCGCCGCTGGAGGTCGAGCAGCGCCCCTGACCCCGTCGACGTTGCTCAGCGGCGTCGATCCTGGTTACGTGGTCTCCGCCCCTTCTGCCCCCGACAAGGAGCGGTCATGGAACTCCTGCGCACGAAGTCGGTCGAACAGTCCATCAAGGACACCGACCACCCCGACCACAGTCTCAAGAAGAACCTCGGAGCCCTCGACCTGATCGTCTTCGGCGTCGGGGTGATCATCGGCGCCGGAATCTTCGTCCTCACCGGGACGGCGGCGGCCACCAACGCCGGCCCCGCGGTCTCGATCTCGTTCGTGGTCGCCGGCCTCGCCTGCGGCCTCGCGGCGCTGTGCTACGCGGAGTTCGCGTCCACCGTCCCGGTGGCCGGCAGCGCCTACACGTTCAGCTACGCCACGTTCGGTGAGCTGGTCGCCTGGATCATCGGCTGGGACCTCGTGCTCGAGTTCACCATCGGGTCGGCGGCCCTGGCGACCGGCTTCTCGGGGTACCTGCAGAACATCTTGGCCGGGACCCCGTTCGAGGTGCCCACCGCGCTCGCCTCCGCCGAGGACGGCTGGTTCAACATGCCTGCCGTGCTGATCTCGCTGGTGGTGATGGTCGTGCTCATGCTCGGCATCAAGTTCTCGAGCATGATCAACCAGGTGGTCGTGGCGATCAAGATGGCCGTGGTCGTGCTCGTCGTCGTCGCCGGCATCGCCTACGTCGACGCGGCGAACTACACGCCGTTCGTGCCGCCGTCCCAGCCGACTCCGGAGGCCGAGGGCGGGTTCATGCAGCTGCCGCTGATCACGTCCCTGCTCGGGCTCGACCCGGCCGTCTACGGTGTGGCGGGCATCTTCGCCGCCGCCGCGCTGGTGTTCTTCGCCTTCATCGGCTTCGACGTGGTCGCCACCACCGCGGAGGAGGCGCGCAACCCGCAGCGGGACGTCCCGATCGGCATCCTGGGCTCGCTGGCGATCGTCACGTTGCTGTACGTCGCCGTGAGCCTCGTGATCACCGGCATGCAGAACTACACCGACATCGACCCGGAGGACGCGGCACCGCTGGCCACCGCCTTCGACGCGGTCGGCGTGGAGTGGATGGGCAACCTGATCGCGATCGGCGCCTGCATCGGCCTGACGGTCGTGGTCATGATCCTGATGCTGGGGCAGACCCGCGTGGCCTTCGCCATGGCGCGTGACGGGCTTCTGCCCGTGGGCCTGGCCAAGGTGCACCCGACGTGGCGCACGCCGTACAAGATCACGCTCATCACCGGCCTCGCGGTGGCGGCCCTCTCGGGCTTCGTCGGGCTGGAGACGCTCGCGCACCTGGTCAACATCGGCACGCTCTTCGCCTTCATCCTGGTGAGCGTCGGCGTGGTGATCCTGCGCCGGACCCGGCCGGACCTGCCGCGGTCGTTCAAGGTGCCGGCCGCCCCGCTCGTGGCCACCCTCGCCGTCCTGCTCTGCCTGTACCTCATGCTGAACCTGACCGGCGACACCTGGGTGCGCTTCGGGATCTGGATGGCGCTCGGCTTCGTCGTCTACTTCCTCTACGGCAAGCGCCACAGCCGCGTGGGCAAGCGCTCGGCGGAGGCCGCGCGGGCCTCCGCCGAGCGCTGACCGTCCCTCAGGAGTCCATCGGGTCCCCGACCGGGAGGGCCAGCCCGAACTGGCCGAGCCCGACGTCGCCCACGACCACCCGGCACCCGCCCGACGGGATGTCGCAGGCGAGGAAGTCGGAGATGTAGGGCTCGTCCCTCGAGGGACTGGATGGCGAGCACCATCGCCGTGTCGTCGTCGACCCAGCCGTAGACCACCTTGAACGGGTACCGCTCGAGGTCGGGGGTGACGTCCTCGCCGGTCGCGGTGTCGTAGACCGCGAGCTCGTCCGCCTCCTCGACACCGAGGTAGGTGGCGTCGGGAGAGAGCACGCCGTTCCAGCCCGACGGCATCGGCCGCGCCTCCTCCCCGATCTCCGGGCCGACCATCATCCGGCTGCCCTGCTCGCCCTCGAGCACGTAGGCGATCGTCCCGTCGGCCACGTCCACGACGTCGGTGACCCGCGGCGGCTTGTTCGCCGGGTCCACGACCGGCGGCGCGGTCCACACCTCCTCGGTGTCTCCGCTCTCGACGTCGTACCGCGCGATCCCGCCGTCCAGGCGCCAGTAGGCGGCACCGTCGTCGACGGCGAGCACCTCGGCACCCTCGTCGCCGGGGTCTCGTGACGGGCCGGCGGCGCTGTCGTCGACGCGGGCGAGCTCGGTCCGGGAAGCCGTGTCGTAGACGACGTACTGCGGGTGCCCGTCCTCGGCGAGGTCCACCCAGGCGACGAGCGATCCCGCGTCGTCGGCACGCAGCCTCCGGTTCGCGCTCTCCCCGATGCGCTCGGCCGCGCGACCGTCGTGGAACCAGACCCCGCCGTCAGCCGTGGTGTAGACGAAGCCGTCGTCGGTCCGGACGTAGGAGCTCACCGCGCCCTCCATGGAGACGTGCTCCTTGCCCCAGTAGACGACGTCACCGACGGCGAAGCTCACCCTGCGCTCGACCTCCGGCGGAGCGGGGGACGCTGTCAGCCGGTCGTCGGTCTCGACGAACCTGGGAAGACCCAGGGCGCCCGCCGCGACGATGCCCGCGATCCCCGCGGCCACGAGCCCGGTCGTCAGCCGGGACCGAGCCGACCCTCCGGTCGCCCTCGCGGACGATGGCCTCGGCGTCGAAGCGGGGAGGGGTCTGTGCGTCCGCCTGCTCGCGGAGCGTGTCCTTCAGAAGATCTGTCATCACTGCCTCACCAGCTCGGTCGGGAGGAGGCGCGCGGCGTCGGCGCCCAGCTGCTCCCTGAGTCGTCGTAGGCCTTGGGAGACCTGGCTCTTGACCGTGCCCACGGCGCAGTCCATGACCTCGGCGGTCTGGGCCTCGGACAGGTCCTCGTAGTAGCGGAGCACGATCGCCGCGCGTTGCCTCGGCGGGAGCTGTTGCAGCTCCTCCCACAGCCAGGCGCGGTCCACGACCTCGCTGCCGTGCTCGGGCCGGTTGCCCGGTCGGTCGGGTACGTCGTCGCGGGGGCGCTCGGCCGCCCAGGACTTGCGGCGCCACCACGAGATGTACGTCGTGGTGATCGCCTTGCGGGTGTACGCCTCCGCCTTCGAGACGTCGCGCAGCCGCGGCCAGGCGACGTACGTCTTGGTCAGCGCCTCCTGGACGAGGTCCTGGGCGAGGTCGTGCTCGCCGACCATCAGGTAGGCGGTCCTGAACAACGAGGCCGAACGTGCGGCCACGAACTCCGTGAACGCGACGGTGTCGCGTCGTGCCATGGTTCCCCCTGGGGGTCTCGGGTCCGGGTGTGACCCGTTCACGACCCTAGACGCGGCGGGACGCGCGGATGGTTCAGGACGATCTCATTCGCAAGACCGATGTGGAGGGTGCCGCAGTCGCCTACCTTCGGCTCATGCGCGTTCCCGTCCCACCCGTCGTCGACATCGCGATCGCGGCCGCCTTCGTCGTCTTCAGTGTCGCCGAGGCGGTGTTCAGCCCGGCGGTGGAGTCGCCCCTGCTGCACGTCGTGGCGGCGGGGCTCGCCATGGCCGCGCTCGCGTGGCGGCGGTCGTTCCCGATCGGGGTGGCGGTCTACGTCGTCGGCACGGACCTCGCGATCAACCCCGAGCAGCAGTTCTCCACGCTGCTGTCGCTGGTGCTGGTCTGCTACACGATCGGGGCGGAGACCGAGCGGCCGAGAAGCTACGCAGGGCTGGCCGTCGTGCTCCTGCCGTTCCTCGCGGTCAGCGTGGCCAAGGACTTCGTGCCGAGCGACTTCGCCGCGGCCCTCGTGTTCTTCGTGGGGCCGTGGTCGGTCGGCACGGCCGTCCGGCAGCGCATCGCCCACACGGAGGAGGCAGTCGCCCGCGCGGACCGGTTGGAACGAGAGCGTGAGGCGGAGGCCGCCGCGGCCGCGGCCGAGGAGCGCACCAGGATCGCCCGCGAGCTCCATGACATCGTCTCCCACTCGATCAGCGTGGTCACGATCCAGACCCAGGCGGTACGACGCCGTCTCGGCCCGGAGCACGCCAAGGAGGCCGAGGACCTCGCCGCCGTCGAGGCCACCGCACGGGAGGCTCTCGCGGAGATGAGACGGCTCTTCGGTGTGCTGCGAAGCAACGGTGAGACGGTCTCACTCGCTCCGCAGCCCGGACTCCACGAGCTCGACCGCCTCGTCGCCCAGGTGCGGAGCTCCGGGCTCGACGTCGAGGTCGACGTGGCGGGGGAGAGGTACGACCTGCCGCCGGGGGTCGACCTCGCGGCCTACCGGATCGTGCAGGAGGGCCTCACCAACGCGTTGCGGCATTCCGGCGCGCGGCACGCCCGGGTGGTGCTGAGATATGGGCCGAGCCGGCTCGAGATCGCCGTCGAGGACGACGGGCGCGGGCTGGGCCCGGTGACGACAGGAGGGCACGGACTCGTGGGTGTGCGGGAGCGAGTCGCGTTGTACGACGGGACCGTCGACATCGAGACGTCGCCGTCCGGAGGCGTCCGCCTCGCCGCGTCGCTACCCGTGAAGGAGACCGTGTGACCTCCCTGGTCATCGCCGACGACCAGGGCATGGTCAGAGCCGGCTTCCGCTCGCTGCTCGACGCCGAGCCGGACCTCGAGGTCGTCGGCGAGGCGGCCACCGGGGAGGAGGCGGTCGACGTCGTCCGACGGCTCCGGCCGGACGTCACGCTGATGGACATCCGGATGCCGGTGCTCGACGGGCTGGCCGCGACCAGGGCGATCCTCGGCGAGGGCATCGACACGCGCGTGCTGGTGCTCACCACCTTCGACCTCGACGAGTACGTCTTCGAGGCTCTCCGTGCCGGGGCATCCGGCTTCCTCCTCAAGGACGCACCGGCGGAGGAGCTCGCCGCGGCGATCCGGGTCGTCGCCGCCGGGGACTCCCTGCTCGCGCCGGGTGTGACGCGCCGGGTGATCGACGCGTTCGTACGCCGGCCGGCGGCGCCGTCGAAGGGCCCGGACCCGGCGCTGTCCCGGCTCACCCCGCGCGAGGTCGAGGTGCTCGGCCTGCTCGCCCGCGGCCTCTCGAACGTCGACATCGCCGAGCGGCTGTTCGTCTCCGAGGCGACCACGAAGACCCACGTCAGCAACGTGCTGAGCAAGCTCGGGCTCCGGGACCGGGTCCAGGCGGTGATCTTCGCCTACGAGAACGGCGTCGTCGTCCCGGGGGAGCGCGAGGCGTCCGGAGATCCGTCGTACGGCTGAGACGGAAATCCATCCTGCGGGCGATCCCGGCTGAGACCGCCGGACGGGACTGTTGAGCCACTCAAGCTCGCTCAACGAAAGGGACTCCGATGTCCGCCGTCACCACCAGCTCGACCCTCACCCCCACCGTCAACGCAGCCGCCGGGGCCGGCGCCGCTCGGCCCTCGCGAGCCGTCGCGGCACGCCGGTGGTTCCTCGTCGCCTCGCCGGTCCTCGCGGGACTGTTCGCCATCGTCGGGGCCTACGCGGACCCCGCCGCAGGGACGGCCGGCAAGGACATGTGGGAGGTCTACATCGCCGAGCCCGAACCGTTGCAGTTCAAGTCCCTCGGCTTCCACTGGGCCTACGCCTTCTGGATCACCCCGGCACTCCTGCTGGCTGCCTACGTGAAGGGCAAGGGAGCCTGGCTGGCCAACATCGCTGCGGTGCTCGGCTTCGCGGGTGCCACCACGCTCCCGGGCATGTTGCTCTCCGACTGGTACGACTCCGCGATCGGCCAGCTCTACGGGCTCGACGCCACCGTCGCCGTCGCCGACCACATGGGGGCGACCATGTGGGGCGTCCCGGTGATGATCCTGCCGGGCATCGTCGGGCTGCTGACCGCCTTGCCGCTGGCGGCGTTCGCACTCTGGCGGGCGGGGCTCGTGCGGTGGTGGGCGCCGCTCTCCGTGGTCGCCGGCACCGCGGCGTTCATGCTCTCGAACGTGACGTGGTGGGGCTGTGCGATCACCACGGTGTTCTTCACGGCGTTCGCGGTTGCCGTGGAGCGCGCGACCCGGGCCTGACCAGCGGGTGGGCGCCGTACCTCGAAGGGGGTACGGCGCCCTCGTCGTCTGCCTGACAGGCGACGGAACCCCATCAGGAGGGTTCACGAAGATTTTGCATGTTCATGCAGATCTCTTCCCAAACCGCCGTGCGCAACAAAGACTTTCCGGCGTTTGCGCCATATGCCGACTCGGGACGACATATCGGGCGTGAGCCTCCCGACGCACTGATACCCACCAGTGCGCCGGGAGCGGTTTCTACGCCCGGGAAGTCCCGGGTCGAAAGGGGAATGAGATGTCTCACCGTCACCACGGTGTGTCTCGGTTCCGCGTCGCTGCAGCAGTTCCCGCCCTCGCCCTCCTGACCACAGGTCTGGCCACGAGCGCCACCACTGCGACCACCGCAGCCGCCGAACCCGGCAGCATGTCCACCGTCAGCGTGAAGAGCGCCTCCGCGGACTCGGACTACTACATCAACTACGTCGCGCCGGAGGTCGAGAAGGCCTTCAGCAACGATGTCCGCGCGCCGCAGAGCAAGCGCGCCGCCGAGCAGCGCGAGGACGCGATCGCGAAGGCGATGAAGTTCGACGCGAAGCACGCCAGCGGCAACCCCGTGGCGGCGCGTGAGCTCGCGAAGCTCGAGGCCAAGGCCCTGAGCACCGGACGCAGCCCTAAGGACATCAAGGGTCAGTACAAGGGGGCGAGCCAGACCCAGGAGGCCAAGCTCCTCACGATCCTCGTGGAGTTCAACGAGGCCGCCAACGACGACTTCTCCGACGTGATGGTGCCGGAGTACTTCGGTGCGACCACCTGCAAGCCGGGCGACGCCGCGGTCAACGGTCCGCTGCACAACAACATCCCGGACCCCTCGACGTTGACGCCCGCGGACAACAACTCGTTCTGGGTCGAGGACTTCTCCCCTGAGCACTTCGACAAGATGCTGTTCACCGACGAGGGCATCACCGAGCGGGTCCGCACCGACCTGACGGGCCCCGACGGCAAGCCCGGCTTCGACATCTCCGGCTACACGATGAAGAGCATGTACGAGGAGATGTCCCGCGGTGCCTACACCGTGTCCGGTGAGGCGACCCCGTGGGTCAAGGTCGACCACTCCGAGGGCTGGTACGGCGCGTCCGTCTGCCACAAGAACGACGAGGGCGTCTACGAGGCCGGTCGTGTCCAGGACCAGCAGGGCCACCCGGACAACCCGCTCGGCCCCGGCCAGCTGCCCATCGACGCGGTCAACGCGCTCGCGGAGACGAACCCCGACTTCCCCTGGGCCGACTACGACATCGAGGACCAGGGTGACCTCGACGGCGACGGCAACTACTACGAGCCCGACGGCGTGATCGACCACGTCGTCCTCGTGCACGCCGGTGCGGACAAGTCCGGCGGTGGCGGCGACGAGGGCACCTACGCGATCTGGGCGCACTCCTCGGCCGTGCCGGGCGGTGCACCGATCCCGGGCACCGACCTCAAGCTGTCGAACTACATCGTCCAGCCCGAGGACTCGGGTGTCGGCGTGTTCGCGCACGAGTACGGCCACGACCTGGGCCTGCCGGACCTCTACGACACCTCCGGTGGCGGCGACTCCGACGTGGACTTCTGGGACCTGATGGCGTCCGGCTCGCACGCCGGACCGATCTTCCAGTCCATGCCGACGCACATGGGCCTGTGGGACAAGTGGATCCTCGGCTGGGCCGACCCGGTCCAGATCAACCCCGGCGACGACCCGCGTGACGTGAGGGTCGGCCAGAACTCCCGTCCGCTCCGCGGCACCGCCGACGGCATCAAGGTCAACCTCCCGAACAAGGTCGTCACGCTCGCCGAGCCGCACAGCGGCGAGGGCATGTGGTGGAGCAACAACGACCAGGACTGGGCCAAGAACACGCTGACCCGCACGGTGAGTGTGCCCGCGGCCGCTGACGCCAAGTTCTGGATGTGGAACAACTTCATCATCGAGGAGGACTGGGACTACGGCTTCGTCGAGGTCTCGACCGACGGCGGCGCCACCTGGACCGAGCAGAAGGTCTTCGACGCCGACGGCACCGAGGCCACGACCCCGGACACCTACGCCGACCCCAACGGTCGTCTGAAGGACTTCGGTGGCAAGAAGTACGGCCTCACCGGTGACAGCCACGGCTGGGAGCACCAGTACGTCGACCTCGTCGGCGTTCGCCGGCCAGAGCGTCCAGGTCCGCCTCCTGCAGGCGACCGACGCGGCCTACCTCGACCGCGGCTGGTTCGCCGACGACTTCTCGCTCGTCGCCGACGGCACCACGGTGTGGTCCGACGACGTCGAGGGCGGCGCCAACGGCTGGACGGCCGCGACCGGCACGTACGTCGACGGCTCCGCTCTCGGCCGGGGCTGGGTCATCGACCCGGGCACCAGCTCGAAGGCGCAGTACTACCTGGTGGAGTGGCGCAACTTCGACGGGTTCGACGAGGGCCTGAAGTACGCCTACGACACGACCTACCAGACCGCCAACGGTCAGTGGAAGGTCGAGAAGTTCAAGTACAACGCCCCGGGTGCCCTGGTCTGGTACCGCGACACGTCGTTCGGCAACGCCAACCACTCCGCGAACAACGCCACGGCGCTGCCGAGCGGTGGGGCCAAGGGCGGACTGCTCATCGTGGACAGCCACTTCGACCCGCTGCGTCGTACCGGCGACGCGGCCGCGCTGGACCCGACCACGCTGAAGAACCTGCCCTCGCGTCCGCAGTCCTCCAACGCCGCGTTCGGCCTCCAGCCGACCTACGCGTTCCAGGAGTGCGTGGCCAACGCCGACGTCACGGTCGAGGGCTGCAGCACGCACCCGTCGCAGTCCGCGGTGAGCACCTTCACCGACAACTTGGGCTGGGTGCCGGGTCTGGAGTTCCGCAACGGCGGCTTCTTCTGGCGCGACATCGACGCGTCGGCCGTCGTCCCGTCACGCGGCAACACGCCGTACACGACGCGGATCGTCAACCCGGACGGCAGCCCGGCGACCGGGGTCTACGGCCTCGACTTCGGGTTCACCGTCACCGGCTCGGGCAACCCGGCTGACGACGGGGTCGGCTACGGCACCGTCATCAAGGTCGCCCAGACCTACGACGCCAACCGCTCGGCGCTGATCAGCGTCACGCCGCCGGCGCGGTGACGACGGTGGGCTGACCGTCGTACGGCGGTCAGCCCATCACCTCGCCACGACGAAGGGGCACTCCTCTCGACGAGCTCGTCGAGGGGAGTGCCCCTTTCGCCAGTTCTCTTGGGGAAGCGCGCCCGGGCCGTCAGTGGAACTTCTGGCCGGTGACCTTCTCGGAGATGCCGGTGCGGTCGAGCAGCATCGTGAGACCGCCGTTCCAGCCGTGGAACCCGGCGCCCATGATCATGCCGAGGTCGATGTCCTCGGGGCCGACGACGACACCGTCGTCGAGCATGATCCGGGCCTCCTCGGCGAGGACGGAGAGCACACGCTCCCGCACCTCCTCGGCGGACAGGGCCACGTCACCGGTCTCGAAGATCTCCGCCACCTCCGGGTCGACCTCGCCGTCGGCGCCGTAGATCGCCGGCTTGCCGGCGGCGACGAGCTTCTCGAGGTTGGGGGAGACGTAGAACCGGTCGGGGAAGGCGCGCTGCAGCGTCTGGTTGTTGTGCAGCGCGACCGCCGGGCCGACCAGGGAGAGCAGCACGAACGGCGGCATCGGGGCGACGCCGGCGAAGGCGCCGTCGGCGACCTTGATCGGGGTGCCCTCGTCGATGATCCGGCTGACCTCGCCCATGAACCGGCCGAGGAGCCGGTTCACGATGAACGACGGGCTGTCGTTCACGAGGATCGAGGTCTTCTTCAGCGCCTTGCCGGTCGCGAACGCCGTGGCGAGCGTGGCGTCGTCGGTCTGCTCGCCCTTGACGATCTCGAGCAGCGGCATCACCGCGACCGGGTTGAAGAAGTGGAAGCCGACGACCCGCTCGGGGTGCTTCAGGTCGGCTGCCATCTCGGTGATCGACAGCGACGAGGTGTTCGTCGCGAGGACGCACTCGGGGGAGACGATCGCCTCGACGTCGGCGAAGACCTGCTTCTTGACGCCCATCTCCTCGAAGACGGCCTCGATCACGAAGTCGGCGTCGGCGAAGACGTCCTGCTTCTCGACCGACCCGGTGACCAGGGCCTTGAGCCGGTTGGCCTTGTCCTGGTTGAGCCGGCCCTTGAGGAGCAGCTTGTCGATCTCCTCGTGCACGTAGCCGACGCCCTTGTCCACGCGGGCCTGGTCGAGGTCCGTGAGTACGACGGGCACCTGCAGGCGCCGGGCGAACAGCAGCGCGAGCTGGCTGGCCATCAGGCCCGCGCCCACGATGCCGACCTTCGTGACCGGGCGGGCGAGCGCCTTGTCCGGAGCACCGGCGGGCCGCTTCGCGCGCTTCTGCACGAGGTCGAAGGTGTACAGGCCGGCGGCGAGCTCCGGGGTCAGGGTGAGGTCGGCGAGGGCGTCGTCCTCGGCGGCGAAGCCCTCGTCACGGCTCGCGTCCTTGGCGGCCGCGATCAGGTCGAGCGCCCGGTACGCAGCGGGTGCCGCGCCTCCGGTCTTCTCGTCGGCGAGCTTGCGCCCCTTGGCCACGGCCGCGTCCCAGGCGTCGCCGCGGTCCACCGCGGGTCGCTCGACCGACACCTCGCCGTTGAGGACCCGTGCCGCCCAGAGCAGCGACTGCTCGAGGAAGTCGGCGCCGGAGAACTCCGCGTCGGCCAGGCCCAGCTCGAAGGCCGCGTGGCCGGTGAGCGTCCTGCCCTGGTTGAGCGGGTTCTCGACGATCAGCTTCACGGCCTTCTCCGCGCCGACCAGGTTCGGCACCAGGTAGGCGCCGCCCCAGCCGGGAACCAGGCCGAGCATGACCTCGGGCAGGCCGAGGGCGGGTGCGCTGTCCTGGACGGTCCGGTAGGTGCAGTGCAGCGCGACCTCGAGGCCGCCGCCGAGCGCGAGGCCGTTGACGAAGCCGAAGGACGGCTTGCCGCCGTCGACGAGCTTGCGGAAGACACCGTGGCCGATCTTCGCGATCACCTCGGCGTCGTCCCGGCCGGCGATCCTGACCGACGACAGGTCGGCGCCCGCCGCGAGGATGAACGGCTTGCCGGTGACCCCGATCGCCGCGACGTCGTCTCGCGACAGAGCCTCGTCGAGCGCGGTGTTGAGCGCGGCCAGGCTCTTGGGGCCGAACGTGTTCGGCCGGGTGTGGTCGAGCCCGTTGTCGAGGGTGATGAGGGCCATCGTGCCCGCGGCGTACGGCAGGTCGACGTACCGGAGCCTGGCCTCGGTGACGACCTCGTCGCCGGACAGCTCGACGCCGCGGTCGAGTGCGGCCTGGAGCTCAGGGGTGGTGGTCATCGGGCGTTCTCTCCGTTCCAGTGCGGGTTCTCCCAGATCACGGTGCCGCCCATGCCGATACCGATGCACATCGTGGTCATGCCGTAGCGGACCTCGGGGCGCTCCTCGAACTGGCGGGCGAGCTGGGTCATCAGGCGGACGCCGGAGGAGGCCAGCGGGTGGCCCATCGCGATCGCGCCGCCGTAGGGGTTCACGCGAGCGTCGTCGTCGTCGATGCCGAAGTGCTCGAGGAAGGCGAGCACCTGCACGGCGAACGCCTCGTTGATCTCGAACGCGTCGATGTCGTCGATGGTGAGCCCGGCCTGCTTGAGGGCCTTCTCGGTGGCCGGGATCGGGCCCGCGCCCATGACCTCGGGCTCGACGCCGACGAACGAGTAGGAGACCAGGCGCATCTTGACCGGGAGGCCGAGGTCGCGCGCGGTCTCCTCGTCGGCGAGGAGCGCGGCGGTCGCGCCGTCGTTGAGGCCTGCGGCGTTGCCCGGGGTGACCCGGCCGTGTGGGCGGAACGGCGTCTTGAGCTGCGCCAGGTCCTCCATGGTGGTGCCCGGACGGGGCGGCTCGTCGGCGGTCGCGAGCCCCCAGCCGCTCTCGGCGGAGCGGGTGGCAACCGGCACGAGGTCCGGCTGGATCAAGTTGTCGGCGTAGGCCTGCGCCGTCTTCTCCTGCGAGCGGACCGCGAACCGGTCCGAGCGCTCCTTGGTGATCGTCGGGTAGCGGTCGTGGAGGTTCTCCGCCGTCTTGCCCATCACGAGCGCGTCGGGGTCGACGATCTTCTCGGAGATGATCCGCGGGTTCGGGTCGACGCCCTCACCCATCGGGTGGCGGCCCATGTGCTCGACGCCACCGGCGATCGCGACGTCGTAGGCGCCGAAGGCGATGCCGCCGGCGGTCGAGGTGACCGCGGTCATCGCGCCCGCGCACATCCGGTCGATCGAGTAGCCGGGCGTGCTCTGCGGCAGCCCGGCGAGAAGTGCG
Source organism: uncultured Actinomycetota bacterium (assembly GCA_963700365.1). Taxonomy (GTDB): domain Bacteria; phylum Actinomycetota; class Actinomycetes; order Propionibacteriales; family Nocardioidaceae; genus Nocardioides_C. The sequence goes on along the minus strand of CAVOXG010000002.1, from coordinate 324,137 downwards.
GCGGTGCGGCCGATGGTCAGGCCCTGGTCGCCGATCTGGGTGGTGGCGGCGATCGCGACCTCGTCGACCCGCTCGGGCGGGAGGTTGGGGTTGCGCCGCATGAGCTCGCGGATGCACTTGATCACCAGGTCGTCGGCACGCGTCTCGGCGTACTGGCCCTTGGCCTTGCCGAACGGCGTCCGCACGCCGTCGACGAAGACGACCTCTCGCAACTGTCGGGGCACGAAGGCTCCTTCATGCGTCGTAGGGGAATGACCCGCTGATGCTACCCGCCGGTAACAAAATGCCGGAAGGGGTCGGCGGTGTGCCGGTGGTCACCCGTGCGGGCGCCGCCACCGGTGGCTCGGGCTGCGAGAATGGTGCCCGCATACCCTTGAGCCGCAGCGCAGAACCGACCCGGAAAGGTTGTGAGATGGCGGAAGCCCACCGCTTCGTGCACATCGTCGACGAGGTGCCCGAGCTCGAGGGGCACGCCGAGGGGCCCGTGCTGGTCCACGCCCTCGAGGGTTTCCTGGACGCCGGCAACGCCGCGAGCCTCGCGGTGCAGCACCTGCTCGAGGACTCCGCCGGCCGCGTCGTGGCCAGCTTCGCCATCGACGACTTCTACGACTACCGGGCCCGCCGGCCACCGATGTCGTTCGTGGAGAACCACTACGAGGGCTACGAGGCGCCGCGGCTGGTCGTGCGCCTGCTCCACGACTCCGGCGGGACGCCGTACCTCCTGCTCCACGGCCCCGAGCCGGACATGCACTGGGAGGCGTTCGCCCAGGCGGTGCGTACCGTCATCGAGCACTTCGGCGTCAGGCTCACCGTCGCCCTGGGTGCGATCCCGATGGCGGTCCCGCACACCCGGCCGGTGATGCTCACCCATCACGCCACCTCGCCCGAGCTGCTCACCCAGCGGAACGTCTGGCGCGGCCAGATCCGCGTCCCGGCCAGCGCCCAGGCGCTCCTGGAGTTCCGGCTCGGGGAGTGGGACCACCCGGCCGCCGGGTTCGTCGCGCACATCCCGCACTACGTGGCCCAGTTCGACTACCCGAACGCCGCCGTAGCCCTGCTCGAGGCGCTCGCCGTGCTCGCCGGGCTGCAGTGGGACCTCGAGCCGCTGCGCGTCGCGGGCGAGGCGAAGATGGTCGAGATCGCGGCCCAGATCGAGGACTCCGCGGAGGTCCGCGACGTGGTCGTCGGGCTGGAGCAGCAGTACGACTCCTTCCACCGCCCCGAGAGCGGGGAGGAGTCCGCGCTGCCCCTGGCCGAGGAGCAGGAGCTGCCGACCGGCGAGGAGATCGGCGCCGAGTTCGAGCGCTTCCTGGCCGGCCTCGACGGGCGCGACCGTCCCGACCGTCCCGATCGCAGCGACCGTCCCGAGAACCCCGAGGAGTAGAGGAACTTGCCCAGTTCTGCCCAGGAGCTCGTCAGCCTGCTCGACCTCGAGACGATCGACCTCAACCTCTTCCGCGGCACGCAGCCCGACACCCTGCTCCAGCGAGTGTTCGGGGGCCAGGTCGCGGGACAGGCGCTCGTCGCCGGCGCCCGGACCGTGGAGCCCGAGCGCGAGGTGCACTCGCTGCACAGCTACTTCCTGCTCCCCGGAGACACCGCGGTCCCGATCGTGTACGACGTGGAGCGGATCCGTGACGGGCGGTCGTTCTCGACCCGTCGGATCGTCGCCCGTCAGCACGGCCGCGCGATCTACTACATGACCGCCAGCTTCCAGGTCCCCGAGCAGGGACTCGAGCACCAGGACGCGATGCCGGAGGTGCCCGCTCCGGACGACTCGGTCAACCTCGGCGACATGGTCGCGCAGCGGTCTCCCGAGCACGCCGAGGAGTGGCGCCGCGAGTGGGCGGCCCTCGACCTGCGCTGGGTCGGGGACTCCCGGCCGAGCGGCGGGAACATGCCCGCCGACGAGCACCCCGCACAGTCGAGGTTCTGGGTGCGGGTGAGCGGGAACATCGGCGACGACCCGCTGTTCCACCGCGCGGCGTTCACCTACGCCAGTGACATGACGCTGCTGGGGTCGGCGCTCATCCCGCACGGCTTCCACATCTCCCACCCGAAGATGCAGTCGGCCTCTTTGGACCACACGATCTGGTTCCACCGGCCGTTCCGGGCCGACGAGTGGCTGCTCTACGACCAGGTCTCGCCGGCCGCGACCGGTGGCCGCGGACTCGCCTTCGGGCGGCTGTTCACCGAGAGCGGCCTGCTCGTCGCGTCGGTGGCCCAGGAGGGTCTGATCCGCCTCCGCGACTGAGGCGCTAGCACACAATGTCGGGAAAGTAGGGACAGACACGCCGTTGCGGCGTTACGGTTGAGCGCTTCTGAGGCGCAGTTCCAGTGTTGAGGGCCTTGTTAACCACTGTGGCCCAGTGTGACATCTGTGACTACGCCTCGTCCCGCTGAGCCGAGAGGATCCCCAGCATGCTGCTGGCCCGCCCGACCCCTGCGCTTGCGGCCGCCGCCGTCCTGGCCGGCCTGCTCGTCGCCGCGCCGGCCACCTCCGCGACGGCTCTGGACCAGGAGATGCCCTTCACCTGCGCCGAGGAGTGGACGGGTACGACGCGCGCCAACCACCGGCCGAGCAGCGACTCGATCGACTTCAACCGCGACCAGGACCTCGGCAAGCTGGTCGTGGCGTCCGCCGGCGGCGTGGTCTCCCGGGTCGAGGACGCGGGCACCCGCAGCTACGGCAAGTGGGTGGAGATCGCGCACCCCGAGGGCTACTCGACGCTCTACGCACACCTCAAGGCGCAGTGGGTGGTCCCCGGCCAGTTCGTCGACCAGGGCGCGCCGATCGGCCGGGTCGGTGACACCGGGGGAGTGACCGGTGCCCACCTGCACTACGAGCAGAAGCTCGAGGGCGAGGCGATGGCGCCCGTCTTCCACGGCGAGTCCTTCGCCTACGGCGTCGCGACCCTGTCGCAGAACTGCGTCGACGTACCCCTGTCCGGTGACTGGAACGGCGACCGGGCCGACGAGGTCGCGGTCTTCCGCCGTGACGCCGGCGCCGGAACCTTCGAGATGTACTCCGCCGACGCGGCGCAGGCGCCCGTCCGGTTCGGCAAGGCGAGCGACCTGCCCGTCTCCGGCGACTGGGACGGCAACGGGATCACCGACCTCGGCGTGCGGCGCCAGGGCGCACGCCTGTTCCTGCTGCGCGCCGGGGACGGGACGGTCGTCCGCAAGAGGCTCGGCTTCGTCAAGGACCTGCCGGTCACCGGCGACTGGGACGGCAACGGCGCCACCGATGTCGGCGTCTACCGGCCACGCGCGAAGCGGTTCCGGCTGCTGCTCGCCGACGGCACCGAGCAGGTGGTGCGCCTCGGCGGTCCCGGCTCGCAGCCGGTGACGGGCGACTGGGACGGCAACGGCGTCACCGACCTCGGGGTCTTCGACACCGCGACCGCGACCTTCCACCTCCGCACGGTCTCGGCCGACGGCTACGCCACGGTCAGCCAGGTCCCGCTCGGCTACGCCACGGACCTGCCGGTCACCGGCGACTGGGACGGCGACGGGGTCACCGACGTCGGCACCTGGACGCCGGGAACCGCGACGTACACGCTCCGCGTGACGCCGCCCGGAGCTCCGGCCGCACGCTGGTCGAGCGACGCCGAGCCGGAGCTGCGCACGATCTCCTTCGGGCGGCCGCGCTAGATGGCACGGCTCGGCATCTACCTCGGCCCGGTCGTCCTGGTCCTGTGGATCTTCTGCGTCGTGGACGTGATCGTGGCACGTGACGACGAGGTGCGGCACCTGCCCAAGTGGGGCTGGCTGGTGCTGGTGCTGTTCTTCCCGCTGGTCGGCTCGATCGCCTGGCTGGTGGCCGGGCGTCCGCGGCGGACCGCTCGCCGACCGTCGGCCTACGAGCGGGAGGCGGCCGCCTTCCCGGAGTACGACCGACCCGGGCGTGCGGCGGCCGTCGACCCCGTCGCGGACGAGGAGTTCCTCCGTCGCTGCCGCGAGCGCGCCGAGGAGCAGCGCAAGCGTCACAAGGACGGGCTCGCCGAGGACTCCTAGAGCGCGGTCGTCCTGCCCAGCAGGTGCGGCGCGCCGTCCTTCGGGCTGGTCAACGAGAAGGCCCAGTCGCGGCCCTCGCCGGTCGACAGCCTCCTCGAGCCGAAGGCGACCGTGCTCGGCAGCAGGACCGGCTTCTTGAACGCCACGTCGACGCGCACCGCGTCGGGCAGACGCGGGTCGAGCATCGCGACGCACCGCGCCTTGCTCCACATGCCGTGCGCGATCTGGCGGGGGAAGCCGAACGCCTTGGCGGTCAACGCGTAGAGGTGGATCGGGTTGTGGTCGCCGGACACCGCTGCGTAGCGGCGGCCGAGGTCGCCGCCGAGGCGCCACTCGATGCCGGACGACGGCACCTCCTCCAGTCGCATGCCCGTGTCGGCCGCCTCCCCGTCCGACCGGCCGCGGCGCAGGAAGGTCGAGGTCTCCTCCCACACCAGCTCGCCGGCCGAGTGGACCTCGGTGAGGATGTCGAAGACCTTGCCCTTGGGGTGGCTGCGCAGGGCCTGCGGCCGGGCGGTGACCTGGAGCGTCTCCGACGCCGCGACCGCGCGGTGCTGGGTGATGGAGTTCTCCAGGTGCACCGTGCCGATCGCGGGGAACGGGAACGCGCCGTCGGTCATGATCGCCATGTGCAGCGGGAACGCCAGCATGTGCGGGTAGGTCAGCGGCACGGTCTCGCGCAGCGGGAAGCCGCACACGTCGGAGTACGCCGCGACGTGGGCCCGGTCGATCGGGACGTCGTGACGGGTCAGCGTGATGTCGGGCAGGTCGCCGCCGGACTTCTTCACGCCGGGGAGCGAGGCGACGCCGGGGATCACCGGGAGTGCCGCCTTGAGCAGCATCGGAAGCGTCGCCGGCTGCCCGGTCACCTCGCGGGTGGTGGGCTCGCTGGTCATGTCAGGCTCCCAGCATCATCTGGCCGCAGACGCGCACGACGTTGCCGTTGACCGCGGTGGAGGCCGGGTTGGCGTACCACGCGATGGTCTCCGCGACGTCCACCGGGAGGCCGCCCTGCGACATGGCGTTGAGCATGCTGCCCACCTCGCGGGTGAAGAACGGCACCGCGTCGGTCATCTTCGTGTGGATGAAGCCGGGGGCCACCGCGTTGATCGTGATCCCGTTCTCGAGCTGGTCGGAGAGCGCCTGCACGAGGCCGATGACGCCGGCCTTGGAGGCCGCGTAGTTGGTCTGGCCGACGTTGCCGGCGATGCCCGCGATCGAGGAGACGCCGATGATCCGGCCGTTCGGGCGGACCAGGCCCTGGTCGAGGAGCTCGGCCGTGATCCGCTCGGGGGCGGTGAGGTTCACCGCGATCGCCGAGGACCAGCCGTCCTCCTTCATGTTGGCCAGCTTCTTGTCGCGGGTGATGCCGGCGTTGTGCACGACGATGTCGACGCCGCCGTGCTTGTCCTTGACGTGCTTGGCGATCCGCTTCGGCGCGTCCTTGGTGGTGATGTCGAGCATGAGGTGGTCGCCGTCGATCTCCTTCATCACCGCCTGCAGCTCGCTCGCGGCCTGGGGCACGTCGATGCCGAGGACCGTCGCGCCGTCGCGGTGCAGGACACGCGCGATCTCCTCGCCGATGCCCCGGCTGGCGCCCGTGACGATGGCGACCTTGCCGTCGAGCGGCTTCGTCCAGTCCGCGACCGGCTCCGCGGTGGTCTCGCCGCTCGCGCCGATCCGGACGACCTGGCCCGAGACGTAGGCCGACTTGGGGGAGAGGAAGAACGCCAGCGTCGACTCGACGGCGGCGTCGGCCGCGGGTGCGACGTACACCAGCTGCACCGTGCCGCCGCGGCCGATCTCCTTGCCGAGCGAGCGGGTGAAGCCCTCCAGGGCGCGCTGGGCCACTCGCTCCTCGGTGCTGTTCGTCGACTCCGGGGGAGTGCCGATCACGACCACGCGCGGGTTCCTCTCGAGGCTGCGCATCAGCGGGGTGAAGAACCTCTGCAGCTCGACGAGGTCGGCGGAGGTGGTGATGCCGGTGGCGTCGAAGACCAGGCCCTTGTACTGCTGCTCGCCCTCGGCGCTCGTCACGCTGGAGATGCCGAGGTCGTCGAGCATGGTGACCACCGTGGAGGCGAGCCGGCCGTCGCCGCCGACGAGCACGGTGCCGCTGACCAGGGGCGCACCCTCCTCGTAGCGCTCGAGCTTGACCGGGTTCGGCAGCCCGAGGTTCTTCGCGAGCATCTGCCCGACGGGGGTGCCGATCAGGGACTGGTAACGGGTGCTCATTGCGGCGGTCTCCTCAGACTGTCGACGACTCTGACGAATATGTAACTATGGGTGTAACTCGGAGTCCACTTTTCGTGATGTGGCACTCACTACGTTCCCTACCGCCCCTGCGTGGCGCAAGGATGAGCGGGTATCAGGGAGCACAGCCCGCGGCCATCGAGCACGATCAGGAGCTACAGACATGCAGGCCAACACTCGCAGGGTCGCCGTCATCGGCGGCAACCGCATCCCGTTCGCCCGGTCGAACACCGTGTACTCACACGCGTCGAACCAGGACATGCTCACCGCGGCCATCGACGGCCTCGTGGCCCGCTACGGGCTCGAGGGCGAGCGGCTCGGTGAGGTCGTCGCGGGCGCGGTGCTCAAGCACTCGCGCGACTTCAACCTGACCCGCGAGTCCGTGCTCGGGTCGAAGCTCGACCCGCAGACCCCGGCGTACGACATCCAGCAGGCGTGCGACACCGGCATCCAGGCCACCATCGCGGTCGCCAACAAGATCGCCCTCGGGCAGATCGAGGTCGGCATCGCCGGCGGCACCGACACCACCTCCGACGCGCCGATCGCCGTGAACGAGAAGCTGCGCCTGATCCTGCTCGAGGCCAACCGCGCCAAGACCATGCAGGGTCGCCTGTCGGCGCTCGCCAAGATCCGGCCCGGCCACCTCGCACCGGCCATCCCGGCCAACAAGGAGCCGCGCACCGGCCTCTCGATGGGCGACTCCGCCGCCCTCACGGCGCTGGAGTGGGACATCACCCGCGAGGACCAGGACGAGCTCGCCGTGCGGTCGCACCACAACCTCGCCGCGGCCTACGACCGGGGCTTCCTCGACGACCTGGTGAGCCCGTTCAACGGTCTCGAGCGCGACCAGAACCTGCGGGCCGACTCCTCGATGGAGAAGCTCGCCAAGCTCAAGCCGGTGTTCGGCAAGGGTGAGGCCGCGACCATGACGGCCGCCAACTCCACCCCGCTGACCGACGGCGCGTCCGCCGTACTGCTGGCGTCGGAGGAGTACGCCGAGGCCAAGGGCCTGCCCGTGCTGGCCTACTTCACCTTCGCCGAGACCGCGGCGGTCGACTACGTGCACGGCGGCGAGGGCCTGCTGATGGCCCCGGCCTACGCGATGCCGCGCATGCTCGAGCGGGCGGGCCTGTCCCTGCAGGACTTCGACTTCTACGAGATCCACGAGGCGTTCGCCTCCCAGGTGCTCGCCACCCTCAAGGCGTGGGAGGACCCGATCTTCTGCAAGGAGCGGCTGGGCCTCGACGCCCCGCTCGGCTCGATCGACCGCGACAAGCTCAACGTCGCCGGCTCGTCGCTGGCCGCTGGTCACCCGTTCGCGGCGACCGGTGGGCGGATCGTGGCCACGCTCGCCAAGCTGCTGGACGAGAAGGGCTCCGGCCGCGGCGTCATCTCGATCTGCGCGGCCGGCGGCCAGGGCGTCACCGCGATCCTCGAGAAGTAACCGGCTCCTCAGGAGCCGGCGGTGGCCATCGCGAGCGCGGTGGCCACCATGTGCTTCTTGACCTGGTCGGCCGAGAGCGGCACCACGGTGGGGACGCCGGGGGCCGCCTCCTTCACGAGCATCCCGACGCGGGCGAGCTGCATGCCGCCGAGCCCGGTGGCGTAGAGGGTGTTGGCGAGCAGGTGGACGTCCTGCTCGGGGAAGCTGCCGTCCGCGATCCCCGCCTCGAGCACGGCGGCGACGCGGGCCAGCGACGTGGCGATGCCGCGGCCGAGCCGGTAGACCGCGCCCTCGCTGACCTCCTCGAGCAGCTCGGGGCCGGGGCGGCGCATCAGCGTCTGGGCGCAGTCGACGAACGCCGGGAACTCGATGCCGTAGTCGATGAAGGCCTCGGTGATCCGCCGCAGCCGCGTGCGCGGGTCGGCGGCCGGGTCGTCGGCGGCGGCGAGCCGCTCGTCGAGCTCGTCGAGGTAGCCGACCAGGGTCAGCGCGAACAGCTCCTCCTTCCCGGAGAAGTGCCGGTAGATGATCGCGCGGTTGATGCCGACGGCGCGGGCGATGTCCTCGATCTGTGCGTCTCGCACACCACGCTCGTCGAAGAGCGCACGGGTGGCGGTGAGGATCTCCTTCTCCCTGACCCGGCGACGGACCGCGGCAGCGGAGCGACGGCCGTCATGCTCGGTGCTCATGCCGCCATCGTACGCAGGACGGAACACCCAGTGGCACGTTCGGTTACACCGTGGCGTCGTCCTCGCGGCGGTGCAGCGCCCGCACCATGTCGATCGTGTCGGCCTCGGCCGCGGTCTTGTCGTCGCGGTACCTGAGCACCCGCGCGAAGCGGAGAGCCATCCCGCCCGGGTACCTCGAGGAGGTCTGGATCCCGTCGAAGGCGACCTCGACCACCTGCTCGGGACGGAGGCTGACGACGTACGACGTCCGCGACGTCTCCAGCTCGAGGAAGCGCTCGGTCTGCCAGGCGAGCATCTCGTCGGTCATGCCCTTGAAGGTCTTGCCCAGCATCACGAACCCGCCGTCCTCGTCGCGGGCGCCGAGGTGGATGTTGGACAGCTTGCCCGCACGCCGGCCGCTGCCCCACTCGACGGCGAGCACGACGAGGTCGAGGGTGTGCCGCGGCTTGACCTTGACCCACGACGCGCCGCGCCGACCGGCCTCGTAGGTCGCGTCGAGGCTCTTCACGACGACCCCTTCGTGGCCGAGGCCGACGATCTCGTCGAAGAAGGCGGCGGCCTCCGCCGGGTCGGCGGTGAACCGTCGGGGCACGACCAGCTCGGCCGGGAGCGCGCCGGCGAGCGCCTCGAAGCGGGCGCGGGCCGGCCGGTCCAGCAGGTCCTCGCCGTCGAGGTGCAGCAGGTCGAAGAAGTACGACGTCAGCGGCACCTGCTCCCGGAGGGTGCCCACGTCGACGCGGCTCGCGGTCCGCGCCGCCGTCTCCTGGAACGGACGGGGGCGTCCCGAGGCCTCGAGCGCGATCGCCTCGCCGTCGAGCACGACGGTCCGGGCCGGGAGACCGGCGACCGCCTCGACCACCTCGGGCAGCCGGTCGGTGATCTCGTCGAGGGTGCGGGTGAACACGCGGACCTGACCGTCGTACTTGTGCACCTGGACCCGGATCCCGTCGAGCTTCCCGTCGACCGCGAGCAGCTCACCGGGGTCGAGCTTGTCCAGCGCAGCCGTGAGATCCGGCGCGCTGGAGGCGAGCATGGGGCGGACCGGACGGCCCACCTCCAGGCCGAACGCCGCGAGTGCCACCTCCCCACCGGTGAGCGCGGCGACCGCGACGGGCAGGGTCGCTCCCGCGAGCATCGAGGCCCGCCGCACCGCCGGGGCCGGGCAGCCCGATGCCGCGGCGATCGCCTCGAGCATCAGCCCGTCGAGGGCACCCTGGCGCAGCTCTCCGGTGGCCAGCCGGCGCAGGTAGTCCTGCTCCTCGGCGGTGGCCCGGCCGAACAGCTCCTCGACGAGCTCGGTGCGCGCCTGCCGGGACCCGGCGCCGGCGACGGTGCTGATCCGCTCGAACAGGTCGTGCACCTCCGCCACCGTGAGCGTGCTCTCCTCGGCGGGTGGGGGCAGGTCGGTGAGGCTGCGCCAGCCGAGCCCGGTCCGCCGTTGCCGAAGCACGCCGGAGAGGTACGCCGTCGCGGTCTCCACCTCGTCCGGCCCGGCCTTGCGGAGCGCGTCGGCGAGCGCCTCGGTCTTGGCCTTGCGCGAGCGCGTGCCGACGAGGGTGCGGGAGGTCTCCACGAGCTCGGCAAGCTGCATGGGTCCATTGTGACGGGGGCGCGGCGCGTTAGCCTGTCGGCGATGACCACCACCCTCCCGCCGACGGCCGAACGGCTCTGGCGTCCCTCCTGGCCGTGCCCGGTGGACGCCGTGCTCCGGCCCGGCCGCCGCGGGGCCGGGGACCCGACGTTCCGCACCGACCCGGACGGCACGATCTGGCGCGGGCTGCGCACCCCTGAGGGCGTCGTCACGCTGCGCGTCGAGGCCCGCCCGTACGACGGTCAGGTGCACGCCGCGGGCTGGGGACCGGGGTCCGACTGGGCGCTGGAGCACCTCCCGGCGATGCTCGGGGCGGAGGACGACCCCGCGGGCTTCGAGCCGAGACACCCGGTGATCGCCGAGGCGCACCGCCGGCACCCGCACTGGCGGGTCGCGCGCAGCGGCCTGGTGATGGAGTCGCTGGTGCCGGCGATCATCGAGCAGAAGGTCACCGGCCAGGAGGCGTTCGCCGGCTTCCGGATGCTGGTGCGCCGGTTCGGGGAGCACGCGCCTGGTCCTGGCGCGGAGCGTGACCTGTGGGTCCAGCCGTCGGCCGAGCAGCTACGGCTGATCCCGTCCTGGGAGTGGCTGCGGCTGCACATCGACCCGGCGCGCTCGCGCACGATCGTCCGCGCCGCGCAGGTCGCCGCCTCCCTGGAGCGCACGGTCGGTCTCGACTGCGAGGAGGTGGACCGCCGGCTCTGCTCGTTGCCCGGCATCGGCGTCTGGACCTCGGCGGAGGTGCGCTTCCGGGCGCACGGCGACGCCGACGCGGTGAGCTTCGGCGACTACCACATCGCGAAGAACGTCGGGTGGGCGCTGACCGGCGAGGCCGTCGACGACGACGGGATGGCCGAGCTGCTCGAGCCGTACCGTCCGCACCGGCACCGCGTGCAGCGGCTGGTCGAGCTCGCGGGGGTCAGTCGTCCGCGGCGCGGACCCCGCATGGCTCCCCGTCGGCACCTGCCCGCATCCGTCGAACGACGTCCTTTCGGCCAGAGGAGGATCTCGTGAGCGACCTCGTCTCGACCCTGTCCGGCCTGTCCGCCGACGAGCTCGACCGCTTCTTCCACGAGTCCGACGCCGAGGAGATCGTGGCCCTCGCCCGCGCCACCGCGGACAAGGACGTCGCGCGGCTCCTCCAGGACGACGCGGTCCGGGCGGCCGCGGTCGGCAGCGTCCTGGCCCGCCTCGACGAGTACGCCGTCCCGGAGCGCCTCGCCGAGGTCGAGGGGAGCGTCGCCTTCCGGCTCCGGGTTCGCGCGTCGCGGCGAGGAGACGTACCTCGTGCTGTTCCAGGGCGCCGGCGTGGACGTCGTACCCCCTCCCGACAGCCGGAGCCACGACGGCAGGACCGACGTGACCATCGCGACCGGGATGCTGGAGTTCGTGCGGCTCGTGACCGGCGGCGCCAACGCGGCGCTGCTCCACCTCGCCGACCGGCTCGCGATCGACGGCGACGAGCTGCTCGCGCTCGAGGTCGGCGGCGTGTTCCGGGTGCCCGGCAGCGACGGTGTCGCGGTGGACCCGACCGCGCTCGACCCGGTCGACGTGGCCGTCGCGATCGCCGGGGTCAAGGACGCCCACCTGCACGCGGTGATGGGCGGACGGCTGCGCGAGGTCGTCCTCGGCGAGGTGTTCCGGAGGCTCCCGGACCACGTCGACGAGGAGAAGGCACGCAGGCACCGGCTCGCGGTCGGCTTCAAGATCGGCGGGCGGTCCGACGGTGGTGCGGACCGGTACGTCGTCACGCTCCGGGACGGCCGTGCCACGGTGGAGCGGCTCGACGGCTCGGGGGAGGGCCCGGAGCGCGACGCGACGATCGCCCTCGACGGCGCGCAGTTCCTCAAGCTGGTCACCGGCCGCCTCAACCCGGTCACCGGTGTCATGCGCGGGCAGCTGAAGGTGCGCGGCGACGTCAAGGCGGCGCTGACGTTCAGCGGCCTGATGGACATCCCCGGCGCCTGAGGGACCGAAGTCCCTCGCGGCGCACGGCCGGCGGGCGTAGTGTCGGGCCAGGAAGCCACCCCGGCTTCAACAGGAGCGGTCATGCACGAGAAGTCACGGCCCGGCCACAGCGCGAAGAAGACCGGCAAGTCGATCAAGGAGAAGCGCGCCGCCAAGCAGGCGAAGGAAGCGGCCAAGTCCGCCCACATCGAGATCATCCCGCACGACAAGAAGCGCTGAGCTCCCCGTCGTCAGGTCCAGCCGGCCGTCAGAGGAAGGGCCGCAGGGGTGCGAGCACCAGCTCGGTGAACTTGCGGTGCACGCCCCGGGCGGCCCACTCCTCGGCGGTGAGCTCGACGGAGTTGCCCAGGTCGGTGGCGAAGATCCGCTCCATCTGGGCGGCCATCTCGGCGTCGATGAACTCCACGTTGATCTCGTAGTTGCCCGTCATGCTCAGCCGGTCGATGTTGGCCGTCCCGACCGTCGCCCAGCGCCCGTCGATCGTCGACGTCTTGGCGTGCACCATCGCGCCCTGGAACCGGAAGATCCGCACGCCCGCGTCGAGGAGCTCGCCGTAGTAGCCGCGTGAGAGCCAGTCGGCGACGACGTGGTTCGAGGTGGCCGGCAGCAGCAGCCGCACGTCCACGCCGCGCCTCGCCGCCGCGACCAGCGCCTCGACGAAGTCGGAGTCCGGGATGAAGTAGGCGTGGGTCATGTAGATGTGGTCGTAGGCGCGGTTGATCGCCTCGATGTACATCGACCGGATCGGGAACATCCACAGCCGCGGCACGTTGCGGTGCATCCTGATCCGGGGCTCCCAGTCAGCCGCGGTCTTCACCAGGAGGGGCCGGTGCCCGTTGCGCGAGCCCCGGTGGAGATTCCAGAAGTCGGCGAAGGCTCGGGTCAGGTCGGCGACCGCCGGGCCGGTGATCCGGACATGGGTGTCGCGCCACTCCGTCGCGTAGGCGCTGCCGACGTTGTAGCCGCCGACGAAGCCGACCCGGTCGTCGACGACGAGGATCTTGCGGTGGTCGCGGCCGTAGCGGCGCAGGTCGAAGAACCGCCAGCCCGCCGTGTAGACGGGGTACTCCAGGACACGCAGGCGCGGTCCGAAGCGCTTGAACCGACGGGAGACCACGAGGTTCGCGAAGCCGTCGTAGATCGCGTACACCTCCACACCGCGGGCGGCGGCGTCGTGGAGGGCCTGCTTGAACCTGTCGCCGACCTCGTCGCCCTTCCAGATGTAGGACTCGAAGAGGATCTGCTCCCTGGCCGACGCGATCGCGTCGAGCATGTCGTCGTACAGGTCCTGGCCGTAGGTGTACGTGCGCACGCTGCCGTCGCCGATCTGCACCTCACCCGGAGGGTCGACCGGGAACGGCTTGGGCTTCTTGCCCCGTCGGCGGTAGGAGTCGACCAGCGTCATCACGACCGCGACCAGGAACGGCACGCCGAAGAAGGTCATCAGGGCACCCCTGACACGGTGCTCACCGGCCGCCCCAGCGACCACAGGCTCGGCCCTGAGGGGGTGCGACGTGTCCTCACGGGCTCAATCTAGTCACAGCGGCAAGCAGGTTCAGGGCAACGGCTCACCCTGCGCGGAACTCGAGTCCCTTGCCTGCTTGGGTCATCAGGGTCAGGCGGTCGCCCTCGACGGTGGCGGTGAAGGCGTCGTGGAGCACCGCCACCACGTGGTCGTGCTGGGCCTCGACGTCGTCGGGGCACCTCCCTGCCGAAGGGTCGCGGTCCCGGAACGCGGTGACGACCACCTCGTCGCCGTCGAGGGAGTAACGCCCTCGCTGCTGGCCGCAGCCGACGTCGCCGACCATCACACCGCCCCGGAGGAACGTCAGCTCGCCGTCGTGCGCGACGCTCGAGACGGAGTCGCCGTCGACGAGCGACTCGAGGACCCACGTCGTGCCGACGAGCGCGGCGTCCTCGACGGGCGGGTCCAGCCCGAAGTCCAGGGTCACGTCGGGTCCGGACAGCGTGAGGGAGTCGCCGGTGCGCTCGCCCCGCTCGACGGACTGCAGCGCGGCCAGGTAGCGCTGCTCCAGCTCCATCGCGGCGGGCTCGCAGGCCATCTCGGTGCCACCCAGCTGACTGATCGTCACGGAGTCCCCGGCCACGTCGACGCGTCCGCCGTACAGGTTGCAGGCCGACGTCCCGCCGGCTTCGGTCCCCTTCGCCGTCAGCGTGACCTCACGGTCGGCGAGGTCGAAGGCCCCCGCGGCGTCCCGGGCGTCGACGAGGTGCCAGCTGCCCTCGAGGTCCACGTCGCCGGTCGCCGTGCCGACCTGCTCGCCGCACCCGGCCAGCAGGACTGCCGTAGCCACCAGGGCGATCCACCGCCGGGCCGCTGTGCCGCTCATGCGCTCACCCTCCCACTCGGCCGGCCCGCGAGCCGGGCATTCCGTGCCATCGGTGGGACGCGGCGGGCGAGGCCGTGGTTCCCGTGGGCTGTGCGTGGTGCGGGTGTGCAGCGGGTGTGCTGCGGGACACAGGCGTACTGAAACTGTCGGAGGCACGCCGTAGGCTCGAACCCATGAGGCCCGTGACCGATCTCGAGCGCCGCGTCGCGCCGTTCAAAGTCGTCTCCGACTACCAGCCGTCGGGCGACCAGCCGACGGCTATCGGCGACATCGAGAAGCGCATCAAGGCGGGGGAGAAGGACGTCGTCCTCCTCGGCGCCACGGGCACCGGCAAGACGGCCACGGTGGCCTGGGCGGTGGAGCGGCTCCAGCGCCCGACCCTGGTCCTCCAGCCCAACAAGACGCTCGCCGCGCAGTTCGCCAACGAGCTGCGGCAGCTCTTCCCCGACAACGCGGTCGAGTACTTCGTCTCCTACTACGACTACTACCAGCCCGAGGCGTACGTCCCCCAGACCGACACCTACATCGAGAAGGACTCCTCGATCAACGAGGAGGTCGAGCGGCTGCGGCACTCCGCCACCAACTCCCTGCTCACCCGGCGCGACGTCATCGTGGTCTCGACCGTGTCCTGCATCTACGGCCTGGGCACGCCGCAGGAGTACGTCGACCGGATGATCCGGCTCAAGGTCGGCGACGAGCACGACCGCGACTCGATCCTGCGCCAGCTCGTCGGCATCCAGTACTCCCGCAACGACATGGCGTTCACCCGCGGCACGTTCCGGGTCCGCGGTGACACGCTCGAGATCTTCCCGGTCTACGAGGAGCTCGCCGTCCGGGTCGAGTTCTTCGGCGACGAGATCGAGCGGCTGATGACGCTGCACCCGGTGACCGGCGAGGTCGTCACGGAGGACCAGGAGCTCTACATCTTCCCGGCGACCCACTACGTCGCCGGGCCGGAGCGGATGGAGCGCGCGATCCAGGGCATCGAGCACGAGCTCGACGAGCAGCTCGCGACGTTCGAGAAGCAGGGCAAGCTCCTCGAGGCGCAGCGGCTGCGGATGCGCACGACGTACGACATCGAGATGATGCGCCAGGTCGGCTCCTGCTCCGGTATCGAGAACTACTCGATGCACATCGACGGCCGTCAGCCCGGCTCCGCGCCCAACTGCCTCCTCGACTACTTCCCCGAGGACTTCATGCTCGTCGTCGACGAGTCGCACGTGACCGTGCCCCAGGTCGGCGGCATGTACGAAGGCGACATGTCCCGCAAGCGGAACCTCGTCGACCACGGCTTCCGGCTGCCGAGCGCCATGGACAACCGCCCGCTGAAGTGGGAGGAGTTCCTCGAGCGGATCGGGCAGACGATCTACCTGTCGGCGACGCCGGGCAACTACGAGATGTCCAAGGTCGGCGGGCCGGGCAACGTCGTGGAGCAGATCATCCGCCCGACGGGCCTGGTCGACCCCGAGGTGATCGTCAAGGGCACCAAGGGCCAGATCGACGACCTGATCCACCAGATCAACGACCGGGTGGCGAAGAACGAGCGGGTCCTGGTCACCACGCTGACGAAGAAGATGTCCGAGGACCTCACCGACTACCTGCTCGAGGCCGGGATCCGCACCCGCTACCTGCACAGCGAGGTCGACACGCTGCGGCGTATCGAGCTGCTGCGCGAGCTGCGGATGGGGGAGTACGACGTCCTGGTCGGCATCAACCTCCTCCGTGAGGGCCTCGACCTGCCCGAGGTCTCCCTCGTGGCGATCCTCGACGCCGACAAGGAGGGCTTCCTGCGCTCCGACAAGTCGCTGATCCAGACCATCGGACGTGCTGCCCGCAACGTGTCGGGGCAGGTGATCATGTACGCCGACAAGATCACGCCGTCGATGGAGAAGGCCATCGAGGAGACCAATCGGCGCCGCGACAAGCAGGTCGCCTACAACAAGGCCAACGGTGTCGATCCGCAGCCGCTGCGCAAGAAGATCGCCGACATCACCGAGATGCTGGCCCGCGAGGACGAGAGCACCGAGGAGCTGCTCAAGACCTGGCAGAAGGCCGGCGGCGACAAGAAGAAGGCGCCGGTGCCCGGCCTGTCCCGCGAAGCGGGCAAGCATGCTGCCGAGCTCGCCGGTCTGCCGTCGCAGGACCTCGCCGACCTCGTCCAGCAGCTGACCGACCAGATGCACGCCGCGGCCGCAGAGCTGCAGTTCGAGCTGGCCGCGCGGCTGCGTGACGAGATCTCGGAGCTCAAGAAGGAGCTCCGTCAGATGGTCGAGGCCGGGGCGCGCTGACGCCGTGACCCGCGAGGACCTCGTCGCCTACTGCCTGGCCAAACCGGGGGCCTGGGAGGACGAGCCGTGGGAGAACGACACCGTCGCCAAGGTGCACGACAAGATCTTCGCCTTCTTCGGCGACGTCGGCAGCGGTCAGGCCACGGTCGGGGTCAAGTGCGGGCGCACCCGTGAGGAGGCTGACGAGTGGCTCGCGCGGTACCCCGACGACGCGTCCGTGATGGCCTACATCGGGCGCTCCGGCTGGAACACTCTCGTCATCGAGGCCGGCATCCCCGACGAGGAGATCATCGAGGCCGTGGACACCTCCTACGACCTCGTCGTGTCCCGACTGCCCAAGAAGCACAGACCAGGAGTGATCGATGGCTGACGTCCGACAGGTACAGGTGACCTTCGACTGCGCGGACCCCGCCGCGCTGTCCGCGTTCTGGCGGGAGGTGCTCGGCTATGTGGAGGAGCCGCCTCCTGCGGGGCACGACTCGTGGGATGCCGCCCTCGAGGCGTGGGGCGTCCCACGCGAGCTGTGGAACTCCCGCTCCGCCTGCCGTGACCCCCATGGCGTGGGCCCTCGACTCTTCTTCCAGCAGGTCCCCGAGCCCAAGACCGCCAAGAACCGGGTCCACCTCGACGTGCGCGTCGCGACCGAGCTGCGCGGGGACAAGCGGATGGCCGCCCTCGAGGAGGAGGCCGACCGGCTGATCGCCCTCGGCGCGACCCGCGGCAAGCGGTTCGACCCGGACTCGAGCCCGGGCGAGATCGGCTTCATCGTGATGCAGGATCCCGAGGGCAACGAGTTCTGCCTGGACTGAAGCGGGTTCACCGGCCTGGCCGCCCGTCGACCCCGGCCACCTCGGACGGGTTCGCTGAGCGGCTCGCCCGGCCGGGAGCACGTCAGGTCTGAGGCGCGAAAACTGTCGGCGGTCGAAGGTATGTTCGAACCATGATCGAGCTGGGTGCGTTGTCCGACCTGGATGCCGAGGGTGTCCTGGTCGAGGCCGAGCGTGCCCAGGACGCGGATGGTGGCCGCGGAGACGGCCCGGTTCTTCCTGGCGGCGCACTGGGTGGATCTGCACTCGGGGGAGGCGTTGGCCGAGGAGCGGCGTCGGCGCGGTCGGCGGGTGTTGCCGGGGATGGAGCGGTCCAGGCGGGCGGGGGCGGACGGGACGCCGTTGGTGGCGGAGTTCGCGGCGATGGAGCTCGGTGCGGTGCTGGGGATGGGCCATGTCGCGGCGGACTGTTTCGTGCGGGATGCGGTGAACACCCGGCACCGGCATCCGGTGTTGTGGGAGGCGCTGGCGCAGGGGCGGGCGCGGGTGTGGCAGGCCCGGGAGGTCGCCCGGCGGTGCGCGGCGGCGGGGCTGGACCGGGACCAGGCGCGGTGGGTGGATGAGGTGACGACGCCGTATCTGGGGTCGTTGCCGTGGGGCCGGTTCGAGTCGCTGCTGGAGGCCAGGATCGTGGAGGCCGACCCGGAGGCGGCCGAGGAGCGGGCGCGGGCGGCGGCGTTGGACCGGTTCGTGCGCACCGGCCAGTCGAGCGAGTTCGGGTTGAAGACGCTGGTGGCGCGCGCCGCTGCGGGGGATGTGGTGTTCTTCGTGGCGATGGTGGACCGGATCGCGCAGATCCTGCTGCTGCAGGGGGACACCGATCGGGTGGATGTGCGGCGGTCGAAGGCGATCGGGATCCTCGCCACCCCGGCGCGGGCGTTGTTGATGCTGCAGCAGGCCGAAGCCGACGCCGCAGCCGCCTCGGCGGCGGCGACGCGAGCAGCGAGTCCGACGAAGACGTGGCCGGTGATGATGCCGGCGACACCAGCGGCGACGAGCCCTCGAGCGAGGGTGACGACCGACGGCGCGCGCCCGGTTCCGCGGGGACCACCAGCGAGTCCGACGAAGACGTGGCCGACGACGCCGCCGAGGACCCGGACCTGATCGGGGAGCTGGACGTGCACCCGGCCGACAACGACGCCGACGACCCGGAGCCCGAGACGGCTCCGTGCCCGACCTGTGCCGGCGAGGGCGTGGTGACCGGTTCGATGTCGGGTGACCCGACGGCGTTCCTCAAGCCGGGGCTCGCGGGGGTCGACCCGAGGCGGCTGCTGCCGAACGCGACGCTCTACATCCACGTCTCGGCCGAGGCGCTGCGCGCGGGGTCGGGGTGGCCCGGATGGAGGGCGTCGGCCCGATCACCATCGGCCAGGTCCAGGAGTTCCTCGGCCACACGCAACGTGCAAGCCGGTGCGGGTGGTCGACCTCCCCGGCCAGGTGCCGGTCGACGCCTACGAGGTGCCCGCGACGATGCGGGAGGCGCTGTACCTGCGCAACCCGGCCTGTGTCGCGCCGTACGCCACGAACCTGTCGCCGGGGCAAGGACGCCGACCACGTGGTGCCGTACCTGTCCCCGGACCGGGGCGGGCCACCGGGCCAGACGGCGATGGGGAACCTCGGGCTGCTGGGGCGGTTCCCGCACCGGGTGAAGACCCATGGCCGGTGGTCCCTGCGACAACCCTCCCCGGGGGTGTTCGAGTGGCGCTCACCCCACGGCTACTGGTTCCGGGTCGACCACACCGGCACCCACCCGCTGGGGAAGAACCCCGAACAGAAACAGGGCAACGACGCAGAGCAGCACGAGTCTGCCCACGGCCACGACACCGTGGTGGTGGACCTGTGGCACTCGCCCTTCGAGCTCGACCTCTCCGAGCTCATCACCCACGCCAACTGAGGCCGGGCGGTGACCATCGCCGCCTGAGGCGGGCTCATACCTGCACGAAGTTGCAATGCACTTATCCGCACTTGTCGCCCAAGTAAAGACTCGTGTCTTTCGTGCCAGGATGCCGAAGCCGAGGCCCATCGGCCTCGGTCTCTCTTCGGTCCGCTCCCTATCCGGAGCGTCCTCATCAGGAGGCCTTGATGCGATATCCCCGCACGATCATCGGACTGGCAGCCGCGGCATTCGCGGTCACCGCTGCGTTCCCGGCATCCGCCCACGAGCCGTGGGACCCGGACGACGACGGCAGCGTCCCGCCCCCGCCGGCGGCCAGCCCAGCTGACGGGGTCAGCAAGAACATGCACCTCCTGAGCACCTCGGAGCACAGGGGAGGGGTGAACTCCGACCTGGCGTTCAAGGGCGACCTGGCGTTCGCGGGTCACTACGGCGGCTTCCGGGTGGTCGACCTGTCCGACCCGGGCGAGCCGGTCGTGCTGTCCGACGTCCACTGCAACGGTCCGCAGGGTGACGTGACGGTGTACGGCGACCTGCTCTTCCTCTCGGTGGACACCCCGCAGAGCACGGAGGGCTGCGAGGGATCGCGCAACGTCACGGCGAAGACGGAGGGGGCCTTCGAGGGAGTCCGCGTCTTCGACATCAGCGACCCCGCCGCGCCGGTGTTCCTCAAGGGGGTGCGGACCGACTGCGGCTCCCACACCAACACCCTGGTCCCCGGCGAGAACGGCACCGCCTACATCTACGTGGCGTCGTACCCGCTCTCGGCGAGCGGCATCGGACCCGACTGCCAGGCGCCGTTCGAGCGCATCTCGGTGATCCAGGTGGACGGCGACGACGCGGCGGCCGGGCTCGGGGCGCGCGTCGTGGCGGAGCCGGAGGTCAAGGGGATCGACTACTTCGGCGAGAAGTACGGCGTGGAGCCGTTCTTCGCCTGCCACGACATCTCCGTGCTCACCCCCAAGAAGCTCGCGGCCGCCGCGTGCCTGTCGCAGGGCCAGCTGTGGGACATCTCCAACCCGCTCGCGCCGGTCGTGACCGCGAACATCGACACGGCCGACGTGGACATCTGGCACTCCGCGGCGTTCACCCCCGACGGCGAGTACGTGACCTTCGGCGACGAGTACTTCGGTGCGCCCAAGGAGCCGTACGGCGCCCTCTGGACCTACGAGGTCGCCGACCCGTCCGTGGCGCTCAGCCACTACCGGATCCCCCGCGACGAGCCGAGCACCTACCACAACTTCAACTACGTGCCGACGGCCGACGGGTACATCCTCGTCTCGTCGGCCTACGGCTCCGGTACGTCGGTCGTCGACCTGACGCGACCCGACGGCGCCGAAGGAGATCGCCTACTACGACATGCAGTCCAACGCGTGGTCGACGTACTGGTACAACGGCCTGATCGTCGCCAACGACATCTCGCGGGGCCTCGACACCCTGCGCCTCAGCAGCAAGTCTGTGGCCGGGGCCCAGAGGCTGCCGATGCTCAACCCGCAGACGCAGGACTACCTGATCGGCTGACACATCACCTCGAGGGACCCGTCGCCTCTCCGGCGGCGGGTCCCTTCTCTCTCTTCCGGTCGCGCCGGGTCCGACGCTGAGGTCAGGCATGGACTCCGGTTTGGGTGGGCACCCTGGCGTCTGGGAGACTGGACCTCGCGTGGAGGGGAGTATTCCTTCGCAGCGGCGTCGTCATCACGGAACCTGCCTCAGGGGAGGGACCCGGCTCCGCTGGTCCGCCGGGTGAACCGGTCGGGCGGAAGAGACCTCCGGAGCTGATCCTTGTCCCGGTGTCCCGGCCGCGCTGTGCGCGCGGGGATGCCCGAGAACGACTCCGGAGGAGTTTCTTCGTGAACAGCCTGCTCGGCGACTCGGTCGCCAGCCCCACCATCTGGATCGTGACCATCGTGGTCACGATCGGCGTGCTGCTGGTCGACCTGCTGGTCATCGCCCGCCGGCCGCACGAGCCGACGATGCGGGAGGTCTCGACCCACCTCGCGTTCTTCGTGGGTCTCGCGGTCCTCTTCGGCGCGGCTCTGTGGATCTTCGCCGAGCCGCACGAGCTGAGCCCGGCACCCGGGCCCGAGTTCTTCGCCGGCTGGCTGACCGAGTACTCGCTCTCGGTCGACAACCTGTTCATCTTCTTGATCATCATGACCAAGTTCTCGGTGCCGAGGCAGTACCAGCAGACGGCCCTCATGGTCGGCATCGTCCTCGCGCTGATCATGCGCGCGATCTTCATCCTCGTCGGCGCCGCCGCGATCAACCAGTTCAGCTGGGTGTTCTACATCTTCGGCGCGTTCTTGATCTTCACGGCGTTCAAGCTCGCCAAGGAAGGTGCGGAGGACGAGGAGGAGTACGAGGAGAACAAGCTGATCAAGTTCGTCGAGAAGAGGTTCCCCGCCACCTCGGAGTGGCACGGCACCAAGCCGTTCATCAAGGAGAACGGCAAGCGCCTGATCACCCCGATGTTCCTCGTGATCCTCGCCCTCGGCACCACCGACCTGCTGTTCGCCCTGGACTCGATCCCGGCGATCTACGGCCTGACCCGCGACCCCTACCTGGTCTTCACCGCGAACATCTTCGCGCTCATGGGTCTGCGCCAGCTGTACTTCCTCATCGGCGGCCTGCTGCAGCGGCTGATCTTCCTCTCCTACGGGCTCGCGTTCCTGCTCGGCTTCATCGGCGTGAAGCTGATCTTCCACGCCCTGCACGAGAACGAGCTGCCGTTCATCAACGACGGTGAGCACATCGACGTCGCCTGGCTCGAGATCCCGATCTGGGTGTCGCTGGCCGTCATCGTCGGCACCCTCGCGGTGACCGCGGTAGCCAGCCTCGCGGTCTCGCGGAGGCGCTCCCAGAAGGAGCTGGCGGCCGAGTCCGGCCCGCGCCGCGACTGGGAGAACGGCTGACCCAGCCCCCGGCGGACGTCACAGTCGTACGACGGGCATGAGCACGTGCCTCCAGGGGTATATCCACGCTCATGAGCACACCCATCGAGCTGGGGCGTCCGGTGTCCGGGGACGTCGTCGAGCTGATCCTCGAGGACCATCGTCGTTTCGAGCACCTCCTGCGTCAGCTGCGTGACAGCACGGCCGACCGCGACGCCGTACGCAAGGCCTTCGCGACCCTGCACGTCGCGCACGCTGAGGCGGAGGAGAAGTTCGTCTACCCCGCACTCCGCCGCAAGGACGCGATCGACGAGCACGAGGCAGAGCACGGCGAGGAGGAGCACGCCGAGGGCAACGAGAAGCTGCTCGCGGTCCTCGAGCTGGCCGGCACCGACACCGAGTCCTTCGACGACGCCGTGGAGGAGCTTGCGACGGCGGTGAACCACCACCTCACCGAGGAGGAGCTCACGATCCTCAACCCGGCCCGGGAAGAGGTCTCGGAGCAGGTCCGCGCGGACCTGGGTGAGAAGTTCGCCACCGAGCGCAACAGGCAGATCGACGCCGACTGCGGCAGCATCGAGAACGTCCGCCGCCTGGTGAAGGAGGCCGAGAAGGAGGGCCTCCTCGACGACGAGGACGACGAGGACGACTGACCCGGCTCCCACCACACCGAGCGCCCCCGGCCCAGCGAGGCCGGGGGCGCTGCTGCGTTGTGGCGGTCCTCACCCGGCCGCCCTGAGGGCGTGACCTCACGGGGCCGGTGTCGTTACAGGTTCGTAACCGACGTCTCGCGCACCGCTGCGCGGGGCACAAGAGTTGCCATCAAAACGAGAACACGTTCTAATGGCGGCTCGGCGGTATCGGGGAGGTGACCATGGCGTTCTCTGCTGTCGCCGCTGTGCGCGGACCCGGGGAGATCGCGGCCATGGTGGTCGAGGTCACCCGCCGGATGTTCCGTCGCCCGTTCCAGTGGCGGGAGTTCGTCGAGCAGGCCTGGTTCATCACCAGCGTGACGCTGATGCCGACGATCCTGGTCTCGATCCCGTTCGGCGCGGTGATCTCGCTGCAGGTCGGCAACCTCACCGGCCAGCTCGGGGCGCAGTCGTTCGCGGGCGCCTCGTCGGTGCTCGCCGTGGTCCGCGAGGCGGCGCCCATCGCGGCGGCGCTGATCATCGCCGGCGCCGCGGGGTCCGCGATCTGCTCCGACCTCGGGTCGCGCAAGATCCGTGAGGAGATCGACGCCCTCGAGGTCCTCGGCGTGGACCCGATCTACCGCCTCGTCGTGCCGCGCGTGGTCGCCACGATGTACGTCGCCGGGATGATCAACGGCATCGTGATCGCCGCCGGCATCGCAGGGGGCTACTTCTTCAACGTCATCGTCGCCGGCGGCGCCGCGGGGCCCTACCTGGCGTCGTTCACCGCCCTCGCCACCCTGCCCGACCTCTACGTGAGCATGTTCAAGGCGATCCTGTTCGGATGGCTCGCCGCCATCGTCGGCGCCTACAAGGGCCTCAACGCCGGAGGCGGTCCCAGCGGAGTCGGCCAGGCAGTCAACGAGTCCGTGATCGTGGCGTTCATGATCCTGTTCTTCCTGAACTCGATCATCACCGCGATCTACTTCCAGGTCTTCCCGCAGCCGGGGTTGTGATGTCGGTACTCACCACGTTCGGGAGCTCCGTCGTACACAGCCAGCGCAAGCGCGTGGAGCAGTACGGCGACCAGCTGCTGTTCTACGTCAAGGCGCTGGCGTGGACCCCCGTCGCGGTCAAGAGGTACCGCCGCGAGATCTCGCACATCCTCGCCGAGGTCGCCTTCGGGGCCGGGGGACTGTCGCTGATCGCCGGCACCGTGGGGGTCATCGCCTTCCTCGCCTTCTTCGCCGGCACCGAGGTCGGGATCCAGGGCTACGCATCGCTCAGCCAGCTCGGCGTCGCCAAGTTCACCGCCTTCATCTCGGCGTACTTCAACACCCGCGAGGTGGCTCCGCTGGTCTCCGCGATCGCCCTCGCCGCGACCGTCGGCTGCGGGTACACCGCCCGGCTCGGCTCGATGCGGATCAGCGAGGAGATCGACGCCCTCGACGTGATGGGTGTCCCGTCCCTGCCGTTCCTCGTCACCACCCGCATGGTGGCCGCATTCATCGCGGTGATCCCGCTCTACGTCGTCGCCCTGCTCGCGTCGTACCTCGCGCCCCGGCTGATCACGACGCTGATCTACGGCCAGTCGGCCGGCACCTACGACCACTACTTCCTGCAGTTCCTGCCACCGCAGGACATGCTCTGGTCCTTCCTCAAGCTGATCGTCCTCGCGGTCACGATCATCCTCATCCACACCTACTACGGCTACACCGCCTCGGGCGGACCCGCGGGCGTGGGCGTCGCCGTCGGCCGGGCGATCCGCAGCTCGATCGTCACCGTGGTCGTCACCGACTTCTTCCTCAGCTTCGCGATCTGGGGCTCCACGACGACCGTGAGGATCACGGGGTGAGCCGATGCTGGTGAACCTACGACGCGACGGCGTGCCCTCCGAGCACCGGCGGCTCTTCCTGGCCGGGGTGGCGATGATCACCGCGGTCTCCCTGCTGGTCGCGCTGTCGATCGCCATCTACCTCAAGGTGTTCACGCCGGCGGTGATGATCGAGCTGCGCGCGGACCGCGCCGGTCTCCAGCTCGCCCGGTTCGGCGACGTCCGGCTCAACGGCGTCCTCGTCGGGCAGGTGCGAGAGATCACCCAGGACGGCGACGAGGCGGTGATCGCGGTCGCTCTCGAGCCGGAGGCCGCCGACGCCGTGCCGTCGGACGTCGAGGCGAGCATCCTGCCCACCACGCTGTTCGGCCAGAAGTACATCTCGCTCAGCGGCCCGCGCCGGCCCTCGCAGCAGCCGATCGCCGAGGGCGACGTGGTGCCGTCCGAGCGGGTGACCACCGCGGTCGAGCTCAACCGGGTGCTCGACCAGCTCTTCCCACTGCTTCGCGCGATCCGCCCCGCGGACCTCAACGCCACCCTCAACGCGCTGGCCACCGCGCTCGGCGGGCGCGGCGAGGAGATCGGCCGCACGCTCGACGACCTCGACTCCTACCTCACCTCGATGAACCGTCACCTCCCGGCGCTCGAGGAGGACATCCGCCTCCTCGCCGACGTGGCGTCGACGTACTCGCTGGCCGCCCCGGACCTGGTCCGGATCCTGCGCGACACCACCGTGACCAGCCGCACCGTCCTGCAGAAGAAGGCAGAGCTGCGGTCGTTCTTCGAGGACGTCACCGGCGTCTCCGACACCGCGACCAGGGTGCTCGGCGCCAACGAGGAGAGCCTGATCCGGCTCGGCGAGCTGTCCCGTCCGGCCCTGCGGCTGCTCGACACCTACGCGCCGCAGTACCCCTGTCTCCTCAGGGGGATCGCCCGCTACGAGAAGCGCCTGGGCGAGATCTTCGAGGGCAACAAGATCAAGCAGTACGTCGAGGTGGCCTCCGTCCAGCGCGAGGCCTACGGCGAGGACGACAAGCCGGTGTACGGCGAGGTGGGCCACGGGCCCTGGTGCATGGGCCTGCCGTACCCACCCGTGCCGATCGGTCCGCAGCCGCTGCGTGACGGCACCGACTCCGACGACCGGCCGGGGAACTCGCTCACGCCTCCACCGCCCGACGGCTTTCCCGGGCTCATGGACCCCGCCTCCTACAACACCGCCAGCGGCTTCGCCGGGACCGCCTCCGAGCAGGCGGTCGTGAACGCGGTGCTGGCCGCGCGCACCGGCCGGCCGGCCGACGAGTTCTCCTCCATCGCGACGCTGATCTACGGCCCCGTCCTCCGTGGCACGGAGGTCACCTCATGAGCCGCAACGGCGTCACCTACGCCGCAGCCTTCAAGCTCGGCGTGTTCACGCTGGTGTCGATCCTGGTCACCGGCCTGCTCGCGGTGATCATGGGTGGCTTCAGCCTGACCGACACCACCAGGTACCGCGCGCTGTTCACCACCGCGAGCATGCTCCAGCCCGGTGACGACGTGCGCGTGGCCGGCATCTCGATGGGCGAGGTGGAGGAGGTGGAGATCTCCGACGGGTCGCGTGCCCTCGTCACGTTCACCGCCGAGTCCACCCTGCCCCTCACCCGCGCGAGCCGGGCCGAGATCCGGTACCTCAACCTCGTCGGCGACCGCTACCTCGCCCTCGAGCGCGGTCGGGCGGGCGCGCCACGGCTCGGCGAGGACGAGGTCATCCCGGTCTCGCGGACCTCGCCGGCGCTCGACCTCACCACGCTGTTCAACGGCTTCCAGCCGCTGTTCGCCGCACTGTCGCCGGAGGACGTCAACGACCTCTCGCTCAACCTCGTGCGCACCCTGCAGGGGGAGGGCGGCACCGTCGAGAGCCTGCTGGCCCACACCGCCTCGCTGACCTCTGAGCTGGCCGACCGGGACCAGCTCGTGGGTGAGGTGGTCACCAACCTGAACACCATGCTCGGGACCGTCGACAGCAGGCACCGGCAGCTCACCGTGCTCGTGAAGGAGCTGCGCCGCTGGGTGGGCGGCCTCGCGGAGGACCGGGTCGCGATCGGCCAGTCGATCGGGTCCGTGTCCGACCTCACCGAGGTCACCGCGTCGCTTCTCGGTGAGGGCCGCCCCCTGATCGAGGACGACGTGGCGGAGCTGCGCAAGCTGGCGACGACCATGGCCAAGAAGAGGAACAAGGGGCTGCTGCGCGAGCTGCTGCGCCGGATCCCCGAGTCGCTCACGGACCAGACCCGGACCGGCACGTACGGCTCCTGGTACAACTACTACCTCTGCGACTTCAGGGGACGGATCCTCCTTCCCGCCCTGAAGGGCCCCGGGGTCCGGCAGCTCCAGCGTGAGCTGAACTCGCTCGCCTTCCACAGCGACGCCGCCAGGTGCTCGGACGGGGAGGGCTGATGAGGCGCTACAGCGACCGCGCCATCGTGCGCCTCGGAGCGACCAGCGTCGTGCTGGTCCTCATGGTGATGGTGGCGTCGTTCAACCTGCAGAAGTTCCCCGGCTTCCGCGGCACCGGGTACCAAGCGGTGTTCTCCGACGCGAGCGGTCTGCACGCCGGGAACATGGTGCAGGTCGCGGGGATCCGGGTGGGCCGCGTCAACGACATCCTGCTCGACGGCGACCGGGTGATCGTCGAGTTCACCGTCGACGGCGACGTCGTGCTCGGCTCCGAGAGCGCCGCCTCGGTGGAGGTCCTCAACCTTCTGGGCGAGAAGTACCTCCAGCTCACCCCGTCCGGTCCGGCCGAGCTCGAGGCGGGCGCCACCATCCCCCTGGACCGCACCGAGTCCGGCTACGACATCGTCGGCGTCCTCTCGGACCTGGCCACGACCACCGAGGAGATCGACACCCGTCGTCTCGGCCGGGCGCTGGACACGATCTCGACCACGCTCGACGGCTCCAGCGAGGAGATCCGCGGCACGTTCGAGGGCGTCTCGCGGCTGTCGCGCACCATCGCCTCCCGCGACGCCGAGCTGCAGCGGCTGCTCCAGCGCGCCGAGTCGGTCAGCACGCTGCTCGCCGACCGTCGCGGCGACCTGACCACGCTGATGCGGCAGGGCGACCTGCTGCTGCGCGAGATCGAGTCCCGGCGAGCGGCGATCCACTCGCTGCTCGTGAACACCTCCGAGCTGGCCCGCCACCTGTCCGGGCTGGTCCGCGACAACGAGGCCCAGCTGCGCCCGGCGCTCACCGAGCTGCGCGAGGTGCTGACCCTGCTGCGCGAGAAGCGCGCACAGCTGCAGTCGCTGGTCGGCGCGATGGGTCCCTACGCCGAGATCCTCGGCAACATCGTCGGCACCGGACCCTGGTTCGACGCGTACGTGGTGAACCTCGGCGGCCTCGCCGGCGAGTTCAAGCCCGGCATCCGGAAGGAGGACTGACGTGCTCGCTCGCCTCTCCGGGAGGACGCCGGTCGCGCTGGTCGCGGCGGTCCTGCTCCTCGCTGCGCTCCTCGTGCTCGTGCCCGGCAAGGACAGCAAGACCCTGACCGCGCACTTCAGCCGCACGGTCAGCCTCTACGTCGGCAACGAGGTGCGGATCCTCGGTGTGCCCGTCGGCGAGGTCACCGCCGTCGTGCCGGAGGGCAACTCCGTGCGGGTGGAGATGGAGTACGACGAGAAGTACGACGTGCCCTCCGACGCCGAGGCCGTCATCGTCTCGCCCACGCTCGTCGCGGACCGGTTCGTCCAGCTGACACCGGCCGCCACCGACGGCGACGAGCCGATGGCCGACGGCGCCGAGATCCCGCTGGAGCGCACGGCGGTCCCGGTCGAGCTCGACCGCATCTACGGCAGCCTCGACGAGCTGGCCCTCGCACTCGGGCCCAACGGCGCCAACGCCGACGGCAGCCTCGACACCCTGCTCGCCGCGGGCACCAAGACCCTGAAGGGTCGCGGCGCGCGCGGCAACGCGATGATCCGGGACCTGTCGTCAGCGGCGGTCACGTTCGGTGAGGGCAGCGGCGAGCTGTTCGGCACCGTGCGCCAGCTCCAGCTCTTCGTGAACGCGCTCGCCCGCAACGACCGCCTCGTCCGGTCCTTCATCGAGGACATGGCGAGCGTCTCCGGGCAGCTGTCCGGCGAGCGCCAGGAGCTCGACGCCGCTCTCACGAACCTCGCCGACGCCGTCGGCAAGGTGGACCGGTTCGTGCGCGGCAACAAACGGCTGGTCCGGGAGGACGTCGAGGCGCTGACCGATGTGACCACGAGCGTCGTGCGGGAGAAGGACAGCCTCGCGACCGCGCTCGCGAAGGGACCGGTGGGTGCGGGCAACCTCGCCATCGCCTTCGACAACTCCACCGGGGCGATCGGCGCTCGGATCCAGACCGGTCCGAACATCGACGACGTCAGCGGCTTCCTCTGCGCGATCGTGCAGAACGCCGACATCCCGAGCAAGAAGCAGGCCTGCGAGGTGTTCGACCAGATCTTCGACCCGCTGCCCTCGAGCGACCCCGAGCTCCAGGAGGGCGCCGAGGTGAAGCCCCTGTCCGGCAAGGTGTCCGAGTCGTTCGACCGGTCCGCGCCGGCGATGACGCTGGGCGAGCTGCTCGGAGGCACGTCATGAGCGCCCGTCGTACGACCTCGGTGGTGGCACTGCTGCTGGGCTCGCTCCTGGCCACCGCCTGCGACTTCGACGGGGCCTACGACCTCCCGCTGCCGGGAGGTCCGGTCGACGACGAGAGCTCCTTCACCATCACCGCCGAGTTCGGCGACATCCTCAACGTCGTCCCGAGGTCCGAGGTCAAGGTCAACGACGTCACGGTCGGGGAGGTGACCGAGGTGTGGCGCGAGGGCTGGCACGCGGGCGTCGAGCTGCGGATCAAGGACGACGTCGAGCTGCCCGACAACGCGGTCGCCGAGATCCGGCAGACCAGCCTGCTCGGCGAGAAGTACGTCGCACTGCTGCCCCCTCGGGGGAGGCCCCAACAGGGTCGGCTGTCCGAGGGTGACCACCTGCCGCTCTCGATGACCGGCCGCAACCCGGAGGTCGAGGAGGTCCTCGGCGCGCTGTCGTTCCTGCTCAACGGGGGCGGGGTCGCCCAGCTGAAGACGATCAGCGTCGAGCTGAACACCGTCATGGAGGGCCGCCAGGACCGGATCGGCCACCTCCTCGGCGAGCTGGACACCCTGGTCGGCTCCCTCGACGAGCAGAAGCACGAGATCGTCGAGGCGATGGACGCGATCAACCGGCTCGCGTCGACGCTGAACCGGGAGCAGGACGCGGTCGTCGAGGCCATCGACACCATGGGGCCGGCCATCGCCGTGCTCGCCGACCAGCAGAAGCAGCTGATGCGGATGCTGCGCGGGCTGAACGAGCTCGGCGAGGTGGGCACCCGCGTGATCGAGGGGACCCGCGAGAACCTCCTCGCCGACCTCCGCCACCTGCGACCGGTGCTGCGCAAGCTGAACGAGGCGGGGCAGGCACTGCCGGAGGCGATGGACCTGATGGTCAGCTTCCCGTTCCCCAAGGAAGCCAGCGAGGTCGTCCAGGGCGACTTCGCCGACACCGAGATCGCCATGGACATCTCGATCGACAACATCATCAGCCAGCTCGAGCGCCGCACCGGCCGCAAGATCGAGCTCCCCGAGATCGGGCCGGTGCCTGCGATCCCCGGCGACCCGAAGCTGCCCGAGACGCCCGACCTCCCCGACCCCGGCGGGCTCGTCGGGCGTGGGGGCGGGCTGCTCGAGGGAGGTCTCGGATGACACCACGGGGCATCCGGATCCGCCTGGGTCTCTTCCTCGTCCTGGGCGCCCTCGGCATCGTCTACGTCGGCGGAACCTACCTCGGTCTGGTCGACCGCGTCCTGGGCCGTGGCTTCACCGTCGAGGCCGTGCTCCCGGGGAGCGGCGGCCTGTACGAAGGCAGCCAGGTGACCTACCGAGGCGTGCCTGTCGGCGAGGTGACCTCGATGCGGCCGACCACCGACGGGGTGGTGGTGAGCCTCGCGATGGAGGACACCGCCGAGGTCCCCAAGGACACCGAGGTCTCCGTGCACAACGGCTCTGCCGTGGGGGAGCAGTACCTCGACCTCGCCCCGGGCTCCGCCTCCGGGCCGTACCTCGGCGAAGGCGACTCGCTCCGGGCCGGCGAGGAGGCACTGCCCACGTCGGAGGAGCAGGTCCTCCTCGACCTCGACGCCTTCGTCGGCTCCGTCGACAAGGGCAACCTGCGCACCACGATCACCGAGCTCGGCGCGTTGTTCCGCGACACGGGCCGGCCCCTGCAGCGGCTGATCGACAGCGGCGGCCGCTTCGTCGACGAGGCCCGCGCCAGCGAGGCGGAGACGATCCGGCTCCTCGAGGACAGCCGCACCGTCCTGCGCACCCAGCAGCAGCAGGGGAGCAACATCCGGTCCTTCGCCGCAGACCTCGCCGACGTGACGACGACACTGCGCCGCCGTGACGGCGAGCTGCGCCAGACCGTGCAGGGCGGTCAGGGCGCCGCCCGCCAGGTCGACGCGCTGCTGCAGGGGCTCGAACCCACCATGCCGGTGCTGCTGAGCAACCTCGTGACGCTGAACCAGGTGGTGACCGTGCGCCTCCCGGCCGTCGAGCAGCTGCTGGTCACCTACCCGCGGATCATCTCCAGCGGCTTCACGGGGACCCCGGGCGACGGCTACGGGCACGTGCAGCTGCAGTTCGACGGCGACCCGGCCGCCTGTCGCGAGGGCTACCTCCCGCCGGAGAAGTGGCGGCCGAGCAGCGACCTGACCGACAAGCGGCCCTTCTACGCCGCGCGATGTGCATCCGGTGCGCCGTACAACATGCGCGGCACCAAGTACGCGCCCACCTTCGGCTCGGGCGGCAGCGCCAACCGGGTCGCGCCCTACGACCCCGTCACCGGCCTCGTGTCCGCGCGGTCCGGGCTGACACTCGGGGACCAGGGCGGGCAGAGAGCACTGTTCGGAGAGGACTCATGGAAATGGATGTTGATCGGACCGACGGAGCGTCGATGAGGCTGCTGGCGGGTCTGCTGGTCCTGCTCGTCGTGCTGGTGGCCGGGGGAGTCGTGCTCGGCACGAGGTGGGCACAGGCGAGCGAGACCGAGGACAGGTACGACGCGGTGCTCGCTGCGGCCAGGGCCGAGGCCATCGCCTTCACCACGCTGGACCACCGGACCGTCGAGGAGGACACGCAGCGGGTCCTCGACGGGGCGACCGGCGCGTTCGAGCGGCAGTTCCGGTCCAGCCTCGACCAGCTCACCGCGCTCGCGACGGAGAACGAGTCGGTCTCGACCGGCAAGGTGCTCTCCGCCGGCGTCGTCTCGGCCGACGAGGACTCGGCACGGGTGATCGTGGTCGCCGACAGCACGGTGTCGAACGTCAACACGCCCTCGCCGCAGCCGCGCCACTACCGGATCCAGCTGGACCTGGTCCGCCGCGGCGACACCTGGCTCACCTCCGACCTCCAGTTCGTCTCATGAGCGCCTTCCACACGCCCAGGACCCGCCGCGTCGCCGGCCACCGCCCCAGCGGCGTCGCGGGCAGCCGTCCCCGGCAGGTGGCCGACGCGTCGCCGCCCGTCACTCCGGTCGCCCCGGTCACTCCGGTCGCCCCCGTCCAGCAGCGTCGACGCACGGCCTGCTCGTACCCGTGGCCGCGGCCGTGGCCGTACTCGTGGCCGTGGTGGTCGTGACGTTCCTCGCGTGGGACCTGATGCGGATGGACGACCGGGCGGACGCGCGCAAGGCCGCGCAGGTCGTCGCGACCGAGTCCGTGGCCGCGATCCTGTCCTACGACCACGCGAGGTACGACGAGGGCGTGGCCGCCGCCAAGACGCTGATGACCGACGACTTCGCCGAGGAGTACGCCGACACGGTCGACACGGTCCGGCCCGAGGTGCTCGAGACGGAGTCGGTCGTGAAGGCGGAGGTGGTTGCCTCCTCGGTCGTGGAAGCAGAGGCCGACGAGGTGCGCGCGCTCCTCTTCGTCAACCAGACCACCACCGGCAAGCAGGTGGCCGAGCCTCGCGTGGACCTCAACCGCGTGGAGGTGACGCTCGTGCGTGACCCCGAGGGCGGCTGGCTGGTCTCCGACATCGAGGCGCTCTGACGCCGCGGGGGCTGGTCAACCGGCCCGCCTGGCCCTAAACTAGAACACGTTCCACTTAGTTGAGCGTGGCCCGGTGAGGAGTGAGTGCGTGTCCGAGGTGCCTCTCGCTGTCGACCTCCTCATCGTCGGCGCCGGACCCGCCGGCCTGTTCGGGACCTACTACGCGGGCTTCCGCGGGCTCAGCGTCGCCGTCGTCGACTCGCTCCCGGAGCTCGGTGGCCAGATCTCCGCGATGTACCCCGAGAAGCTGATCCACGACGTCGCGGGATTCCCGGCCGTCAAGGGGCGTGACCTCGTCGCGCACCTGGCCGAGCAGGCGGCGTCCGCCGGTCCGACGTACCTCCTCGGCCGCACCGCGACCACCCTGAGCCAGGACGACGCCGGTGTCCGGGTCGGCCTCGACGACGGCACCGTCGTCTCGGCGAAGGCAGTGGTCCTGACCGCGGGCATCGGCACGTTCACGCCGCGTCCGCTGCCCGCCGCGCAGGGCTGGGACGGTGGGCACGTCAGCTTCTTCGTGCCGTCCTTCGACGCGTACGTCGATCGCGACGTGGTCGTGGTCGGCGGTGGTGACAGCGCCTTCGACTGGGCGCTGCACCTCGAGCCCGTGGCGAGATCGGTGACGCTCGTGCACCGCAGGGACACCTTCCGCGCCCACCAGGCCACCGTCGACGCCGTGCTCGCCTCGTCGGTCAGCGTCCGCACCAAGGCCAACGTCGCCGCGCTGGTCGGCGACACCGACCTCGAGGCGGTCGACATCGCCGACCTGGAGACGAAGGAGGTCGAGCGGGTCAAGGCGCAGGAGGTCGTCGCCGCGCTGGGCTTCCTGGCCGACCTCGGGCCGCTGACGCAGTGGGGGATCGAGGTCGACAACCGGCACGTCGTCGTGGACCCGACGATGCGCACCAACCTGCCCCGGGTCTACGCCGCGGGCGACATCACCGAGTACCCCGGCAAGGTGCGGCTGATCGCGGTCGGGTTCGGCGAGGTGGCGACGGCCGTGAACAACGCCGCCGTCGAGATCGACCCGGGCAAGAGCCTCTTCCCCGGACACTCGACCGAAAGGGAGGGCTCTTGACCTACTTCATCGGCGCCGACTGCATCGACGTCCTCGACCGCTCCTGCGTCGAGGAGTGCCCCGTGGACTGCATCTACGAGGGCGAGCGGAAGGCCTACATCAACCCGGTCGAGTGCATCGACTGTGGCTACTGCGAGCACGTCTGCCCCGTCTCCGCGGTGGGCAACGACCGGGCGGGGGACGGCGGCAGCGGCTTCCTCGCCGACAACGCCGCCTTCTTCGACACCGCCCTGCCGGGCCGCGACGAGCCGCTCGGAAACCCCGGCGGCTCGCTGAAGACGGGCGAGATCGGCGTCGACACCCCGCTCGTCGCCGCCCACGAGAAGGAGGCGTGAGCCGGTGGGCAGCAAGGGCAGAGACCTGGTCAGGATGAGCGACGACGAGGTCGCGGAGTTCCTGGAGGAGTCCAAGAAGGTCCAGGTCGCCACGGTCAACGCCGACGGCTCACCGCACCTGACGACGCTGTTCTACGTCGTCCGGGACGGACAGATCGTGTTCTGGACCTACGGCCGGTCCCAGAAGATCAAGAACCTCCAGCGCGACCCCCGGATCACCTGCCTGGTCGAGACCGGCGACGACTACTTCGAGCTGCGCGGTGTGTCGATCCAAGGGAAGGCGGAGCTCGTCACCGACGAGGCCGGGATCCGGGCGATCGGCACACGGGTGGCCTCCCGGATGGTGGACGGCGCCGACCTCGGCGACATCGGCCGCGACGAGGTGGAGCGGCAGGTGCGCAAGCGCGTCGGGGTGGTCGTCGTACCGGAGAAGACCGCCTCGTGGGACCACCGCAAGATGCTCGACCAAGGATGAGGAGAAGCTGATGAGCGACGTGATCGGCCAGGTGGCCGTCGACTACGACCTGTGTGAGGCCAACGGCATCTGCGTCGGCATCGCGCCCGAGACCTTCGACCTCGACGACGACGACAACCTGCACCTGCTGAAGACCGACGTGACCACGGAGAACGAGTCGCGGATCAAGTCAGGCGGTCGACTCCTGCCCCCGCAACGCGCTCCGGATCGAGAGGAACGCCTGATGACCGACCCCCTGTCCCTCGACGGCCGCGTCGCGATCGTCACCGGAGCGGGAGCCGGGCTCGGCCGGGCCGAGGCGGTCGCGCTGGCCGATGCCGGCGCCCGGGTCGTGCTCAACGACCTGCCCGGCGCCGCCGACGAGGCTGCCGAGGAGATCCGCTCGCGGGGTGGCGAGGCCGTCGTCGTCCCCGGTGACGTGGGGGAGCGGGCCACGGCCGACGCGCTCGTGGCCACGGCCGTCGACGACCTCGGCAGCCTGGACATCGTGGTGAACAACGCCGGCGTGCTGCGCGACAAGATGCTGTTCAACATGACCGACGAGGACTGGGACCTCGTCATCAAGGTGCACCTGCGCGGTCACTTCCTGCTGTCCCGCAATGCCGGTGCGCACTGGCGATCGGTGTCGAAGGCGACCGGCGAGCCGGTGTACGGCCGCCTGGTGAACACCGCGTCCGAGGCGTTCCTCATCGGCTCACCGGGCCAGGCCAACTACGCCGCGGCCAAGGGTGGGATCACCGCGCTGACCCTCTCCGCTGCCCGTGGGTTCGGGCGGATGGGCGTGCGGGCCAACGCGATCTGCCCCCGTGCGCGCACCGCGATGACCGAGAACGTCTTCGGCGACGCCCCCGACCAGGGCATCGACCCGCTCTCCGCGGAGCACGTCGCACCGCTCGTGGCCTACCTCGCCTCCCCGGCGGCGGAGCAGATCACCGGCCAGGTGTTCGTGGTGTACGGCGGCATGGTGGCCCTGCTGGCCGCCCCCGTCGTCGAGCAGCGCTTCGACGCGCCGGGGGCGACGTGGGACCTCGCCGACCTCGACAAGCAGGTCGGCAGCTACTTCTCCGACCGTGATCCCGCCAAAGGGTTCGCGGCCGACAGCGTGATGGCGATCGACATCGAAAGGGAACACACATGAGCAGCACAGGACGTCTCGCGGGCAAGGTCGCGCTGGTCACCGGCGCCGCCCAGGGCCAGGGCGCGGCAGCCGCACGTGCCTTCGTCGCCGAGGGTGCCAAGGTCGTGATCGCCGACATCGCCGACGATGCGGGCAAGGCCCTCGCCGACGAGCTGGGGGAGTCGGCGTACTACCGGCACCTCGACGTCACCAGCGAGGCCGACTGGGAGAGCGCGGTCGCGGAGGCGGTCGAGACCTTCGGCGGCGTCGACGTGCTGGTGAACAACGCCGGCGTGCTGCTGTTCAGCGAGCTCACCAAGACCTCGCTCGAGGAGTACGAGCGGGTCATCCGGATCAACCAGATCGGCACCTTCCTCGGCATGCGCTCGGTGGCCGACCACATGGCCGAGCGCGGTGGCGGCTCGATCGTGAACTCCTCATCCATCGAGGGCCTCGGCGGCATGCCGCTGCTCGTCGCCTACACCGCGAGCAAGTTCGCGATCCGGGGCATGACGAAGTCGGCGGCGATGGAGCTCGGGCCCAAGGGGATCCGGGTCAACTCCGTGCACCCCGGGATGATCGACACCGGGATGATCCGCGACTTCGCCGGCGAGGAGGGCCTGGAGTGGGGCGGCAGCAAGGTCGCCCTCAAGCGGGTCGGCCAGCCGGAGGACGTGGCCGGGGTCTACCTCTTCCTGGCGAGCGAGGAGAGCCGCTACTGCACCGGTGCGGAGTTCGTCTGCGACGGCGGCGCCACCGCCACCCACGCCTACGGTGGCTAGGTCAGTCGCGCAGCAGCAGGCGGACGGCGACGTCCATGGACTTGCTGACATCGGCCGCCGACGCGCGGCCGGTCACCCACTGCACCAGGCTGGCGAGCCACACGTCGCCGATCACCTTGGCGATCGCGATGTCCTCCTCGGTGGGCTCGACGTCGGTGCTCGTCGACTCCGGGTCGTGCATGGCCCGCATCAGCATCCGGGTCACCTGCATGCCGACCACGTGGATCTCGGTGGCCACCGAGGCGTCGGCGAACATGAACGCGCGGGTCAGGGCCTCGGTGAGGTTCGGGTCGCGCTGCAGGGCGCGGGTGGTCCGGCTGAGGACGTACATCACGCGGTCGGCCGTCGTGTCGCCGGGGACCGGCTTGCGGTCGAAGTTGGTGTTCGCCTGCTCGAACTCACGCGCGAGCGCGGAGACGAGCAGGTGGATCTTGGACGGGAAGTACCGGTAGAGGGTGCCGAGGGCGACGTCGGCCCGCTCGGCCACGGCGCGCATCTGGACGGCGTCGAACCCGCCCTTGGAGGCCAGCGCGATCGTGGCGTCGAGGATTCGCTTCCGGCGATCTCGCTGCGCCGCGGAGCCGAGCTCCTCGAAGGTCAACGAGTTCATGCTGCTCACGGTGGTGCTCCCGTCGCTTTGTCCCGGTTGTCTCGTTGGAGTGAGCACCGGCACGGTCCAGGCTCTCCGTACACGTAGGCTAACACCGGCCAACCGTCGAATCGAAACACGTTCCACCCGCATTTTCCCATGTTCTTGGAGGTCAAACGTGCGTATCGCCTTGCTGTCCTACCGCAGCAAACCGCACTGCGGTGGCCAGGGGGTGTACGTCAGGCACCTGAGCCGTGAGCTGGTCGCGCTCGGCCACGACGTCGAGGTCTTCTCGGGCCAGCCCTACCCCGAGCTCGACCCGGGGGTCAGGCTCACCAAGCTCCCCAGCCTCGACCTCTACCGCGAGCCGGACCCGTTCCGCACCCCGAAGCCCAGCGAGATCCGTGACGCCGTCGACGTGCTCGAGGTCGCCACGATGTACACCGCGGGCTTCCCGGAGCCGCTGACGTTCAGCCTCCGCGCCGCGCGCGTGCTGAAGAAGCGCCTCAGCGACTTCGACGTCGTGCACGACAACCAGACCCTCGGCTACGGGCTGCTCGACCTCGCACGCACCGGCATCCCCCTGGTCGCCACGATCCACCACCCGATCACCTTCGACCGGCGCGTGGACATGAGCAACGCGCGCGGCCGCAAGAAGATCTCGACCTGGCGGTGGTACGGCTTCCTCACCATGCAGGGCCGGGTGGCCCGCCGGATGAAGCACGTGCTGACCGTCTCCAAGTCGTCCGCCCGTGACATCGCCGCGGACTTCGGGGTCTCGCCCGACCAGATCGAGGTGATCCCGCTCGGCGTCGAGCCGGAGGTCTTCCAGCACTACCAGGACCCGCGCGTCCCGGGCCGCATCGTCGCGATGGCCAGCGCGGACACCCCGATGAAGGGTGTCGCCACGCTGCTCGAGGCGTTCGCCAAGCTGCGCACCGAGCGGGACATCGAGCTGCTGCTCATCACCCGGCCCAAGCCCGGCGGGCGCACCGAGCAGCTCATCGACCGGCTCGCGATCAAGGACAGCGTCCGGTTCGTCAGCGGCCTCAGCGACACCGAGCTCGCCGAGGTCGTGGGCTCGGCGGAGATCGCCTGCGTTCCCTCGCTCTACGAAGGGTTCTCGCTGCCGACCGTCGAGGCGATGGCCTGCGGCACGCCGCTCGTGGTCAGCCGCGCCGGCGCCATACCCGAGGTGGTCGGTGAGGACGGCGTCTGCGCCGACCTCGTGACCCCCGGCGACGTCGGCGAGCTCGCGGCGGCGCTCGAGGCCCTGCTCGACGACCCCGAGCGGCGGCACCGGATGGGGGCGGCCGGCCGGCAGCGCGCCCTGGAGAAGTTCAGCTGGCGCGCGGTGGCCGAGGCCACCGCAGAGGCCTTCCAGCGGGCCATCGACGAGACGAACACCAAGGAGAGCTGACCAGTGCTGACCGTTGACTTCGACCGTCTCGGCGTCCAGGCGGGGGACCGCGTCCTCGACATGGGCTGCGGCGCTGGCCGCCACGCCTTCGAGCTGTACCGCCGCGGCACCGACGTGATCGCCTTCGACCAGGACGCCGACGAGCTCTCGGCCGTCTCCGACATGTTCGCCGCGATGCGCGCCGAGGGTGAAGTGCCCGACGGCGCGGACGCCGACGTCAAGCAGGGCGACGCGCTCGCGCTGCCCTTCGCCGACGGCGAGTTCGACCGGGTGGTGGCCGCCGAGGTCCTCGAGCACATCCCCGACGACGAGGCCGCCATCGCCGAGCTGGTCCGGGTGCTGCGCCCGGGCGGCACGATGTCGGTGACCGTGCCGCGCTGGTTGCCCGAGAAGATCTGCTGGGCGCTGTCGGACGAGTACCACGAGGTCGAGGGCGGCCACGTCCGGATCTACACCGGCGACGAGCTCGTCGCGAAGCTCGAAGGCGCTGGGATGACCTTCACCGGCAAGGAGCACGCACACGCACTGCACGCGCCGTACTGGTGGCTCAAGTGCGCGGTCGGCGTCGAGAACAACGACCACGTGCTGCCCAAGACGTACCACCGGCTCCTGGTCTGGGACATCATGAAGCGCCCCTGGCTGACCCGGACCGCCGAGCAGCTGCTCAACCCGGTCATCGGCAAGAGCATGGTGCTCTACCTGACCAAGCCCTGAGGCTGCCCGTGAGCGCCGAGATCCCGAGCATCCCCGACCTGCTGAGCGTCCAGGACGTCCGGCGGACCGCGGCCGCGATCGCGCGGGTGCAGGAGCCGTCGGGTGCGATCCCGTGGTTCCGGGGCGGGCACACCGACACCTGGGACCACGTCGAGTGCGCGATGGCGCTGCTCGTCGGCGGTGAGGTCGAGGCCGCGGAGCGGGCGTACGACTGGCTGTTCCGCACGCAGCGGGCCGACGGCTCCTGGCCGATGAAGATCACCAACGGGCGGACCGACGACGCCGGCACGGACACCAACATGACCGCCTACCTGGCGGTCGGTGTCTGGCACCACTGGCTGGTCCGGCAGGACGAGGCGTTCGTACGACGGGCGTGGCCGGTCGTGCGACGGGCACTCGACCTCGTCACCGCCCTCCAGCTGCCCTTCGGCGGCATCGCCTGGGCGGCCAACGCCCGCGGCGAGGCCATGGACACCGCGCTCGTCGCGGGGAGCTCGAGCATCTACCACGCGCTGGCCTGCGGCGTCGCGCTGAGCGAGCTGCTCGACGAGCCGATGCCGGAGTGGGAGCTGGCCGCCGGCCGGCTCGGCCACGCGCTGCGCGAGCACGAGGACCGGTTCGACGCCAAGCACGCGCTACTCCATGGACTGGTACTACCCGATCCTCGGCGGCGCGGTCCGCGACGGGCTGGCCGCCACGCGGGTCAAGGACCGCTGGGACGACTTCGTGGTCGACGGCCTCGGCATCCGCTGCGTGGACGACCGGCCCTGGGTCACCGGGGCCGAGACGTGCGAGCTGGTGCTGTCCCTCGACGCGATGGGGGAGCGGCAGCGGGCGTTCGACCTGCTGGCCGCCATGCAGCACCTGCGGGACGACGACGGGTCGTACTGGACCGGTTACGTCTTCGCCGACGACGCCCGGTGGCCGATCGAGTGCAGCTCGTGGACCGCGGCGTCCGTCGTACTCGCCGTGGACGCGCTGTCGTGCACGACTCCCGGCTCGGGCATCTTCCGCGGCGAGTCGCTACCGCGCGGCTTCACCGAGATCGGCCTCGAGTGCGGCTGCGTGCCGGTGGACGTCCGAGGCGCTCGGGTCACCTGACCGGGTCGCCGGCCTCGCCGTGCACCCGGGTCAGCGCGCGCAGCGAGCCCAGGTGCCCGGTCTCCTCGAAGTCGCCGCTCTCGAGCGCCCGGAGGTAGATCCGGTACGGCGCCTGGCCGCCGTCGGCCGGGTCCGGGAAGACGTCGTGCACCACCATCAGGCCCCCGTTGGCCACCCAGCGACCCCAGCCCTCGTAGTCGTTCGTGGCGTGCTCGTCGGTGTGGCCGCCGTCGATGAAGAGCAGCGACAGGGGCGTGCGCCAGTGGGCGGAGACGGTCGTGGACCTGCCGACGATGGCGACGACCTGCTCCTCGAGTCCGGCCGTGGCTATGGTCCGGCGGAAGTGGCCGAGGGTGTCGAGCTTGCCGACCTCGGGGTCCACGAGGGTGGCGTCGTGGTACTCCCAGCCCTCCTGGTTCTCCTCCGAGCCGCGGTGGTGGTCGACGGTGAAGACCGTGCCGCCCACCTCGCGCGCGGCGGCGCCGAGATAGACGGCCGACTTCCCGCAGTAGGTGCCGACCTCGAGGACGGGCCCGTGCGGCAGCCGCTGCCTGGCGAGCCGGTGCAGGAGGTCTCCCTCGTCGAGCGGCATGAAGCCCTTCGCCGCCAGCGCGTGCTCGAGCAGGTCCTCGGGCATGGCGCCGGTCTGCGGGCTGGGGGAGTCCTGGGGAGTCACGGTTCGTTCCTCGGTCGGGGGCGTGCGCGCGTCAGCGTATCCGTGGCAGTATTGAAACACGTTCTACCTCTGCCGAAGGAGTCCCCCGTGTCGATCGGACTGACCGAGGAGCAAGCTGCGCTCGCCTCGTCGCTGGCGGAGTGGGCGGCGGACCGCGGGTTCGCCGAGCAGGTGCGCGGCGCCGAGGGCAAGCCGTCCGCGGAGCTGCTGGCCCGGTGGTCGGAGCTGGCGGACCTCGGCGTGCTCGGGATCGGGGTGCCGGAGTCCGCCGGTGGCGCGGGTGGCTCCCTGGTCGACCTGGCCTGCGCGCTGGAGGCCGCCGCGGCGGGGATGGTGCCGGGACCGCTGCTGTCCACCGCGGTGGCCGCGGCACTCCTGGCCGAGCAGGCGGACAGCGCGGCCGGCAAGCGGTTCCTGCCCGGGATCTGCGACGGGTCGGTGCGCGTCGGGCTGGCTCCGTCGGCGTCGGACCTGCGGAGCGACGACGGGTCGGTCTCCGGGCACGTGCTGGTCGTCGCCGACGCAGGGACGGCGACGCACCTGCTGGTGGGCTCGCGCGGCGCCGGGTCCGGGAACGAGACCTGGCACCTGGTCCCGGCGGAAGCCGCGGGGGTGGGCATCGACGAGGCCGCACAGGGCCCGGACCTCACACGGACCGTCGGCTCGGTGCGGCTCGACGGGGTCCCGGTCGAGTCGGACGCGCGGGTCGAGGTCCCGGCGGGGCACGTGCGCGACCTGCTGCTCGTGCTGGCAGCGGCGGAGGCGGCGGGGGTCGCGCGGTGGACGCTGAGCACGGCGGTGGAGTACGCCCGCGTCCGCGAGCAGTTCGGCCGCAAGATCGGGTCCTTCCAGGCGATCAAGCACCTGTGCGCCGAGATGCTCGAGCGTGCGGAGTCGGCAACCGCTGCCGCCTGGGACGCGGCCTCGGCCCATGCCGCGGGCGGCGACCAGCTGCGGTTCGCCGCCCGGGTGGCCGGTGCCGTGGCTCTCGACGCGGCGGTGGAGAACGCCAAGGACTGCATCCAGGTGCTCGGCGGGATCGGGTTCACCTGGGAGCACGACGCCCACCTGTACCTGCGGCGCGCCCTCGGCACCCGGCAGCTCCTCGGCGGCACCGACCGTCTGCGTGTCGAGGTGACCGACCTGGCCCTCGACGGCGCACGCCGCTCCCCGCAGATCGAGCTCGGCGAGGAGGCCGAGTCGGTCCGCGCGTCGATCCGTGGCGACGTCGACCGGGTTGCCTCGGCGCGGGGGAGCGACCGTCGTACCGCTCTCGTGGAGACCGGCCTCCTGATGCCGCACTGGCCCGCGCCGTTCGGTCGCGGATCCGGTCCCCGCGAGCAGCTCGTGATCGACGAGGAGCTGACCGCGGCCGGTGTCGAGCGGCCGGGCCTGGGCATCGGCGCCTGGGCGGTCCCGACGATCCTGGCCCACGGCACGCCGGAGCAGCAGGAGCGCTTCGTCCCCGCGACGCTGCGCGGGGAGATCGTCTGGTGCCAGCTGTTCAGCGAACCCGGCGCCGGGTCGGACCTGGCCTCCCTGCGGACGAAGGCGGAGCGGGTCGAGAGCGGCTGGCGGATCTCGGGCCAGAAGGTGTGGACGTCGCTGGCCAAGGAGGCCGACTGGGCGATCTGCCTGGCGCGCACCAACCCCGACGCACCGCAGCACAAGGGGATCACGTACTTCCTCCTCGACATGCGCAGCGAGGGGATCGACGTCCGGCCGCTGCGCGAGATCACCGGCGAGGCGGTG
The DNA here is from genome assembly GCA_963700365.1 of uncultured Actinomycetota bacterium. Classification (GTDB taxonomy): domain Bacteria; phylum Actinomycetota; class Actinomycetes; order Propionibacteriales; family Nocardioidaceae; genus Nocardioides_C. The sequence goes on along the minus strand of CAVOXG010000002.1, from coordinate 281,330 downwards.
TTCAACGAGGTCTTCCTGGACGGGGTCGTGGTCCCCGACGAGATGGTCGTCGGCGAGGTCGACGACGGGTGGAGGCTCGCCCGTACGACGCTCGCCAACGAGCGGGTCGCGATGAGCGGCTCCTCGCTCGGGGTGAACGTCGAGCGCGCCCTCGGCGTGCTCCGTCGCGCCGACCCGGCCGACCCGTTGACGTCGGCCACGCGACTGCGCGTGGGGGCGGCCGTCGCCGATGCCGTGACCGTCACCATGCTCGGCGCCCGGTCCACCCTGCGATCGCTGGCCGGCCAGGGACCGGGCGCCGAGTCCAGCGTCCAGAAGCTGGTCGGTGTCCGGCACCGGCAGGAGGCCGCCGAGCTCGCCTACGAGCTGCTCGGGCCCGAGGCGCTCGTGGCCGATGTCGGCGGGGACGGCGACGAGGCGCGGGCAGCCCTGCACGAGCTGCTGCTCACCCGTTGCCTCAGCATCGCCGGCGGAACCACGCAGGTGCTCCGCAACGTGGCCGCCGAACGCATCCTCGGCCTGCCCCGCTCCTGACCCGCGGTGGGGTCACCCGCGGGCAGTGGCGTCCTTCCGGTGCGCGTAGTTCCAGCGCAGGAAGCGATCCACGCCGCGGGTCACGTGGGCGCTGCGGATCGACGGGAAGACGTCGAACGCGTGCTGCGTCCCGGGCAGCTCGGCGTAGGCCACGGGACTTGCGGTCGCCTCGCGCAGCCGGCGCACGAAGTGACGTGCCTGGACGACTGGGCACGAGGGTGTCGTGCGTCCCGTGGATGACGAAGAACGGCGGGGCGTCGGTGTTCACGCGGAGCAGGGGGGAGGCCTTCTCGAACTCCGCGAGGTGGCTGCGCGGGTCCTTCTTCAGGACGCGCGGGCCGAGGAAGGCGTCGCGCATCTGGACCGCCCGCCGGTCACCCGTGGCGCCGGCGAAGTCGTAGACGCCGTAGAAGGGGACGGCGGCCTGCAGCGTGGTGTCGGCGTCCTCGAAGCCGGGCTGGTACTCCGGGTCGTTCGGTGTGAGCGCCGCCAGCGCGGTGAGGTGGCCGCCGGCGGAGCCGCCGGTGATGGCGATGTACGACGGGTCGCCGCCGTACTCCTCGATGTTCTTCCGGATCCACGCGATCGACCGCTTCACGTCCACGAGATGGGTCGGGAAGGCATGGCGCGGGCTGAGCCGGTAGTTGATCGCCACGCACACCCAGCCCCGGGCAGCCATGTGCAGCATCAGGGGGATGCCCTGCTGGTCCTTGTTGCCGATGGTCCAGCCGCCACCGTGGACCTGCAGCAGGACGGGTGCGCCGGAGACCGGCGTGCCGGCGCGCCGGTAGACGTCGAGCAGGCCCCGACGGCTGCCTCGCCCGGCGTACGTGACGTCCTTGATGACCTCGACCTCGGGGTTCTGCATCCGGAACGGCATCGCGAGCTGCCGCCACGGGGTGGCCATGTCCACGTCGGTGTGCACCGCCGTCAGGTCGTCCAGGTAGCCCGGGCCGAGCGCCGCGCGCAGAGCCCCGTCGACGTCGTCCTTCGCCTGCTGGGACTGGCGGATGAGGTACGACAGGCCCGTGACACTCGCGGTAGCGAGGCCCACCCCGGCCTTCGAGACGTGACCTCTGCGCCGCCGGAGCGTTATCTCAGCGAGGGTGTCGGCCACCGTGGCGACGGCCAGGTGGGGGGCGAGCTCGCGTCGTGAGCCAGCCGCCGAACATGGCCGGGATGCCGGCCCGGAAACCGGGGACGGGGTGCAGGGCGTTTGCGGTGAGGGCGGCGGTGAGCAGCTGGCGTCGCAGGAAGCGGTCCGACATGCGGCCAGTGTAGTCAAAATAGAACGTGTTATAGAAACGGCGTACCATGGGTGGCATGAACCGACTCAGCGGGCTCGACGCGAGCTTCCTCTACCTCGAGTCCTCGACTCAGCTGCTGCACGTGTGCGGCGTGGTGATGATCTCCCCGGAGACGATGCCCGAGGAGTACTCCTTCGAGTCGCTGAAGGCCGGGATCAACCGCCGGATCCGGGTGATGCCGGAGTTCCTGCGCACCCTGCACACCGTGCCGTTGCACCTGGACCACCCGGTGTGGGTGGTGGACGACCGCTTCGACATCGACCGCCACGTGCACCGGCTCGCGGTGCCGGCCCCCGGCGGCCGGGAGGAGCTCGCCGAGATCGTCGGCCACCTCGCCGGCATCCCGCTCGACCGCTCGCGTCCGCTGTGGGAGATGTGGGTGATCGAGGGCCTGGCCAACGGCCAGATCGCGGTGTTCACGAAGATGCACCACGCCACGGTCGACGGGGTCTCCGGCGCCAACCTCATCTCGGACCTGTGCAGCCTCGAGGCCGAGGCCCCGCCGGTCCCGGCCGACGAGCCCGATCACGAGCGGGTGCCGAGCGACCTCGAGCTCGCTGCGCGGGGTGTGGTCTCAGCCGCCACGAGGCCCATCGAGCTCGCCAAGCTCGTCCTTCCCCTCGGCGGCATCGTCACGAACTGGATCGGCCGCGCCGCGAAGGGCACGGCGATGCCGGCTCCGTTCACGGCTCCGCGTACGTCGTTCAACGGCACCGTCACCGGGCACCGCTCCGCAGCATTTGCCGACTTCGACCTCGACGACGTCAAGCGCGTCAAGAAGGCCACGGGGGCGACGGTGAACGACGTGGTGCTCGGTGTCGTCGGTGGAGCCCTGCGCCGCTACCTGGAGGACCGGGGCGAGCTTCCGTCGAGCTCGCTGGTGGCCATGGTGCCGGTCTCGGTGCACGGCAAGTCCCGGCACGACCGCGGCAGCAACAAGGTGTCGGGCATGTTCGCCAAGCTCTTCACCGACATCGAGGACCCGCTGGAGCGGATCGCGGCGATCGCCGAGACGAACTCAGACGTCAAGGAGCACCATCACGCGATCGACGCGGACACGCTCCAGGACTGGGCACAGTTCGCCGCCCCGCGGACGTTCGGCCTGGCGGTGCGCGTGTACTCGCGGCTGCGGCTCGCCGAGCGGCACCCGGTCGTGCACAACCTCGTGGTCTCCAACGTGCCGGGTCCACCCGTCCCGGTGTACTTCATGGGCGCCCGGATCGAGGCGCTCTACCCGCTCGGGCCGGTCTTCCACGGCGCCGGGCTGAACATCACCGTGATGTCGAACAACGGCCGGATGAACGTCGGCCTGCTCGCCTGCCGTGAGCTGGCGCCGGCCGTGTGGGACCTCGCCGAGCACATCCCCTCAGAGCTCGAGGCGGCGCTCGACGCGCTGCCTGTCGCGAAGTCGCGCCGCAACTGAGGCGCACGCCTCGAGGAGCACCGGCACGAACGCCTCGGCCGCCAGCACGCAGCCGGCGTGGCCGGTGTCCACCTCGTGGCAGGTCGCGGCGGGGATCCGTCGGGCCAGCGCCCGCTGGCGGTCGGCGGGGATCACCCGGTCCCTGCCCATGACGACCACCGCCGTCGGCACGTCGATGCGCCGTAGCCACGGCGTCGAGTGGTGGCGTCCGAGGGCGGCGACGGCCTGGGCCACGGCCCAGGGGCTCGTCTTGCGGAACTCCGCGAGGGCCCAGTCGTGCAGGTCGCCCGGACGGTCGATGTCGAGCATCCGCGCCGCGCTCCGGCCCGCCGCCCGCACGGTCCGCGACTGCGCCAACCCCCGCAGGACGCCCATCGACAACGCCATCGACTGGAAGAACAGCATCTCCGTGGGCGAGGTGCGGAAACGGTCGGTGGTGGCCCCCAGCACGAGGCCGGACACGAGGTGAGGGTGCTGGCGCCACACGCGCTGCGCGATGATCGAGCCCATCGAGTAGCCGCCGACGATGACGTCCTCGAGCCCGAGCAGGTCGATCAGGGCGGCGGCGTCGTCGGCGCAGTCGTAGAGGGAGAAGTCCTCCGACATGATGCCCTGACCGTGCCAGCGCTGGTCGAGCGTCACGACGCGGAAGCGCTTGGTGAGCTCCGGGATCGCGGGGAACCACGTGAGCAGGCCCGTGCAGCCCACTGCGTGGAGCAGCAGGAGCGTCGGGGCTCCCGGCGGGCCGGGGGTGTCTGTCACGTACGTCGACCCGCGGCCGGGGAGCTCGACGACCCGGCCCTCCGGGACCCTCGTCGAGGGCAGCGGCACTGCTCTGCGCACGGCGGACCGGCGCATCGCCCGAGTGGTCACGAGTCCCTCCTCAGGGTTGCGGCGTGGTCCCACCGCAACCCTAGAACAAGTTGCAGTTTCCCACGACCCCGCCACCCCGAGGAGGGCTCGGTGGCCTAGCGCAGACCGATCTTCTCCGTGCAGGCCGGCCAGGCGCCCCAGCCCTGGGCGCGGCGAACCTTCTCGGCGATCTTGATCTGCTCGCTGCGCGTGGCGCGGTGAGCGTTGGGGGCGAACTTCCGGCCTCCGAAGCCCTTCCAGGTGGAGGAGCTGAACTGGAGGCCGCCGTAGTAGCCGTTGCCGGTGTTGATGTGCCAGCGAAGGCCCGACTCGCACTGCGCGAGGCGCTTCCAGGTGCGCAGCGAGGCGGCCTCCGCGGGGGAGGCGACCATGGCCGGGGCAAGGGCGGAGATGAGGGCGACGAGCGTCGCCAGGAACATGCGTGAGCGCATGACAACCAGACCTCTCGTACGCCTGCGAGGTCAGCTGTCGGGTTCGGGCGGAAAGGTTTGCCCGGCCTCGTGCCGCGGACGGCGGTGAGGCTTCACCCCGAGGTCTTGTCAGACCGTGGAGACTTGGGTCCCCCGCTCCTGCCCCTGATTGTCACTCGATGTAGCCGACCGGATGCGGGGCAGGACTCGGCGTTGCTCCGGCACGGCGCCCCGCCGGGACGCAGGGCGCATCCAGGGTAAACAGACGATCGGGCTCACCAAAGCCGAATGACTAGACGGGGGACGGCCGCTCAGGCCTTGGTGAGCACCGCGTCGGCCAGAACCGGGGCGTTGTCACGCCCGGGGTCGTCGCTCGCGATGGTGGCCGAGATCACGACTCTCTCGCCCTCGTCCCACGCCCGCACACGGATGGTCTCACCCGGGAACACCACGCCGGCGAAGCGTGCGTTGAAGCCCCGAACCGCGGCCGTGTCGGCGCCGAGGAGCGCGTCGACGACGGTGCGCAGCACGATGCCGTAGGAGCACAGGCCGTGCAGGATCGGCGCCGGGAAGCCGGCTGCCTCGGCGAACCCCGGATCCGCGTGCAGCGGGTTCCGGTCGCCGCAGAGCCGGTAGAGCATGGCCTGGTGCGGAGTCGTGGTGTACGACACGTCGGCATCCGGCAAACGCTCGGGCAGCTCGACCTTCGTCGAAGGGCCGCGGTCGCCGCCCCAGCCGCCCTCGCCCCGCACGAAGATGCTCGACCGGGTGGTGAACAGCGGCTCGCCGCGCTCGTCGACCGCCTCGCCCTCCTGGACGATCACCGCGGCCTTGCCCTTGTCCCACACCTCGCTGATCCTGGTGCGCACCGTGGCCCTCGCCGCAGTCGGCAGGGGCCGGTGCACGACGATCTCCTGGCTGCCGTGGAGGACGTGGGCGAGGTTGATGTCGCAGCCCGGGAGGTCGAGGCTCGGGGCCTCCGTCTCGTGGAAGGTCGGCGCGACGATGCCGAAGGACGGCAGCACCTGCAGGTTGTCGTCGTCGAGCGTGTAGCGCAGCGCCTTCGGATCGGTCTGGTCGCCCGGCCTCGAACCGGCCCCCACCCCGAGGTGGTAGAGCAGCACGTCGGACGCGGTCCACTCGAAGCTGCGCTCGGGAAGCTCCGCACCGATGGCCTTGTCGGGGTCGATCGGCATGTCAGCTCGCCTTCTCGGTGGTGGACGGGACGGACGGGGCGCCGCTCGCGCGCTCGGCGATGTCGAGCGCCGCGAGGTAGCCGAACACCATCGCCGGGCCGATCGTGGACCCGGCGCCGGCGTAGGTGTGGCCCATGACGGCGGCCGACGCGTTGCCGGCCGCGTAGAGGCCGTCGATGGCCGAGCCGTCCGGCCGCAGGGCGCGGCCCCTCTCGTCGGTGACGATGCCGCCCTTCGTCCCGAGGTCGCCGGGCACGATCTTCACGGCGTAGAACGGCGCCTGGTCGATGACGCCGAGGCACGGGTTGGGCTTGTTCGTCGGGTCCCCGTAGTACTTGTCGTAGGCGCTGTCGCCGCGGTGGAAGTCGGTGTCGACGCCGCTGCGCGCCATGTCGTTGAAGCGGCCCACCGTCTCGGCGAGCCCTGCCGGGTCGACGCCGATCTGCTCGGCGAGGCCTTCCACGGTGTCGCTCTTGAACAGGGTGCCGTGCTTGTACCAACGGCCCGGGAAGGGCTGGCGGGGGCCGAGCCCCGCGAAGAGGTAGCGGTTGCGGTAGCGCTGGTCGAGGATCATCCACGAGGGCACGTGTGGGACGCCGGTCGCCGCCTCCCCGTCGTACATCGCGTGCACCGCATCGACGTACGGCGAAGCCTCGTTGGCGTAGCGCTTCCCGCCCTGGTTGACGATGATCGAGCCGGGCAGGTTGCGCTCGGAGAGGCAGAAGTACGGTCCGCCCGTGAGCGGGATCGTCGGCCCCCACCAGGCGTCGTCCATGAGGGCGACGTCGGCGCCGGCCGCGACCCCGGCGGTGATGCCGCCGCCGGTGTTGCTCTCGGCGCCGGTGGTCCAGTCGGTGGTGATGGGGGAGCGCTGGTGCTTCTCGCGCATCTCGAGGTTCTTCTCGAAGCCGCCGCTGGCGAGCACGACGCCGTGCCGTGCGTGCACCGTCACGGGCTGTCCGTCGCGGACGAGGCGTACGCCGGTCACCCGGCCGTCCTCGAGCACCAGCTCGGTCAGCTCGGAGTCGTACCAGATCGGGACGTCCGCATCGAGGAGTCCCTTGCGCAGCCCGATCATCAGCGCGGCGCCCATGGCGTACATCGGGCGACGCAGCAGCAGGTTGAGCATCCGGCCGAGGACGATCTTGAGGGTGGTGACCGGCCCCTTGAAGGTCCGCATCGCCAGGCTCATCCACCGGTAGTCGGCCTGGGTGACGACCATGCCGGCGGGCGCCTTGGCGTAGGGCGGGTGGAGCCGGGCCAGCTCGTCGCCGATGATCCGGCCGTTGACCGGCCTGGGCTCGACGCTGCGGCCGATCGCGCGGCCGCCGGGAGCCTCGGGGTAGTAGTCGGAGTACTCGGGGACCCACATGAAGTCCACGGCGGAGTGGTCGCGGACGAACTCCAGCGTCTCCGGCCCGCGCTCGAGGAAAGCGCTGCGTCGCGTCTCGGGGACCACGTCGCCGACGATCGAGGCCAGGTACGTCTTGGCGTCCTCGAGGCTGTCGGGCACGCCGGCCGCCCGGAGCGCGTAGTTGTTGGGGATCCACACCCCGCCGCCGGAGCGGGCGGTCGAGCCGCCGAACCAGGCGCTCTTCTCGACCACCAGCGCGTCGAGGCCACGGTCGGCCGCGGCGAGCGCCGCGGTCATGCCGGCACCTCCGGCGCCCACCACCACGACGTCGACGGTGTGGCTCTGCATGTGACCTCCTGATGTCGGGACCGCGCGGGCAAAACTGTAACAGGTTCCACATCGCTCTCGACAGGCTCCCGGCTCTTGCTCCGGAGGGACGTGGCAGGCATGATGAGACCCGAAAAGTGAGAACGCGTTCTAGTTTTCGAGGAGTGCCGTGACCCAACCATCCTGGGACGCCGAGGCGGACGTCGTGGTCGTCGGTTTCGGCGCCGCCGGTGCCTGTGCCGCCATCGAGGCAGCCGACGGCGGCGCCGACGTCATGGTGCTCGACCGGTTCATGGGCGGGGGAGCCACGGCCATCAGCGGCGGCATCGTGTACGCCGGTGGCGGCACGTCCCACCAGCGCGCCGCGGGTGTGGAGGACACCCCCGAGCAGATGCTGGCCTACCTGCGTCACGAGACCGCGGGCGCGGTGTCGGAGGAGACGCTGCGGTCGTTCTGCGAGGGCTCGGTCGACCTGCTCGACTGGCTCGAGTCCCACGGCGTGCCGTTCGAGGGCAGCCTGGCGCCGTACAAGACCTCCTACCCGACGAACAAGTACTACCTCTACTACTCCGGCAACGAGCTGTCCGGGCCGGCGCGATCAGTGGCCGCCCCGGCACAGCGCGGGCACCGCGCCAAGGGCAAGGGCACCTCGGGCCGGGCGATCTTCGGGCCGCTCCGCAGGGCCGTCGAGCAGCGGGACATCGCGGTGCAGCCGCTGACCCGCGCCGAGGAGCTCGTCACCGACGAGGCCGGCGTCGTCATCGGGGTCATCTGCTCCACGGTGCAGGGGGCGCCGACCTCCGTGCTCCGTCAGTACCGCTGGATGGCGGGGAGGGTGGGCAAGCTCAACCTCTGGTACCGGCCCGCGGGCAAAGCGCTCAGTCGCAGGCTCGAGCGGATCGAGCGCAGGTACGGCCGCCGTTGGGCGGTCCGGGCGCGCCGCGGGGTGGTCCTCTCGGCCGGGGGCTTCGCCTTCAACCGCGAGATGGTCCGCGAGCACGCCGCGCCGTACGCCCAGGGGCTGCCGCTCGGCACGCTCGGCGACGACGGCAGCGGCATCCGCCTCGGGCGGTCCGCGGGCGGCACCACGAAGTACATGGACCGGGCTTCCGCCTGGCGCTTCTACACGCCGCCGTCCGCCCTCGCCAAGGGCGTGCTCCTCGGCCCGACCGGCGCACGGGTCTGCAACGAGGCGTTGTACGGCGCCGCCGTCGCCGAGGCGGTCATCCACGAGCACGGTGGCCAGGCCCACCTGCTCGTGGACCGGAAGATCCTCGACGAGGCCAGGAAGCAGGTGCCCGCGCAGACGCTCTGGTTCCAGCGCCTGCAGACCCTGACCATGTTCGGCTCCGGGCGCAGCGAGGGGCCGACGGTCGCCGAGGTCGCGAAGAAGGTCGGCATCGACGCCGACACCGCCGAACGGAGCGTCGCCGCCTACAACGACGTGGTCCGCTCCGGCGCGGAGGACCCGATGGGCAAGCCCGCCGACCAGATGCAGCAGCTGGGCACTCCGCCGTACTCCCTGATCGACGTCTCGGTGCGGTCCTCGGTCAGCTTCCCGTGCCCGACGATGACGCTCGGCGGCCTCGTCGTCGACGAGCGGACCGGTCAGGTGCTGCGCGAGGACGGCAGCGCGGTCCCGCGCCTGTACGCCGCGGGGCGGACCGCCGCCGGCATCTGCTCCAACTCCTACGTCAGTGGGCTGTCGATAGCCGACTGCGTCTACTCCGGCCGTCGTGCCGGTCGTTCCCTTGCCGAGTCCGTCCAGGAGGAGTCCGCCGATGCTGTCCGATGAGGAACGCCGCGAGGCGGCCGCCGCGCTCGCGCACGCCGAGGCCGAGCGGAAGCCGATCCGGCCGCTCGCCGAGAGCTACCCCGCGATGGACGTGGTCGACTCCTACGAGATCGCACTGGTCAACATCCGCGAGCGGGTGGAGCAGGGGGCGCCGGTGCTCGGCCACAAGGTCGGCCTGTCGTCCGAGGCGATGCAGCAGATGATGGGCGTCGACGAGCCCGACTACGGCCACCTGCTCGCCGACATGGCGCTCGCCGAGGACACCCCGGTCGACGTCTCGCGGTACTGCTACCCACGCGTGGAGGTCGAGGTCGCCTTCATCCTCGGCGCGTCGCTGCCCGGCGAGGGCTGCACCGAGGAGGACGTCCTCGACGCCACCGAGTACGTCGCACCGGCGATCGAGCTGATCGACAGCCGGATCGTCGACTGGCAGATCGGCCTGGTCGACACGATCGCCGACAACGCCTCGTCGGCCGGCTTCGTGCTGGGGACCGAGCGGGTCAAGCCCGGCGACATCGACCTGCTCGCGATCGACGCGACCCTCACCCGCAACGACGAGGTGGTCGCCGAGGGTCGCTCCGACGCCGTCCTCGGCAACCCGGTCACCGCCGTGGCCTGGCTGGCCCGCAAGGTCGCCGGCTTCGGGGTGCGCCTCGAGGCCGGCCACGTGATCCTGCCGGGGTCGTGCACGCGGGCGATCGACGTACGACCGGGCGACGACTTCCACGCAGAGTTCAAGGGCCTCGGCAGCGTCTCGCTGTCGTTCACGACCGACGGAGGCAACGCATGAGCACGACGAAGGGCCGCAAGGCCACAGCCGCCATCGTCGGGTCCGGCAACATCGGTACGGACCTGATGTACAAGCTGCTGCGCTCCGAGGCGATCGAGCCGCGCTGGATGATCGGCGTCGACCCGGAGAGCGAGGGGCTGAAGCGGGCCGCCGACCTTGGCCTCGAGGCCAGCCACGAGGGCGTCGACTGGCTGCTGAAGCAGGACGAGCTGCCCGACCTCGTCTTCGAGGCGACCTCGGCCTACGTGCACCGGGAGTACGCCCCGCGCTACGAGGAGGCCGGCATCCGGGCCGTCGACCTCACGCCCGCCGCCGTCGGACCCGCGGTGATCCCGGCGGTGAACCTCGACGAGCACGTCGGCGCCACGAACGTCAACATGATCACCTGCGGAGGACAGGCGACCATCCCGATGGTCGCGGCGGTCTCGCGGGTGACCCCGGTCGGCTACGCCGAGATCGTCGCCTCGGTCTCGTCGCTGTCGGCCGGCCCGGGCACGCGGCAGAACATCGACGAGTTCACCCGGACCACCGCGCGTGGCGTGGAGACGATCGGCAAGGCCGACCACGGCAAGGCGATCATCATCCTCAACCCCGCCGAGCCGCCGATGATCATGCGCGACACGATCTTCTGCGCGGTCGCCCCCGACATCGACAGCGCCACCCAGGACGCGATCGTGCAGTCGGTGAAGGACATGGCAGCGGCGGTCGCGGAGTACGTCCCGGGCTACCGGCTGCTGCAGGAGCCGCAGATCGACCCCGCCGGCCCCGACACGATGGGCCGCACCAAGATCAGCATCTTCGTCGAGGTCGAGGGCGCCGGCGACTTCCTCCCGCCGTACGCCGGCAACCTCGACATCATGACCGCCGCGGCGACCAAGGTCGGCGACCGCATCGCGACCTCGCTGCTCGACCAGAACCCGGGAGCCTGAGATGAACGACCCGAACACGCTCGAGCGCACCTGGTCCGACGAGCTCGACCTGCGGCTGACCGACACCTGCCTGCGCGACGGCTCGCACCACAAGCGCCACCAGTTCACGCGGGAGGAGGTCCGCTCGATCGTCGAGGCCCTCGACACCTCCGGCATCCCGGTGATCGAGGTGACCCACGGCGACGGCCTCGGCGGCTCCTCGTTCAACTACGGGTTCTCCAAGACTCCCGAGCAGGAGCTGATCAAGATCGCGGCGGAGACCGCTCGATCCGCCAAGATCGCCTTCCTCATGCTTCCCGGCGTCGGCGTCAAGGACGACATCCTCGCGGCGCAGGACAACGGCGGGTCGATCTGCCGGATCGCCACGCACTGCACGGAGGCCGACGTCGCCGAGCAGCACTTCCGGCTCGCCCGTGAGCGCGGCCTCGAGACGGTCGGCTTCCTGATGATGGCGCACACCCAGCCGCCCGAGGTCCTCGCCAAGCAGGCGCGGATCATGGTCGACTCCGGCTGCCAGTGCGTGTACGTCGTCGACTCCGCCGGCGCGCTCGTCCTCGAGCAGACCGCCGACCGGGTCTCCGCCGTGGTCGCGGAGATCGGGGACTCGGCTGCTGTCGGTTTTCACGGCCACGAGAACCTCGGCCTCGGCGTGGCCAACACCGTCATCGCCGCGCGGGCCGGCGCCACCCAGATCGACGGCAGCGTGCGCCGCTTCGGCGCCGGCGCCGGCAACACGCCGCTCGAGGCGTTCATCGGCGTGTGCGACAAGCTCGGCTGGAAGACGGGAGTCGACTTCCTCAGCATCGTCGACGCCGCCGAGGACGTGATCCGCCCGGCGATGCCGGAGGAGTGCAAGCTGGACCGGATGACGCTGATGATGGGCTACGCCGGCGTCTACTCCAGCTTCCTCAAGCACGCCGGCCGTGCCGCGGAGCGCTACGGCGTCTCCGGCGCCAAGATCCTGCTCCGGGCGGGGGAGCGCAAGCTGATCGGCGGCCAGGAGGACCAGCTCATCGACATCGCGCTCGAGCTCAAGCGGGAGCAGGACTCCGGAGTGTAGACAGCGAGCGCGACAGACCTCGCGCAAAACGAGAACGTGTTCTAGTATTGACCCGACGGAACGCACCCGCGTTCCCCAGGCACGGTTGGAGTGACAGATGTCGAAGGCAGTCCTCGACGCGGTGCAGGACCTGTTGCCGCAGTTCCGTGAGCGCGCCGAAGAGGCCGAGCGGCTGCGGGTGGTCCCCGAGGCGTCCATCAAGGACCTCGAGGCCAGCGGCTTCTTCCGGTTGCTGCAGCCCCGGCGGTTCGACGGCCTCGAGAGCGACCCCCTGGACTTCTACACCGCGGTGCGGATGATCGCGAGCGCCTGCGGCTCCACCGGCTGGGTCTCCTCGGTGCTCGGTGTGCACCCGTGGCAGGTCGCGCTGTTCCACGACAAGGCGCAGCAGGCGGTGTGGGGCGAGGACACGAGCACGCGGCTCTCCTCGTCGTACGCACCGACAGGCAAGGCGCTCCTCGTCGAGGGCGGCTACCAGCTCAGCGGCCGCTGGAGCTTCTCCTCCGGCTGCGACCACGCCTCGTGGGTGCTCCTCGGCGGGCTGGTCTCCAACGACGAGGGCCAGATCGTCGACTTCAAGACGTTCCTGGTGCCGCGCTCGGACTACACGATCGAGGACGTCTGGAACGTCGTCGGCCTGCGCGGCACGGGGTCCAACGACATCGTCGTCGACGACGTGTTCGTGCCTGACGAGTTCACCCTCAGCATGAGCGAGACCGGCCGCTGCTACGGCCCGGGCCAGGAGGTGAACACCTCCGACCTCTACAAGCTGCCGTTCCACTCGATCTTCACCTCGACGATCACCGCGCCGATCGTGGGCATGGCCACCGGCGCCTACGACGAGCACGTCGAGATGCAGCGCAAGCGCGTGCGTGCCGCCTACATCGCCGAGAAGGCGGCCAGCGACCCGTTCGCGAGCGTCCGGATCGCCCGCGCCTCCAGCGAGATCGACGCCGCCTGGGCACTGCTGATGAACAACCTGCGCGAGATGCAGGAGATCGTCGCCCGCGGCGAGAAGATCCCGCTCAGCCTTCGGCTCAAGGTCCGCCGCGACCAGGTCATCGGCACCGAGCGCGCGGTCTCCGCGATCGACACGCTCTTCGAGGCGTCCGGTGGCCGTGCCCTCGCCGAGGGCACCTACCTGCAGCGGGCGTGGCGCGACGCCCACGCCGGCCGCGTGCACGCCGCGAACGACCCCGAGCGGGCGCTCGTGATGTACGGCGCGCTGGAGTTCGGCCAGAAGATCGATCCGGGGATGTACTGAGACATGAGCGAGCTGACACGCGAGAGCACCAGCCGGTTCGCGAAGGCCGGTGACCTGACGCTGCACTACCACGAGGCCGGGGAGCCGACCGAGGTCGGCGGCGGACTGCCGCTGGTGATGCTGCACGGAGGCGGTCCGGGCGCGTCGGCCTGGAGCAACTTCGGGTCCTCGCTGGGGCGGTTCGCCTCGCAGTTCCGGACGCTCCTGGTCGACCAGCCCGGCTTCGGCGAGTCCGACAAGCCGGAGATCGAGGGCCACTTCTTCACGTTCGCCGCCGACAAGCTGGCTGCACTGCTCGACGAGCTCGGCATCGAGCGCGTCCACCTGCTCGGCAACTCGCTGGGCGGCGGTACGGCGGTGCGGTTCGCGTTGAAGCTACCCCGAGCGGGTCGGCCGGATGATCCTGATGGGCCCGGGCGGGCTGAGCCTCAACATCTTCGCGCCCGACCCGACCGAGGGCATCAAGCGGCTCTACGACTTCGCCGCCCCTCCCGGGCCGTCGAAGGAGAAGATGGCCGCCTTCATCAAGACCATGGTCCACGACCAGTCGCTGGTGACCGACGAGCTCGTCGAGGAGCGGTTCGCCTCCGCCACGGCGCCCGGCACCGCCGAGGCGATGGCGTCGATGGGCGCGTCCTTCGCGAAGCCGGACACCTACGAGGAGGGCTTCCTCTGGCGCGAGGCCTACAAGCTGCGCCAGCCGGTCCTGCTGACCTGGGGCCGCGAGGACCGGGTCAACCCGCTCGACGGTGCGCTCGCCGCGCTCAAGCTCATCCCGAAGGCGTCGCTGCACGTCTTCCCCCACTGTGGCCACTGGGCACAGATCGAGGCAGCCGACGAGTTCTTCACCGTCGCCTCCGGCTACCTCGCACTCCACCAGGAACGACCTCGCACGCCCGGGGCTTCCTGAACGGTGCGTCCGCACCACGCACCCATCGAGAAGAGGGAGAGAGCATTGATCGACATCCGTTCGCTCGGCTACGTCCGGGTGGAGAGCACCGACCTCGAGCAGTGGCGGCACTTCGCCGGCAAGGTGCTCGGGCTCGTCGAGGGCCGCGGCCCGAACCCGGGCCACCTGTACTTCCGCATGGACGAGATGTCGGCGCGGATCGTGGTCGTCCCCTCGGAGCACGACCGGATGGGCAGCATGGGCTGGGAGGTCGCCGACCATCGCGCCCTCGCCGCCGCGGTGGACCACCTCAAGCACCACGGTGTCGAGGTGCAGGACGCCGCGGCCGAGGAGCTCGCCGAGCGCAGGGTCGAGGGGATGGTCCGGTTCCACGACCCGTTCGACAACGTCTTCGAGCTGTTCCACGGTGCGACGTACGAAGCCCGTCCGCTGGTCACGCCGTACGCCAACACCTTCGTCACCGGTGAGCAGGGGCTCGGACACATCGTGCTGCCCGTGACCGACGACGAGGAGGCGCTGCGCTTCTACGCCGACGTGCTCGGCTTCCGGCTGCGCGACTCGATGCGGATGCCCGGCGAGTTCGTGGGCAAGGAGCCCGGGTCGACGGCGTGGCTCCGGTTCCTCGGCTGCAACCCGCGCCACCACAGCCTCGCGTTCCTGCCGATGCCCAACCCGGCCAAGTGCGTGCACATCATGGTCGAGGTCGACAAGCTCGACGACGTCGGTCGGGCGCTGGAGCGGGTGCGCAAGCACAAGGTGCCGCTGAGCGCGACGCTCGGCCGCCACATGAACGACCAGATGGTGTCCTTCTACGTGAAGTCACCCGGGGGCTTCGACGTGGAGTACGGCACCGAGGGGCTCACCGTCGACGACCAGAAGTGGGTCGCCCGCGAGAGCACCGCCGTCAGCTACTGGGGACACGACTTCAGTGTCGGACATCAGTGAGCTCCCGTCCGGGATGAGCCCGGACGCCCGTGACTCCTGGCCCAGCCAGGAGCTGATCGACTCGTGGCTGGGGCAGTTCGACTTCGACCTGCACGAGCCGTCGGTGCCGGTGGCGGAGGAGGACCCGGACGCGGAGGCGAACTCCCGCAAGTTCCGCGACGTGCTCGGCCGCTTCTGCACCGGCGTCACGGTCGTGACCAGCATGAGCAACGGGGAGCCGGTCGGGATGACGTGCCAGTCGTTCAGCTCGGTGTCGCTCGACCCGCCGCTCGTCCTGTTCTGCCCGGCGAAGAGCTCGCGGGCCTGGCCCCAGATGCAGCGGGCCGGCTACTTCTGCGTGAACCTGCTCTCGCACGACCAGCTCGACCTCTCCAACGCGTTCGCCCGGACGGGCGCCGACAAGTTCGCCGGTGTCTCCTGGCGGCCGTCGGCCACCGGGGCACCGCTGCTCGACGGGGTGCTCGGCTGGGTCGACTGCACGGTCTACGCGGTGCACGAGGCCGGCGACCACTACGTCGTCATCGGCCGGGTGATGGACCTCGGCGTCGAGGAGGCCCCGCACCCACTGCTGTTCTACCGCGGCAGGTACGCCCGCACCGAGGCCGACCAGGACATCGCCGGCTGACCCCCTTTCCCGCCGACCCGTCAGTTTCGGGGCAGTTTTCGCGGCGTGTCGTCGCGCGATCGACGGCTCGGGGGCGGCTTGTGGACAACGAGATGCACTGAACCGCGCCCGGGTCCACGCTGGCGCGCATGCTCGAGTACGACGACCTGCCGGATCGACCTCCGCCGGACCACGACTCACGTCTCCCCTTGGGAGAGCCGTTCACCCTGGCACGCGCCGAGAAGCTCGGAGTCGGCCGCGACGTCCTCAGGAGAATGATCCGGGACGGGCTGCTCCGGCGCGTCCTTCCGGGAGTGTTCATCGACTCCGCGGCCACGGACGACATCACCATGCGAGCCCGCGCACTCGGGCTGGTGCTGCCGGACCATGCCGTGGCGACCGACCGCACCGCGGCGTGGCTGCACGGCGTCGACGTGCTGGCGCCGGGCGACCACATCGTCCCGCCGCCGCTGCAGTTCTTCGTGCTGCCCGGCAGCACCCGGATCCGGAAGAAGGTGGGCGGGGGAGGAGAGCGGACCCTGCTGCCGCACGAGATCGAGCTCGTCCAGGGTGTTCCCGTCACGACACCGCTGCGCACCGCGTGCGACCTCGGTCGGCTGCTCAAGCGGGACCACGCGATCGGCGGCCTCGACGGACTGCTCCGTCTCCGGCGGTTCACCCACGACGAGCTGCTCTCCGACGTCGAGCGGTTCCGTGGCATGCGGGGCGTCGTACAGCTGCGGTCACTTGCGCCTCTCGCCGACGCGCGCGCGGAGTCGCCGGGGGAGTCGGTGCTGCGGCTGCGGTGGATCGACGCGGGGCTGCCGGCGTGCCGTCCGCAGGTGGAGGTCTGTGACGACTACGGCTTCGTGCGCGCCTACGTCGACCTCGGCGCGGAGGAGCTTTCGCTGGGCGCGGAGTACGACGGGCGCGACTTCCACACCTCCGACGCGCACCGCGCCCGGGACCGCGCACGACGGCGCTGGCTCGCAGAACGCGGCTGGACCATCCGGGTGTTCACCAAGGAGGACGTCTTCGACCGCCACCCCAGCGTCGCCCGGGTGATGTGGTCGGCCTACCGCGGCCTGCGCCACGCTTCCTGACCCGTCGATCGTGCGACGACACGCCGCGAAAACAGCCCCGAAACTGACGGGTCGGCGGAGATGGGTCAGCTGACGAGGCCGAAGAGGGTCTCGAGGCGGGCGCGGTGCTCGTGCGGCTGGCCGAACAGCTGGGAGAGGGCGTGGGCCCGCTTGAAGTACAGGTGGGCGTCGTGCTCCCACGTGATCGCGATCCCGCCGTGCAGCTGCACCGTCTCCGCGGCCACCGTGCTGAACGCCTCCGAGCACCAGGCCTTCGCGGTCGCCGCCCGCATCGGCAGGTCGGCGTCGCGTTGGGTGGCCGACCAGCCCGCTGCCCAGGCGGCGGAGCGCGCGGTCTCCACCTCGACGAGCATGTCGGCCATCCGGTGCTTGAGCGCCTGGAAGGAGCCGATCGGGCGGCCGAACTGCACGCGTTCCAGGCTGTAGGCCACGGTCAGGTCAAGGCAGCGCTGGGCCGCGCCCACCTGCATCGCGCTGACCGCGCTGCAGGCGACGTCGCGCAGCGTCGGCAGGAAGGCACCCGCGTCCTCCGCGACCAGCGTGGCCTCGGCGGAGGAGAGCTCCACGGTCGCCAACCGCAGTGTCTGGTCCATCGTCGCCGCAGCGGTACGACGGACACCTGGCTGTGCCGGGGAGACCCGGAACAGCGCCGGCCCGGTGGTCGACTGCGCGAGGACCAGCAGCACGTCGGCGTGGTCCCCGTCGAGGACGAACGACCCCGTCCCGTCGAGGGACCACCCGGCTCCGGTGGAGGTCGCGGCCACCGGCACCTGCGAGGTCGACCAGCGGCCGTCCGCGCCGGCCCAGACGAGGGCGGCGACCGACTCCCCGGCCGCGATGCCGGGAAGCAGGTCGGTGCACGCGGACTCGTCGGCCGCGAGCAGGAGGGCCTGCGCCGCGAGCACGGCGGACCCCAGCATCGGCGACGGCGTGAGCGCGGCGCCGAGCTCCTCGAGCACGACGTGGGTCTCGAACAGCGTGAACCCGGCTCCGCCGTACTCCTCGGGGATCGCCAGCGCGGCCACGCCGACCTGTTCGCAGAGGACCGACCACAGCGACTCGTCGTACCCCTTGGGCTGCTCGACGGCCCTGCGGACAGCGCCGGAGTCCGAGCGCTTGCGCAGCAGGTCGCGCACCATCGACGCGAGCTCGGCCTGTTCCTCGGTGAGCGCGAAGTGCATGTCAGGCCCCCACCGGCTCGCGGCTGATCGACGCGAGCACCCGCGCGCGGTGCTGGGCGGGCGTGCCCCACGCGGTGAGGAGCGCGCGCACCTTGGTGATCCACAGGCCGAGGTCGTGCTCGGCGGTGTAGCCGATCGCGCCGTGGACCTGGAGTGCGGTGCGGGCGGCGGCGTAGGCGGCCTGGCCGGTCGCGACCTTCGCGGCGGACACGTCCCGGCCGGGGTCGCCGGCACCGTCGCGCAGTGCGAGGGCCGCCACGTGGAGCAGGGGGCGAGCGAAGTCGAGCGCCACGCGGACGTCGGCGAGGGCGTGCTTGAGCGCCTGGTACTCGCCGATGGCGCGGCCGAACTGCCTGCGGGCCTTGGCGTACTCCACCGACTCGCGCAGGAGGTGCTCGCCCGCGCCGAGGAGCTGCGCCGAGCAGGCCAGCGTCGAGGTGTCGACCGCGTTGGCGGTCCGGGCCTCCTCGAGCCTGAGCACCTCGTCCCCGCGGTCGAGGGGGAAGAGCCGGCGGGCCGGGTCGACCGACCGCCGGAGACGCCCGGCGGTGCCGCGGTGCAGCGTCGTCCCGTCCAGCACGTAGATCGCGCCGGTCACGTCGGCGTCGAGCGCGTAGCCGCCGAGATCGGTGACGGCAGCGGTGGCGAGGGTCTCCCCGGAGACGAGCCCGCCGAGGAGCTCGTCCTCGGGGGTGTCGCGGAGCAGGGCCGGCAGCAGTGCCGCGGACTCCACCCAGGGGCCCGGGACGGCGTGCCGGCCCAGGGCCTCGAACGCGACGACGAGGTCGACCGCGTCGGCGCCGAGACCGCCCTGCTCCTCGGGGACGAGCAGGCCGGTCAGGCCGAGCTCGGCCAGGCGCTGCCAGAGCTTCAGGCCGGGGGCGTGGTCGCCGTCGGCCCAGCCGCGCACGATGCTCGGGGTGTCCGCGGCGGACAGCAGGTCGTCGAGCACGTCGGCGAATCCCTGCTGCTCCTCGGACAGCGCGAACCTCATCGTCGAGCCTCCTTCGGCAGGCCGAGGACGCGCTCGGCGATGATGTTGCGCTGGATCTCGTTGGTGCCGGCGTAGATCGGGCCCGCCAAGGAGAAGAGGTACCCGTCGGTCCAGCGTCCGCCGTCGGGCGCGTCCTCGCCGCGGAGCTCGGCGTCCGGCCCCAGCAGGTCGAGCGCGGTCTCGTGGAGGGCGATGTCGAGCTCGGACCAGAAGATCTTGTTCACGCTTCCCGCGGCACCCATCTCGCCGCCCGCGGCGAGCCGGGTGACCGTGCCCCAGGTGTAGGCCCGGTAGGCCTGGGCGCCGATCCAGGCGTCGACCACGGCGTCCGCGGCCGAGCCGGGGGCCCCACCGCCGCCGGCGTCGGTCCGCGCCCACAGGTCGACCAGCCGGTCGGCCGCGGCACAGAACCGGCCGGGGGAGCGCAGGGAGAGGCCGCGCTCGTTGCCCGCGGTGCTCATCGCGACCCGCCACCCGTCGCCGGGTGCACCGAGCACGTCGCTGTCGGGCACGAACACGTCGTCGAAGAAGATCTCCGCGAAGCCGGGCTCACCGTCGAGCTGGGCGATCGGCCGGACGGTGACCCCGGAGGCGTCGAGCGGGAAGAGGAAGTAGGTCAGCCCGCGGTGCCGCTCCGCGGCCGGGTCGGAGCGGAACAGCCCGAAGCCCCAGTCGGCGAAGGCGGCGCGGGAGGACCAGGTCTTCTGGCCGTTGAGCACCCATCCGCCGCGGTCGCCGTCGCGCCTGGCGGTGCTGCGGATCGAGGCCAGGTCGCTGCCGGCCTCCGGCTCGGACCAGGCCTGCGCCCACACCTGCTCGCCGGTCGCCATCGACGGCAGGAACCGGTCCTGCTGCTCCTTGGTGCCGTGCTCGAACAGGATCGGCGCGAGCAGGAAGATGCCGTTCTGGCTGACCCGGCCCGGCGCTCCGCTGCGGTAGTACTCCTCCTCGAAGATCACCCACTGCAGCAGCGAGGCCTCACGACCGTGGTACTCCTCCGGCCAGGAGACCACCGACCAGCGGTGCTCGGCGAGCTGCGCCTCCCACTCCCGGTGGGCGGCGAACCCCTCGGCGGTGTCCATCGACGGCAGCGGGGTCGCGGGCACGTTCGCCTGCAGCCACTCCCGCGCCTCGGCCTGGAACGCGGAGTCGGCCTCGTCGAAGTCGAGGTTCACTGCTGCCCCTCGCCGGAGGTCGCGGAGTCGCGCATCGCACGGGCGTCCATGCCGGCCAGCGAGTCCCTGCCGACCTCGGCGTTGTGGGCGTGCGCGAAGTGGTGCAGCCCGAAGACGGAGTCCATGCCGGTGCGCATCCCCTGCAGGTCCTCGGCCTGGTTGACGGCCTTCTTGGTCAGCGCCAGGCCGAACCTCGGCATGGCACTGATCCGCTCGGCCATCGCCAGCGTGGTCTCCTCGAGCCGGTCGCGCGGGACGACGTGGTTGACCATGCCCAGCTCGTGGGCACGCTGGGCGGTGAAGCGGTCCCCGGTGAACAGGAACTCCTTGGCCGCGCGGGGGTTCATCACCCACGGGTGTGCGAAGTACTCCACGCCGGGGATGCCCATCTTCACCACGGGGTCGGAGAAGAACGCGTCGTCGGAGGCGATGATGAAGTCGCACGACCAGGCGAGCATCAGGCCGCCGGCGATGCAGGCCCCGTGCACCATCGCGATCGTCGGCTTGGGGATCTCACGCCAGCGCCGGCACATGCCGAGGTAGACCTCGGACTCGCGGGCGAAGCGCAGGTCGCCGCCCTCCTTGTCGGTGTGGTCCCACCACATCACGGCCTTGCGGTCGAAGGTCTGGTCGACGTCGCGGCCGGGCGTGCCGATGTCGTGCCCGGCGCAGAAGTGCTTGCCGTTGCCCGACAGCACGATCACCTTGACCTCGTCGTCGTCCACCGCGCGCGAGAACGCCGCGTCGAGGGCGTAGGTCATCCTGGAGTTCTGCGCGTTGCGGTACTCCGGCCGGTTCAACGTCACCATCGCGACCGAGCCGCGACGCTCGTAGGTCACGACCTCCTCGTCGGCCGCTGCTCCGTTGACGTGGGTCATGCGTTGCTCCTCAGCTCGCGTTTGAGGACCTTGCCCGAGGGGTTGCGCGGCAGGTCGTCGATGAAGGTGACCGTGCGGGGGACCTTGAAGTTCGCCAGCCGCTCCTTGGCGTAGGCGATGACGCGGTCCTCGTCGAGCTCCGACCCCGCGCGTCGTACGACGTAGGCGTGGCCGACCTCGCCGAGCCGGTGGTCGGGCACGCCGACGACCGCGGACTCGACCACGCCGTCGAGACGGGCCAGCACCTGCTCGACCTCGGCGGGGTAGACGTTGAAGCCGCCGACGATGAAGACGTCCTTCAACCGGTCGGTGATCTTGAGGTAGCCGTCTTCGTCGAGCCGGCCGATGTCGCCGGTGTGCAGCCAGCCGTCGGTGTCGATCGCCTCGGCGGTGGCCTCGGGGTCGTCGAGGTAGCCGAGCATGACGTTGTCGCCGCGCAGGAGCACCTCGCCCTCCTCGCCGGCCGGCAGCGGGTCGTTGCCCCCGGGTGCGGCGATCCGCACCTCGAGGCCGGCCGCGGCGCGGCCGCACGAACCGGCGACCAGCTCGTCCGCGTCCCCGGGGCGGCACATCGTCGCGACGACCGCCTCGGTGAGGCCGTACGCGGTGAGCACGGTGTCGAAGCCCATCTCGGTCTGCATCCGCTCGACGAGCGCGACGGGGACGGTCGCGGCGCCGGTGACGGCGAGCCTGAGCGACGACAGGTCGCGCTTGTCGCGCTCGGGGGACTCCAGCATCGCCTGGTAGATCGCGGGGGCGCCGGGAAGCACGCTGATGCGCTCCTCCTCGACGAGGCGGAACGTCTCGGTGACGTCGAAGACGGCCTGGGGTACGACGGTCGCGCCGGTCAGCAGGGCCACGACGATGCCGGCCTTGTAGCCGAAGCTGTGGAAGAACGGGTTGACCACGAGGTACCGGTCGGCGGACGTGACCTCGCCGCACTCCGCCCATGCGGCTCGCGACGGAGACGACCTGGCGGTGGGCCGAGCGAGCGCCCTTGCTGCGTCCGGTGGTGCCCGAGGTGAACAGGATGTCGGCGACGTCGTCGGGGGAGACCTCGTCGGCACGGCGCTCCACCTCGACGGGGTCCGTGTCGCTCAGCGAGCCGGTCGAGGTCGTCCCACGTCACCACGCCCTCGCGCGTGCCCCGCTGGTCGCCGTAGGGGAGGAGGACGACCGTCGGCAGGTCGTGCCGCTGCGCAGTCGCCGCGGCAGCGAGCTCGTCGTACTGGTCGCGCCCGAGGAACCCGTCCGCGACGGCGACCACCTTCGCGTGGGTGCGGGCGACGAGGTCGACGGCCTCGTGCCCGGTGTAGCGGGTGTTGACCGGGACCAGCGTGCCGCCGGCGTAGGTGACCGCCAGCGCGAGGACCTCCCACCGCCATGAGTTGGGGGCCCAGAGGCAGACGCGGTCGCCCTTCTCGAGGCCCAGCGCCATCAGCGCGGCCGCGGTGCGGCGGACGCGGTCGTGCAGCTCGGCGTAGGTGAGGCGGGTGTCGCCGTCCACGACGGCCTCACGGTCCGCGTGGTCGCTCGCCGCCGCGCGGAGCACTCCCGGCAGCGTCCGATGCGCTGCTTCCATGCCGGTCCTCCTACTGCTCTGCCCGAACAACCTGCCCAAACAAGTGCTTGGTAGGGTAGTCTACGCATGCCCGTTCAGTTTGACCAGAAGCCGAGGACCATGGACCTGACCTACTCCGCCGAGGACGAGGCGTTCCGCAGCGAGGTCCGCGCCTGGCTCGAGGAGAACCTCAGCGGCGAGTTCGCCGGCCTGCGCGGCCGGGGCGGGCCGGGCCGCGAGCACGAGGCGTTCGACGAGCGCGTTGCCTGGGACCGTCACCTGGCCGCCGCGGGCTGGACCTGCCTGGGCTGGCCGCGGGAGCACGGCGGGCGCGGTCTCGGCCTTCTGCAGCAGGTGATCTTCCACGAGGAGTACGCCAGGGCGAACGCGCCCGCGCGGGTCAGCCACATCGGCGAGGAGCTCCTCGGGCCCACGCTGATCGCCTTCGGCACCGAGGAGCAGAAGCAGCGCTTCCTGCCGGGGATCCGCGACGTCACCGAGCTGTGGTGCCAGGGGTACTCCGAGCCGGGCGCCGGCTCCGATCTGGCGTCGGTGTCCACGCGCGCCCGCCTCGACGGCGACAGCTGGGTGATCGACGGGCAGAAGGTGTGGACCTCGCTCGCCCACGTGGCCGACTGGTGCTTCGTCGTCGCCCGCACCGAGCCCGGCTCCCAGCGGCACGCCGGTCTCTCCTACCTGCTGGTGCCGATGGACCAGCCCGGTGTCGAGGTCCGCCCGATCGAGCAGCTCACCGGCACCTCGGAGTTCAACGAGGTGTTCTTCGACGGCGCCCGCACCGAGGCGTCCCTGGTGGTCGGCGAGCCCGGCGAGGGCTGGAAGGTCGCGATGGGCACGCTCGGGTTCGAGCGCGGCGTCTCGACCATCGGCCAGCAGGTCGGCTTCGGCCGCGAGCTCGACGGCGTCGTCGCCCTGGCCCGCGAGACCGGCGCGATCGAGGACCCGGTGCTCCGCGACAAGCTCGTGCGGGCACGGATGGGCCTGGAGGTCATGCGCCTGAACGCCCTGCGAACGCTGGCCGGCTTCTCCACCGGCTCCGAGGGACCGGAGGCGTCGATCTCCAAGCTCGTGTGGGCCACCTGGCACCGCGGCCTCGGCGAGCTCGCCATGGAGGTGGCGGGCGCGTCGTCCCTGGTGGCCGCGGCACCGCCGTACGACCTCGACAGCTGGCAGCGACTCTTCCTCTTCACCCGCGCCGACACCATCTACGGCGGGTCGAACGAGATCCAGCGCAACATCATCTCCGAGCGCGTGCTCGGCCTACCCCGGGAGCCCAAGCCGTGACCACGACCCGCCCTGCTGCCACGTCCGACCGGTCCGCCCCGAGTACGTCTCGGGGCACGGGCTGCTGCGCGGCAAGACCGTCGTCGTCACCGCGGCCGCCGGCGCCGGCATCGGTGCGTCGATGGTTCGCCGTTGCCTCGAGGAGGACGCCCGAGCCGTCGTGCTCAGCGACACCCACGAGCGCCGGCTGGCCGACGCGCAGGAGCTGCTCGCCAAGGAGTTCGGCGGCGACCGCGTCGCGTCGGTGACCTGCGACGTGACCGACGAGGACCAGGTGACCGCGCTGCTCGACCTCGCCGAGCAGTTCGGCGGCGTCGACGTGATGGTCAACAACGCCGGGCTCGGTGGCACGGCCTCGATCACCGAGATGACCGACGAGGAGTGGTCGCGCGTCCTCGACATCACCCTGACCGGGACCTTCCGCTGCGTGCGCGCGGCGAGCAACCGGATGGTCGAGGCGGGCAAGCGGGGCGTGATCATCAACAACGCCTCGGTGATCGGATGGCGCGCCCAGGAGGGGCAGGCGCACTACGCCGCGGCGAAGGCCGGAGTGATGGCGCTGACCCGGTGCGCGGCGATGGACCTGGCAGGCCACGGCATCCGCGTCAACGCGGTCTCGCCGAGCCTGGCCATGCACCCGTTCCTGGCCAAGGTGACCTCCGACGAGCTGCTCGCCGAGCTCGAGCAGCGCGAGGCGTTCGGCCGCGCGGCCGAGCCGTGGGAGGTGGCCAACGTGATGGTGTTCCTGGCCAGCGACTACTCGTCGTACATGACCGGTGAGGTCGTCTCCGTCAGCAGCCAGCACGCCTGAGCAGGACGAGGGACGGGAGAGGGAGCGGAGCATGACAGAGGCACAGCAGACCACGAAGGCGTCGCGTCGTGAGGAGCTGCTCGCGATCGCGGCCGACCTGTTCGCGCAGCGGGGGTTCAAGAACACCACCGTGCGCGACATCGCTGACGCGGCGGGCATCCTGTCCGGCAGCCTGTACCACCACTTCGACTCCAAGGAGTCGATGGTCGACGAGATCCTGTCCACTTTCCAGGCCGAGCTGTTCGGTCGGTACGACGAGGTGGCGGCGTCGAACCTCGACGCCCGGGCGAAGTTCGAGGCGGTCATCCGACTGTCGTTCGAGGCGATCCACGACCACCACTCCGAGGTCGCGATCTACCAGAACGACGCGGGCTACCTCGCCGAGTTCGAGAGATTCGGCTACCTCGACGAGCGCAACCTCCAGATGCGCAGCCTCTGGGTCGGCCTGCTGGAGGAGGGCGTGCGGGCGGGGACGTTCCGTCCCGACCTCGACGTCGAGGTCGTCTACCGGTTCATCCGCGACACCGTGTGGGTCGCCGTGCGGTGGTACCGCCCCGGCGGGGACCTGTCCGCGGACGAGGTCGCGGAGCAGTACCTCACGATCCTCCTCGACGGCATCGCAGCACGGCGCCGTCCGGTCAAGAAGAACACCTGAGCAAAGGAGCCACCGTGCCCGAGGCCTACATCGTCGACGCCGTCCGGACCCCCGTGGGCCGCCGGGGCGGAGCGCTCGCGCAGATGCACTCCGCCGACCTGGGCGCCCACGCCCTGACCGCCCTGATGGAGCCGCTCGGGTGTCGACCCCGGCGCCGTGGACGACGTGATCCTGGGCTGCACCGACACGCTCGGGTCGCAGGCCGGCGACGTCGCCCGCACCGCCTGGCTGGTCGCGGGCCTGCCCGACCACGTCCCCGGGGTCACCATCGACCGCCAGTGCGGGTCCAGCCAGCAGGCGGTGCACTTCGCGGCGCAGGGCGTCATGTCCGGCACCCAGGACCTGGTCGTCGCCGGGGGAGTGCAGAACATGTCCGCGATCCCGATCTCCGCGGCGATGATCGTCGGCCGGGAGTACGGCTTCTCGACGCCCTTCGCGGAGTCCCCGGGCTGGGTGGAGCGGTACGGCGACCAGGAGGTCTCGCAGTTCCGCTCCGCGGAGATGATCGCCGAGAGGTGGGACATCTCCCGCGAGGACATGGAGCAGTTCGCCTACGCCAGCCACCGGCGCGCGGTCGCGGCGATCGACGAGGGCCGCTTCAAGAACGAGATCGAGCCGGTCGGCGACTTCGACACCGACGAGGGTCCGCGCCGCGACACGTCGCTGGAGCGGATGGCCGGGCTCAAACCGTTGGCCGAGGGCGGCCGGATCACCGCCGCCGTGGCCTCGCAGATCAGCGACGCGGCCTCGGCGATGCTGATCGCCTCCGAGCGCTGCGGTGAAGGAGCACGGGCTCACGCCCCGTGCCCGGATCCACCACCTGTCGGTCCGCGGTGACGACCCGGTGTGGATGCTCACCGGCCCGATCCCGGCGACCCGTCACGCCCTGGAGCGCACGGGCCTGTCGGTCGACGACATCGACCTGTTCGAGGTGAACGAGGCGTTCGCGTCCGTCGTACTCGCCTGGGCGAAGGAGACCGGTGCCGACCTCGACCGCGTCAACGTCAACGGCGGCGGCATCGCGCTCGGCCACCCGATCGGTGCCACCGGCACCCGGCTGATGACCACGATGCTCAACGAGCTCGAGCGGCGCGGCGGCCGGTACGGCCTCCAGACGATGTGCGAGGGCGGCGGCCAGGCGAACGTCACGATCATCGAGCGTCTCTGACGCTCTCCGGCGGTCTGTCACCGCCCGGAAAACCGGTCGCGCCCGCAGGCTCCGCAGGCGCATTCTCGGTGAATGGAGATCGAGCGGTTCACCCCTGACGACCACGAGGCGATCGTGGCCGCGGTGGAGCTGACCAACGCGGCGTCCAAGCTGGACGCCCCGTTCGAGTACCCGTTCACCGTGGCCGACTACGCGTCGATGCGTCGGTATGGCTGGGACGGCGAGGTGCCCGAGACGTACGGCGTGTGGGAGCACGACCGGCTCGCGGGCGTCGTCGCGGTGCACATCGGGGAGTGGGACAACACCCACCTCGCGTGGCTCGAGGTGCTCGTGCACCCGGACCTGCGCGGCGGTGGGCGCGGGAGCGAGATGCTGGCGTTCGCCGAGGGCCGTGCGAGGGATCTCGGCCGCACCAGCATCGGCCTCGACGGCTGGGACGCCGCGGAGTCGCGACGGTTCGCGTCCAAGCACGACCTCCCACCGAAGGGCTCGGCGATCAAGCGGCGCCAGGTGCTCGAACGGGTGGACCGCACCCTGGTCGAGGAGATGTACCTCGACGCGGCCGGTGTCGCCTCGGAGTACGAGCTCCTCCGCCTCCCCGGACGGGTGCCCGACGACCTGATCTGCGCGGTCTCCGAGATGACCGCGGCGATCAACGACGCGCCGATGGACGACCTCGACATCGAGGACGAGGTGTTCCCGGTGGAGCGGATCCGCAACTACGAGACCGCGATGGAGGGACGGGGGAAGCGGCTCTACCGGGTGGTCGCGCGGCGCCGGGACACCGGCGTGCTCGCCGGCCACACCGTCGTGGCCGTCGACTCCGAGCGGCCGTGGATCGGCGAGCAGCACGACACGAGCGTGGTCGCGCCGCACCGGGGGCACCGGCTCGGCCTGCTGCTCAAGACCGACATGCTCCGCTGGCTCGCCGAGGCCGAGCCGGGCCTGGCCACCGTCGACACCTGGAACATGGAGTCCAACGGCTTCATGATCGCCGTCAACGAGAAGCTCGGCTACGAGGTCCTCGGGCGCGAGCTGGAGTTCCAGCGCGACGCCCGGTGACCTAGGCCCCGAGCCGCTCGTGGAGGTGGACGGTGACGGGCTCACCCGCCTCCTTGCCGATCGCCTTGCGGATCTCGGCCTTCACCGGGAGCTTGTGCGTGCCGTCGCCCATCGCCATGAACGAGCTGGTGAACGGGTGCCCGTCCACCGTCCCACGCACCTTGACGAGCCCTCGGGTGTCGAAGAACGTCACGGACTCGGGCCAGACGACGTAGGTCCAGCCGCCCTTGCCCGGGCTCTTCTGCAGCGTCGCGGTGAACTGCTTGTCCATGTCCCGCTCCTTCCGGTCCAGTCTCTTCTTCGACCGGTCGGAGCGGCAAGACTCATCGGTCACCCGACTCGGTTCAGGCAGAGTGGCCGGGCTCCATGTCCTCGGCGTCGCTGAGCGTGTAGGCCACCGGCCTGTCGCCGACGTGGGTCTCGACGGGCTCGAGGAGCAGGCCGAGGTGGTCCGCGAACGGCACCCGGGTCAGGATCCGGCCGACCATGTGCCGGGCGGCGCCGTCGAGCAGCGGCACCCCGCCGGGCCCGGCGTGCCAGGAGCACCGGGCGAACTTGTCGGTCGCGTCGCCGGTCTCCTCGCCGAACAGCTCGGCGAGCTCCTGCTGGTCGGGCGCGAGAACGTGTACGGCGACCAGGTCGGCGTGCTCGACCAGCCCTCTGGTGTGGTTCTTCTCCGAGATGCACACGAGCATCTGCGGCGGGTCGATGCTGACCTGGGTGGTGAAGCCGACCAGGCAGCCCGAGCGCTCGCCGTCGTGCTCGACGGTGACCACGAACAACGGGTAGTCGAGCCCTTCGACGAACTCCCCGAACTCGTCCGCACCGACGCTCTGCCTGCTCTCAGCTCCCACGCGGCGATCCTCGCACAACGACTCAGGCCAGCAGGCCGCCCGCCCGGCGCAGCTGCTCCGCCGCGGTGCCGACCACCCGGTCGATGAGCTCCTCGCAGGTGGGCAGGTCGTCGATCACGCCGACCACCTGGCCCGACGCGAGCACCCCCGCGTCGGTGCGGCCCTCGACGAGCCCGGCCCTGAGCATCATCGGGGTGTTGGCGGCGAGCACCATCTGGGACCAGCTGCGCTCGCCCCCGTGCTTCATCGACCGGCCGTCCGCGGCGAGCCGGCGCCACGACATGCCGCTCATCCTCTTGAACTCCAGCGTGCGTCGTACCGTCGGGCCGAGCCGCTTGAGCGCACTGGTCTCCTCGAGCTCCTCGACGAGCTCGGTGCGCAGCATCCGGTGCGGCATCCCGTCCACCTTGGCGGTGACGACGGTGCCGTTGAGGTCGTGCTGCAGGTACTTCTGCTTGACCGCGTCGGGCACGGTGCTGTCCTTGGTCAGCAGGAAGCGCGTCCCCATCCCGATGCCGGCGGCGCCGTAGGACAGCGCCGCGGCGAGCCCGCGGCCGTCGAAGAACCCGCCGGCTGCCACCACCGGGATGTCGACGGCGTCCAGCACGGTGGGCAGCAGGAGGGTGGTCGGGACCGGGCCGGTGTGACCGCCGCCCTCGCCGCCCTGGATCACGACCGCGTCGGCGCCCCAGGAGGCCACCTTCTCCGCGTGGCGCGCGGCTCCGACCGACGGGATGACGACGACGCCGGCGTCCTTGAGCTCGGCGATCATCTCCCGCTTCGGGGCGAGGGCGAAGGACGCCACCTTCACACCCTCGTCCACGAGCAGCCTGACCCGGTCGGCCGCGTCGCCGGCGTCGGCGCGGAGGTTCACGCCGAACGGCGCGTCGGTGCGCGCCTTGACCTCGCGGATCGCGGCGGCGAGCTCGTCGTACGTCATCGTGGCGGACGCGAGGATGCCCAGGCCGCCGGCGTTGGCGGTCGCCGAGACCAGGCGCGGGCCGGCGACCCACCCCATGCCGGTCTGTACGACGGGGTGCCGCACGCCGACCAGCTCGGTCAACGGCGTCCTGATCAGCTGGTCGATCATGTGCTGGGCACCTCGCGGTCGCGCAGGGACCTGGGGTCGAGCACCTCGCGGATGAGGACGAGCTCCTCCATCGTGGGCAGGCGCGACTCGGGGACGTCGGCCGGCACGTCGATCTCGCAGCCGCTCGCCCCGCGGATCTCGTCCACGGTGACGCCTGGGTGTGCCGACACCAGCCGAAGCGTGTGGTCGGGGCCCTCGAAGTCGAAGACGCCGAGGTTGGTCACGACCCGGTGCACGTTGTGGAAACGGGTCGCGGCGGGGCCCGCCTCCTCGGCGCGCCGGCGACCGACGCCGGAGACCATGTCGACCTGCTCGACGAGGACGCGCGAGCTCTGCTTGGGGACCCAGTAGCTGGTCTTGTTGTTCACCGTGTTGCCCGGGGCGCCGCGGACGCCGAGCAGCTGCCGCTTGGGCTTGGCGAAGTCCCCGATGCACGAGATGTTCTGGTTGCCGTGGCGGTCGACCTGGGTCGCGCCCATCACGACGTGCCGCTTGCCGTAGGCGACCACGTCGAACACCCTGCGGAACGGGATCCACCCCTCGACGACGTCGGCGCCGGCGCCGAGCGGGGGGACACCGCCGAGGATCAGCGACTCGCCGTCGGTGATCAGCAGGTCGGGGGAGTGGGTCAGCTTCGCCAGGCGGGCGCCCAGGGTGGGCAGGAGGCCCATCGGGCTGGCCATGATCTCGCCGTCGCCCTCGAAGAGGTCGGCGATGGCGGCGGCGCACACCTCTGCTCGCGTCACGTCCATCACTTGCCTCCGTCCTGCTCGGCCTGGCTCTGCTCGTCGTGGAAGGCGGCGACGGCGTCCTGGTAGGCCTGCTCGTCCCCGGCGAGGAAGCGCTGCTCGAAGTCCGCCCACGTGGAGGGATCGGCTGCGGCGGCGGCGTACGCCTTCTGGAACCTCTCGTCGCGGCCGTAGTCCGGCGCGCAGGTGGTGAAGTGCGCGCCGTTGGGCGTCTCCACGACGCCGTCCACCATCAGCCGGTTGAGCAGCAGGGTCTGCACGGGGGCGTCGACGGTGAGCCCCGCGGTGTCGACGATCCTCTCCGTGGTCACGAAGCGCTCCTGCGCCGCGAGGCAGAACAGGTCGTCGAAGTAGGGGTCGGGGCCGAGGTACTGCGCGTTGCCGTGCTTGTCGGCGCGGTTCATGTGCACCAGGGCCACGTCGAGGTTCAGCGCGGGCACGGCGACGAGCTCCTCGCCGTCGTCGTACGGCGACGTCACCGTGCGCAGGTGCGGGTTGTAGGTCATCACGTCGGAGCCGAGGCCCGCGCGCATCGGGAGGAACGGCAGGCGTTGCGCCGCTGCCCGGAGGCCGGTCTGGAACATGCCCTCGTCCCACTCCTCGACCTCGATCGTGGCGTTCTCGCGGGCCGCCCGGAAGAGCGGCTCGAGCGGGATGGAGTCCAGCGAGACGAACGCGTAGACCAGCTTCCTGACCTTGCCGGCCGCGCAGAGCAGGCCGACGTCGGGCCCGCCGTAGGACACGATCGTCAGGTCCTCGAGGTCGGAGCGCAGGATCGCCCGCACGAGCGCCATCGGCTTGCGTCGCGACCCCCAGCCGCCGATGCCGATCGTCATGCCGCTCTTGAGCCGGCCGACGACGTCGTCGACCGTCATCACCTTGGGCTTCATGCGTGCCTCGATCATGAGTGGGCTCCCGCCTTGTTGGTGCCGGCGAACTCGTCGCGGTGCTCGTCGGAGACGCCGGCGAGGTTGAGCTCCATCGTGAAGCCCTGCTCGAACCGGTAGCTGCGGTTGACGTCCACGGGGTCGATCCCGTTGATCGCCTCCTTGGCCGCGCGGATCACCCGGGTGTCCTTGCCCGCGATCTCGCCGGCGACCTTCATCGCCACGTCGTCGAGCTCGGCCCGGGGG
Organism: uncultured Actinomycetota bacterium; assembly: GCA_963700365.1. Taxonomy (GTDB): domain Bacteria; phylum Actinomycetota; class Actinomycetes; order Propionibacteriales; family Nocardioidaceae; genus Nocardioides_C. Next base: position 249,893 of record CAVOXG010000002.1, on the reverse strand, counting down.
ACCACCTCGAGCACGGAGCCGTGGTGGTGCAGCTGCTGGGCGGTGATGTTGCGGCCGGTGAAGTAGAGCGTGCGCATCAGGTGCGGCGGCACCATCCGGGCGAGGTGGGTGGCGGCGCCGAGGGCACCACGGTCGACCTCGGGGACGCCGAAGAACGCGTCGTCGCTGGCCACGATGGTGTCCGCGTTCCCGACAAGGCCGACGCCGCCGCCGAGGCAGAACCCGTTGACCGCGGCGATGACCGGCACCGCGCACTCGTAGACCGCCTTGAACGCCGCGTAGCAGCCGCGGTTGGCGCCGATCAGCGCGTCGAACCCGCTGGTGTTCTGCATCTCCTTGATGTCCACGCCGGCGTTGAAGCCGCGGCCCTCGGCGCGCAGGACGACCACGTGGGTGTCCAGGTCGCCTCGAGGCCTCGTCGAGCGCCTCGGCGAGGCCGAACCAACCGGCCACGGGCAGCGCGTTGACGGGCGGGAACTCCATGGTGACGACGCGGGTCCCGCCGTCGTGCAGGGTCGAGCTGATGCCCATGTCTTCTTCCTAACCTAGCATTTGCTTGGTACCCTAACACTTGCTTGGTTCGACGTGAAGACGATGGAGGCTGCATGGCGACCGAACTCGACCTGACGGGGCGCGTCGCCCTGGTCACCGGTGGCGTGCGGGGCGTCGGCCTCGGCATCGCGCGGGTCTTCCTCGACGCGGGTGCCGCCGTGGTGACCTGCTCCCGGACCGCGCCGGAGTCCCCGGTCGAGTCGGGAGGACGTACGGCGGAGCACGTCCCGGCCGATGTCAGGGACGAGGAGTCCGTCCGGGCGCTGGTCGACGGGATCGTGTCCCGGCACGGCCGCCTCGACGTGCTGGTGAACAACGCGGGCGGTGCGCCGTACGCGCTGGCTGCCGACGCCTCACCGCGCTTCCACGGCAAGATCGTCGACCTGAACCTGCTCTCGCCGCTGCTCGTGTCGCAGGCCGCCAACGCCGTGATGCAGCAGCAGGAGTGCGGCGGGGCGATCGTGATGGTCTCGAGCATCAGCGCGACCCGGCCCTCGCCCGGGACCGCGGCGTACGGTGCCGCGAAGGCCGGCATCGACAGCCTGGTGAAGAGCCTCGCCGTCGAGTGGGCGCCCAAGGTCCGCCTGAACGCGATCGACGTGGGGCTCGTGCGCACCGAGCAGAGCGACCTGCACTACGGCGGAGAGGCCGGTGTCGCGGCCATCGAGCGGACCATCCCGCTCGGCCGGCTCGCCCGCCCGGAGGAGGTCGGCCAGGTGGCCGCCTTCCTCGCCTCGCCGCTGGCGTCGTACGTCAGCGGCGCGACCGTCGCCGTCCACGGCGGCGGCGAGCCGCCGCCGTTCCTCGCCGCGGCCGCGACGGCCCAGGACCAGACCTCAGCACCGACGAACCAGGAGCAGATGTGAGCAGGATTCTCGAAGGACGGGTTGCGATCGTCACGGGGGCGGGACGCGGCATCGGCCGCGAGCACGCCCTCGAGCTCGCCCGCCAGGGCGCGAAGGTGGTCGTGAACGACCTCGGCGCGTCCGCGGACGGCGTCGGCGCCTCGGCCGGGCCGGCGCAGGAGGTCGTCGCCCTGATCGAGGAGCTGGGCGGCGAGGCGGTGGCCAACGGCGACGACGTCGCCGACTTCGAGGGCGCCCGGCGGATGGTCCAGCAGGCCGTCGACACGTTCGGCGGCCTCGACGTCCTGGTCAACAACGCGGGCTTCCTGCGCGACCGGATGCTGGTGAACACCGCCGAGGACGAGTGGGACGCGGTGATCCGGGTGCACCTCAAGGGCCACTTCGCGCCGCTGCGTCACGCCGGCGCCTACTGGCGGGCGGAGGCCAAGGAGGGTCGGCCCCGTGCGGCGCGGGTCGTCAACACGAGCTCGGGCGCCGGCCTCCAGGGCAGCGTCGGGCAGGCGACGTACACCGCCGCGAAGGCCGGCATCGCCGGGCTCACCCTGGTGGCCGCGCAGGAGCTCGGCCGCTACGGCGTGACCGTCAACGCGATCGCCCCGGTCGCGCGCACGCGGATGACCGAGGAGGTGTTCGCCGAGACCATGGCGAGGCCGGAGTCGGGCTTCGACGCGGTCGATCCCGCGAACGTCTCACCGGTGGTGGCGTGGCTGGCCAGCGACGACGCGGCCGACGTCACCGGTCGGGTGATCGAGGTCGAGGGCGGGAAGATCTGCATCGAGGAGGGCTGGCGGCACGGCCCGGCCTTCGACCTCGGGCGTCGGTGGGAGTCCGCCGAGGTCGGCGCCGCGATGCGCGACCTGCTCGCCAAGGCCGAGACCCCCGAGCCGGTCTACGGCGCCTGACCACGACAGCGGGCCGTCGTCCGTGCGTTCCGTGCGCGTCGCCACGTGACGCGCCGTCGCTCAGCGGGCAAGCACGCTCAGCACGGGCTCGGCGTCCAGGCCGCTCCGCGTGAGCACCAGCCAGCAGGCGCCGACCAGCAGTCCGGGTGCGATGATCCACCGCTCCCAGCCGGACCCGGTCCGGAACAGCCGCAACGACACCCGAGCCCTCGACACCGGCCACAGCGGCGGGACTCCGCCCACGGTGAGCATGTCGCCGATCACGTGGGTGGCGCTGCCGACGAGCACCGCGGCGGGCAGCCACTGCGGGAACCGGTCGTCGACCGATCCCGGCACGCCCAGCAGCCACCAGGCGGCCCCGAGCGAGACCAGCAGGTTGACCGGCCAGAGCTCCTCCAGCTCGCCGGGGATCGCGAACGCGAGAGCCTCCAGGGCCAGGCCGATCGCCAGTGCCAGCAGGAACAGGCGACCCGGGTAGGTCGTCGCCAGTGCGGCTGCGGCCATCGCCGTGCCGGCGATGCCGAGGATCGAGTGCGAGCCGTTGCGGTGCCCGCCGAAGAGCCGGCCGAGCAGCTCCGCGAGCAGGGAGGTGAGCGGCCCCCACATCAGCGCGACCGTGGACCCGTGCAGGCGGGGGAAGCCGCGCCGCGTGGTGACCCCGCCGGTGTCGAGGTCCGGCAGCATCGCGAACCCGCCGACCGCCACCACCCAGGTGAGCTCGGAGGTCAACGACCCCAGCGGCACGACCGGCAGCGTGGCCGCCCCCATCGCGAGTCCGGACATGGCGTGGGAGTGTCCCAACATGGGCGCGCGACACCGCTTTCTGGTTCACGGGAGGGGAGGGCGCATCATGCTAACGGCGCCGACCGACTCCCCGTCGGGCGCCGCGCCCCAGAAGTCGCCGCCAGCCCCCCGAGTCAGATCCGCTCGATGATCGTGCCGCTGGCCATCGCGCCGCCCGCGCACATGGAGATCAGCGCACTGGAGGCGTCGCGGCGCTCGAGCTCGTGCAGCGCGGTGGTGATCAGGCGGGTGCCGGTGCTGCCGACCGGGTGGCCGAGCGCGATCGCGCCGCCGTTGACGTTGACCTTGTCCATGTCGGGGCCGTGCACCCGTGCCCACGACATGACGACCGCGGCGAACGCCTCGTTGACCTCGAACAGGTCGACGTCGGCCATCGACCGGCCGCTGCGCTCGAGCAGCCGCTCGGTGGCCTGGACCGGCCCGTCGAGGTGGTAGTACGGGTCGGAGCCGACCAGGCACTGGGTGACGATCCGCGCCCTCGGGGTCAGGCCCAGGGCGCGTGCCTTGTCCTCGTCCATCAGGAGTACGGCGGACGCCCCGTCGCTGATCTGGGACGAGGTGCCGGCGGTGTGCATGCCGCCGTCGAGGACCGGCTTGAGCTTGGCCAGCCCCTCCAAGGTCGTGTCGCGCAGGCCCTGGTCGCTGTCGACGGTGCGGGTCTCGCCGGTCGGGTTGCCCTCGTCGTCGAGCACCGGGGCCTGGATCGCCGCGATCTCGCGCTTGAACCGGCCCTCGTCGACGGCGACCCGGGCCTTCTGCTGCGAGGCCAGGCCGAACGCGTCGATCTCCTCCCGGGCTGAGGTCCCGGTCGCGGGCGATCCGGTCGGCGCCCTCGAACTGGTTCGGCATGTCGATCGTCCACGAGTCGGGGCGCGGACTCCCGGTGCCGGGGGTGATGTTCGCGCCGAGACCGATCCGGCTCATCGACTCGACCCCGCAGGCGACGCCGGTGTCGATCACGCCGGCGTGGATCAGGGCGGCGACCAGGTGGGTGGACTGCTGGGCGGAGCTGCACTGCGCGTCGATCGTCGTAGCACCGGTGGACTGGGGGAGTCCCGCGTGCAGCCAGGCCCGGCGGGCGATGTCGCCGGACTGCTCGCCGGCCTGCGTGACGCAGCCGCCGATGACCTGCTCGACCAGTGCCGGGTCGATGCCCGCACGCTCGACCAGCGCCTTCTGCGCGGCGCCGAGCAGCTCGGCCGCGTGTAGGCCGGCCAGCCAGCCACGGCGCTTGCCCAGCGGGGTGCGGACGGCCTCGACGATGACGGGGTTTCCCATGTGGAACGCTCCTCGAACCTGTGACGTGCGGAGATGTGCGCGAAGCCCCAGAGTAGAACACGTTCTCGTTTGCTGCGAGACTCGCCGAGTGCGAGAACCTGCGAGAGACCTCTTTCCCTCGGCCCTGCGCCTGTGCGACACTCAACTAGAACGTGTTCCATATTCCGGAGGTTGCCACGTTGAGCTCGCCAGCGATTCCCAAGGGATTCGACCCCACCGACCCAGCCCTCATCGAGGAGCGGATCCCTCACGAGGAGTTCGCCGCCCTCCGCAAGACCGCGCCCGTCTTCTGGATCGAGCAGGAGGAGGACGCCCGCTCGGGCATGAACGGCGGCAACGGCTTCTTCGCCGTCAGCAAGCACGAGCACGTCAAGGAGGTCTCGCGCAACAGCACGGACTTCTCCACCTGGGAGAACACCGCGATCATCCGGTTCATGCCGGGCATGACCCGCGAGCAGGTCGAGGCCCAGCGGATCATCCTGATCAACCAGGACCCGCCGGACCACACGCAGCTTCGCGGCATCATCTCCCGCGGCTTCACGCCCCGGGCCATCGGCAGCCTGCACGACGCGCTGAAGGAGCGTGCGGAGAAGATCGTGCGCGATGCCCACGAGAAGGGCTCGGGCAACTTCGTCGACGACGTCGCGGCCGAGCTGCCGCTGCAGGCGATCGCGGACCTGCTCGGCGTCCCGCAGGAGGACCGCCGCAAGCTGTTCGAGTGGTCCAACCAGATGCTGGCCTACGACGACCCGGAGTACAGCGTGGACCCCGAGGCCGCCTCGGTGGAGATCCTCACCTACGCGATGATGCTCGCCGAGGACCGCAAGGCCAACCCGCGCGACGACATCGTCACCAAGCTCATGCAGGCCGACGTGGACGGGCATGCCCTGACCGCGGACGAGTTCGGGTTCTTCGTGATCCTGCTGGCCGTCGCCGGCAACGAGACCACCCGCAACGCGATCACGCACGGCATGAACGCGTTCTTCGAGAACCCCGAGCAGTGGGAGCTGTTCAAGAGCGAGCGTCCGAAGACGATGGCGGACGAGGTGATCCGCTGGGCGACGCCGGTGACCACCTTCCAGCGCACGGCGCTGAAGGACCTCGAGGTCGGCGGGGTGCCGGTGAAGAAGGGGCAGCGCGTCGGACTGTTCTACGCCTCGGCGAACTTCGACACCGACGTCTTCGAGGACCCGCACACCTTCGACATCACCCGTGACCCGAACCCGCACGTCGCCTTCGGCGGTCACGGCGCGCACTTCTGCATCGGCGCGAACCTCGCGCGGCTCGAGGTCGACCTGATCTTCAACGCGCTCGCGGACCTCACGCCCGACATCTCGAAGGCCGGCGAGCCGCGCCGGCTTCGGTCGGCCTGGATCAACGGCATCAAGGAGCTCCAGGTCAACTACAAGTAGGTCTGCTTCGGAGCAGCACCACGTTCCAGGACGCCCCGGGTCGAGCGATCCCCCGGGGCGTCCTGCTGTGCGGTGCGGCTCGCCGGAACGGCGCAGTTGCGTGGTCCGGGCGAGGTGCGCGCTCGTTTGCTCGCCGGAACGGCGCAGTTGCGTGGTTCGGGCGAGCGGGGAGGGCGCGGCCGGCGACGACCCTCCACCCGCCGACCACGGCCGCGCGGCCCACTGAGCACCACGGCGGCGCCGGACGTCCGGGGGCCGGGGGTGGCGGCGGGTGCGGGCTCGCCGGAACGGCGCAGTTGCGTGGTCCGGGCGAGGTGCGCGCTCGTTTGCTCGCCGGAACGGCGCAGTTGCGTGGTTCGGGCGAGCGGGGAGGGCGCGGCCGGCGCGGAAACCGGTGGGGTGTGAGGGGCCGGTGGCCAGGACCAGGAGTCAGCTGGTGGGCTTGTCCGCTCCGACGACCCACATCGCGAAGAACTGCGACCCGCCGCCGTACGCGTGCCCCAGCGCGCGGCGCGCACCGTCGACCTGGTGCTCGCCGGCCTCACCCATCACCTGCAGGGCAGCCTCGCCGAAGCGCAGCATGCCCGAGGCGCCGATCGGGTTGGAGGAGAGCACGCCGCCGGACATGTTGAGCGGCAGCCGGCCGCCGATCTCGGTCTCGCCGGCCTCGGTGAGCTTCCAGCCCTCGCCCTCGGGCGCGAACCCGAGGTTCTCGATCCACATCGGCTCGAACCAGGAGAAGGGCACGTAGATCTCGGCACAGTCGATCTCGTCGATCGGGCTGGTGATGCCGGCCTGCTTCCACAGGTAGGCAGCCGCGTCGCGGCCGGCGCGCGGGTTCACCTGGTCACGCTCGGCGGCAGTCGTGGGCTCGGTGCGCATGGCGGTGGCGTGGATCCACGCCGGGTTGTCGACGGAGGAGGCGGTGTCCTCGTCCGTGATCACCAGAGCGCAGGCACCGTCGGAGGAGGGGCAGGTCTCGTCGTAGCGGATCGGGTCCCACAGCATCTGCGAGGCCATCACCGACTCCATCGTCGTGTCCGGCTGGTGCAGGTGCGCGTAGGGGTTCTTGCAGGCGTTGCGCCGGTCCTTCGCGGCGACCATCGCGCCGACGTGCTCGGGGGCGCCGGACCTCCTGATGTAGGAGCGGACGTGCGGGGCGAAGTACCCGCCGGCGCCGGCGTGCACCGGCATCACGAACGGCACGGGCACCGAGAGGGCCCACATCGCGTTGGACTCCGACTGCTTCTCGAAGGTGACCGCCAGCACGCGCCGGTGGACGCCGGCCTGCACCAGGCTGGCGGCGACGATCGCGGTGGAGCCGCCGACCGAGCCCGCCGTGTGCACACGCAGCAGCGGCTTGCCGACGGCGCCGAGAGCCTCGGCGAGGTAGAGCTCGGGCATCATCACGCCCTCGAACAGGTCCGGTGCCTTGCCCACGACGACCGCGTCGATGTCGTCGAAGCCGAGGCCGGCGTCGGCGAGCGCGCGGTCGACCGCCTCGCGGCAGAGCCCGGCGATGGACACGTCCTCGCGCTTGGCGCGGTGGTGGGTCTGGCCGACCCCGACGACCGCGGCGAGCTGCTTGCCCATCAGTTCCGTCCTTCCATGACGCACACGAGGTTCTGCTGCAGGGCCGGCCCGGACGTCGCGTGGCCGAGCGCCTTGTCCGACGTACCGGCCATCACCCGCCGTGCCGCCTCACCGATGCGCACCAGGCCGGCGGAGAACATCGGGTTCGAGCACAAGGTGCCGCCCGACGGGTTGACGGTCACCGACTCGTCGAGACCGAGCTCGCGGCGCAGGACCAGCTCCTGGTGGCTGAACGGCGCGTAGAGCTCCGCCGTGTCCACGCCCTGCACCCCGGCAGCGGCTGCGGCCGCCGCGGCGGAGGGGGAGCGGGTGAGGTCGCGCGCGCCGAGCGACTGGGCGTCGGTGCGGTGCTGGAAGCCGGTGACCCAGGCGGGACGGTCGACCACGGAGCGGGCGCGGTCGTCGGCGGCCAGCACGATCGCGGCGGCCCCGTCGGTCACGGGAGCGCAGTCGTGCTTGCGCAGCGGGTCGGAGAACATCGGCTCGGCCAGCAGGTCCGCGACCGAGACGTCACCGGAGAGGACGGCGTACGGGTTGTCGGAACCGGCGGCGCGGCTGCGGGCAACCACCTCGGCGAGTGCCTTCTCGTCCCACAGTCCCTGCTCGAGGCCGAGGCGCGCCTGCATGGCGGCGATCGAGACGGTGTCGGGCCACAGCGGGGTGAGGACGTACGGGTCGAGCTGCAGCGCGAGGATCCGGCGCAGCATCCCGGCCGAGGACTTGCCGAAGCCGTAGACGAGCGCGGTGTCCACCTCGCCGGTCTGGATCTTCACCCAGGCCTCGTAGAGCGCCCAGGCGGCGTCCATCTCGACGTGCGACTCGTTCACCGGCGGCAGCGTGCCGATCGCGTCCACGGCGGACACGAACGAGAACGACCGGCCGGCGAGGTAGTCGGAGGAGCCCGAGCACCAGAAGCCGATGTCGCCCTTGGTCCAGCCGGTCTGCTCGTACAGGTCGCCGATGATCGGCACGAGCAGCTCGACCATGGTCGGGGAGCCTTCGAACTCCTGCATCTGTCGCTGGGCGAACCCGACGACGGCGACGTCTCTCAAGATGCGCTCCTTCTCACAGGTGGGCGGCGAACGACTCGTACGGCGCGTCGGGCTCGCCGGTCGGGCGGAAGTGGTCGATGTTCTCCATCGAGGTGGTCCACGCCTCGCGGGGCTTCCACACGGCCTCGACGCGCATGCCCATCCGGACCTCGGCGACGTCGCAGCCGAGGACCAGGTGGAGGAACGGGATGTCGGCCCCCTCGAGCAGGACGTACGCCGAGACGTAGGGCGGCTTGATGCGCTGGCCGAGGAACGGCACGTTCACGATGCAGAAGGTGGTCACGATGCCGCGGTCGGGCAGCTCCACCTCGTCGCGGGTCGGCACGCCGTCGACCGGGCAGGCGCCGCGCGGAGGCACGTAGACCTTCTCGCAGCTCGGACAGCGCTGCCCGCGGATCTTGCCCTCGGCCAGGCCGCGCAGGAAGCGCGACTCCTCGGCCGAGGCCGAGTAGGTGTAGTCGAGCTGCACGGGGCTGACGATCCCGGTCACCTGGTCGGTGCTCATGCGGACTCCTCCTGGGTCTCGACCGGCTCGCCCGCCGGCTCGAAACAGGCGATGTCGCGGATGTCGCCGACCGTCTCGGCGGCCCAGCGCACCCGCACCCGCAGGCCGGTGCGGATCCCGTCGGGGGAGGGCACGTCGACGGCGTGCAGCATCGGCGTGTCCGCGCCGTCGAGAAGCACGAGGGCGAAGGCGAACGGCCGGTCGAACGGCTGGCCGGGCACCGGCTCGGACACCCACGACCACGTCTCGACCGTCCCGGCCGGCCCCACGGGCACCAGATCGGTGAGAGGCTCGTGGGTGACGGGGTCGTACTCCGAGGGCGGGACGATCACCCGGCCGTCGGTGGCGCGCCCGCCGAGGACGGTCCTGTCGCGAAGTCCGGTCATGAATCCGGACAGCACGGGGCCGAGCGATCGGGTGTAGTCGAACTCCACGCGCAGAGGTGCTTTGAGGGTCCCGGTCATGGGCTAAAGTGAAACAGGTTCTCGTTTTGTTCCGCAACCCCCGGGTGGTCGCGGCCGGAGATGTGACGCAGCGGAAGGCAGGTGGTGGTCGTGAAGCTCGGACTGCAGCTCGGGTACTGGGGAGCCCAGCCGCCGGACGGTGTCGGCGAGCTCGTCGAGGAGGCCGAGCGGGCCGGCTTCGAGGCGGTCTTCGCCGCCGAGGCGTGGGGCTCGGACGCCTTCACCCCGCTGGCCTGGTGGGGTCACCGGACGTCGAGGATCAAGCTCGGTACGTCGATCGTCCAGCTGTCCGGTCGCACGCCCACCTCGTGCGCCATGCACGCCCTGACGCTGGACCACCTCTCCGGCGGCCGCGTGATCCTCGGCCTCGGCGTCTCCGGCCCGCAGGTCGTCGAGGGCTGGTACGGCCGGCCGTTCTCGAAGCCGCTCGCCCGGACCCGCGAGTACATCGACATCATCCGCCAGGTCATGGCCCGCGAGGCGCCGGTGACCAGCGACGGCCCGCACTACCCGCTGCCCTACACGGGCGAGGGCGCGGTCGGCCTCGGCAAGCCGCTGAAGCCGATCACCCACCCGCTGCGGGCGGATCTGCCGATCTGGATGGGCGCGGAGGGGCCCAAGAACGTCGCCCTCGCGGCGGAGATCGCCGATGGCTGGCTGCCCATCTACTTCTCCCCGCGGATGGCGGACATGTACTGGTCCTGGCTCGACGAGGGCTTCGCCCGTCCCGGCGCCCGTCGTACCCGGGAGACGTTCGAGATCGCCGCGACCTGCCAGCTGATCGTCACCCCTGACGATGCGGCCAGGCAGGCCACCATCGAAGCTATGCGGCCGTGGATGGCGTTGTACATCGGCGGGATGGGCGCGAAGGAGCAGAACTTCCACAAGACCGTCTTCGAGCGGATGGGCTACCAGGAGGTCGCCGACCGGATCCAGGAGCTGTACCTCGAGGGCCGCAAGGACGAGGCTGCGGCACTGGTGCCCGACGAGCTCATCGCCGAGGTCACGATCATCGGCGACCGCGACGAGATCCGCGAGCAGGTCAAGCGCTGGGAGGAGGCCGGCGTGACCATGCTCGTGCTCACCCTGCGTAGCCCCGAGGAGGTCCGGCAGGTCGCGGAGGTCGTGCTCGGCTGACGGGCGGACCGTTGCCAGAATCTGTAACACGTTCTAGCGTGTCGGCCATGACCGACGACCTCTCCCGAGACCTGTTCAGGGGCCCGCACCTCGGCCACCTCCTCGCGTCCGCGCTGAAGCGCCACGCCGACGCTCCGGTGCTCCACGTCGGCGAACGCACGCTGACCGGGCAGGAGCTCGCCGACCAGATCAGCACCTACGTGGCGGCGCTCGACGAGCTCGGGTGTACGACGGGCAGCCCGGTCGCCATGCTGGCGCTGAACCGGCCCGAGGTGCTCGTGATGATCGGCGCCGGCCAGATGGTCGGCCTGCGTCGCACGGCGCTGCACCCCCTCGGCTCGCTGGAGGACCACGCGCACGTGCTCGCCGACGCCGGGATCGAGACGCTCGTGATCGAGCCGGTCCCGGCGTTCGTGGAGCGGGCGCGGGCGCTGCAGGAGCGGGTGCCCGGCCTGCGCCAGGTCCTGACGCTCGGCGAGGCCGAGGTCGGCCAGGACCTGATCGCGCTCGCCGGCAAGCACAGCCCCAAACCGCTCGAGGTGACCGAGCTCGCGCCCGACGCGGTCGTCAGCGTCACCTACACCGGCGGGACGACCGGCAAGCCGAAGGGCGTCGTCGGCACCGCCGCCGGCATGGCCGCGATGACCCAGGTCCAGCTCGCCGAGTGGGAGTGGCCCGAGTCGCCGCGGTTCCTCATGTGCACGCCGCTGAGCCACGCCGGTGCCGCGTTCTTCGTGCCCACCCTGATGGCCGGTGGACAGATGGTGGTCCTGCCGCGGTTCGAGCCCGGCGAGGTGCTCCGCGCGATCGAGGAGCACAAGATCACCGCGACGATGCTGGTGCCGAGCATGATCTACGCCATGCTCGACCACCCCGACGCGGACACCGCCGACCTGAGCAGCCTCGAGACGGTCTACTACGGCGCCTCGGCGATCAGCCCGACCCGCCTGGCCGAGGCGATCCGGCGCTGGGGCCCGATCTTCGCGCAGTACTACGGCCAGTCCGAGGCGCCGATGGTGATCTCCTACCTGGCCAAGGGCGACCACGACCTCGACCGTCCCGAGCGGCTGGCCAGCTGCGGCCGGCCGAGCGCGTTCCTGCGCACCGCGCTCCTCGACGAGAACGACGAGCCGGTGCCGGTCGGCGAGCCGGGGGAGATCTGCGTCGCGGGCCCGTTGCTGGCCAAGGGCTACTGGAACCTCCCCGAGGCCACCGCCGAGACCTTCCGCGACGGCTGGCTCCGCACGGGCGACGTCGCGCGGGCCGACGAGGACGGCTTCTGGTACATCGTCGACCGGACCAAGGACATGATCGTCACCGGCGGCTTCAACGTCTTCCCCCGCGAGGTCGAGGACGTCATCGCGCAGCACCCCGCCGTGGCCCAGGTCGGCGTGGTCGGTGTCCCCGACGAGAAGTGGGGGGAGGCGGTCACCGCGGTCGTCGTGCTCCGTCCCGGCACCCCCGACGACGGGGAGTCGGTCGCCACGGCTGACCGCGGAGATCCAGCAGAAGGTCAAGGAGCACAAGGGCAGCGTGCAGGCGCCCAAGCAGGTCGTCGTGGCGGACTCGCTGCCGCTGACCCCGCTCGGCAAGCCGGACAAGAAGGCGCTGCGTGCCCAGTTCTGGGCCGGCAAGGAGCGGGCCGTCTGATGGTGGCCGGCTTCGCGGCGCTGTCGCGCGACCAGCTCGCAGTCCTCGTGCCCGAGCTCCTCCTGTGCGGCCACCTGATCGACCGTGCGGGCATGCCGCACCTCCTCGGGGCGTTCGGACTCGAGGGCATGCGCGACGTCGCGATCGAGGAGTGGAAGGGGGCCAGCCCCCACTACACCAAGCGGATGCAGCGTGCTCTCGGCTACGAGGGCGAGGGCGTGATCACGATCTTCAAGGGCCTCCAGCTCGACGTCGGGGCCCCGCCGCAGTTCCTCGACTTCCGGTTCACCGTCAGGGACCGGTGGTCGGGCACCTTCACGCTCGCCAGCTGCGGCGCCCTGCTCGACGTCGAGCCGATGGGGGAGGAGTACGTCGAGGCGATGTGCCACGCCATCGAGGACCCGACGATGGACGCGACCGCGCTCGCGACCGACCCGCGTGCCCGGATGCACCCCGTCCACCGTCCGCCGCGGGTGCCCGCCGGCCGCTCGCCGCACTGCGAGTGGGTGGTGGACATCGACGAGTCGCGCGACCCGATCGAGTGGCCCGGCTACACGCTCGAGATCGGTACGACGGCCGCCGCGACGTTCGAGGACGTCACGCCGATCGACACGTCCGAGGACGGCGCCACGGACTACGCCGGCCCGATCGTGTCCGACATCGACTTCACCGCGTTCTCCCGGTCGGCGCTCGTGCGGATCGCGGAGGAGGTCAGCCTGCAGTGGCACCTGCTGGTGCTGTCCTTCCGGAAGGCCGTCGAGGCCCGGACGTCGCTCCCGGAGGCGGCCGAGATGGCCCGCCACCAGTTCACCGGCGTCGCGGGGGTGACGTCGGAGAGGCTGCGGCGCGCCCTCGGCCTGGGGGAGGACCTGGCCGCGGTCGCCGCCGTCCTGTCACTGCATCCGGCCTTCCAGCCCGAGGGGTACGTCGACCTCCGGGTGTCCCACGACGCCGAGCGGATCGACGTACACCTCTCGCGGCGGAGCCCGGCGCATCGGGACGGGGCCTGGGTGTCGCTGCTCGACGCCGACCACCTCGAGCCGCTCGAGGCGATCCTGCACGCGGTGCACCCCACCTGGCACGCCGAGGTCCTCTCCGACGACGCCGACGGGCTGGCGTTGCGGGTCGTCCGCGGCGAGCCGACCGCGGAGTCCTCCGACGTGGGGCTGGTGCGGTTCAGCAACGGGGCGGGCTTCGAGTTCGAGAAGCGCACGAGCCTGCCGCTGACCGTCGTCTGACCGCCTCGCCGACGGGTGAGCTCAGGTGCCGGTGAAGGTCGGGGTGCGCTTCTCGGCGAAGGCGCGGGGGCCCTCCTTGGCGTCGTTGCTGGAGAAGACCGGTGCGCCGACCTTGGCGTCGAGCTTGAACGCGTCCTCCTCGTGCATCCCCTCCGTGTCGCGGATCGTGCGAAGGATCGCCTGCACCGCCAGAGGGCCGTTGGCCGCGATCATGCCGGCGATCTCGCGCGCCTTGTCGAGGGCGGTGCCGTCGGGCACGACGTGGCCGATCAGCCCGATCTCCTTGGCCTCGGGGGCCTTGACGTGCCGACCGGTCAGCAGCAGGTCCGCGGCGACGGTGTAGGGGATCTGGCGGGGGAGCCGGACCGCGGACCCGCCCAAGGGGTAGAGCCCCCAGCGCGGCTCGGAGACCCCGAACCGGGCGCTCTCGCCGGCGACGCGGATGTCGGTGGCCTGGAGGATCTCGGTGCCGCCGGCGATGGCGGGGCCCTCGACCGCGGCGATCAGCGGCTTGCTCAGCCGGAAGCCCTTGAGCAGCGGCTTGATCACCGACAGGTCCCAGCCACCGCCCTCGAAGGAGTCACCCGGGTGGGAGGCGGTCATCGCCTTGAGGTCCGCGCCGGCGCAGAAGGCGCCGTTCGCCCCGGTGAGGATCGCGACGCGGATGGAGTCGTCGGTGTTCACGCGGTCCCACGCCTCGCGCATGATGTCCATCATCTCGCCGGAGAGGGCATTCTTGGCCTCGGGACGGTTCATCGTGACGACGAGGGTGTGACCCTCCTGCTCCACGAGGCAGTGCGGCTCGGTCATGGGAGGCCTTCCGGAAGTCGGGGGTAGCTCTGCTGAGACACACCCTAGTCAGAAACGAGAACGTGTTCTAGTCTCTGACGCGTGGCTATCAACATCGCAGATCTCTTCGAGCACGCAGTCGACGTGGTGCCAGACCGCCCGGTGATCCAGGTCGGCGACCGCAAGGTGACCTACGCGGAGCTGGAGGCGGAGGCCAACCGGCTCGCCCACTTCCTCGCCGGACGCGGGGTCGGCACCGGTGACCACGTGGGCATCTACGCCAAGAACAGCGTGGAGCACGTCGTCGCGCTGCTGGCGGTCTTCAAGATCCGCGCGGTGGCGATCAACGTCAACTACCGCTACGTCGAGGGCGAGCTGAACTACCTGTTCGACAACTCGGACATGGTGGCCCTGCTTCACGAGCGGACCTACGCGCCGCTGGTCGCCGCGACGGCTCCCAACCACGAGAAGCTCACCACCATCGTGGCGATGCCCGACCCCACGGACCCGGAGAGCCGGGCCGACATCGGCGGGTTCGGCGGCGTCGCCTGGGAGGAGGCGCTCGAGGACCAGAGCGCCGAGCGCGACTTCGGCGAGCGCAGCCCCGACGACCTCTACATCGTCTACACCGGCGGCACGACCGGCTGGCCCAAGGGCGTGATGTGGCGTCACGAGGACTTCTGGCGGGTGCTCGGCGGCGGCATCGACTTCTACACCGGCGAGCGGCTCGAGGAGTACGACCAGTCCAAGAAGGCCCTCGAGAGCGACCCGATGGTCACCTTCCCGCTGAGCCCGCTCATGCACGGCGGGGCGCAGGCAGCCATGCTGATGCACCTGTTCGCCGGCCACCTGACGATCCTCGCCCCGAAGTTCGACCCCGACCAGGTGTGGCAGATCATCGAGACCGACAAGGTGCAGCTGGTCTTCATGACCGGCGACGCGATGGCCCGCCCGCTCATCGAGGCCTACGAGAACGGCAGCTACGACGGCTCGTCGCTCGTGGCGGTGGCGAGCAGCGCCGCGATCTTCAGCCGGCCCGTCAAGGAGCGCTGGATGGCGGCGTTCCCGAACGTGTTCTTCACCGACTCGGTCGGCAGCTCGGAGACCGGCTTCCAGGGCACCGGCCTGCAGGACGCGGAGAACATCAAGGGCGAGGGCTGCGTGGTCGGTCTCGGGCCCGAGTCCGTCGTCCTCGACGAGGACAACAAGATCCTCGACATGGCAAGCAACGTCGGCGCCGTCGGCAGGCTCGCCCGCTCCGGCTCGGTGCCGCTCGGCTACTACAAGGACCCGGAGAAGTCCGCGCGCACCTTCCTCGAGATCGACGGCACGCGCTACTCCGTGCCCGGCGACTTCGCGCGGATCGAGGCCGACAACAAGGTGACCCTGCTCGGCCGGGGCTCGAACTGCATCAACACCGGAGGGGAGAAGGTCTACCCCGAAGAGGTCGAGATGGCCCTGAAGGCGCACCCGGAGGTGTACGACGTACTGGTCGTCGGTGTCACCGACGAGAACTACGGCCAGGCCGTCTCGGCCGTGATCCAGCCACGCGGTGAGAACCAGCCCTCCGTCGACGAGCTGAAGACCTTCCTGCGTCCGATGCTGTCCGGCTACAAGCTGCCGCGCTCGGTGACCTACGTCCCCGAGATCCCGCGCAGCGCCACGGGCAAGGCGAACTACCCCAAGGCGCGAGAGCTCGCGACCGGGGCGGGCTCGCCGTCGGTCCCGGCCTGACCTCGCCCACCGACCGAAAGGCTGCCATGCGCACCGACCTCTGCGACCAGTTCGGGATCGAGTACCCGATCTTCGCCTTCACCCCGTCCGAGCACGTCGCCGCTGCGGTGAGCCGCGCGGGCGGGCTCGGCGTCCTCGGCTGTGTCCGCTTCAACGACACCGAGGAGCTCGAGAAGACCCTCACCTGGATGGACGAGAACACCGACGGCAAGCCGTACGGCGTCGACGTCGTCATGCCGATGAAGATCCCCACCGAGGGCTCCGCGGTCGACCTGAAGAGCATGATCCCCGAGGGCCACCTCGCGTTCGTCGACGAGACCCTCCGCAAGCTCGGCGTCCCGCCGCTGCCCGAGGGCGAGGGCCGCGAGGGGGTCCTCGGCTGGCTGCACTCCGTCGCGCGGTCCCACGTCGAGGTGGCGCTCAGCCACCGCCCGGTGCTCATCGCCAACGCCCTCGGCTCACCCCCGAAGGACGTCATCGACCAGGCCCACGCGGCCGGCGTCAAGGTGGCTGCCCTCGCCGGCGCCGCCAAGCACGCCCTGTCCCACGTGGAGAACGGCGTGGACATCATCGTGGCCCAGGGCTACGAGGCGGGCGGGCACACCGGCGAGGTGGCGAGCATGGTCCTCACCCCCGAGATCGTCGACGCCGTGGGACCCGCGGTGCCGGTGCTCGGGGCCGGGGGCATCGGCTCCGGTCGGCAGATGGCCGCCTCGCTCGCGCTCGGAGCGCAGGGTGTGTGGACCGGGTCGATCTGGCTCACCGTCGAGGAGTACTCCAACCTCTCCTCGAACTCCGGCATGACCGAGGCGTTCCTGCGGGCGGGCTCGAGCGACACCGTGCGGACCCGCATCTACACGGGGAAGCCGGCCCGTCTGCTGAAGACGAAGTGGACGGAGGCGTGGTCGGAGGCGGACGCGCCGGAGCCGCTGCCGATGCCGCTGCAGAACCTCCTGGTCAGCGAGGCCCACAACCGCATCAACGCCAGCGGCGACCCCGACGTGATCTCCATGCCGGTCGGCCAGATCGTGGGCCGGATGAACCAGGTCCGGCCGGTGGCCGACGTCATGGCCGACCTGGTCACGGAGTTCCAGGCCGCGGTCGACCGGCTGGACAAGGTCCGGGACGCCTAGCCGGGCGCACGCCGGGGCTGTGCCAGGATCGTCCGATGTCCCAGTTCCGTGTGATGACCTACAACATCTGGATGGCCGGTCGCGGTGGGCCGGCGCTGGACGAGGTCGTGCGCACCTCCGACGCGGACGTGGTCCTCGTCAACGAGAGCCCGAAGACCCCGTTCCTCTGGCGCTCGCGGGCGCGTGCGCTGGCCGACCGGTGGGGGATGCGGTACGTCGCCGGGGGCCGCGACGCCGGCTCCAACATGATCACGGTGACGCCCGGGGTGCAGGTGAAGTCCACCTCCACCACGACGATCCGCCAGCCGCTCTTCCAGCCGCGACGGGGGATCGCGGCGGCCCAGCTGCGCGTCCACGGCAGGCTGCTGGGCGTGGTCTCCTGCCACCTCAGCCTCGACGCCGAGCGCCGGGCCAGGGAGGTCGAGCAGGTGATCGCGGTGGCCGACCGGCTGCGGGGACCGGTGCTGGTCGGCGGTGACCTCAACGAGCAGCCGGGCGGGCCGAGCTGGCAGCGGCTTCGCAAGGCTGGGTACGTCGACCACGGCTCCCGGCGGTGGCTGACCTTCCCGGCCGACGAACCGGTGAAGCGGATCGACGCGCTCCTGGTGCGCGGCTCCACGCCGGTGCTGCACCACGGCGACCCCGGCGTCGACGAGTCACTGCAGGGGAGGGCGAGCGACCATCGCGCCGTCCTCGCCGTGATCGACCTCTGACGGGTCGGTGGCGCAGGGTTTCCACACTTTCGAGCCACCAAACCTGCGGAAACAGTGGTCTGGCCCAGCGGGACGCAACCGTCCGCCATGGGTATGCGTCTCATTGTCAGCGCGCACTGATCACCAGACAGGCGGGAACCCCGCCCCGGATCGAGAGGCCCGACATGTGTCGCAAGACATCACCCAACGGGAACCTCACGTGCTCGCGCCGTGACTGCGACGGTGTCGGCCACGTGTGGGAGCACCCCAGTGCCGCCAGAGACGCGAAGGCGGAGGCCGACGCCCGCTGCCAGGAGTGAACGAGGTCAGCGCAGCGAGTACGACGTGCCGCGCTCGTCGCGCTCCCAGACCGGGTCCCCGGCGCCCTCGATGCCCTGACGGAGCAGCTCGCGCTTGAGGATCTTGTTGGTGGCCGTCGTTGGCAGCTCGGCGGTCACCCGCACGAAGCGCGGCCACATCTTCGTGCCGAGGTCGGCCTGGCCGCGCAGGAACTCGCCGAAGGCGCGCCGGCTCGAGCTCGGCGCCGTCACGCAGCACGATCGCCGCCATCACCTGGTCGCCGACCCGCTCGTCGGGGACGGCGTAGACCGCGACCCGGTTCACGTCGGGATGGCGCAGCAGGATCCGCTCGATCGGCGCGGCGGCGAGGTTCTCCCCGTCGACGCGCAGCCAGTCGCTGGTCCGGCCGGCGAAGTAGACCCAGCCGTCCTCGTCGCGGTAGGCGAGGTCGCCGCTCCAGTACATGCCACCGCGCATGCGTGCGGCCGTGGCCGCGTCGTCCTTGTAGTAGCCGGCGAACTGGCCGGGACCGGTGGTGTTCACGAGCTCGCCGGTGGCCTCGTCGAGGTTGAGCACCTCGCCGTCCGCGCCGAACCGCGCCGGCGGGCACTTCCGGCCGGTGGCAGGGTCGAGCACCTCGACACCCTCGAGCGGCCGGCCGAGCGAGCCCGGCGGAGTGTCGGGCAGGCGCGAGATCACGACCGCGTTCTCGGTGGATCCGAACCCGTCCTGCACCCAGCATCCGAACCGCTGCGCGAAGTCCGCGATGTCCTTGTCGGCGGCCTCGTTGCCGAACGCGATCTTCAACGGGTTGTCGGCGTCGTCCGGTCGTTCCGGGGTGGCCAGCACGTAGGCGAGCGGCTTCCCGACGTAGTTCATGTACGTGGCGCCGTACCGGCGGATGTCGTCGACGAACCGGCTCGCCGAGAACCGCGGCGCGAGCGCCATCGCCGCGCCGCACGCGACGGCGGGTCCCCAGCCGGCCATCACCGCGTTGGAGTGGAACATCGGCATCGACAGGTAGACGGTGTCGTCCGAGGTCAGTCCGAACATCTGCGTGAGGTAGGCGGCGGGGAAGGCGACCTTCTCGTGGGTGACCCGCACGGCCTTCGGCTCACCGCTCGTGCCCGAGGTGAAGATCAGCATGAACAGGTCGGCCGGCTCCACCGCCGACGAGGGCGCTGCGGCGGGGTCGGCCGAGGCCACGAGATCCTTCCACTCGGTGGAACCCACGTCGAGCACACCGGCGCCCCCGAGGTCGAGGCCGTCGAGCAGCGGGAGGTGCTCGGCGTCGGTCAGCACCAGCTGACAGTCGGCGTGCCGCGCGTCGCGAGCCAGGCCCTCACCGCGCCGGGTCGTGTTGAGCCCGACCACGACGTGGCCGCCGAGGCCCGCCGCCGCGAGCGCCATCGCCATCTCCGGGGTGTTGTCGAGCAGCACGCCGACGTGGAAGGGACGGTCCACGTCGCGCAGCGAGGCGAGGACCGCCGCCCTGCGGGACGACTCCTCGACGTACTCCTGCCAGGACCATCGCTCGTCCTCGAACAGCAGGGCGGGCCCGGACGCGTCGGCACGCTGCCGGAGCAGCTTCTGGAGGGTGTCGGTCATCTCGGGCTCCGGGTGCGGGGTCGATGCTCAGGCGGGCTCGGCAGCGAGCGCGCGGCCGATCGCGAGAGCCTGGCGTGTGGCGCCGCCGAGCATGAACTCGTACCTCTTGGCGGCGGTGAAGTAGCGGTGCGCGGCCCCGTCGAGGTCGATACCGACCCCGCCGTGCACGTGCACCGTGGTGTGCGCGATCTTGTGGCCGGCATCGGCCGCCCACAGCTTCGCGGTGGCCACCTCGACCTGCGCGGGCAGGTCCTCGCCGAGCCGCCAGGCGGCCTGCCACATCGTGAGCCGGATGCCGTTCACGTCGATGTAGCCGTCGGCGAGTCGCTGGGACACGGCCTGGAACGTGCCGATCGGCCGGCCGAACTGCTCGCGCGTGCGGGCGTACTCCGCCGTGAGCTCGAGCGCGCCCTCGGCGACGCCGAGCTGCTCCGCGCACACCGCGACCGTCAGCCGGGCCGCGATCCAGGCCGTCGTGGCCGGTCCCTCGCCCACGGCGCCCAGCAGCCGCGTGTCGTCCAGCGTGACGCCGTCGAGCTCGAGGCGCCCCAGCGCGTCGCCGTCGTTCGTCTCCTGCGTCTCGACACGGACACCCGGGTCGTCGCGTCGCACCAGCAGCACCGCGCCGCCCTCGGCCGTGTCGACCGGTACGACGAACAGGTCGGCGACGGTGGCCGCGGGAACCACGGTCTTGGCTCCGGTGACCCGCCAGCCGTCGCCTGCGCGCTCCGCCGTCGTGGTCGGCGGTCCCGGCACGTCGGCGTGGTCCTCGGCGAGGGCCACGGTCAGCACGTTCTCGCCGGCGGCCGCGGCGGGCACCCACGCGGTGACCTGGTCGGGCGTGCCGAAGCGGGCCAGCGCGGCGGCGGCGACGGCGTGCCAGGGAAGCGGGAAGCGGTGCCACGACGCGCCCGGCCTCGATCACGACGCTGCACAGCTCGAGCAGTCCGAGGCCGGCGCCGCCTGCCTCCTCCGGCAGGTGCAGGCCGAGCAGGCCGGCCGCGCCGAGCTCCTGTCCAGAGCCCGGCGTCGAAGCGGGCACCCGTGGCCTCGACCTCGCGGAGTCGGGCCTGCGCTGCACCGGTCGACCAGCACGCGCCGGGCCAGCGCCGCGGCGTCCTGCTGCTCGGGGGTGAGGGTGAAGTCCATGTCGGCTGGCTCCTGGTTATCGCTTGGCGGCCGGGAGGCCGAGCCCCACCATGCCGATGATGTCGCGCTGGATCTCGTTGGTGCCGCCGCCGAAGGTCATCACCAGCGACGTGCGGTGGAAGCGCTCGAGCCGGCCCTTGAGGACGGCCGCGGGCGAGTCGCCGCGCACGACCGCGTTGGGTCCGACGATCTCCATGAGCGAGCGGTAGACCTCGGTGGCGAGCTCGCTGCCGTAGACCTTGGTCGCCGAGGCGTCGGCAGGGGAGAGGTCTGCCCCCTCGGAGGAGGCGATCTTCCAGTTCATGAGACTGAGCAGCTCGACCCGGGCATGGGCGCGACCCAGCAGGACCTGCACCCACTCGGCGTCGATGACGCGACTGCCGTCGGGTGCCTTGGTCTCCTGCGCCCATCGACGTACCTCCCGGACGGCGTGGACCAGGGGAGCGGCAGAGGTCAGCGCCACCCGCTCGTGGTTGAGCTGGTTGGTCATCAGCGGCCACCCGCCGTTGAGCTCGCCGACGAGGTTCGACGCCGGGACCCGCACGTCCTCGTAGTACGTCGCGGAGGTGTGCACCCCGGCGACGGTGTGCACGGGGGTGTAGGAGAAGCCGGCGGCGTCGGTCGGGACGAGGATGATCGAGAGCCCCTTGTGGCGGGGCAGGTCCGGGTCGGTGCGGCAGGCGAGCCAGATGTAGTCGGCGTACTGGATGAGGCTGGTCCACATCTTCTGGCCGTCGATCACCCACTCGTCGCCCTCCCGGCGCGCACGGGTCTTGAGGTTGGCGAGGTCGGTGCCGGCGTCGGGCTCGCTGTAGCCGATCGCGAAGTGCATCTCGCCCTTGAGGATGGCGGGGAGGAACTTCTGCTTCTGCTCGTCCGTGCCGAAGCGCATGATCGTGGGCCCCACGGTGTTGAGCGTGAGATGGGGGACCGGTACGCCGGCGATGGCGGCCTCGTCGGAGAAGATCAGCTGCTCGACCATGGAGCGGTTCTGGCCGCCGTACTCCTCCGGCCACCCGATGCCGAGCCAGCCGTCCCGGCCCATCTGGCGGACGACCTCCTCGTAGACGCCGCCCCCGCCGAACTCCCCGGTCGACTCCGCGAGGGCGGCTCTACGCTCGGGGGTGACGAGCTCGGCGAAGTAGGCGCGGAGCTCGGGCGCGCAGGCGCTCGTGCTCGTCGGTCAGGGCCACCCGCATGGGGCCTCCTCAAAACTGGAACGTGTTTCAGTCGGAAGGCTAGCCTCAGCCGTTCTACCTGTCGAGACGCTGGCGGTCGCGGGGCCAAAACTGTAACCTGTTCCAGTACTTGGCTAGGTCAGCGACGCCCCCTGGAGGAAGCGGATGAACGCGGTCAACGCCCCCGAGCACGTGCGTGACATCGACAAGGGCGCACCGCCTACCCGCTACGCACGCGGCTGGCACTGCCTCGGGCTGGCCGACACGTTCCGCGACGGGAAGCCGCACGCGATCGAGGCGTTCGGCACCAAGCTCGTCGTCTTCGCCGACTCGCAGGGCGAGCTCCACGTGCTCGACGGCTACTGCCGGCACATGGGCGGGGACCTGACCCAGGGCAGCGTGAAGGGCGACGAGGTGGCCTGCCCCTTCCACGACTGGCGCTGGGGCGGTGACGGCAAGTGCAAGGCGATCCCGTACGCCAAGCGGATCCCGCTGCGCGCCCGCACCCGCACCTGGCGGGCGATGGAGGAGAACCAGCAGCTGTTCGTCTACAACGACCCGGAGGGCAACCCGCCGCCCGAGGAGGTGGTGATCCCGCGGATCGACGCCGCGTTCGACGACCAGTGGACCGACTGGACCTGGAACACGCTGTTCATCGAGAACGCCAACTGCCGCGAGATCATCGACAACGTCGTGGACATGGCGCACTTCTTCTACATCCACTACGCGTTCCCGACGTACTTCAAGAACGTCTTCGAGGGCCACATCGCGACCCAGTACATGAACTCCCGCGGGCGTCCCGACATGTCCGGCGGCGGGTACGCCGGTGAGGACATGCTGCTGACCTCGGAGGCGTCGTACTTCGGGCCGTCGTACATGATCAACCCGCTCACGACGAGCTACAAGGGCATCGAGGTCGAGGTCATCCTGATCAACTGCCACTACCCGGTGACCGAGAGCTCGTTCGTGCTGCAGTACGGCCTCATGGTGAAGAAGCTCGAGGGTCTCGACGACGAGACGGCGAACAAGATCGCGAAGAAGTACTCCGACATGTTCGGTGAGGGCTTCATGCAGGACGTGGAGATCTGGCGCAACAAGACCCCGATCCAGAACCCCCTGCTCTGCGAGGAGGACGGCCCGGTCTACCAGCTGCGCCGCTGGTACGAGCAGTTCTACGTCGACGCCGCCGACGTGACCGAGGAGATGACGCAGCGCTTCGAGTTCGAGGTGGACACCACCCACGCCAACGAGAACTGGGAGAAGGAGGTCCGTGAGAACCTCGAGCGGCGCAAGGCCGAGGACGAGCGGCAGGCGGCCGGCCAGGACCCCCAGATGGCGACCGGTGTCTGACCGATGGTCTCGTTCACCCCGCTGAGCCCCGAGACCGAGGCCGACCAGCGTCTCTACCTCGACGCGAGCCTGCAGGAGGTGAGCTGCCTCGACTGCCTGGCACGGGTGCGGGTCAAGAAGAACAGCGAGTTCCACACCAGCATCCAGTGGACCTCGCAGGCACAGGCGGCGTGCGCGGAGTTCGCGCGCCGCAACGCCGAGGCCGGGCACCGGGTGGTGCACGAGTCCTGCTCCCGCCTCAAGGCCAGCATCGACGACGCCGTACGCGAAGGCCGGCTCCGGGTCAGCGGAGGCACCGACGACGTCGTCCACCTCGACGGCCCCGACAGGAAGGCCGCCCATGGCTGAGTCCTACACGGCACGTGTCGTCGAGGTGATCCCCGAGACCGACGACGCCCACTCGATCGTGCTCGAGGTCGCGGACGCCGACGCCTTCACCTACAAGCCCGGCCAGTTCCTCACCGTCGCGGTGCCCAGCGACCGCACCGGCACGGTCGCGCGCTGCTACTCGCTGTCGAGCGCGCCCCACGAGACCGACCTGCTCAAGATCACGGTCAAGCGCACGGCCGAGGGCTACGGGTCGAACTGGATCTGCGACAACATCGACCAGGGGCACGAGCTCCGGGTGCTGCCCCCGAGCGGCATCTTCACCCCGGCCGACCTCGACGCGGACTTCCTGCTCTTCGCCGGCGGCAGCGGCATCACCCCGGTGATCTCGATCGCCAAGACCGCGCTGGCACAGGGCTCCGGCAAGGTCGTCCTGCTGTACGCCAACCGCGACGAGCGCTCGGTGATCTTCGCGCGCGAGCTGACCGAGCTCGCGGAGAAGCACCCGGACCGCTTCGTGGTGGTGCACTGGCTGGAGAGCGTCCAGGGGCTGCCGACCCCGGAGCACATGCGGGCGTTCGCCGAGCACTTCCAGTCCCACGACGCGTTCGTCTGCGGTCCCGGTCCGTTCATGAGCGGCGTGGTGCAGTCGCTCAGGGACCTCGGGTTCCCGCGCGAGCGGCGGCACCAGGAGAAGTTCGTCTCGCTGGGCGGCAACCCGTTCGGCGACGAGGTCGAGGACGTGACCTCCGACACGGACGAGGACGACGAGGCCGCGACCGGGCGCACGGCGCCCGCGACCGTGGCGGGCGAGCTCGACGGCCAGGCCTTCGAGTTCGACGACTGGCCGGCCGACAAGCCGCTCCTGGACCACCTGCTGGCCAAGGGCGTCCAGGCGCCGTTCTCCTGCAGGGAGGGCAACTGCAGCGCCTGCGCCTGCCGGATCGTCGAGGGCGAGGTGTCGATGATGCACAACGAGGTGCTCGACGACGAGGACCTCGCCGACGGCATCCGCCTGGCGTGCCAGTCGCTTCCGGCGAGCGACACCGTCAAGGTCAGCTACGAGTAGCGCTTAACGGGGTGCGGCGTCCGCGTCGGTCCGGGACGATCGTCCCCGTGAGCGACGCGGAGCAGAGCCCGAACGTCCGAGCGTGGTCCGGCGAGACCTTTCTCACCGACGTCACGGGATGGGTCGAGGACGTGGCGGCTGACGCCGGAATCGCCCTGACCGGTGAGCGGGAGCAGCCGCACCTGCGGTCCTGGTCGAGCGCGATCCGCTTCGGCTCCGAGGGCGGCGACCTGTGGTTCAAGGTCAACGGTCACGGCACCCGGCACGAGGCAGGGCTGCTCGGCGTGCTGGCTCAGCTCGAGCCCGGCCTGGTGCCCGACGTGCTCGCCGTCGACCGCGGCCGGGCCTGGACCCTGATGCGCGACGCCGGCCCCGTGCTGCGGTCGGTGGCCGACCCCGAGGGCCAGTGGGAGATCTGGCCGGCGGTGCTGGGCAGGTACGCCGAGGCGCAGCTCCGGCTCGCCGACCAGCCTGAAGCCGTCCTCGGGACCGGCGTGGTCCTGGCGACCCCGGAGGTCCTGCCCGACCGGCTCCGAGCCCTCGTGGAGGACCTGGTCGCGCTCCCACCCGACCAGGGTGGGATCACGCCGGAGGAGCGGACGCGGCTGGTCGGGCTGTTCCCCGAGTACGACGACTGGTGCGCCGAGCTCTCGGCCGCGGGTGTCCCGAGCTCGCTCCAGCACGACGACCTCCACTCCGGCAACGTCTGCTGGGGCGGCTCGCGGGACAGCGCGCGCATCATCGACTGGGGCGACGCGTCGTGGGGCTTCCCGCTCGCGACGATGCTCGTGACGCTCAACTCCCTGGCCTGGAGCGCCGGCTGCGAGGACGACGACCCGCGGGTGCTCGGCGTGCGCGACAGCTACCTCGAGCACTTCACCTCCTACGCCGACCGTTCGGAGCTCGTCAGGTACACCGACCGCGCCCGTCGTACCGGATGCGTGGCGCGGGCCCTGTCCTGGCGCGCGGCGCTCGAGGGGCAGCCGGTCGCCGCCCACCGCGACTACGACTTCCCGGTCCGGGCGTGGCTGCTGGAGCTCCTCGACCTGTAGCCGCTCCTCCGGTACAGAGCCCTCCGAACAAGGTGGGGGTATGGTTGAGCAACCGACCAGTCGAGCCTCCCCGCTGGGGCTGCTCTCATCGTCGGTGGAAAGGTGACGTCGCATGACGTCCCAGAGCACGTCCCGGCCTGACGCTCCCGACGACCCGACCGACCGCCTGTCCACGGCGGAGGTCCTCGCCGGCCGTCCCTGAGGTGCGGGGAACAGACGTGGTCGAGCCCGGGTCGTGGTCGTACGAGACCGAGCTGCCCGCTGTGCCGGCCAGTGTCGCCACGGCACGCGGCTTCATCTGCCGCCGTCTCGAGGATCACGACCTCGCGCACCTGGAGGACGATGTCCGGCTGGTCGCGAGTGAGCTCGTCACGAACGCCTTGATCCACGCGGGCACGGCGTTCCTCGTGACGCTGCGAGGAACGCCGGGTCGGGTGCTTCTCGCGGTCCAGGACGGGTCGTCGACGGTGCCGGTGCGTCCCCCTGCCGGGCTTGCGCTGGAGCCGGGAGGTCGCGGGCTGGCGATCGTGGCCGAGCTGAGCGACGAGTGGGGCGTGGTCCGCATCCATGGGCGGGCGAAGTCCGTCTGGGCGTCCTTCGCGACGTCACCCGCTCCGGTGCTCGCGCAGTGACGTCACGTCGACATCGGCACGCCGGCGGACGGCGTACCGGGAAGGGAGTCACGTGAATCAGCTGAACCTCGGCGTCATGGCACGCTCGCTCAAGGAGAACGAGCGACGCCTTCCGCTGCATCCACAGCACCTCAGCCGGATACCCGACGACCTGAGGGACAACGTGTTCCTCGAGCGGGGGTACGGCGAGAGCTTCGGTGTGCCCGACGAGGAGCTCAAGGGCTGGGTCGCCGGCTTCAGGACCCGGGCAGAGCTCGTCGCGGAGTGCGACGTCATCCTTCAGCCCAAGCCGCTGCTCAGCGACATCGCGGGGCTGCGGCCAGGGCAGGTCCTGTGGGGCTGGCCGCACTGCGTGCAGGACGAGGAGCTCACCCAGGTGGCGATCGACCGGAAGCTCACGCTGATCGCCTTCGAGGCGATGAACCACTGGCACCGCGACGGGTCGTTCAGCCTGCACGTGTTCCACAAGAACAACGAGATCGCGGGCTACTGCTCGGTCCTCCACGCGATGCAGATCGCCGGATCCACCGGCGCCTACGGGCGACGCCTCCGAGCCGTGGTCATCGGCTTCGGCGCAACGGCCCGGGGTGCTGTCACCGCGTTGACAGCGATGGGCATCCATGACGTCGACGTGCTCACCCACCGGAACGTCGCGGCCGTGGCCTCGCCGATCCACTCCACCAGGATCGTCCACTTCGACAGCGACGACACCACCGAGCGGGTGAGCCACGCGGTCACGGAGAGGGGCAGGGTTCCCCTCGGGGCGTTCCTGGCCGAGCACGACATCATCGTCAACTGCGTTCTCCAGGACACCGACGCGCCGCTCACCTTCATGACCGACCACGACCTCGCGGTGATGAGGCCGGGAACCCTGGTCGTCGACGTCTCCTGCGACGAGGGGATGGGCTTCAGCTGGGCGCGACCCACGACGTTCACCGACCCCACCTTCGTGGTCGGCGACAACGTCCTCTACTACGCCGTCGACCACAGCCCGTCGTACCTGTGGAACTCTGCCACCTGGGAGAACAGCGAGGCGCTGCTTCCCTTCCTGCGCACGGTTCTCGGAGGCGGAGACGCGTGGGACGCGGACCCGACCATCAGACGCGCCATCGAGATCCGTGACGGCGTCATCCAGAACCCCGCGATCCTGTCCTTCCAGGGCCGGACGGCGAAGCACCCGCACACTCCGTTGGCGACCTAGCCAGGGCCGGACGCCGGCCCCATGGGGCCACCTAACGGTGGTGACGGAGCAGCGACCCCTTCCGGCTCCCGAGCACCAGGTCCTGGGCGAGCCACGCGGCATGTCGCCGGTTCTCCCAGATGGTGCGGAAGGAGTAGACCAGCGAGGGGTGGCCGAAGGGGATGTAGAAGCGCACCGGGATGTCGTGGGTGCGCGAGAGCACGAGGGCACGCCGCGGTGACAACCCGTGCAGGAGCTGGAACTCGAACGGCGTGCTGGTCTCGCGTAGCACTCCGCTCGCCTCCTCGCAGAAGCCAGTCGTCGTGGGTTGCCAGGCCGACGAACGACGCCTGGCCCGCCAGGCGCTCGACCATCGACAGGTACATGGCACGCACGTCGTCATGGGCATCGGGGTCGGGCCACTGACCCTTCACGACTCGAACGGCCAGTCCGGCTGCCAGCGCCCGCGCGGCGTCGTCCGGGCTGCGCAGCCAGCGGGCCGGCAGCGCGACGCCGACGTCGCAGCCTCGGGCGGACACGGCCTCCGCGAGGTCGAGGGTCTGGTCGGTGAAGGCGGGGGCGTGAGAGTCGAACCACAGCCGCACCCCGCGGTCACGGCACCTCTCCGCCAGGCCGGTGACGAGACCTTCGTCGAACTTCAGGGCCGGCGCCTTGACCGCGACGTCCGCCCAGGACGCGCGATCGCCGGCCGCTTCGACCGCGGCGGTGCTCTGTGCCGTGATGTCCTCGGGGGCGTCGCCCGGAGCGTTCCAGTAGCAGAGCGTGGCCCGATGGCCCAGGTCGTGGACGGCGTCCGCGACCATGACGGCGTCGGAGGGAGCGGCCCCCGCGAGGTAGGCCTGTCCGGCACGCTTGAGGACCACTCGCTTGAGCTGGGTCGCAGGACCGGACATCTCAGTCTCCCTCGCCGGGTGCCGTGGCGACGCGCTGTGCCAGTCTCCGCTGCCTCGCGACGTTGCAGGACCACGTGACGGGCGAGGCGGTAGGCGTCCTCGGCCAGGCACGGTAGCGCGGCAGGCTTGCGGGCGTAGGCCAGGACTCGGACGTACGAGCGTTCGGTGGTCGTCCACCGGGCGGTCCAAGGTCTCGCCAGCCCGAGGAACTCCACCGACTGCGCCCCCTGGCTCGCGGCGGTCATCACCGACTCGAGGAGGAGCAGGGTGCCGGGGGAGCAGCGGGCGAAGCTCTCGTCGTAGCCGATCTTGAGAAGCCACAGGGCTCCGGCTCGGTGCACGGCGTACTGGGCCGCGGCCACCTGGTCGTCGATCCGCAGGAACGACAGGCGCAGCTCACCTGCATCGTGCAGCGGCACGGGCGTAGGCCCTGAAGAACTGCTGCCGCTGGGGCTGGTGGGCGAGGGCCGTGCTCGCGCGACCCTTCCAGCCCGCGGACTCCACCGCGATGAACTCGTCGAGATACGCGTCGAGCTTGTCCTCGGAAGCCTCCACGAGGTCGTACTGCACCTTCCCCAGCTCCTCCGCGTGACGCCGGGCGCGCCGCAGGTCAGAGCGTCGGCGCTTGCTCATGTGGCGCTCAGGCTCCGTCCACGACTCGTCGACGGCCAGGGTCGGGGAGGATGACGTGGCGCCGACCACCACCGTGCCGCGTCTTCGGTAGGCCTGCTTCATGGCCGGCACCAGGGCCGACTCGGCCGGGATGCGCCGGAGGAAGAGGCTCTCGCCGGCAGTGGCCAGGGCACACGCGAGGCTCTCGACGGAGGCCGTGTCCTTCGCGACGACGTCGATCGGCTCCGCCAGCTCTCGGGCGCTCAGGAGCTCCAGGCGCCAGGGGCGTCGTCGAGGGCGCACGAGGGGGAGAATGGCCTCACCGGGCCGGTGCGCGAGCAGCGAGCTGTGGACGTCGTACCCGTGACCGTAGGCATCGAGCCAGGCCCGGGCCCAGTCGGGCGTCATCGTCGGGCCGGAGCCCTGGGACATGCTCCGCCAGTCCTGGTCTACCTGGTGCCCCCACGGGGCTGTCGCCCTCGCTCCCATGTATTCGACCATAGGGTGCGTCGCGGCTGAAACAGTCGGATTCGCACAGATCCGACTGCGCCTCGTCACCACCCGCGTTCTCGCCACTCGGCAAGGTGCGGCCGCTCGGCGCCCAGGGTCGAGTCGTCGCCGTGCCCGGGGTAGAACCACGTCTCGTCCGGGAGCCGTCCGAAGACCTTCTCCTCGACGTCGTCCATCAGGCTCTGGAACGCCTCGTCGTCGCCGAACGTGTTGCCCACCCCGCCGGGGAAGAGCGAGTCGCCCGTGAAGAGGTGCGGCGTGCCGGCAGGGTCGTCGTACAGCAGCGCGATCGACCCGGGCGTGTGGCCGACGAGCCCGATCACCTCGAGCTCGCACTCCCCGACGGAGATCCGGTCCCCGTCGCGGACAGCCCGGTCCACCTTGACGGGCAGCTCGGATGCGTCCTCCGCCCCGGCCACCGTCTCGGCCCCGGTGGCCTCGACGACGGCGCCGAGCGCCCGGTGGTGGTCCCAGTGCCGGTGCGTGGTCACCACGGTCCGGAGACCGTCCGGCCCGACCAGCTTCAGGATCGTCTCCGCGTCGTCGGCGGCGTCGACCAGGAGCTGCTCGTCGGTGGCGCGGCAGCGGAGCAGGTAGACGTTGTTGGACATCTGCTCGTCGACCGCGAGCTTGGTGATGATCAGGTTCGCGAGCTCGCGGGTGTCCGCGGGCTCTCCCGGCTTCACCTTGCCGTGGTAGGTCATCCGGTGGTCATCTCCATCTTCCGAGCTCGGGC
Organism: uncultured Actinomycetota bacterium; assembly: GCA_963700365.1. Lineage (GTDB taxonomy): Bacteria > Actinomycetota > Actinomycetes > Propionibacteriales > Nocardioidaceae > Nocardioides_C. Next base: position 219,475 of record CAVOXG010000002.1, on the reverse strand, counting down.
AGGGTGTGGGCGTCCGACGTTAGCTCAGCACCGTCGCCCCTGCCCAGGACCCACCAGGCGAGGTCGCAGGCCGGTCCCTCGATCGTCGGCCCCTGGCCCGGGACGCCGTACTTCCACACGTGACCGGTGTCGGTCGACCTGAAGCACCATCGACGGACCCTCCGCGCGGTCGTCCATGACGCGGGAGAGCAGCAGGTCTGCGAACGCCGGATCCCAGTCGTGCCGGCTGTAGCCGATGCCCAGGTCCGCGTGGTGCACCTCCACCTCGACGAGGCGGTGCGTGGCGATCTGGCGTGCGGGGAACGTCGGGGTGTCCGGTGCCCGCGCCACCAGGTTGTCCTCGTGGTGCACGTCGAGCTCGTTGATCGCCTGGATCAGCCGGCCGGCGGACGCCGAGGCGTCGACACGGAGGTCGTGCGCCGGTCGTCCGGCCCCTGCCTCGATGTCGGCGTCGCGCTGCTCGCGGGACGCGTACATGTAGTGCTCCTGGCCGGTCTCGGCCCAGTGCAGCAGGTTGCCGAACGCGTCGGCGTTGCGGGCGAGGTGCGTCACCACATGCCCCCGGCTCCAGCCGGGTAGGAGGGAGGGGGTTCGCATGTCGTCGTCGGTCAGGTCGCTGAGCGCGCCGAGGTAGCGGGTGCTGGCGACGACCATCTCGACGAGGTTGGGGATGGCGGTCGAGGTCGTGCTCGTGCTTGGCTCCATGACCTCATCATCCGCCGGGGTGTCGCCTTGTGTCAGCGGATATGATGTGCGAACACTTGTTCGAAGTCGGTCTCGGGACCCCAGGCCGTCAACCACCAACTTCCACGAGGGACTCTGTGGCCGACCAGCTGATCATCCGCGGTGCCCGGGAGCACAACCTCAAGGACGTCTCGCTCGACCTGCCGCGCGACGCGCTCATCGTGTTCACCGGCCTCTCCGGCTCCGGCAAGTCGAGTCTCGCGTTCGACACCATCTTCGCCGAGGGCCAGCGGCGGTACGTCGAGTCGCTGTCGGCGTACGCCCGGCAGTTCCTCGGGCAGATGGACAAGCCGGACGTGGACTTCATCGAGGGTCTGTCCCCGGCGGTCTCCATCGACCAGAAGTCGACCTCGAAGAACCCTCGCTCGACCGTCGGCACGATCACCGAGGTCTACGACTACCTGCGTCTGCTCTACGCCCGCGCCGGCCGGCCGCACTGCCCCAAGTGTGGCCGCCCGATCGCCCGGCAGACCCCGCAGCAGATCGTCGACCGGGTCCTCGAGCTCGAGGAGGGCAGCCGCTTCCAGGTGCTCGCGCCGGTCATCCGCGGGCGCAAGGGCGAGTACGTCGAGCTCTTCCGCCAGCTCCAGACCCAGGGCTTCTCGAGGGTCCGGGTCAACGGCGAGACCCACCAGCTCACCGACCCGCCCAAGCTCGACAAGCAGAAGAAGCACACGATCGAGGTCGTGGTCGACCGCCTCGCGGTGAAGGAGTCCGCCAAGCGCCGCCTGACCGACTCGGTGGAGACGGCCCTCGGCCTGTCCTCGGGCCTGGTCACCCTCGACTTCGTCGACCTCCCCGAGGACCACGAGCACCGCGAGCGGACCTTCTCCGAGCACCTCGCCTGCCTCTACGACGACCTGTCGTTCGAGGAGCTCGAGCCGCGGTCGTTCTCCTTCAACTCGCCCTACGGCGCCTGCACCGACTGCCACGGCCTCGGCACCCGGATGGAGGTCGACCCGGAGCTGGTGATCTCCGACCCCTCGGCGACCCTGGGCGAGGGCGCCATCGGGCCCTGGTCGGGCGCTCACGTCTTCGACTACTTCACCCGGCTGCTCGGCGCGCTCGGGGAGGAGCTCGGGTTCGACCTGAACACCCCGTGGGAGGACCTGCCCGGCCAAGGCGCGCAAGGTCGATCCTGGACGGGCACTCCACCAAGGTCCACGTGCGGCACCGCAACCGCTACGGTCGCGAGCGCTCCTACTACACCTCGTTCGAGGGTGTGCGTCCCTACATCGAACGCCGGCACCGCGAGGCGGAGTCCGACACCAGCCGTGAGCGGTTCGAGGGCTACATGCGCGAGGTGCCCTGCCCGACCTGCCAGGGCAGCCGTCTCAAGCCGGTGTCCGTCGTCGGTCACCCTCGGCGGCAAGAACATCGCCGAGGTGACCGCGATGCCGATCAACGAGTCCGCGGAGTTCCTGCGCGACCTCGACCTGACCGCCCGCGAGCGGCAGATCGCCGAGCGTGTCCTCAAGGAGATCCAGGAGCGGCTGAACTTCCTGCTCGACGTCGGCCTCGACTACCTCTCCCTCGACCGGCCCTCCGGGTCGCTGTCGGGTGGAGAGGCGCAGCGGATCCGGCTCGCCACGCAGATCGGCGCCGGTCTCGTCGGCGTGCTCTACGTGCTCGACGAGCCGTCGATCGGTCTCCACCAGCGCGACAACCACCGGCTCATCGAGACCCTGGTCCGGCTCCGCGACCTCGGCAACACGCTGATCGTCGTGGAGCACGACGAGGACACCATCCGCACGGCTGACTGGGTCGTCGACATCGGACCCGGCGCCGGCGAGCACGGCGGGCAGGTCGTCGTCTCCGGCACGGTCGAGGACCTCCTCACCCACCGTGACTCGCAGACCGGCCTCTACCTCTCGGGCCGCAAGGAGATCCCGGTCCCCGACCTTCGCCGTCCGCGCACGCCCGGCCGGGAGCTCAAGGTGGTGGGCGCCAAGGAGCACAACCTCCGTGACGTCGACGTCTCGTTCCCGCTCGGGCATGTTCGTCGCGGTCACCGGGGTCTCCGGCTCCGGCAAGTCCACGCTGGTCAACGACATCCTGTACACCTCGCTGGCCAAGCAGATCTACAACGCCCGCACGGTTCCCGGCCGGCACCGGCGGATCGAGGGCCTCGAGCACGTCGACAAGGTGATCCACGTCGACCAGTCGCCGATCGGTCGTACTCCGCGGTCCAACCCTGCGACGTACACCGGGGTCTTCGACCACGTCCGCAAGCTCTTCGCCTCCACGCCCGAGGCGAAGATGCGCGGCTACCTGCAGGGACGGTTCTCGTTCAACGTCAAGGGGGGCCGCTGCGAGGCCTGCTCCGGCGACGGCACGATCAAGATCGAGATGAACTTCCTGCCGGACGTCTACGTCCCGTGCGAGGTCTGTCACGGTGCCCGCTACAACCGCGAGACGCTCGAGGTCCACTACAAGGGCAAGACCATCGCCGAGGTCCTCGACATGCCGATCGAGGAGGCCGTCGACTTCTTCGAGGCGATCCCGGCGATCTCCCGGCACCTGCGCACGCTGGTCGACGTCGGTCTCGGCTACGTCCGCCTCGGTCAGCCCGCGCCCACCCTGTCCGGTGGCGAGGCGCAGCGCGTGAAGCTCGCCGCCGAGCTGCAGAAGCGCTCGACCGGCCGCACGGTCTACGTCCTCGACGAGCCCACGACCGGTCTGCACTTCGAGGACATCCGCAAGCTGCTGCTGGTCCTGGGCCGTCTCGTCGACCAGGGCAACACCGTGCTGGTCATCGAGCACAACCTCGACGTCATCAAGACCGCCGACTGGCTGGTGGACATGGGGCCCGAGGGCGGAAGTCGCGGTGGTCTGGTCGTCGCCGAGGGGACCCCCGAGGACGTCGCAGCGAACTCCGGGTCCTACACCGGCCAGTTCCTCGCGCCGTTGCTCGACGGCCGGGCCGCCCAGGTCGCGAAGGCCAAGGGGGCGGGCGCCGCCGCGTCGAAGACCGCGAAGAAGGCTGTTGCTGCCAAGCCGTCTGCACGGAGATCGACCAAGGCGACCGCGAAGGCCGGCGGCGCAGGCACGCGGGCCGCCGCGCCGCGCAAGCGCTCCGCCAAGAAGTAGGTCACCAGAGGGCGCGGGGCCCGACGTTTCGTGTTACCCAAGTTTGATGGTTCGGTCCCCGGGGGTGCTGCGTAGAGTCGCAAACAAGGGGCTCTCTCGGGGGAGTTCGACAACGGCGGTTCTCGTCGGCATGTCGAGGGGTTGTCTACATGCATCGGGGAAGCACGCGCAGTCTGCTGGCTGTCCAATGGTCTGACGCCGTCGCCGTGGCTCCGCAGATCGAGCGCGGTTGGGGTGCCGGGATCGGCGTCCGCGAGCCCCCGCTCGAACAGGTCGGGCGGTCGCCCCGCCGGTCGCCCGGCGCCGGCGTGCGGACCACTGTCCTGTGCCTGGTCGCAGCCGACGTCGCCGCAATGGGGGCAACCGCAGTCCTGCTGGGCAGCTGGTGGCCGGTCGTGCCGTTCGTGGTCGCGATGCTGGTGTGGCGGTGGACGGGTCTGTACCACCGGCTCGCGTTGTCGGTTCTCGATGACCTGCCCCTGCTGGCCTTCGGGCTTCTGTGCGGAGTGGCCTTCCTGTTCCTGGTCTCGGACGCGATGCAGGCCGAACGCGTGATGCTGGCGCTGGCGGTTCCGGGGACTCTCCTGGTCGCTCGCTCGGTGGCGTACGCCGGGATCCGGGCCGCGAGGGCACGGGGAAGGCTCAGCTCGCCGACGCTCCTGCTCGGTGCGGGGCCGACTGCCGTCGCGCTGGCACAACGGATCCTCGAGCGCCCCGAGACCGGGTTACGTCCGGTCGGTTACCTTGCCGATGCCGACGTCCCCGACTCCCCGATGCCGCTGTGCCGTCGCGGCCGGATCGAGGACCTCGAAATCGTGATCGCAGCGCTCGACGTCGAGGACGTCATCGTCTGCGACGACGACACGTCCGCGTCCGAGCTCCTCAACTGGCTGCGCACGTGCAGTCGTCTGGACCTCGACATCTACGTCGTGCCGAGGCTCATGGAGCTGGACCGCACGGTCATCGGCACGGACCAGGTGTGGGGGCTTCCCCTGGAGCGGGTCCGGCGCCACACGAGTCGCAGCGCGGCCTGGCGCGTAAAGCGGGTCATGGACCTGGTCGGCTCCGGGCTGGCGCTCGTGCTGCTCGCCCCGCTGATGGCGCTGATCGCCGCAGCCGTCCGCTGGGAGCTGGGCCCCGGAGTGCTGTTCCGGCAGGAGCGCGTGGGCCTGGACGGCAGGCCCTTCGTCGTGCGCAAGTTCCGCTCGATGCGGAAGCCGGGTGGGTCCGACACCGCATGGTCCACGGTGGACCCGGGGACCGTCGGCCGCGTCGGCGCGTTCATCAGGAAGTACTCCCTCGACGAGCTGCCCCAGCTCCTCAACGTGCTCGTCGGCGACATGAGCCTGGTCGGTCCGCGGCCCGAGCTGCCGCAGTTCGTCAGCAGGTTCTCCGACGACGTGCCGGGCTACAGCCACCGGCACCGGGTCCCCGCCGGCCTCACCGGGCTGGCCGCCGTGGAGGGGCTGCGCGGCAACACGTCGGTCGTCGACCGTGCCTACTTCGACAACCTGTACATCGAGCACTGGTCGCTCTGGCTGGACCTGAAGATCATGGCGAGGACCGCTGCTGCTGTCCTCCGCGGCACCGGCACCTGAGGCGAGGACTCAGGTCCCACCGAGTCCCGGGGGAGTCTCAACGAGCGAGACGGCGGTGCGGTAGACGTCCAGAACGCGGGTTCCCGCCCTCTCCGACTCCGGTCTGCCGTCCATCCAGGCACGCGCGGCCGCGCCGCCGGCCCTGGCCAGGGCCGGGTCGTCGAGATACCGGTACACCGCGCGGGCGAAGGCCCTCGAGTCGCCCGGAGGGACGAGCGCCCGGGCGACGGCGGGTATGTCGCTCCTCATCCCGGACACGTCGGTCGCGACCACCGGCCGTCCCAGTGCGGCCGCTTCCATCGGCACCAGCGACATGCCCTCGTACCGCGACGGACACACGACGACCGACGCCGTCGACATCCAGCCGAGGGTCGTGGACCGCGGCTGACTGCCCACGAGCCACACCCGCGGCAGGTTCCTGCTGCGGGCGGTCAGCGCGGAGCGTCCGGGCCCGTCGCCCACCAGCACCAGGTGTGCAGCGGGACACCTGGCTGCGAGGAGCTCCTCCCATCCGTCGAGCAGATCCTCCTGCCCCTTCTGCGGGGCCAGGCGGGCCGGGCACACGGCCAGTGGGGCTTCCTCGGGGATGCCGAGGGCGGAGCGCAGGTCCGCGTGCCCCGCACTCGCCTCCGCGCGGATCTCGTCCGGGTCCACGTCGTTCTCGAGGACGAGCATCCGTTCCGGGGGCACCCCGGCCACAAGGCCCTGCTCGCGTTCCGCCGAGCTCACGCAGATCACGGCCTCTGTCCAACGTGCCCCGGTCCGTTCCCACGTCTCGGCCAAGGAACGCTGGCGACCCTCGAGCGTCAACCAGGACCATGCGTGGGGGGTGAAGAAGGTCGGCACGTGGTTCCGGGTGGCGAGACGGCCGGCGAGTCCGGCCTTGGCGCTGTGGAGATGGAGAACGTCCGGCTGCACGTCGGAGATGATCCCGTGCAGCCTGACTGTCTCGGCGACGGCCGAGGGCCCCGGCTGCCGGGCGGCGTCCCAGCGGATGACCACGGCTCCCGCGGCCGCGGCGAGCCGGCCGAGGTCTCCCGGTGGGCAGGCCACGTAGACCGCCCAGCCCGCATCGCACTGCTGACCGACGTAGTCGGCCACGACGTGTGCCACCCCCGCCTCGACGCACTGCGACACATGGAGCACCCGTGGTCGGCCTCGCTTGGACCTTCTCGTCGAAGGTGGCCGGGCGTCGACGGCAGCCGTCCGAGAGTTCCCTCGCGAGGGCGTACCCATGACTGCACCGTAGGGTCGCGGACCCGGCCCTCGGTGAGACGGAGGAGGGACTTCCCCAACGTTGGGTAGGACGCTCGGGAGGCCTGCGGGCAGGGCGCGGGCGTGCTGCCAAGTACTCTCGACCTGCCTGCGCACCCGGATCTGGAGGAGAACGATGCACGAGGAGACGACCGCCCCGGCGAGGTCACGCGACGGGCGGTTCTGCGGAGCACGGCTGTCGGCGGCCTCGCGGTGCCGCTGCTCGCTGCCTGCGGTGGCGAGGCGGGGGAGGGCGGCTCCGGTTCCGGGGGCGGTGCGACAGTCTCCACGTCCGACGTACCGGTCGGGGGCGGCACGATCCTCGAGGACGAGATGGTGGTGGTGACCCAACCCACGGCGGGCCAGTTCAAGGCCTTCAGCGCCGTGTGCACCCACCAGGGCTGTCCCGTCCAGACGGTCGCGGACGGGAGGATCGGCTGCAACTGCCACGGCAGTGCCTTCTCGATCGAGGACGGCTCCGTCGTCGCCGGGCCGGCCGACCAGCCGCTCGAGGCCAAGTCGGTGAGTGTCCAGGGCGACTCGGTGACGGTGAGCTGACTGTCCCACCAGCGACGTAGGGTTTGAGGCGTGGCAGACCCGTCGACCTACCGCCCTGCCCCGGGCTCCATCCCCACCTCACCGGGGGTCTACCGCTTCCGTGACGAGCACCGCCGCGTGGTGTACGTCGGCAAGGCGAAGAACCTCCGGGCGAGGCTGTCGTCGTACTTCCAGGACCTCGCCAACCTGCACCCGCGGACGGCGACCATGGTCACGAGCGCGGCCTCCGTCGAGTGGACGGTGGTCAACACCGAGGTCGAGGCGCTGCAGCTGGAGTACTCCTGGATCAAGGAGTACGACCCGCGCTTCAACGTGAAGTACCGCGACGACAAGTCGTACCCCTGGCTCGCGGTCACCCTGAACGAGGAGTTCCCCCGGGTCATGGTCGGCCGGGGCGCGAAGAAGAAGGGCGTCCGCTACTTCGGGCCCTACTCGCACGCGTGGGCGATCCGGGAGACGGTCGACCTGCTGCTGCGGGTGTTCCCGATGCGCTCCTGCTCCAACGGCGTGTTCAAGCGCTCCCAGCAGATCGGCCGTCCCTGCCTGCTCGGCTACATCGACAAGTGCGCCGCCCCGTGCGTCGGGGACGTCACCGCAGAGCAGCACCGCGAGATCGTCGAGGACTTCTGCGACTTCATGGGCGGCAGCACGACCGGCTTCATGAAGCGGCTCGAGAAGGAGATGTACCAAGCCTCCGCCGAGATGGACTTCGAGCGAGCGGCCCGGCTGCGCGACGACATCGGCGCACTCAAGCGCGCGATGGAGAAGCAGCAGGTCGTGCTCGGCGACGGCACGGACGCGGACGTGATCGCCTTCGCCGACGACCCGCTCGAGGTCGCGGTGCAGATCTTCTACGTGCGCGGTGGCCGGATCCGCGGTCAGCGCGGCTGGGTGGCCGACAAGACCGAGGACGTCGACACCGGCGAGCTCGTGGAGCGCTTCCTGCTGCAGCTGTACGACGGTGAGGCCGGCGACGCGATCCCACGGGAGGTGCTCGTCCCGGCCGTGCCCGACGACCTGCAGGCGCTGGAGCAGTGGCTGTCCGACCTCCGCGGATCCCGGGTCGCCGTCCGGGTCCCGCAGCGCGGCGACAAGAAGGCACTCCAGGAGACCGTGGCGCGCAATGCGCTGCAGGCGCTGGGGCTGCACAAGACCAAGCGGGCAAGTGACCTGACCACCCGCAACCGCGCCCTCGAGGAGATCCAGGTGGCGCTCGAGCTGCCCGGCGCTCCGTTGCGGATCGAGTGCTACGACGTCTCGAACCTGCAGGGCACCGAGGTGGTCGCCTCGATGGTCGTGTTCGAGGACGGCCTCGCCCGCAAGAGCGAGTACCGCCGGTTCGTCATCCGCGGCGTCGAGGGGCAGAACGACGTCGCCTCGATGCACGAGGTGATCACCCGGCGCTTCCGCCGGCTGCTCGACGACCGGGCGCAGGACCCCGGGCTCGGCGACGGAGTGGACGACGAGGACGGGCCGATGCTGATCGACCCCGAGACCGGCAGGCCGCGCAAGTTCGCCTACGTGCCTGGCCTGGTCGTCGTGGACGGCGGTCCGCCCCAGGTGGCGGCGGCGCAGCGTGCGCTCGACGAGCTCGGCATCGACGACGTCCCCGTGTGCGGGCTGGCCAAGCGGCTCGAGGAGGTCTGGCTCCCCGGCCAGGAGGACCCGGTCATCCTGCCGCGCACCAGCGAGGGGCTGTACCTCCTCCAGCGGATCCGTGACGAGGCCCACAGGTTCGCGATCACGCACCACCGCAACCGCCGCTCGAAGACCATGGTGGAGAGCACCCTGGACGGCGTGCCGGGGCTGGGGGAGGTGCGCCGCAAGACGCTGCTGAGGCACTTCGGCTCCCTGAAGAAGCTCCGGGCTGCCACAGTTGAGGAGATCGCGGCGCTCCCGGGGTTCGGCCGTCGTACCGCGGATGCGGTGGTGGCCGCGCTCGGTGAGGAGAGCAGGGGACCGGCGGTGTCGGTGAACACCGCGACGGGCGAGATCGAGGAGAGCTGATGAGAACAGAGTCCGACCCGCCGGAGGCCCGCGGCGAGCTCGTCGTGGTCACCGGCATGACCGGTGCGGGGCGCAGCACGGCGGCCAAGGAGCTCGAGGACCTCGGCTACTTCGTGGTCGACAACCTGCCGCCCCAGCTCGTGCCCGACGTGGTGCGGCTCGTGGACGACAGCCAGGGCACCCGACAGCCGATCGCCGTGGTGGTCGACGTCCGCTCGGGGTCCTTCTTCGCCTCCCTCCAGGAGATGCTGGCCCAAGGGCGGACCGGTCGCCGCACGACCCTGCTCTTCCTCGAGGCCACCGACGAGGTGCTGGTGCGTCGCCAGGAGGCGGCACGGCGCCCGCACCCCCTCCAGGAGGGTGGTCGGCTGCTCGACGGCCTGCAGCGCGAGCGCCACGTGGTCGCGGCCCTGCGGGGCGAGGCCGACGTCGTGATCGACACGTCGAACCTCAACGTCCACCAGCTCACCGACAAGGTCGCCGAGGCGTTCGGCACCGAGACGTCCACGTCGCTGAAGGCCACCGTGGTCAGCTTCGGTTTCAAGTACGGCATCCCCGTCGACGCCGACCTCGTCGCGGACATGCGGTTCCTGCCCAACCCGCACTGGGTCCCCGAGCTCCGGCACCTGTCCGGCCGGGACAGCGAGGTGGCGACGTACGTCAAGGAGCGGCCGGAGGCCAAGGAGTTCATCGAGAAGTACGTCGACCTGATCGAGACCGTCGTGGAGGGATACCTCCGCGAGGGCAAGAGGTTCATGACGATCGCGGTGGGCTGCACCGGCGGCAAGCACCGCAGCGTCGCCATGACCGAGGAGATCGCGGCGCGCATGCGCGAGCGTGGACTGGACGCGAGGCCGATGCACCGTGACCTTGGACGGGAATGACCTCCCGCTGCCCGAGCCGGCCCCGCTGAAGGTCGTCGCGCTCGGGGGCGGGCACGGCCTGTCGGCGTCGCTCTCGGCGTTGCGCCGGGTCGTCCAGCACGTGACGGCGATCGTGACGGTGGCCGACAACGGCGGCTCGTCGGGCCGGCTGCGCACGGAGTTCGGTGTGCTTCCGCCGGGTGACCTCCGCATGGCGCTGGCCGCGCTGTGCGGTGACGACGAGTGGGGCCAGACCTGGGCACGGGTCCTCCAGCACCGGTACGCCAGCACTGGGCCGATGCACGAGCATGCCGTGGGCAACCTCCTCATCGTCGCCCTCTGGGAGCTGCTCGGTGACCACGTGGACGGGCTGTCCTGGGTCGCGCGGCTCCTCGGGGCCCGGGGCACGGTGCTGCCGATGTCGGTGGCGCCGATCGACATCACCGCCACGGTCCGAGGCGCCTCGCCGGAGCGGCCCGATGCCCTGACGACCGTGCGTGGCCAGGTCGAGGTCGCCTCCACCGCCGGCCAGGTGGTCTCGGTCGACCTGTCTCCGGCCAACCCGCCCGCCTGTCCCGAGGCGCTCGAGGCAGTGGCCGAGGCCGACTGGGTGGTGCTCGGGCCCGGCTCGTGGTTCACCAGCGTGATCCCGCACCTGCTGGTGCCGGAGCTGCGTCAGGCCGTGGTCTCGGCCCCCGCGCGGCGTGCGGTCGTCTTGAACCTCGCCCCACAGTCCGGCGAGACCGACGGCTACTCCCCGGAGGCGCACCTGGAGGTCCTCGCCGGCTATGCCCAGGACCTCAAGCTCGACGTCGTCCTCGCCGACGAGCAGACGGTCGGCGATCTCGAGAGCCTCCGCAGGACGGCGGCCTCGCTCGGAGCGGAGCTCGTCGTCGCCGACGTGGCCGCCGATGACGGCAGCCCACGTCACGACCCCGTCAAGTTGGCCAATGCCTATGCGGGTTTCCTGCGCGAGGCATAGGGTGTGCGCGTCCGGTTGAGAAGGTGGCCCTGGCCACGCCGGGGTCCCGGTTGACCGTCTACCGGTGACAGAGGCATTCGTGGAAGGGTCACAGAAGTGGCAGGATCGGGCGCATGGCGATGACGGCACAGGTCAAGGCAGAGCTGGCCAGCACCCCGGTCACCAAGGCGTGCTGCCGCAAGTCCGAGGTCTCGTCGATGCTCCGCTTCGCAGGCGGGCTCCACATCGTCAGCGGCCGGATCGTCGTGGAGGCCGAGCTCGACACCGGGGCCGCGGCACGACGCCTCCGCAAGGACATCGCCGAGATCTACGGCCACTCCTCCGACGTCGTCATGGTGTCCGGCAACGGCATCCGCAAGGGCAGCCGCTACGTCGTCCGCGTCGTCCGTGACGGCGAGGCCCTGGCCCGCCAGACCGGCCTGCTCGACGGACGCGGCCGCCCGGTCCGTGGGCTTCCTCCGCAGGTGGTGTCGGGTGCCGGGTGCGACGCGGTCGCGGCCTGGCGCGGCGCCTTCCTCGCACACGGCTCGCTCACCGAGCCCGGCCGTTCGTCCGCGCTCGAGGTGACCTGCCCCGGACCGGAGGCAGCACTCGCGCTGGTGGGCGCTGCGCGCCGGCTCGGCATCTCCGCCAAGGCCCGCGAGGTCCGTGGGGTCGACCGGGTCGTGATCCGTGACGGCGACGCGATCGGCGCGCTGCTGACCCGGCTCGGTGCCCACGAGTCCCTGATGGCGTGGGAGGAGCGGCGCATGCGTCGCGAGGTGCGGGCCACCGCCAACCGCCTCGCGAACTTCGACGACGCCAACCTCCGCAGGTCCGCTCGTGCCGCGGTCGCCGCGGGCGCACGCGTGGAGCGGGCGCTCGAGATCCTCGCCGACGAGGTTCCGGACCACCTGAAGATGGCCGGGGACCTCCGCCTCCAGCACAAGCAGGCCTCGCTCGAGGAGCTCGGCCAGCTGCACCAGCCGCCGCTGACCAAGGACGCGATCGCCGGCCGGATCCGCCGCCTCCTCGCGATGGCCGACAAGCGGGCCCAGGAGATCGGCATCCCCGACACCGAGTCCAGCCTCACCCCGGACATGCTCGCCGACCAGCAGTAGACCTCTCGTCGGTGCCGTCGCCGGCTCGGTCGGCGCGATCCGGATCGGCGCGAGCTCCGGCGCCGCCGGTCGCTTGGGCGGCGCGTCGGCTCCGCCGCCGCGGCCAAGCCCTTCGACGCTCCCCGGCGGCGCCGTCCGCTCGCGCCTCATCGCTCCGGGGCGCCGTCCGCTCGCGCCTCATCGCCGCCCCGGTGGCGCCGTCCGCTCGCGCCTGATCGCCCCGGAGGTGCCGTCCGTTCGCGCCCGTCGGGGTGCCCGGGGGACGGGACCTTTGGTTACCGGTACGTAGGCCGGACGACCTGTTCAGGGGGCTCTGGACAGACGGTAGGGTCGGTGGCGTGACGCCTCCGGACCGGGGGAGTCACGTCAACCTGACTGCTGACTGAGGAGTCTTCTTCCGTGACTGTTCGCGTAGGTATCAACGGCTTCGGCCGCATCGGCCGCAACTTCTTCCGTGCCGTCCTGGCGTCGGGCGCTGACATCGAGATCGTCGGCGTGAACGACCTCACCGACAACACCTCGCTCGCGCACCTGCTGAAGTACGACTCGATCCTCGGTCGTCTCGACCAGGACGTGCAGGCGACGGGTGACTCGATCACCGTCGGCGGCCACTCCTTCGCAGCGCTCGCCGAGCGCGACCCGGCCAACCTCCCGTGGAAGGACCTGGGTGCCGACATCGTCATCGAGTCGACCGGCTTCTTCACCGACGCGACCAAGGCCAAGGCGCACATCGACGCCGGCGCCAAGAAGGTCATCATCTCTGCGCCCGCGAAGAACGAGGACGTCACCGTGGTCATGGGTGTGAACCACACCGACTACGACGCTGCCTCGCACCACGTGATCTCCAACGCCTCGTGCACGACCAACTGCCTCGCGCCGATGGCGAAGGCGATCAACGACGAGTTCGGCATCGTCAAGGGCCTGATGACCACGATCCACGCCTACACCGCCGACCAGAACCTCCAGGACGGCCCGCACAAGGACCTGCGCCGTGCCCGCGCCGCCGCCCTCAACATGGTGCCGACCTCCACCGGCGCCGCGAAGGCGATCGGCCTCGTCCTGCCCGAGCTCAAGGGCAAGCTCGACGGCTACGCCATGCGCGTCCCGGTCCCGACCGGCTCCGCCACGGACCTCACCGTCGAGGTCTCGCGCGAGGTCACCGTCGAGGAGGTCAACGCCGCGGTCAAGAAGGCTGCCGAGAGCGGTCCGCTCAAGGGTTTCCTGAAGTACTCCGAGGACCCGATCGTCTCCTCCGACATCGTCACCGACCCCGCCTCCTGCATCTATGACGCGCCGCTGACCAAGGTCTTCGGCAACCAGGTCAAGGTGCTCGGCTGGTACGACAACGAGTGGGGCTACTCCAACCGCCTCGTCGACCTCGTCAACTACGTCGGCGAGAACCTCTGAGGCATGAAGCACATCGACGACCTCGGTGACCTCCGGGGGAAGCGGGTCCTGGTCCGCTCGGACCTCAACGTGCCGCTCGACGGTGACGTGATCACCGACGACGGCCGGATCAGGGCCAGCGTCCCCACGATCTCGAAGCTGGTCGAGAAGGGTGCTCGGGTCGTCGTGGCCGCGCACCTCGGCCGGCCGAAGGGTGCTCCGGACCCGAAGTACTCGTTGGCGCCGGTGGCCTCCCGTCTCGGTGAGCTGCTCGGACAGGACGTCGCGTTCGCCACCGACACCGTCGGTGACAGCGCACGGGCGACCGTCGACGCGCTCGAGGACGGCCAGGTAGCGGTCCTCGAGAACGTCCGCTTCAACGAGGGCGAGACCAGCAAGGACGACGTGGTCCGCGGCGCGTTCGCGGACCAGCTCGCCGCCCTGGCCGACGTCTTCGTCAGCGACGGGTTCGGTGTGGTGCACCGCAAGCAGGCCTCGGTGTACGACGTCGCGCAGCGCCTGCCGCACGCGATGGGCGGCCTCGTGGCCACGGAGATCGACGTGCTGCGCCGGCTGACCGAGGACCCCGAGCGGCCCTATGCGGTCGTGCTCGGCGGCTCGAAGGTCTCCGACAAGCTCGGTGTGATCGACAACCTGCTCGGCAAGGCGGACCGGCTGCTGATCGGCGGCGGCATGGTCTTCACGTTCCTCAAGGCCCAGGGCCACGAGGTCGGGAAGAGCCTGCTCGAGGAGGACCAGGTCGACACGTGTCGCGAGTACCTCCGGCGAGCCGAGGAGTCGGGGGTGCAGATCCTGCTGCCGACCGACATCCGCGTCGCGGACGAGTTCCCCCAGGACGCGTCGGCGAGCGCGACCGTCGTACCCGCCGACGAGATCCCGGAGGACAAGATCGGGCTCGACATCGGGCCCGAGTCCGGCAAGGCCTTCGCGGCCGCGCTGACCGACGCCCGCACGGTGTTCTGGAACGGGCCGATGGGCGTGTTCGAGTTCGAGGCGTTCGCCGGCGGCACGCGTGACGTGGCCGAGGCGCTCACCAAGATCGACGGGCTCTCCGTCGTCGGCGGTGGCGACTCCGCGGCGGCGGTGCGCAAGCTCGGGTTCGAGGAGTCGGCGTTCGGTCACATCTCGACCGGCGGCGGCGCGAGCCTGGAGTACCTCGAGGGCAAGAACCTGCCCGGCATCGACGTACTCTCCTGAGACGCAACAGCCCGCGGGCGGCCGTCACCGGTCGCCCGCGGGCGTTCCATCAACTCTGCACAAGGACAGGACGACTGTGGCTGACACCAAGGCGAAGCGCGTGCCGCTCATGGCCGGCAACTGGAAGATGAACCTCAACCACCAGGAAGCGGTGGTGCTGGTCCAGAAGCTCGCGTGGACGCTGTCGGACAAGAAGCACGACTACGCCAAGGTCGAGGTGGCGGTCATCCCGCCGTTCACCGACATCCGGTCCGTGCAGACCCTCGTCGACGGCGACCGGCTCAAGATCGTGTACGGCGCCCAGGACGTGTCCGCACACGACAGCGGCGCCTACACCGGGGAGATCTCCGCGGGCATGCTGGCCAAGCTCGGCTGTTCCTACGTGGTCGTGGGTCACTCCGAGCGGCGTGAGTACCACGCCGAGACCGACGAGCTCGTCAACGCCAAGGCCAAGAAGGCGATCGCCGCGGGCATGACGCCGATCGTGTGCGTGGGCGAGGGGCTCGAGGTCCGCAAGGAGGGCCGCCAGGTCGAGTACACCCTCGAGCAGGTCGAGGGCTCGCTCGCCGGGCTCACCGCCGAGCAGGTCGCCGACCTGGTCGTGGCCTACGAGCCGGTCTGGGCGATCGGCACCGGCGAGGTCGCCACCCCTGACGACGCCCAGGAGGTCTGCGGGGCGATCCGCGGCAAGATCGCCGAGGCGTTCTCCGAGGAGGCGGCGGCCAAGGTGCGCATCCTGTACGGCGGGTCGGTCAAGGCCGCCAACGTCGCGGGCATCATGGAGAAGGCCGACGTCGACGGCTGTCTGGTCGGCGGCGCGAGCCTCCAGCCCGACGAGTTCGGTGGTATCTGCCGTTTTTACGACATGCCTGTCCTCTGACGGCCCAAGCGTGAGTTAGGCTTTCCCACCGTGACTACCGTCTTCACCGTTCTGCTCATCCTGACGAGCCTGCTGCTGATCATGCTGGTCCTGCTTCACAAGGGCCGGGGCGGCGGCATGTCCGACATGTTCGGTGGCGGCGTGTCCAGCGGCCTGGGCGGCTCGTCCGTCGCCGAGCGCAACCTGGACCGGATCACGATCGGCGCCGGCATCATCTGGTTCGCCTGCGTCGTCGCCCTGGGACTGCTGCTCAAGACGGGCGCCTGAACGGCATCCGCTTCGACCCGAACGAGGAGTACTGAGCGTGGCTGGTGGAGGAAGCGCCATTCGTGGCAGCCGTGTCGGAGCCGGCCCCATGGGCGAGGCGGAGCGCGGAGAGGCTGCCCCCCGGCAGCGCGTCGTGTACTTCTGTTCGCACCGGCACCAGTCGGTGATCACCTTCGCCGTCGAGGCGCAGATCCCCGACTCGTGGGACTGCCCGCGCTGCGGCCTGCCGGCCAGCCTGGACTCGGACAACCCGCCGCCGCCGCCGAAGATCGAGCCCTACAAGACGCACCTGGCCTACGTGAAGGAGCGCCGCTCCGACAAGGAGGCGGCCGACATCCTCGACGAGGCGATCCAGACCCTGCGCGAGCGTCGCAAGCGCGGCGAGATCATCTTCTGACGCAAGACATCCACGAACGGCCCTCGGTCCTCCGACCGGGGGCCGTTTCGTCGTCTCGGGTGTGAGTGACGGACGGTTCCGCGACAGCCGAACCGTCCGGGACTCACATCCGGTCGCTCCGGGGGGCCCCGGGGAGTGGACCGGGTCAGGCGTCCTGTGGGAGCTGGGAGGCGGCGTCGGCGTCGAGGAACCACAAGGTCCGGTCGCGGCCCTTGGGACCCGAGGCGGGCACGGCCACGACGTCGTCGCTGGTGAGCGCGTCGTGGACCGCCTGCGCCTTGCCGTCGCCGGAGGCCATGAACCAGACCTCGTCAGCCCGGCCGAGCGTCTCCATGCACAACGAGATCCGCGTCGGTGGGGGCTTCGGCGAGTGTCGGACGGCGACCGCGACACCCGGTGCTCTGACTGCCTCGTGCCCGGGGAACAGCGACGCGCAGTGACCGTCGGGTCCCACCCCGAGCATGAGTACGTCGAACCGCGGCTCGTCGCCGAGGACCCGGAGGATCTCGGCGCCGTAGGCCGCCGCCGCGGCGTCCACGTCGTCGCCGAACTCTCCGCCGGCGGCCGGCATCTCGTGGACCAGGTGTGGGTCGAGGGGGAGTGCCGAGAGGAGGGCCTCGGCGTGCCTGGAAGGCGTTGCGGTCGCCGTCGCCGGCGGGCACGAACCGCTCGTCGCCGTACCAGACCTCGACCCGTGACCAGTCGACGGACCTGTGAGCGGGCACGGACAGGACGGCCCGGTGCACCTGGTTGGCGATGGTGCCGCCGGTGAGCACGATCGACGGCACCCGCCCGTCGTCCTGCAGCGCGACGAGCCGCTCGACCAGCCGGGTGGCGACCACCCGGGCGAGCTCCTCCGCGGTGGGGACGACCTCGACCGTCACGAAGCGCCCCGGGTGGTCTTGCGGCTGCCCCGGAGGCGCGCGGACCCGGAGCTGAGCTGCACCAGCGTCTTCACCGTGTCGGCGTACACCTCGTCGGGGTCGAGGTGCCGCAGCTCCTCGGCGAGCAGCTCCTCGATCTCACGCCGCTTGAGGGCCACGGGACGGTCCGGCTGGTCGGGCACGCTCAGCGTCGCGATCTTGCCGTCGTGCCGGACGATCGAGACCGGGCCGGTGCGCGTCTCGAGGGTGACCGAGGTGATGCCCGGACCGTCGGAGCTCCTGCGGTCCACCTTCACGCGCAGCCGGTCGGTCAGCCAGGCGACCAGCAGCTCGGCGCTCGGGCTGATCCGCTCGCCGGTGACGGAGGCCGACAGCACCTTGCCGGGCTGCTGGTCCAGTGCCGCGGCCAGCAGCGCACGCCAGCCGGTGATCCGGGTCCAGGCGAGGTCGGTGTTGCCGGGGGCGTAGGACTGGCACTGGGTGAGCATCGCCTTCGCCTTGTTGCGCGGCACGGCGGCGGCGTCGGTGATCCGGCGCCGGGCGAGCTGCCCGAGGGGGTCCGCGGCCGGGTTCTCGGGTGCCTTCGTCGGCCACCAGACGACCACGGGGGAGTCCGGGAGCAGCAGGGGTACGACGACCGACTCGGCGTGCTTGGTGACCTCGCCGCTGAGCCGGATCATCGCGGTCTCGCCGGTCCAGCCGGAGCCGATCCCGACCTGCGCGTCGACCCTGCTGGTGCCCCGGCCGTCGCCGCGGATCACACCGAGCACGCGGGCGGGGTGCTCGCGCGAGGCGCTGCGGGCCGCCTTCATGGTCGCCTCGGCGTCGTCCTCGTCCACGACGAAGACCAGCGTCATCACCATCCCCATCGCGGGGCTGCCGGCGCGGCGACGGGCCTTGACGAACTCCGCGGCGATGGCGCTCGAGGTGGTGTCGGTGAGCTCGATCATCGGTGTGCTCCCGTCATGGTCGCCTCCAGGCGCGGCCGTCGCGGGCCAGCATCCGGTCGGCCGAGGGCGGACCCCAGGTGCCGGCCGGGTAGGTGTCGGGCTTCCCGTGCTCGGCCCAGTACTTCACGACCGGGTCGAGGATCTTCCAGGACAGCTCGACCTCCTCCTGGCGGGGGAACAGCGGCTCCTCGCCGAGCAGGACGTCAAGGATGAGCCGTTCGTAGGCCTCGGGGCTCGACTCGGTGAACGACCCGCCGTAGGCGAAGTCCATCGTGACGTCGCGGATCTCCATCGCCGTGCCGGGCACCTTGGACCCGAAGCGCATCGTGATGCCCTCGTCGGGCTGCACGCGGATCACCAGGGCGTTCTGGCTCAGCTGCTCGGTCGCGGTGTCGGAGAACGGCAGGTGCGGCGCCTGCTTGAACACCACGGCCACCTCGGTGACCCGGCGTCCGAGCCGCTTGCCGGTGCGGATGTAGAACGGAACGCCCGCCCACCGGCGCGACTCGATGTTGAGCGTGATCGCGGCGTAGGTCTCGTTCCGCGAGGTCTGCGGGATGTCCTGCTCCTGCTTGTACCCGGGCACCTTCACGCCGCCGGCCCAGCCCTCGGTGTACTGCCCGCGCGCGGTGGTCAGGTCGAGGCGGCGGGGGAGTACGACGGACTCCAGCACCTTGCGCTTCTCGACCCGTAGGTGGCGGGCGTCGAAGGAGGTCGGCTCCTCCATCGCGATCAGCGCCATGAGCTGGAGGAGGTGGTTCTGGATCACGTCCCGGGCCGCGCCGATCCCGTCGTAGTACCCGGCCCGGCCGCCGATGCCGATGTCCTCGGCCATCGTGATCTGCACGTGGTCGACGTAGTTGGCGTTCCAGATCGGCTCGAAGAGGGTGTTGGAGAAGCGCATCGCGAGGATGTTCTGCACCGTCTCCTTGCCGAGGTAGTGGTCGATCCGGAAGACCGACTCGGGCGGGAACACCTCGGAGATCGTCGCGTTCAGCTCCTGGGCGGTCTTCAGGTCGGAGCCGAACGGCTTCTCGACCACGACCCGCCGCCAGGACTCCTCCTCGGCCGGGTTGGCCAGGCCGTGCTCCTTGAGCTGGCCGACCACGTCGTTGAAGAACCGCGGTGGGATGGAGAGGTAGAAGGCGTGGTTGCCGCCCGTGCCGCGGACCCGGTCGAGCTCGTCGACGGTGCGCCGCAGCTGGTCGAAGGCGGCGTCGTCGTTGAAGTCGCCCGGCACGAAGCGGAAGCCCTCGGCGAGCTGCTGCCAGACCTCCTCGCGGAACTCGGTCCGGGAGTTCTCCCGCACCGCGTCGTGCACGACCTGCGCGAAGTCCTGGTCGGCCCAGTCACGCCGGGCGAACCCGACCAGCGAGAAGCCCGGCGGCAGCAGGCCGCGGTTGGCGAGGTCGTAGACCGCCGGCATCAGCTTCTTGCGTGCCAGGTCGCCGGTGACGCCGAAGATCACCAGGCTGCAGGGGCCGGCGATCTTGGGCAGCCTCCGGTCCTGCGGCTGCCGAAGCGGGTTCGTGGACGCCTCGGCGGCAGACGTCGAATGGCTCACGCGAGCGCCTCCCGCACCCGACGCAGGCCCTCCTCCGGGTCGGTCAGGTGCAGCCGTAGCACGGGACGGCCATGCTCGGCGAGGACGTTGGCGTCACCTGCGGCCTGGGCGGCGACGAGTGTGCCGAAGCTGAAGTCCCGTCCGGGTACCGGCAGGTCCTCGCGAGGCTCGTCGGTGATCTGCACGAACACGCCGACGGCGGGTCCGCCCTTGTGGAACTGCCCGGTCGAGTGCAGGAAGCGTGGGCCCCAACCGAAGGTCACCGGCCGCCTGCTCCGGACCGCGAGCGTCCGGCGTACGTCCGCGAGTGCCGGCGACGCGGGGCGGTCGAGGTAGGCCATGACCGCGACGTAGCCCCGAGTGCTGTCGAGCTGGGCCAGCAGTGCGGTGACGGCGGAGCGGAGGTCGGTCGCGTCCTCGAGCCAGGCCGTGTCACCGGGCGCCCGCACCTCGACGGGGCCGTCGGTCAGCAGAGGTCGGGTCTGCTCAGGGGTTCCCTCGAGGAGCGCACGGGCGGCCTTCTTGGCGCTCTCCACGTCGGGCTGGTCGAACGGATCGATGCCGAGGATCCGGCCGGCCACCGCGGTGGCGACCTCCCAGAGCAGCAGCTGCGCGCCGAGACCGCCGCTGACCCAGATGTCAGCACCGTCGGTGCTCGCGTCCGCCTCCGCGGTCTGCGACTCGTCCTCGGCGCCGTCGACGTCGCCGGTCAACCGGACGACCGTGACGTCCTGCGCCGGCAGAACCACCTCTGGGTCGGTGCTGGCGGCCACGACGACGGGCAGCAGGCCCGTGCCGTCCTTGCCGGTGCTCTCGGCGACGAGCTGCTCGGCCCAGTCGGGGAAGCCGACGAGACCCGAGCCGTCGTCGACCAGCACGAGCTTGTCGCGCAGCGGGTCGGCGCCTGCGATCGCGGCGCCGAGGCGGAGACCGGGGTTGCCCTCGTCGTCGTCGGAGAGGAGGTCGGCCACGGTCTCCGCGTCGTCGAGGAGTGCCTCGATGTCCGCACCGGCCAGGCCGCTCGGCACGAGGCCGAACGCGGTCAGCGCGGAGTAGCGGCCGCCGACGTTCGGGTCGGCGTTCACCACCCGGTACCCGGCCTCACGGGACTGCTGGTCCAGGGGGCTGCCGGGGTCGGTGACGACGACCATGTGGCGGGTCGGGTCGAGGCCGGCGTCGCGGAAGGCCTGCTCGAAGGCGCGGCGCTGGGAGTCGGTCTCGACGGTCGACCCGGACTTGCTGGAGACCACGACCACGGTGCTCCGGAGCCGGTCGCCGATCGCGGCGCGGACCTGGTCGGGGTGCGAGGAGTCCACGACGGTCAGCTCGACGCCGCTGGTGGCGCAGATGACCTCGGGTGCCAGGGACGAGCCGCCCATGCCGCAGAGAGCGACGTGCGTGATGCCTTCGTCCTCGAGCTCGCTGCGCAGGGCGTTGATGGCGCCGACGAGCGGCCGCGAGGTGCGGTGCAGGTCCACCCAGCCCAGCCGGACGGAAGCCTCGGCCTTGGCGGCCTCGCCCCAGAGGGCGGCGTCCTTGTCGAACAGCCGGCTCGCGAACCGCTCCTCGACGAGCTTGGGCACCCAGCGGGTGACCGCGTCTGCTGCGGCGCCGGTGGCCGCGACCTCCAGCGCCTGGCTCACTTGGCAGCACCCTCCATGCTCGTGCGGACCGTGTCGACCATCTCGTCCCACGAGGCGACGAACTTGTCCACGCCCTCACGCTCGAGCGTGGCGATCACGTCGTCGTAGTGGATGCCGAGGGCCTCGAGCCGGTCCATGACCTCCTGCGCGTCGTCGTACATCGCAGTGATCCGGTCGCCGTGCACCTCGCCGTGGTCGGCGAAGGCGTCCATCGTCTTCTCCGGCATGGTGTTCACGGTGTTCGGTACGACGAGCTCCGTGACGTACATCGTGTCGGAGTAGGCCGGGTTCTTGACGCCGGTCGACGCCCAGAGGGGACGCTGCTCGTGAGCGCCCTTCTCCTTCAGGGCCACGAACCGGTCGCTGCTGAACACCTCCTCGAACTCGCGGTAGGCCAGGCGCGCGTTGGCGATGCCGGCCCGGCCCATGAGGTCGTCGGTGCCTTCGGCGCCGAGCGCCTCGAGGCGCTTGTCCACCTCGGTGTCGACGCGGGAGACGAAGAACGACGCCACCGAGTGGATGGTGTGCAGGTCGTGGCCGTTGGCCTGCGCCTTCTCGAGGCCCTCCAGGTAGGCCTCCATGACCGCCTTGTAGCGGTCGATGCCGAAGATCAGCGTGACGTTCACGTTGATGCCCTCGCCGAGCAGCGTCGAGATCGCCGGCGCGCCTTCGGTGGTCGCAGGCACCTTGACGAGCAGGTTGGGTCGCTCGACGGCCATCCACAGCGCCTTGGCGGCGGCGACGGTGCCCTCGGTGTCCGCGGCGAGGCCGGGCGGGACCTCGATCGAGACGCGTCCGTCGACGCCGCCGGTCTCGGTCCACGTGTCCATCAGCACGTCGCAGGCCTGCCGGACGTCGTCGGTGGTCAGCTCGAAGACGGCGTCGTCGACGCCGGTGCCGAGGGCGGCCAGCCGGCGCACCTGCTCGTCGTACCGCTCACCGTTGGCGAGCGCAGCCGCGAAGATCGTGGGGTTCGTGGTGACACCCGTGACCGAGCGGTTCTTGACGAGCTCGGCGAGGTTTCCGGTCTCGATCCGCTCCCGGGAGAGGTCGTCGAGCCAGATGGAGACCCCTGCCTCCGCTAGTGCCTTCAGTCGATCGGACATCGGTTCCTCCCGGTTGCGGTCTTCGGTGTCTGCGCTTGCCCCCGAGGGCGGTTACCCGTTGGCTACGCGGATACTCTCCTCTGCGGCCAGGACCACAGCCTCCGCGGTGATGCCGAACTGGCGGAAGATCGTCGCGTAGTCCGCGGACGCACCGAAGTGCTCGAGCGAGACGATCCGGCCGTGGTCGCCGACGATCTCGCGCCAGCCCTGGGCGACACCGGCCTCGACGCTGACCCTGGCCTTCACGATCGGCGGGATCACGCTGTCACGGTAGGCCTGGTCCTGGGCGTCGAACCACTCGCGACACGGCATCGACACGACCCGGGCCGAGACGCCCTTCTCCGCGAGGGCGGTGCGGGCCTCGACGGCGAGCTGGACCTCGGACCCGGTGGCGACGAGCACCACGTCCGGCGTGCCGCCCTCGGCGTCGAGGAGGACGTACCCGCCCTTGCTGACGCCGTCGGTCGACGCCCAGTGCTCGCCATCGGCATCCGTGCCGCGGGGGAAGGTCGGGACGTTCTGTCGGGTCAGCGCGAGGCCGGCCGGGCGGTCGTTGTGCTCGAGGATCGTCCGCCAGGCGGCCACGGTCTCGTTGGCGTCGGCCGGTCGGACGACGTCGAGGCCGGGGATGGCACGCAGCGCCGCGAGGTGCTCGATGGGCTGGTGCGTGGGCCCGTCCTCACCGAGGCCGATCGAGTCGTGGGTCCACACGTAGGTGACCGGCAGCTGCATGAGCGCGGCGAGGCGGACGGCGGGGCGCATGTAGTCGGAGAAGACCAGGAACGTGCCGCCGTAGACGCGGGTGCCGCCGTGGAGCGCGATGCCGTTCATGATCGAGCCCATGGCGTGCTCACGGATGCCGAAGTGGAGCACGCGGCCGTACTTGTGGCCGGAGAAGTCCTGGGTGGACCGCTCCTCGGGGATGAACGACGGCTCGCCCTTGGGCGTCGTGTTGTTGGACTCCGCGAGGTCCGCGGAGCCGCCCCACAGCTCGGGGAGCACGGGCGCGAGCGCGTTGAGCACGCCGCCGGACGCCTTGCGGGTGGCGACGCCCTTGGGGTCGGCCTCGAAGGCGGGCAGGCTGTCTGCCCAGCCGTCGGGGAGCGTGCGGGTCTGCATCCGGTCGAGCAGGGCCTTGCCCGCGGGGTTGGCCTTGGCCCAGGCCTCGAAGGTCTCCTGCCAGGCCGACTCGGCGGCGCGGCCGCGCTCGACCAGGCCGCGCGTGTGGGCGAGGACCTCGTCGGAGACCTCGAAGGTCTGCTCCGGGTCGAGCTCGAGGAGCTTCTTGGTGGCCGCGACCTCGTCGACCCCGAGGGCGGAGCCGTGCGAGGCGCCGGTGCCCTGGGCGTTGGGTGCGGGCCAGGCGATGATCGTCCTGAGCAGGATCATGCTGGGGCGCCCGGTCTCCTGCTCGGCGGCGTCGAGGGCGGCCCAGAGCGCGTCGACGTCCTCGACGTACTCCTTGCCGCCGTTCGTCCAGTCCACGGTCTGGACGTGCCAGCCGTACGCCTCGTAGCGCTTGGCGACGTCCTCGCTGAAGGCGATGTCGGTGTCGCCCTCGATGGAGATCTCGTTGTCGTCGTAGATCAGCGTGAGGTTGCCGAGCTGCTGGTGGCCGGCGAGCGAGGAGGCCTCGCCGCTGACGCCCTCCTCGAGGTCGCCGTCGCTGCAGATCGCGTAGATGTGGTGGTCGAACGGGCTCTGGCCCTCGGCGGCGTCGGGGTCGAGCAGGCCGCGCTCGCGGCGGGCGGCCATGGCCATCCCGACCGCGTTGGCGACGCCCTGGCCGAGGGGGCCCGTGGTGGTCTCGACGCCGGCGGTGTGGCCCTGCTCGGGGTGGCCGGGGGTCTTGCTGCCCCAGGTGCGCAGCGACTTCAGGTCGTCGAGCTCGAGGCCGAAGCCGCCGAGGAAGAGCTGGGTGTACAGCGTGATGCTGCTGTGTCCGGCGGAGAGGACGAACCGGTCGCGGGCACCCCAGCCGGGGTTGGCCGGGTTGTGCCGCATGCGCTTCTGGAACAGCGTGTAGGCGACGGGGGCGAGGGCCATCGCCGTGCCGGGGTGGCCGTTGCCGACCTTCTGCACGGCGTCCATGGCGAGGACCCGAGCCGTGTCCACCGCCCGCCGGTCGAGGTCGGTCCACTCCAGGGGGCTGCGGGCGTTGCTCACGTGCGCGGGTTTCCTCTCAAGATGCATCGGGCGGGCGGCACGGGACGGCACCGCGCCCGTCGGGCGACATGGACGAGCCTACTCAGGACGGGTGAGGAGATGCACACCGTCCCCACACCGCCCGGTAGGGCCGATCTGGCCCGCTCCCACTAGACTCGTGGCTAGCCTGAGGGGCTTCCCTGCAATCGTTGAACTCGAGGTTTTCGTGACGGCCGTCGATCCCCGCGTCTCCGAACGCGCGTCGGAGACCGGTCCGGCAAGAGTCCGGGACGTCGTCGCCGCGTACGTCGGCCTGATGAAGCCACGGGTCATCGAGCTGCTCCTGCTGACCACGGTCCCGGTGATGTTCTTCGCCGCCAGGGGTGTTCCCGACCTCGGGCTCGTCGTGGCCACCGTCGTCGGGGGCACCCTCTCGGCCGGCAGCGCGAGTGCGTTCAACAACGTCTACGACCGCGACATCGACGAGCAGATGCGGCGCACCCGCCGCCGGGCGCTCCCGCGTCACATCGTCAGTCCGCTCTCTGCCACGGTCTTCGCCTTCGTGCTCGCGATCGTGTCGACGGCGGTGCTGTGGTACTTCGTCAACCCGCTGTCGGCCGGGCTGTCCCTCGCCGCGAACGCCTTCTACGTGCTCGTCTACACGATGTACCTCAAGCGCCGGACGACGCAGAACATCGTCTGGGGCGGCCTCGCCGGCTGCTTCCCGGCGCTGATCGGCTGGACGGCGGTCACGAACGAGCTCGCCTGGGAGCCGGTGATCCTGTTCCTCGTGGTGTTCTTCTGGACGCCGCCGCACACGTGGGCGCTGGCGCTGCGCTACCGCGACGACTACGCCAAGGTCGACGTGCCGATGCTGCCCGTGGTGGCCTCCGCGAAGGAAGTCGCCCAGCAGATCGTCGTCTACTCCTACGTGATGGTCGCCACGTCGCTGCTGCTGTGGCCCGTCGGCGGCACCGGCTGGCTCTACCCGGTCGTCGCGATCGTCGTCGGTGCGGTGTTCCTGGTCGAGGCGCACCTGATGCTGGTCCGCGCCTCGCGCAGCGACAACCTGACCGACGTGAAGCCGATGCGGCTGTTCCACTGGTCGAACATGTACCTCTCGCTGCTGTTCGTCGGTGTGGCCCTGGACCCGCTGCTCACGCGTTGAGCAACGGTCCCTTCGTAGACCGTCCCACGGCCGCGGATCTCGAGGTCGCGGCCGACCGCACCATCCCCGACCTGCTCGCGCCGGGCCTGTCAGTGGTGTTCAGCGGCATCAACCCCGGCCTGTGGTCCGCGGCGACCGGCCTTCACTTCGCCCGGCCCGGCAACCGGTTCTGGCCGACCCTCCACCGCTCCGGCTTCACCCCGCGACAGCTCGCGCCTCAGGAGCAGCCCGAGCTGCTCGGGCTGGGGCTCGGCATCACCAACGTCGCCGCCCGCGCCACGGCCCGTGCCGACGAGCTGAGCCGTGACGAGCTCCTCGACGGTGGAAGGATCCTCCGGGAGAAGGTGCTCCGGCTGCGGCCGGCCTGGCTGGCGGTCGTGGGGATCGGGGCCTACCGCACCGCCTTCGACCGCCGTACCGCTGTCGTGGGACCGCAGGACGAGCGCGTGGGGGAGACCCGGGTCTGGGTGCTGCCGAACCCGAGCGGGCTCAACGCGCACTGGCCGGCCGCCGCGCTGGCCGAGGAGTTCGCCCGCCTCCGCGGGTCGCTCGGCCTCCGCCGCCGAGGTCGCGGGGCCACATGGACGTGCACTTGGTGAGGTAGCGGGGCCGGTCCACGCGTGGGAGGCACGCCCACCATCCGCAAGTGCACGTCGTTGTGGCCGTCGGAGGGTCGGGCGGAGGGTGCCGCCGGGGAGCGTCGAATGGGCTTGGCCGCGGCGGCGCCGTGCAGACTTCACCCGGCGCGGGGGTCCGGGCGGAGGGTGCCGCCGGGGAGCGTCAAAGGGCTTGGCCGCGGCGGCGCCGTACCGTCTTCACCCTCCGCTGGACTGTGGCGCCGACGCGCCGCCCAAGCGACCGGCGACATCCCCGACAGGCGCCGGCTACTGGTGGCGGCGTGGGCGCGGTCGCGGACGCCGACGAGCAGCCATGCAAGCCCCGCGGCGACGAGGGCCGACCCGAGCAGGTGCAGCCCCACGAGTACGACGGGCAGCCCGGTGAAGTACTGGACGAACCCCACGAGCCCCTGGGCGAGCTCGAGCCCCAGCAGCACCCACGCGGCGCGGACGCCCGGGCGGGGGCGTCGACCGCCTTCAGCGCGAGGACCGCGCCGACGGTGAGCCCGAGGAGAAGGAAGACCGCGTCGGTGTGGAGCTGGCTGAGCGCAGCCGGGTCCAGGCCGTTGCGGACCGCGTCGAGGTCGCCGGCGTGGGGTCCGCTGCCGGTGACGACGGTGCCGAGGTAGAGCACCGCCCACCCGACGACGAACGTGGTCCGCACCAGCCAGGTCACGCCGCTCGGCACCGTCGCGAGCGCGGGCCCGTCGCCCTCGCGCACCCGCCGAAGCAGCACGACGGAGACCTGGATCATCGCCATCGACACGAGCAGGTGGAAGGCGACCACCCACGGGTTGAGGCCCTTGAGCACGGTGATGCCGCCGATGACCGCCTGGGCGGGGACGCCGAGGCCGATGACCAGGGCGAGGCGCACCAGCGACCGGCGGCCGTACCTCAACGCAGCGACGAACGTCGCGATCGCCACGGCGGCGAGCAGGAAGGTCACCATCCGGTTCCCGAACTCGATCACCCCGTGCCAGCCGAGGGCGCCGTGCGGGACGAAGGACTCGTCGGTGCACCGCGGCCAGGTCGGGCAGCCGAGGCCCGAGCCCGTGAGGCGCACGACGCCGCCGGAGACGACGATGAGGATGTTGACGGCCAGCGTGGTGACCGCGAGCGGGTACATCCACCGCTGCGCCCACGCCGGGCGGGGCTTGCTGCTCGGCGGGCTCTGCACGGTCACTCCCACTTGAACGTCCTCGAGGTCAGCACGGCTCCGACGGCGGCCCAGACGGCCAGCACGAGCAGGGGTACGACGGGCACGGACCCGTCCATGAGCGCAGCGCGGAGCCCGTTGCCGAGGGCCCCCGAGGGCAGCAGCTCCACGAAGGGCGCCGCGGCGCCGTAGCTCGACGACGGGATCACGACCGCCCCGCCGGCCATGAGCAGCAGGTACACGAGGTTCGCCGCGGCGAGCGTCGCCTCCGCCCGGAGCGCACCCGCCAGGGCGAGGCCCAGCGAGGCGAACGCCGCGGTGCCGAGCAGGCCCACCAGCAGCGCGCCGACCAGCCCGGCGGCGCCGGGGGAGGGGGACCAGCCGAGCAGCATCGCGACCAGGCTGATCACCACCACCTGGAGCAGCTCGACGAGCAGGAGCGCGCCGACCTTGCCCAGGAGGAGACCCGACCGGGGCAGGGGGGAGGCGCCGAGGCGCTTGAGGACGCCGTACCTGCGTTCGAACCCGGTGGCGATCGCCAGCGAGGTGAAGCTCGTCGACATGATCCCGAGGGCGAGGACGCCGGGCGTCAGGGTGTCCACGGCGCCGGCCGGGAACTCCAGCCCGATCCTGCCCGCGGCGAGCACACCGCCGACCAGGACCACGACCGGGATGACCACGGCAAGGAGCAGCTGCTCGCCGTTGCGCAGCAGCAGCCTGGTCTCGATGCGCGCCTGCGCGAGCACCTGGCTGCCCAGCGGTGCGGACCCGGGGCGCGGGGTGAACACACCCGAGGACGTCGTCATGCGTTGAGCTCCCGTCCGGTCAGCTGCAGGAACACGTCCTCGAGGGTGCGCTGGCCGAGGGACAGCGACTCCGGCAGCACGCCGTGGTCCGCGCACCAGGCCGAGACGGTCGCCAGGGTCGTCGCGTCGGCCGGGCCGGTGATCAGGAGGCTCTGCTCGTTGATCGCCCGGACCTCGGTCAACGGGCCGAGCGCCTGCTGCAGCGAGGCCGGTGCCCCGGGCGGGAAGGGCTCGGTGACGACGAGGCGGATGGTGCTGGTGCCGGCGCCGCGGGTCAGCTCGAACGGCGTCCCCGAGGCGATCAGCCGCCCGTGGTCGATCACGTGGATGGTGTCGGCGAGCCGCTCGGCCTCGTCCATGTAGTGGGTGGTGAGCACGATCGTGACGCCGTCCCCGCGCATCTCCTCGAGCAGCTCCCACGTGGCACGCCGCGCCTGCGGGTCCATGCCGGCGGTCGGCTCGTCCACGAACACCAGCTCCGGCCGGCCCACGACGGCCATCGCGAGCGCGAGGCGCTGCTGCTGTCCGCCCGAGAGCCGGCGGTACGGCGTACGCCCGCACGAGCCGAGGCCGAGGCGCTCGACGAGCATGTCCACGTCGAGGGGGTGCGCGTGCAGCGACGCGATGTGGCGGAGCATCTCCTCGGCCCGGACCCCGGACCAGGCCCCGCCGTTCTGGAGCATGACCCCGATGCGGGGGAGCAGCGCCCGGCGGTCGGCCTGCGGATCCATGCCGAGGACGCGGACCGTGCCCTGCTGCGGGCGACGGTACCCCTCACAGGTCTCCAGGGTGGTGGTCTTGCCGGCGCCGTTGGGCCCGAGGACGGCGGTGATGCTGTGGCGAGCCACCTCGAGGGACAGCCCGTCGACGGCGAGGGTGTCGCCGTACCGCATGGTGAGGTTCTCGACCACGACGGCGGGCTCGGCCTCGCCGGGTGCGGCGGAACGGGGCAGGGACACCCCTGGATTCTAGGTCGGGGAACTCTCGCGGACGCGGCGGGGCGGCGGGACGTGGCGGCCCTCACAGGACGGTCGTGCCAAGTTAGGGGACCCTTCCTTGATCCGCCTCGGGCAATAACGGCACACTGGTGTTGTGGAAATCGACGGCACTCCCATCGACGCCGGC
This sequence comes from uncultured Actinomycetota bacterium, assembly GCA_963700365.1. Classification (GTDB taxonomy): domain Bacteria; phylum Actinomycetota; class Actinomycetes; order Propionibacteriales; family Nocardioidaceae; genus Nocardioides_C. Next base: position 189,967 of record CAVOXG010000002.1, on the reverse strand, counting down.
CTCGACGCCGTGCGTGGCGGGGACGCGCCGACCCGCGAGCGGGTGGCTCGCTCGATCCTCGAGAACGGCCCGAGCACCGCCGCCGCCCTCGCGGAGCGGCTCGACCTCACGCCCGCAGCGGTCCGCCGCCACCTCGACCACCTCATGTCCGAGGGCGCCGTGGAGGCGCGCGAGCCGCGCTCCGGCGCGGTCCGGGGCCGGGGCCGCCCGGCCAAGGTCTTCGCGCTCACCGACGCCGGCCGCGACCGGTTCGACCAGCAGTACGACGACCTCGCCGCCCAGGCGCTGCGCTTCCTCGCCGAGACCGGCGGGGAGGACGCGGTCCGGGAGTTCGCCCGGCGCCGCGTGGCGACCCTCGAGAGCGACTACGAGCAGGTCCGGGCCCGCAAGCCCGATCTCAGCGCCGCCGAGGCCGTGGCGGAGGCGCTCACCCAGAGTGGCTACGCTGCCTCGGTCCGGGAGATCCCGATCGGCGAGCAGCTGTGCCAGCAGCACTGCCCGGTCTCCCACGTGGCGCACGAGTTCCCGCAGCTGTGCGAGGCAGAGACCGAGGTCATCAGCCGGCTCCTCGGACGCCACGTCCAGCGACTGGCCACCATCGCCCACGGCGACGGGGTGTGCACCACGTGCATCCCCGCCGGCACCACCACCGTCACCACCGGCACCACCGCAGAGTCCCCCGCACGTCTGTCTCGCCACACGAGAGGTTGAGGAGCACATGACCACGATCGACCAGCGCAACCCTGAGCTCGAGGGCATCGGCCGTTACGAGTTCGGCTGGGCCGACCGCGACACGGCGGGTGCCACTGCCAAGCGCGGCCTCAACGAGGACGTCGTCCGCGACATCTCCTCCAAGAAGGACGAGCCCCAGTGGATGCTCGACCTCCGCATGAAGGGCCTCAAGCTCTTCGGGCGCAAGCCCATGCCCACGTGGGGCGGCGAGCTCGGCAACATCGACTTCGACAACATCAAGTACTTCGTCCGGTCCACGGAGAAGCAGGCCACCACCTGGGAGGACCTGCCCGAGGACATCAAGAACACCTACGACCGGCTCGGCATCCCGGAGGCGGAGAAGCAGCGCCTCGTCGCCGGTGTCGCGGCGCAGTACGAGTCCGAGGTCGTCTACCACAAGATCCGTGAGGACCTCGAGGAGCAGGGCGTCATCTTCCTCGACACCGACACGGCGCTGAAGGAGCACCCGGAGCTCTTCCAGGAGTACTTCGGCACGGTGATCCCGGTCGGCGACAACAAGTTCGCCGCGCTGAACACCGCCGTGTGGTCCGGCGGCTCGTTCATCTACGTGCCCAAGGGTGTCCACGTCGACATCCCGCTGCAGGCCTACTTCCGGATCAACACCGAGAACATGGGCCAGTTCGAGCGGACGCTGATCATCGTCGACGAGGACGCCTACGTGCACTACGTCGAGGGCTGCACCGCGCCGATCTACAGCTCGGACTCGCTGCACTCCGCCGTCGTCGAGATCATCGTGAAGAAGGGCGGCCGCTGCCGCTACACGACCATCCAGAACTGGTCGAACAACGTCTACAACCTCGTCACCAAGCGGGCGGTCGCCGAGGCCGGCGCGACGATGGAGTGGGTCGACGGCAACATCGGCTCGAAGCTGACCATGAAGTACCCCGCCGTCTACCTGATGGGCGAGCACGCCAAGGGCGAGACCCTGTCGATCGCGTTCGCGGGCGAGGGCCAGCACCAGGACGCGGGCGCCAAGATGGTGCACGCCGCGCCCCACACCTCGTCGTCGATCATCTCGAAGTCCGTGGCCCGAGGCGGCGGCCGTACGTCGTACCGCGGCCTCGTCCAGGTCAACGAGGGCGCCGAGCACTCGCAGAGCATCGTCAAGTGCGACGCGCTGCTGGTCGACCAGATCAGCCGGTCCGACACCTACCCCTACGTCGACGTCCGCGAGGACGACGTGTCGATGGCCCACGAGGCGACGGTCTCCAAGGTCAGCGACGACCAGCTCTTCTACCTGATGAGCCGGGGCATGGAGGAGGACGAGGCGATGGCGATGATCGTCCGCGGCTTCGTGGAGCCGATCGCCAAGGAGCTCCCGATGGAGTACGCCCTCGAGCTCAACCGCCTCATCGAGCTGCAGATGGAAGGCGCCGTCGGCTGACGTCAGCCGCGTGCCACCCACTCCCGGACTGCTAGAAAGCGAAACCTGTGACTGTCACTGAAGCACCCAACGTCGCGAGCGCCATCGAGACGAGCGACAAGGTCGCCAGCCACCTCCACCCGACGCCGTCGTACGACCTGGCCGACCACCCGGTCCCGACGGGTCGCGAGGAGATCTGGCGGTTCACCCCGCTCAAGCGGCTCGGCGGGATCCTCGACGGTGAGGCGTCCGACGCCCACCTGACGTGGGACTCCGCCCTGCCCGAGGGCGTGACCCTGCGGGAGATCACCGCGGCGGAGGCGCGTGAGCTAGGCGAGTCCATGCCCGCGGACCGTCCCTCGGCACTGGCCGTGGCCAACGCGGGTGGCGCCATGCTCCTCGAGGTGCCCGCGGAGCTCGAGCTCACCGAGCCGATCGTGGTGAAGCTGCACGGCAGCTCCGCCGCCGACCTCGTGTGGGGTCACCTGGTGATCCAGGTGGGCAACCACGCCAAGGCAGCGATCGTCCTCGAGCACACCGGTGCGGCGCGGTACGCCGCGAGCACCTCGCTGCTCGTCGGCGACGGCGCGCAGGTCAGCGCGGTCACCATCCAGGACTGGGACGACGACGCGGTGCACCTCGGCCGTGACGCCATCCGGGTCGGCCGCGACGCCAGCGTGCGGCACTCCGCGATCAGCTTCGGCGGCCTGGTGCGGCTCAACACCGAGGTCGTGTACGCCGGTCCGGGCGGCGAGGCCGAGCTCCTCGGCCTGTACTTCGCCGACGCGGGCCAACACCTCGAGCACCGCCTGTTCGTGGACCACAACGCGCCCCGCACTCGGAGCAACGTGGACTACAAGGGCGCGCTCCAGGGCGAGGGCGCCCACGCGGTCTGGATCGGCGACGTGCTGATCCGCAAGATCGCCGAGGGCATCGAGACCTACGAGTCCAACCGCAACCTCGTCCTCACCGACGGGTGCCGCGCGGACTCGGTGCCGAACCTCGAGATCGAGACCGGCGAGATCCAGGGCGCGGGCCACGCGTCGACCACGGGAAGGTTCGACGACCAGCAGCTGTTCTACCTGCAGTCGCGCGGCATCGACGCCGACGAGGCACGGCGTCTCGTGGTGCACGGGTTCTTCGCCGACATCATCAAGAAGATCGGCGTCCCGGCCCTCGAGGAGCGGCTCATGGCCACCGTCGAGGCCGAGCTCGAGAAGAACGTGGGTGCCCCCGCCACGGCGGTGACCGCATGAGCTTCGTCCGAGCCTGCTCGACCGGCGAGGTGGCGTCCGGCACGGCGCTCGCCGTGACGGTCGACGACGTCGCGGTGGCGGTGGTCCACGACGAGGACGAGTGGTACGCCGTCTACGACGAGTGCTCCCACGCCGCGATCCCTCTGTCGGAGGGTGACGTGGAAGGAGCGCAGATCGAGTGCTGGCTGCACGGGTCGAGGTTCGACCTGCGCACCGGCAAGCCGACCAACCTGCCGGCGACCGAGCCGGTTGCGATCTACCCGGTGCGGGTCGAGGGCGACGACGTCCTCGTCGACGTACACAGCCCCTACTGACCCAGCAGCCCGCGCGCTGACTTTTCGAAGACCGAGACGGAGACTTAAGAAGACATGGCAACCCTGGAGATCCGCGACCTGCACGTCAGCGTCGACACCGAGAACGGCCCCAAGGAGATCCTCAAGGGCGTCGACCTGGTCATCAGGGACGGCGAGACCCACGCGATCATGGGCCCCAACGGCTCGGGCAAGTCGACCCTGGCCTACTCGATCGCCGGCCACCCGAAGTACACCGTGACCCGCGGCTCGGTGACCCTCGACGGCGTCGACGTGCTCTCGATGAGCGTCGACGAGCGCGCCCGCGCCGGCCTCTTCCTGGCGATGCAGTACCCCGTCGAGATCCCCGGCGTCTCGGTCGCGAACTTCCTTCGCACCGCGAAGACCGCCGTCGACGGCGAGGCGCCCAAGCTGCGCACGTGGATCAAGGAGGTCAACGCCGCCATGGAGCGGGTCTCCATGGACACCACGATGGCGCAGCGCAACGTGAACGAGGGCTTCTCCGGTGGTGAGAAGAAGCGCCACGAGATCGTCCAGCTCGAGCTGCTCAACCCCAAGGTCGCGGTGCTCGACGAGACCGACTCCGGCCTCGACATCGACGCGCTGAAGATCGTGTCCGAGGGCGTGAACCGGTTCCGCGAGCAGGGTGACCGCGGCGTCCTGCTGATCACGCACTACACGCGCATCCTGCGCTACATCAAGCCCGACTTCGTGCACGTGTTCGTCAACGGCCGGATCGCCGAGGAGGGTGGCCCGGAGCTCGCCGAGCAGCTCGAGACCACGGGCTACGACAAGTACGTCCGAGCGACGGTGTGACGTGCCAGGCGCGCCCTGCGGCGTTGTCGTCGGTCGACGGAGCCCGCTCCGCCTCCCTCCTCCGCCTTGTCCGGCATCCACCTGACCCGCCCCACCGCTCGCGCGAGTAGGAGAATGAGATGAAAGGTCTGTTGCCAGACCTCGAGGTGATCCGCAAGGACTTCCCGATCCTGTCGCGGACGCTCGCCGACGGGATGCCGCTGGTCTACCTCGACAGCGCGAACACCTCACAGAAGCCGCAGGTGGTCATCGACGCGATGGTCGACCACCTCGAGCACCACAACTCCAACGTCGCGCGCGCCATGCACCAGCTCGGCGCCGAGGCGTCGGCCGCGTTCGAGGAGTCCCGGGACAAGGTCGCGGCGTTCATCAACGCGCCGTCCCGCGACGAGGTGATCTTCACCAAGAACGCCTCGGAGGCGCTCAACCTCGTGGCCGAGACCATGGCCTGGGCGCGTGGCCCGCTCGAGGTCGGTGAGGGCGACGAGGTCGTCATCACCGAGATGGAGCACCACTCCAACATCGTGCCGTGGCAGATGATGACCGAGCGCAAGGGCGCCAGGCTCCGCTGGTTCGGGCTCACCGACGACGGCCGGCTCGACCTGTCGAACATCGACGAGCTGATCAACGAGCGCACCAAGGTCGTCTCGCTGACCTGGGTCTCGAACATGCTCGGCACGGTCAACCCGGTCCGTGAGATCGCCGACCGGGCCCACGCCGTGGGTGCGGTCGTGGTCGTCGACGCGTCGCAGGCGGCGCCGCAGATGCCGGTCGACGTGGTCGCGGCGGGCGCCGACTTCCTGGCGTTCACCGGCCACAAGGTCGTCGGGCCGACGGGCATCGGCGTGCTCTGGGGGAAGCGCGAGCTGCTCGAGCAGCTTCCGCCGTTCCTCGGCGGCGGCGAGATGATCGCCACCGTGTCGATGGAGCGGTCGACGTACGCCGGCATCCCGCACAAGTTCGAGGCGGGCACGCCGCCGATCGTCGAGGCCGTGGGCCTCGGCGTGGCGATCGACTACCTCAGCGCGATCGGGATGGAGAACGTCCGGGCGCACGAGGAGACGATCACCAGGTACGCCCTCGAGGGGCTCACCAGCATCCGCGGCCTGACCGTCCTGGGCCCCGTGCACGCCGAGCACCGCGGCGGAGCGATCTCGTTCGAGATCGACGGGGTGCACCCGCACGACGTGGCCCAGGTGCTCGACTCCCGCGGCATCGCGGTGCGGGCGGGGCACCACTGCGCGAAGCCGGCGCACAAGAGGTACGGCGTGCAGAGCTCGACCCGTGCGTCGTCGTACCTGTACACGACGCCGGCCGAGATCGACGCGCTCGTCGAGGGGTTGGAGTACACCAAGAAGTACTTCAAGGTGGACTGACGATGACCCAGGATCTCGACTCGCTGTACCAGGACATCATCCTGGACCACTACAAGAACCCTCAGAACGCCGGACTCCGCGAGCCCTACGAGGCCGAGGTGCACCACGTGAACCCGACCTGCGGCGACGAGGTCACCCTCCGGGTGCACCTGTCCGGCTCGGACGGTGACGCGGTGGTCGAGGACGTGTCCTACGACGCGGAGGGCTGCTCGATCAGCCAGGCGTCGACCTCGGTGATGACCGAGCTGGTCATCGGCAAGACCGTGGCCGAGGCGATGTCCGTGCACGAGGTGTTCCAGACCCTGATGCAGGGCCGCGGCACCGTCGAGCCGGACGAGGACGTGCTCGAGGACGGCATCGCCTTCGCGGGCGTGGCCAAGTTCCCTGCGCGCGTGAAGTGCGCGCTACTGTCGTGGATGGCGTGGAAGGACGCGACATCTCGGGTGCTCGGCGAGTCCGCACGTGCGGGCGCGGACGCCGGGACGCAATCGAAGGAGCAAGCATGACCGACGCCAACACCGACACCACCGACCTGCCCGAGGTCGACCTCGACGGGTCGTCCTCCTCAGTGAGCGAGGACGACGTCACCGAGGCCATGAAGGACGTCGTCGACCCCGAGCTCGGGATCAACGTCGTCGACCTCGGCCTCGTCTACGGCGTCCACGTCGAGGAGGACAACAGCGCGGTCATCGACATGACGCTGACCTCCGCGGCCTGCCCGCTCACCGACGTGATCACCGACCAGACGAACCAGGCTCTCGAGGGCCTCGTCGAGGGCGTGACGATCAACTGGGTCTGGATGCCCCCGTGGGGCCCGGACAAGATCACCGACGACGGCCGGGAGATGCTGCGCGCCCTCGGCTTCAACGTCTGACCCGTCGCTTCCGGGGCGGGTTCCGCGGCGTGGGGGTGCACCGGTGACGGGTCGTTCGGTCCTCGTCCCGCCCGACCGTCTCGTGCGGTGGTTCGACAACTTCGGGACGCGCCACGGAGCGCCGGCCCTGGCAGTGCGCGAAGGCCGCCTCGTCGCGACCGCTCCGGACGGAGCCGTCGCCGAGGCGGCCTTGCCGTTCTCCCGGGAGTACGACGGGCCACCCGCCGTGCCCGCCTTCCTGGAGGACATGAGGCGCCCCGTCCGCTGGGGCGTGCTCCTCGTGCGCAAGGGCGGCTTCGCCGTCGCCGCGGGCACCGAGGATCGGCCGGTGGTGTCCAAGGTGGGGCAGCGGCACGTCCAGGGACGCACCAAGGCCGGTGGGCAGAGCCAGCAGCGCTTCGCCCGGCGGCGCGACAACCAGGCGCGGCAGGCCTACGAGGCGGCCGCCGGTCATGCCCACCGGGTCCTGGTGACCGAGTTCGGCCGGGTCGAGGCGCTGGTGTGCGGGGGAGACCGCAGCGCGGTGGACGCGGTGCTGGCCGACCCCCGCCTGGTGTCGCTCGCCGCCGTGCGGATGGAGCCGTGGCTGGCGGTCGCCGACCCGCGCCGCGCGGTGCTCGACCAGGCCATCGCCGACGCCCGCTCCGCCGCCGTCACCGTCACCGACCCGTCCTGACCCCGGGCGGCAGCGCCCCATCACGTCCGGCGCGGTGACCTCGACCGGGGTTCCCGGCGCTCAGTCGTCGGCCCCTCGCGCGACCAACGCGTCGCCGAGGGCGTCGGCGTGCCTGAGGGACCGCACGATCAGGGGTACGGCGAACGCCCGGGGGCTCGCGGACAGGCCCCGCGCCCGCTGGGCGTCGCGGACCTCCTCCGCGAGCCCCACCACGACCGGCACCGAACGGATGCCGAGGGCGAGCAGGAGGCCGACCCGGTCGGGGCTCACGCCGACCCGGCGGAACGGCCCGAGCGCGTGGACCACGGCCTCGACCATGTCCGTGGTCCGGGTGGTCAGGGTGACCAGAGCGGCCAGCAGCACGAGGGAGACGATGACGCCGACGAAGACCGCGGCGCGCTCCCAGCCGCTGAGCACGACGTGGAACACCGCGACGAAGCCCACGATCCACACCAGCGGCCGCACCTGTCGCCAGGCCGTGCCGAGCGACAGGCCGGCGACCAGGTAGCAGGTCAGCACCACGGCGAGGGCGACGGCCACCTGCCACGGATGGTCCAGCAGCACCGAGCCGGCGCCCGCGGCGATCAGCAGGAGCAGCTTCGCGCCGGCCCGCATCCGGTGCACGGGCGACGTGCCGGGGAGGTAGAGGCCGAGCGAGCTCATGTCATCAGGTCCCGGTAGTACTTCACCGCAGCCTCCGGGAGCCCGTCGTACACCAGCTCTGCCTCGTCGAAGACCAGCACCCGGTCGAAGCCCTCGAGCAGGTCGAGGTGGTGCGTCACGAGCACCACCTGGTGCGGCAGGTCCCGCACCACCCGCTGCACGGCGGCGGCGTTGCGCAGGTCGAGCAGCGTCGTGGGCTCGTCGAGCACGAGGACGTCCGGGTCGGTCACGAGCACCGAGCAGAGCGCGAGCAGCTGCTTCTGGCCGCCGGAGAGCAGGTGCGCAGGGTGGTCGGCGTGTCCGGCCAGCCCGTAGGCCGCGAGCGTCTGTCGCACCCGGGCGGCGATCTCGGCCTTGTCCAGGCCGCGCCGCCGGAGCCCGAAGGCCACGTCCTCGGCCACCGTCGGCATCACGATCTGGGCGTCGGGGTCGGTGAAGCAGAAGCCCACCTTCCGCCGCACCTCCCGGCCGTGCCTGCGCGGGTCGAGCCCGTCGACGTGGACCGTGCCCTCGCCGGGCAGCACGAGTCCGTTGAGCATCCGGACGAACGTCGACTTGCCCGAGCCGTTGGCGCCGATGATGCCGATGCGCGGCTCGGAGAGCGTCACGGAGACGTCGCGGAGCACCGTCCGCCGCGCCGGGCCCTCGCCGTAGGAATGCGTGACCCGGTCGATCTCGATCAGGGGCATCGCTCGACCACCATCGCGACCCCCTGGCCGCCCCCGACGGCGATCCCGGCCAGCCCGACCGAGCCGCGGCCGTCGCGGACCAGCTGGCTGAAGAGGCGGACGGCGAGCACCGCCCCCGACGCGCCCCACGGGTGGCCGAGCGCCAGGGCCCCGCCCTGGGCACACACCCGGTCCGGGTCGAGGCCGAGCTCGTCGCAGCAGGCCAGGACCTGGCCGGCGAAGGCCTCGTTGAGCTCGACCACGTCGACGTCGCCGAGATCGACGCCCGCACGCGACAGGGCCGCGCGAGCCGCGGGGACGATGCCGATGCCGGGCCGGTTCGGGTCGACACCGGCCGTCGCGGTGGCGAGGACCCGCAACCCGGGCAGCCCCAGGGAGCGGTGGGTGGCGGCGTCCACGATGGCCACGGCAGCCGCGCCGTCGTTGACCCCGCACGCGTTGCCGGCGGTCACGGTGCCCTCGTCGCGGAACGTCGGGCGCAGCCGCGCGAGGCGCTCGGGGGTCATGCCGGGTCGTGGCCGCTCGTCCCGGTCGACGCCGCCGACCGGCACGATCTCGGCGTCGAAGCCGCCGGACTGCTGGGTCTCGTGGGCCAGGGCGTGCGACCGGGCCGCGTAGGCGTCCTGGCGCTCACGGGCGACGGCGCGCTCCGCGGCGAGCAGGTCCGCGGCCAGCCCCATGTCCGGGTCGCCGATCGCCTCGGGGGCGAACGGCGCCCGGTCGTAGCGTGTCGGCTCGTCCCCGGGTTCGGGCGGCCAGAACCGCCACGGCGCGGTCGAGACCGACTCGGTGCCGCCGGCGAGCACGAGCCCCGGCGTCTCGCGGACCGACGCGGCTCCCGTGGCGATCGCGGCGAGCCCGCTTCCGCACTGGCGGTCGACGGTCAGGCCGGGGACGTCCACCGGCAGGCCCGCGGCGAGCGCCGCGTAGCGGGCGACGTTGCCACCGGGACCCATGCAGTTGCCGAGCACCACGTCGCTCACCGGGGTCCCCGGCAGCGCGTCCGACAGCCGGCGCAGCACCGGCGCGGCGAGCCCGGGGGCGTCCACGTGGGCCAGCGACCTCCCGGCGGTGCCGATCGGCGTGCGGAGGGCGGCGACGATCACGGGAGCGTCCGGGTGGCTGGTCATGGCGCGTCCACGGTACGGCGGACGTCCTCGACGTCGGGGCGCAGGCGGTCGGCGAGCGCGGCCCGGTCGAGCTTGCCGGCGGGGGTGAGGGGGAGGTCCGCGACCACGAACCAGCGCCGGGGACGCTGGGGCGCCTCGAGCCCCCGGGCGGCCCGCCTGCAGCCGGTCGACCTCCGCCGTCGAGGAGGCCACCCCGCACAGCACCCGGCCCAGGTCGGGGTGGGGCAGGCCGACCACCACCGGCCGGATGCCGGTCATCTCGGCCAGGGCGGCCTCGACGTCGGCCACCAGGACGGTCGCGCCCGCGGTCACCACCGCGTCGCTGCCGCGGCCGAGCACGTGCAGGTGGCCCTCCGTGACGTGGCCACGGTCGCCGACGGTCATGAAGCCGTCCGCCCTCCTGACGAGGGGGCCGTCGGGCCCGTCGTACCGGAGGAAGGCGTAGGGGGAGCGGACCCAGACCTGCCCGTCGGCGGTGTCGATCTCCACTCCGGGGAACGGCTCCAGGTCGTCGGCGTGGCTGCCCCACGCGACGAAGGACAGCTCCGCCGCGCCGTAGTAGTGGCTGACGTCGGCGGCGCCGTGGCTCATCGCGCGGGCGTGCAAGGCTCCGGTCGAGCCGGTCGCCGGCGACCAGCACGTGCAGGCCGGCGAGGCCGGTCCCGTGGGCGACGGCCCGGGAGAGCGCGGCGGGGGTGAGCACGGCGTGCGACGCCCCGGTCGGGGGCGGGGGCGAGGCGTGCGCCCACGGCCGCCGCGTGGACGGCCGCGAAGAGGTTCATGGTCGACGACAGCGGCCCGGGCACCCAGACACGCGAGGCGGCGTCGAGAGCGAGCAGCCCCGACACGGTGTCGAAGGAGTCGAACCAGGAGGCCGTCGTACGCACCACCGACCGGGTGCCTCCCGAGGTGCCCGAGGTGCGCAGCGCGACCAGGTCTCCGCGGACGTGGGCGTCGAGGACCGCCGCGACCGGGTCGGATGCGGCGGCGACGTCGACGACCCGGTCAGACAGCCGAGGTCTCCTTGGCACGCTCGCGCCGCGCCGCGATGAGGCCGGGGTAGGCCGCGTGGACGCCCCGGGCGATCAGCGCCGCGAGCACGACCTTGGTCAGGTCACCGGGGATGTAGATCCAGGTGGCCACGGTCGCCGCGCCCACCGACATGCCGGTCACGGCCGCCATGCCCGCGATGCCGGCCGCGTAGAGGACCACGATGCCGCCGACGACGTTCGCGACGATCCCCCAGGACAGCCGGTACGGCGCACCGCCGCGCTCGGTCAGCCACCCGACGACGAAGGCGGCCAGCGGGAAGCCGAGCAGGAAGCCGACCGAGGGGGTGAAGAAGACACCGAGTCCGGCACGGCCGCCCGGCAGCACGGGCAGGCCCACGGCGACGAGCGCCAGGAAAAGCACCAGGGCCGCGAAGCCGCGCCGGCCACCGAGGATGGCGCCGGCCAGGATCACGCCGAGCGACTGGGCCGTGATCGGGACGCTGAAGCCGGGCGGCTGGAACAGGGGCACGAGTCCGAGCGCGGCGACGAAGCCTGCGAAGACGGCGATCAGCGCGGCGTTGCGCGCGGGGCTGGTGGTCTGGGTCGAGGCCACGGGGGAGCCTTCCTTCCGAGCGGGGCTGGCCCCCGAGTCTAGGAGCCGGGCTGTCGAGCGCCCGCCGCGGTCCAGACCCCGGGACTCACAGCCGGCTGGCGGCGAAGGTGTCGCAGGCGCGGAGGCTGCCCTTCTCGCGGCCGATGGTGAACCACCGCATCCGCTGCTCGGCCGAGCCGTGGGTCCACGCGTCGGGGTTCACCCGACCGGAGGTGCGCTGCTGGATCCGGTCGTCGCCGACCGCACGCGCGGCGTCGAGGGCCTCCTCGATGTCGCGCTGGGTGAGGCTCTGGATGAACACCTCGCCCTGGGCGTCCTCGGCCTCCGTGGCGTACTTCGACCACATCCCGGCGTAGCAGTCGGCCTGGAGCTCGAGCCGGACCGCGTCGCTGCTGGGTCCCTGCTGGGTGCGGACCCGCCCCATCGTGCCCAGGAGGTTCTGGACGTGGTGGCCGTACTCGTGGGCGAGCACGTAGGCCTCGGCGAAGTCGCCACCCTGGCCGCCGAGCTGGCCCTCGAGCATGTCCTCGAAGAAGGTGGTGTCGAGGTACACCTGCTGGTCCGGCGGGCAGTAGAACGGGCCGACGTCGGCGGTCGCGCCGCCGCAGCCGGTGTTCACGGAGTCGGAGAACATCACGGTGTCGCCGAAGACGTACTGCCGGTCCGCCTGCTGGGGGAGCGCCTCGTTCCAGTAGGACTGGATGCTGTTCACGACCGCGACGCGTGCGCAGTCGGGGTCCTCGTTGGCGTCGGCGCCGGTCTTGCAGTGCGCGAGGTCCTGGCTGTCGGTGGACACCGGACGGTCGTCGCTGATCGGGCCGGTCGGGAGGCCGGTGCCGCCACCGCTGCCGCCGAGGTACTGCGACAGGAGGAAGATCAGGACCAGCATCACGATGCCGCCGATGCCGCCGCCGATCTTCAGGCCACCGCCGCCACCGCCGACCGGGAAGCCGAACCCACCGCCCCCGCCGCCACCGCGTCGGGTCTGCACCTGGCTCGTGTCGAGGCGGGCCTTGGGGTTGAAGCGCATGCGTGAGCCTTTCGGTACGGCGGTGCGCGGACGTCGTACCGCCGCGGGCTCGCCTGGGTCTGTCTCGTAGACTAGACGGGTGAGGTGCGCGACGGACTGAGCCGGACACCACCCCCTTCTGTCCAGGCCTGGATGTTCCCCGAAACCCCCTGAGGTAACCGCACCACATGATCACAGCCCACCAGCTCGAGGTCCGCGCCGGCGCCCGCCTGCTCATGGAGAACGTGAGCTTCCGCGTCGCCGCCGGCGACAAGATCGGCCTGGTCGGCCGCAACGGAGCCGGCAAGACCACCCTCACCAAGATCCTCGCCGGGGAGGCGCTTCCCGCCTCGGGCAAGGTGACCGCCTCCGGCAGCGTCGGCTACCTGCCGCAGGACCCGCGCACCGGCGACCCCGAGGTGATCGCCAAGGACCGGATCCTGTCCGCCCGCGGCCTCGACGACGTGGTCCGGCGGCTCCGGAACGCGGAGGCCGACATGGGCTCGGACGACACCGCCGTGCGCGACAAGGGCATGCGACGCTACGAGCGGGCCGACGCCGAGCTGCACGCCGGCGGCGGCTACGCGGCCGAGGCCGAGGCCGCGCAGATCGCGGCCAGCCTCGGGATCGAGGACCGGATCCTGAAGCAGCCGCTGCGCACCCTCTCCGGCGGCCAGCGACGCCGGGTCGAGCTGGCCAGGATCCTGTTCTCCGGCGCCGAGACCCTGCTGCTCGACGAGCCGACCAACCACCTCGACGCCGACTCGATCGTCTGGCTGCGGGAGTTCCTCAAGTCCCACAAGGGCGGGCTGATCGTGATCAGCCACGACGTGGCGCTGCTCGAGACCACGGTCAACAAGGTCCTCCACCTCGACGCGAACCGCGGCGAGATCGACGTCTACAACATGGGCTGGAAGGCGTACCTGACCCAGCGCGAGACCGACGAGCGCCGCCGCAAGCGTGAGCGGATGAACGCCGAGCGCAAGGCCAGCACGCTCATGGACCAGGCGAACAAGATGCGCGCCAAGGCGACCAAGGCGCAGGCAGCCCAGTCGATGATGAAGCGCGCCGAGCGGCTGATGGAGGGTGTCGAGGCCGAGCGGAGGTCCGACCGCGTGGCGCGGATCAAGTTCCCCTCGCCCGCGCCCTGCGGCAAGACCCCGCTGACCGCCGGGGAGCTGTCGAAGTCCTACGGCTCGCTCGAGGTGTTCACCGACGTGGACCTCGCGATCGACAAGGGCAGTCGCGTGGTCATCCTCGGGCTGAACGGCGCCGGCAAGACCACCCTGCTGCGCATCCTCGCCGGCGTCGACGAGTCCGACACCGGCAAGGTCGTTCCGGGCCACGGGCTCAAGCTCGGGTACTACGCGCAGGAGCACGAGACCCTCGACACCGGGCGGACGGTCCTCGAGAACCTCCGCACGGCCGCTCCGGAGCTGACCGACACCGAGGCCCGCAGCGTGCTGGGCTCGTTCCTCTTCAGCGGCGACGACGCCACGAAGCCGGCCGGGGTGCTGTCCGGCGGCGAGAAGACCCGGCTCGCGCTGGCGATCCTCGTCGTGTCGAGCGCGAACGTCCTGCTGCTCGACGAGCCGACCAACAACCTCGACCCGGCCTCCCGCGAGGAGGTGCTGGCGGCGATCCGCAGCTACGAGGGCGCGATCGTCCTGGTCACCCACGACGAGGGCGCCGTGCGCGCGCTCGAGCCCGACCGGGTGCTGATCCTCCCCGACGGGGTCGAGGACCTCTGGAACGAGGGCTACGCCGACCTCGTCGCCCTCGCCTGACCGAGCGGGGCCGGGCCTTCACCCGTCGGCGGTGTGCCAAGCGTGACCTATCGATCACTCTTCGCATACCGGTGTCGGCGGAGCGGGGCTCTAGGCTTCGGGGCATGACTGCCAGCGACATCGCCCCGGAGGTCCTCGAGCGCGCCGGTCTGCGCCTCGACGTCAACGGGTTCGTGACCACGATCACCCTCGACCGACCCGAGACCAAGAACTCCCAGACCGCCTCGACGTGGCTCACGCTGCGCGCGATCGGCGCCAACCTCGACCCCGGCACGCGGGTCGTGGTGGTCCGCGGCAACGGAGACTCGTTCTCCTCGGGCCTCGACCGGCGGATGCTCACGCCCCAGGGCATCGAGGGGGAGTCGTCGCTGATCTCCCTGCTGGAGATGCCCGACGGCGAGCTGGCCGACACCATCGCGGCCTACCAGGAGGGCTTCACCTGGCTGCGCCGCCCCGACATCGTCTCGATCGCCGCGGTCCAGGGCCACGCGATCGGCGCCGGCTTCCAGCTCGCCCTCTCCTGCGACCTGCGCGTCGTCGCCGAGGACGCGCAGTTCTCGATGCGCGAGCCGCTGCTGGGGATGGTGCCGGACCTGACGGGAACAAAGCCGCTGGTCGAGCACGTTGGCTACTCCAGGGCTCTCGAGATCTGTGCGACCGCCCGGTCGGTCAGTGCCGAGGAGGCCCGCGAGATCGGACTCGCCACCGTGGTGGTGCCCCGTGAGGAGCTCCAGCAGGCCGTCGACGACCTGGTCGCCGCCGTGACCGCACCGCTGTACGGCGCGGTCTCGGAGACGAAGGCCCTGCTGCAGAGCGCCATGGCGCTCGACCTGGACGAGCAGCGACGGCTCGAGCGCGAAGCACAGGTACGCCGCTTCCGCGAGCTCGCCTCGTTGATGCAGTAGAGGAGCGCCCGGCGACGGGCGGGATCGGAGTGACCACTCGTGTCGATGCACACGGGCATGGGCCCTGCCTGGCGCAACCTGCGCACGGACCGCAGTGTCGCGCGCCAGAAGCTGGCCGGTGAGACGGTCCGCCGCGTCATCGGGTTCGCGAAGCCCCACCGGCGGCTGATCGCATCTTCGTCGCGCTGGTCGTCGTCGACGCCTCGCTCGTCGTCGTCACCCCGCTGCTGATCAAGAAGATCGTCGACGACGGGATCCTCGAAGGGCGACAGCGGCCTGGTCACCGTGCTCGCGCTCGGGATCGCCGCGGTGGCGATCGTGAACGCCGGCCTCGCGCTGGTCCAGGGGTACTTCTCCTCCCGGATCGGAGAGGGCCTGATCTACGACCTGCGCACCCAGGTGTTCGCACACGTCCAGCGGATGTCGCTGGCGTTCTTCACGCGCACCCAGACCGGCGCCCTCGTCTCCCGGCTCAACAACGACGTCATCGGCGCCCAGCGCGCGTTCACGACCACCCTCTCGAGCACGGTGTCGAACAGCATCAGCGTCGTGGTGGTCGGGATCGCGATGCTCGCGCTCAGCTGGCAGGTCACGCTGCTGACCCTGCTGCTCTTCCCGCTGCTCCTGCTCTCGTCACGCTGGGTCGGCAACAAGCTCGCCGGCCTGACGCGCCAGCAGATGGACGGCAACGCGGACCTCGGCAACAACATGACCGAACGGTTCAACGTCGGCGGCGCGCTGCTGCTCAAGCTGTTCGGCCGGCGCGACGAGGAGGACGCCAACTTCGCGGCCAAGGCCGGCCTGGTGCGCGACCTCGGCGTCCGGATCGCACTGATCACCCGCGTGTTCAGCTCCACCCTGATGCTGATCCCCGCGCTCGCGACCGCCCTCGTCTACGGCGTCGGCGGGCAGCTCGCCATCGACGGCACCCTCACCGTCGGGACGCTGCTGGCCCTCGCCACCCTGCTGCTCCGCCTGCTCGGCCCGCTGCAGGGCCTGTCCAACGTCCGCGTCGACGTGATGACCGCGCTGGTCAGCTTCGAGCGGGTCTTCGAGGTGCTCGACCTGCCGTCGATGATCCAGGAGAAGCCGGGCGCGACGGAGCTGTCCCGCCAGGCGGCGAGCATCGAGTTCGACCACGTCGCGTTCACCTACCCGCGGGCCGACGAGGTGTCGCTGGCCAGCCTCGAGACGGTCGCCCGGCTGGAGGCGACGCGCGACCACGGGCCGGTGCTGAAGGACGTCACCTTCACGGCGCTCCCCGGCCAGATGGTGGCCCTCGTCGGGCCGTCCGGTGCCGGGCAAGACGACGATCACCCACCTCGTCGCCCGGCTGTACGACGTCTCGGCGGGCGCCGTACGCGTCGCCGGGCACGACGTGCGCGACGTGACGCTCCAGTCGCTCGAGGACGCGGTCGGCTACGTCACGCAGGACGCGCACATGTTCCACGACACGATCCGGGCCAACCTGCAGTACGCCAAGCCCGACGCGACCGACGACGAGATCTGGTCCGCCCTCGGGGCCGCGCAGGTGCGGACCCTTGTCGCCTCGCTGCCCGACGGGCTCGACACCGTGGTGGGGGACCGTGGCTACCGGCTGTCGGGCGGTGAGCGCCAGCGGCTCGCGATCGCGCGGCTGCTGCTCAAGGCGCCCGGCGTCGTCGTCCTCGACGAGGCCACCGCCCACCTCGACTCCGAGTCCGAGGTCGCGGTGCAGCGGGCGCTCGACCAGGCGCTCGAAGGCCGCACCTCGCTGGTCATCGCGCACCGGCTCTCGACGGTCCGCAACGCCGACCTGATCCTCGTCGTGGACGACGGCCGGATCGTCGCGTCGGGGACGCACGACGAGCTGATCGCCCAGGGTGGCCTCTACGCGGACCTCTACCGCACGCAGTTCGCCCACACCTGAGCGCGGCCGGCTCGTCCCGACGCCTTCCTGGGCAGGGAAGTGAGTCGCCGTCTCAGCGACCCACCGGCTCCCGCGGCGGGGCCGCCCGGGTGCCCTCACGGGCCCGGTCCCGCAGCCACTTCCGCCGCTCGTCCCACACGAGGTAGCCGAACCCGAAGACGGCGAGGAGAGCGAAGAACCACCACTGCAGGCCGTAGAAGAAGTGCGGGCCCTCGCCGAGGTCGGGAGACTCCACCTTCGCCAGCGGCTCGGTCGGCGGGGGAGTCTCCGCGTCGAGCTCGAGGAAGCCGCCGTACACCGGGAAGGGGACAGTCTCCGCGATCGCGGTGCTCGAGATCGCCCGGGTGGACTGGTCCTCGACGGTGGCCGACCCGGCGTCCTCGGCGTCGGCGCGGACCCAGCCGGTGACCTCCACCGTGCCCGAGGGCGGTGCGGGGACGTCGGGCCGGGTCGTGCCCACGTTGCCGGTCTCGAGCCAGCCGCGGTTGACGAGCACCGCCGGCCCCTCCGCCGTGACCAGCGGGGTCACCACGTCGACGCCGGACTGGCCGTCACGCGTCTGGTAGCGCACGACGACGGTCTCGTCCTCGGCGTACACCCCGCTCACGCTGACGTGACGCCACTCGTCCTCGGCGGCGACCGGACGGCCGACCTCGAGGACGTCCTGGGCAGGCACCGGATCCGCGTCCAGGTTGCGCTCCACCACGGCGTTGCGCTGCTCCCGGTCCTCGAGCCGGTCGAACTGCCACTCGCCGAGCCGGAAGGCCAGGTAGGCCAGGACGACGACCGCTCCGAGGAAGAGCAACCAGCGTCGGCTGAGCAGAAATCTCACGCCGACGACAGTAACCTTCGCCACCATGCCTAGACTGTTCGGGTGAGCACCGGAGGCCTCGTCGACACGTTCGGGCGGACCGCGACCGATTTGCGCGTCTCGTTAACCGACCGCTGCAACCTGCGCTGCTCGTACTGCATGCCGCCCGAGGGTCTGGACTGGCTGCCGGACGAGCAGACGCTGAGCGACGACGAGGTCGTGCGTCTCATCACGATCGGCGTCGAGCACCTCGGCATCCGCGAGGTCCGGTTCACCGGCGGCGAGCCCCTGGTCCGTCGCGGGCTCGTCGACATCGTCCGCCGTACCGCCGGCCCTGGACCCGCGGCCCGAGACGTCGCTGACCACCAACGCGCTGGGCCTCTCGCGCACGGCGCAGGCCCTGGCCGATGCCGGTCTGGACCGCGTCAACGTCAGCCTCGACACGATCCGCCGCGAGGACTTCCTGGCCATCACCCGCCGCGACCGGCTCGCCGACGTGGTGGCCGGGCTCGAGGCGGCCAAGGCAGCCGGGCTGGGCCCGGTCAAGATCAACGCGGTGCTGCTGCGCGGCATCAACGACGACCAGGCTCCCGAGCTGCTGCGCTGGTGCCTCGAGCGCGAGTACGAGCTGCGCTTCATCGAGCAGATGCCGCTCGACGCCCAGCACAACTGGCGTCGCGACACGATGGTCACCGCCGACGAGATCTTCCGCTCGCTGGAGGCGGAGTTCGTGCTCAAGCCGGCCGAGGAGCCCCGGGGAAGCGCGCCCGCGGAGCTGTTCCTCGTGGACGGCGGCCCGGCGACGGTCGGGGTGATCGCGTCGGTGACGCGGCCGTTCTGCGGCGACTGCGACCGGGTGCGGCTGACCGCCGACGGCCAGGTCCGCAACTGCCTGTTCGCGCGCGAGGAGTCCGACCTTCGTGCCGCGCTGCGTGGCGGCGCGAGCGACGAGGAGATCGCCGACCGCTGGCGAGCCGCGATGATCACCAAGCGTCCCGGTCACGGGATCGACGACGTCAGCTTCCTGCAGCCCGCGCGGCCGATGTCGGCCATCGGCGGCTGAGGTACGCCGGACGAGGTCACTCCTCGGCGGACGACACCGGCTCG
Organism: uncultured Actinomycetota bacterium; assembly: GCA_963700365.1. Classification (GTDB taxonomy): domain Bacteria; phylum Actinomycetota; class Actinomycetes; order Propionibacteriales; family Nocardioidaceae; genus Nocardioides_C. The sequence continues at coordinate 170,927 of CAVOXG010000002.1, read as the reverse complement.
ACGTCGCGCAGGAACGACCGGGCGCTGAGGAAGTCGCTGAGGCTCTGCCTGTGCTCGTCGCACGCCAGCCAGCTCTTGCGCCGGTCGTCGGTGTGGATCTTGGGGTTGTTCCACAGCAACGACCAACGCGCCGGTGCCTTGCACCCCTTCGCCGAGCAGATCAGGTCCATGGGAGCGACTGTACGGGCCGTGAAGACGAGCGATGCCGGACGACCACGGGGGGAGTCGTCCGGCATCACTGGGCACGGCTCGGACGGGGGAGACCGAGCCGCGCGCCGCCGATTCTTGCATGCTCAAAGGCCCGCATCTAGCGGCGAGAGCAAGGACGCGCTAAGCCTGTGGAAAGGTCTGGACCACCGCTTGACGCAAGCGGGGTTCAGGGGGACTTGGGCGGGTCGATCTCCGGGCGCCGCGGCTCGTAGATCGTGTCCGGGTCGGGGTCCGGATCGGTCGGCGCCTGGGCGTTTGCGATCACCACTGCCACCGGCGGCAGGATGAACGACGCGATGATGAAGATCCACATGAGCCACAAGGACCAGCTCGCCACGAAGACCGCCGCGAGGAAGCACGCCGTGCGCACCGCCATCGAGATGAGGTAACGACGCTGGCGGCCGGCGACGTCCTCACTGCGGCTGCGCGTGGCGGAGGTGATCCGGATCGGCTCTGGATCCTTGCGGTGCATGCAACGAGCGTACGTCGCATCTGGGCGCGTCGAGCGGTGCCGAGGAGACCCCTGTTTCGAGCCGTCAGGACTGGCGTGGCGCGATGTTGTGGTTGGCGCGGAAGATGTTCTCGGGGTCCCACTCCTGCTTGAGTGCCGCGAGCCGCTCGTACTTCCCGGCGCTGTAGCCGGCGCGCACGTTGGCCTCGTCCGTCTTCGGCTCGAAGTTGAGGTACACGCCACCGGTGCGAGCCGGCGCGAAAGCCTCGGTGAACCGGTGCACCCAGGCGATCTCGCGATCGGTGTCGGCGGGGTCCGCCCAGGCTGCGATGGGGTGTGCCATGTACGGCGCGTCACGGTGGCTGACGGCGGTCGCGCCTTCCGCGACCCTGCTGATCGCGCCGCCGTGCCGGAAGATCACACCGCCGGTCAACGGTGAGCCGATCTCCCTGCCGTTGGCCACGTAGGCGTCGAGCACCTCGTCGGGCAGCGACGACAGGTGCATGCCGCGGTGGTAGTTGAGCTGGCCCGGCGGGTTCGACGGGTCCAGCATCGCCTGGAACGTGGTGTAGGGCATCGGCTGGACGAGGTCGAGGCCACCCGCGGTGATGTCGCGCAGCGGGGCGATGGCGGCGTCGGCGTCGGCGGGGTCACCGAGCCACGCGACGGCGATCATCAGCACCGGCAGGCCCACGAGCTCGGGCGGGACGAAGTCCTCGGGCGGCGCCAGGACTGTGAACAAGGCCGTCACCAGGTCCTCGGGGGCACCCTCGACGTAGTCGCGGTAGCGGCGCGCGACCTCCTCGGCCCGCCCGTCGTTGGGCACGGCGAAGAGCCCGGCCATCATCAGCGGCCGGATCGGGTGGAGCCGGAACTCGAACGAGGTCACCACGCCGAAGTTGGCACCCGCGCCCCGCAGCGCCCACATGAGCTCGGGGTTCGTGTCGTCGGTGACGTGGACCAGCTCTCCGCTCGCTGTGAGCAGGTCGGCGCCGACGAGGTTGTCGCAGGTGAGCCCGTACTTGGTGGACAGCCAGCCGTAGCCGCCGCCGAGGCAGAAGCCGCCGACCCCGGTCGTGGTCACCCGGCCACCGGGCGTCGCGAGGCCGAACATCTCGGTCTCCCGGTCGTACTCGCCCCAGAGCACCCCGGCGTTGCAGATCGCGGTGCCGCGTTCGGGATCGATGTGGACGCCCTTGAGGCTGGACAGGTCGATGAGGACCCCGCCCTCGACGGTGCTGACGCCGGCGACACTGTGGCCGCCGCACCGCACGGCGAGGGGCAGCCTCTGCTGGCGGGCGAACGCCACGGCGTCACGGATGTCGGCGGCACCTGTGGGGCGGACGATGAGGGCGGGGCGGCGGTCGACCATCCGGTTGTAGACGGCGCGGGCGGTCTCGTACTCGGCGTCGCCCGGCCGGATCGCCTGCCCCTTGTAACCGTCCGGCAGGCCGATCTCGGCAGTGATGTTGGTGGTGGTCATCAGGGACTCCTCGCTCGGGCGACCCCCCGTCGGAACCCATCCAGTCAAGGCTCGAACCACCCGACCTGCAATGGTCCCTGTTAGCCATCCCCACCTGCTGACACCTGCAGCGGCCGGGGTGGCCGCGGCACTAGCATCACCAGGGACAACCGAAGAACGACCTCGAGGAGCGAGCATGTCCAACCGCACCTACCGCGTCACGGAGATCGTCGGCACCTCGCCGGACGGCATCGACCAGGCGATCCGCAACGGCATCGAGCGCGCCTCCAAGACGCTGCGCCACCTCGACTGGTTCGAGGTCACCCAGGTCCGCGGCCAGGTCAAGGACGGCGCCGTCGAGCACTTCCAGGTCGGCCTCAAGCTCGGCTTCCGCCTCGAGGACGAGTGACCGCCCGTTTCCCCAGCTCTCTCTGGGAAAGCGCCGGCGGGCAAGCGACGCGCGGTCCGGAGAGGGGATTACGGGTACCCGTCGGTAGCCGTTAGCGTCGCGAGGGTCCGTCCCGGGAGGGGGACGGCGGAGCGACAGTGAGGACGCACAGTGGGTAGATCGGTCCTGGTCACCGGCGGCAACCGCGGCATCGGCCGCGCCATCGCCGAGAGCTTCCGCGCCGCGGGCGACGACGTCGCGATCACCTATCGCAGCGGCGAGCCGCCGGAAGGCTTCCTCGCGGTCCGCTGCGACATCACCGACACAGGACGCGGTCGAGGCGGCCTTCGCCGAGATCGAGGAGAAGCACGGGCCGGTCGAGGTGCTCGTCGCCAACGCCGGGATCACCCGCGACACGCTCCTTCTCCGGATGAGCGACGAGGACTGGTCCGCCGTACTCGACACCAACCTCACCGGCACCTTCCGGGTCACCAAGCGTGCGGCGAAGGGCATGCTCCGCCTGCGCCGCGGCCGGATCATCCTGATCTCCTCGGTGGTCGGCCTCCTCGGGTCGGCCGGCCAGGTCAACTACGCCGCGAGCAAAGCCGGTCTTGTCGGCATGGCGCGGTCCCTCGCGCGAGAGCTCGGCAGCCGCTCGATCACCACGAACGTGGTGGCGCCTGGCTTCGTCGAGACCGAGATGACCGAGGTCCTGCCGGAGGAGAAGAAGGCGGAGTACAAGGCGCAGATCCCGCTCGGCCGCTACGCCTCGGTCGAGGAGGTCGCCTCCGCCGTGCAGTGGCTGGCCTCCGACGGCGCCGGGTATGTCACCGGGGCCGTGATCCCGGTGGACGGCGGCCTCGGCATGGGCCACTGACACGCACAGTTCGCAGCCAGCCACACAAGACAGGGGTACGACGGGCATGGGCATTCTCGAGGGCAAGAAGATCCTGGTCGCCGGGGTCACGATGGACACCTCCATCGGCTTCGCGGTGGCACGGGTCGCCCAGGAGCAGGGGGCCACGGTCGTGGTCTCGAACTTCGGCCGCGCGCTGGGCATCACCCGCCGGATCGTGAACCGGCTCCCCGAGGAGGCGCCGGTGATCGAGCTCGACGTCACCGACGACGCGCACCTCGAGCGGCTCCCGGACCTGCTGCGCGAGCACGTCGACGGTCTCGACGGCGTGGTCCACTCCATCGCCTACGGCAACCCCGAGACGCTGCTCGGCGGCAAGTTCCTCGACGGCCCCTGGCCCGACGTGGCCCAGGCGGTGCAGGTGTCGGCGTACTCCCTGAAGTCGCTGGCCACCGCCTGCCTGCCGCTGATGGGGCAGGGCGGGTCGGTCGTCGGGATGACCTTCGACGCGACCGTGGCCTGGCCGGCGTACGACTGGATGGGCGTGGCCAAGGCCGGGCTGGAGTCCTGCTCTCGGTACCTCGCCCGAGACCTGGGACCGCAGGGCATCCGGGTGAACCTGGTGTCTGCCGGTCCGCTGAAGACACTCGCCGCCAAGGCGATCCCGGGCTTCGAGGAGCTCGAGTCGATGTGGAGCGACCGTTCGCCGCTCGGCTGGGACGAGAAGGACCAGGAGCCGACCGCGAAGGCCGTCGTCGCCTTGCTCTCGGACTTCTTCCCGGCGACGACGGGTGAGATCGTTCACGTCGACGGCGGGTACCACGCGATGGGTGCCTGATCCAAGCAATTCCACGTACGACATCCACGGGGGGATGGGAGAATCCTACCCGTGACAAGGCGACTGGTCCTGGTACGTCACGCGAAGGCCGAGCCGTTCGCGGCCTCCGACCGTGCCCGCGAGCTGACCGACCGCGGTCGACGCGAGGCCGAGGCCGCCGGCAGCTACCTTCGGGAGCAGGGGATCGTCCCCGACCACGCCGTCGTCTCCTCCTCGCTCCGCACGCGGGGCACCTGGGACGCGATGGAGCAGGCTCTCGGGTCGGCGGCCGAGGTGGTCTACGACGACGCGGTCTACTCGGGCAGCACCGACGTCGTCCTCGAGGCGCTCAGGGTGGTGCCCGACGCCGCGAAGGTGGTGGTCTTCGTCGGCCACCAGCCGACGGTCGGCCACATCGCCCACCTGCTCGACGACGGCGAGGGCGACCACGAGGCGCTGCACTCGATGCTGCACGGCTTCCCGACCGCGTCGATGGCGGTCTTCGACGTCGAGGTGCCGTGGGACGAGCTCGGCGACGAGACCGGACGGCTCGTCGACTTCCGCGCCGGCTCCTAGGCCCTTGCGGGCCGACTCCGACACGGTCGTGTGGCTCAGCGTGCGCCATGGCGCACGCTGAGCCACACGACCGGTCGGCGGCGAGTCAGAGGAGCGGGGGAGCGGGCGTCACGATGCCGGCCTCGGCGTCGGCCGCCTCGACCTCCTCGCGGGTGATCCCGAGCAGGTAGATGATCGCGTCGAGATAGGGCACGTTCACCGCGGTGTCGGCGGCCTGCTGCACGACCGGCTTGGCGTTGAAGGCGATGCCGAGCCCGGCGGCCGTGAGCATGTCGAGGTCGTTGGCGCCGTCGCCGATCGCGATCGTCGACGCGGTCGACACGCCCACCTCGGCCGCGAACCGGCGCAGCGCGGCGGCCTTCCCGGCGCGGTCGACGACCGGCCCGACGATCCGTCCGGTGAGCCTCCCGTCGACGACCTCGAGCTCGTTGGCGGCGGCGAAGTCGATGCCGAGGTCGTCCGCGATCCGGTCGGTGATCTGGGTGAACCCGCCGGACACGATCGCGAACCGGTAGCCGAGCCGCTTCAGCGTGCGGACCATCGTGCGCGCCCCGGGCGCGAGCAGGATGGACTCGTAGACCTGGTCGAGGGCCGAGGCCTCGAGTCCTTCGAGGAGGGCGACGCGCTCGCGCAGGGACTGCTCGAAGTCGAGCTCGCCGCGCATCGCGGCCTCGGTGACCTCGGCGACCTTCTGCAGGCAGCCGGCGTGGTCGGCGAGCATCTCGATCACCTCGCCCTGGATCAGGGTCGAGTCGACGTCCATGACGATCAGGCGCATGCCGTGGCGCAGCAGGTTCGCCGGCTGGACGGCCACGTCGACCGACTGCCGTGCCGCCTCCTCGGACAGGACCACGCGCAGGCGGTCGGGGTCGGCTCCCGAGACGTGGAGGTCGATGGCGGTGACGGGGTAGCGCGCCATCCGCTCGATCCGGTCGATGTTCGCCCCGGTGTCGGCGATCCGCCCGGCGATCGCGGCGACGGCGGCGGGCCGCAGCGGCATGCCCAGCACCGTCACGTGGCTGCGGCCCTCCGGCCGTGCCCAGTTGTCGCCGGTGCCGCGCTCCACCTCGACCTGCATGTCGAGCTCGTCGGCGACCCGCTCCAGCGCCGTGCGCAGCGACCTCTCGTCCCGCGGCGCGGACACGAGCACGCCGAGCACCAGGCGTCGTCGGAGGACGATCTGCTCGATGTCGAGGACCTCGACCCCGAAGCCGGCGAGCGTCGAGAACACCGTCGAGGTGACCCCGGGCCGGTCCCGGCCGATCAGGGTGATGAGGACTGTCTGCGGCATCTCGTCCGCGGTGCGCTTCGCCGTTGCCATGTCGCAGGAAGGCTATCGCCCAGGTCGAGGGGAGCAGGCGGCGACGAGGGCGCGTCTCGCAGCGTGGTCGAGGGGCGCGAGCGCCGCCCGGCGGGCGTCCGCCTCCGCGGCGGTCACGGCACCGCCCTCGTCGTCGAGGGCGAGGTCGACGATGCCGCGGCAGCGTGCCGCCAGCGACGCGACGCGGACCGCTCGGCCGTCGGACCCGGGCGGGAAGGTCAGCTCGGGGCCGCGGCGCAGCGACACGAGCTCGTCGGCGACCTCGGGCCGCCACCGGGCGACGTCGAGCCGCGCCAGCGTGTTGGCCGACTCCACCAGGGCCTGGCGCAGCGCGGTGTCGGCCTCCGACAGGTCGGGCACCTGCCGACGGGACGCGGCGTCGTGCAGCCGCCACGTCACGCCCGCCCCGGCGACGTGGGGCACGAGGCCGGCATCGACGCCGTCGAGGACGACCGCCTCCTCCGCCTCGAGAGCGTCGGCGTTGAACGACGGCGGTCCGGCCAGGCCCAGCGGGTCACCCGGCACCGGCAGAGCGAGCCCGGCGCCGGTGGCCCCCGCGGCCTTGAGACGGCCGAGGGCGAGGATCAGCGGGACGGGCTCGGTCTCGCCGGGCAGGCCGAGCACGTCGTGGGCCGCGTCACCGCCCACGATCGCGTCGCGGGCGTCGTCGAGGCTGACCTCGCCGGCGGCCCAGGACGTGAACCACACGGCGAGGTCGGCGGAGCGCGGAAGCGCGGTCGTCGTACGCACCCTTCGAGCGTAATCAGTGCCTCCACCCGGCGTGCCCGCGCCCGGCGCGTGCCGTAGGTTTGGACGCGGCCCGCCGGTGAGGCTGGGCCGTCGCACGTTCCGACCACATGAGGGATGCATGGACGCCGTTCTCGAGTTTGCCGACGTCACGGTCAAGCGGGGGCAGGCCACCCTTCTCGAAGGCATCGACTGGGTCGTCGAGGAGGACGAGCGGTGGGTGATCCTCGGGCCCAACGGCGCGGGCAAGACCACGCTGCTGCAGGTCGCGGCCGCGCAGATCCACCCGACGTCCGGCCTGGTCGCGATCCTCGGCGAGATGCTCGGAGCCGTCGACGTGTTCGACCTCCGGCCGCGCATCGGCCTGACCAGCGCCGCGCTCGCCGAGAAGATCCCGCGACACGAGATCGTCCGCGACTTCGTCGTGTCGGCGTCGTACGGCGTGGTCGGCCGCTGGCGAGAGCACTACGACGAGCTCGACCACGAGCGGGCCCAGAACCTGCTCGTCGAGGTCGGCGCCGGCGCCCTCATGGACCGCACCTTCGGCACCCTGAGCGAGGGCGAGCGCAAGCGCGTGCAGATCGCCCGTGCGCTGATGACCGACCCGGAGCTGCTGCTGCTCGACGAGCCCGCGGCCGGACTCGACCTCGGCGGTCGCGAGGACCTCGTGTCCACGTTGTCGGTGCTCGCGATGGACGAGCTCTCGCCGGCGACCGTGCTCGTGTCCCACCACGTGGAGGAGATCCCGCCCGGCTTCACCCACGTGATGCTGCTTCGCAAGGGTCGGGTCGTGGCGTCGGGTCCCATCGAGCGGGTGCTCACCGAGCCGGTGATCTCGGCGACCTTCGGGATGCCGCTGCAGCTCTCCCACGAGGACGGCCGGTGGGCAGCGCGGCGGCGTGTCCGACACCGCATCCAGTGACTAGGGTGGAGGCATGAACCTCCCGGAGTGGTTCCAGGACTGGCAGGCCTGGCTCGGCCTCGCCATCGCGCTCGGCGTCGCCGAGCTGTTCAGCCTCGACCTCATGCTGCTCATGATGGCGAGCGGAGCGCTGGCCGGCATGGCCGTGGCGATGCTCGGCTTCGTGTGGCCGGTCCAGGTCGTCGTGGCGGTGGCGGTGTCCGTCGGCATGGTGGCGCTGGTGCGGCCGAACATCGTCAAGCGTCTCCACTCCGGCCCGGAGCTGACCCTCGGTCACGCGGCGCTCGTCGGCAAGCAGGGCGTCGTGGTCGACGAGGTCTCCATGCAGAGCGGACAGATCCGGGTCGGCGGGGAGCTCTGGACCGCACGTCCGTACGACGAGACCGAGGTGATCGAGCCGGGCGCACCGGTCGACATCTTCGAGATCAAGGGCGCCACCGCCTACGTCCACCGCATCCCGACGCTCGGACCCTGAGCCTCGTGAGCAACGCACCGACAATCTGAGAAGGGGGAACGACCATGGATGGACTCGGAGTCCTTATCGTTCTGGTCCTGCTGGTCCTGTTCGCAGTGGCCGTGCTGGCCAAGACGATCCGGATCGTGCCGCAGGCGCGGGCCGGCATCGTGGAACGGTTCGGGAAGTACAAGGGCACGCTTCCCGCCGGCCTCAACGTCGTCGTGCCGTTCGTGGACAAGGTCCGCTACATGATCGACCTGCGCGAGCAGGTGGTGTCCTTCCCGCCGCAGCCGGTGATCACCGAGGACAACCTCGTGGTGTCGATCGACACCGTCATCTACTTCCAGGTGACCGACCCGGTCGCCGCGACGTACGAGATCGCCAACTACATCCAGGCGGTCGAGCAGCTCACGATGACCACGCTGCGCAACATCGTCGGTGGCATGGACCTCGAGGAGACGCTGACCAGCCGCGACGCGATCAACAGCCGGCTCCGTGGTGTGCTCGACGAGGCGACCGGCAAGTGGGGCATCCGTGTGAACCGCGTGGAGCTCAAGGGCATCGACCCGCCGCCGTCGATCAAGGACTCCATGGAGAAGCAGATGCGCGCCGACCGCGAGAAGCGTGCGGTCATCCTCACCGCGGAGGGCTCGAGGCAGGCCGCCATCCTCACCGCCGAGGGCTCGAAGCAGTCGGCGATCCTCACCGCCGAGGGTGAGCGCGAGGCCAGGATCCTGCGGGCACAGGCCGAGCGGGAGTCGAAGATCCTCCAGGCGCAGGGTGAGGGTCAGGCGATCCAGACCGTCTTCCAGGCGATCCACGACGGTCGCCCCGACCAGTCGCTGCTGGCCTACCAGTACCTCCAGATGATGCCGAAGATCGCCGAGGGCGACGCCAACAAGGTGTGGATCGTGCCGAGCGAGATCGGGAAGGCGCTCGAGGGGCTCGGCTCGACCATGAACAGCCTCAAGGGCATCCCGGACGAGGTCGAGGGACCGAGGAAGCGGGTCGACATGGGGCCGGCCGAGCCGGCCGTGCCGGACGCCCACGGTGACCGCTCGCTGTCCCAGGCGCACGACGCGGTGGCCGAGGCGATCGCGGCCGCCGAGAGCTCTGCGGACATGACCCGCCGTTCCGAGCCGTCCGTCGCCGAGGACGGGCTGCCTCCCGCACAGGAGCCGCCCGCCCAGTGACGGGTATCGAGATGGTGGCGGTCCTCCTCGCGGGGGTCGCCGCCGGCACCATCAACACCGTGGTGGGGTCGGGGACGCTGATCACGTTCCCGACCCTCCTGGCGTTCGGCGTGCCGCCCGTGACGGCGAACGTCAGCAACACCATCGGTCTGGTGCCCGGCTCGGTGTCGGGGGCGGTGGGCTACCGACGCGAGCTCCGGGGCCAGCGCGGGCGGCTGACGCGGCTGGCCTCGGCGTCGCTGGTCGGCGGCATCGCCGGGGCGGTGCTGCTCCTCGCCCTCCCCGCGGAGGCCTTCAGCGCCATCGTCCCGCTGCTGATCCTGGTCGGGGTCGTGCTCGTGATCTTCCAGCCCACCATCGCCCGGAAGGTCGCGGCCCGCGCCGAGAACCGGGGCGGAGTCCCCGAGCACGGCGCGTTGTGGGTGTGGGTGCTGGTGATGCTGGCCGGGGTGTACGGCGGGTACTTCGGAGCCGCGCAAGGGGTGCTGCTCATGGCGATCATGGGCATCGGCATCCAGGACTCCCTGCAGCGGCTCAACGGCACCAAGAACGTCCTGGCCGGTCTCGTCAACGGGGTGGCGGCGGTGGTGTTCATCCTGGTCGCCGACGTGGACTGGGTGATCGCGGGGCTGATCGCGGCCGGCTCGATCGTCGGCGGGCAGATCGGTGCGACCGTGGGGCGGCGGCTGCCACCGCTGGTGCTGCGCCTGGTCATCGTCATGGTCGGCACGGTCGCGATCGTCGCGTTCGTCTGGTGAGCGCGTCGCCGCGGGGCTCCCTCCTCGTCGCCGGCACCACGTCCGACGCCGGCAAGTCGGTGCTCACCACGGGCATCTGCCGCTGGCTGCACCGCCGGGGCGTCCGGGTGGCGCCGTTCAAGGCCCAGAACATGTCGAACAACTCGATGGTCACCGCGGACGGCGCCGAGATCGGCCGTGCCCAGTGGGTCCAGGCGGTGGCGGCCGGCGCCGAGCCCGAGGCCGCGATGAACCCGGTGCTGCTGAAGCCCGGCTCGGACCTGCGCAGCCACGTGGTGCTCATGGGCGAGCCGTCGGGCCACCTGGACGCGTCGTCGTTCGCCGGCGCGCGCCCGCGGCTGGCCGAGGCCGCCTACGCCGCCTACGACGACCTCGCCGGCCGGTACGACGTGGTGATCTGCGAGGGCGCCGGGAGCCCGGCCGAGATCAACCTGCGCGAGCACGACTTCGTGAACATGGGGCTGGCCCAGCACGCCCGCATCCCGACGCTGGTGGTCGGCGACATCGACCGAGGCGGGGTGTTCGCGGCGATGTACGGGACGTTGAAGCTGCTGTCCGCCGGCCGACCAGGCCCTCCTCAAGGGGTTCGTCATCAACAAGTTCCGGGGCGACGAGTCGCTGCTCGCGCCCGGTATCGAGATGCTGGAGGCGGCAACCGAGCGGCCGGTGCTCGGCGTGGTGCCCTGGCTGCCCGGCCTGCGGCTGGACTCCGAGGACACGATCGCCTCCCCGCCCTCGCCCGCCCACGCGTCGACCGGGCGACCGCTGCGGGTGGCCGTCGTCCGGTTCCCGCGGATCTCCAACTTCACCGACGTCGACGCGCTGGCGGTGGAGCCCGGCGTCGACGTCCGGTACGTCGACTCGCCCGACGCGGTCCTCGACGCCGACCTGGTGATCCTGCCCGGCACGCGCTCGACCCTCGACGACCTCGCCTGGCTCCGGGCCCGCGGGCTCGACGGCCCCCTCCTCGAGCGGCATCGGGGCGGGCAACCCGTCCTCGGCATCTGCGGCGGCTTCCAGATGCTCGGCCGGCACGTCGCGGACCCCGACGGCGTCGAGGCCGGCTCACCCGCAGCGGCGGTGGGGCTGGGCCTGCTCCCCGTCCGGACGCGGTTCGGCGCGGAGAAGGTGCTCGCCCGGCCGGCGGGCTCCGCCCTCGGGCACGAGGTGCGGGGCTACGTGATCCACCACGGGCGGATCGACGTACGCGGGGGAGAGGCGTTCCTCGAGGGCTGCCGGGACGGCGCCACGTGGGGAACCCTGTGGCACGGCGCGTTCGAGAACGACGGCTTCCGACGGGCTTTCCTCGCCCACGTGGCGGCCGACGCGCACCGCTCTGACTGGCAGGTCTCCCAGGAGACGGCCTTCGCGGCGGAGCGGGAGCGTCAGATCGACCTGCTGGCCGACGCCGTCGAGGAGCACCTCGACACCGCGGCGCTGCTCCGGGTCATCGAGGCCGGCGGGTGACGCGGGTCAGAAGTCGTCGCGGTCGTAGACCCGGGTCTCCTCGCCGGCCCTCTCGAGGGTGACCTGCTGCAGGTCCGCCAGCGGCGCGAGGAGCACGTGGATCGTGCCCCTCCAGTCGTCGGCGCGGAACTCCTCCGCTTCCACCGTGCTGCCGTCCGACGAGCCGTCCGGTCAGGGTGGCCGGCCGGTGGCGTAGTAGGTGCAGCCGGCGAACCCGAATTCCCGCGCGGGTTCTGGGTCGCCCATCGGGATGAAGTTCGGACCCAGGATGTCCTGCGCGGCCTCGGCCGTGGTCCAGGAGACCGACCCCGACAGCTGGCCGCGCTCGACGTAGCTGAACCCCGCGCCGGTCCGGCGTCTCGAAGGCGTAGATGGTGCGATGGTTCACCACGCCGACCCGGTTGTAGAACGGCCGGTCGTCGACGGGAACGACGGAGCTGACGATCTCCGGGCCGACGATGCCGCCCTGGACAGATCGACGCGGGCGGGTCAGGAATCGGTCGGCCGTGCTCGCCGAGCTCGAAGCGTCGCCCGATCGGCACGTCGTCGCCGTGGGGGCCGGTGCAGCGCTCGTAGGCGCCGATGCCGGACCGTCGGTGCCGGGCACGAGATTGACCCGCGCGGTGAGATCGCCGTCGGCGTCGCCGACCTTCAGACACGCTGCCCGTCGCTCGGTCACGATCTCGTACCTGTCGGCGCCGAGGTTGCCGACGCCGAGGTCTGGTCCCGCGCCGTAGATCTCCGGCATCTCCGGAGCGGGAACCGCGATCGTGTCCGCGCACGTCGAAGTGATCCCTGACGGGGCGTTGGCGGCGCGCGCTCTTCGTCTCCGGGCTCGGTCGCGACGAGCCCGCTCCCGTCGTTCCCGGTGAAGACGAGCCGGCCCCTGCGAGACTGCCGCGACGGTCACCCCGACGCACGGCGACCGCGGCGAGTGCCCCGCACGCCGACGTCAGGTGGCGCCGCCGGGCACCGGTGAGGGCCGCGGCCGCCAGGTCGCGCCGGGGGACGTCGGCGGAGGCTTCCTCGAGGAGCTCACGAAGGTGCTGGTCGGTCATGGTCATCGTCCTGCCTCGTTGATCAGGTCGGCCAGCTGGGGCGCGCGCTCGCGTAGTCGCGTCAACGCTGCGGAGGTCTGGCTCTTCACGGTGCCGATGGAGACACCGAGGATCTCGGCGGTCTCGCGCTCGGTGAGGTCGTCGAAGTAGCGGAGCACGATCACGGCTCGTTGCTTGGCGGTTAGCGCGGCGAGGGCCTGCCGGACGAGCAGGCTGCGCTCGGTGGCGTCCGCGTCGTGCCGGGCGGCGGTGTCGGTGACGTGCTCCACCGGCGTCGTCCCGACGGCGGCGCCACCACGACACGTTGTCCCGGTACAGCACGGTGCGCACGAAGGCGTCGGGGTTGCCCTCGCGCAGCTTGGGCCAACGCAGCGCGACCTTGATCAGGGCCTCCTGGAGCAGGTCCTCCGCCCGGTGCAGGTCCCCGGTCATCAGGTACGCCGTCCGGAGCATCCGGTGCTGACGCGAGACGACCCAGTCGGTGAAGTCCGCCTTCACGTCGTCGGCAACCGGCGCCACACGGACCCCCTCGATGAGTGCTTCCACGACCCTAGAACGTCGTGGCCTCCGAGGATGGTTGGCGCCTCCGCCGAAATCGGTCAGGAAACGTGGACGAAGGCGTCGTGCCAGCGGGTGACCTGCTCGAAGACGCGGTGCCGCACCGGCTCCGCGGAGAGGGTGACGTCGTGCAGTGCGCCCTCGACCCGGGTCACCGTGACGTGCGGCCCGAGCTTGTGAGCCCACTTACGGATCTGCTCGACGTCGAGGACGATGTCGTGCCGGTCGACGTCCTCGTGCCACTCCCGCGGGAACGAGCTCGCGCCCGAGGTGAGCACGAGGACGGGCGCGCCGACGTCGATGCCGCCGTGCACGACGCGGTGTCCCCGGCGGATCGCGCGCAGCCAACCGGCGTACACCGGCTGGCTGTCGATCGGCTTCCAGTCGAGGTTGAACTCCCACTCGCCGCGGTGGTCCTTGTGCAGGCTCTGGGCGTACAGCCCCGACACGTTGCGGGGGATCGCCAGGTAGGGACGGCGGGCGCCGACCTGCTCGATCGCCGCGGTGCCGGCGGTGCGGAGCAGGAAGCTGCCGTGCAGGTCCAGCCACGGCGAGTTCAGCACCATCCCTGCGAGGCCCGGCCGGCGGTCGTGCGCCCACAGCGGCGCGACGAGGCCGCCGGTGGAGTGCGCGGTGACGATCACGTGGTCGTGGCCGTCGCGATCGCGCACCCGCTCCATCGCCGCGTCGATCTCCTCGAAGTAGTGCCGGAGATCGGTGACGAAGTTGGGGGTCTGGTGCGGCCTCAGCGACCGGCCGTACTTGCGGAGGTCGAGGGCGTAGAAGTCGTAGCCGCGCGCGGTCCAGTAGTCGGCGGCCGGGGTCTGGAAGAAGTAGTCGGAGAAGCCGTGCAGGTGCAGCACCGCCCGGTTGCTGCGGCCGCCCTCGACGATGTCGGTACGTCGATGCACGAGCGTGGCGACGACCGGGCCCTCGTCGTCGTCCGGCAGCTCGATCGTCTCGGAGACGTAGGGCTCGCCGAGGACGTCGATCTCGTGCACGGGCTTCTCGTGGGGCATGGAGAGATTCTCGCCCATCGCGCCAACCGCGTTCGACGTACGTCGGCTTCCTACGGAAAACCGTCGCTCCCCATGGCCGGATCACCATGGGGAGCGACAGATTCCCTACATACCCTGGTAAACGGAGGGTCAGCCCTTGTTGATCGACGGGTTCCCGGCGACCTCCGAGGGGTCGGCCTCGGTCGCGTGCGGCGCGACGTCCTGGGCCCGCCCGGCGTGGACGGCCTCCTCGATGCGCTTGCCGATCTCGGCGTCGACGGATCGCCAGTACTCGAACACGCGCGGGAGGGTCTGGTCCTTCACCCCGCCGAGGATGTGGCCGGCGACGTTCTGCACGAAGCGCTCGCGCATCGCGTCGTCGAACACCTCACGGACCATCGTCCCGGCCTGGCCGAAGTCGTCGTCCTCGGCACGCAGGGTGTACGCCTGCCGGACGAACTCGCCGTCGGTCTCCCAGCTGTCGCCGGCGGGGCCGGTGAGGTCGCTGTAGGGAGCGCCGTAGGAGTTGGGGGCGTACTTCGCGGCGTCGCCGGTGTGCTCGTAGGCCATCGGGCCGTCGAACTGGTAGGTGTAGGCGCCCTCGACGCGGTGCTTGTTGACGGGCAGCTGCTGGTAGTTCGGGCCGATCCGGTACCGGTGCGTGTCGGCGTAGGCGAAGACCCGGCCGAGCAGCATCTTGTCGGGCGAGAACCCGATACCGGGGACGATCGCGCTGGGCTCGAACGCGGCCTGCTCGATCTGCGCGAAGAAGTTCTCCGGGTTCTTGTTCAGCGTCATCTTGCCGACCTTGATCAGCGGGTAGTCGCCGTGCGGCCACACCTTGGTCAGGTCGAACGGGTTGAACCGGTAGGTCTTCGCGTCCTCGTAGGGCATCACCTGCACGTGCAGCGTCCAGGTCGGGTGCTCGCCGTTCTCGATGGCGTCGTGAAGGTCGCGGCGGTGGAAGTCGGCATCCTCGCCGGCGAGCCGGTTGGCCTCGTCCTGGGTGAGGGTCTCGACGCCCTGGTCGGACTTGAAGTGGTACTTCACCCAGAACTTCTCGCCGGCGGCGTTGATCCACATGTAGGTGTGCGACCCGTAGCCGTTCATGTGGCGCCAGGTCTTCGGGATGCCCCGGTCGCCCATCAGCCAGGTGACCTGGTGCGCGGACTCGGGGTTGTGGGTCCAGAAGTCCCACTGCATGTCGTTGTCGCGCAGGCCCGAGCCGCCGCGACGCTTCTGCGAACGGATGAAGTGGGGGAACTTCATGGTGTCGCGGATGAAGAAGACCGGCGTGTTGTTGCCGACGAGGTCGTAGTTGCCCTCGGAGGTGTAGAACTTCAGCGCGAAACCGCGCGGGTCACGCCAGGTGTCGGGGCTGCCCTGCTCGCCGGCCACGGTCGAGAAGCGGGCGAGCATGTCGGTCCTGACGCCCGGCTGGAACAGCGCAGCCTTGGTGTACTGCGACACGTCCTCGGTGGTCTCGAAGACACCGAACGCGCCCGAGCCCTTGGCGTGCACGTTGCGCTCGGGGACGCGCTCACGGTTGAAGTGCGCCATCTGCTCGATGAAGTGGTGGTCGTGGAGCAGGATCGGACCGTCCGGGCCGATCGTGAGGCTGTTCCGGTCGCTGGGCGCCGGGGAACCGGTGCCTGTCGTGGAACCACCGTGGTACAGCGCGTCGTGGGACATGCATTCCTCCAGGTCTGTCGTGTGGCAGGACGTGTCGTGATCGGGTCAAGCAGAGCCCGCGTCCGGCGAGCCGGAACGGGTGCAGGTCGCGCAGAGTCCCCAGTAGGTGACCTCGGCCTCGTCGACGACGAAGCCCGGGAGAGATCCGGTCGATGCCACTGGGGTCCAGGCACGGCGCCTCACCGGCAGCGCAGTCGATGTCCGCCACGGACCCGCAGCGTCGACAGACCACGTGGTGGTGGTTGTCGCCGACGCGGAGCTCGTAGCGGGCCGCGGAGCCGGCCGGCTGGATGCGCCGGACGAGTCCTCGCTCGGTGAGGATGTTGAGCACGTCGTAGACGGCCTGGGTCGAGACCTGGCCGACCTCCGATCGCACCCGGGAGAGCACCGCGTCCGCACCCGAGTGGGGCGCCTCCGCGAGCGCGTGGATCACCGCGACCCGCTGCTTGGTCACGCGCAGCCCTGAGTCGCGTAGCGCGGTGGTCGGATCCACGTTCATCGCCGCCCACTCAAACATCCAATCTGGAATGAGTCAAGAAAGCGAGCGGAAATTCTGGGACGCCTCCCGCTCGCGTCCACCGCGGGGGACAGGCGGCGAGGAGGTCGCCCGCTGTGGCTGGTTAAGGTGCAGGGAGAGACCGTCGTACGCCGGAGGAACCCCTTGACCCGCAGCAACGCCGCACCGCTCAGCGAGGAAGCCAAGCCCTGCGCCGAGCAGAACTGCCGCATCGCGAGCGCCATCCTGGTCGACCGCCGCGGCTGGCTGCTGCTGCAGGAGCGCGACGAGCACGCGCTGGTGTCTCCGGACCAGTGGGGCCTCGTCGGAGGGCACCTCGAGCCGGGGGAGTCCTGGGAGGACGCGCTGCACCGTGAGCTCGCCGAGGAGACCGGGCTGGCGGAGCGCGGCTTCGAGCTCTGGTTCGACGAGATAGTGCAGCACTCCCCGAAGGTGTCGACGCACCTCGCGGACCGGTGGCTGATCTATGTCAAGCGCACCGACGCCACCGACGCCGACATCAAGCTGGGCGAGGGGCGCCGGATCGTGTTCGTCGACCCCGACCGGATCCGGTCCGGTGAGCTCGACCTCGCGGTCTCCGCGCGTCACGTGCTGCCGCTGTTCCTCGACTCCTCGACCTACCGCGAGATGCTCTGACGCTCCCCGGCAGGACGCAAGGCCCGGCCCCGCTCACGCGGGACCGGGCCTTGCTGCTTTCCTAGTGCTGGTAGGTGCCGTGGATGATCGCGCGGCCCAGCGACTTGAACGCGAGGTTGAACGACACGACGGCCGGCGAGGCGTCGGCGTCCACCCCGAGGCTCTCCTCCTTGACCGCGTGGACCACGAAGAAGTAGCGGTGCACCTGGTCGCCCTGCGGGGGAGCCGCGCCCATGAAGCCCTTCTGCCCGCCGTCGTTGCGGCAGTGGAACGCCTTGCCCGGCAGGTGGCCCGACGCGGCGCCGGTCTCGAGCGAGGTCACGTCGGCAGGCAGGTCCACCAGCACCCAGTGCCAGAAACCTGACGGCGTGGGGGCGTCGGGGTCGAAGCAGGTGACCACGAAGCTCTTGGTGCCCGCGGGGACGTCGGACCAGCTGAGCTGCGGCGAGGTGTTCCCGTGGGCGGCAACCTGGTCGTCCTTGAGCGGCTGGCCGTCCCGCACGTCGCTGCTGGTCAGCGTGAAGGACGGGACCTTGGGAAGCAGGTCGTACGGGTTGGGTGCGACCGGTCGGTCGAGGCTCATCCATACCTCCTGGTGTAGGCGTGCTGTGACCCTAGTCCGCAGGCTGGTCGTCTGTCAGCGACGTCGGCCGGCGCGCGAACAATGGCCGCATGGACCGGACGAACGAGCAGCTGCTGCAAGACCTGGTGACCGGCGTCGTACCCCTCGACGCCGGGGCCATGTCCCGGGGGCGCGACCGCCAGGCACAGCTGACCAAGCCGGCCGGCGCGCTGGGCGTGCTCGAGGCGGCCTCGGTGGTGCTGTGCGGGATCCAGGCGGAGTGCCCGCCCCGCGCGCTGCAGCGTCCGGCGGTCGCGGTGTTCGCCGGTGACCACGGCGTGCACGCGCAGGGGGTGAGCCCCTGGCCGCAGGAGGTGACCGCCTCGATGGTGGCCAACATCCGGGCCGGCGGTGCCGCGGTGAACGTGCTGGCCCGACAGGTCGGCGCCGAGGTCGTCGTCGTGGACATGGGGGTCGCCGCGTCGCTGGAACCGGGGCCGGGGCTGCTCGACCACAAGGTCAGGCCCGGTACGTCGGACCTCTCGGTCGGGCCCGCGATGACACGGCAGGAGGCCGTCCAGGCGCTGCTGGCGGGGGTCGCCGTGGCGGACCGGCTCGTCGACGCCGGGCACGACGTGCTGCTCACCGGCGACATGGGCATCGCGAACACGACACCCTCCGCGGCCCTGGTCGCGGCGTTCACCGGCCTCGACCCCGTGGAGGTGACGGGCCGTGGGACGGGCGCCGACGACACCGGCTGGGCCCGCAAGGTGTCGGTGGTCGCGCGGGCCCTCGACGACCGGCCGGTGACCGACGACCCGGTGGAGACGTTGGCCTCGCTGGGCGGGTTCGAGCACGCGGGCATCGCGGGGTTCGTCCTCGGCGCGGCCCGCCGGCGGGTGCCGGTGGTCCTCGACGGGGTGATCGCGGGGGCCGCCGCCCTCGTCGTACAGGCCCTCGCGCCGGACGCCATCGGGTTCTGCTTCGCCGGCCACCGCAGCGTCGAGCCAGGGCACGCGGTGGCGCTGGCGCAGCTGGGGCTGCGGCCGCTGGTCGACCTCGACCTGCGCCTCGGCGAGGGCACCGGGAGCGCTGCTCGCGCTGCCCCTGGTGGAGGCCGCCGGCGCCACGCTGCGCGAGATGGCCACGTTCGACTCGGCGGGCGTGGCGCAGAAGGAGGCACAGGATGGATGAGTTCCCCCCGTACCCGGCGGGGCTGCGGCTCGGCGGTCGCAAGGTCGTCGTGGTCGGCGGCGGGCACGTGGCCCAGCGCCGGGTGCCCGCCCTCCTCGCGGTGGGTGCGGACGTCACCGTCGTCTCCCCGGCGGTGACGCCGGCGATCGAGGGCCTGGTCGGATCGGGGGAGGTCACCTGGCACGAACGCGGCTTCGCGCCCTCGGACCTGGACGACGCGTGGTACGTCATCGCGGCGACCGACGTGCGCTCGGTCAACGAGGACGTCAGCCGCGCCGCGGACGAACGGCGGGTCTTCTGCGTGCGCAGCGACGACGCGACCCGGGCGACCGCGTGGACCCCCGCCGTGGGACGGCATGCCGGGGTGACCGTAGCCGTGCTCGGCAACCGCCAGCCGCAGCGGTCGGCCGCCGTGCGGGACGAGATCGTCTCCGCGCTGCGCGACGGCGTGATCGACGCCGACGCCCATCGCGACCGCACCCCCGGGGTGGTCCTCGTCGGCGGCGGACCGGGGCACCCCGAGCTGGTGAGCGTGGCCGCCCGGCGGGCGCTGAGCGAGGCCGACGTCGTGGTCGCGGACCGGCTCGCCCCGCGTGAGCTGCTGAGCGAGCTGTCCCCGGACGTCGAGCTCGTCGACGTCGCCAAGCTGCCCCGCGGGCGGTCGGCCTCGCAGGAGGAGATCAACCGGGTCATCGTCGACAGGGCGCTGGCCGGCAAGCGGGTGGTCCGCTTCAAGGGTGGCGACCCGTTCGTGTTCGGCCGCGGCTACGAGGAGGCGATCGCCTGTGCCGAGGCGGGGGTGCCGTGCACGGTGGTCCCGGGGGTCACCAGCGCGATCTCGGTGCCTGCCGCCGCCGGCATCCCCGTGACCCACCGCGGCGTGGCCCACGAGTTCACGGTCGTCTCGGGACACGTGCCGCCCGACCACGAGAGCTCCCTGGTCGACTGGGACGCCCTGGCGCGCATGCGGGGGACCGTCGTACTCCTGATGGCGGTGCAGAACCTCCCCGCGATCGCCTCTCGCCTGATGGCCGGAGGGCGGCCCGCGACGACGCCGGTCGCGGTGATCTCGGAGGGCACGATGCCCGGCGAGCGCACGGTGCTGTCGACGCTGGAGGCCGTGGGGGAGGACGTGGTGCGTGAGGAGGTGCGCCCACCTGCGATCGTGGTCGTCGGCGACGTCGTCGCCGTGGCCAACCCGGAAAGGTACGCATGGCAACGCTGATCGAGGTCTCGGAGGCCGACGACCCCAGGCTCGCCGACTACCGCGACCTGCGCGACGTGGAGCTGCGCAAGCACCTCGAGGCCGAGCACGGCCTGTTCCTCGCCGAGGGCGAGAAGGTCGTGCGCCGCGCGGTCGAGGCCGGCTTCCCCGCCCGCTCCTTCCTCATGGCCCCCCGGTGGCTCGACGGCCTCTCCGACGTCCTCGACCGCACCGACGCTCCCTGCTACGTCGTGAGCGAGGACCTGGCCGAGGAGGTCACCGGCTTCCACGTGCACCGCGGCGCGCTGGCCTCGCTGGAGCGGCGGCCGCTGCCCGCGGTCTCCTCGGTGCTGGCCGGTGCCCGCACGGTGGTCGTGCTCGAGGACGTGGTCGACCACACGAACGTCGGAGCCATCTTCCGGTCGGCCGCGGCACTCGGCGTCGACGCGATCCTGCTCTCGCCGCGCTGCGCCGACCCGTTGTACCGACGCTCGATCAAGGTCGCGATGGGGGCGGTCTTCACCGTTCCCTACGCACGGCTGGAGGGCTGGTACGACGCACTGGCGGAGCTGTCCAAGGAAGGGTTCACCACCATCGCCCTGACGCCCGCGCCCGGATGCCGTGGAGGTCGAGGACGCGGTGAAGTGGCGTCGACAAGGTCGCGCTGCTGATGGGCTCGGAGGGACCCGGACTGTCGCGGCGGTGGATGGAGACCGCGGACGTCCGCGCGGTGATCCCGATGGCGGCCGGCATCGACTCCCTCAACGTCGCCGCCGCGACCGCGGTGGCCTGCTACGTGACCGCGCGCCGCTCGGGCGGCTCAGCCGGACCGCTGCAGGTCTGAATCTCCGAACCTGCAGCTCGTGACCAGCTGGCGGCCCCGGATGGGCGAGGTCGGGTGGCGGCGTCAGGCCTCGGTCGGCCAGTGGGCCGGGAAGCTCTCGGCGTTCTCCTCGGCCTGCTTGTACAGCTTCTTGCGGGCGCGCTTGCCCAGCCGGTCGCCGAACACCGTGCCCTTGCAGTGGTCGGTCTCGTGCTGGAGGCAGCGGGCGAGGAGGCCGTCGCCCTCGTAGCTGACCGGGTTGCCGTCGAGGTCCTGACCCTCGACCCGGGCGAAGTCGGGCCGGGCGCAGCCGACGAACGCGCCGGGGAGCGACAGGCAGCCCTCGTCGTCGTCGTCCAGCCTTCGGTCGCGCCCCTCGGGGAGGAAGAGCTCGGGGTTGCAGACGACGCCCGTGTGGTGGATGCCCTCGTCGTCGGGGCAGTCGAACACGAAGATCGACCGGTCCACGCCGATCTGGCAGGCGGCGAGGCCGACCCCGTTCGCGGCGTACATCGTCGCCACCATGTCCGCGGCCAGCTCGCGCAGCTCGTCGTCGAACTCGGTCACCGGCTTCTGCAGCCGGTGCATCACGTCCTCGCCCCACCGCGTGATCGGGCGGACGTTGCCGTCCTGCGGCAGGGGAGTGGCGTCAGCGGCGTACTCAGGCATGGCGCACATCCTAGAAGTCCCCGTCGTGCAGCGGGGACCGGCGGATGCGCGTCGGGCCCTCAGCCGGCGGCGCTCTCCATGTTCTTGCTGACGGCCGCGACGGTCCGCTGCAGCTCATCGGTCGGGCTGAACTCGACGAGCTCGGTGCCCGCGTACAGCAGGGGCGTGTGGCCCGGGGGCACGTAGTAGGCGTCGCCGGCCTCGAACGTCTCCTCGCCGGCGGCAGACCTGTACGTCACCTTCCCCTTCAGCACGTAGCCCCAGTGGGGGCACTGGCAGCGGTCATCGGGGAGACCCGTCATGAAGGGCGCCAGGTCCGTATCGGCGGTGTACGTCTCGAACGCCGCCGTGTAGCCGCCGTCCATGGTCTCGAGATGGCCCTCGTAGCCCTCGACCTCGAAGGTCTCGGAGGCCGTCGCCCTGGATACCTTGGGCATGTCTTCCTCCCTTCCTCGGGCCCGAGCCACCGAGAGGCACGACTAGGTGTCCCCGCCATCGTCTGCCCGGCGGCCGTCGCCAGCAAGAGCGTCTGGCCCGGACCGGACGAGACGCGTGACGTGGGACACGGGCCCGACCTGTGGCACGGCGTGTAACTCGGAGTTACAGTTGGTTCCATGTCGATGACTCGAACCCCACGGGAGGCCGGTGCCTCGAGCCGGCACGGCGTCCCGTCCACGGACAAGCAGGACCCGATCGGCTTCGCGGTCTCCATGCTGAACCGCCTGGCCCAGACCAACGTGCTCGACCGTCTGGGGCTGCGGAAGCAGACCGAGCGCGTGGTGTTCGAGACCACGCGAGCCGGCTTCCGCACCGTCGGCAACGTCAGCCGCTCCTTCAGCCGCAAGGGCAAGCCCGGCGGCAAGCCGGTGCGCGTGCCGAACTCGGCCGAGAAGGGGCTCTTCGACCTCACCCCGACCGAGGACGAGCAGATGCTCGTGGACGTCGTGACCGAGTTCGCCGCCGAGGTGGTCCGCCCCGCTGCCGCCGCGGCCAACGACGCCTGCGCGGCCCCGGACGACCTGCTCGGGGCGAGCCTCGAGATCGGCCTCCCGATCCTGGGCGTTCCCGAGGAGCTCGGGGGCATCTCGACCGAGCGCTCCGCGATGGCGGGCACGCTCGTCGCCGAGGCGCTGGCCAAGGGCGACATGGGTCTCGCCGTCGCCTGCCTGGCCCCGGGTGCGGTCGCGACGGCGCTGTCCCTGTGGGGCAACGACGAGCAGCAGTCGACGTACCTCCCGGCCTTCACCGGGGAGGACGTGCCGGCTGCCGCGCTCGCGCTCACCGAGCCGCGGCCGCTGTTCGACGCGCTGTCGCCGGAGACCACCGCGACCCGTGACGGCGACGGCTACGTCCTCAACGGCGTGAAGTCGCTGGTGCCTCGGGCCGCGGACGCCGAGCTGTTCGTCGTCGGAGCCATGCTCGACGGCAAGCCGGCGCTGTTCCTCGTGGAGTCCTCGACCGAGGGGCTCGCGATCGAGTCCGAGCCGTCCATGGGGGTCCGTGCCGCGAGCCTGGGGCGGGTCGTCCTCGACGACGCCCGGGTCGGCGGCCTCGCGCTCCTCGGTGACGAGTCCGGCGACGCGTACACCGAGGCCGTGCGCCTGTCGCGTCTCGGCTGGTGCGCGCTCGCCCTCGGCACCGCCCAGGCCGTCCTCGACTACGTGATCCCCTACGTCAACGAGCGGCAGGCGTTCGGTGAGCCGGTCAGCCACCGCCAGTCGGTGGCGTTCATGGTCGCCAACATCGGGATCGAGCTCCAGGCGATGCGCCTGGTGACCTACCGCGCGGCGTCCCGTGCGGCACAGGGCAAGCCGTTCGACCGCGAGGTGGCGCTTGCGCGCAAGCTCTGCGCCGAGCGCGGCATGCAGATCGGCAACGACGGTGTCCAGCTGCTCGGCGGGCACGGGTTCGTCAAGGAGCACCCCGTCGAGCGGTGGTACCGCGACCTGCGCGCCATCGGCGTGATGGAAGGAGGCGTGCTGGTCTGAGCTGAGAGGCTCAGAACCACACGGACAAGCCATGATCAATCTCGAGACCCCCAAGAAGTTCCGGCCGCTGGTCGGCCAGGCGCACCAGGTCGCGATGAACCTGCTCCGCCCCAACTCCCGCAAGTACGACCAGCTCGAGCACGAGTACCCCAAGGAGCTCGACATGCTCGCGGCGATGATCGACGGGCTCAGCGATTCCGGCGCCGCGAGCGGTGCCGGAGCGTCGGGCGTGCGTCGCGACGAGGGTACGTCGGACGAGGCGGCCGCCGGCACCAAGAACGGCTCCAACCTGGCCTCGGTGCTCTCCATCATGGAGATGTGCTGGGGCGACGTCGGGCTGCTGCTCTCGATGCCCCGCCAGGGACTGGGCAACTCCGCGATCGCCTCGGTCGCCAACGAGGAGCAGCTCGCGCGCTTCGACGGCGTGTGGGCCAGCATGGCGATCACCGAGCCGGGCACCGGCTCGGACTCGGCCAACATCCAGACCACGGCCGTCCTCGACGGCGACCACTACGTCCTCAACGGCGAGAAGATCTTCGTCACCTCGGGCGAGCGCAGCGACGCCGTCGTGGTGTGGGCGACCCTCGACAAGAGCCTGGGCCGCGCCGCGATCAAGTCGTTCGTGGTGCCGAAGGGCACTCCGGGCATGAACGTCGAGCGGCTCGAGCACAAGCTCGGCATCCGCTCCTCCGACACCGCGACGATCCGGTTCGAGGACTGTCGCGTGCCGAAGGAGAACCTCCTCGGCAGCCCCGAGATCGACGTCAAGCAGGGCTTCGCAGGCGCGATGGCGACCTTCGACAACACCCGCCCTCTGGTGGCGGCGATGGCGGTCGGCTGTGCCCGAGCGTCGTTGGAGCTCACCAAGGACCTGCTGGAGAAGGCCGGCGTGGTCATCGACTACGACCGTCCCGCTCACACCCAGTCGGCCGCCGCTGCCGCCTTCCTGCAGATGGAGGCGGACTGGGAGGGGGCCTACCTGCTGACCCTGCAGGCGGCGTGGGAGGCGGACAACCGCAAGCCGAACTCGCTCGAGGCCTCGATGGCCAAGGCGAAGGCCGGACGCGTCGGCAGCGACATCACCCTGCGCTGCGTCGAGCTCGCCGGCAGCGTCGGCTACAGCGAGCACGAGCTGCTCGAGAAGTGGGCCCGCGACTCGAAGATCCTCGACATCTTCGAGGGCACGCAGCAGATCCAGCAGCTGATCGTCGCCCGCCGCCTGCTCGGCAAGACCTCGGCCGAGCTCAAGTAGGACGGTGACGCGGGGCCGTTCGGACGTGCAGTCGCGGGGCGGTCCGGGTCGGCTCAGGCGTGAGCCGGTACGTCGGACGCGCCGAGTGCATGTCCGTAGGGACCGGGTGAACCGGCGTGGACGGGGAAGTATCGGGGCATGAAGATCTACGCCGACACCCCGGCCCGCCGGTCCGCGCAGATGCTCGGAGACCTGCTGCTCGTCGCATGGGTGTACCTGTGGGTGCGGACCGCCGGCGCGGTCCGCGACGCCACCCTGTCGCTCGGCGAACCAGGGCAGCAGATCGCCGATGCCGGCACCGGGCTCGCCCAGCAGATGCGGGACGCCGGCAGCAGCATCGAGGACGTGCCGTTGGTGGGGGAGGAGATCCGGGCGCCGTTCGACGGGGCGGGCAGCGCGGCCGAGCGGATCGCGGCGGCAGGCGACGCCCAGGTGGAGGCCGTGGAGACGCTTGCGTTCTGGCTCGGCCTCGCCGTGGGCGCGATCCCGATCCTCATCGCGCTGGGGGTCTACCTGCCCCTGCGCTGGCGGTTCATCCGCGAAGCCACGGCCGGAAGACGCTTCATCGACAGCAGCGACGACCTCGACCTCTTCGCGCTGCGGGCGATGGCCCACCAGCCGCTGCACCGGCTGGCCCGCATCAGCGACGACCCAGCAGGGGCCTGGCGACGCGGCGACCCGGACGTGGTGAGGCGTCTGGCCACGCTGGAGCTCCGGGACAGCGGGCTCTCCGTTCCGGAAGTGCCCATTTCGGGGAGCTCGTCCGCCTAGGCTGGAGGTGGTAGGCCGTACCCAGGAGGCCAGCATGCGTGAGGTTGAGATCCAGCCCATTCCTCTCGACCGTCTTGCTCGGCTGCTCCCACCGGAGCGCGTGCGACGCATCGAGGACAACGCGATCCGCGCCCGTGCCCTCATGGAGAGCCGCACGATGTGGAACATCAACGCCACGAGCAAGGGCGGCGGCGTGGCGGAGATGCTGCAGGCCCTGCTCGCCTACGGCCGCGGCGCCGGCGTCGACACGCGCTGGCTGGTGCTCGACGGCGACCACGAGTTCTTCGCGATCACCAAGCGGCTGCACAACTTCCTGCACGGGTCGACGGGCGACGGCGGCATGCTCGGCGCGAAGGAGCGCGACCACTACAAGCGCGTGCTGGCCTTCAACCTCCCGATGGCCGAGCAGGTCGTCGAGGCCGGTGACATCGTGCTGCTGCACGACCCGCAGACGGCGGGCCTGGTCGAGGGCCTGCGGGCCGACGGGGCGCACGTGGTCTGGCGATGCCACATCGGCCGCGACACGCCCGACGCGCTGTCGGCGATCGGCTGGGACTTCCTGCGGGAGTTCATCGAGCAGGCCGACGGCTTCATCTTCTCCCGCAGGGAGTACGTTCCCGACTGGGTGCCGCGGGAGAAGGTGCTGATCATCGCCCCGTCGATCGACCCCTTCAGCGCCAAGAACGTCGAGCTGACCCCGGCGCAGATCCGGGGTTCGCTCGCCCACGCCGGGCTGGTCAACGGCGAGCCGCGGCTGGACGGCGACCTCACCTTCACCCGCCGTGACGGCTCGCCCGGCCGGGTCCGCCGCCACCAGGGGCTGATCCACGGCCACGGCGCGATCCCTCACGAGGCCAGGCTGGTCGTGCAGGTCAGTCGCTGGGACCGGCTCAAGGACATGCCCGGCGTGCTGCAGGGGTTCACCGACCGGCTCGACGCGCTCCCGGCGAACACGCACCTCGCGCTGGTGGGCCCGGACACGTCCGGGGTGGCCGACGACCCCGAGGGCGCCGCCGTGGTCGACGAGTGCGTCAGCCGGTGGGAGCGCCTGCCCGCCGAGGTGCAGCAGCGGGTGCACCTGGTCAGCCTCCCGATGGACGACGTCGACGAGAACGCCCATCTCGTCAACGCGCTCCAGCGGCACGCGGCCGTCGTCGTCCAGAAGAGCCTGGTCGAGGGGTTCGGCCTCACCGTCACCGAGGCGATGTGGAAGGCGCGCCCGGTGATCGCGTCGGCCATCGGCGGCATCCAGGACCAGATCCAGGACGGCGTCCACGGGCTGCTGCTCGAGGACCCGCACGATCTCTCGGCCTACGGCGACGCTCTCGAGCGGGTGCTCGGCGACCAGGAGTACGCGGCCAAGCTCGGTCAGGCAGCCCGCGAACGGGTGATGGACCACTACCTCGGCGACCGGCACCTCATCCAGTACGTCGAGCTGTTCGCCTCACTCATCTCCTGACCGTACGACGGGCGCCACCGCCCGTTCACCCGGGCGCAACCGTGCTCGCGGAGCCTGGTTGTCATGAGAATCCCGTTGACCATGCTCGGTGGCCTCGTCGGCTACTTCATCTGGGCCTCCACCTTCGCCGGAGCGAGCGCCCGGATGCTCTGACGGCGTGGAGTCCCACCCAACGACCGGGGACGGCACGTAGCATCGGCGGATGGCCGCCTCCCGCAAGCAGCGCATCATCGAGGTCCTCGAGGACGCCTTCGCCGACCTCATGGAGTCGGACCCGCACGCGTTCCGGGTGAAGTACCGGAAGATGGCCGCCGACCCCTTCGCGTTCTTCCGCGGCACGGCCTGCCTGTTCTACGCGGACGTGACGCGGATGCGCGACACGTTCGCCGACGACCGCACCAGCCGGATCTGGATCCACGGCGACCTGCACGCCGAGAACTTCGGCACCTACCTCAACAGCGACGGCCTGGTCGCCTTCGACGTCAACGACTTCGACGAGGCCTACGTCGGCCACTTCTCCTGGGACCTGCGCAGGTTCGCGGCGAGCCTGGCCCTGATGGGCTGGCAGAAGGCCCTGCCCGAAGGCACCGTGCGGGACCTCATCGGCCGCTACGTGCGCGCCTACCTGTCGCAGGTGAACCACTACCTGCGCTCCGACGACGACCACGACTTCGGCCTCTACCTCCACACGAGCGAGGGCCCCGTTCTCGAGATCCTCACCCGCGCCCGCCGGCTGACCCGACGGGACTTCCTCGACGAGATCACCGTGGTCGACGACGCGGCACGCTTCTTCAAGGACGGCCCCGGTGTCCGCAAGCTCGGCCGCGACGAGCGGCGCCGGGTCCTCAAGGCGTTCGAGGGCTACCTGACCACGATCCCCGAGTCCAAGCGCTTCGACCGGGAGCTGTTCTACGACGTCCGGGACGTGGTGGGCCGCACCGGCTTCGGGATCGGCAGTGCCGGCCTGCCTGCCTACAACTTCCTCGTCGAGGGCTACAGCCAGGCGCTCGACAACGACGTGGTGCTCTCGATGAAGCAGGCCAACGTGCCCGCGGTCAGCCGGTTCGTCGACAGCTCGAAGGTCGACAGCTACTTCGACCACGAGGGGCACCGCACCGTGGTCAGCCAGCGGGCGCTGCAGGTGCACACCGACCCGTTGCTCGGCCACACGAGCATGGACGGCACGGGCTTCGTGGTCTCGGAGGTGTCGCCGTACGAGGTCGACCTCGACTGGTCCGACCTCACCGAGCCCGACGAGATGGCGGTGCTCGTGGACAGCCTCGGCCGTGCCACCGCGAAGGTGCACTGCGCCTCCGACGAGGACAGCGACCAGTCGCTGGTGGACTTCCAGGTCGAGGAGGCGATCGCCGAGGTGCTCGAGGGCCGGCGCAAGGAGTTCACCGCCGAGGTCGTCGAGTTCGGTCTCAGCTATGCCGCCCGTGCCCGCCGCGACCACAGCCTGTTCGTGGGCGCGTTCCGCGAGGGCGAGATCGGCGGCGTTGCCGCCACCTGACCGGGGGTACGACAGGCGGGGGAGTCAGCGGAGCCGGCGGGCAGCGGGCGAGGCCGGCGCGCGGAGGAACCCCGGCGCACGCCAACCGCGGTCCGCGAAGGTCGCTGACACCGCGGCGGTGGCCCCGTCGACCGCGTCCGAGGGCAGCAGCGCGAGGGCCGAGCCGCCGAACCCGCCGCCGGTCATCCGGGCACCCAGCGCACCGTGCTCCCGGCAGGTGTCGACGACGACGTCCAGCTCCGCGCAGGACACCTCGAAGTCGTCGCGCAGGGAGTCGTGGGATCCGTCGAGCAGGGGCCCCAGCGCGGCCTGGTCGCCACGCGCGAGGACCTCCACCGCGGCGTCGACCCGGTCCATCTCGCTCAGCACGTGCCGCGTGCGACGGCGTACCCGCTCGTCGGTCAGCGCGTCGAGCGCGCGTCCACGGGCGTCGCGCAGCGAGGGCACCCCGAGCTCCCGCGCCGCGGCCTCGCAGTCGGCGCGGCGGGAGCCGTAGCCGCCCTCGGTGAGCGCGTGCGAGACGCGGGTGTCGACGACGAGCAGCGAGAGCCCGTCCCGCTCCGGCTCCCAGGGCACCTGCGACGCCGAGCCGTCGGCGAAGTCGAGGAGCAGCGCGTGCCCCTCGCTGCCGAGCAGCGCGACCGACTGGTCCATCCCGCCGGTGGGGGCGCCCGCCATCTCGGCCTCGGCCCGCATGCAGGCGGCGACCAGCGCGCGCCGTACCGCCTCGGAGTCCTGCACCCCGGCCACCGGCAGCAGGGCCGTCGCGACCGCGCACTCGAGGGCAGCCGAGCTCGACAGTCCCGACCCGAGCGGGACCCGCGAGTCGACGACGACGTCGAGGCCGGGGAACGACCATCCCTCCTCGGACAACGCCCACACGACGCCGGCGACGTAGGCGGTCCACCCGTCCACGGCCCCCGGAGCCAGCCCGTCGAGCTGCACCTTCTCGGTGCCTGCCATCTGCAGCGAGGTGATCGACAGGACCCGGTCCTCGCGGGGGGCGACCGCGGCGTACGTCGCATGCGGGAGCGCCAGGGGGAGGCACCGGCCGCCGTTGTAGTCGAGGTGCTCCCCGATCAGGTTCACCCGCCCCGGGGCGCAGGCGACCACGGACGGTTCGCGGCCGGTGTGGGCGACGAAGGCAGCGGCCAGCGACTCTGCGATCCGCTCGGGGTGTCCGGGGTCCACGAAGTCGGGGGACGGCATGGCCGTCACTGTACGACGTGCCGCTGGGGGCGGGCTGCGACAATCGGGGCATGGCTGAGCAGGCAGGCGTCCCGGACGAGCGGCTCGTGGAGCTCGCGCACCAGATGTTCGACCTCGCCCGCGCGGGGGACGCCGAACGTCTCGGCGCCTACGTCGAGGCGGGGGTGCCCGTCGACCTCACCGACGCGTCCGGGAACACCCTGCTGATGCTCGCCGCGTACCACGGCCACGCCGCGACGGTCGCGGTGCTCGCCGACCGCGGCGCGGACGTCGACAGGCTCAACGACCGGGGTCAGAGCCCGCTGGCCGGCGCGGTGTTCAAGGGCGAGCACGAGGTCGTGACCGCGCTGCTCGCGGCGGGCGCCGACCCGGACGCGGGCGCGCCGACCGCCCGGGAGACCGCGCAGATGTTCGGGCAGGCCGACCTCTTCGGGTAGCCCGAGAGGCTTCGCACGCCCGAGCGGCCGGCGCGCGGGTAAACTCTCGTCCTCGTGCGCTTCCTCAACGACTCCACCCCGCCCTACGACCTGACCTACGACGACGTGTTCATGGTCCCGCGGCGCTCCGACGTCTCCTCGCGGTACGACGTGGACCTGTCCAGCAACGACGGGACCGGTACGACGCTCCCGCTGGTCGTCTCGAACATGACCGCGATCTCGGGCCGACGGATGGCCGAGACCGTCGCCCGCCGCGGCGGCATCGCGGTCATCCCGCAGGACATCCCGATCCCGGTCGTCGACGACGTGGTCAGCTGGGTCAAGCAGCGCCACCCGCTCTTCGAGACCCCGATCGTCCTCGACCCGCACCAGACCGTCGGCGACGCCTACGCGCTGCTGTTCAAGCGCGCCCACCGGGCCGCCGTGGTAGTGGAGGAAGGCAGGCCGGTCGGGATCGTCGCCGAGGACGACTGCGTCGGCGTCGACCGCTTCACGCAGCTGCGTGAGGTCATGAGCAGCGAGCTGGTCACCGTGCCCGACACCGTCGACCCCCGGGCCGCCTTCGACCTGCTGGACGAGGCCCGCCGGCGCCTCGCCCCGGTGGTCGACGCCGAGGGCCGGTTGCGGGGCGTCCTGACGCGCATCGGTGCGCTCCGCTCCACCCTCTACACCCCGGCGCTCGACGACCAGGGCCGGCTGCGGGTCGCTGCGGCCATCGGGGTCAACGGCGACGTCGCCGCGAAGGCCGAGGCCCTGCTCGCCACCGGCATCGACTGCCTCGTCGTCGACACCGCCCACGGACACCAGGGCCGGATGATCGAGGCCCTCGCCGCGGTCCGCAGCCTCGACCCCCGGGTCCCCGTGGTCGCCGGCAACGTGGTCTCCGCGGAGGGCGTGCGGGAGCTGGTCGAGGCCGGCGCCGACATCGTCAAGGTCGGTGTGGGGCCGGGCGCGATGTGCACCACCCGGATGATGACCGGCGTGGGCCGTCCGCAGTTCTCCGCCGTGCTCGAGTGCGCCGAGGCGGCACGCGAGCTGGGCAAGCACGTGTGGGCCGACGGCGGCATCCGCCACCCCCGCGACGTGGCCCTGGCCCTGGCAGCCGGCGCGTCGCAGGTGATGGTCGGGTCGTGGTTCGCAGGCACCTACGAGTCTCCCGGCGACCTGCACCACGACGCCGACGGCCGTGCCTACAAGGAGAGCTTCGGGATGGCCTCCGCGCGCGCGGTCGCGGGCCGGACCAGCACCGAGACGGCGTTCGACCGGGCGCGCAAGGGCCTCTACGAGGAGGGGATCTCCTCGTCGCGGATGTACATCGACCCGATCCGGCCCGGCGTCGAGGACCTCATCGACCACGTCTTCGCCGGGGTCCGGTCGGCGTGCACCTACGCCGGGGCCGGCACCCTCGAGGCGTTCCACGAGCGGGCCACCGTCGGGGTCCAGTCGGCCGCCGGCTTCCACGAGGGACGGCCCCTGCCGGCCGGCTGGTGACGGACCGGCGGCCCGAGTTGGCCGGGCGCCCTAGGCTCCACCCGTGAGGTACGCACAGACCATCGTCGTCGCGGCCACCCGCGCGGAGGCCGCCCACGTCCCTCGACACCTCCCCGTCGTGGTGACCGGGCTCGGCAAGACGGCGGCGGCGGTGGCCACGACACGAGCACTGGCCGGGGTGGACCCGGCGCGCACGCTGGTGGTCAACATCGGTACGGCGGGGGCGCTGCGCGACGGGCTGGAGGGCCTGCACCTGCCGGGGACGACGATCAACCACGACATGAACGCCGACGCGATCCGGGCCCTCGGCTACGACCCGGAGGAGCTGCTCGTCGTGGAGGGCGGCGACGACACCGTGCTCGCGTCCGGCGACGTGTTCGTCACCGACCCGGCGGTGCGCGACGCCCTGGCAGAGCGGGCGCACCTGGTCGACATGGAGGGCTACGCGGTCGCCTTCGCCTGCCGGCAGATGGGCGTGCCGGTCCGGCTGCTGAAGCACGTCTCCGACAACGCCGACGAGTCGGCGCTCGACTGGCCGGCGGTGGTCGACGCCAGTGCGAGGGCGCTGGGGGCGTGGCTCGAGGAGCACGTCTCCTGATGCGGCCCGAGCCGGAGCCCCCCGGACCCGGACAGGAGTCCGTCTGGGACTACCCGCGTCCCCCGCGGGTCGAGGCGACCTCGTCGCGGGTCGAGGTGGTGCTCGGCGGCGAGACCGTGGCCCGGACGACCCGCGCGCTGCGAGTGCTCGAGACCAGCCACCCGCCGACCTACTACATCCCGATGGCCGACTTCGTCGATGGCAGCCTGGTGCCGGCCGACGGCGAGTCGTTCTGCGAGTGGAAGGGCACGGCCGCCTACTTCGACGTACACGGAGGCGGGGTGGTCGCGCAGCACGCGGCCTGGCACTACCCGCACCCGACCGCCGCGTTCGGCGAGATCGCGGGTCACGTCGCCGTCTACCCGGCTGCCATGGACCGGTGCGTGGTCGACGGCGAGGTCGTGCGCCCCCAACCGGGTGGCTTCTACGGCGGCTGGGTGACCTCGAAGGTCGTCGGGCCGTTCAAGGGCGGCCCCGGCACCCGGCTCTGGTGAGCCCCTGACCGGCGCGGCCGGGTCCTCCGGCAGACTTGGCCCCATGGAGGTTACCGAGACGCTGCTTCCCGGGGTGGGGGTCTGCTACTCGTTGCAGACCGCCGCGGGAGCACGGGTGGGCATCGTTGCGAAGCGGGACGGGTCGTTCGACTTCGTGCGCTACGAGCAACGCGATCCCGATGCCGCCGAGACCCTGATGACCCTGACCCGCGACGAGGCGGACACCCTGGCCGAGATCCTCGGCGCGCCCCGCATCGTCGAGCGGTTCGCCGACCTGACCAAGGAGATCCCGGGTCTGTCGTCGGCCAACATCGACATCCCCCAGGGTTCGGCGTACGACGGGCGGACCCTGGGCGACACCCGGTCGCGCACGCTCACGGGCGCCTCGATCGTCGCGATCGCCCGAGGCGAGCACGTGATCGCGTCACCCGGCCCCAGCGAGGTGCTGCTCGGCGGAGACACGCTGGTGGTCGTCGGTACGACGGCGGGCATCGACGGCGTCCGCCGTATCCTCGTCGGTTAGGCCTCCGGCCACGTGGATGTCTTCCTCCTCGAGCTCGGCGTCATCCTGCTGCTGCTCGCCCTCCTCGCCAACGTCGCGGCCCGGCTGGGTTTCTCCGCGATCCCGCTGTTCCTCCTCGCCGGGCTGCTGCTCGGCGAGGGCGGGCTGCACGACCTGGGCGCGTCCACCGAGTTCATCGAGGCGGCCGGCGAGCTCGGCGTGCTCCTGCTCCTCCTGCTGCTGGGACTGGAGTTCTCCGCCGCGGAGTTCACCGCCTCGATGCGCAGGCACGCCCCCTCGGGCGTGGTCGACCTCGTGCTCAACGCACCCGTCGGGTTCGCGGCCGGTCTGCTGCTCGGCTACGACTGGCAGGCGTGCCTCGCGCTGGCCGGGATCACCTGGGTCTCGTCGTCGGGCATCGTTGCCCGCCTGCTCTCGGACCTGAGAAGAACGGGCTTCCGCGAGACGCCGTCGGTGCTCTCGGTGCTGGTGCTCGAGGACATCATGATGGCGGTCTTCCTGCCGCTGCTGGTCGTCGCTGCTCTCCGGCGGCACGGCGCTCGCTGCCGCGGTCGCGGTCGGTGCGGCTCTCGCCGTGGTGCTCACGGTGCTGTTCGCCTCGCGCTACCTCGGCCACCACCTCGGTCGGCTGCTCGGTCACGACGACGACGAGCAGGTGCTGCTGCGCGTGCTCGGCCTGATGCTGGTGGTCGCCGGTCTCACCTACCTCGTGGACGCGTCCGCCGCGGTCGGTGCCTTCCTCGTGGGCCTGGCGATCCCGGCCGGGACGGCGGAGCGCGCACGAGACGTCCTGCGGCCGCTGCGGGACCTCTTCGCGGCGCTGTTCTTCCTCTCCTTCGGTCTCCAGACCGCGCCGGCCGAGCTCGGCCCGTTCCTTCCCGTCGCGCTGGGCCTCGCCGTCGTGAGTGCGTCGACCAAGATCGCGACCGGTGTGTACGCCGCGCGCCGTGAGGGTGTCGGCCCGCTGGGCCGGGCACGCGCGGGCACCGCGCTGATCGCCCGAGGAGAGTTCTCGATCGTGATCGCCGAGCTCGCGGTGTCGGCCGGCTACACGGAGATCGGGCCGCTCGCCTCGGCCTATGTCGTCATGCTGAGCGTCCTCGGCCCGCTGCTCGCCCGCTACGCCGACACCCTCGCAGGGCCGTGGGCTCCGGCCGCGCCGGCGGTCGTGCCGGGGCGGTAGAGCTCAGCGCCGCCGGCCCTTGCCGGGGCGGCCCTTCGTGCTGCGTTGCTTCGGCGTCTGCTTGCGCGGCTGCGCGGCCTGCTTCTTGGCGGGCTGCTTCCGTGCCGGTGCGCTCTGTCCGGTGGGCCCTCGTGAGCTCGTGGCCTTCCGGCCGCGCACCACGCCGATGAACGTCTGGAGACGCTCGTCGTCCAGGTCGCGGCGCCAGGCGAGCGCGATCCGGGTCTCCTCGGCGTCCGAGACCGGACGGTGCACGACGTCCTTGCGGTTGTGGAGCCGCGCCACCGACATCGGGAGGACGACGATGCCCACCCCGGCGGCGACGGTCTCGACCGCCTCCCTCACGGTCAGGGGCGGCATCGGATGGACGATCTCGCCGCTGAGATCGTCGAGCGTCACCTCGTCCGCGGCCTCGACGAAGTGCCCCTTGGCGGCGACGACCACCGGGACCTCGCTGTAGAGCGGGATGACGTGCAGGCCCTCGTCGTCGACCGGGAGGCGGACGAAGCACATCTCGGCACGCCCGTCGTACAGCACCGCGGTCTGCTCGGACTCCTCGACCGGCGTGAGCTCGAGCCGCACGCGCGGCATCCGCTCGGCCCAGATCCGGGCCCACTTGTCCGGCGTGACGCCGGGGACGAACGACACACGGAGTGGCGCGGTGCTGTCCTCGGGTCTGTCGCTCGTCACGTGGTCGAGGCTAGTGCAGGCAGGGGAGCGCGGGGCGGAAGCACTCCCGCCTACGGGAGCGCCTCTGCTGGGTCGCCCCGTCCTCCCGCACTGCGTCCCGCGTCGCGGCTGGACAGATGCGCGTTCTCGTCAGGGTGTGCGCGTCTCAGCGCGCCACGGCGGCGTGGCTCGCAGCATGGCGCATGATGGAGAGATGGGTGCGGGGCGGCAGCGTTCGGGGATTCGCCGGATCCTTGTCCTGGGGCTCATCGATGTGGCCGCGTCTGCTCTGATTGCGGTGCTGGTCTTCCGAATGTTCGGTGCGTACAGCGGGGTCGACACCAACCCTCCGATTTGCCACAACGTGTCAGGCAACGTCGTGTCGTGCTCGCTGACCGCGCCTGTGTTGCTGTTTCCGACGTTCGCCATCGCCCTGCTCGGGATCGTCGCGTGGCAAACACTTCGTAGGCGGGCCGGGGAGCGATAGACCAGGTGTGGTCCAACTACGCCCGGATCCTCCAGATGCCGCAACCGGGCAATCAGCACCAGGTTCTCCCGTCCGGTGAGGATCTCGTCGACGGCCGCGAACTGCCCCGTCAGGCTGATGGACTCGCGCACGTTCGCCGCTTGGGTGGCGACGTCGAAGCCGTTGACGCTGATCGTCCCCGCGTCGGCCTTGAGCAGCGTGGACAGGATCCTCACGACCGTGGTCTTGCCCGCCCCGTTGGAGCCGAGCAGCGCGCAGATGCTGCCTCGCGCCACGTCGAAGTCCACGCCGCGCAGCACGTGCAGCTCTTTGTACGACTTCTCCAGGCCCTGCGCGTGGATGGCGGGTCCTCGGACCTGCTCGGTTGTCATCTGGATATCCATGGACATGGGCTCAGCCTGCAGGGTTGACGCTGCGTCAAGGTCAAGCCTGGAGCGCAAGGCAGCGCCGGGAATGCTGTCACGGCTGACGCTTCGATCGCTCGTGGCGCGGCCGCGAGCAGCCGATGAGTCCTGCGGTGGTCCCCGGTCTGTACCCACAGCGACAACGGCCGGGAGGTAAACGACATGAACGCGACCTACACCTTCGACGTCTTCTCCAGTCTCGACGGCTACGGCTCCTACGGCCCCCCAGGCGACTGGGGCGGTTACTGGGGCAAGCAGGGCCCGGAGTTCCTCGACCACCGCCTCTCGTTGTACGACGGCGAGCATCGGATGGTCTTCGGCGCCACCACGTTCCGGGAGTTCGTGTCGATGCTGGCCTCGAGCAGCGAGGACTCCGAGGTGCGCGACCCCTGGGTCACGCGGATGAGGAGCCTGCCGGCGACGGTGGTGTCGTCAACGCTGGAAGGCCCTCTCGATTGGCCGGACGCAACCGTGGTCAGCGGTGACGCCGTCGACGTCGTCGCCCTGCTCAAGGGGGAGTCCGAGGTGCCGCTGCGCTCGCACGGCAGCCTGTCGTTGAACCGGGCGCTGATGGCCGCAGGCCTGGTGGACCGCGTGCAGGTGACGATCTTCCCTGTAATCACCGGTGAGACCGGGGAGAACCGGATCTTCCAGGGCGCGGCGGACTTTGACCTGGAACTGCTCGAAAGCAGGATCCTCGACGGTCACATCCAAGAGCTCGTCTATCGACCCACTCTGCACTGACCGGTGCGGATCCAAAGCGGGGCAGGAGACGGTTCACCGATCCGACCGGCGGCGGCGCCAGCGACCGGGAGGCGGCCTCTACTCGAACGCGGCGCTCCACGGCGTGCTGCTTGAGGCCCTGCACTGCCCATGCACCGACTGATCCGGGTCGCGGCCGCCAAGGTCGCAGACATGAAACATCAGAGACCGGGACGGTGAGCGGTTCACCATCCTGTCTGCATTGGAGGAACGAGTGAGCACCGGACTGCACATCCCTTACGGGGAATCTCCGCTGCGCTGTCAGCGTCAACGAGCGCAACGCAATGAGCTACTACCCGTACGTGCAGGGAGGGCCAGTCGATGTCGGGCATCTGAGGATCGAAGGCGTTGAGCTGGCGGTGTACGTGAACTCTCGCTACGCGCAGTTCGACGAAGAGATGTTCAACCTGCGCGCGACAGCCCTGTTCGAGATGGCCGGCGTCGGCATGTTCGGTGGGGCGGTGAGGGGCGATGCTCTGGCCGTCCTCGGCGCAGGCGGCGGCGATTATGAGCGGTCGCTACCGCCCGAGGTCATCTCGATCTTTCTCGAAGCGGATCCCGCTTCATGAGCGTCGACGGCGGGCGCCGTCACCATGAGCCCTCCGATCGCGCTGCGGCGTCAGCACCCCGCGTCGACCGGGGTCGCCGGCCTTCGCCGGTACGTGCCTCAACACGGCCCCGAGCTTCGCCCCGGTGACCCCGGACCCCAGGTCGGTCTCGGGACCACCGGGTTGTCCTCGTCAGTCGGTCCGGATGAGCAGGCACTCGGCCGGCAGGGGGCGGCACCGGACCATGCGCTCGCGACCGCGGTCGTCGGTCACGGCGGATACGAGGTGGCTGTCGTCCTCCCAGACCCAGGTCCGCACCTTGAACCCCCACCCGTCCGGCGCGGTGAGCGGGGCCGACTGCTCGCCCTCCAGCGTGCCGACCTCGAGCGAGGCGATCGAGGTCACCTCGCCGCCCGTGGTGCCGATCGGGGTCCAGGCGACCCAGGTACCGTCAGGGCTCACCGTGAGGTCGTCGTGCTCGGGGAGCTCGGCCACCCGGGTCAGTTCGCCTCTGTCGGAGATCTCCGCAAGGTAGCGCTGCCCGCCGTCGACGTCGCCGGCGACCACGCCCGCGGAGGTCGCATCAAACACCATCTGCCCCGACAGCGTGTCGGCCACTACCTCCTGGGACCAGGTGATGTAGCCCCTTCCCCGCCGGATGACCACCTTGCCGTCGTCCGTGACGGCCACGACGTAGGCGCCTTCCTCCCTCCGCACGGGCCCGAAGTTCGTGGGAGTGCCACCGAAGTTACGGCCGCTTCGCGTGTCGACAACCGTGAGGATCCCCTCGCCGTTCTCGGTACGGACCACGGCGACGTACCCGCCGTTCGGCGAGATCTTCGGGGTGACGTCCTCGCCGTTGGGCAGCTCGCGCGGCTCGGGCCCGCGACCCCACCACCAGGTGAGGGGCATGCCCTCGACGGCGATCCAGGCCTCCCCGCCGGTGCGCACCGACCACCAGGAGCCGGGCACTTGATCGCCGTCCACGTAGAGCTTCTGGTCGAGCACGTAGGGAACCGCCGGTGCGCTCCGGGGGATGGGCTCCGCGGCGGCCGTCGGGCTAGGCGTCGGCGAGGGCCGCGCCGGCTGGGTGTCCCGGCCGTCGGGGATTGTGGTCAGCCCGACCGCGCCGGCCACGATCAGCACCGCCGCGGCAGCGGCCAGCACCGGACCTCGGCGTCGCGCGGGTCGCGGTGGCGCCTCCGGAAGCGGCGGCATGGTCGGGATGTGCAGGCCGTCGGCGACCTCGCGCAGCTCACGACCCAGGGTCTCTTCGATGTCGACGTACATGTCAGCTCTCCCTCCCGTCGGGTGCGTCCGTGCCGTGGGCGGCCAGCGCGGCCCGCAGTGACTTCAGGGCGTGGTGTGCGGTGGACTTGACGTTGCCGCGTGAGCAACCGAGGACGTCGGCGATCTCCTGCTCACTGAGGTCCTCGTAGTAGCGCAGGACGATGACGGCACGTTGCCGCGGAGGCAGCGACTTCACGTGGGGCCACAGCGCCATCCGGTCCTCGGGACCAGCGGCCGTCCTGTGCCCGGTCTCGGGTGGCGCGTCCGTGAGCAGTTCCAGGTGGCGGGCCTTGGGCCTTCGCTGCGACAGGTAGGTGTTGGTCAGGATCTGCCGCAGGTAGGCCGGCGGCGAGTCGGACCTTTCGACGCGGGACCACGAGCGGTACGCCTTCAGCAGAGTCTGCTGGGCGATGTCCTCCGCGTCGGCGTGGTTGCCGGTGAGGAGGTACGCGTAACGGTAGAGCGACGGCCACGCGGCTCCGGCGTACTCCTCGAACGTCGGTGCTTCCGCGCTCCTGGTCACGGTGCCCATTCGACACCACCCCCTTCTGATTCCCTGACTCCGCGGGACGGTCTGGAGGTTGTGTCGCAGAAGCGTCGAGTTTCGCTGCCTCGCGCTTCACGAGGCCCCCGCAGGATCACCGGCGACGGTCAGGTCCGCCGCCGTCCCAGCAGGTACCCGAGCAGGGCGGCGACCAGGACCACGGCGGCCACGACAGCCACCCACCAGGGGAGCCCGTCGCCCTCGGCCGCCCGGGCCGCGGTGGGCTCGGGGCTCTCGCCGGTCGTGGGAGCCGGACTCGCCGAGGCACTGCGAGACGGCTCGTCCTGCGGCTGTCCACCCACTGCGGCCACGTCGACGAGGTCGGCCGGGGGTGGCACGGGCGGAGCGCTCAACGTGCTGACGTCGTACTCCGGCTCGGTGACGGACGCGTCGGTCAGCTTCTCCACGGTGAGCCGGTAGGGGAGCAGGTAGGGGTCGTCGCTGGTGACACCGCCGGTGTAGTCGACCTCGATGAAGCGCAAGCCCGCGATCGACCCTGCGTCCAGGTTGGCATCGGTGCGGTTGAGGTAGCTGACCGGGGGAATGGCGGCGTAGAGGTTGAAGGGCTTGTCGCCGTCGAACCGGATGTCGGACTCCGGCATGCCGGGAACGTCGAGGAGCGGGCTGGTCTCGCGGCGCACGGGGTCGAAGACACGAAGCTCCATGCCCGCCGAGGAGGTGACCAGGTCACCGAGCCCGCCACGACGACGTCCCACCGTGGCCTGCACCTGGAGCTGCTCTCCCCACGTCACGGGCACGGCGAACACCTGCGTCTCGCCGGGCATGACCTCGACGTCGTAGGCGCCCGGCTCGAGGACTGGCGCGTCGCTGATGCTGGTGCCCGGCTCGGCCGGCCGGGTGGCGCGCTCGCCATCCATGGGCTGCCACCTGAAAGACCGGGTCGCCGGGCCGAGCGACTGGGCGTCGGAGACCGGCGGCTCTTCGTAGACGACGAGCTCGAAGGGCTCGTGAGCCATCTTGTCGTCGCTGTGCTCGACCTGTACGTCGACGTACTCGCCGGTGTTGCAGGTGTCCGCGACGTCGCTCTTCCAGGACGACGCCGCCGTGGTGATGAGTGCACGCGCGCCGTAGAGGTTGATCGCCTGCCCGAGCTCGCTGGCGCACGTGCGCCCCTCGGGGTCGTGCAGCGAGACGTACGTGGTCAGCACGAGCCCGGCCGGGCTGCGCAGGGACGTACCGACGTGGATCGTGGAGCCCGGCACCGTGCGCTTCACCCGGTAGTGCAGGGCGGTGCCGCCGTGCATCGTGCCGAGGGGCATGCGGTCTGCGTACTGGCCGACGCCGAGCACCGGCGCGTCTTTGGGCGTCAAGCTTCCCTGGACGGGAAGGCCGTCGACCTGGAACGGCCGGGCCGCTCGCGTGGAGAGCCGGCTCAGGCTGCTGGTGAGGGTCGGGGCGTCGTCCGCGTCGTAGTAGGTGCCGTTGCCTGCATCCGCGATGCAGGTCAACCGTTCGCGGACCGCGGCCGACACGTCGAGCCCGACCACGTCCACCTTGAGACCGACGCCCTGCTGGGTGAGCTGCCGCGCCACCACGCACGGATCGGGCTCGCACGTGGGTTCACCGTCGGAGACCAGAACGATCGTGCGCCGGCCGCCGTCTCCGAGGTCTTTCGCGGCTTCCTGCAGCGCATACCCGATCGGGGTCTCGCCGAGCGCCTTGTGGTCGCGCACCGCGCGTAGGAGCTCGGCCCGGTTGCCGGTCGCCGGCTCGACCACCTCCTGAGAGTCGGTGCAGGCGCGCGGACCCGAGTCGACGGTTGCCCCGTAGACCCGAAGGCCGGTCTCCGCCTCGGCCGGCAGGTTGCGGACGACGTCGGCGAGCGCCTTCTTGGCAACCTCCAGCCTCGTACCGCCCTGTGCCTGTTCGCGCATGGACCCGGAGGCGTCGAGCACGAGCTGCAGCCTGGGCGGCGCGTCGTGCGAGGTGCTCTCGCCGGTGCCCGTCCGGGCACTGGCCGTGGTGCCGAGCGACGCTGCTCCGAGCAGCGCGGAGAGTGCGATGAGTACGGCGACGAACAGCTTTGGCATTGGTCCCCCGAGAGTCAGCGTGTCAGGAGGACCGTACAAGAACGAATGTCCCGGGGGCGCCGCTCGGTGTCACCGGTTCGCGTCGTTCGGGGGCACAGCCGCGGGCGATTCGGCATAGTACGGGGTCATGTCCCCGGTGATCCTGGTCCTCCTCGTGCTTGCCGTCGGCGCGGTCATCGTCTCCTTCGTGGTCGGCTACGGTCTCGGTTCGGCCGGCCGGACGCCACCGCGTGAGCTTCTCGGAGCCCTCGACGCGCGGGACGCGCTGATCGACGACCTGCGCGAGACCGCGTGGGAGCACCGCGACATCGACCCGCACCTGTCCACGATCTTCATCGACAAGATCCGCGCCGCCACCTACCGCAAGGAACTGCCGTGACCACGCTGAACCAGAACCTCGGCGCTGTACGCCATGGCGTCCCAGGATGGGTCAAGGCCCTCATCGTCCTGGTCGTCGTGCTCGTCGGAGCGCTGATGGCCTTCGCTGTCGCAGGTCCCTCCACCGCCTCGACCGCACCCGACCAGGTCGCC
Organism: uncultured Actinomycetota bacterium; assembly: GCA_963700365.1. Lineage (GTDB taxonomy): Bacteria > Actinomycetota > Actinomycetes > Propionibacteriales > Nocardioidaceae > Nocardioides_C. Next base: position 129,187 of record CAVOXG010000002.1, on the reverse strand, counting down.
CTGCACTACAAGGGTGGCGCCCTGTCGAGCAAGAAGTTCGCCGACTGCATCGGCCCGTCGACGCGTACCTTCGACGGGCCCGGCGACCTGCACTTCTACTACCCGTCCTCGCAGACCAACTTCGTCTTCGACCGTGGCGGCGACGGGGACCCGATCACGTTCGTGACCAGGGACGGGATCGAGATGACCGTCGACGGTGTCGCGAACTTCCTGCTCGACACCTCGTGCGAGTCGACCGAGATCGACGGGAAGACGTTCCCCGGGGGAGTCCTCCAGCGGTTCCACGAGCTGATCGGCAACCGCTACCAGGCCTACATGAACGGCAACAGCGAGCGATCCGCCGGATGGAGCCGGATGCTCAGCGTGTACATCGCCAGGCCTCTCGACACCGCCATCGACCGGGCGGGCCAGGACTACACCTACACCGAGCTGTACACGAACCCGGCCAAGAAGGCCGAGTGGGAGCGGGACGTCCTCGAAGCCCTCCCGGACCTGGTGAACCGGCAGACCGACGGCAGCGTCGAGTTCTTCAAGAACTTCGCGATCACGCTGCAGAAGCCGGAGCCGCCGCAGGAGATCAAGAACGCGCTGGTCAAGCAGCAGGAGGCGGTGGCGAAGGCCAAGGCCGCCGAGGCCGAAGCCGCTGCCCGCGAGGCCGCGGCGAACGCGCAGATCGCGGTCGAGAAGGCGGAGGCCGCCAAGATCAACGAGCGGATCAAGGTGCTCGGCAAGGACGGGTACCTCAAGCAGTACGCGATCGACCACGGACAGAACCCGTTCCAGCCGACCACCGGCGGGCTGATCACCGACCAGCGCTAGGCCGGTTCACGGGGCCGGGGGAGAGGGGCAGGTGCGGTCCGACCGCATCTGCCCGCCTCGATCAGCTGCCGAGAATCTTCGCCTTCTGCGCGGCGAACTCCTCCTCGGTCAGCACACCTTGTGCCTTCAGCTCCGCGAGAGCCTTGAGCTGCTCGATCGTGTCCGAGGCCGCCGGCGCCGCCTCGGCCGGTGCCTGCGGCGGGGGAGCGGCCTGCTGCTCGTAGGCCTGTTCCCGGTCGGCCATGATCTGGGCGTCCCGGTCGGCGAACTTCTCGGCCTGACGGCGCTGGACACGGCCGCTCACGGCCGTTGCGGTACCCGCCACGACGGCGGTGCGGGCGACACCTCTCAGTAGTCCGGGCATTTCTTCTCCTCAGCTGGTCGATTCGAGGGCCTCGAGCGCGTCCATGACGTCGGACGCAGGGATCCGTGCGCTCGCGATGACCTCGCCCCCGGAGTTACGGGCCGCCGCGACGAACGGGATCGCCCAGCTGTTCTCGTAGACGATCAGTGCGGCCACCGTGCCCGGCGTCATCGCGTCCGCCGCGTCGCGGAGATCCTCGTCACCGAGCAGCCCGGAGCGTGCTCCCGCGAAGTACTCGAAACCGCCCGCCCCTGCCGGGTCCTTCAGCTCCAGGGCCTCGACCGAACCGTCCTCCGCCTTGCTGATGACCAGCAGGTCGTAAAGTCTGACGATTCCTCGTTCGACCAGGTCGCGGAGGGCGGTCGCCGCCTCGCCGGTGAGCCGGTCGCCCGGAAACTCGAGGAGCAGGAAGTCGATGGGGCCGTGGACTTCGGTTGCTGTCTGGGTCATTGCGCGTCTCCTGTCGTCGGTTTGGCCTTGCCACTCAGAGCCGCTTGATGTCGCGCCCGTGGGCGGTGACGGCCCAGATCACGAAGACGTCGAAGGCCACGAGCATCAGGCTCCAGAAGGGGTAGAAGGGCATCCACAGGAAGCTGGCGACGATGCTCAGTGATGCCAGGGCGACTGCGACGACGCGCGCCCACGTCGCGCCCTGGAAGAGCGCCAGCCCTGCGCCCGCCACGACCAGACCGAGGATGAGGTGCACCCAGCCCCAGGTCGTGACGTCGAACTCGAAGACGTACTCCTCGCCGTAGACGAAGAACTCGTCGTTCACCAGCGCGACGATCCCCTGGAGCGCGTGCAGCACCCCGGTCAGGAGCATGAGAACGCCGGCGAACGCGATGAGGCCCACCGCACCGCCGCTGTACTCGCGTTGGGGCGTGCTGGATCGGGAAGAGGTGGTTGCCATCATCGGCTCCGGTCTCCGGTGCGGCGCGGTGTCCTGGCGCAGCTGAATGCCTACGAGTACGTGTTTACCTCCGGCCGCCGCGGGCCGCGTCATCCGCTCGGGATGATCCGTGGCGCTGGGGCCGAGAGGGGACACCGGGTCGGCATCTATCACCCGCAGCAGGTGAGGCGCTCGGCGTGTCGCGGTGTCCACACTGAGGTCGAGACCCCGGCGTACCGAAAGGAACTCAGATGTCGTTCTGGGATGTTGTGTGGTTCATCCTCATCACCTACGCGCTGGTCGCGCTGCTGATGGTGATGTTCTCGATCATTACCGACCTCTTCCGCGACAAGGAGACGTCGGGATTCGTCAAGGCTGTCTGGATCTTCGCCCTGATCTTCGTGCCGATCGTGACCTCGCTGGTCTACCTGGTCGCCCGTGGCAAGGGCATGTCCGAACGGTCGCTGCGGCACGCCGAGTCGATGAAGCAGGCGCAGGACGCCTACATCCGGGAGGTCGCAGGGAAGCAGACGCCGACCGACCAGATCGCCCAGGCCCGGGCGATGCTGGACGCGGGCGTCATCTCGCAGCCCGAGTACGAGCGCCTGAAGGAGAAGGCGTTGGTCTGACCGCGCCGACGGGGCGCGGCCGCGCGAGGGGTGCGACATGAGAGTGGTCGCCGGGCCGGAATGGGAGGCACTTCCGGCGGGGACCCGGCGGCGGCTCGCCATGACCCAGGTGCTCCGTTCTGCGCTGGTTGCCCTGAGCATCGTCACCGGGTACTTCCTGGCCCCGATGTCGGGCCGAATCGAGCTGAACGGCATCGTGGCGGTCCTCGGCGGCCTTGGCATGGTTGCTGCTCTGCTCACCTGGCAGATTCGCGGCATCCTGAGGTCGCCCTACCCCGGAGCGACGGCGGTGGGCGGCGTCATGGTGTCCGTTCCCCTGTTCCTCGTCACCTTCGCCTCCATCTACTTCGTGATGGCCTCGAGGGACCCGGACAGCTGGTCCGAACCGCTCACCAAGCTGGACGCGCTGTATTACACGGTCACTGTCTTCGCGACCGTGGGGTTCGGTGACATCCACGCGGTCTCCCAGATGGCACGGGGGGCTACGACGTTGCAGATGATCGGCGGGCTCATGCTGGTGGGCGTGATCGCACGGGTCGTCGTGGCGGCTGTCCAGGAGGGCCGCAGGCGTCAGGCCCGCGGGGAACGTGACGCAGAATACCGCTCGTCCCAGGGCCAGGCCGAGCCGCAGGTTCCGGCCACGGCGGTCGACGACGTGCAGCCCCATCAGGTGGGCCCCGTAGCTCCTGCCGTTCAACCACCACGAGACGCTCAGGTACGCGACGGCGGCGAGCGAAGCAGCCGTGAGGCTGAGCAGGAGGGTGGTGGTGGGGAAGTCGAACTCGCGCGGGTTGAGCAGGAAGACCACGCCCGCGAACGCGGCGTAGGTGAGCAGCAGCGCGAGGACCACGATGCCGCCGTCTATCACCGCAGCCACCCCGCGCGTGATCAGGCCGGCCGGCTGGCCCGGACTCGGCGCGCCTCACGCGGGATGGGCGTCACCCCGCGCTCGGCCATGGCTACCTCATCGTCTTGGGTCGCTCTGGAATGGAACTGTGCCCTGCGTGGTGCGGTTCGTCGACGACTCGGTCCCGACCGCAACAGGTGGCGTCCGGCGGCCCCGTCGGAGCAGCAGTCGGTCGACCGCTCGTCCGACCGCCTCGTCGGCGGCGATGCCCTGCATCCTCGCGCCGCGGACCGTGTCGGACGCCATGGCACCTGTCGAGTCACGGATGATCTCCGGGAGGTCGACGCCGTCGATGATCTCCTCGGCCAGGGCGACCAGGTCCATGTGGGCGAGGATGGCCTCGACCAGCGCGTCGAGGTCGAGGTGCCGCAGGATCGCGGCGGTGAGGTCCGGCCGGTCGAGGACCGCCTCGAGATCCAGGCGCCGGGCGACGGCGTCCACGTCGACCCGCCTCACGATCGCCTCGAGGTCGGCACGGCCGACGACGGCGTCGACGTCAACGCGGTCGACGACCGCGGCGACGTCGACCCTGTCCAGGATCGCGGCGATGTCCAGCCGGCGCGCCGCGGAGTCCAGGTCGACCCGTTCCACGATGGCGGCCAGGTCGAGCCTCCCGGCGGCGGCGTCGAGGTCGACGGCCGCGACCACCTCGTCGAGATCGACGTGCCGGAGGATCAGCTCGGTCAGCCGAGCACGACTTCAGCACCTCGACCAGCACCTGGGGGAACGAGTACGTCGAGCACCCGCGACCGCGTCGCCGAGCGCCTGCCGCTGCGCCGAGCCACGGCCGGCGACGAGCGACGACCACGCGCACGGGCTGCAGCTGCTCGGGGAACCAGCGGCGGACGCAGTGCGGTCCTGGCCGCGGAGCCGAGCAGGGGCCGAGCGGCCCGGGCGGCCAGGCGTCGCTGTCTCCAGCACGAGCCCGGAGGCGCCCGCGGCGACGTCGACCGGCGAGATGCCGCGGTGGGCAGCGGACTCGGGAGTGGTGCGTGCGGCTCATTCTAACATGGTCACGCCTCGATCGTCGGGACACCACCGCCAGCCGGTCCCATCCTCCACAGCGGTGACCTCTACTCGCCGGCCTTGATCTCCGACCCCGTGACGGTGAGGGCCATGATCACAACCACGTCGAGGTTGATGACCAGCATGGCCGAGACCGGGGAGTGCCCGATCAGCGCCATGTTGCCTACCGCGCTGAGCAGAGAGACCGCGACACCACGGCCCTGGCCCACGCGGTGGCGACGAAGACCATGACGCCGGCGACGGCGATCGAGCGTGCCGACGACGATGAGCGCCCATCCCCCGGCGTAGTCCAGGTCGACGAGCGACCCGGTGCTGGTGACGACGAAGTACTCCTCTCGTGCCAGCGCCGCGACGCCTTGAGAACGTGGAACGCTCCGAGCAGGAACATTGCGAAGCCGGCGAAGCGCACCCAGCCAACCCAGGCCGACGTCCCTCGCGCACCGCCAGCGGTTGGGACGGTCGAGGGCGGGCGTGCGGCGTGCGCCATCTATCGCTCCTGCCCGGTTCGTGCTCGGCGCCTGCCTCCCGCTGCGGGATCAGCGCCCAGATCACGAAGACGTCGAGCGCGATCACGGTCGCGCTCCAGAACGGGTAGTGGGCAAACCAGATCGCGTTCACGACGATGCTCAGAGCCACGAGGAGGACCGCAGGGATCCTTGCGCCGCGCCGGCCGCCGACCAGCGCGGCCCCTGTCGATGCGACCAGCACCCCGAAGACCACGTGGATCCAGCCCCACGCGACGAGGTCGAGCTCGACCATCTGCGTCGCCGGCTCACGTAGAACTCGTCGTTGACCAACGCGACCAGTCCCTGCAGGAGGTGCAGCGTCCCCGCGAGCAGCATCAGCATGCCGCCGAAGGTGGTCGCTCCGTAGGAAGGAGTCGGCGCCTGCTGCCTCCCCGGTGGTCGGGTTGCAGAGTCCGGTTGCGGAGTCGGGTGCTGAGTCGGTGTGGTCACGGCATCCCCTTGCGCGAGGACTGCAATGTCTTGGACTCGGCCTCAGCGGCCTCCTCGGCCATGCTGCGTTGCACCTGCGTCGGAAGCGCGACCTCCTCCGGACCTGGCGGCACCTCGCCGCCTTCGCCGGGCGGGGTCGCAAGGAACTCGATGACGGCGAGGGCCAGGAGGACGACCACCGCGGTCCAGACGACGAGCCAGCCGGTCGGCCGTGACGAGAACATCAGGAACAGGCCGCCCGCCGCGGCAGCGGCGATCCGGAGCGCCTGCCGGTGTCGATAGGTCCAGGTCCCCACGCGACCGGTCTGGAACCCCGCGGCCTCTGCACCACCCCGGAGCGACCCAATGCCCCGCGTCAGGACGTCGCGGGACCGTACGGCGGACGAGGACGGACCACTCAGGAACGCAGCCAGGGCCACGACGAGGCCGAGCACCGCCAGCGCGCGGAGCGCGGTGCGGAGGAAGCGCACGAGGGTGTCGAACACGGTGCCGGCGGCTTCGGGAGTCAGGATGTTCGCCGGCGTGGAGTCCACGTAGAGGGACCGCGCGACGACAAGGCCGACAGCGAGCACCAGCATGGCACCCGTGACGCCGAGCGCACCGCGCAACAGCGCGCGCCTCCTGTCCCGGGCGAGCAGGACACCGGCGGCCAACGTCGCCAGGGCGATGAAGGGCAGCCACGCGCCCAACGTGTTCAGGGCGCTGTAGAAGCCCTGGGCCCGGGGGATGGCCTCGGACTGGACCAGCACGAAGGAGCGGTCTACCTCCGGGATGTTGGCGGCCAGGCCGAAGCCCTGCGCGACGAGGCGATCCTTCACCTGCGTGATGATCGGGCCGAGGTTGAGCGTGATGGTGTCGCCCTGAGCGGAGACGGCGCCACCCTGCTCGCCCTCCAGAAGTCGGACGACCTGCTCGTGGGCGACGCGGTTGACCTGGGCCCAGACCTCGGCGAACTGTGGGCTCGCGAGCGCGTTGCCGACCTGGTCCCGCGCGAAGCTCTCGATGCCGTTGGAGATCGGCACCGCAAGAGCCGGCAAAGCCGTGGCCACCCGCGGCGGTACGTTCTCCAGGCTGGCGAGCGTCTCCAGCGCATCGGTGGTCAGGGCCTCGACGTCGAGGTTCTCGAGAACGACGCGGGTCACCTCGTCGGCGAGTGCCTGCTGCACCGCCGGGTCCTCCGCGAGCGGCGCGACCGTCTCGACGTACTGCTCGGTGTCGGAGAGCTGCATGCTGGCCCAGACCGAGGTGACCGACAGTGGTGCGAGCACACAGGCCAGGACGATCAGGACGGCGGAGGCCACCCCCACCATGCCGACCTGCGATGCTGCTGGGCTCGCGGCTGCGTGGGCTCGGTCTGGGTGAGCTGGCTCTCGAGCTCGGCGACGCGGGCTCGTAGGCGTTCGAGCTCGCCGGCGTCATTCATCAGACCAGAGCCTTCGCTTCCTTACCGTGCATCGCAATGGCGTAGATGACCAGGACGTCCAGCACGATGACCATGACGGACCAGAGCGGGTAGGCCGCAACGAAGGCCAGGTTGACGATCGCACTCAGTCCGGCCATCGCGATGCCGACCACCCGAGCCCACATCTGCCCGGCCAGGAGGCCGAAAGCCGCCCCGATCGCCAGGGCGCCGAGGGCGATGTGGGCCCAGCCCCACGCTGTGTAGTCGACCGACACCAGGAGGTTGGCCTCGCCGACGAGGAAGTAGTCGCTGCTGAAGAGCGCCGTGAGGCCGAGCATCACCTGGAACGACCCGACCATGATCATCATCATCGAGGCGAAGGCGATCCAGCCGACCCAGCCCGTTGGCTCTTGCGGCGGTACCTCAGCACGTCGGCGGGGCGCGTACGTCTTGCTCTGCTCCTCGATGCCGCGGGTCTGCTCTGGCACCTCGGTTTCCCCGCTGTCTTGGCCTGTGGCGACTCGCTCATCTCAGCCTCCTGAGTTGTCAGTTGGACCAGTCCACGGTCACCCCAGGAGGCTCAGGACGCATCATGCGCCGGGGATGACTTCACGATGGTCTGGTCCAGTGTGTGGGAAGAGCATTCCCGGCCGAACCGGCGCATTTGCGACTCCGTTTGCGCCCGGGATGCACAAGATCGAGCCCTAGGTCCCCGCGTCGGACCCGAACAGGCCATGGGATCCAAATGAGGCCGGCCGGAGAATGGCAGTGAGCTGACGCTCCAAGTCATTGACGCGCCCCTAGTCCTTCGGGCCATGTGGAGAAAGACGGTTCGTCTCCATGACGTCCAGCCCCCGCCCCACTGTCCCCGCGCCCGCCCCCACGGCGAACGAGATGATCACCGAGGCCAGGTTCGGAGTCCCAGAGCTCAGCCGGTCCCACGTATCCCGACGACGCCTATTGGATGCCTTTTCGGCCGCGGACGAGCGTCCGCTGGTCCTGGTGAGCGGTCCCGCGGGAACCGGGAAGACCACCTTGGTCGCCGAATGGGTGCGCCGGTCGGCAGGGGAGGCACCGGCAACCGGGTGGATCACGTTCGAGGAGGGGGAAACGGCCGACTTCTGGCCCGACGTCCTCGAGTGCCTGCACAGGCTGGGGCTGGCCGTTCCACCAGTCCGGACCGGAGAGTCGGACGACCTTCTCGTGGGTCGGAAGAACGTGATGGCGGTCGCCGCGGCATTGGTGGAGACCGGCCGCAGGTGGACGCTCGTGCTTGACGGGTACGAGCTGGTCTCGCTGCCACTCGCGCGCGAGCTCGACTTCCTGCTCCGGCACACCCTTGGGAGGTTGCGCCTGGTTCTCGTGGGCAGGGTCGACCCTCTGTTGCCGCTCTACCGGTACCGCCTGGCGGGAGACCTGGTAGAGGTTCGGGGCGAGGATCTCGCCCTGACCGACGTGGAGGCCGCCCGGCTCCTGTCCCGGCTGGGCGTCACCCTCAGCGCGGAGTCGGTCCACGATCTCAACCGGCGGGTCAAGGGCTGGGCCGCAGGCCTTGTCTTCTCCGCTCGTGCGCTCGCCTCCGCACCGGCGCCGGAGCAGGCGGTCGGCACAGTCCTCCGCCACGCTGGCGACATCAACGAGTACCTGGTCGGCGAGGTGCTCGACGTACAGACTCCGGAGGTCCGGGACTTCCTCCTCGCGACGTCCGTCACCGACGTCGTCTCTCCGGGGTTGGTCGAGGCGCTCAAGGGTCCCGGGGCAGTGCGCACTCTGGCCAAGGTGGCCCGGGCGAACGCCTTCATCGAGCCGGTGCCAGAGGAGCCCGGGTCATACCGCTACTTCCCGTTCTTCAGAGACCTCCTCCGTGCCCGACTTGCCTACGAAGCACCGGATGTGGCCGCAGAGCTGCACCGGAGGGCGGCACGCTGGTTCCGGCGGACGGGTGCCGTAGAGCAGTCGGTACGGCACCTCGTCGACGTCGGTGCGTGGGACGAGCTCGCGCTGCAGCTCGTCGACGACCTGATGGTTGGTCGGGTGCTGCTCGAGGGAAGCGCAGGGGCTCTCCGCGGCGCGATCCAGGCGATGCCGCGCGACGTGGCCTCGGCGGAGGCCAGCGTCATCCGGGCTGCGGCTGCCCTCGCAGCCGATGACCGCGACGGCTGTGCTCAGGAGCTCATCCTCGCCCGCAAGTGTGGCGTGAGTGATCCTGAGGGCGGCGCGTCGCTCGCGATCAGCGTCGTGGATGCCGCGCGTGCGTCGTTCACGGACGACGCGGCAACTGCCGCCACCCTGGCCGCGGAGGCCGGACACGCCCTTGATGCGAGGCCGGTACCCGCCGGGACCCCGGTGACCAGATCCGCAGCCGAGGTCGAGGCCCTGGTCGGTTTCACCCGTGGTGTCGCCATGATTCGAGCCGGCAAGCTGGACTTTGCGTGCGAGGCCCTGTGGAAGGCCGCGTCCGGGGAAGCGATCCTCCCGTACCCGGCTTTCCGCGCCCGGTGCCTGGGCTACACCGCTGTCGCGCACGCTCTGAACGGCGACCTCTCGGGGGCCTGCAGGACCGCGGCACTCTCCTTGGGTGCCGCGGGGGAGGGGGGCCCGGCTGTCGCTGATGCCGAGGCGCACGTCGCGTTGGCTCAGGTTGCCATCGAACAGTACGACCGGACGACGGCGTATCAGCATCTTGCGTACGTGACGCCTCCGGTCGGCCTGGCCGTTGATCCAATCTGTAACACGCTCGTCGAGCAGGTCAGAGCCGGTCTCGAACGCATGAACGGGGAGGTCGAGGCCGCAAGAACGCGACTCATCGCGGCGGCCGACAGCATCTCGCTGACCGATGCCACGACCGCGAGGACGCTACGCGCTGAAGCGGCTCGGGTGGCGCTGGCCGGGGGGAGCCCGGAGACGGCACTCGAGGTGCTCGGGGGGGACGGGCACCTCACGCCCGGCGCGGTGATCGTCGCGGCCGAGGCCCAGGCCGAGCTTCATGCGGACGTGGTGGCCGCCGAGCTCCTGACACTCGTGCCCGAGGTACCGCTCCCACTGCAGGCACGCGTTTCGAAGCTGCTGGTCCAGGCCCTGCTGGCCTCGCGAGCGAGCTCGCAGGGGCGCGTTCGCTCCCTCCTCGACCGCTCCCTGCGACTGGCCGCGGCCGAGGAGCTGCGCAGGCCGTTCCGTGAGGCGGGACCGGCGATCGGTCAGCTCCTGACCATGAACGCCGACCTGCTGTTGCATCATCGGTGGCTCACGGATCCGACAGTCCCGGGAGCGGAGGCCTCCTCGCTCCACGACGTGGCCGCTTCGCCGGCCGGGCCTGCTGAGCTGGCATCCGGGATGGTCGAGACCCTCACTCCCAAGGAGCTGGAGGTTCTCGGGTACCTGGAGCAGCTGCTCACCACGGAGGAGATCGGCGCGAAGATGTTCGTGTCGGTCAACACGGTGCGGACGCACGTCCGGAGTGTCCTGCGGAAGCTGGGTGTGAACCGACGGAACGCCGCGGTCCGGAAGGCGCGCGAGCTCGGCCTGGTCAGCGCCTGAGCCCTGATCATCCTCCTGGGGTGAGGCAGGCTCGACAGGCATGGGCTCTCCTTGTCGTGAGCCTTTCTGCTTCGTAGGGGTTGTCCATGGCTGACCGCACGTACGAGATTCGCCTGACCGGGCTGGTTCCCACCGAGGAGCTGCTCGACGAGGTCGGCGAGATCGAGATCGTGGAGCACGAGTTCCGGACGGTGCTCAGTGGCCGGTTCGCCGACCAGGCGGAGCTGCACGGCTTTCTCCACCGGCTTCGAGCCTATGGGCTCGAGGTCGTGGAGGTCCGGCGTGTCCCTGTGGTCGGTGACCGCCTCGAGGACGAGGAGCAGGAGTGAGCACGGGTACCGGTGCAGGTGTGCCGGCCGTCTACGAGTTCACCGTCGTCGGACCGATCGGCCCCGCGCTCCGGGAGGCCCTGAAGCCGTGCAGGACCGGACCCGCACAGCTCCACACGATCGTCAGGACCCGGGCTCAAACAGACCTCGTCGACCTCGCGGTCTTCTTGCAGGCGCACGGGGCCACGGTTGCCGCCATCGCGGTGCTCGGAGGAGGCCCGGCATGAGGCCTGAGCCGCTGACACGACGGTGCCGCCGAGGGGTTCGGCGGCACCGGCTGCAGTCCTGTCGCTCGTCAGTGGTGGCGGGAGCGCCGCACCAGGGTGGCTGCTCCTACCGCGGAGAGCACGGTCGTGCGGGAAGCGGGCGCTGATGGAGAACCGGGCGGCGACGTCATCAGCCGGCGTCCGTGCGTCCGGGGTCGTCCTGATGACGCTGGCGTCGGGTCAGTTCCTGATGGCTCTGGACAGCTCGGTCATGAACGTGTCGATCGCGACCGTGGCCGAGGACATCGGCACGACGGTCACGGGCATCCAGACGGCCATCACCTTGTACATGCTGGTCATGGCGTCGCTCATGATCACCGGAGGCAAGGTCGGACAGATCCTCGGGCGGAAGCGCGCCTTCGCACTCGGGTGTGTCATCTACGGGGCCGGTTCGTTCACGACGGCGTTGGCGCCGAACCTGACGGTCCTGCTCATCGGTTGGTCGTTGCTGGAGGGCATGGGTGCCGCCCTGATCATGCCGGCAACCGTCGCCCTGGTGGCGTCGAACTTCGGGCGCTCCGAACGGCCTCGTGCCTACGGCACGGTGGCCGCCTTCGGAGCCATAGCGGTGGCCGTCGGGCCGCTCATCGGCGGCCTCATGACGACCTACGCCTCATGGCGGTGGGTCTTCGCCGGTGAGGTCGTGGTGGTCATGGTCATCCTCGCCTTGACCAAACGACTGGCCGACGCGCCGCCCGAGCCGGGCGTCCGACTCGACCTCGTGGGCACCGGCCTGTCCGCGCTGGGGCTGGGGCTGATCGTCTTCGGCATCCTTCGGGCGGGCGTCTGGGGGTTCGTGAACCCCAAGCCGGACGCCCCCGAGTGGCTGGGTCTCTCGCCGGTGATCTGGTTGGTCCTCGCGGGAGGTGTGGTCCTTCGCGTGTTCGTCGCGTGGGAGCGGCACCGTCTGTCCACCCAAGCATCGGCGTTGATCGACCCCGCCATGCTGGGCAACAGGCTGCTGCGTGGTGGCCTCACCTCGTTCTTCTTCCAGTACCTGCTCCAGGCCGGCCTGTTCTTCGCCGTGCCGCTGTTCCTCTCGGTCGCGCTGGGCCTCTCCGCGATCCAGACCGGACTGCGGCTCCTCCCGCTCTCCCTTGCTCTGCTCGTCACCGCGGTCGGTGTGCCCAAGTTCTTCCCCGACGTGTCGCCGCGCACCGTCGTCAGGCTCGGCTTCGGCGCGCTGTTCGTCGGCATCACGGTGCTGGCAGCCGCTCTCGAGGTCGGGGTCGGTGCCGAGGTGGTCACCCTGCCGATGCTTCTCGCCGGGGTCGGGATCGGAGCCCTGGCGTCCCAGTTGGGCAGCGTCACCGTGTCCTCCGTGCCGGACGAGGAGACCGCGGAAGTGGGCGGCCTTCAGAACACCGTCACCTTTCTCGGTGCCGCCATCGGAACAGCGCTCGCCGGCGCCGTGCTGATCTCCGGGCTCACGACCTCGTTCTTCGAGGGGATCGAGACCAACCCTGCGGTTCCCGAGCAGCTCGCCTCCAGTGCACAGGTCGAGCTCGCAGGAGGCGTCCCGTTCATCCCCGACGACGCCCTGAGCAGCTCGCTGGCAGATGCCGGCGTGACCGGTGCCACGGCCACGGCGATCGTCGAGGAGAACGAGGAGGCCCGGCTCGACGGCTTGGCGGCATCTCTGGCCGTGCTGGCGCTTATCGCACTACTCGCCCTGTTCGTCTCCAAGGGCATACCGGACCGTCAGCCGGGAGCGGAAGCGGTCGGGGTCACCGAGGACGCACCGGCCGGTGTGACGTGAGAGATGTGCAGCATCGAGTCCAAGGAGAAGCCGATGTCCGAGACGTTCTCGCCGGGTGCTGACCCTCGCGCGGTCGAGCCGCCGCTCGCGGCGCGGATGGAGAGCTATCGATCCGTTCGCGAGCAGATCGAGCGCAGCGTCCTGCCGCTGGCGACATCCCTGGACGGCCGCTCGTTCGAGTTCCAGACCTCACTGCACCTTCTCACCCTCAAGCGAGGCGGCTACGTGATGCTCGAGGCAGGCGGTCGCGCATGGCTCGGACAGATCACCGACCTGGGAATGGGCAAACAGCTTGCGGCCGGTGAGGCAGTCACCGGTGCAGGCGCAGGCATCCTCATCCGCTTCGCCCAGGGTGTGGGAGTCGTCCTGGACCCGGACGGCGCGCCCTTCCACGACGCGTCCGTGCGTGAGGCGGAGCCGGGCGAGGTTGCAGGCTGGCTCGCCCGACAGCTGAATCCGCAACACGCTCGGCTCACGGTGGGGGAGCTCCTGCTCGCACCCGGCGTGGACGCGACGTTGGACAGCGCCGGGCTCAACCGCCACACCTTCATGTGCGGACAGTCCGGATCAGGCAAGACCTACTCGCTGGGCCTGCTGCTCGAACGGGTCCTCGCGGAGACCAGTCTGCGTATCGTGGTGCTGGACCCGAACTCCGACTACGTCGGGCTCTCCCGCGTGCGGGACGATGCCGACCCCGTGCTGGCGGCCCGCTACGCCGAGGCGGCAGGCGGGATCTCGGTGTGGCGCAACGCGCCGTCAGCGGACCACGCGCTGCACCTACGCTTCGCCGACCTCGAACCCGGCGTGCAGGCGGCGGTGCTCGGGCTCGATCCCATCCGCGACCGGGAGGAGTACGCCGTGCTCCACGAGCTGCTCGTGGTGCAAGACGATGGCAGACCGTTGATCACTCGGCCCGAGCAGCTCCTCGAGGGCGAGACCCCCGGCGCCCGCGCCCTGGGGATGCGCGCCGCCAACCTCGGGATCCTCCAATGGGGCCTGTGGAGCCCGGACCAGCCGTCACTGGTCCACGAGCTGCGTGACCCGTCTGCCCGCTGCACGGTCGTGGATCTCGGTTCGCTGGACACCGTGCAGGAGCAGCGTGTCGTGGCAGCGGCGGTCCTGTCGACACTGTGGTCCACGCGGCTCGGGCGCACCCCGTGCCTGGTGGTCGTCGACGAGGCGCACAACATCTGCCCCGCAGAGCCGCCGGACGAGGTCACGGGGATATCGACCGACCGCGCGGTGCAGATCGCGGCAGAGGGACGGAAGTACGGGCTGTACCTGCTCACGTCGACGCAGCGGCCGCACAAGGTCCACGAGAACGTGGTGTCCCAGTGCGACAACCTCCTGCTGATGAGGATGAACTCCGCGGCCGACGTCCAGGACCTGTCGAGGCTCTTCTCGTTCGTGCCCCCGGGCCTGATGACGGGCGCGACGTCGTTCCGGATGGGGGAGGCGCTGGTGGCCGGCAAGCTGCTTCCTCAACCGGCGTACGTCCGGATGGGGGAGCGGGTCTCGCAGGAGGGCGGTGCGGACGTCCCGGTCACCTGGGCGAGCAAGCGGGGCTAGCAGCCGCGTGGCCTAGCTGCCGCCGCGTGAGGGAATGTTGACCGTGATCGGGCTGCCGGCCACGGCGAGTCCTGCCGCGGCGCTCAGACCCGCGACCGCCGCCGCCACCGCATGTGCGGACAGCCAGGTGGTCGTGGCGCCGACGACCAGCGCGCCGGTCGCCAGGAGGGGCACCAGGGCCGGACGTGTGGAGACTCGGAGCCGAGAACGTCGCTGCTCGTCTCCCATCGCCAGCAGGTCGACGAGCACCTGTGGGGTGAGCGCCGCGGCGATGGCGACGTACTGCCAGAGGTGCTCGCGGTACCCGGTCTCGTGGACGATGCCGGCAGCGAGGACCACGAGCGCCGCGCCGGCGAGATAGCGCTGCGCATGCCGGCCCAGCTGCTCACGAGTGGGGGTGGCGTCCGGACCTGTGGCACGCCGACGAAGCGCGTGGCCGGGCCGGCGGTTTCCTCGTTCGCGGTCACGCATGGCGGTTCTCGCTCTCGGAATCGGTGCTGTCTTCTCTCGAGGGTCTGCTACGACGGGCCGATCCGGCACGGTGGAAGGTCCCGGATCTCTACGTCAAAGGTCCATCGCGGGAGCTGGTTCCGTGCTCATCCGGAGAGGGTGATGCGTACGTCCCTCACCTCATGGGACCAATGGCTCTGCCCGGTCCACGGCGGCCGGCGCATGGTGGCATACAAGGAAAAGGTCGAGCGGCCTGACTCGGCAAGGGGTGGGCTATGGCGAGATACCGAACCGCATGGTTCTCCGGCGTCGTCCTGTTCGGCGCCATCGGCACGTGGGCGGCGATCGACGCCCTTTCGGTCGGCGGGGTGCTGACCATCCTGGTGCTCGCAGCGTGCGTCGGTGTGTCCGTCGCACTGGTCCCGCTCAAGCCAGGCGAGAGCCGACCGTGGCGACGTGCGTTGTGGGTGGGCGCCATGTCCGGTGCGGCCGTGGTCGCCGCTGCCGGACTGATGAGCCGCTTCGGGGCCTGGGGCGCGGCTGTCGCGGTCGCGATGACGGTTGCTTCGCCGTCGGTGGTCAGATGGTGCCTGCGGTGGTACCACCGGTTCCAGCAGGGTATGGGACCCGAAGGACCGTTCGGGTCGCCCGAAGAGGCCGCGCACCTTGTGACGGCGACCAGCGACACCGGGTATGAGGGCTGGGCAGGTGCATCGCAGGCGGCCGAGCCTCCGTTCGTGGGCCAGCCCTGGATGGCGAGCGAGCCGGCGTCCCTGGACGACGCCAGCCTGTGCCTGGCCTGGCGCAAGACCTACGTCGCCCTGCAGCGCGTACACGCGCCGACCTGGACGCTCCGCGTGGCACAGAGGCGCCAAGAACTCCTCGATGAGCTCGAGCGCCGGAACGCCAGTGGCTTCTCGGCGTGGCTGGCGGCGGGAGCGCGAGCTGCGGGAGATCCCAGCAAGTACTTCGTGGCCGAGAGCCGACCGACAGATCACCGCCACCGGAAGTAGTCCGGCCCGGCCGTTTCGTTCGCCGACGTGTGCCCCATTAGTCGTCCTGGTCGAGGACGTCCGCCTCGCCGTACCTCCGCCGGTCGGTCCCGGTGGCAGGCTCCGAGCCGAGTACGCGCCTGAGGCTTCGGGCCCACGGCTCGGGTGCGCGGTCGAGCTCAGCTGCCAGGATTGTCGCGCCCACGATGATGAAGGCGATGCACAGCAACCATCCGATCAGGGACAGCGTGACACCGAAGAGCCCGTACCGCTCGCTGTAGGACTCCATCAGCCGAGGCATGTACATCGTGGATACCACGCCGTAGATGCTGGCACCGACAGCCGCCATCGCCCCTCCAGGGAGCAGACGACGCCACGGGACCTGCCGGTCCAGGAGCAGATAGGGGATCGAGGTCCAGAACAGCAGGCTCGCGCCCAGGGACAAGGGAGCGCCCAGGACCCACTGGAAGGGCAGCTCGCGGACGAGCGTGCGCGCGAGGTAGAGCAGGGCGATCTCGATCAGCAGGGCGCTGAGCCCCAGGGCCGCGTTGAGCGAGCCCCGGACGCCGGCGCGGTGCTGGATTCGCCAGGCCTGCACATACATCCGCTGCATGCGTCTGGTGAGTGAGACGCCGGAGAACAGCAGGAGCACTGCGCCGAGGAAACCGGTGGAGCCTTGCTGGGAGTTGGCGAATACCTGCTGCACGGCGTCGGCAGCGCTGCCGGTGAGCTCGAACCTGCGGATGATCGCGTCGGAGACCAGGTCCCGGTTGCCTTGTGGAGCAAATGCAGACACGAGCATCAGCAGCGGGATGAGCGCTGTGAACGCCTGAGACGCGATCACCATGGCGCGGTCGACGCCCTGCATGGCGACGAACGTGCCCAGGCAGCGACCCGCGAACGAGTCCTGCAGCCGCCGTCCGAGCGCCTCACGGTCGTGGGCAGACAGCATTCTGGTCCTCCCTCAACGACTCCCCGTGCCCATGGTGGACCCCTCGAGACGGCTGGCCATCACCCGCATCGGATGGGCTTGATGTCGGTCGAGTCCGGCTCAGGACCATCGGCCTGGGCGCAAAGACCTGCGTCCCTGTCCGTTCACAAGGCGCAGGCCGACGTTGGAGGGAACGGCAGAGGGGGAGTGAGGAGCGGGACCATGTCGAGGCACACCGACAGATCCGTCACCGCAGAGCAGCACGAGGAGCGACCCCACGTCTCCGACATCGTCCTCGGACTGATCGAAGCCCGGGTGACCGGTGTCGACTTCTTCGACACGGTCGGGGGAGTGGAGGTGCAGAGGATGTACCGACGCCACCAGGCGCATCGGAGTGCTCACCGGGACGAGCACGGGTCGTCCCCCGCCGCCGAGGGGGCTGCTCATCCGCCGGTGACTGCGGCGCGGTGACCCGGGCTGGACCAAGACCGACGTTCACCCATGCGGGGTGAGGCACAGCGACCCGTCGGCGGGAGACGCTGGAGGCGCTGATCGCGACCTGTCCCACCCTCCGCAGCGGGCAGGTCCGGAGCCTCGAGTGCTGCGGAGGAGAGAGGCGTAGACATGTGCCGTTGGCTCGCGTACTCCGGTTCGCCGGTGAATCTCGAGGAGCTCCTCTACAAACCCCAGAACTCGCTCGTGGTGCAGAGCAAGCACTCGCGACTGGGCGTCGAGACCACGAACGGTGACGGTTTCGGGGTCGGATGGTACGGAAGGCTGGAGACGCCAGGGGTCTTCCGCAGCACCGAACCCGCCTGGAACGACCGCAACCTGCAGGAGCTCTCCGCCCAGGCGTCCTCGGGCCGGGTCTTCGCACACATCCGCGCGTCCACCGGATCCGCCATCCAGCAGACGAACTGTCACCCGTTCCGGCACGGTCGCTGGCTGTGGATGCACAACGGGCTGATCGCGGACTTCCGGACGGTCAAGCGCGAGCTGACCCTGGCCGTCGACCCTGAACTCTTTCCCTACATCGAGGGCTCGACGGACTCCGAGCTGCTCTTCTTCCTCGCGTTGACGTTCGGTCTGGAGGCCGACCCGCCGGCAGCGGTCGCCCAGGCGGTCGGCCTCGTCGAGGAGGTGGGGCGCCGGCACGGGGTCGAGCACCCGATCCAGATGACGGTCGCGACGACCGACGGCGAGACCACGTGGGCGTTCCGCCACGCCAGCGACGGTGTCCCCCGGACGCTCTTCCACAGCGCCGACATCTCGACGCTCCGGGCGCAGTACCCGGACAACCCGGTGCTGCACAGGCTGTCCGACGACACGCGGCTGGTCGTGTCTGAGCCGCTGGGAGACCTGAAGGGAGCCTGGCAGGAGGTGCCGCCGGACACGTGTCTCGTCGTCCGTGGGGGCGAGCAGGAGCTCTTGCCGTTCACGCCCTCGGTTCCCCAGTCCGTGGGCTGAGCGGGCGAACGAAGGGCCCGGCGCGCTGCACGCGCGTCGGGCCCTTGGCTGCGTGCAAGGTCACCCGGGGTTGACCGCGGCGGCCGGCTCCGGTTGCACCTCTTCGGCGGCAGCGGGCCGCTGAGCGGGGATGTACGCCTGCTGCACAGGGGCGGCGGGGGCACTCAGGTTCAGCTGACGGTCCAGGGTGATCGCCGCGTCGATCATCGCCAGGTGGGTGAACGCCTGGGGGAAGTTGCCGATCTGCTCGCCGGTGAGTGCGACCTCCTCCGAGTAGAGCCCGACGTGGTTCGCGTAGGTCAGCATCTTCTCGAAGATCACGCGGGCCTTGTCGAGCTGCCCGGCGCGCGCCAGCGAGTCGACGTACGCGAACGTGCAGAGGGAGAACGTCCCTTCGGACCCGCGCAGACCGTCAGGGGAGGCCTCGGGGTCGTAGCGGTACACGAGGCTGTCGGTGACCAGCTCGCCGTCCATCGCTTCCAGGGTCGAGGTCCACAACGGGTCGGTCGGGCTGATGAAGCCGAGCGTCGACATGCGCAGCAGTGACGAGTCGAGCACGTCGGTCTTGTAGTGCTGCACGAAGGCTCTTCGGCGGGGGCTCCAACCGCGCTCCATGATCTGGTTGTAGATGGCGTCCCGCTGTGACCGCCAGCGGTCGACCGGGGCCGGTCGTCCGTGCTTCGTCGCCAGCCGGACGCCGCGGTCCAGCGCCACCCAGCTCATCAGCCGCCCGTAGGTGAAGTCCTGTCTCCCTCCGCGGGTCTCCCAGATGCCCTCATCGGGCTGGTCCCAGTTGTCGGTGAGCCAGTTCAGCATGTCGGACAGCCGCAGCCATCCTTCGTGGCTGCCCTGTATCCCACGCTGGTCGGCGAAGTAGAGGCTGTCGACCGCCTCTCCGTAGATGTCGAGCTGAAGCTGGTCGGCGGCGCCGTTACCGATGCGCACGGGGCTCGACCCCCGGTAGCCCTCCCAGTGCCCGAGCACCTCCTCGGTCAGGTCGCCGGACCCGTCGACGCGGTACATGATCTTGAGCGGGGCACCGCTCTCGCTGCCCCGCTGCTCCTGCACCCGGTCGCGCAGCCAGCGAGCGAAGTCGGCTGCCTCCTCCCTGAAGCCCATGCCGAGCAGGGCGTACACCGAGAACGAGGCGTCCCGGATCCACGTGTAGCGGTAGTCCCAGTTCCGCTCTCCGCCGATCTGCTCCGGGAGTCCGGCGGTGGGAGCCGCCACGAGGCCACCGCTGGGCGCGTACGTCATGAGCTTCAGCGTGATCGCGGAACGGTGGAGCGCCTCACGCCATCGTCCGGAGTACGTCGACTGGGCGAGCCAGGACTCCCAGAAGGACACGGTGTCGTCGAAGAGCCGCTGCACCTCGGCCACCCGGAACTGCCTCACCGGACCCGCGGTGCCGGTCTCGAGCACGAGGCCCCGCATCTGGCCCGATCTCAGGGTGACCTCCGCATGGAGGTCGCCGCTGTCGTCGATCTTGATGCGGGCGAGCCGCTCGTCATCAGGTTCCCGGACAAGGTTGACCGTGATCGAGGTGCTGCTGCCCTGGAAGACGGCACCGTCGTCGGTCAGGTGGGTCTGGTGGGTCTCACGTCCGTAGTCGAACCGGGGTGCGATGTCGAGTGCGAACGTCATCTCGCCACGTACGCACCTGACGATGCGGACGATCCGGTGCCGGCTCATCGCTGTCTTGCTGGTCGTGGCCGGCATGAAGTCGACAACCTCCCCGACCCCTGCCTCGGTCATGTATCGGGTGACGAGGATCGCCGTGTCCGGGAAGTAGAGCTGCTTGCTGGTGAAGACCTCGACGGTCGGGCGCACTCGGAAGTGGCCACCGCGACCATGGTCGAGCAGCGCACCGAAGATGCTGGGGGAGTCGAACCTTGGCGCGCAGAACCAGTCGATGGACCCGTCGGTGCTGACCAGGGCCGCGGTCTGGAGGTCGCCGATCAGGCCGTGGTCGGCTATGAGGGGGTAGTGGTCGTGCATGAGGTCATCTCCTTCAAGCGAGCTCGCAGGTCGCCACAACCGTGTCGCCGTCCGCGGGCGAAGGCATCACCCCTGGCGGGGGATACCCGGCGTCTCACTGCGTCCCGATCCTGAAGCGGCCTCCCGAGCCGGTCCCTGGGTCCAGGCGCTCTAGACAGAAGTTTCGAACACGACAAAGGCCCCAAGAATGCCCTCTGTGTTCGTGTCGCTTCTTCCGCTTGTCCTTGCGGTGGCCGTGGGGCTCGCCGTTCCGGCTTTCCTCGTCGCGCTGCTGCTCGCGCGGGGCCGGCACGCCTCCGCGAGCTCCGGTGGAGATCGCCGGGGCCGCGTCGTAGCGGCTGCGGCGCTGGTCGCCGGCGCTTCGGGCGCGGTGGGGATGTTCCTCGGAGCCGGACCGGCAGAAGTCGCCGCAGCATCCTTGTTCCTGACTGCTCCCGTCCTCCTTTGGGCCGTGCTGGCTCCGTGGTGGCCGGTGCGCGCCGTCGTGGCGTGGGCCATGTTCGTAACTGCCTCTGTCGGAGTGGTGGCTACCGCGACAGCTCGTGCCCTGGAGTCGTCCATGCCCTGGACCGCGCTGCCGACGGCCGGCGTGGGGTCGGCTCTCGCCGTCCTCGTGCTGGGGCGCCTCAGTGGTCCGTTCCGTAGGGTCCTCGGCATCCGTGCCGGGGTCCGCCGCGCCGTCCGAACCCCACTTCTCGTGCGCCCCGCGTTCCTACGGCCCGCCATGGCACTGGCAGTGTTCTGCGCCGCCCTGGCAGTGAGCGGGCTCACGGATGAGGGCCGTCGTCCGGAAGCGGGTAGTAAGTCGGACGGCAGTCCTGGCGCCGGCATGGGCTCCGGCGCGCGCGGCACCGTCGACCGGACCGACGCGCGTCTGGTGAGCGCCGATGCGGGTTCTCTGGACGGATCGGCGCGCGCCGCTACGTCGGCCGCGTCCACGGACCGGGTTCAGGCCGCTGGGCCAGCGTGGCTCGACGGCCAACCCGCGCCGACCGGCGTCACTGCTGTCCGCAGTGGCGACACCGTCAACGGGTCCGCCACAGCGGGAACGGGCACCTCTCCGACCGACGGCTCGATGGAACCCGCCGACCCGACGTGGTCTCCCACGCCTTCGGACCCTGTGGACGGCCTGCCCGGCGAACCTGCGACGGGGGAGGTCGCCGACACGGTGGAGCAGGTCGCCGAGCCGGTGCAGGACGTGGTGGAGGAGACGACCGAGCCGGTGCAGGACGTCGTGGAGGAGACGGCCGGGCCGGTGCAGGAGGTCGTGGAGGAGACGGCCGGGCCGGTGCAGGACGTGGTCGAGGAGACGGCGGGGCCGGTGCAGGACGTGGTCGAGGAGACGACCGAGCCGGTGCAGGACGTGGTCGAGGAGACGACAGGGCCGGTGCAGGACGTCGTGGAGAGCACTCAGCAGGTGCAGGAGGGAGTTGAGGACACCGTCGACCAGGTCACCGACTCCGTCACTCCGCCACTGCCGTAGGAAAGGGAGCGAACGTGAGCCGGAACGACGAAGACCCCCGGTCTCCCGGGGGTCTTGTTGTGTCCGAGGGGGGACTTGAACCCCCACGCCCGATAAAGGGCACTAGCACCTCAAGCTAGCGCGTCTACCTATTCCGCCACCCGGACAAAGGTGTCGCCCCCGCAACAATGTTTCGTTGCGAGCGCGGCGGTAACTGTAGCAAAGAACTGGACCGGATCACGCATCGACCCATGGCCTCGCCGGCCTGTAAGGATGGGCCCATGACTGCAACGCCCGACAGCCGTCCTACCGCGCAGGGTTACGACCCCGCGGCCGAGGTGGTGGACATCTGCCGTGACCTCATCCGGATCGACACGACCAACTTCGGCGACGGCTCCGGACCGGGCGAGCGGAAGGCGGCCGAGCACGTCGCAACGCTGCTTGCCGAGGTCGGTATCGAGCCCGAGATCCATGAGTCGGAGCCGGGGCGCGCGTCGGTGATCGCCAGATGGGGCGGCACCGCCGGTGACCCGTTGCTGCTCCACGGCCACCTGGACGTCGTACCGGCGGACGCCGACGACTGGCAGGTCCACCCCTTCTCGGGGGAGATCCAGGACGGGTACGTGTGGGGTCGGGGCGCGGTCGACATGAAGGACTTCGACGCGATGCTCCTGTCGGTCGTGCGCGCACGGCAGCGCGCGGGCGCCGTACCGGAACGACCGATGGTCCTGTGCTTCACCGCGGACGAGGAGGCAGGTGGGCACAAGGGCGCGGAGTACCTCGTCAACGAGCACAGCGATCTCCTTGCCGACTGCACCGAGGCGATCGGTGAGGTCGGGGGCTGGAGCGCCACGGTCCGCGGTCAGCGGGTCTACCTGATCGAGGCGGCCGAGAAGGGCATGGCCTGGATGCGGCTCACCGCCAAGGGCAACGCCGGGCACGGCTCGATGCGCCACCCGGACAACGCGGTCACCGAGCTCGCAGCCGCGGTCGCGCGGATCGGCCGCCACGAGTGGCCGGTGCGGCTGACGCCGTCGATGCAGGTGCTGCTGTCCGCCATCGGGGAGATCGCAGGCGTGGAGGCCACCCCGGAGAACGCGGAGGCGCTGATCGAGGAGTTCGGCTCCGCTGCCCGCATGCTCGGCGCGGTGATCCGGCACTCGACCAACCCGACGATGCTCTCGGCCGGCTACAAGGTCAACGTCGTTCCGGGCGAGGCGACCGCGCATGTCGACGGACGGTTCCTGCCGGGGTTCGAGGACGAGTTCTTCGACACGCTGAGCGAGCTGGTTGGGGAGAACATCAGCCTCGACTGGGTGAGCAAGCAGGCCGCCCTCGAGACGACCTTCGACGGGGACCTCGTCGACGCCATCACCGCGTCGATCCTCGACGAGGATCCCGGGGCGAGGGTCGCGCCGTACCTCATGTCGGGGGGCACCGACGCCAAGCACTGGCGAAAGCTGGGCATCCGGTCCTTCGGGTTCGCCCCGTTGCGACTGCCCGCCGAGCTCGACTTCACGGCGCTGTTCCACGGCGTGGACGAGCGGGTGCCCGTCGACGCGTTGGAGTTCGGCGCCCGCGTCTTCGACCGGTTCCTCGACCGGGCCTGAGCCCGAGTCGCTCATCTGAGCGGGTCCGGCGAGCAGAGCGCGTTCTTGCTCGCCCGAACCGCTCGGATGCGTGGTTCTGGTGAGCCGGGCGCGCGCCGTTGGGCCGGGAACAAGCCGGCCGCCCGATGCCGACCCGTCAAAGCCGCCGCGACACGCCGCGAAAATGGCGGCAAGAGTGACGGGTCGGCGAGAGGGCGGTCAGAACATCAGGTAGGGGACTCGCTGCTGGCGGATGATCTTGCGTCGCAGCACGACCCGGCGGGTGCCGTCGGGGGAGATGCGCACCCGGTCGAGCTCCCAGCCGCCGTGCTCGGCCCGGTCGGTGAGCATCCGGGTGACGGCGTTGCGCGAGAAGTCGCGGGAGATCGTGAACCTGTCGAACTCGTACTCCACCCCGGGGTTCAGCGCGCGACGTCGCGGCGTCGTGTCGATGGGTGCACGGGACATGCAGCCATGGTGCCACGGCCCCGGGGGTGACTCCGGCAGAACCCGCTCAGCTCGTCGGTGACGAGACGTCCTCGAGCGCGACCACGATCTCCGCGGGGAGCACGCACTCCTCGACGGTGAGCGCCCCGCGCAGCTGCGCCGCGGTGCGGGCGCCCACGATCGGCGCCGTGACGCCGGGACGGTCGCGCACCCAGCTCAGCGCGACCTCGACCGGTGACCAGCTGAGGCCGTCCGCCGCGCGGGCGACCGCCTCGACGATCCGGGCATGATGCTCGGTGAGGTAGGCGCCGACGAAGTTGGAGAAGTGCGGGGACGCGGCCCGCGAGTCCGCCGGCGTCCCGGAGCGGTACTTCCCGGTCAGCACGCCCCTTCCGAGCGGCGACCAGGGGAGGACGCCGAGCCCCAGGTGCTCGGCGGCCGGCATCACCTCGGCCTCGGCGGAGCGGTTGAGGAGGGAGTACTCGACCTGGTTGGAGGCCAGGGTGGCGCGGCCGGGCACCGCGGCCTGCCAGGTGGCTGCCTTGGCGCTCTGCCAGCCGGTGTAGTTGGAGACCCCGACGTACGCGGCACGTCCGGTCGAGACGGCGTAGTCGAGCGCCGACAGCGTCTCCTCGAGCGGGATGTCGTCGACCCAGGTGTGCACCTGCCACAGGTCGACGTGGTCGACACGCAGCCGCTTGAGCGAGGCGTCGAGGGTGGAGATGAGATGGCCGCGCGAGACGTTGGTCTCCCGGGACCCGCGGGCGCGGCCGATGCCGGCCTTCGTGGCGAGGACGATGTCGTCGCGGTCCACGATGTCGCCGATGAACGAGCCGATCAGCTCCTCGGAGGCGCCGTCGCCGTACCCAGCCGCGGTGTCGACGAGGGTGCCGCCGGCGGTGGTGAACGCGATCAGCTGGTCGCGGGCCTCGTGCTCGTCGGTGTCGCGACCCCAGGTGAGGGTGCCGAGACCGAGCCGGGAGACGCGCAGACCGGTACGGCCCAGGAACCTCTGCTGCATGGGGGACACGCTATCCAGACGCGCCGGGTCCGAGGCGCGCGCCTCGCCGGACGAACCCCTGCGTAGGCTGAGCCGCGCTGTCTGCCCGCACGACCAGGAGAGATTCGTTGCTCGACTTCTTCAAGGCCGCTGTGCTCGGCGTCCTCCAGGGGCTGACCGAGTTCCTGCCGATCTCGAGCAGCGCGCACCTGCGGATCTTCCCCGAGCTGTTCGGCTGGGGCGACCCGGGCGCCGCCTTCACCGCGGTCGTCCAGATCGGCACCGAGGCGGCCGTCCTCATCTACTTCCGCAAGGACATCTGGCGGATCGCCTCGGCCTGGGTCCGCTCGCTGTACGACGCCTCCTGGCGCGGCAAGCTCGACGCCCGCATGGGCTGGTTCATCATCATCGGGTCGCTGCCCATCGTGCTCCTCGGCATCACCCTGAAGGACATCATCGAGGAGGACTTCCGCAACCTCTGGATCATCGGTACGACGCTCATCGTGCTCGGCATCATCCTGGGCATCGCGGACTACGTGGGGAAGAACGACCGCAGCATCAAGCAGATGAACGTCAAGCACGCGGTGTTCCTCGGCCTCGCCCAGGCGATGGCGCTGATCCCCGGCGTCTCCCGCTCCGGTGCGACGATCAGCATGGGCCGGTTCCTCGGCTACGAGCGTGAGGCCGCGACACGCTTCGCGTTCCTGCTGGCCATCCCGGCGGTGGTGGGAGCGGGGCTGTTCGAGCTCCCCGAGATCCCGCACGGCGAGAACGTCTACGGCCCCTGGCCGACCGCGTTCGCCACCCTGGTCTCCTTCGTCGTCGGCTACGCCGCGATCGCGTGGCTGCTGCGCTACGTCAGCACCCGCTCCTACCTGCCGTTCGTGGTCTACCGGATCGTGCTCGGCGCGTTCACGCTGACCATGGTCGCGGCGGGCGTGCTCGCCGCCTGATCATCCGGCCGGGGCCAGGGAGGTCGCCGCTACAGCCAGCCCGACTTCTTGAACAGCCGGTAGAGCCACGCCGAGGCCAGCACCATCACGGCGAGGGCGCTGAAGTAGCCGTAGCGCCAGCCGAGCTCGGGCATGTGCTTGAAGTTCATGCCGTAGACGCCGGCGATCAGGGTGCTCACCGCGGCGATCGCCACCCAGGCCGAGATCTTGCGCATGTCGCCGTTCTGCTGCACGCCGATCCTGGCGATCTGCGCGTCGAACGCCGTCGAGAGCAGGCTGTCGAGCGTGTCGATGACCTCGGAGACCCGGGCGAGGTGGTCATGGATGTCGCGGAAGAACGGCGCGGTCTCCGCGGGCACGCCGACGATCTGCCCGGAGGCGAGCCGGTTCATCGGATCCTTGAGCGGGCCCACCGCGCGTCGCATCTCGGCGATCTCGCGCTTCAGCACGTAGATACGGACCGAGTCGTCGCTGCGCTCGGGCGAGAACACCGACGCCTCCACCTCGTCGACGTCGACCTCCAGCGCCGCGCCGACGTCCTCGTAGCCGTCGACGACCCGGTCGCAGATCGCGTAGAGGACCGCCGAAGGGCCGTGGCTGAGCAGCTCGGCGCGGTGCTCGAGGTCCCGACGGGCGGAGCCGAGCTCGGTGCCCTCGCCGTGCCGGACGCTGACGACGAAGCCGGGCCCGAGGAACAGGTTGATCTCGCCGGTCTCCACGGCGTCGCGCTCATCGACGTACCAGAGGGTCTTGAGCACCATGAACAGCCCGTCGTCGTACCTCTCGAGCTTGGGTCGCTGGTGCGCGTGCAAGGCGTCCTCGACGGCGAGCGGGTGCAGGTCGAACAGCTCGGAGACCAGGTCGAGCTCGTCCTGCTCGGGGTCGTGCAGGCCGACCCACACGAAGTCCCCGGCCTCGGTCCGCGCGTCGCGCACGGTGGCGAGGTCACCGGTGTCCAGGGGCACGCGGACTCCGTCGCGGTACAACGCGCAGTCGACGATCATGGCGTCAGGCTACGGCCTCTAGAGTCGGATCCATGGCAACGCTGATCCTGGCCCGCCACGGGCGTACGACGGCCAACGCGACCGGCGTCCTCGCCGGGCGTGCCAAGGGTGTCCGTCTCGACGAGACCGGCGTGGCCCAGGCCCGGGCGGCAGGGGAGCGGCTCGCGAGCCTCCCGCTGGCCGCGATCGTGACCAGCCCCCTCGAGCGTTGCCGGGACACCGCCCGCGAGGTCGCGCGGCTCCAGCCGAACGGCACCACCGTGGCCTCGGAGAAGCGGCTGCTGGAGTGCGACTACGGCAGCTGGACCGGCCGCGAGCTCAAGACGCTCGCCAAGGAGCCGCTCTGGGCGACGGTGCAGGCGCACCCGTCCGCGGCTGTCTTCCCCGAGGGCGAGTCGATGGCGCAGATGATGGCCCGCAGCGTGGCCGCCGTACGCGACTGGGACGCCCGGGTCGAGTCCGAGCACGGGCCCGACGCGGTGTGGCTGGCCGTGACGCACGGCGACGTGATCAAGGCCGTCCTCGCCGACGCCCTCGGCATGCACCTCGACCTGTTCCAGCGCATCGGCGTCGACCCGGCCTCGCTGTCGGTGGTCCGCTACACGCCGCTGCGCCCCTTCGTGCTGTCCATGAACTCCGTCGCGGGCGACCTCAGCGCGCTGAGGCCGCCCAAGCGGAGGCGAACCCGCCGCGGTCGGCTGGAGAGCGACGCCGCGGTCGGCGGCGGTGCCGGCAGCGTGCAGCCCGACACGGGGCGCGACACACGTGGGCCCACCGCATAAGGTCGGGACCATGGCTCCCGTCATCCACTCCTACGACCCGCCGGAGCGCTTCGTCGCCGGCACCGTCGGCCAGCCGGGGCAGCGCACCTTCTTCCTCCAGGCCCGTGCGGGCAGCCGCATCACCAGCGTCGCGCTGGAGAAGCAGCAGGTCGCGGTCCTCGCCACCCGGATCGACGAGCTCCTCGACGAGGTGATGAGCAACGGTGACGGCACGAGCACCGTCCCCGCGGTCGCGCCGTTCGACCTGGAGGACGGCGAGCCCCTGGAGCAGCCCATCGACGAGGAGTTCCGCGCCGGCACGATGACGCTGTCGTGGGACGCCGCCGACGAGCGGATCGTGCTCGAGGTCTTCCCCTTCACCGAGGAGTCCGTGGTCTCGCCGGACCAGCCCGAGGAGGAGATCGAGGAGCCCGAGCCCGAGGAGATCCTCGTCGTACGCCTGCCGCCCGGCCCCGCGCGCGCCTTCGCGAAGCGCGCCCAGACCGTGGTCGCCGCGGGCAGGCAGCCGTGCCAGTTCTGCGGGGGACCCATCGACCCTGAGGGACACCTGTGCCCGCGCGCCAACGGGTTCCGGCGCACCCGGGCGTGAGCCGCGCCGACCTGCGCGCCGTCCTCGAGGACGGCGAGATCGAGCTGGTCGGGCGGGTGCTGCCCGCCTCCAACATCACCCTCGTGGCGACGGTGTCGCAGGACGGGGCACGACGTGCGCTGCGTCTACAAGCCGGTGTCGGGGGAGCGGCCCCTGTGGGACTTCCCGGACGGGACCCTGGCCGGTCGCGAGGTCGCGGCGTACCTGGTCTCGGAGACGCTCGGCTGGGACGTCGTCCCGCTCACCGTCGAGCGTGACGGCCCGCTCGGACCGGGCATGGTGCAGCTGTGGTGCGACCCCGACGAGGAGCAGCAGCCGGTCGACGTCGTGCCGGTCGGCGAGGTCCCGGACGGCTACCTCCACGTGCTCGACGCCGAGGACGGCCAGGGGCGCCCCGTCGCCCTGGTGCACGAGGACACCGCCCAGCTGCGTCGGATGGCGGTCTTCGACGCGGTGGTCAACAACGCCGACCGCAAGGGCGGGCACGTGCTCGCGATGACCGGCGGCCACCGGTACGGCGTCGACCACGGTGTCTGCTTCCACGTGGACCCCAAGCTCCGCACCGTCCTGTGGGGCTGGGCCGCCCAGCCGCTCAACGACGACGAACGCACAGCGCTGGCGAGTCTCACCGACGAGCTGTCCGCCTCGGACGGCCCCCTCCGCACGGCCCTCGACAGCCGCCTGACCCGCGGGGAGGTCACCGCCCTGCGAGCCCGCTGCGAGGGGCTGGTCGCGCGCGGCCGGATGCCGCTTCCGTCGGGCGAGTGGCCGGCGATCCCGTGGCCCGCCTTCTGAAGCCCGGCGGTTAGGCTTCGAGACATGCGCGCATGGCAGAGCCCGGTCATCCCCTCACTCGAGAGGTTCGGCGCCGGACCCGCCGTCTCGGTGTTCAACACCTCGTCCGGCACGGTCGAGCCGACCGCTCCGGGGGAGACGGCGCGGCTCTACGTCTGCGGGATCACCCCCTACGACGCGACGCACATGGGGCACGCCGCGACCTACGTCGCCTTCGACCTCCTCAACCGCGCCTGGCGCGATGCGGGACACCACGTCCGGTACGTCCAGAACGTCACCGACGTCGACGACCCGCTGCTCGAGCGGGCGACCGCGACCGGTGCCGACTGGCAGGAGCTCGCGGAGGAGCAGACCGAGCTGTTCCGCTCCGACATGGAGGCCCTGCACTCGCTGGCCCCCGACGCCTACATCGGCGCCGTCGAGTCGATCCCTCTCGCCGTCGAGCTGGTCAAGCGGCTGCGGGAGCGCGGCTTCGTGTACGACGTGGACGGCGACCTGTACTTCTCGGTGCACGCCGACCCGCGCTTCGGTGAGGTCTCGGGCCTCGACGAGCAGCGGATGGTCGAGATCTTCCCCGACCGCGGTGGCGACCCGGACCGGCCGGGCAAGAAGCACCCGCTGGACTGCCTGCTGTGGCAGGCCGAGCGTCCCGGCGAGCCGGCCTGGGACTCCGACCTGGGCCGTGGGCGCCCCGGCTGGCACATCGAGTGCTCGTCGATCGCCCTGGAGTACCTCGGCGAGACCTTCGACGTCCAGGGCGGCGGCAGCGACCTCGTCTTCCCCCACCACGAGATGAGCGCGTCGGAGGCACAGGCCGCGACGGGTGGCACGACGTTCGCCAAGCTGTACATGCACGCGGGGATGGTCGCCTACGAGGGCGAGAAGATGTCGAAGTCCAAGGGCAACCTCGTCTTCGTCTCCCGGCTGCGTCAGGCGGGCACGGACCCGATGGCGATCCGGCTCGCGCTGCTCGCCCACCACTACCGCAGCGACTGGGAGTGGACCCACCAGGACCTCGAGCTGGCGGAGACGCGGCTCGCGACGTGGCGTGACGCGGTGGACAGGGCGACCGCGGCCGACGCGGAGCGGCTGGTGGACGAGGTACGCCGGCACCTGGCCGACGACCTCGACGCCCCGTGTGCCCTCGACGCCGTCGACCACTGGGCCCGGGCCGCGCGGTGCAGCGACGGCGACGGCAACGGCGCGGATGCCGTGCGCGACCTGCTCGACGCCCGGCTCGGCATCGTCCTGTAGCCCGCCGGCTGAACGGCCCCGGGGCACCGACCCGGAGCAGGGCAGTGGCGACGCGTTCTGGAGCCGACCGCGTCGCCATCGCCCTGTTGGGCGTCGGGACGCGCGCTCCTACTGGTCGCCGGTCTCGCGGCGCTTCAGGTAACGCTCGAACTCCCGGGCGATCGCCTCGCCGCTGGCCTCGGGGAGCTCCGCGGTGTCCCGCGTCTCCTCGAGCGCCCGGACGTAGTCGGCGATCTCCTCGTCCTCCTCGGCGAGCTCGTCCACGCCGCGCTCCCAGGCCCGGGACTCCTCGGGCAGGTCCGCCAGCGGGATCGAGATCTCCAGCAGGTCCTCGATCTGACCGATCAGGGCGAGGGTCGCCTTCGGGCACGGGGGCTGGGCCACGTAGTGGGGGACCGCGGCCCAGAAGGAGACGGCGGGGATGTCGAGCTGGACGCACGCGTCCTGGAACACGCCGACGATGCCGGTGGGGCCTTCGTAGGTGGACTCCTCGAGCTTCAGCCGGTCGACGAGGTCGGGCTCGGTCGCCGTACCGCTCACCGGCACCGGCCGGGTGTGCGGCGTGTCGGCGAGCAGGGCGCCCAGCGTGACCACGAGCTCCGTGCCCAGCTCGTCGGCGGCGGCCAGCAGCTCGGCGCAGAACTGACGCCAGCGCATGTTCGGCTCGATCCCGCGGAGCAGGATCACGTCGCGGCTCGAACCGGGCGGGCGGCACACCGACATCTGCGTGGACGGCCAGGTGATCTTGCGCATCCCCGCGTCGTTGGAGCCGACCACCGGGCGGTTCATCTGGAAGTCGTAGAAGTCCTCCGGGTCGATCGCGGCCACGACGCGTGCGTCCCAGACCTTGATCAGGTGGTCCACGACGGCCGAGGCGGCGTCGGCGGCGTCGTTCCAGCCCTCGAA
Source organism: uncultured Actinomycetota bacterium (assembly GCA_963700365.1). Classification (GTDB taxonomy): domain Bacteria; phylum Actinomycetota; class Actinomycetes; order Propionibacteriales; family Nocardioidaceae; genus Nocardioides_C. The sequence goes on along the minus strand of CAVOXG010000002.1, from coordinate 98,116 downwards.
GGCCGCGATCAGGACCGGCGACTCCAGCTCGGGTAACTCTTCCAGCTCGATCACCCCTCCAGCGTAGACCGCGGGTGTCACGATCCGGGACGTCCCGGTCACGGTTTCACTCGCGTCCTAGGGTTGAGAGACGGCGTGCGCCGTCTGCTGCCGCCTGCGCCGACCCGGCGCCGACAAAGAGGAGCCCTGTTGACGCTGTCCCAGCACACCCGACCCGACGCCACGGAGGAGCTGACGAGCGCCCTCCGGGACCGGATCATGGTGCTCGACGGCGCGATGGGGACGATGATCCAGCGGTACCGCCTCGAAGAGGCCGACTACCGCGGCGAGCGCTTCGCGGACTGGCCCAGCGACCTCAAGGGCAACAACGACCTCCTGAGCCTCACCCGTCCCGACCTGGTCGAGGAGATCCACGAGGAGTACCTCCGTGTCGGCGCCGACATCGTCGAGACCAACACCTTCAACGCCCAGCGGATCTCGCTCGCCGACTACGGCATGGAGGACCTCGCCTACGAGATGAACGTCGCCTCGGCGCGCCTTGCCCGGCAGGCGTGCGACCGGGTGACCGCCCAGGACCCGAGCCGGCCCCGGTACGTCGCCGGCGCACTCGGCCCGACGAACCGGACCGCCTCGATCTCGCCGGACGTCAACGACCCCGGCAAGCGCAACGTCACCTTCGACGAGCTCGTCGGGGCCTACCTCGAGCAGGCCCGCGGCCTCGTCGACGGCGGCGCGGACCTGCTCCTCATCGAGACGATCTTCGACACCCTCAACGCCAAGGCCGCGATCTTCGCCCTCGAGACGCTGTTCGAGGAGCACGGCCGGCGCTGGCCGGTCATCGTCTCCGGCACGATCACCGACGCCTCGGGCCGCACGCTGTCGGGGCAGGTCACCGAGGCGTTCTGGAACTCCGTGCGCCACGCCCGCCCGATCGCGGTCGGCCTGAACTGCGCCCTCGGCGCCAAGGAGATGCGGCCCTACCTCGCCGAGCTGTCACGGCTCGCGGACTGCTTCGTCTCCGCCTACCCGAACGCCGGCCTGCCCAACGCGTTCGGCGAGTACGACGAGGCCGCCGAGGAGACCGCCCGCGTGGTGGAGGAGTTCGCCGCGAGCGGCCTCGTGAACCTCGTCGGCGGGTGTTGCGGCACCACGCCCGAGCACGTGGCCGCGGTGGCGTCCGCCGTACGCGACAAGGCGCCTCGCGAGCCTGCGGTCGTCGACCGCGCCTGCCGGTTGTCCGGGCTCGAGCCACTCAACATCAGCGAGGACTCGCTGTTCGTCAACGTCGGCGAGCGCACGAACATCACCGGCTCGGCCCGGTTCCGCCGGCTGATCAAGGAGGGCGACTACCCGGCCGCCCTCGCGGTCGCCCGCCAGCAGGTCGAGGCCGGCGCGCAGATCATCGACGTCAACATGGACGAGGGGATGATCGACGGCGTCGAGGCGATGGACCGGTTCCTCAAGCTGATCGCCGGCGAGCCCGACATCTCCCGTGTGCCCGTGATGGTCGACTCCTCGAAGTGGGACGTCATCGAGGCCGGCCTCAAGTGCGTGCAGGGCAAGGCCGTCGTCAACTCCATCTCGATGAAGGAGGGGGAGCAGGCCTTCCTCGAGCAGGCCACGCTCTGCCGGAAGTACGGCGCAGCGGTGGTCGTCATGGCCTTCGACGAGGACGGCCAGGCCGACAACCTCGAGCGCCGCATCCAGATCTGCGGCCGCGCCTACGAGCTCCTCACCGACGAGGTCGGTTTCCCGGCTGAGGACATCATCTTCGACCCCAACATCTTCGCCCTCGCGACCGGCCTCGAGGAGCACGCCAACTACGGCGTCGACTTCATCGAGGCCACGAGGTGGATCAAGGAGAACCTGCCCGGTGCGCTGGTGTCCGGTGGCGTCTCGAACGTGTCGTTCTCCTTCCGCGGCAACAACCCGGTCCGTGAGGCGATCCACGCCGTGTTCCTGTTCCACGCGATCCGCGCCGGCATGGACATGGGCATCGTGAACGCCGGCGCGCTCGCGGTGTACGACGAGATCGACCCCGAGCTCAGGGAGCGGGTCGAGGACGTCGTGCTCAACCGGCGGCCGGACGCCGCCGAGCGACTGCTCGCCATCGCCGAGGACTTCCAGGGGGAGGGCCGCCAGGTCGAGGGCGCGGACGAGGCCTGGCGCGAGCTCCCCGTCGAGGAGCGGATCACCCATGCGCTCGTGAAGGGCATCGACGACTACGCCGAGTCCGACACCGAGGAGCTGCGCCTCGAGATCGCCGCGCGCGGCGGCCAGCCGATCGAGGTCATCGAGGGCCCGCTGATGGCCGGCATGAACGTCGTGGGTGACCTGTTCGGTGCCGGCAAGATGTTCCTGCCTCAGGTGGTGAAGTCCGCGCGGGTGATGAAGAAGGCCGTCGCGCACCTGATCCCGCACATCGAGGCCTCGCAGCGCCCCGAGGACGCCGGGCGCAGCAACGGCAGGATCGTGATGGCGACCGTGAAGGGCGACGTCCACGACATCGGCAAGAACATCGTCGGCGTCGTGCTGCAGTGCAACAACTACGAGGTCTTCGACCTCGGCGTGATGGTGCCGGCGCAGAAGATCCTCGACACCGTCAAGGAGGTCGGCGCCGACATCGTGGGGCTCTCCGGGCTGATCACCCCCTCGCTCGACGAGATGGTGAACCTCGCGTCGGAGATGGAGCGCCAGGGCTTCGACATCCCGCTGCTCATCGGCGGGGCCACCACCTCCCGGGCGCACACCGCCGTCAAGGTCTCCCCGAAGTACCACGGACCGGTGGTGTGGGTGAAGGACGCGTCCCGCTCGGTCCCGGTCGCCTCGGCGCTGCTGTCGGACGAGCAGCGACCCCAGCTCCTCGCCGACGTCGAGGCCGACTACGAGTCGATCCGACGTCGCCACGCGGAGAAGCGCAACGACCGGCCGCTGGTCAGCCTCGAGCAGGCCCGGGCCGACCGGACGCCGGTGGAGTGGGCGGGCTACGAGCCGCCGCGGCCCGTCGTGCTCGAGGACGGCAAGCCGTTCGTGCGCGCCTTCGAGGACTACCCGATCGCCGAGCTGCGTGAGTACATCGACTGGCAGCCGTTCTTCAACGCCTGGGAGATGAAGGGCAGCTTCCCCGACATCCTCAACAACCCCGCGTCCGGGGAGGCGGCCCGAAAGCTGTTCGAGGAGGCCCAGCAGATGCTGGACCGCGTCGTCGAGGAGGGCTGGCTGACCGCCAACGCCGTGGTCGGCCTGTTCCCCGCGAACGCCGTGGACCACGACAGCATCGAGGTGTACACGGACGAGTCGCGCACCGCCGTACGCGTGCGTCTGGAGCACCTGCGTCAGCAGGGAGCGCACCGTGAGGGCGTGCCCAACCGCTCGCTCGCGGACTACGTGGCACCCAAGGAGACCGGTCTGAAGGACTACGTCGGGGGCTTCGCGGTGACCGCCGGTCTCGGCGCCGGGGCCAAGATCGAGGAGTTCAAGGCCCAGCACGACGACTACAGCGCCATCTTGCTGGAGTCGCTCGCCGACCGGCTCGCCGAGGCGTTCGCCGAGCGGCTGCACGAGCTGGTGCGTCGCGAGCTGTGGGGCTACGCCGCCGACGAGAACCTCGACAACGAGGGCCTGATCAAGGAGCGCTACCAGGGCATCCGCCCTGCCCCCGGCTACCCGGCCTGTCCCGACCACACCGAGAAGGCCACCCTGTGGGACCTTCTCGACGTGGAGCAGGCGACGGGCATCGAGCTCACCGACTCCATGGCCATGTGGCCCGGCGCGGCGGTGAGCGGCTGGTACTTCGCGCACCCGCAGTCGCAGTACTTCGTGGTCGGCCGGGTCGGGCAGGACCAGGTGGAGGACTACGCGCGGCGCAAGGGCTGGACGATGAAGGAGGCCGAACGCTGGCTCTCACCCAACCTCGGCTACGAGCCCGAGGACTGACGTGGACCACGAGCTCGCGGCGGTCCTCTGGGACATGGACGGCACCCTCGTCGACACCGAGCCGTACTGGATCGAGTCGGAGTTCGAGCTCGTCGAGAGCCACGGCGGCAAGTGGAGCACCGAGCACGCGCTGAACCTCGTCGGCAACGACCTGCTCGAGTCAGGGCGCTACATCCGCGAGCACGGCGGCATCGACCTCGAGCCCGCGGTCATCGTCGAGGAGCTGCTCGACCGCGTGGTGGCCCGCGTCGAGCAGCGGGTGCCCTGGCGCCCGGGGGCTGCGGAGCTGCTCGCCGACCTGCGCGCCCACGGCGTGCGGTGTGCGCTGGTGACGATGTCGTACCGGCGCTTCGTCCAGCCCATTCTCTCCGGGCTGCCCGAGGGCACGTTCGAGGTGATCGTGACCGGGGACGCCGTGACCCAGGGCAAGCCGCACCCCGAGCCCTACGAGAAGGCCGCGGCGGTCCTCGGCGTGGACCCGGCGAGGACCCTGGCCATCGAGGACTCCAACACCGGGGCCCGCTCCGCGGAGGCTGCGGGCTGCACCGTCCTGGTCGTCCCGAACCACGTCCCGGTGCTGCCGGGGGAGCGCCGGATCTTTACCGAGAGCCTGGACGGACTCACATATTCCTCACTTCCGCGACCACTTGCCACACCTGATCGTTGCGATATTGCGACCCAAACGTGCGTGTGTTCGGGTGGCAGCCGTCTAGACCCACGAGTAGTGTCCACGAGGTTCCGCTCCGGACATCCGTGTCGGGGGCACGTATTCGTGAGGTGAAAGTTGAACCGCAGACGAGGACTACTGGCGCTGGCCAGTGCAGGCGTCATGATTGCGTCACTGGCCGCTTGCGGCGGTGACGAGGGATCCACCGGAACCGACGGCAACGGCGGCGAAGGCACCGCCGCCGGCGAGCCCTGGATTCTCGGCACCACGGACTCCGTGACGGCTCTCGACCCGGCCGGTTCCTACGACTTCGGCTCGTGGAACCTGCAGTACAACATCTACGAGCAGCTGCTCTCGATCCCGCCGAACGAGAGCGAGCCGGTCGGCGACGCCGCCGAGTCGTGCGAGTACGACGACCCGCAGACGATCACCTGCAAGCTGCGCGAGGGCCTGAAGTTCTCGAACGGCAACGACCTCACGTCGTCGGACGTGAAGTACTCCCTCGAGCGCAACATCGCGATCGCCGACCCGAACGGCTCCGCCGTGCTCCTCGGCCAGATCACCGACGCCGACACCGGCAAGCTCGCCGAGGGCGCGATCGAGACCCCGGACGACACGACGGTCGTCTTCCACCTCAACGCGGCCGACACGACCTTCCTGAAGCTGCTGTCGACGGCGACCACCTCGATCGTCGACGAGGAGACGTTCCCCGCGGACAAGCTCCTCGAGGACGACCAGATCATCGGCTCCGGTCCGTACAAGCTGAGCCAGTACAAGCCCGCCGAGCAGGCCGTGCTCGAGGCCAACGAGACCTACGAGGGCCCGCGCACCCCGTCGGCGCCGCAGATCTTCGTCACCTACTTCGGTGAGCCGGCCCCGCTCAAGCAGGCCGTCGAGAGCGGCCAGGTCGACATCGCCTGGCGCACCCTGAGCCCGACCGACCTCAACGACCTCGAGGGCGCCGACGGCGTCGAGGTCATCAAGGGTGAGGGATCGGAGTTCCGGTACTGGGTCTTCCAGCTCGCGAACAAGACGGTCCAGGAGAAGGCGGTCCGTCAGGCCGTCGCCCAGGTGATCGACCGCGACGCGATCGCGCAGGACGCCTACGACGGCACCGTCGCCCCGGCGTACTCCATCGTGCCCCCGGGCTTCGGTGGCCAGAAGGACTCCTTCGAGGAGAAGTACGGCGAGCCCAGCGTCGACGCAGCCAAGAAGCTGCTCGCCGACGCCGGGGTGAAGACCCCGATCGACCTGACCATCGGCTACACCCCGTCGCACTACGGCCCCAACGCCGTCGACGAGGCGACCGAGCTGGCCGCGCAGCTGAACGACAGCGGTCTGTTCAACGTCAAGACCCAGGACGCCGAGTGGGAGGAGTACCAGACCCTGTACAAGGAGGGCGCGTACGACCTCTTCATCCTCGGTTGGTACCCCGACATCCTGGACGCCGACAACTACCTGACGCCGTTCATCCGTGACGGTGGCTTCTACGCCAACGGCTACTCGAACCCCGAGGTCAACAAGCTGCTCGACGAGGAGCTCGCCGAGACCGACGCGGCCAAGCGCGAGGAGATCATCGGCCAGCTGCAGGACATCGTCGCCGAGGACGTGCCGCTGGTACCGTCCTGGAACGGCCAGAACGTCGCCGTCGCGAGCGACGCGATGGAGGGGGTCGAGGAGACCCTCGACCCGACCTACATCTTCAGGTTCTGGGGCATCAGCAAGAACGGCTAGTACGAAGAACGGGGAGGACGTGCCAGTCACGTCCTCCCCTTTCTCGTGTCAGGAAGGAAAAACATGAGTGCGGGTGGCGGTTCCCTACCTCGCTACATCGGCCAACGTGTGCTGCTGATCATCCCGATGATCTGGGTGCTGCTCACGATGGTCTTCGTGCTGCTGCGGGTGGCCCCGGGTGACCCGGTCTCGGCCGCGGTGGGCGGCAAGCTCAGCGAGGAGGCGCTCGACGAGCGGCGCGCGGCCCTCGGACTCGACCGGCCTCTGATCGTGCAGTACTTCGACTACCTCGGCGACATCGCGACGCTGAACTTCGGCAAGACGATCTCCGACAACCGGCCGATCGTCGACATCATCCGCGACAACGGGGGAGCGACCCTCACCCTGACGATCGGGGCGTTCATGTTCGCCCTGCTCATCGGGATCCCGCTCGGACTGCTGGCCGGCCGGCACCGTGACTCCGCCCGCGACGTGGTGATCCGGGTCTTCGGCGTGGTCACCTATGCCGCGCCGGTGTTCTTCACCGGCCTCATGTTCATCATCATCGTCGCGCCGCTGGGCTGGCCGACGTTCGACATCGCGTCACCGATGACCAAGTTCACCGTCGAGCCGGTGACCCACATCATCCTGGTGGACGCGATCATCGCCGGCGACAGCGAGGCCGTCGTCGACATCCTCAAGCACCACCTGCTGCCATGCTTCACGCTCGGACTCCTGCTCTCCGGCGTGTTCATCAGACTGGTCCGGGTGAACCTGCTGCAGACGCTCAAGGGCGACTACGTCGAAGCGGCCCGCGCCCGGGGAATCCCCGAGCGCTACGTGATCCGGAGGCACGCGTTCCGCAACGCGCTGGTGCCCGTGGTCACCGTGATCGGCCTGCAGGTGGCACTGACCCTCTCGGGCGCGGTGCTCACCGAGAGCACCTTCAACTGGCCCGGCCTCGGCACCCAGCTGATCGACTACATCACCGCCCGTGACTACGCTGCCGTCCAGGGGATCGTGACCTTCTTCGCCATCGTCGTGGTGGTGGTCAGCCTCCTGGTCGACATCATCACCGCGATCATCGACCCGCGAGTGAGGTACTGATGCGCAGGACATTCCTGGCCCCGTTCCGCAGCACCACCGGCCTCGCCCGGTGGATCCTCGTGACGGGCCTCTTCATCACCCTGGTGTTCCTCGTCATGGCCGTGTTCGCGCCGTGGGTCGCGCCGTACGACTTCGACCAGCGTTCGGTCGGCGGGGTCAAGCTTCCCAAGATGGCACCGCCGAGCGGCGACCACTGGTTCGGCACCAACGACCAGTTCTACGACGTGCTGTCCCGCGTGATCTGGGGTGCGCGCACGGCGCTGATGGTCGTGAGCCTGTCGGTGCTCTTCTCGGTGCTGGTCGGCGTGCCACTCGGGGTGATCTCCGGCTTCGTCGGCGGCTGGACCGACCGCCTGCTGGTCTTCATCATGGACGCGCTCTACGCGTTCCCGTCCCTGCTGCTCGCGATCGTCTTCTCGTTCCTCCTCCGGGGTCCGCTCGGAGGAGGCGTCGTGGCCGCGGCCCTGTCACTGACGGTGATCTACATCCCGCAGTACTTCCGGGTGGTGCGGAACACGACCGTCTCCGCACGGGAGGCGACCTACATCGAGGCCGCCCGTGCGATCGGCGCCAAGAACGGCACGATCATGGGCCGCTACCTGTTCGGCAACGTGATCCAGTCCGTCCCCGTGATCGGCACCCTCAACGCCGCCGACGCGATCGGCACGCTCGCGGCGCTCGGCTTCCTCGGACTGGGCATCCAGCCGACCGAGGCCTCCGAGTGGGGCTACGACCTCAGCCGCGCCCTGGACGACGCGTCCTCCGGCATCTGGTGGACGTCGTTCTTCCCGGGCATGGCGATCGTGCTGCTGGTCGTCGGACTGACCCTGGTGGGCGAGGGCCTGAACGAGACCATCAACCCCACGCTGCGCAAGCGCCGCCTGAGCAAGGTCGTCATGCCGGCGATGGAGCCCAGCGGGCACCTCGCCGAGGGCGACGACGCCCGGTTCCGCGAGGGCAGCGCGCCCGTGTCGGACGCCCCCGGGGACCGCCACGACCGAGACCAGGAGGACCTCCGATGACCGAGCTCCACGACCTGCCCGCCGGGGCTCAGCCCGGCGACACCACCCCCGTCATCGACGCCCGGAACCTCCGGATCTGGTACGGCTCCGAGCGCGGCCCGGTCAAGGCCGTCGACGGCGTCAGCTTCGAGCTGCGCCGCGGCGAGATCCTCGGCCTCGTGGGGGAGTCCGGCTGCGGCAAGTCCACGCTCGGGCGCGGGCTCCTCGGGCTCCTGCCGGCGGGATCGAAGATCGACGGCGAGCTCCGCTTCCAGGGTGAGGACCTGCTCTCCCTGCCGGAGAAGCAGATGTTCTCCAAGCGCGGCGCCGACCTGGGGATGATCTTCCAGGAGCCGCTGACCCGGCTGAACCCGCTGATGCGGATCTCCGAGCACTTCGAGGAGACCCTGAAGACGCACGAGAAGGGCATCAGCAAGGACGAGATCGCGCGCCGCTCGCTCGAGGTGCTGCGCCGGATGGGCATCCCGCCCACCCGGTACCGCTCCTACCCGCACGAGTTCTCGGGCGGGATGCGTCAACGGCTGATGATCGCGCTCGCGCTCGTGCTGCGTCCGGCGTTCGTGGTCGCGGACGAGCCCACGACCGCGCTCGACGTGCTCGTCGAGGCACAGATCATCCGGATCCTGCACGACCTGCGTCGGGACTTCGACACCTCGCTGCTGCTGATCACGCACAACCTCGGCATCATCGCCGAGGCCTGCGACCGGGTGGCGGTGATGTACGCCGGTGAGATCGTCGAGATCGGGGACGCCCGTGAGGTGTTCTCCGAGCCCCAGCACCCCTACACGCGGGAGCTGCTCCGGTCGACCATCTCCCTGTCCACCACGGGCCTCAACTACATCCCCGGCGCACCGCCGAACCTGATCAACCCGCCCAGCGGCTGCCACTTCCACCCGCGCTGCCCAGACGCGATGAACATCTGTGCCACCACCCACCCGCGGCAGAGGGTGATGCACAACGGCACCCGCGTCCAGTGCTGGGCAGCCGACCTCGCCAACGGGCTGGTCGACCTCGACGAGAACGAGAAGGCGCCGCTGGCCCGAAAGGAGATCTCCCTTGCAGACGAAGCCTGAGGTCACCCCAGGGGAGTCCGTCGTCGACATCGAGGACCTCGAGGTCCACTTCGCCCTCCGCGGGGGGACGTTCAAACGCCTCCTCGGCATGGACACCGGCACGGTCAAGGCCGTCGACGGGGTGAACATCTCGCTGAAGCGCGGTGAGGTCCTCGGCCTGGTGGGAGAGTCGGGCAGCGGCAAGACCACGCTGGGCCGGGCGATCCTCGGGCTGGCGCCGTCGACGATGGGCTCCATCACCTACCACGAGCGTGGGGCCGGCGGGTCCGTGACCGACCGGGTGGTCTCCGAGCTGCGGGGTGCGGATCTCCGCAAGCTCCGCACCGACCTCCAGATGGTGTTCCAGGACCCCCACGCCGCCCTCAACCCGTCGATGGACATCGAGACCGCGGTGGGCCACCCGCTCAAGATCCACGGGATCGCCAGCGGTGAGGACCTGACTCGCCGGGTCGCGGCGGCCCTCGAGCGGGTGGGGCTCGCTCCCGCGGAGCAGTTCATGTCGAAGTACCCCACCGACCTGTCCGGCGGCCAGAAGCAGCGTGCGGTGATCGCCCGCGCGATCATCCTCGACCCCGAGGTGCTGGTCGCCGACGAGCCGGTGTCGATGCTCGACATGAGCGTCCGGGCCAAGATCCTGCAGCTGATGCTGGACCTGAAGAACGACCTCGGGCTCACCTACGTGTACATCACGCACGACCTGGCCAGCGCGAAGTTCTTCTGCGACCGGATCGCGATCATGTACCTCGGCCGGATCGTGGAGATCGGCCCGACCGAGGAGATCTTCGCCGACCCGAAGCACCCGTACACCAAGGCGCTGCTCCAGGCGATCCCGGAGCCGGACCCGCGCAAGATGCTGCCGCGCGACCTGCCGCGAGGTGAGATCCCCGACGCCGCCCGGCCGCCGCTCGGCTGCTCGTTCCACCCGCGGTGCCCCGAAGCCGTGGCGGAGTGCGGCTGGGAGTCACGCGACCTGCGGACCCTGCTCGAGGAGCACTGGACCCGTCAGGACCCGTCGGTCTACGAGCGGGAGCGGGAGCTGGTCGGGGACCTGGACAAGCTGGACAAGGCGGAGAAGTCGGTGACCCTCGGCTCGGGCGCCCATGCCGGCGAGGTGAAGGCGATGCTGGACCGGATCCGCGCCGAGAACCGTGACGAGCCCCTGTGGAAGGGCGTCGACAAGGTCGAGGAGACCCCGGAAGGAGTCCGGCTGGACTTCCATCAGGGGTACGACCCGCTGCTGCGCCGCTCCGGCGGGGTCGAGGTGGCGTGCGTGCTGCACCCGACCCCGGTCACGCCCGAGCCCGCGCGGCCCGAGCAGCGCTGAGCCTCCGGTCGGTCGCCGTCGGGAGTCCGACGGCGACCGGCCGGGTCAAGGACGCTCAGGTGGTCGCCGGGGCGCCGACCTGGAGCACCGGGAGGTCCGGAGGCGTGCCCCCGAACTCCGGGCAGAGGGCCTGGTGGGCGCACCAGCCGCACAGCGCGCTGCGGCGGGGTCGCCAGTCGCCGGTCTGCTGGGCGAGGTCGATCGCCTTCCACAGCGCCTCGACCTTGCGCTCGGTGGCGCGGAGGTCGGCCTCGTCGGGGGAGTAGCGCAGCAGCTCCCCGCTGCCGAGGTAGATCAGCTGGAGCATCGCCGGCACGACCCCGCGGGTGCGCCACAGCACGAGCGCGTAGAACCTCATCTGGAACAGCGCCTTGGCCTCGAAGGCCGGGTGCGGCGCCTTGCCGGTCTTGTAGTCGACGACCCGGATCTCGCCGGTGGGCGCCACGTCGATCCGGTCGACGAAGCCGCGCAGGAGCAGCTTGGAGTCGAGCAGCGTCTCGACGTACAGCTCCCGCTCCGCCGGCTCGAGCCGCGTGGGGTCCTCGAGCGCGAAGTACCGCTCCAGCGACTCACGGCACGAGCCGAGCCACGAGCCGATCTCCGGCCCCTCGGGGCCGAACATCTCGGCGATCGCGGGATCTGCCTCGAGCACCGCCTCCCAGGCGGGCTGCAGCAGCTCACCGGCCTGGTCAGGGGTCCGGTGCGGGGCAGGAAGGTCGAAGAGGTCCTCGAGGACCTTGTGGACGACGGTGCCCCGGACGGCGTCGGGCGAGGACGGCTCGGGGAGACGGTCCACGGTCCGGAAGCGGTAGAGCAGCGGGCACGTCATGAAGTCGCTCGCGCGGCTCGGTGACAGCGAGCCGACGACGTCGACGCCGTCCACGACGGTCCGGATCTCCACGTCCTGGGTCATGGTGCAAACCCTAGGCGACCGTTCCGACAGTTCCGGTCAAGCCGCGAGATAGCGTGGTGCCGTGGACCAGAGGACAGCAGGACCGGGCGATGCGCCGGCAAAGCGGCAACCGGGCACCTGGCGGATCGGCTCGATCGGGGGCGTCGACGTCCTCGTCCGCTCCTCGTGGCTGTTCGTCGCGGTCCTCATCGCGGTCCTCCTCGCGCCGCAGGTGGAGGCGGTCCATCCGGGGCTGGGCAACCTCAAGTACGTCGCAGGCGTGGCGTTCGCGGTCCTGCTCTACCTGTCCGTGCTCCTCCACGAGGCCTCGCACGCGCTGATGGCCAAGCGGTTCGGCCTGCCGGTCCGGTCGATCACGCTGCACTTCCTCGGTGGGGTGACCGAGATCGAGGGCGAGCCCGACACCCCCGGCCGCGAGTTCGGCGTCTCGGTCGTCGGCCCGCTCACCTCGATCGCGGTCGGCGCCGCGTTCCTGGCGCTCTCGTTCGTGACCCCCGGCGGCCTGCTCCAGATGGCCGTCGGTGGCCTGGCCGGCGCGAACCTGATCGTCGGCGTCCTCAACCTCGTGCCCGGGCTTCCCCTCGACGGCGGCCGCGTCCTCCGCGCCGCGGTGTGGAAGCTGAGCGGCAACCCGCACCAGGGCACCCTCGTCGCCGGCTGGGCAGGGAGGGTCGTGGCGCTGCTGGTGCTGCTGTGGCCGATGCTGCAGCCGGTGGTCCTGAACCGGCCGCCCGACCTGTTCGACTACCTGCTGGCGTTCGTCATCGCGACCTTCCTCTGGGGCGGCGCGTCCACGGCCATCCTCAGCGCACGGGTCCGCCGCAAGCTGCCGGCCCTGCGGGCACGGGCCCTGGCACGGCGGGCGATCGCGGTGCCGCACGACCTCCCGCTGTCCGAGGCGGTACGACGGGCGCAGGAGCACCAGGCCGGGAGCATCGTCGTGCTCGACCAGCACGGACGCCCGAGCGGGATCGTCAACGAGACCGCCGTGCTTGCCACGCCTGAGGACCGCCGGCCATGGCTGCCCGTGGAGACGGTCTCGCGGACCATCGAGTCGGGCCTCGTGATGTCGGCGGACATCGGCGGGGAGCCGATGGTGCGGGCCATGCAGCGGACGCCGGCCAGCGAGTACCTCCTCGTGGAGCCCGACGGCAGCGTCTTCGGGATCCTTGTCAGCGACGACGTGGACCGCGCCTTCGCGGCCACGAAGTAGCGGCGGATATCCTCCTGCGCATGCCCTCCGACGACGCTGCCCTCCAGCCTGCCCAGGATGTCGCCCCCGAGGTCTGGTCCGGGGTGCACCGGGGACCGCTCCGCGAGGGTGAGTGGGTCAGGCTGACCGACACCAAGGGCCGCCGCCACAACATCTGCCTCGAGGCCGGCAAGAAGTTCTTCACCAACCGGGGCTCTCTCGACCACGACGACCTGATCGGGCGGCCCGAGGGCTTCAGCATCACCTCCTCGGCGGGTGGTGAGTACCTCGTGTTCCGGCCGCTGCTGAGCGAGTTCGTCGTGTCGATGCCCCGCGGTGCCGCCGTGGTCTACCCCAAGGACGCCGCGCAGATCGTCGCGATGGCCGACATCTTCCCCGGCGCCCGGGTCGTCGAGGCCGGCGTCGGCTCCGGCGCGCTGACCTGCTCGTTGCTTCGTGCGGTCGGGCCCCACGGCGTCGTGTCGTCGTTCGAGCGCCGCGAGGAGTTCGCCGAGGTGGCCCGCAAGAACGTCACGCAGTTCTTCGGCGGGCAGCACCCCGCGTGGAAGCTGACCGTCGGTGACCTGGTCGAGGCGCTGCCCCAGACCGAGGCCCTCGGGTCGGTGGACCGCATCATCCTCGACATGCTCGCCCCGTGGGAGTGCGTGGACGCCGTCGCCGAGGCACTCACCCCCGGTGGGATCATCTGCGCCTACGTCGCCACGACCACCCAGCTCGGCCGGACCGTGGAGACGATCCGGGCACACGGCGGCTTCACCGAGCCCCAGCCCTGGGAGACGCTCGTGCGCGACTGGCACGTCGAGGGCCTCGCGGTCCGCCCCGGTCACAAGATGATCGGGCACACCGGTTTCCTGGTCACCGCCAGGCGGATGGCGCCGGGGGAGACCGCCCCCGCGAAGAAGCGCCGTCCCGCGCCGGGCGCCTACGGAGTCGACTACCAGGGCCCCCGGCCCGCCGGCCTCCCGCCGACGGTGGCCGAGGAGCGGTACGACGACTAGCCCACCCGCGCCGTCCTGATCCAGTCGTCGGGTGACTCCCGGGTCGCCGACGGCATGTCGGTGCCGAGTCCCGGGCCCGGCACCGCCTGCCGCCGAGACGTTGCGAATCTGCAACGACACACGCACGAATATCGGGTTCAGAATCTTGTCGCCGCGGGTAGGGTCGATCTTCAGAGGCCATGCTGCGGAGGTGATGGGCTTGTCAGCATCAGAGAGTGGTTCGGGCCGGTCGGCGTCACGCTCACCGGAAGAGCTGAGAGCGCAGCTGGGGTTCCTCGAGGAGGAGGTCGCCGACCTGCGGCGCAGGCTGGCGGACACCCCCGGGCACTCGCGGATCATCGAGCAGCGGCTTGCGGAGACGCAGCGCTCCCTGGCCGCCGTGACCGCCCAGAACGAACGGCTCGCGCAGACTCTCCGGGAGGCGCGCGACCAGATCATGACCCTGAAGGAGGAGGTCGACCGGCTCGCCCAGCCGCCGGCCGGCTTCGGCACCTTCCTCGTCCGCAACGAGGACGACACGGTGGACGTGTTCACCGGCGGTCGGAAGCTCCGGGTCAACGTCAGCCCGTCGGTGGACGTCGACGATCTCCGTCGCGGCCAGGAGGTCATGCTCAACGAGGCCCTCAACGTGGTCGCCGCCCTCGAGTACGAAGAGGTCGGCGAGGTCGTGATGCTGAAGGAGATCCTCGCCGACGGCGACCGCGTGCTGGTCATCGCCAACGCCGACGAGGAGCGCGTCGTACGCATCGCGGAGCCGCTGCGCGGGCTGACCCTGCGTGCCGGTGACTCGCTGCTGCTCGACGCCCGCTCCGGCTACGTCTACGAGAAGGTCCCGAAGTCCGAGGTCGAGGAGCTCGTCCTCGAAGAGGTCCCGGACATCGACTACGAGAACATCGGTGGCCTCAAGGGCCAGATCGACGCGATCCGTGACGCCGTCGAGCTGCCGTACCTCTACCCGGACCTGTTCAAGGAGCACCAGCTCAAGCCGCCCAAGGGTGTGCTGCTCTACGGCCCGCCCGGCTGCGGCAAGACCCTGATCGCCAAGGCCGTGGCGAACTCCCTGGCGAAGAAGGTCGCGGCCAAGACCGGCCAGGAGGGCAAGTCCTACTTCCTGAACATCAAGGGCCCCGAGCTGCTCAACAAGTACGTCGGCGAGACCGAGCGTCACATCCGGCTGGTGTTCCAGCGGGCCCGTGAGAAGGCGTCGGGGGGCACTCCGGTCATCGTGTTCTTCGACGAGATGGACTCGCTGTTCCGCACCCGCGGCTCCGGCGTCTCCTCCGACGTCGAGAACACGATCGTCCCGCAGCTGCTGTCGGAGATCGACGGCGTCGAGGGGCTCGAGAACGTCATCGTGATCGGCGCCTCCAACCGCGAGGACATGATCGACCCCGCGATCCTGCGGCCCGGCCGCCTCGACGTGAAGATCAAGATCGAGCGCCCCGACGCCGAGTCCGCGCGCGACATCTTCTCGAAGTACCTCACCCCGGAGCTGCCGCTGCACGCCGACGACCTCTCGGAGTTCTCCGGGGACCGCGAGGCGTGCGTCGAGGGGATGATCCGGGCGACCGTCGAGCGGATGTACACCGAGACCGACGAGAACCGGTTCCTCGAGGTCACCTACGCCAACGGGGACAAGGAGGTCCTGTACTTCAAGGACTTCAACTCGGGCGCGATGATCCAGAACATCGTCGACCGGGCCAAGAAGATGGCGATCAAGGACCTCCTCGACAGCGACCAGAAGGGCCTCCGGGTGCAGCACATGCTCCAGGCCTGCGTGGACGAGTTCAAGGAGAACGAAGACCTGCCCAACACGACCAACCCCGACGACTGGGCGCGGATCTCGGGCAAGAAGGGCGAGCGGATCGTCTTCATCCGCACGCTCATCACGGGCAAGCAGGGCACCGAGCCCGGACGCTCCATCGACACCGTGTCCAACACCGGCCAGTACCTCTAGTCCGTGGACGACGCACGGGGGCTCGAGCGGGAGGAGCTCGAGGCGACGCTGGAGGTACGACGGGAGCTCGGTCCGTCGTACGAGCCCGCCCTCGTCGACTCGTTCGTGGACCGGATCGAGCGAGCCGTCGAACGTCGCCTACGCCTGGCAGAACCGGGGCGACCGGCCCTAGACGTGCCGAGGGGCGGGGGCTGCGTAAGCCCCGCCCCTCGACATCCCTCCCCGTCAGCGGCTGACGGCGCCCAGGTACCTCGCGGCTTGTACTGCGTCGTCGAACCGCCAACGCGTCGATCCGTCCCGCCCACGGGCCTCGTGGTGGAAGCCTTGGCGTTCCTCGCCCGATCGTGCGACGGCCTCGTCCAGCTCGGTGTCTGCGTAGTGCTCAGGCATGGGGGGTCACCTCCGGGTCACGTGGGTCATCTCGTGGCGCAGCTTGCGGGGGAGATCAGCCATCTCCCCGGCGCTGAGCGGGGATGGCACCTGCCTCCGCGGACGCGAGCGCCGAGGACGCGTAGTCGAGCGTGGCCGCGGCGCGGGTCCCGATCTCCGTCGGGCGCGCGAGCAGGACGCGAGAGACCCGTGCGCGCAGCAGGCGGAGCAGAAGTCCGTTCCCGTCGAGCCTGCGGAGCAGCTCACGGGCTGCCTCCTCCGGCTTCCAGTTCTCGGCCATCACGGACCGGAGGAGAGCACGCGAGGCGTTGTCTAGAGGGGTGTCGTGTCGGTGTCGCGGGCGGTTGTAGGCCACAGCGAGTGCACTCATCCAGCGATCCTCCGGGCGTCGTACAGCGATCTGCCACCGGAGTCTGGGGTGGCCCCTCATCGGGGTCTTGGTTCGCATGCAACGGTAGGAGACCGTTGCGCGGGACACCAAGACGAAGACCGGAGAATGGCTCAACTGGACTATGTCGGCGCGGAGGCTATGCCGGCGTTTGCCCGGTTTCGAAACCCCGGGCGGTATGTCGGCTGGCCTAGAGCTCGAGGTCCAGCTCGCGTTCCACGACCCGGCGAGAGACCTCGTGGATCGAGACGTGGTGGCTGCGCGAGTACCTGCGAAGGCGCTCGAACGCCACATCGGGCGCCAGGTCGTGCCTGGCCGCCAGGAACCCCTTGGCCTGCTCGATGAGGACCCGGGACCGGAGCGCCGTGTTGAGCTGCTCGACCTGGCGCTCCGCGGTCTCGTAGGCCTCGCGGTTCGTGTTCACCCGCAGGTTGCAGACGAGGCCACGCACCACCGGGTCGTCGAGCAGGTTCGTGAGCGCGGCCTCGCACCACACCCAGCCCTGCTCGGTGAGCACACGCAGGTCGAGCGCCGGGTGCGCTCCGGGGTTCCTCACGACCTGCTCCATGAAGGAGGCGAGCGCCGGCCGCTCGTCAGGGTGGAGAAGGTCGACCACGCTGGTCCCGACGATCGAGTCCTCCCAGCCGAAGAGCTGGTTCACGGCCGGGCTGGCGTAGGCCACCACCGCGTCGGAGCGAAGCACGATCGCCGCGTCGGTGGAGCGCTCGAGCAGTGACTTGAGCGCGCTGCCGACGTTCGTGGTGATGCCGACGAGCCCCACGAGCTCGCCGTCGCGGTAGATGCCGGAGTCGGTGACGAGCGCCGGGAACTGCGTGCCGTCCTTCCGGCAGAGCGGGCAACCCACCTGCCCACGGGTGTCCGTCCCGGAGCGCCACCGTAGATCTCCTCCGCCACCTCCCGGGAGGACGACGGAACGAGCAGGTCGTTGGTGTTCTGGTCGATCGCCTCGTCGGCGCTCCAGAGGAAGAGCTCCTCGGCGCGTCGTTCCAGTAGACGATCCGTCCTTCGAGATCCGTGACGATGACGGCCTGCGCCGAGCGCGTCGAGAATCTCGGTGGGCGAGAAGACGGCCGCGTCGTCGGACTTCATCACGTGCTCCAGGCGTCTGGGGAACCCGAGGACCGCTGTTCGATCGTAGGCGCGAGAGCCTATGTGCCGCGGCGAACGGCGCGGGATTTTTTCAGAACCCGCGAGTCTCCGTGACGTCGGCGACCGTCGCGTCGAGCGCCCGGGCCAGCGCCGTCGCGTCGACGGTGAGCGCGACGCCGGGGGCACCACCGCCGATGGAGACGTCGCCGGCCATGGAGGAGTCGACGACGACCGGCCAGACCGTCGTACTTCCGAGCGGTGTGATCGTCCCCCGCACGTAGCCCGTTCGAGCGCGGGCGGTCTCGGCGTCGGGCATCGAGGCACGGTTCACGCCGAGCAGCGCCCGGAGCTTGGGCCAGGCGATCTCGCGGTCGCCGGGCACCAGGACGAACCGGAAGTCGTCGTCGTCGAGCCGGACCACGAGGGTCTTGATGACGGCGCTCGGGGGCAGGCCGCGGGCCTCCGCGGCCTCCTCCAGCGAGCCCACCGGACCGTGCCGGGTCACCCGGTAGGCCAGGCCCAGGGCGTCGGCCGCGGCCAAGGCGTGTGCGGAGCGGTCCGCCTCGTCGCTCATGCGCCGAGTCTAGGCAGGGCGGGACCGGGGCCCGGACGTGCTTGTCCGCCGTGCCGCAACGAGACCATGGGGCATGGCCCGGGCGCGTAGGCTCGGAGCATGAGCGTTCGGCGAGTGATGGGGACCGAGACGGAGTTCGGGATCTCGGTGTCCGGCCAGCCCACGGCCAACCCGATGGTCGCCTCCTCGCAGATCGTGAACGCCTACGCCAGCTCGACGCTGCGCGCTCGGCGGGCCCGGTGGGACTTCGAGGAGGAGTCCCCGCTGCGCGACGCCCGCGGGTTCGACATGTCCCGGGAGGTCGCGGACGCCTCGCAGCTGACCGACGAGGACCTCGGCCTGGCGAACGTGATCCTGACCAACGGCGCCCGGCTGTACGTCGACCACGCGCACCCGGAGTACTCCACGCCGGAGTGCACGAACCCGCGCGACGTCGTGCTGTGGGACAAGGCGGGGGAGCAGGTCATGCTCGACGCCGCCCGGCTGGCGGCGACCATCCCCGGAGCGGCGCCGATCCTGCTGTACAAGAACAACACCGACAACAAGGGCGCGTCGTACGGCGCGCACGAGAACTACCTCATGCGGCGGTCCACGCCCTTCAGCGACATCGTGCGCCACCTGACGCCGTTCTTCGTCAGCCGGCAGGTCGTCACCGGCGCCGGCCGGGTCGGGATCGGCCAGGACGGACGTGACCACGGATTCCAGCTGAGCCAGCGCGCGGACTACTTCGAGGTCGAGGTGGGTCTCGAGACGACCCTCAAGCGGCCGATCATCAACACTCGCGACGAGCCGCACGCCGACCCCGAGAAGTACCGCCGGCTCCACGTGATCATCGGCGACGCCAACCTGTCCGAGATCTCGACCTACCTGAAGGTGGGCACGACGGCGCTGGTCCTCGCGATGATCGAGGACAAGTTCATCACCCGCGAGCTCTCGGTCGAGCAGCCGGTGCGCTCGCTCAGGGCCGTCTCCCACGACCCTTCGCTCAAGCACCTCCTGAAGCTGGCGGACGGGCGCACCCTCACCGCCGTACAGCTGCAGATGGAGTACCTCGAGCTGGCCCGCAAGTACGTCGAGGACAGGCTCGGGTCGGACGCGGACGCGCAGACCCTCGACGTCCTCGAGCGGTGGGAGTCCGTGCTCACCCGGCTCGAGACCGACCCGATGCGGCTCTCCCGCGAGCTCGACTGGGTGGCCAAGCTCAAGCTGCTCAACTCCTACCGCGAGCGCGACGGCCTCGACTGGGACGACGCGAAGCTGCACCTCGTCGACCTTCAGTACTCCGACATCCGGCCCGACAAGGGTCTCTACCACCGGCTGGTGCGGATGGGCCGGATCGACCGGCTGCTGACCGACGAGCACGTGACCGCGGCGATGCACCACCCGCCGGCGGACACGCGGGCCTACTTCCGTGGACGCTGCCTCGAGAAGTACGCCGACCAGATCGCCGCCGCCTCCTGGGACTCGGTGATCTTCGACCTCCCCGGCCACGAGTCGCTGCAGAGGGTGCCCACGATCGACCCGTTGCGCGGCACACGCAGGCACGTCGGCGAACTCCTCGACCGTTGTGACACGGCAGAGAGCCTGTTTGCCGCGCTGACTCGGTAGGGTCGGACATGCCGGGGGTCGAGAGCCCTAGCAGAGGAGGATGCGGTCATGGCACAGGAGCGCAAGCAGCCCAAGAAGTCGCCCGAGACTGAGGACGCGACCGAGGTCGCCCCCAGCGAGGACGTGGCCGAGCGCAAGGAGCAGCTCGACGAGGACATCGACGCGATCCTCGACGAGATCGACGACGTGCTCGAGTCGAACGCCGAGGACTTCGTGAAGTCGTTCATCCAGAAGGGTGGAGAGTAAACCGAACATGAGTGACCCCCGACAGGTCGATGCCCGCCTGCCCTCTGCCTACCTGACGCCGGGATCCTCGTCGTTCGCGGAGTTCCTCAGCCATCAGGCGCCGGAGCTGCTGCCCGCACGGCGGAGCCTGCCCAACGGCAGTGCCGCGGACCTCGCGCCGCACGGTACGACGATCGTGGCCACCACCTTCAAGGGCGGCGTGGTGATGGCCGGCGACCGTCGGGCGACCATGGGCAACATCATCGCCCAGCGCGACATCGAGAAGGTCTTCCCGGCCGACGAGTTCTCCGCCATCGGCATCGCCGGCAGCGCGGGCCTGGCCGTCGAGATCGTCCGGCTGTTCCAGACCGAGCTCGAGCACTACGAGAAGATCGAGGGCACGACGCTGTCGATGGACGGCAAGTCCAACCGTCTCGCCGCCCTCATCCGCTCCAACCTCGGCATGGCCATGCAGGGCCTCGCCGTCGTCCCGCTCTTCGCCGGCTACGACCTGGCGACGAGCAAGGGCCGGATCTTCTCCTACGACGTGACCGGTGGGCGCTACGAGGAGACCGCGTTCCACGCCGTCGGGTCGGGGTCGCTGTTCGCCCGTGGCTCGCTGAAGAAGCTCTACCGCGACGACCTCACCTCCGAGGAGTGCGCCACCGCGGCGATCCAGGCGCTGTACGACGCCGCTGACGACGACTCGGCGACGGGCGGGCCCGACCTGACCCGCCGGATCTTCCCGGTCGTCGCGGTGATCTCCGCGGACGGCTACCTCCGGATGCCCGAGGAGGACGTCGCCGCGATCGCCGACCGGGTGATCAACGCCCGCATGCAGCGCCCCGACGGCCCCGCCGCATCCCTGACCTGACCCGCTGGTCGCGCTTGTCGAGACCATTCGACCCCGAAGCCGAGGACTGACCACATGAGCATGCCGTTCTACGTCTCGCCCGAGCAGATGATGAAGGACAGGGCGGACTTCGCGCGCAAGGGCGTCGCGCGGGGCCGAAGCGTGGCCGTCGTGCAGTACGCCGACGGGATCATCTTCGTCTCGGAGAACCCGTCGCAGGCGCTGCACAAGGTCAGTGAGATCTACGACCGGATCGCGTTCGCCGCGGTCGGCCGCTACAACGAGTTCGAGAACCTCCGGATCGCCGGGGTACGCCTCGCCGACATGCGCGGCTACGCCTACGACCGCCGTGACGTCTCCGGCCGCGGTCTGGCGAACGCCTACGCGCAGACCCTCGGCACGATCTTCTCCAGCGGCGGCGAGAAGCCCTACGAGGTCGAGATCTTCGTGGCCGAGGTCGGCGACGCGCCCGAGCAGGACCAGATCTACCGCCTCACCTACGACGGCCAGGTCGCCGACGAGCACGGCTTCGCGGTGATGGGCGGCAACACCGACGAGGTGGTCGCGCACCTGCGTGAGAACTACCGCGACGGGGCGACGCTGGAGGTCGCCGTCCGCCTCGCGGTGGACGCCCTGGGCAGGGCCGAGGGGGAGGTTCGCGAGATCGCGGCCCACGACCTCGAGGTCGCGGTCCTCGACCGGAGCCGCAGCCAGCAGCGAAAGTTCAAGCGGCTCCCCGCGGGCCAGCTCGCATCGATCCTCGGCCGCAACGGAGAACCCTCGACGAAGCACCATGCCGGCGAGTCCACCAGCCCGTCGCTCCCGGACGAGGGGCGGCAGCCCTCCGACGAGCCGCCGGTGGCACCCCCGGTCGACCCCGATGCCCACTGACGAGGAACGCCTCTGGGAACGCGTCGGCGACGACGAGGTCCTCCACGACGGCTGGCTGAAGATCCACCGGCGGACCTACCGGCTGCCCGACGGCCGGACGGTCGAGTGGGACCTGCACGCCGGGGGGCCGTCCGTCGCCGTTCTCGCGCTCACCCCCGACCAGCGGCTGGTCATGGTCCGGCAGTTCCGTCCCGGGCCGGACCGGGTCGTGCTCACGCTGCCCGGCGGGATGGTCGACGCAGGGGAGGCACCCGAGTCGGCGGCCGCCCGGGAGCTCCGCGAGGAGACCGGCTACACCGCCGGCTCCGTCGAGGTCGTGGTCTCGGCGATCAGCAACGCCTCGCCGTACCACCGGCACGTCGCGATCGCCCGCCACTGCACACCGGGACATCAGCTGAACCTCGACGACTACGAGGACTGCGAGCCGGTCGTGATGGACGTCCACGCGGTGCGCGCCGAGGCGAGGGCGGGCCGGATGACCGGCACCGAACAGGTCTACCTCGCGCTCGACCACGCAGGCCTGCTCTGACCGCACCAGTGGCCTCCCTCGCCAGGTCAGAGGTCTCAACAGTGAGACGGATGTGCGAGTCGGCCCCATGGGCTTGGGTCTTGCGCTTACTGTGTGAGCGTGGACCGCCGGATCTTCGGGATCGAGAACGAGTACGGCGTCACCTGCACGTTCCACGGGCAGCGACGCCTCTCGCCGGACGAGGTTGCCCGCTACCTCTTCCGCAAGGTGGTCTCCTGGGGCCGCAGCAGCAACGTGTTCCTCCGCAACGGCGCGCGTCTCTACCTCGACGTCGGCAGCCACCCCGAGTACGCCACCCCCGAGTGCGACGACATCGTCGACCTGGTCACCCACGACAAGGCGGGGGAGCGGATCCTCGAGGGCCTCCTCGTCGACGCCGAGCGGCGGCTCCACGACGAGGGCATCGCCGGCGACGTGTACCTGTTCAAGAACAACACCGACTCCGCCGGCAACTCCTACGGCTGCCACGAGAACTACCTGGTCAGCCGCCATGGGGAGTTCGGCAAGCTGGCCGACGTCCTGATCCCGTTCCTGGTCACGCGGCAGATCATCGTCGGCGCCGGCAAGGTCACCCAGACCCCGCGCGGAGCGATGTACTCGGTCAGCCAGCGCGCGGAACACATCTGGGAGGGCGTCTCCAGCGCCACCACCCGGTCACGGCCGATCATCAACACCCGCGACGAGCCGCACGCCGACGCCGAGCGCTACCGGCGGCTGCACGTCATCGTCGGCGACTCGAACATGAGCGAGACGACCACCATGCTCAAGGTGGCCAGCGCCGACCTCGTGCTGCGGATGATCGAGGAGGGCGTGGTGATGCGCGACCTCACGATGGACAACCCGATCCGCGCGATCCGCGAGATCTCCCACGACATGACCGGCCGCCGCAAGGTCCGGCTGGCCAACGGCCGCGAGGCCAGCGCCCTGGAGATCCAGGAGGAGTACCTCACCCGGTGCCGCGACTTCGTCGACCGCCGCGAGCTGCACACCCCCCTGATCGAGCGGACCCTGGACCTGTGGGAGCGCGGCCTCAAGGCCGTCGACTCCGGCGACCTGAGCCTGGTCGAGCGCGAGCTGGACTGGGTCATCAAGTGGAAGCTGATCGACCGCTACCGGTCCCAGCACGGGCTCCCGCTCAGCCACCCCCGGATCGCGCAGCTGGACCTGGCCTACCACGACATCCACCGCGGCCGCGGGCTGTACTACCTGCTCGAGAAGCGCGGAGCGGTGGCACGCGTGACCGACGACATGAAGATCTTCCAGGCCAAGTCGGTGCCGCCGCAGACCACCCGGGCACGCCTGCGCGGGGAGTTCATCAAGCGGGCCCAGGAGCGCCGGCGCGACTTCACCGTCGACTGGGTGCACCTGAAGCTCAACGACCAGGCCCAGCGCACCGTGCTGTGCAAGGACCCGTTCCGCTCCCAGGACGAGCGGGTCCACAAGCTCATCGAAGGTATGTGACCCGCCCGATCCGCAGCCGGGTGTCAGAAGCTCTCAGGCTCCCCGGCTAGGGTGGCTGCCGAATCTGTCCCGTGATCTCGAGGTGAAACCTGTGCGCCGACGTCTCGTTGCGCTGACCGTCGTACCCCTGCTCCTGCTCGGCACCGCCGCGTGCGGTGAGGACTCCGGCTCGGGGGGCACCGACTCGGGCACCACGGGCGACTCGATCGAGGGCCTGGAGGTGTCCGGGGAGTACGGCGAGGCGCCCGAGGTCAAGGTCGACGAGCCGCTGGCGCTCGAGGAGACCCAGAGCGAGGTCCTCGTCGAGGGCGAGGGCAACGAGGTCGTCGAGGGCGAGCAGGCCCTGCTGCACCTCTACGTCGCCAGCGGCACCAACGGCGAGAAGGCCCTGGCCACCTACGACCAGGGTGTGCCGGCGGCGTTCCAGATGAGCGAGTCGCAGCTGTTCAAGTCCGTCGTCGACGCCACCGTCGGCCAGCCCGTCGGCAGCCGCGTGGTCGTGGCCGCGACGCCCGAGGACGCGTTCGGCGCCGAGGGCGCGCCGCAGTTCAACCTGACCGGCAAGGACGACGTGGTGTTCGTCGTCGACGTGATGTCGGTGCAGCCCACCGAGGTCCTCGACGCCCCCGACGGCGCGGAGGGCAGCGACATCCCCGCCGACCTGCCCACCGTGGAGGAGAAGGACGGCACGGTCACCGGCATCAGCTTCGAGGGCGCCCCGAAGGAGCCGTCGAAGGAGCTGCAGGTGGTCACCCTGGTCGAGGGCGAGGGTCCCGAGGTGCGTGACGACAGCCTCGTGACGTTCGACTACCTCGGCCAGGTCTGGGGCAGCGACAAGGTCTTCGACGAGTCCTACAGCAGCGAGCCCCGCACGTTCCCGGTGGGCATCGGCGGGCTGATCAAGGCCTGGGACGAGGCGATCGTGGGCGCCACGCGCGGCAGCCGGCTGATGATCGTCGCGCCGGCCGACGTGGCGTACGGCGAGCAGGGCAGCCCGCCGAACATCCCCCCGAACGCCACGCTGGCCTTCGTCGTCGACGTGCTCGGTGTGGACCCGGCTTCCTGACCCGGAGAGGGGGACGGCGTGGCTGCACGGAAGAGCGAGCGGCTGCTCAACCTGCTGATCACGCTCCTGGTGTCGCGCAGCTACGTGACCAAGGAGCGGATCCGCTCGGTCGTCGAGCAGTACCGCGACGCGGGTGACGAGGCGTTCGAGAAGATGTTCGAGCGGGACAAGGACGAGCTTCGCTCGCTCGGCGTCCCGATCGAGGTCGGCTACCTCGACCGTGCGTTCGAGGACGAGCCGGGCTACCGGATCGAGCGCTCGGCGTTCGAGCTGCCCGAGATCGACCTCGAGCCCGACGAGGCAGCGGTGATCGGTCTCGCGGCCCGGGTCTGGCAGCACGCCGGTCTCGCCTCCGCGACCACCGACGCGCTCGTGAAGCTCAAGGCCGCCGGCGTCACCGTCGACCGCGCCGCGCTGAGCAGCGTCGCCCCCCAGCTGACCGTGACCGAGCCGACCTTCGAGACGTTCTGGGCGGCCACGCAGCAGCGGACCCCGGTCGCCTTCGAGTACCGCACCGCCGCCAGCTCCCAGAGCACCGAGCGGCACCTCCAGCCGTGGGGGGTGGCCTCCTTCCGCGGCCGCTGGTACGTCGTCGGCCTGGACACCGACCGCGGCGCGCCGCGGCTCTTCCGGCTCTCGCGCGTCCAGGGCACGGTGCGTACGACGGACAGGCCGGGCGCCTACGAGGTGCCCGAGGGGACCGACATCCACGCCCTCACCGAGTCGCTGGCACCCGCCCTCGCCGAGCACCGGGCCCACCTCCTCGTCCGCCAGGGCGCGGCGGTCGGTCTCCGGCGCCAGGCCACCGCCGTCGAGGACCACGCACCCGACGGGTGGGACCGGGTCGAGGTCACCTACGGGCGCACCGACGCGATGGCCGACGAGGTCCTCGCCTACGGCGCCGACGTGGTCGTCGAGGAGCCCGAGGACCTGCGCGACCTCGTCGTGGGACGGCTCCGCCGGGTCGCCGCAGAGGGGGCCGCGCGATGAGCGGCGCACGGGACCAGGTGGCCCGCCTGCTGGCGCTCGTGCCCTACCTCCA
The DNA here is from genome assembly GCA_963700365.1 of uncultured Actinomycetota bacterium. Classification (GTDB taxonomy): domain Bacteria; phylum Actinomycetota; class Actinomycetes; order Propionibacteriales; family Nocardioidaceae; genus Nocardioides_C. The sequence continues at coordinate 72,056 of CAVOXG010000002.1, read as the reverse complement.
GGCCCGCGGCGACGTCTCGCTGGAGCAGGCCGCGGCCGACTTCGGCGTGCGCCCGAACCAGATCGTCAAGGACCTCAACGTGCTGTGGTTCTGCGGTCTCCCCGGCCTCGGCATGGGCGACCTGATCGACATCGACATGGACGCGGTCGAGGGCGAGGGCGTCATCCGGCTCTCCAACGCCGACTACCTGACCCGGCCGCTGCGACTCGGCAGCAGCGAGGCCTCCGCCCTGATCGTGGCGCTGCGGACGCTGCGGGACGGCGGTGACGAGTCCGTCCGGCCCGTCGTGGAGCGCACGCTGGCCAAGCTCGAGGCCGCCGCCGGCGACGGTGCCCGGCTCGCCGCCCAGATCGACGTACACGTGCCGGAGGCGGACATCACCCTGGCCCGGCTGCGGGCACAGCTCGACACCGCGGTCCGGGAGGGGCGCCAGGTCCGCCTGGGCTACTACGTCCCCGCACGCGACGAGGTCACCGAGCGGACCGTCGACCCGCTGGCCGTGGTCGCCGCCGAGGGGCACACCTACCTGGACGCCTGGTGCCACACCGCGGAGGACCGGCGGCTGTTCCGTCTGGACCGGGTGTCCTCGGCCGACGTGCTCGACACGCCGGTGGACGACCACTCCGACCTGCCTCCGCGGGACCTGTCGGTCGGGATCTTCTCACCGTCACCACACGACACCCTGGCCACGCTGGTGCTCGAGCCCACCGCGCGCTGGGTGGCGGAGTACTACCCGGTCGAGACCGTCGAGGAGTGCGACGACGGCGCCCTGAGGGTCACGCTGAGGGTGGGGGACCCGGAGTGGCTGACCCGGCTGGTGCTGAGGCTCGGCGGCAGCGCCCGGGTGGAGGAACCGGAGGACCTGTCATCCGCCGTACACCTGGCCGCCACCGAGGCACTGGGGAACTACGCGTGACCCGAAGTACGATGACTGCAAGCAACACGCAACCGAAGAGGACGTCATGAACTTCGCTCCCAACCCGATGGCGATGAATCTCGGCCCGACCGAGATCTTGCTGATCCTGCTCGTCCTCGTGCTGCTCTTCGGCGCGAAGAAGCTCCCGGAGCTCGCCCGGGGCAGCGGTCGCGCGCTGCGCATCTTCAAGGCCGAGACCAAGGGCCTGATGGAGGACGACGACGACAAGTACAAGACGCCTGAGCAGAAGGAGATCGACGCTGCTCGGCGCGCCGAGGCCACGCACACGGACACCACCGTGCAGCAGCCTCACTCCGACAACGAACGCTGACCGCACCGGTCCTGCTGACTCATACCTCCTTTGTCACTCAGCGGAGTAACCGGGCTCTTCCGGACGCCCAGGGACGCCGTCGGACCCGACGGCAGGATGGCGCTCGCCGACCACCTTCGTGAGCTGCGCGCACGCCTCCTGCGGATCGTGACGATCCTCCTGGTGGGCATCGTCGTCGCGTGGTTCTTCTACGACTTCCTGTTCGCGCTGCTGCTCGAGCCCTACGAGGACGCGCGCGAGCAGCTCGAGGCCAAGGGCGTCAACTCCACCGGCGTCATCACCGGCGTCGCGACCTCGTTGCTGCTGCGCCTGAAGATCAGCGCGCTCGCGGCAGTCGTCGTGACCAGCCCCTTCTGGCTGCACCAGCTCTGGGCCTTCATCGTCCCCGGCCTGCACCCGAACGAGCGGCGGTGGACCCGCGTGTTCGCCGCGGTGGCCGGACCGCTGTTCATCGCCGGCGTAGCGGTCGCGTACTACGTCCTGCCCAAGGGCATGGAGGTCCTCATCGGCTTCACGCCCGGGAGCCTCCAGAGCCTCGTGGACTTCGGGGACTACTTCCGCTTCCTCACCCGGATGCTCCTGGTCTTCGGCGTGGCCTTCGAGATCCCGCTGTTCGTGGTGATGCTGAGCCTGGCCGGTGTGGTGTCGGGGCAGTCGCTGGGGGCCTACCGGCCGTGGATCGTGGTGGGGACGTTCGTGTTCGCCGCGGTGGCGACGCCGTCGACGGACCCGTTCTCGATGCTGATGCTGGCGCTGCCGATGACCCTGCTCTTCCTCATCTCCGAGGGGGTCGCCCGGCTGATCGACCGCCGCCGGCGCAAGCGAGCGGTCGCCGAGGGCCTCGCCGGCCTCTCCGACGACGAGGCGTCGCCGCTGACGTACTCCCGCGACGACGTGGCAGCGTCCAGGCTCGACGAGGACGACTGACGTGGGGGCTGCCGAGGTCGAGGAGGTCGACCCGTTCGACCTGCCCGAGTGGCTGGCCGAGGAGGATGTGACCTGGCGGGCCGGGTCGAGCGTGCGCGGGTCCCACCACGTCGCCGGGGAGCTCGCGGGCGGCTCCAGGACGCTGGCGTGCGACCTGCTGGCCGCCGACCTCGCCTACCCGGACCCGACGCTGGACGCCGACTGGCGACGCGCCGCGCACCAGCAGTGGACGCTGGGCCAGGTGCTGCTCCTCGAGTACGACGGTCGCCTGACCCTGGCCGTACCCGGGACGGACTTCACCGCCGACCGGGTCCTCGACAGCCTCGGCCGCCTGGCGAAGGCCGTCGGGGTCAAGCCCTCACGCTTCGTGGCCGCCCTGAGACTCTGACGGGGACTCTGACGGGGACTCCGACGGGGACTCCGACGAGGACGTCGACGAGCCGCTCTCGACGCCGAGGTAGGCCTGCACGATCCGCTCGTCGGCGAGCAGCTCGTCGGCCGGGCCGGCATGGACGATCTCACCGGTCTGCAGCACGTAGCCGTAGTCGGCGGCCCGCAGGGCACGGCGTGCGTTCTGCTCCACGAGCACGACCGTGGTTCCCGACGCCCGGATCTCCTCGATCACCCGGAACACCTCGTCGACCACCTTGGGTGCGAGGCCCATCGACGGCTCGTCCATGAGCATCACCTTGGGGGACGCCACGAGAGCGCGGGCGATGGCGAGCATCTGCTGCTCACCACCGGACAGGGAGCCGGCCGGGAGCGAACGGCGCTCCCCGAGGACGGGGAACCGGTCGTACATCTCGTCGATGGTGCGCTGGCCGGCGCTGCCGGTGTGCCAGCCGCCGAGCTGGAGGTTCTCGGCGATGGTCAGGCTGGCCAGGACCTGACGTCCCTCCGGGACCTGCACCAGACCCTGCTCGACGAGCTTGTGGGAGGGCGTGCGGGTGATGTCGCGGCCCTCGAAGGTGATCTTCCCGCCGCGGGGGCGCAGCATCCCCGACACCGCGTTGATCACCGACGACTTGCCGGCGCCGTTGGCGCCGACGAGAGTCACCAGTGAGCCGGGCTCGGCCTCGAAGGAGACACCGCGGACGGCCTCGACCCGGCCGTAGCCCACCTTCAGGTCCTGGACGCTCAGGATCGGCTCGGACATCTCAGCTCCTCCCGGCGCTCTCGCCGGTGGTCGGTCCTGCGGTAGGTCGGGAAGCGTCCTGCTCGGCCGAGCCGAGGTAGGCGTCGATGACCGTCTGGTTCGCGGCGATCTCGGCCGGGGTCCCGGTCGCGAGCACCTGGCCGAAGTCGAGTACGACGATCCGGTCGCAGGTCTCGAGCACCATGCCCACGTTGTGCTCGATGAACAGGATCGTCAGGCCGTCGCGGGCCAGCGACTTGATGAGCCCCGACAGGGCGGCGGCCTCGACGTGGTTCATCCCGGCCGCGGGCTCGTCGAGGATGAGCAGCGACGGGTCCGAGGCGAGCGCGCGGGCGATCTCGAGGCGTCGCTGGTCGCCGTAGGACAGGGCGGACGCTGCGGTCGCGGCCTTGTCCTCGAGGCCGACCCGCTTGAGGCAGCGAGCGGCGTGGTCGAGGGCCTCACGCTCGTCGCGGCGCGCGGAGGGCAGCCACACCAGGCGGCGGAGGAAGGTCGGCCGGCTCACCAGGTGGGCGCCGACCAGGACGTTCTCCAGCGCCGAGAGCCTGGCGAAGAGCTTCGAGTGCTGGAAGGTCCTGCTGACCCCGGCGGCCGCGATCCGATGCACCGGTGTGCGCCCGACCTCCACGCCGAGCACGGTGGCGGACCCCGACGTCGGCGGGACGAGGCCGCTGACCATGTTGACCAGGGTCGTCTTGCCGGCGCCGTTGGGGCCGATGAGCCCGACGACCTCGCCGCTGCGGATCCTCAGGTCGACACCCTGGACGGCGTGTACGCCGCCGTACTCCTTGCTCAACGAGGAGATGTCGGCGACCAGCTCGCCCTGGGCAGGGTGGGTCCGGGTGTTGAGTCCGGCATGGTCGCTGGAGACGTCGTCGTCGGTCGCCACGGGCACGCGACTGCGGCGGGGGAGCAAGCCGGCCAGACCGCCGGGGAGGAACAGCACCACGACGAGCAGCAGCAGGCTGGACAGGAACGGCCGGATCCAGCCGGCCTCGATCCCGACCGCGCGCTGGACCTCGGGGATCATGGTCTGGAAGCCGCTGCCCAGCAGCGGACCGAGGAACATGGTCGAGCCGCCGAGGACCGCGGTGACCAGGCCGTCGACGGCGGCGCCGAAGTCGAAGTCCTCCGGGGCGATCAGCCGCACGAAGTAGGCCCAGAGGACGCCGTAGAGCCCGGCCACGGCCCCGGCGGTGATGAAGGCTGTGAGCCGGTAGCGGCCCACGTCGATCCCCATCGCGCGGGCGGCCAGCTCGTCCTCGCGGATCGCCTCGAGTGCCCGCCCGTACCGGGACCTGCCCTGGCGCCAGAACCAGTAGACGACCAGCGCGAGGACGACCCACGCCACGCCCGGTGTGAGCACCTTCGGCACGGACGTGCCCTGTGCTCCGCCGGTCCACTCCATGTTGAGGATCAGGATCCGGATCGCCTCGGCGAACCCGAGGGTCGCGATGGCCAGGAAGATGCCGCGCAGGTGCATCGTGGGCAGGCCGAGGATGACCGCGGCCACGACGCCGACGGACATGCCGATCGCGATCGCCACCAGCAGCGTCGGGAGCTCCCCGAACGACTCGGGGTCCGGCGCGAGAGCGACCGCGGTGAAGGCCGCGATCGACGCGAAGCCGGCCTGTCCGAGGCTCAGCTGGCCGGCGACCAGCACCGCGTAGAAGGAGTAGGCGAAGACCGCGCCGAGCGCGATGAAGGTCAGGGTCGACTCGGTGAACATCAGACCTCTCGCACCTTCTTGGCGCCGAACAGGCCCTGCGGGCGCAGGAGCAGGATCGCGAACAGCAGGCCGAAGGCGATGAGGTCACGCCACGACGAGCCGATGTACTGGACGGCGAAGACCTCCGCGAGGCCCAGGGCGATGCCCCCGACGAGCGCGCCGGGGAGCGAGCCCATGCCACCGACCACGATCACCGCCAGGCCCTTGAGCTCGATCGCCGAGCCCATCCCGAGCTGGGCGCTGTTGACGTTGATCGCGAACAGCACGCCGGCGACAGCGCCGAGCGCCGAGGAGATGGCGAACGTCGTGGCGGTCACCCGGTCCACGTTGACCCCGAGGACCCGGGCCGCGGTGGGGTTCTCGGCGATAGCCCGCATCGCCCGGCCCAGCCGTGACTTCCCGACCAGCCAGGTCAACGCGACCACCAGGCCGAGCGACACCGCGAGGATCACCACCTGGACGAGGGTGACCTGAGCCCCGAGCACCTCGAAGCGTGTGTCCGGGAAGGACCCGGTGGGGAAGCGTCTCGTGTTCGGCCCGTACCGCCACTGCAGCAGGGCGATGATCATTCCCGCGAGGGCGATCGAGGAGATCAGCCCCGCGAAGTGGGCGTCCGGCCGGTTCTTCAACGGCCGGAAGCCCACTCGCTCGATGATCAGCCCGAGCACGGCGCCGAACACGAACACCACGGGGAGGGCCACCCAGATCGACAGGCCGGCCTGCTCGACCAGCTCGATGCCCACGAACGCCGACGCCGCGAAGACGGCCGGGTGAGCCAGGTTCAGCCGGTCCAGGATGCCGAAGACCAGGGTGAACCCGATCGCGAAGAGGGCGTAGATGGAGCCGATGAAGAGCCCGTTGAGCAGCTGCTGCATGGGTGGTCCTAACTCAGAGGTGCAGGGTGGGTCGCTCGGTCACTCGAGGACGGTGAACGTGCCGCCCTCGACGACCTGCACCACGGCCTCGTGCTCGGCGTCGCGGTTCTCGTTGATCGACAGCTCGCCCAGCGGGGTGGCGACGCCCTGGATGCCGGCGAGGCCGTCCTTGATCGCGTCGCGCTCGCCGGAGCATCCGGCGCGGACGGCCTCGTCGATCAGCATCAGGCCCGTGTACGCCTGCGCCGCGAACTGGTCGGGTGCGGATCCGAACTTCGCCTCGAACGCCTCGAGGAAGGCCTGGTTCTCGGGGTTGTCGGAGCTGGAGTTCCAGGCGGCGCCGACGACGACGCCCTCGGCGGCCTCGCCCGCATCGGCCATCAGCTGCGGGTTGTTGAAGCCGTTGCCGCCGATGATCGGCACGTCGATGCCGAGCTCGCGAGCCTGGGTGACCAGCGGGATGGCCGCCTCGATCAGGGCCGAGACGACGATCGCGTCGGGGTTCGCGCTCTTCGCCTCGGTCAGCAGGCTGCGGAAGTCGGTGTCGGTGGTGGAGAAGGTGAGGGTGTCGAGCACCTCCACGCCCTCCTCCTCGAGCGACGAGGCGAAGACGTCGTAGCCGGACTCGGTGAAGGCGTCGTCGTTGCTGTACATCACGATGACCTTCTCGAGGCCGTACGACTCCTTGGCCGTCGCGATCGTCTGGGGGATCACCTGGGCCTCGGTGAGCGAGTCACGGAAGATGTACTCGCCCTGCTCGGTGATGCCCGAGGCGGTGTTGGACACGGCCAGCACCGGCACGCCGCCCTCCTGGGCGATCGGCTGGGCCTGGAACGCGGTGTTGGAGAGCGTGGGGCCGATGATGACGCTGCTGCCGTCCTCGACGAACTGCTCGAAGACGGTGATGCCCTGACGCGGGTCGGTCTGGTCGTCCTCGATGGTGAGCTCGTAGCTGACGCCCTCCTTCTGACCGAGCTCCTCCTCGGCGAGCTGCAGGCCCTTCTGCTGGGACTCGCCGTAGCTGGCGGCGGCACCGGTGAGGCTGAGGGCGGCGCCGACGGGGACTGCGGCCTCGATGACGCAGTCGTCGCCGGTGCCCTCGCCGACCAGGTTTCCGGCGGACGTGCCGCCGTCACCGTCCCCTCCGCCACAGGCGGCGAGGAGGAGGGCGGCGGCCGAGGTCACGGCCACGGTGCTGAGCTTGATGCGCATGGTTTCTCCGGGGGTGTTGGGTTCTGACGGGGTGGGGTCGAGATGGCGGGCCGCTCAGGGTGGGGCGGCCCAGGTCGCGCGGCCGGGGTTGGGGAGCCGTGCGTGCTCGGGGGTGAGATCGTCGAGGCGGCTGACACCGAGCAGCCGCATCGTGCGGGTGATCTGGTCGGCGAGGATCGCCAGCGCGCGGTCGACGCCGCGCTCGCCGCCGGCCATGAGGCCGTAGAGGTAGGCGCGACCCACCATGCAGGCGCTGGCGCCGTTGGCCACGGCCGCCACGATGTCGGCGCCGTCGGTGATCCCGGTGTCGAGGAGAACCTCGGCGCGGCCGTCGACCGCGGCGACCACCGCCGGCAGGACCTCCAGCGGCGTGACCGCCCGGTCGAGCTGGCGTCCGCCGTGGTTGGAGACGACGACCGCGTCCGCACCGAGGTCGACCATGAGACGCGCGTCGTCGGGGTGCTGGACGCCCTTGACGACGATGCGTCCGGGCCAGGTCTCCCGGAGCCAGGCCAGGTCGTCGGCCGAGGCCCCGGGGTCGAACATCCGGTCCGCGAGGTCGGCGACCGTGCCCGCGAAGTGGCTCAGCGAGGCGAACTGCAGCGGCTCGGTCGTGAGCAGGTTGAACCACCAGGCCGGGTGAACAGACATGTCCGCCAGCGTCCTGGCCGACAGCGCCGGTGGGATGGTCATCCCGTTGTGCACGTCGCGGAGCCGGCGACCCGCGACCGGGGTGTCGACGGTCAGCACCAGCGTGGAGAACCCGGAGGCCGCAGCACGTTCCACCAGGTCGCGGGAGGCCGCGCGGTCCTTCCACAGGTACAGCTGGAACCAGTGCCGGCCCTCCGGCGCGGCGGCCGACAGGTCCTCGATCGAGACGGTGCCCATCGTGGAGAGCGTGTAGGGGATACCCGCACGGGCGGCCGCACGGCCGACGGCCCGCTCACCGTCGTGGTGCATCATCCGGGTGAACCCGGTCGGGGCCAGGACCAGGGGCAGGGTGCTCGGGGTGCCGACCACGTCCCGCCCGGCGTCGACGACGGTGACGTCGCGCAGCACCCGGGGCCGGAACTCCACACGGGCGAACGCCTCGCGGGCACGGCGCAGGCTGACCTCGGCCTCGGCGGCGCCGTCGACGTAGTCGAAGACCGAGCGAGGGGTACGACGTCGCGCGATCGTCCGGAGGTCCCCGATGGAAGCGGCACGCGCGAGCCGGCTCTCCACGCGGCTGAGCCGCGGAGGCTGCACCCGCACGAGGGGACGGAGCTCGGACCACGCCGGCATGCGCCGCTCAGGCTTGTCGCTCCTCAACGCCCGTGCCTTCCGACCCCGTTGTAGCTGGTGTGCGGCGCTCCTCGCGCCGTGATGTGGTGTGGCACACGCTACAACGTAATTTCCGTCACTCGAACCACGGATGCAGACTTGTAATAAACCCGCGGTGACCGTCCACACCGCGCCGCGCACCGCCCCATGGGTGAGCCGCGTATTCTCGGCGCCGTGGCCAGAGAGATCGCGCTGTTGACCAACCCGTCGGCCGGCAAGGGCGCGGGCTCGCGGACCGCGGCGATCGCGCTGCCGCGGCTCCGGGAGGCCGGCTTCCACGTCCGGGAGCTCCAGGGGAGCGACGGGCCGGAGGCGCTCGCGCTGGCACGGGAGGCGGTCGCCGGGGGCGTGGAGAGCCTCGTCGTCGTGGGCGGTGACGGCATGGTGCACATGGCGGTCCAGGCCCTGGCAGGCACCGACGTGAACCTCGGGATCATCCCGGCCGGCACGGGCAACGACGTGGCCCGGTACCTCGGCATCCCGCGCAAGGACCCCCAGGCGGCGGCGGACGTCGTCGTCGGCTCGCACGTGCGCATCATCGACCTCGCCAAGACGAGCGGGGAGTACTTCGTGACCGTGCTGGCGGCGGGCTTCGACTCCATGGTCAACGAGCGCGCGAACCGGATGCGCTGGCCGAAGGGGCAGATGCGCTACAACATCGCCACCCTGGCCGAGCTCCGCGTCTTCGAGCCGCTGCCGTACACGCTCGAGCTCGACGGGGTCGTTCGCCGGCTCGACGCGATGGTCGTGGCGGTCGGCAACGGACCCTCGTTCGGAGGCGGTCTACGGATCACTCACGGTGCTGAGCTCGACGATGGCATGCTCGATGTCGTGATCATCAAGCCGATGACCAAGCTTGACCTGGTCCGCACCTACCCGAAGCTCTTCACCGGCGGGCACACGACGCACCCGCAGTACGAGCACCACCGGGTGAAGTCGGTGACCGTAGCCGCCCCGGGTGTGGTCGCCTACGCCGATGGTGAGCGGCTCGGTGCGCTCCCTCTCACCGTCGAGGTTGCTCCGTTGGCCCTCCGGGTACTGGCTCCGAGATGAGCACCCCCTCCGAGCAGTACGCCAAGTTCCGCCGGGACCAGCAGTCGCCGGTCTTCGCGGAGTTCGCCTCCCTCTACGACTTCTCGCTCGACGACTTCCAGGTCCGGGCCTGCCGTGAGCTCGAGGCCGGCAACGGGGTCCTGGTGGCGGCACCGACCGGGTCGGGCAAGACGCTCGTGGGCGAGTTCGCCGTACACCTGGCGCTCGAGCAGGGACGCAAGTGCTTCTACACCGCGCCGATCAAGGCGCTGTCGAACCAGAAGTTCAACGACCTGGTGGAGAGGTACGGCGCGGAGCGGGTCGGCCTGCTGACCGGTGACAACACCATCAACGGCGAGGCGCCGATCGTGGTGATGACCACCGAGGTGCTGCGCAACATGCTCTACGCCGGCTCGCGAACCCTGGCCGGCCTCGGGTTCGTCGTCATGGACGAGGTGCACTACCTCGCCGACCGGTTCCGCGGCGCGGTGTGGGAGGAGGTCATCATCCACCTCCCCGAGTCGGTGGCGCTGGTGTCTCTCTCCGCGACGGTGTCGAACGCCGAGGAGTTCGGCGACTGGCTCGAGACGGTCCGCGGCTCGACCGTGACCATCGTCGAGGAGCGCCGCCCGGTGCCGCTGTACCAGCACGTCATGGTCGGCCGGCGGATGTTCGACCTCTTCGCGGACCGGGAGAGTGCGGGCATCGGCGGCGAGTCCAAGGTCAACGCCGAGCTGCTCAAGGTCGCCCGCGACGACTGGCGCAGCTCCCGCACCGGCGACCGGCGCGACCGGCGCGCGCCCAGAGGCCGGGCCGGAGCCCGCGGCCAGGGGCCCCGGCGGCCCTACCTGCCGAGCCGGTTCGACGTGGTCGAACGCCTCGACTCCGAGGGCCTGCTGCCCGCCATCGTGTTCATCTTCAGCCGGGTCGGGTGCGACGCGGCGGTCACCCAGTGCCTGAACGCCAACCTGCGCCTCACCACCCCGCAGGAGCGCGACCACATCCACCGGTTCGTCGAGGACCGCTGCAAGAACATCCCCGACGAGGACCTGCACGTCCTCGGCTACCACGACTTCCTCGAGGGGCTCACCCGCGGGATCGCGGCGCACCACGCCGGCATGCTGCCGACCTTCAAGGAGTGTGTCGAGGCGCTGTTCGCCGAGGGACTCTGCAAGGTCGTGTTCGCCACCGAGACCCTCGCCCTGGGCATCAACATGCCGGCGCGCTCGGTGGTCATCGAGAAGCTCACCAAGTGGAACGGCGAGACCCACGCCGACATCACGCCGGGGGAGTACACCCAGCTGACCGGCCGCGCCGGTCGCCGGGGCATCGACGTCGAGGGGCACGGCGTCGTCCTGTGGCAGCCGGGGATGGATCCCCGGACGGTGGCCGGCCTCGCCTCGACGCGCACCTACCCGCTCAAGTCGTCGTTCCGCCCGTCGTACAACATGGCGGTCAACCTGGTGAAGCAGGTGGGTCGGCACACCGCGCGCGAGCTGCTCGAGTCGTCGTTCGCACAGTTCCAGGCCGACAAGGCCGTGGTCGGGCTCGCGCGTCAGCTGCGCAAGAGCGAGGAGGCGCTGGCCGGGTACGCCGAGGCTGCCACCTGCCACCTCGGCGACTTCATGGAGTACTCCGCGATGCGCCGCCGGCTCGGCGACGTCGAGTCGCGGCTCGCCAAGGCGCGCAAGAGCGACCGGCGCGACGAGGTCGTCGCCTCCCTCGAGGCGCTGCGTCCCGGTGACGTGATCGAGGTGCCGGCGGGGCGGTACGCCGGTATGGCGGTCGTGGTGGACCCGGGCACGACCTCGGACCGCGAGGGGCCCCGGCCCTACGTCGTGACCGCCGACCGGCAGGCACGCCGCCTCTCCTTGGTGGACTTCCCCGATCCGGTCGCCGCGATCACCCGGATGCGCATCCCGCGCAGCTTCAACGGACGCAACCCGCAGTCCCGGCGCGACCTCGCCTCGACGCTGCGCGCGAAGACGCACGGGCTCACCCCGCCGCCCCCGGGTCGTCGCGGAAAGGCGCCGCGCGCTCGCGGGCCGCACGGCGGGTGGAGACCGAGGGCGAGCGGGAGATCACCCGGCTCCGCGCCGAGCTCCGCGCGCACCCGTGCCACGGCTGCGACGAGCGGGAGAGCCACGCCCGCTGGGCGGAGCGGCACCACAAGCTCGCCCGCGACGCGCGGACCCTCGAGCGCCGCATCGAGCAGCGCACCAACACGATCGCGCGCCAGTTCGACCGGGTCTGCGACCTGCTCACCGCGCTGGGCTACCTCGAGCACGACGAGGTCACCGACAAGGGTCAGCGCCTGATGCGGATCTACACCGACATGGACCTCGTGGCGGCCGAGTCCCTGCGCCAGGGCCTGTGGGACGACCTGTCGGCCGGCGAGCTCGCGGCGGCGCTGTCGGCGCTCGTCTTCGAGTCTCGACGGGCGGACGACGCGACACCGCCGAGGGTCCCTGGAGGCCGGGTCAAGGAGGTCCTCTCGGAGATGGTCTCGGTGTGGGCCGACCTCGACGCGCTCGAGCGTGAGCACAAGCTGGACTTCCTGCGGGAGCCCGATCTCGGGTTCGCGTGGGCCGCCTACCGGTGGGCGGAGGGGGCCTCCCTCGACGAGGTCCTGAACGAGACCGACCTCGCTGCCGGAGACTTCGTCCGGTGGGTCAAGCAGCTGCTCGACCTCTCCGACCAGGTGGCCGACGCAGCCGCGGACACCCCCCTCCGAAAGACCGCACGCAAGACCTCGGATGCCTTACGCCGTGGGGTTGTCGCGTACTCCAGCATCTCTGACTAGCCCGGACTCGACTGGGCCAACCCGACCCTTTACCCTTTGTCGGGCATCCCACACAATCTGTTTGGTCCGGGGTGCCCGCAGTTCTTGTGGAGGAGCAGTGCCCAACCCGTCGCGCGCGACCTGGATCGACCAGTTCGTGCTACGCGGCCACGGGGCGTCGCTGTCTCCGTTCCGGCTGGCAGTCAACGCCGGAGAGCAGCTCGCGAGCGTGGCCGAGGACCGCAGCGGGCTGCCCCGTGCGTCGTACGACGCGCTCGGGACCGCCCGTCACCAGGCCCGCCTGCTCTCGGAGCTGGCCCGGATGCTCGACGATGACGTCAGCACCCTGGCCCGCCGTGCCGACGCCGCTCCCGCGGCCTCCGACGACCCCGTCGCGCGAGCGCGGGTCCTCAGCTCGGCGCTCAGCGGCACGGTGCGCGCCACCGCCACGCTCGTGGACACCTGCCACTCCATGCTGCTGCTCGCCGAGCAGCTCCTCGTCGTCCGACGCATGCGGAGCCGGCTCGAGCTGATGGCGGCGGTGGAGGCGCTGCGAGGCGCTGCGTCGACAGCGCACCTGACGATCCTGGCGAACCTGCCGCGTCTGACCGACTCTGTGCTCTACGACGAGCTCGCCTCGGGCGTGCGGTCGATCGAGGTCACGCTGGCTCTCGCGAACCGGATCAGCCAGACGATCCGCAGCGAGATGGAGCTGCGCCCGCCGCTGCCGACCCAGCGCAGCATCTACGAGCCGAGCTAGCTGACGGGCCGGCTCTCATAGGGCGTCGACAGCACGATCGTCGTCCGCGTGGACACGTTGGCGGCGCTGCGGATCCGTGCCAGGAGGTCCTCGAGGTCCACCGGTGTCGCCACGCGTGTCTTGAGGATGTAGGACTCGTCGCCCGCGACGGACCAGCAGCTCTCGATCTCCTCGATACCGCTCAGGCGGTCGGGCGAGTCGTCCGGTTGCGAGGGGTCGATCGGGCGGATCGAGATGAACGCCGTCAGCGGCAGGTCGAGCTGGTCGTAGTCGATCTGCGCCGCATAGCCCTTGATCACGCCGCGGCTCTCGAGCCGCTTGACCCGCTGGTGCACCGCCGAGGTCGAGAGGCCGGTAGCCTTGCCGAGGTCGGTGAAGGACATGCGGCCGTCAGCGGCGAGCAGGGCCAGGATGCGGCGGTCGAGGTCTTCCACGTCGCTCACCCTAGCGGCGCACCCCGGCGCGTCTGCGCGTACACCGCCTTTCTCACCATGGAAGACTCGCGCGGGTGACCCGTCTGATGCTCCTCGACACCGCAAGCCTCTACTTCCGGGCCTACTTCGGGGTGCCCGACTCCATCAAGGCGCCCGACGGCACGCCGGTGAACGCGGTCCGCGGCCTGCTCGACTTCATCACGCGTCTGGTGGGCGACTACCAGCCGACGCACCTGGCCTGCTGCTGGGACAACGACTGGCGTCCGCAGTGGCGGGTCGACCTGTTGCCGTCGTACAAGGCGCACCGCGTCGAGAAGGAGCTTCCTCGGCCGACCGAGGGCGGCGCGCACTTCGAGGAAGAGGTTCCCGACCCGCTCGAGTCCCAGATCCCGGTCATCGTCGACGTCCTCGAGGCGTTCGGGATCGCGATCGTCGGCGCCGACGAGCACGAGGCGGACGACGTCATCGGCACCCTCGCCACCGGGGCCGGTATGCCGGTGGACGTGGTCACCGGCGACCGGGACCTCTTCCAGCTCGTGGACGACGAGGCCGAGGTGCGCGTCCTCTACACCGCACGGGGGGTCGGCAAGCACGAGCAGGTCACCAACGCGGTGGTGCAGGAGAAGTACGGCATCGACGGTCGCCAGTACGCCGACTTCGCCGCCCTGCGGGGGGACCCGTCGGACGGCCTCCCCGGGGTCGCCGGCGTGGGGGAGAAGACCGCGGCGACCCTGCTGCGGCGGTTCGGCGACCTCGACGGCATCATCGCCGCGGCCGCCGACCCGAGCGCCGACCTGGCACCCGGCCCCCGCCGCAAGATCAAGGACGCGGCGGAGTACCTCGCGGTCGCGACGAAGGTGGTCGGCGTGGTCCGCGACCTGGACCTGGGTGAGCCCGACCTGACCCGGCCGCGCACGCCCGCTCACCCCGACCGGCTCCTCGAGCTCAGCGAGCGGTGGGGCCTCGGCGGGTCGGTCACCCGTCTGGTCGACACGCTGACGTAAGGTCCCTGGGTGGTTAGCGGACACCTAGGTCTCGAAATTGTCGACGTCGCGCACGCTTTCGGTGAGCAGGGCCGCTCTCGACGGAGTGACGCTTGCCGTCACCCCCGGCGTCATCACCGGCCTTCTCGGTCCCAACGGAGCCGGCAAGACGACGCTGATGCGGGTCCTGCTCGGGGTGCTGACACCCGACCGGGGCGAGATCCGGTACGACGGGCGACAGGTCGACGCCGAGGTGCGACGGACCTGGGGCTACATGCCGCAGGAGCGTGGCGTCTACCCGGCCATGCCGGCGGGCGAGCAGGTCGTGTACTTCGGGCGCCTGCACGGGCTCGCGCGTCGAGAGGCCACCGACCGGGCTCGGGCCCTGCTGGAGGAGCTCGGGCTGGGGGAGCGGTGGGCGGACCGCACCGACAGAGCTGTCCGGCGGCATGCAGCAGCGGCTGCAGCTCGCGTCCGCCCTGGTCCACGATCCCGACGTGGTGGTGCTCGACGAGCCCTTCAACGGCCTCGACCCGGTAGCCGTCGAGTCGCTGTCCGAGACGCTGCGCCAACGTGCCGAGCGGGGATGCACGGTCCTGTTCTCCAGCCACCAGATCGACCTCGTGCAGAACCTCTGCGAGGACATCGCGATGGTCGACCGCGGGCGCACCGTCCTCGAGGGTGACGTGGCGCAGCTGCGGGCGTCGTCAGGCGAACGCCAGCTCCGGGTGCACGTCGAGTCCGCCTCCCGCGACTGGTACGCCGCGATGACCGGCGTACACCTGGTGAGCCACGAGGCGGACGAGCTCCGGCTTGCGCTGGAGCCGGCGGTCGACCCGCTCGAGGTCCTCGACGCCGCCCGTGAGGCGGGCGCGGGTCACCGACTTCGGCCTGGATCTCCCGACGCTGTCCCAGCTGTTCCTCGCCGCTGCCGGGCGCGACGTGCAGACGGCGGAGGTGCGCTGATGCGCGAGTGGTGGCAGGGCATGAGCCTCGTTGCCGGCCGGAGCATGGCCGAGCAGCTCCGGTCCCGCGCGTTCAAGGTGGTCACCGGGCTGCTGCTCCTGATCTCCGCCGCGGCCGTGATCGTGCCGCAGGTGGTCGGCGTCGACGACACGACCTACACCTTGGCGACCGTGGGGGAGGTGCCTCCGGAGCTCGCCGCCATGCTGGAGAGCGCTCAGGAGGCAGGAGAGTTCGGCGTCGAGTTCGACTCGTACGACGACCGGGCGGAGGTCCGCGACGCGGTGGAGCAGGGCGACGCCACGGCGGGCCTCGTCGACGACACGCTGTTCACGTCCAGCCAGGCGGACGGCACCTTCCCGGTCCTGGTCGCCCAAGCAGTGGTCGCCCTCGAGACGTCGACCCGCCTGTCCGAGGCCGGTCTGACCCCCGTTCAGGTGGCACGGGTCCAGGATGTCCAGCCGCCCGAGCAGGTGCCGGTGAGCCAGGTCGCCGACGAAGGACGGGCCGGGGTCGGGTTCGCCGTCGGGATCGTGCTCTACCTCGCGCTGACGTTCGCCGGCAGCGGCATCGCCACCACGGTGGCGATGGAGAAGTCCACCCGGATCTCGGAGGTGCTGCTCGCGGTGCTGCGCCCCAGCCAGGCGCTGGTCGGGACCGTGCTCGCGGTGGGCACCGTGACGCTGGCTCAGGTGCTCGTCCTCGCGGTGCCGATGGCCGTGGCGGTGCGGTTGACGGACTCCGTGGGGTTGCCGGCCGTGGCCACCGGTGACCTCACGCTCGCCATCGCGTGGTTCCTGCTCGGCTTCGCTCTCTACGCGTTCCTGTTCGCGGCCAGCGCCGCCCTGGTGGACAAGATCACGGAGGCGAGCTCCGCAACCCTCCCGGTGATGACCGTGCTCATCGTGGGGTACGTCCTCTCCGTGACGATGGTGCCGGCCGACCCCAGCAGCCCGGCGAGCGTCTTCGTCTCGATCTTCCCGTTCACCGCACCTGTCGCGATGCCGATCCGCTGGGCCACCGGCGACGTCCCCGTCTACCAGCTCGTGGCCGCGATGGTGCTCACCGCGCTGACCGCCGTGGTCCTCGTCAGGCTGGCGGCGGGGATCTACAGCCGCGCTCTGGTGATCACCGGGCGGCGGGCGCGGTGGCGTGAGGTGCTGCACTGAGTTTCCGGCGATCCCTTCCGGATTGCCGGAGACCCGTCTAAGAATGGGCGAGTGCCGGTCAACGGGCGAGAGGCCCGGTGCCAACGGGGGCCGTCGATTCGGAGGCATCGACAGTGAAACGTCTCTTCCGCACCGCCTGCGCGACCACTGTGACCGTCCTCGCCGTGACCACCCTCGCGCCGGCCGAGGCGCAACCGTCCTTCCCTCCGGCCGACTTCCGGGCCACAGGCCCCGGCCGTCGACGTCGGACAGGTACGTCGTGCAGTTCACGCAAGGCTCCGACGTGGCTGTCCAGGCGCAAGCGGTCGCCGCGGAGGGCGCTGCCGTGGGCCAGCGCTTCCGCCACTCGATCAAGGGCGCCGTCGTGACCGCCAGCCCGGAGGAGGCTGCGCGCATCGAGGCGATGCCCGGGGTGGCCGTGGTCGAGCCGGACATGGCTGTCTACGCCACCGAGTCGTGGGGGCTCGACCGGATCGACCAGCGGACACTCCCGCTCTCGGGGTCCTTCACCGCGGCCGGTGCCGGGGCGGGTGTGGACGTGTACGTCGTCGACACCGGTGTGCGGTCCACCCACGCCGACCTGAGCGGCCGCGTGGCGCCCGGCCACAGCGTCCTCGGCGGCGGCACCGAAGACTGCCACGGGCACGGCACGCACGTCGCGGGGATCGCGGCGGGCGAGACCTGGGGGGTCGCCGGGGACGCCACCATCGTCCCGGTCAGGGCGCTGGACTGCACGGGCAAGGGCGCGGTGTCCAATGTCATCGCAGCACTGGACTGGATCGTCACCCAGCGCACGGCCGGCCGTCCGTCCGTGGTGAACCTCAGCCTGGGCGGCGACACCACGAGTGACGTCCTGGACGCGGCCGTCGAGCGAGTGATCTCGGCGGGCGTGGTCGCCACGGTGGCTGCCGGCAACGCCGGCAAGGACGCCTGCCAGGAGTCACCGGGGAGGGTGCCCGCGGCACTCACGGTGTCGGCCAGCAACAGCGACGACGGCGCGGCGACCTTCGCCAACTCCGGGCCCTGTGTCGACCTCTACGCGCCCGGCGTCGAGATCACCTCGGCCTGGAACACCTCCGACACCGCCACCGCGACGCACTCCGGTACGTCGATGGCGGGGCCGTACGTGGCCGGAGCCGCGGCGGTGCTGCTGGGCATGGACCCGGACGCGACGCCCGCGGACGTCGCGACGGCGATCCTCGACGCCCGGACGACCGGCGTGCTCACCGGCGTGCCCGCCGGGACGCCGGACGGACTGCTCTTCCTCGGACCGGAGCCCTGGTCTCCCACGGCCGTGCAGCCGTCCGGCCGGTCCACGCCCACCGAGCCCGCACCCGAGACGTCGGACCCGGCTCCGGAGATGACCGATCCGGCACCGGAGACCACGGACCCGGCACCCGACGCGGGGACGGAGGAGCCGGCGCCGACGACCGAGGAGCCCGCCACGCAGGACGGTGAAGTCCTCGTCCCCACCCGGGCTCACGACGTCCGGGCACGGGCAGGTTCGCGGACGCGCGGTCGTCCGCTGGGAGCGCGGAACGGCGCGCGGAGCGCGGATCACCAGGCAGAGCGTGGTGGTGCTGTCCGGCGGCCGGCGCGTGGCCACGGTGAGCGTGCGCGCACTGGCCACCCGCGCCCGGGTCCTCGACCTCGTGCCCGGGAAGCGCTACACGTTCCGGGTCATCGAGCACAGCAAGGTGGGAACGAGCCGGCCGTCACCTCGGTCGAACCGGGTGACGGCGCGGCGTGTGACCCTCCTCAGCTGATCGGCAGGAGCTTCTGAGCCTCGGCGGCCTCACGGGACGCGGCCGCGCGCTTCTCGGCCTCGGCCAGGTCGCTTCCGTGGTGCTCACGCCACCAGGCCTGGCCGGCCTCGGGCAGCATGTGGATCGGGTCGAAGTACTGGTAGGTGCGGGTCAGGGCCTCGGGGTCGCTCGCCTCGATCGAGGTCCGGTAGTTCTTGGTCCAGTGCGAGATGCCGCGCTCCTCGTCGTACGACTCGAGCTGGTGCACCCAGCGCTTGCCCACGAACGGCACGTCGCAGACGATGCGCGGCGTGGCGAAACCGGGGAGGTAGCCCATGATCGCGTGCTGCAGCCGCTGCGCCTCGGCCACCGAGACCCGCCAGTGCTCGCTGAACGGGATCATGTCGGCCATGTAGAAGTAGTAGGGCATGATCTGCGCGCCGTCGAGCAGCGCGAAGCTGAGGTCGAGCAGGGTGTGCGCGTCGGCGTTGACTCCCTTGAGCAGCACGCCCTGGTTGCGGACGTCGCGGATGCCGGTGTCGAGCATCGCGCGGGCGGCCTTGGCGACCAGCGGTGTCACGGAGTTCGCGTGGTTGACGTGCGTGTGGATCGCGATGGAGACACCACGCTCACGCGCGATGGTGGCGACCCGCTCCATGCCGGCGCGGACGTCGTCCTGCAGCCAGTGGTGGGGGAGACCCATCAGCGCCTTGGTGGCGAGGCGGATGTCGCGGATGTTCTCGATCTCGAGGAGCCTGGTGACGAACTCCTCGAGGCGTGCCCAGGGCATGTTGGCCACGTCGCCACCGGAGACGACCACGTCGCGCACCTCGGGGGAGCGGCGCAGGTAGTCGATCATCGCGGCGTGCCGGTCGACCGGCTTGCCGAGGAACTTCAGCTTGTCCACGACCGGCGTCGAGTTCCCGACGAGGTCCATGCGCGTGCAGTGCCCGCAGTACTGCGGGCAGGTCGGCAGCAGCTCGGCGAGGACCTTGGTGGGGTAGCGGTGCGTGAGACCCTCGGCCACCCACATGTCGTGCTCGTGCAGCGAGTCGCGGGTGGCGTGCGGGTGCGAGGGCCAGTCGGTGCGACGGTCCGAGAACACCGGGAGCATGTAGCGGCGGACCGGGTCGGCGTACATCGCCTCGGTCAGCGAGCCCGCGCCGGCGGGCTCGTCGTACCGCATCATCGTGTTCATCATCTGCGGCGTGACGAGCATCGACATCGTGGCGCGCTGCTGCTGGTCGCGCTCGAGGTCGGCGTAGAAGCGCTCGTCGACGAGGTCGCCCATGAGGTCGCGCAGCTGCTTGACGTTCTTGACGCAGTGGGCGCGCTGCCACTGGACGGACTCCCACTCCTCGGTGGTCACGTCCTTCCAGCCCGGGAAGCGGGTCCAGTCGGGTTCCACCAGCTCGACCTTGCGGTAGAGATAAGGCTGGCCCGTGGCGTGGTCAGTCAGGCTCTGCGTGGTCATCAGTGTCTCCGGTCTTCGTCGATCGCAGCTGGTAGTACGGCGTGCGGGCGTGGCGTTTGTAACCGCGGCGCCATGCATGTCAGAGTACGCAAACAATCTCTCGTTGAACAACTGGCGCACCGCAAGATTTCCCGGCTGGTCGCAACTCGGAAGGATGATCGCGCGTGTCCATCCCCTCGGCCCCTGACCGTCGGCCCAGTGACCCCACCGGCCTGCACCGGGTCCTCGAGCCCTCCGGCGTGCTGCCGCAGGCGGCCGCCCGGCTCGACACCCGGCGCGAGCTGTGGCCGGACGAGGTGCGCATCCGGGTGGAACGGCTGAACCTCGACGCGGCGTCGTTCCGTCAGCTCGAGCGCAAGCACCGCGGGGACGGTGACGCCGTGCGCGCCGAGGTGCTCGACATCGTCGCCACGCGGGGGAAGATGCAGAACCCCGAGACCGGCTCCGGCGGGATGCTCGTCGGCACGGTCGAGGAGGTGGGGGCGGAGTCCCGGCTCGGCCTCGCGGTGGGGGACCGGGTGACGACGCTGGTCTCGCTCACCCTGACCCCGCTCGTGATCGAGGACGGCCTCGCCCGCTGGGACGGCCACAGCGAGCAGGTGCCCGCCGACGGGTACGCCATCCTCTTCGGCCGTTCGATCGCGGCGCGGATCCCCGACGACCTCCCGGCCGAGCTCTCCCTGTCGGTGATGGACGTGTGCGGAGCACCGGCGCTCACCTCCCGGGTCGTCGGCGGGTACGACGCGCCCACCGTCGCGGTGATCGGCGGGGCCGGCAAGTCCGGCTCGCTGTCCCTCGTCGCCGCCAAGCAGGCCGGGGCGGCACGGACCATCGGTGTGGTGCCGCACCAGGCCGAGGCGGACCTCCTCGAGAAGGCGGGCATCGCCGACGCGGTGACCATCGCCGACGCCCGTGACCCGGTCGCGCTCTCGCGCGCGGTGGCCGAGGCCGGCGGACCGGCCGACGTGACCGTCGTGTGCGTCGACGTGCCCGGCTGCGAAGGCGGCGCGATCCTCTCCACCGCCGACCGGGGCACGGTCATCTTCTTCTCCATGGCCACCTCGTTCAGTGCCGCCGCCCTCGGCGCTGAGGGCCTGGCCGCCGACGTCACGATGCTGGTGGGCAACGGCTACGTGCCTGGACACGCGGACTACGCGATGTCGCTGCTCCGGGAGAACGACGGGGTCCGCGGTCTGTTCGAGCGCCGGCTGTGAGCCGGTTCGACGTCACCCGGGGTGGGTGTGCGGAGAATGAGGCCGTGACTCGGACTCTCTTTCGTGGTGGCTACGTGCACACCCCCGCCGACCCGCATGCGACCGCTCTCTGCATCGAGGACGGGCAGGTGGTGTGGACCGGCGACGACGACGCCTCCGCCCACTTCGTCGACAACGCCGACCGGATCATCGACCTCGGGGGCCGCCTGGTCACGCCGGCCTTCGTCGACGCCCACGCCCACCTGGCGCAGACCGGCCTCGCCGCGACGAGCATCGACCTGAGCGACGCCCCGACGCTGACCGCCGCTCTCGACGCGATCGCAGGCTTCGCGACGTCGACCACGTTCCCGATCGTGCTCGGCCACGGCTGGGACGAGACCCAGTGGCCCGAGGGTCGTGCGTTCACCCGTGAGGAGGTCGACCGCGCGGTCGGGTCGCGTCCGGCGTACCTCGCCCGCGTCGACGTGCACTCCGCGGTGGTGTCGTCCAGCGCTCCTCGACGCGGCCGGCGGCGTCGTCGACGCCGACGGGTACGACGCATCGGGGTTCGTCGCTCGCGACGCCCATCACCTGGCGCGCGAGGCGATGTTCGGGCTGATTCCCGCCGCCGCGCGGGAGGACGCGATCCTCCGCGCACTCCGGGAAGCCGCCGCGCAGGGCATCGGCATGGTGCACGAGCTGAGCGCACCGCACCTGTCCCCGCCCGAGGACTTCGCGGTGATCGAGGCGCTCCGCTCGCAGACGCCGCTCCCGGACGTCGTGGGCTACTGGGGCGGGCTCAAGGAGGTCGAGACCGCCGTGCACCTGGGCTGTGCGGGAGCGGCGGGCGACCTGTGCATGGACGGGGCGATCGGCTCGCGCACTGCCGCGATGAAGGCGCCCTACCTCGACGCGGACACCTCCGGGCACCTCTACCTGACCGCTGAACAGGTGCGCGACCACGTGGTGGTGTGCACCAACGCCGGGATCCAGGCCGGCTTCCACGTGATCGGCGACCGGGCGACCGGCGAGGTCGTCGCCGGTCTCCAGATGGCGGCCGAGGTCGTGGGTGTGCCGGCGATCGTCCGGGCTCGGCACCGTCTCGAGCACCTCGAGATGGTCTCGGCCGAGGACATGGAGGTCCTGGGGCGGCTGGGCATCACGGCCAGCGTCCAGCCGGTCTTCGACGAGCTCTGGGGCGGCCCCGACTCCCTCTACGCCCAGCGGCTCGGCGCCGAGCGCGCCCTGCCGATGAACCCCTACGCGTCGCTGAACCGCGCCGGCGTCGCGCTGGCCTTCGGCTCCGACACGCCCGTCACCGCCTTCGGCCCGTGGGCGGCGGTCCGCGCCGCCGCGCACCACCACAGCGAGACCGAGCGGCTCACCGTGCGGGCGGCGTTCAACGCGCACACCCGCGGCGGATGGCGCGCCGCCCGCCGCGACGAGGGTGGCGTGATCGCGCTCGGCGCCCCGGCCAGCATCGCGGTGTGGGACGTCGCCGGCGACCTGCTGGTGCAGACCCCGGACGTCCGGGTGGCTGCCTGGTCGACCGACCCGCGCGCCGGCGTACCCCACCTCCCGGACCTGCATCCCGACACCGACCTGCCCACCTGCGTGATGACCGTCGTGCAGGGCCAGGTCGCCTACGAAGAACCAGGAGCACTCGGATGACGACCCGTCGCCCGCGGGGCAAGCTCGACCTCGACCCGGTGACCGTCCGCAAGGCACGCTCGCTCGCGCGCCAGGTCGGCCGGCCCATCGTGAACCTCGCCAGACAGCACACCACCGTGTCGGTGGAGCGCGCCACGTTGCGCCTCGGCGGCCTCCAGGGTGCCGACGCCGACGGGATCCCGTGGGTGAACCGGCTGCTCGACGCGGTGCGCGGCGACGTCGGCATCGAGCACGGCGTGGCGCTGCCGGTCTGGGACGCCCTCGTCCGGGGTGAGGCCGACGACCTGATGGTCCTCGCGCAGAAGGCGGCCGCCGGGTCCGTGCGGTTCCGGCTGCCCGAGGGACGTGACCTCACGCGCGCCCGGTCGGCGGCCCGGAAGCAGGTGGGCACCGGCCTCAAGCAGGTGGACGCCCGCCGCCGCGAGCGCGAGCGGCTGGTCAAGAAGTGGGGGGACCCGCAGCAGAAGCCGTGGATCTACCTGATCGTGGCCACCGGCGACATCTACGAGGACATCCCGCAGGCCCAGCAGGCCGCGCGTGAGGGCGCCGACGTGATCGCGGTGATCCGGTCCACCGGTCAGTCGCTGCTCGACTACGTGCCCGAGGGCGCCACCCGAGAGGGTTTCGCCGGCACCTACGCCACGCAGGAGAACTTCCGGCTCATGCGCGCCGCGCTCGACGAGTCCAGCGCCGAGCTCGGCCGCTACGTCCGCCTGACCAACTACGCCTCCGGCCTGTGCATGCCCGAGATCGCCGCGCTGGCGGGGCTCGAGCGGCTCGACATGATGCTCAACGACTCGATGTACGGGATCCTCTTCCGCGACATCAACCCGGTGCGCACCTTCGTCGACCAGCGGTTCAGCCGGCAGGTGCACGCCCGCGCCGGGATCATCATCAACACCGGCGAGGACAACTACCTCACCACCGCCGACGCCGTGGAGGCCGCGCACACGGTCACCACCTCCCAGCTGCTCAACGAGTACTTCGCCAAGGAGGCCGGTCTCGAGGACTGGCAGCTCGGGCTCGGCCACGCCTTCGAGATCGACCCGGAGACGCCCGACAGCTTCCGGCTCGAGCTCGCACACGCGCTCCTGGCCCGTGAGCTCTTCCCGGACGCGCCGCTGAAGTGGATGCCGCCGACGAGGCACATGACCGGCGACGTCTTCCGCGGCTACCTTCTCGACGGGTTCTTCAACCTGGCCGGCGCCCTCACGGGCCAGGGCATCCTCCTCGTCGGGATGATGACCGAGGCCGTGGTCACCCCGTGGCTCTCCGACCGTGACCTCGCCCTGCAGAACGTGCGCTACGTCCTCAACGCCGCCGGCAACCTGCACGAGGACTTCCGCCCGGCGTCCGACGGCTTCATCGCCGAGCGGGCCCGGCGGGTGCTCGCCGAGAGCATCGACCTGCTGGAGAAGATCGCCGGCGACCGGGACGCGGCCGGCGACCCGCCGCTCCTGGCCGCGATCGCCGACGGCACGTTCGGCCTGATGAAGCGTCCCGCCGACGCCGGCCGCGGCCTCGACGGTGTGGCCGAGAAGGCGTCCGAGTACTTCAACCCCGCGACCGAGATCCTGGACGGTGAGCGATGACCATCCTTCGTCCCTACGGCGACACCACCGGCGACGGCATGGTGCAGGTGTCGTTCACCCTGCCGATGCCGCACTCGAAGACCGCGGAGGGCGCGGCGGCCCAGCTGGCGAACAAGATGGGCATCGAGCCCGCGATGGTCGTGCACGCCAAGCCGATGGGCCCGGACTTCACGTTCTTCGTGGTCTACGGCCGGGTGAACCACCTCGTCGACACCTCGAAGGTGCAGGTCGTCGAGCGCGACTACCCGCTGCTCACGCCCAAGGAGGTCAACCTCGCCGTCAAGCGCGGGCTCCGGCGCAAGCTCGTCGTCGTGGGTGCCTGCATCGGCACCGACGCCCACACGGTCGGCATCGACGCGATCCTCAACATCAAGGGGTTCGCGGGGGAGAAGGGCCTCGAGTACTACGGCGAGGTCAAGGTCGTGAACCTCGGCGCCCAGGTGTCGGTGCCCCAGCTCGTCGCCCGGGCCCAGCAGGAGAAGGCGGACGCCGTCCTCGTCTCCCAGGTGGTCACCCAGCGCGACGCGCACCTGCTCAACACCAAGGAGATGTCGGCTGCGTTCCGCGAGGCCTACCCGGCCGAGAAGCGGCCCGTGCTGATCGTCGGCGGCCCACGCTTCGACGAGTCCATGGCCGGCGAGCTCGGCGTCGACCGGGTGTTCGCCCGAGGTACGACGCCCGCGGAGGTCGCGAGCTACCTGACCGACACGATCATCACCAAGCGGGCCGACCGCGCGAAGGCCACGGCCTGATGACCGACATGGAGGAGCAGCAGATGCCGGACGCCGGCCAGGACCCGAGGCTCGGCCTCGTCGTGACGCACCGCCGCTACGTGCCCTACTCGCACGCGCACTACGCCGGGAACCTCGTCGACGGCGCCTACTCGCTCGGGCTCTTCGGCGACGTGGCGACGGAGGTGTGCATCCGCACCGACGGCGACGAAGGGCTGTTCGCCTCCTACTCCGACGTGCAGTTCCGGGCGCCGGTGCGGGCCGGCGACGTGGTCGAGGTGACCGCGGAGGTGGTCAAGGTGGGCCGTCGCTCCCGGACGATCGACTTCACCGCGACCGTCATCGCGCGAGGCCGTCCGGACCTGTCCGAGTCGGCCGCGCGGGTGCTCGACGAGCCGATCGTGGCGACCACGGCGACCGGGACGGTCGTCGTACCGGTGCAGACCTGAAGCCCGTTACCAGCAAGGGCTCTCGGCGTGTCGAGAGCGACACGCCGTCACGAGAGAAAAACTTTGGTTGAAGTCTTCGTGGCGGGGAATGGTGCCTGACCTGCCCTTTTGCGCATCCGCCCTGCTCAGCGAGTGGTTGACAGGATGCCGTTATGTGGCGAAAGTCTCTCTCGGTCCTGCCATGCAGGCCGGGCCGGCGCACTGACGTCCAGGTGGCCACGTGACCAGGTCGGGTACCACGAACCTGGGGCACGCTGTTCCCGGAGGTCGGTTGCGGCGGCACGGGGTCAGGACACGCGAGGAGACCGCCACCCAGTAGACAACGGACCCGTGGCCCGCAGCCAGCGGGTACAGGTTCGGTCCGAAGGGTCCGGTCTCCTCGCGCCTCCGGCAGAGGTACTTTTGACACCATGCCGCTGCTGCTCCGCCTGCTCCTGGCCGCCGTGTCGGGGGCCGCGGTCGCGATCTCCTTCGAGCCCTTCGGTCTCGTCTACCTGCTTCCCGTGGGCGTCGCCGGACTCAGCCTGCTCGTGCAGCGGACCTCGGCCCGTCGGGGGTTCCTGGTCGGCGCCGTCTTCGGCTCGTCCTTCATGCTCGCCCTGCTCCCGTGGCTGCAGGTGATCGGCCCGGATGCCTGGGTGGCCCTCTCGCTCGTCGAAGGGGTCTTCTACGGGCTGCTGGGCCTCGGCGGGGCACTCGTCCAGCGGCTGCGGTGGTGGCCGCTGTGGACGGCGATGCTGTGGGTCGGCGTCGAGGCGCTCCGGTCGACGTTCCCGTTCGGCGGGTTCCCGTGGGGCCGGCTGGCCTTCGCCACCGCGGACACCCCCGCCGCGGGACTCTTCGCCTATGTCGGCTCGGCCGGCACCACCTTCGTGGTCGCGCTGATCGGCACCGCGCTGGCCTGGGCCGTGCTCGAGGCGCGTCGTACGCCGGTGCTGGGGGCGGCCGCCGTCGCGGTCCCGGTCCTGCTGGCCTCCTCGGGCGCGGTGTACACGCCCTGGGCGGCGTCTCCCGACGACGAACCGACCGGCGTGGTCTCGGTGGCCGCGGTGCAGGGCGACGTCCCGGGGGAGGGGATGAACGCGTTCGCGGAGCGCCGCGTGGTGCTGGACAACCACGTCGAGGCGACCCATGAGCTCGCCGAGCGCGTGCGGGCCGGCGAGACCCCGAGGCCGGACCTCGTCGTCTGGCCGGAGAACTCCACCGACATCGACCCGTTCTCGGACCCGACGGTCTACGCCGACATCCAGGGCGCGGTCGACGCCGTCGGCGTGCCGGTCCTCGTGGGCGCGATGGTCTCGGGGGAGGAGCCCGAGGACGTCTACAACCAGGGCATCGTCTGGCTGCCCGGTTCCGGTCCGGCCCAGACGTACTCCAAGACGCACCCGGTGCCGTTCGGGGAGTACATCCCGTTCCGCGACGTGTTCGCGCCGTACATCGCGCGCCTGGACCAGATCCCGCGCGACATGGTGCCCGGCACCGAGCCCGGCCTGCTGGCGATGGGGGACACGACGGTGGGCGACGTGATCTGCTTCGAGGTCGCGTACGACGAGCTGCTGCACGACGTGGTCGACGGGGGAGCGGAGCTGGTGGTCGTGCAGACCAACAACGCGACCTACATGGGCACCGGGCAGATCGAGCAGCAGTTCGCCATCTCGCGGCTGCGGGCGATCGAGACCAACAGGTACGTCGTCGTCGCCGCCACCAACGGGGTCTCGGGGATCATCGGACCGGATGGTCAGGTCGTCGAGCGGGCGCCGACCAAGGAGCGGTCCGTGCTCGTGCGCTCGCTGCCGATCCACGGGGCGACCACGCCCGCCCTGGTGTGGGGCCCGGCTGTTGAGGTGCTGTTCACCCTGGGCGGGGTCATTTCGGTCATCGTCGCCGTTTTCCTGAACTATCGTCGTCGCCGGGCCGGTGCCGACGTGGCGACCGAGCCCTCTCGGGAGACGGTGACGGCGGGGAAGGCTGAGGGATGACGTTGGGACGGGTCGTGATGGTGATTCCGACCTACAACGAGGCGGAGAACCTGGCCTGGATCGTCGGCCGCCTCCGGGCGGCTGTCCCGCACGCGGACGTCCTCGTCGTCGACGACGACTCCCCGGACGGCACCGGCAGGATCGCCGACGAGCTGGCTGCGGGGGACCCCCAGGTCTCCGTGGTGCACAGGACCACGAAGGAGGGTCTCGGCGCGGCCTACCTGCACGGCTTCCAGGTCGCCCTGGGGCGCGGCTACGACGTGATCGGCGAGATGGACGCCGACGGGTCGCACCAGCCCGAGCAGCTGCCCCGGCTCATGGAGGCTCTCGAGGACGCCGACCTCGTGCTCGGCTCCCGGTGGGTCCCGGGCGGGTCGGTCGTGAACTGGCCCTGGACGCGCAAGGCGCTGTCGCGCGGCGGCAACCTGTACACGCGCGCCCTGCTCGGTATCCCGGTGCGGGACGCGACCGGCGGCTTCCGGCTGTTCCGTCGCACGACGCTGGAGAAGATCGACCTGGCCGAGGTCCAGTCCGTCGGCTACTGCTTCCAGGCCGACCTCGCCTGGCGGACCCTCGAGGCGGGCCTGCGGGTCCGCGAGGTGCCGATCGAGTTCGTCGAGAGGGAGCGCGGCGAGTCGAAGATGAGCCCCTCGGTGGCGGTCGAGTCGCTCCAGCTGATCACCCGCTGGGGCCTGCGTGAGCGAGGCAGGCAGGCACGCGGCGTACTCTCGAAGGTGAAGTCGCGTCGCGCCGGGAGGTAGTTCGTTGAGAGGGAGAGTTCCCTGGGGGCTGGTCGCAGCCCTGTTCGTCATCGTGCCGCTGCTGGAGATCTACGTGATCGTCCAGGCGGGGCAGGCGATCGGCATCGGCTGGACGATCCTGATCCTCGTCGCGGACAGCGTCCTCGGGGCCGTGCTGCTCAAGCGGGAGGGGCTGGCGGCCTGGCGGTCCCTGACGGAGGCGCTTGCGTCGTACCGTGTGCCGGCTCGCGAGCTGGCCGACGGGGCCCTCGTCCTGGTCGGTGGCACGCTCCTGCTCACCCCGGGCTTCCTCTCCGACATCCTCGGCTTCTTCTTCCTCCTGCCGTTCACGCGGCCCATCGCCCGGCGCGCGCTGACGGCGGTGATCACCCGCAAGTTCCTCGGCGGGCCCGCCGGTCCGGCCATGTCGGGTTCGACCCGGAGCAGGGACGCCGACCGTGGCACAGAGGGTGACCGGACACGACAAAGCCCCGGACCAGAAACGGTCCGGGGCGAGGTCGTCGACTAGGTCAGGCGGTCTTCTTCGACTTCGACTTCGTCTTGCGGTGCAGGTGCGCGGGACCGATCTCGCCGCCGCGCAGCAGCTCGAGACGCTCGCTGAGGATGTCCTCGAGCTCCTTGATGGAGCGTCGCTCGAGAAGCATGTCCCAGTGCGTGCGCACCGGCTTCTCGACCTTCTCCTCACGCGTGATGCCGCTCGTGCTCAGACCCTCGGCGCCGCAGCGTGGGCACTCCCACACGGCAGGTACCTCGGCCTCGACCGACATCGTGATCTCGAACTCGTGCCCCTGGGGACACCTGTAACCGACCTGCTGACGCGCCGCGAACTCGATGCCGCGCTCGTCCTCAAAGCTCTGGCCCCCGAGGCGGGCGCCACGTAGAGTGCGCTCTCCCATCGAGCCACCTCCCGATCTCTGTCCCCGTGTACAAAACGAAACCACTTCGTCCGGGGTTTCGTCTCGAAGTCGTACCCCTTCACACGTCCAACGGCGCGGGTCGCCCGGAGATTCCCGGCACGGCGTGTCGCACGCTGTGGTCCATCACACCTCGTACCCGCCTGCGGCGGACGTACACGTGCCAGCCCGGCCCGCCCAGAGTGGTGCATACCACGGTCAGATGACCGCGGGCACCTCGTTGCCGGCCTCGCGAATGCCGCGTGCGGTGTCGACCTTGAGCAGCAGTGCCCCGCCGACGACGAAGAAGAAGATCAGGGCGAAGATCGCGGGCCGGTAAGAGCCGGTCAGCTGGTAGACGAGGCCGAAGACCAGGGTGCCGAACCAGCTCGTGCCCCGCTCCATCGCGTGGTAGAAGCTGAAGTACTCCGCCTCCCGCCCGCTGGGGATGAGCAGGCTGAAGTAGGACCTGGAGAGCGCCTGGGTGCCGCCCAGGACCACACCGATCGCCACCGCGAGCAGCAGGAAGGCCAGGAACTGCTTCTTCGGCACGAACAACGCCGCCGTGACGATGGCCATCCAGATCAGCAGGCCGGTGAGGATCACTCTCTTGGCACCGAACCGCCCAGCGGCCCGTCCGAACGCGAGCGCGCCCCCGACAGCGACGAACTGGACCACGAGGTAGGTGGCGAGGACCGTCCCGGTGTCGAACTCGAGCTCCTCGATGCCGTAGGTGGACGCGGAGGCGATCACGGTCTGGATGCCGTCGTTGAAGAACAGGTAGGCGACCAGGAAGGTGAGCGCCACCGGGTAGTTGCGCAGGTCCTTCAATGTGGCCCAGAGCTGACCGAAGCTCTCCGACGATGATCCCGCCGTGATCGGACACGACGTGCTTCGGGGGGTGGTTCCTGAGGCCTCGGAAGGGGATGAACGTGAAGCCCGCCCACCACACCGCCGCTGAGAGCATGCTGATTCGGACAGCCATGCCCTCCTCGATGCCGAAGGTCTGGTACGAGCTCACCAGCACGAAGTTCGCCGCGAGCAGCAGGCCACCGCCTGCGTAGCCGTAGGCCCAGCCTCTCGAGGACACCCGGTCCCGCTCGTCCTCATCCGAGATCAGCACCAATATGGCGTCGTTGAACACGGCGGCGGCGCCGAAGCAGAAGTTGGCGGTGATGAAGGCGAAGACACCGAGCTGCCAGTTGTCGCCCTGCACGAAGAACAGCAGTGAGGCGAAGGCGGCCCCGGCCCAGGCGAAGCCCGGCGAGAAGGTCCTTCTTGCGCGCGGTACGGTCCGCGATCGCGCCGAGCAGTGGCAGCACGAGCGCAGAGATCACCGTGGACGCCGTGATCGTGAAGGAAGGCAGCGCACCCGGGGCGATGGAGAGACCGAGCAGGTTGATGCGGTCGTTGACCGCCGCCTCCTTCGGCGATGGCGATCAGGTAGGGCGCGAACAGCACGCCGGCGATCGTCGTGCTGAACGCCGAGTTGGCCCAGTCGTAGAAGTACCAGGCCCGCTGCTCCTTGCGGCGGGCCAACGGCGCGAGGTCCGCGATCCCGGCCGGACCACCGGCGCTCGGTGGGGTGGTCTGGCTCATCGGGGTTCTCCCATCCACTGGCCGCGCTCGAGCAGGACTTCTCGCAGCAGGTCGGTCCGGTCGGTCATCAGGCCGTCGACGCCGAGGTCGAGCAGCTCGTGCATCTGGTCGGGCTCGTCGATCGTCCACACGTGCACGTGCAGCCCCAGCGCGTGGGCTCGTCGGATGAGCCCCCGGGTCACGACGACCAGGCCCTTGCGGCGATGCGGCAGCTGCAGCGCCGCCGCCC
This sequence comes from uncultured Actinomycetota bacterium, assembly GCA_963700365.1. GTDB lineage: Bacteria > Actinomycetota > Actinomycetes > Propionibacteriales > Nocardioidaceae > Nocardioides_C. The sequence continues at coordinate 41,148 of CAVOXG010000002.1, read as the reverse complement.
CCCGTCGTACCGCGAGGTCGACCAGACGGGCCGCGGGCAGCAGCCGGAACGCGGCGGCCTCCACCGGCGCCGCCGAGGTGGCGACCCGCCGCCCCACGAGCCGGCGGAACTCGGTGATCCGGCGCCGCGAGAAGGAGCCGACGCAGATCCGGTCCTGGGCGGCGGTGCTGCGGACGAGCTCCGCCAGCGGTACGACGGCCGCGTCGGACTTGATGTCGATGTTGAACCGGACCTCGGGGAACTCCTCGAGCAGGGACTCCATCGTGGGGATCTGCTCACGGCCCCCGATGAGGGCACGGGAGACGTCGGCCGACGTCAGGTCGGCGACCGCACCGCGGTGCTCGGTGACCCGGTCCAACGCGGTGTCGTGGAACGCGAACAGCTCCCCGTCACGCGTGGCATGGACGTCGGTCTCGAGGTACGTGTAGCCGAGGTCCACCGCGTGCTTGAACGCCACGAGCGAGTTCTCCAGACCCTCGATCTCCGGGTGGTAGGCGCCACCGCGGTGGGCGAACGCCAGGACGGCCTCGGGGTGGTCGTGGACCGCGTCGAGGAAGGGGAATCCGGTCCGGGGGCGGGTCACGTATGAAGTATCCACGGTGCCCCTCGCGCTGCGCCGCATTTGGGTCTCATGAGTCCATCGTGCCTGTGCGACGAAGGACACCGGCATCCGTCGACGTACTCACTCCGCCCGTGTTCGGGGTTGGTCTCCCGACACGTCGTGGGACGGGTAGTACCGTCGTCGTGTGGACGAGATGAACTGCCCCAAGTGCGGGTCGACGATGGAGTCACGGAAGCTGGGCAACGTCGAGGTGGCGCGCTGCACCTCGTGCAACGGCATCTTCCTCGAACGCGCCGACCTCGGGAACCTGGTCGAGGCCGAGAACGACTGGCACGCCGGTGCCGGCGTCCATCACACCGAGCCGCTGCCCCGGATCACCGCCGACATGACCGCGCCCCCGCCGATGAAGGCACGGTCGCGCGCCTTCATCGAGACCCTCTTCGGCTGACCCGTCACTTTCGCGGCAGGATCCGCGGCGTGTCGCAGCAGGATTGACGGGTCAGCCGCTCGAGTGGTCGGCGAGCCTGTCGATCCTCAGATGTCGCGGAACGTCTCGATGCTCGCGCCGAGAAGGTTCAGCCGGGCAGCGAGGTCCTCGTAGCCGCGGTTGATCACGTAGACCGACCGCAGCACCGAGGTGCCCTTCGAGGCCAGCATCGCCAGCAGGATCACCACCGCCGGGCGGAGCGCCGGCGGGCAGACGATCTCCGCGCCCGACCAGCGCGTCGGGCCCTCGATCATCACCCGGTGCGGGTCGAGCAGCTTGACCTGGGCGCCGAGCTTGGTGAGCTCGGTGAGGTAGATCGCGCGGTTCTCGTAGACCCAGTCGTGGAGCAGCGTCTGCCCCTCGGCGACCGCCGCGATCACCGCGAAGAACGGCAGGTTGTCGATGTTGAGGCCCGGGAACGGCATCGGGTGGATCTTGTCGATGGGGGAGTGCAGCTGGGAGACCTTGGTCGTGATGTCGACGAGCCGGGTCTGGCCGTTGGCCGCGACGTACTCGTCGCTGCGGTGGTACTTGAAGCCCATCTCCTCGAGCAGTGCGAGCTCGATCTCGAGAAACTCGATCGGCACCCGCTCGATGGTGATCTCGGACTCGGTCACGATCGCCGCTGAGAGCAGAGACATCGCCTCGATCGGGTCCTCCGACGGCGCGTAGTCCACGTCCACGTCGATCTCGGGGACGCCGTGGACGGTCAGCGTGGTGGTGCCGATGCCGTCGATCGTGACGCCGAGCTTCTCGAGGTAGAAGCACAGGTCCTGGACCATGTAGTTCGGGCTCGCGTTACGGATGACGGTGACACCGTCGTGCCGCGCGGCAGCCATGAGCGCGTTCTCGGTGACGGTGTCGCCGCGCTCGGTGAGCACGATCGGGCGCAGCGGGGTGATCGCCCGGTTGACCGTGGCGTGGTAGCTGCCCTCGGTCGCCTTCACCTCGAGGCCGAACGGGCGCAGCGCCGCCATGTGCGGCTCGACGGTGCGGGTGCCGAGGTCGCAGCCGCCGGCGTAGGGCAGCTCGAAGAGGTCCTCACGATGCATGAGGGGACCGAGGAACATGATGATCGAGCGGGTACGACGGGCCGCCTCGGCGTCGACCTTGCTGAGGTCGAGGTCGGCCGGCGGCACGATCTCGAGGTCGTTCTCGTCGTTGAGCCACCGCGTCTGGACGCCGATGCTGTTCAGCACCTCGAGGAGCCGGTTCACCTCTTCGATCCGGGCCACCTTGCGGAGCGTCGTACGCCCGCGGTTGAGCAGCGACGCGGCCAGGAGCGCGACGCCGGCGTTCTTGGAGGACTTCACCTCGATGCTGCCCGACAGCGTGGTCGGGCCGGTCACCCGAAGGTGCGTCGGGCCGGTGTGAACCGGGCCCGGGCCAAGGGAGACGATCTCGGAGTCGAGTGCCTCGCCGATCCGCGCGAGCATCTCCAGGCTCAGGTTCTGGTGGCCGCGCTCGATGCGGTTCACTGCGCTCTGGCTGGTGGAGAGCACCTCGGCCAGCTGGGACTGCGTCCAGCCGCGGTGCTTGCGGGCGTCACGGATCAGGTTGCCGATCCGGCTCAGGTAGTCCTCACTCATGCGCCGCACTGTATCTCAAATATGAGATACATCCGAAAGTGACACGATCTCGGCACCTATCTCATGACGAAGATCGTCGTGCGGGCGCCCGAGGACGCACGGGGGAGAGCGGCGGTCAGGCCAGCTTCGACGCGACAAGCCGCACGGCGGACCCTACAGCGACGCCCGCGGTGGCCGGCGCACCGATGACCACCATCGCGATCCCGGCCGGGAAGACCAGGTCGAGTACGTCGATCCGCAGCGGAGCGCCGTCGAAGACAGCGCCCGACGCGACGAAGGTCACCGGCATGGCCAGGACGGTGAGGAACCACGCCAGGAGCGCCGTCGCGAACGGCCGCCGGATCCCGTCGATCACCGCCCACAGGGCGACCACGCACATCAGGAGCACGTACGCGACGTAGCCGTTGCCGTCGTCCGGGGCGGGGCCGCCGCGGTCCTGGAAGTTCACCAGGACAACCCAGCCGATGACCGCCGCCACCCGCACCAGCACGCGCAGCGCCAGCCGTGAGCCTGCGCTGGACAGCACCCGCCGGATCGCCCCCATGACGTGCATTGTGCAGATCCGGCCGTGCATCGAGGCGCAAAGAAGCGAACTTGTGACCCGTGGCAGGATTCCAGGCATGCGAGTGACGACGATCCATGGCATCAAGGACATCCGGCTCGACGACCGGCCCATCCCGAGCATCGACAAGCCGACGGACGCGATCGTGAAGGTCGTCGCGGCCTGCATCTGCGGGTCGGACCTGTGGCCGTACCGCGGCGAGAACGACATCACCCCCGGCGACCCGATCGGCCACGAGATGGTCGGCGTCGTCGAGGAGGTCGGGTCCGAGGTCCGGTCGTTCAAGCCCGGCGACTTCGTGATCGTGCCGTTCTGCCACAGCGACAACACCTGTCCGCACTGCGAGGCCGGCATGACCTCGGCCTGTCGAGAACCTCGGGATGACCCAGGGCGGCCAGGGCGAGTACGCCAAGGTGCACCAGGCCGAGGGCAGCCTCGTGAAGACCGACGGGATGCCCGACGAGGCGATGATCCCGTCGCTGCTGGCGCTGACCGACGTGATGGCCACCGGCTGGCACGCCGCCGTGGCGTCCCAGGTGGGTCCGGGTTCGACAGCCGTCGTGGTCGGTGACGGCGCGGTGGGCCTGTGCGGCGTCCTGGCCGCCTCACAGCTCGGCGCCGAACGCGTCATCGCGATGTCGCGGCACGAGTCCCGCCAGAAGATCGCGCTGGAGTTCGGCGCGACGGACATCGTCCCCGAGCGTGGCGAGGAGGGCGAGGAGCGGATCCTCGAGATGACCAAGGGTGTCGGCGCGGACGCCGTACTCGAGTGCGTCGGCACCAACCACGCGATGCACACCGCCTTCAAGATCGCGCGCCCCGGCTCGACGGTCGGGTTCGTCGGCGTCCCGCACGGAGTGAAGCTGCCGATCCGGCGGATGTTCGCCTACAACGTGGGTCTCGCGGGCGGAATGGCTCCGGTGCGGGCGTACCTTCCTGACCTGCTGGAGCGAACACTGTCGGGCGCGATCGACCCCGGGAAGGTGTTCGACCTGACGCTGCCGCTCGACGAGGTAGCGGCCGGTTACAAGGCGATGGACGAGCGTCGCGCGATCAAGGTGCTGCTCCAGCCCTGACTGTCCTTATGTCAACCTGGCCGGGCGGAGCGGGGCGGCGCCGGGGAGGGCGGGGCCGTTCAGGCCGTCGTCCTCGACCTCGCCTCCGGCCGGGCACGTGGCGCAGCATCGGCTCTCACGCGCGCTCGTCCGGCGGTGGCGCGGGCGCCACGTCGTCCCGGTCGGTCTGCGTCTGGAGCAGCCCGTAGACGGGCGACCTGGCCGCGGCCGCCCGCACGCTCGCCGCGGTCGCCGAGAGGTACCCCTGCGAGGTGGAGAGCGACCGATGGCCCAGGAAGTCCATCAGCTCCACCGCGGTCGCGCCGCGTTCCACCAGTCGTGTCGCGGCGGTGTGCCGGAGGGCGTGCACCAGTGCGCCACGGGCGCGTGAGGCGTTGACGCCGGCGTCCCGGTAGACGAGCTCCACGAGGTACTGGAGCGCACCGATCTGCATCCGTTCCCCGGTGCGGCCCACGAACAGCGGGTCGGTCTTCCGCCACCAGGCCCAGGGGTCGTCGGGCGCGGTGACGCCGCGTTGCCGGGCAGTTCCCGGAAACCGTTGCCGACGGCTGTCGAGGTAGGTGCCCAGGATCTCGAGCAAGCGCCGGCTCGACCGGCACCGAGCGCTCCGCCTCGCCCTTGCCCAGCACGCGGATGCGTTCGTTGCCCCTGGCGCGGGTGACGTCGCCGATGTCGACGGCGAGGAGCTCCGCGGCGCGCACCCCGGTGACCATGGCGGTCAGCACGACCGCTGCGTCGAGCTCCGGCCAGGGATCGCGGCGCCGCACGGAGCTGTCGGTGAGCACCTGCACGATCCGGGCGGCGTCATCCTCCGCGAACGGCTTCGGAAGCCGTCGGGGTGTCTTCGGCTTGGCCACGCCCGGCATGGGGGAGCCGGCCAGCTGCTCCTCGGAGACGAGGTACTCGAAGAAGCCGGACCAGGTCGAGTGCGCCCGACGCACGGTCGCAGCGGCCCTGCCGGTCGACCAGGAACCGAAGGCGCTCCGCATCACGCGCAGGGTGAGGTCGCCGACGCGCAGCTCGTCGACGGGGCGGTTCAGATGGGCGGCAGCTGCCTGGCAGATCGCGGCGAGGTCGCGTTCGTACGCGGAGCGGGTGTGCGGGGAGTCCTTGCGCGGCGCCCGTGCCAGGAACCAGCCGTCTATCGCGTCTACAACCAAGGGGGTCCGATCCACGTGCCCGGACGTTAGCGGCGGGCGCCGACAGAACGCCGCGTCGTCTGCCGGACACGAAAAGGCACGTGTCCAGCAGGCCTTCACGGCAGGAGGTCGTCACCGGCAGCAGGTCGGCTTGCTGCATCGAGCTCTGCCAGCCGCGGTTTCGAATATTTGCCGCATAATCCCCGGTATGTGGCAAACATGGCGATCCCGCCGGGAAGCGGTCTCGGAGGAGCCAGGCCCTGGATCTGCCTCGGTCACGGCTACGACGTGCCCGTGAGCTGAGCCGATGAGTTCTGTCAGAGCGATTCTGAGCGATGTGGCGCCCGGGCCGGCGGGACGTTCCGGCGAGCTGCCCGCCAGAACGGCTCGTCGAACCTCGACGTCACGGCTGCCAGCTGGTTCTCGGTCGTCGCAGGAACCGCGCCGAGCCGACGGCCGGATCCGCCAAGTCGTCCGCTGACGGTGTGAGCCCGTACAGTCGCGGCTTGAAGGCATCTGGCAGGGCAGGCGAACTACATCCGTGTCACCCCACGCCCACGCTCTGGCTAATGCGCCGATAAGCGACATTATGTCAACCAATGAAGCCCTGACCGCCGAGAGGGGCACTGGACCCCTCCCCGGACCCTCGCTCGGGTGCCTGCAAGCAGGTCCGCTCAATCGACGTCTTGCCATCCGGTTTCCCGCACGCTTTCCGGAGCGTCGCCGCAACACGCCGCTCACTCCAGCCGAGCGATCTGGATGAGATTCCCGCAGGTGTCGTCCAGCGTCGCCACGGTGACCGGCCCCATCTGCGTGGGCTCCTGGGTGAACGTGACGCCGAGGCCGGTGAGCCGGTGGTACTCCGCGTCGAGGTCGTCGACCGCGAAGCTGGTGGCCGGAATCCCCTGCGCCCGCAGTCCGTCCTGATACGCCTTCGCCACCGCGTTGCCGTTCGGCTCCAGGAGCAGCTCTACCCCGTCGGGATCCGCCGGCGACACCACCGTCAGCCATCGTGCGCCGCCTGCCGGCACGTCGGTCTTCTTGAGGAAGCCCAGGACGTCGGTGTAGAACGCGAGCGCCTTCGCCTGGTCCTCCACGAAGACGCTCGCGACCACGATCCGCAACATATTATTGTCTTTCCGACCATTAGTCCCGGGAACGGCGCTTGAAGGCCCGCAGCGCCAAGGGCGCGAAGATCGCGGTCAGCACCAGCGGCCACACCACCGACATGAGCACCGGGTTCTGCAGCGGCCAGGCGGCGTCCGGGCCCACGGCCGGGGCGTTCCCCCACAGCTCGCGGCAGGCCTGGGCCAGGGACGACACAGGGTTCCACTCCGCGAACACCCGCAGCCAGTTCGGCATGCTCTCCGGAGGGGCGAACGTGTTGGCGACGAAGGTCAGCGGGAACATCACCGTGAACATGAGCCCCTGGACCGCCTCGACGGTGCGCATCATCGACCCGACCCAGATGCCGAGCCAGATCATCGCGAACCCGAACAGCAGGAGCAGCAGGACACCGAGCACGGCGTCGGGAACGTTGGTGCGGATCCGCCAGCCCACCAGCAGACCGGTCAGGCCCATCACCGCGATCCCGATGCTGGAGTGGATCAGGCTCGAGATGCTGCGCCCGACCAGCACGGAGGCCCGGGAGATCGGCAGCGACTTCAGCCGGTCGACGATCCCCTTCTGCAGGTCGTTGGTCAGCCCCATCGCGACGATCGCCGAGGAGAACACGATGGTCTGCACCATGATCCCGGGCACCAGGAAGTCGCGGTAGTTCGTGCCGGGGACCTGGATCGCGCCGCCGAACACGTACACGAACAGCAGCACGAACATCACCGACTGGACGGTGACGTCGAGGAGCATCTCCGGCATCCGCTTGATGTGGATCAGGTTGCGCCACACGATCGTGGTCGACGCCTGCCACAACGAGGGCGGTGAGATCACGGGTCGTGTCTCGGTCATCGTCGTCATCGCGCTGCTCCCACCCTCGCCTCGGTCTCTTCGTCGTCGGGGCCCCTCTCCCCCGGCTCGTCCTCGACCTCGGCGCGGTGCCCGGTCAGGTGCAGGAACACGTCGTCGAGGCTGGGACGCTTCAGGCCCAGGTCGTCCACCTGGATCCCGCTGGAGGCGATCGCGTCGCCGATCCTGGTCATGTCGGCGAGGCCGTCCGCCTGCGCCGTGATCCGCCGGGCCGAGGCCTCGACGTGCACCTCGGGTGAGTGCGACTGCACGATCTCGGCAACCCGGACCAGCTCGCTCGAGTCGGTGACGGTGACGACCACGCTGGCGCGTCCGGCCCGGTCCTTCAGCTGGGTCGGCGTGCCGGCCGCGATCACCCTGCCCTTGTCGATGACGACGATGTCGTCGGCGAGCTGGTCTGCCTCCTCGAGGTACTGCGTGGTGAGGAGGAGCGTCGTACCCTCACGCACCAGGCCGCGGAGGACGTCCCAGAGCTCCGAGCGGCTCCGGGGGTCGAGCCCCGTGGTCGGCTCGTCGAGGAACAGCACCGGCGGCGCGGCGATCAGGCTGACCGCGAGGTCGAGGCGGCGTCGCATGCCCCCGGAGTACGTCTTCACCATCCGGCTCCCCGCTTCGGTGAGCGAGAAGCGCTCGAGGAGACCGTCGCTCACCTGTGCGACGTACTTGCGAGAGAGACCGGACAGCCGGCCGATCAGGCGGAGGTTCTCCCGGGCGGTGAGGAGCTCGTCGACGGTGGCCACCTGACCGGTCAGGCCCATGCTGCGACGCACCGCGTCGGGCTCCCTCACCACGTCGTGGCCGCTGACCCGGCCGGTGCCGCTCGTCGGGACGGACAGGGTCGTGAGCATCCGCACGGTGGTGGTCTTGCCCGCCCCGTTGGGCCCGAGCATGCCGAGCACCGTGCCCTGTGGAACCACGAAGCTGACGTGGTCGACGGCGGTGTTGTCACCGAACCGCTTGACTAGATCGATGGCCTCGACGGCCGGTTGTGACGTCATGAATCCACCTTAGGTTCCGGCACCGACAGTTTCGAAAGGGATTTCCGTACGTGCCCTCTACTGACCGGCCGCACCCGCAGAACTCATCGATCTCACACCCGGGTGGTGACGTACTCCTGCCGTGACGGGTCAGGCCGACTCTCCCGAACGGTCCGCGATGTGCACCTCGATGGGGGTCCCCCGCGACACGGTCTGGCTCACGCTGCACAGCCGGTCATGGGACTGGTGGACCGCGCGCTCGAGGACGCCGCGGGCGGCATCGCCCTCCTCCCCCTCGGGGAAGGTGATGTCGAAGGTCAGCTGGATGTTCGCGACATGGTTCTTGCCCGCCTCGTCGCGCACCTTGTCGCCGGAGATGTGCACGTGGAAGCCGGCCGGCTCCGAGCGCTTGCTCGTGATGAAGTCCACGTCGGTGCCGCTGCAGCCGGCGATCGCGGTCAGCAGCAGCTCGACGGCCGAGAAGTTCTGGGTGTTGTCGTTGCCGAAGACCATCTTCACGCCGTGCCGGTTCGTCGCCTCGTAGAGGCCCTTGCGGATCCGGGTGATGTCGACGGTGCGCACGTTCTCATCGGTCATGGCGGCAACTTTGTCACAAGTCCGGCAACCTACGATCGAGGTCATGCGCACTGACTTCTCCGTGGACGACCCCGGCGTCAACCCCTACCGGCTGCTGACCGCGGTCGTGGTCCCGAGGCCCATCGCCTGGGTCTCCACGGTGTCGACCTCGGGCGTGGTCAACCTGGCACCGCACTCGTTCTACACGGTCGCGTGCGCCCGGCCCCCGATCGTCCAGTTCTCGTCGGTGGGCAAGAAGGACACGCTGCGCAACGTCCTCGAGACCGGGGAGTTCGTCGTCAACCTCAGCCCCGCGCATCTGCTCGAGCAGGTGAACAACAGCGCCGCGCGGTTCGCGCCGGACCAGAGCGAGGTGGCGGCCCTCGGCATCGTGATGGAGCCCAGCGTCACGGTCCGGCCGCCACGTGTCGCGGCGTCGCCGGTGTCCATCGAGTGCACCGTGCACAGCACGAACGAGCTCGGCGACTCCACCGTCGTGCTCGGCGACGTCCGCCTGATCTCGGTGGACGAGGACGTGATCGTGGACGGGCACCCGGAGTACTCACTGCCTCGACCCGCTCGCCCGGCTGGGCAAGGAGGAGTGGGCGCTGCATGCCGAGGTCGTGTCCGTGCGGCGGCCGCAGCGACCCGAGGACATCCGCGGCCTCGACGCCTGACAAGATCGCGGCCATGCCTTCGACGACACGTCAGATCCGCCTCGTCTCCCGCCCGGCGGGCTGGCCGAGCCACGAGAACTTCGAGCTCGTGGAGGTCGAGGTGCCTCCGCTGCAGTCGGGCCAGGTGCTCGTGCGCAACACCGTGATGTCGGTGGACCCCTACATGCGTGGGCGGATGAACGACGTGAAGTCGTACGTCCCTCCGTTCACCCTCGGTGAGCCCCTCGACGGCGGGGCGGTCGGAGAGGTGGTCGCCTCCGAGTCCGACGACGTCGCGGTCGGCGACGTCGTCGCCCACCAGCTCGGCTGGCGCGAGCACGCCGTCCTGGACAGCCGGCACGTACGACGCGTCGACACCTCGCGAGTGCCTGCGTCGGCCTACCTCGGCGTGCTCGGCATGCCCGGGCTCACCGCGTACGTCGGACTCGTCCGCATCGCCGAGGTGCGGGAGGGCGACACCGTCTTCGTGTCGGGAGCGGCGGGTGCCGTGGGCAGCGTCGTCGGCCAGATCGCGCGCAACCTCGGGGCGGCACGGGTCATCGGGTCGGCGGGATCGCAGGAGAAGATCGACTACCTGGTCGACGAGCTCGGCTTCGACGCGGCGTTCGACTACCACGAGGGCCGCGTCGGGAAGCTGCTGCGCCAGCACGCGCCGGACGGCGTGGACGTGTACTTCGACAACGTCGGCGGCGACCATCTCGAGGGCGCCATCGGCAACATGAACGACTTCGGGCGCCTTGCGCTGTGCGGTGCGATCGCCGGCTACAACGCCAACGAGGCCACGCCCGGCCCGAACAACATGTGGCTGGTCGTCACGCGGCGACTCAGGCTTCAGGGCTTCATCGTCACCGACCACAACGACCTCGCCAAGGAGTACCTCACCCGGGCCGGCGGCTGGATCGCCGACGGGAGGCTGAGGTACCGCGAGACCTACGTCGAGGGCCTGGACCACGCCGTGGACGCGTTCCTCGACCTGCACCGCGGCGCGAACATCGGGAAGATGCTGGTCCGACTGGGGTGAGCCTCGGACGGAGCGGCGACGGGTGCCGGCGAAACCGGGGTGCGCCGTACGGCCGCCGGCACTACGTTTGGGCCGGCACGCGACAGCCGCCGATCCGAGGAGCCGCCGATGTCCGAGGCCCTGCTCACCATCGTCAACGCACGCGTCGACCCCGCCCACGAGGCGGAGCTCGTCAGCGGCTTCGAGAACCTCATGGCAGCGTCGCTGCCCGACGGGCTGATGAGGACCGAGCTGCTCCGCGGTCGGGACGGGAGCTGGCGCATCGAGACGCTCTGGCGCGACCGCGCGGCCCTGGAGGCGGTGCGCACCAGCCCCGAGCCGCCTGCTGCGATGGAGCTGTTCCGCCGGCTCGGCGCAGACCACGCGCACGAGGTGTTCGTCGTGGAGTCCTCTCACCAGCCGGGCACACTCGACACGTGATGCCGGTCGGGGCCCGCAGGCCCGAGGTCGCCCGCGTCAGCGTTCGGCGGAGGTGAGCTCGTCGTCGCGGTCGGTCGGCACCTCCGCGCGGTCCCCGGCGAGCATCCTGGCCAGCTGGTCGGACGGCTCCGGCCTGCCGAACAGCGGGCCCTGCGCCACATCGCAACCTAGCGTCCTGAGCAGCTCGACCTGTCCCACGCGGGTGACGCCGTCCGCGGCAACGCGGATCCCCAAGGCCGCGGCCATCGCGGTCATCGCCCGGAACACGTCGACCGCCGCCGCCTCGCGGCCCAGCTCGGTCGTGAAGGACCTGTCGATCTTCAGGTAGTCCCAGGGGCTGCGGGTCAGCTGTGCCATCGACGACCAGCCGGCGCCGAAGCCGTCCAGGACCACCTGCACCCCGAGTGCGTGGAGCTGGTGGAGGGACGCGACCCCGAGGTCGTCGAGCGGGGTCTGCTTGGTGACCTCGAGGCACAGCCCGCCGGCCTCGGCCCCGGTCTCGGCGAGTGCGCGCAGCACAGCGTTCACCACGCCGCCGCCGGCCAGCTGCACGGCCGAGATGTTCACCGACACCGGCACGCAACTGCCAGATGCGGCCGCCCACGCCTTGTGAGCCTGGAGCGCCTGCGTCAGGACCGTCTCCAGCAGCCTGTCGCCGAGTCCGGTGGCCTCGACGGCGGGCAGGAAGCGCTCGGCGTCGAGCAGACCAAGCTCGGGGTGAAGCCACCGGACCATCGCCTCGGCGGCCGCGATGCGGCCGCTCGCCAGGTCGACGATGGGCTGGAAGTGGACGATGATCTGGCCCTCGTCGAAGGCGGCCGCCAGGCGGTCCTCCGTGCGCAGCTCCGCCGCGACACGACTGCGCAGCTCCGCGTCTGCGAGTACGACGCGCCCGCGGCCGCGACGCTTGGCCTCGTAGAGAGCTGCGTCGGCCGTCTGGAACAACCCGTCGGGCGTCTCCGCCGACTCCCGCAGCGCCGCCCCGATGGAGACCGACGGACGCACCACGCGCCTGCCCTCGAGCAGGACCGGCTCGGCGACGGACTCGGCCACCCGCTGCGCCACGGCGGTGAGCCCCGCCTCGTCGACGTCGCGCAACAGGACCACGAACTCGTCGCCGCTGATCCGGGCGACCAGGTCGTCGGGGCGGACGCCCTCGCTCAGGCGGCGGGCGACCTGGATCAGCAGCTCGTCCCCTCCCTGGTGGCCGAATCGGTCGTTGACGGTCTTGAAGCCGTCGAGGTCGCACACGAGCATGCCCAGTGCGACGTCCTTGCGGGCGTCCGCCTCGCACGAGACCTCCAGCTCCGTGCCGAGGCGGAGCCGGTTGGGGAGGCCAGTCAGCACGTCGTGCGTCGCCTGGTGGCGCAGCATCGACTCCATCTGCCGCCGGTCTGACAGGTCGCTGACCACCGTCGCGAGCAGATGGGCCGTCGAGACCGTGATGGCGAGGAAGACCTGGAGCAGGAGGACGGCGTTGCCGGGCGTTTCCGCGGCCACCGCGAACGGCCCCGTCCCGGCCATCGTGAACGCGTTGGCCAACATGGTGACGCCGATCGCCATCCACGCGGTCCCGACGCTTCCGAAGCGCAGCGCCGACCACGCGAAGAACGGGATGAGGAGGTACGGCATCGTGACCATCCACGTGCCGCCGAAGTCACTGAAGACCGCGAGCGTGCTCAGGACGCTCGCCACGACGAGCATCCCGAGCTCGCGGAACGAACGCGCCGACCTTTCGCGCCTGGCTGCGAGCAGCAGTGGAGCGACGATGAGCACACCGAGCGCGTCACCCACGAAGTACTGCAACCACACCTGGCCGAACGCGTAGCCGGAGACGGTCGCGGAGGCCGCCCCGCCCACGGTCGCACCGACGAGAGGACCGACGCCGACAGCGAAGACCAGGAAGAGCAGGAACCGTTTGGCAGGTGGCAGCTCGCGGATGCCGACGACCCGGCGCAGCAGGAACGCGCCGACCAGGGGCTCCAGGGTGTTGCTGAGTGCCCAGCCGATGCTCGCCGCCACGGGATAGCCCCACGCCAGGTCCCCTGCGAGCTCCGCGAGCATCACCGCGCCCAACACCCACCCCCACCGGTCCGTCGGCACGATCAGCAGGACGGCCAGGCTCAGGCCTGCTGCGGGCCACAGGCTGGCGCCGTTGGCGACAGGGTCGTTCACCCACATCACCAGCTGTGACAGGGCGAGGTAGGCCAGAGCCACCGTGACGAACAGGACCGGCCCCGGGGCAGCAGAGAACTTCGCGGCGACCCGGCCCGGTCCCGCGCTGCTTCTCCCAGGTTCGGCCATGTCTGAGTATCGGAAGGCCCGGCCGACGGCTTGACCCCCTACGCGATAAATGTCGCGGCCATCGCGGTCCGGTGACCTAGGGTTTGCGGCATGCCCAGCCTCACCCTGAACGAGTCGGTCCACCGTGCCCAGCACGTCGCGGTGACGTCGTACGACGTCTCCCTCGACCTCGACTCGGGCGCCGAGACCTTCAGGTCCACCACCCGCATCGTCTTCCACGTGGACGGACCGGCAGACACCTTCGTCGACGTGAAGCCGGAACGGCTTGTCTCCGTGCACCTCGACGGCGCTCCGCTCGACCCGGGCGCGCTGCGGGACGGACGACTTCCGCTGGCCGGTCTCTCCGGTGCCCACGAGCTCGTCGTGGAGGCGGTGATGGGCTTCCGCAACGACGGCGAGGGCCTGCACCGTGCCGTCGACCCTGCGGACGGCAAGCACTACACGTACGCGATGTCGTTCCTCGACGCCGCGCCGCGCATCTTCGCCTGCTTCGACCAGCCCGACCTGAAGGCGCCGTACACCTTCCACGTGCGGGCGCCGCGCGACTGGGTCGTCGTCGGCAACGGACGCGCCGAGCAGGTGGAGCCAGGCGTGTGGGAGCTGGCCACGACCCAGCCGCTCTCGACGTACTTCGTGACGCTCGTGGCCGGTCCGTACCACGTGGTCCACGACCGGCACGACGGGATCGAGCTCGGCCTGGAGTGCCGGGCCTCCCTCGCGCCGTACCTCGAACGTGACGCCGAGGAGATCCTCACCGTCACCAAGCAGTGCTTCGACGAGTTCCACCGGCTCTTCGGGGTCCGCTACGCCTTCGGCGACTACCACCAGGCGTTCGTCCCCGAGTTCAACGCCGGCGCGATGGAGAACCCCGGCTGCGTCACCTTCCGCGACCCGCTGGTGTTCACCTCCAAGGTGACCCGCGCCGAGCGCACCAACCGCGCGACCACGATCGCGCACGAGATGGCGCACCAGTGGTTCGGCGACCTGGTGACCCCGCGCTGGTGGGACGACCTGTGGCTCAACGAGTCGTTCGCCGAGTACATGGGCAACCGCGTGGCCCACGACGCCACGGAGTTCACCGACGCCCACGTCGACACCGCCTTCGGTCGCAAGCGGTGGGGCCTGGAGGCCGACCAGCGGCCCAGCACGCACCCGGTCGCCGGGAACGGCGCCACCGACGCCCTCGCCGCGCTGCAGGACTTCGACGGCATCAGCTACGCCAAGGGCTCCGCGGTCCTCAAGCAGCTCAACAGCAACCTCGGCGACGAGGTCTTCTTCGCCGGCGTGCGTGAGCACTTCGCGCGCCACCGGTTCGGCAACGCCACGATGCACGACCTGTTCTCCGCCTGGGAGGCGGCCGGCGCCGGTGACCTGTCCTCGTGGACCCAGGGGTGGCTGCGGACCGCGGGTGTCGACCTGCTCGCCGTCGACCGCTCCTCAGAGCCGCCTGTGCTGCGTCGCACGTCGCCGGACGCGCACCCCGCCGACCGGTCCCACGCCACGTCCGTTGCCGTGTACGACGGGCAGGGGGCATGGGCCAGGGAGGTGGTGACGGTGGGTGCGGATCCGGCGCCCCTCTCCCCCGCCGCGTCCGGAGCGCCCGTCGTACTCGACCCGCTCGACCAGACGTGGGCGCGGCTCGGCCTCGACGACGTCACGCTCGAGGCGCTGCCGACCCTGCTGCCCGAGATGGACGACCCGTTGATGCGAGCCGCGGTCTGGGGCGGCGTCCGTGACGGCGTCGCCAACGCCCTGGTCGACCCGAGCACCGCGCTCGTGCTCCTCGAGGCCGGCCTGCCGACCGAGGACCAGGACATCGCGGTCGCCGCGTTGACGACCTTCGGCCTCGACACGCTCGCCGACAAGGTTCATCCGGATCCGGACGAAGCCGGCCGACGGTTCCACGACGCGGCGTCGAAGCGGCTCGCGACCGCCGAGTCCGGTTCGGGTGTGCAGCTCGCCGCGCTGCGCGGCGTGATCGCTGCGGAGAGCGAGCGCCCCGGTGCTCCGCTCCTGGCTGGACGGCGACGACCTGCCGGACGGTGTCGAGGCCGACCTCGACCTGCGCTGGCGGATCCTGGTCCGCCTCGCCTCACTCGGCGCCGTGGACCGGGCCGAGCTCGACGACTGGCTGGAGCGCGAGCGCACCACCCAGGCTGCGGTCGACCACGTCCGGGCCCTGTCCGCCATCCCGGACGCGGCGGCGAAGGAGTTCGCGTGGTCGCACTTCACGGGTGAGACGAAGGCGTCGAACTACGAGGTCGAGGCGGCGGGACGGGGCATGTGGCGCCGCGGGCAGGAGTCCCTGACGCAGACGTACGTCGACCGGTACTTCGCAGAGCTCCCCGGCACCGTGAAGGTCCGGTCGGGCTGGCTCCTCGCCGACGCCGCCCGCGACTTCTTCCCCAGGCTCGCCGTGGACGCCGCCACCGTCGCGAACGCCGAGCGGCTGGCTGCCGACGAGGGGCTCGACCTCAGCCTGCGGCGCGCGCTGGTCGACTCCGCAGACGACCTCGCCCGTGCGGTCCGGGCGCGGGAGCGTTTCTGGAGCTGACGAGGCACCCGGTGCCCTCAGTGGGGCCACGACCGACGGTGCGGCGGTCAGCCGGGCTCTGCCGGCCCCACCTCCACTCCACCGAGGCCGAGCTGTCGCAGTCGCTCCGCGGTGTCCTCGAGGCCCCAAGCCCGGGTGATGCGCCCGTCGACGACGCGGAAGAAGTACACCTCCGCGACGTTCGCGAAACGGCGGCCGGTGGGCGGCCTGCCCAGCCAGGTCCCGGTGTGCGTGCCGGAGCAGGCGAACCTGCCGACCACGGTCTCCCCCTCGGCGACGAGCTCGACGATCCGCATGTGCACGTCGCTGAACGACGCCAGGAACGGCTCCACCCAGCGTCGCGCCGTCGGAGCCAGCCGGGGCGCGTACAAGTCGTCCAGGACGTCGAGGTCGCCGCGGTTCATCACCTCGTCGACGAGACGCCGCACGACCTCCCTGGGGTCGGCCTCCGGCACGTGGCCGACCGCGGCGTGACCTGGCCGTCCGGGCGGCTCCTCCATCGGGCGGGTGGCGCTCCCCTCGGGACCACCGCGACTGCGCATGACTCGGAACGTCCGCATACCGCCATTCTGCCCTCCCAGCGCTGCCCGGGACGGCGTACTTCCTCGACGGCGGCGAGAAACCGTCAGGCGGTGCCGGTCGGTCCCTGCGGGCGGTGCAGCCGAACCGCCCTGAGCAGGACCTCGAGGCCGTCGCGCAGTCCCTCCCGACCGCCCCGCGCGAGCACGTGGGTCGGGACGAGCCGGTCGACGGTCGCGGTCAGCTCGAGGACGATGCCGCCGATGAGCAGGCCGGCCACCAGGTCGGCGAACCAGTGCCAGTTGAGCGTCATGGACGTGCCGATCATGGTCACGGCCAGCAGGCCGACCGCCCCCCACATGAGGACCTGTGTCTGGCGGCGCACCCGCGTGTAGCGGGACAACAGGTAGGCGGCGAGCCCGTACACCAGCACGATGTTCGCGCTGTGTCCCGACGGGTAGGCCATGCCGCCGCTGAAGAAGGACGGGTCGGCCGCGACCGGCCATCCCCTGCCCAGCCCGACCTTGAGGATCAGCACCACGAGGTTGAGCGCGAACACCGAGACACCTGCGACGACCACCGGTCGCCAGGACCTGGTGCGCCGGTACACGTAGAAGACCGCCGCGGCGAGGATCGGCAGAGCCACGGCCCGCTGGCCCACCCGGTCGAGCACATGGAGGAACGGCACCCACGCCGGCGGTGGCGGCTCGAGGTTGAAGTAGGCGTCGTAGCGCACGAACGGCCCCATCGCCAGGAGCGTGAACGCGACGAAGACCAGGGCCAGGAACCCGGCGAGCGCGAAGCCCGACGAGACCGCCGACGTCCAGCCGTCGGACTCGTCTCTCCTGCGCTCGAACACCCGTCTCCTCTCGCGTCCCCCGGCGAATCCTCGTTGTCTGCCCCCGCGGCCCCCACCTCGACAAATATAGGGTGAGGGGGTGGTCCTCAGTCGACGTCCCGGTCCCTCCCGCCGCGTACGCGTGCGCGAGGTCACAGGAGACGCGGCTCACGAGCGCGAGGACCGGCTCGCGACCGAGGAGCCGCTGGAGATCCGCCTCGCGTGGCCAGGGCGTCCCGCCGAGCGGCTGACGGTCACCATGCGCACCCCGGGCCACGACTTCGAGCTGGCGGCCGGCTTCCTGTACGGCGAGGGCCTGATCGCCTCCGCCGACCATCTCCATACGGTTGCGTATTGCACTGACCATACGCTCACTCGCCGAGCAGGAGTTCAACGTCGTCACGGTGGAGCTCGCCCGCCCGCCTCTGCACGACCCCGGCGGGCGGTACGACGGGCCGACCGCCGGATCGTCCGCGTGCGGTGTGTGCGGGAAACAGAGCGTCGACGACGTGCTCTCCGCGGCCGACCGCTCCGTCGTGGGGAGACCTCCCGGTGCCCGCTCCCCCATCCCCACCGACGTGATCGGCAGCCTGCCCGAGCGGCTCCGCGCGGCTCAGAAGGTCTTCGACAGCACCGGCGGGCTGCACGCCGCCGCGCTGTTCGACGCCGCTGGGGAGCCCGCCGTCGTGCGCGAGGACATCGGCCGCCACAACGCCGTCGACAAGGTCTTCGGCAGCCGCGTCCTCGGCGGGCTGCCCACCGACGTGCCGGTGCTGTGCGTCAGCGGCCGGATCGGTTTCGAGCTCGCCCAGAAGGCCGTCGCCGCGGGGGTTGACGTGATCGCCGCGGTGGGCGCACCCTCGAGCCTCGCCGTGCAGCTCGCCGAGCGCGCCGGCCTGTGCACGGTGGGGTTCCTGCGCGAGGACCGGTTCGTCGTCTATACGGAGCCGGGGCGGATCGGCGTGTGATCGCCGGCTTTGTCGGTGGCCCCGCATAGCGTTCCGGTGTGCGCATCCTCCACACCTCCGACTGGCATCTCGGGCGGTCCTTCCACCGCGAGGGGCTGCTCGACGCCCAGGCCGGTTTCGTCGACCACCTGCTCGAGACGATCGCCGACGAGGCCGTCGACCTCGTCGTCGTCTCCGGCGACATCTACGACCGGGCACTGCCCCCGGTGGACGCCGTCGAGCTCGCCGACGAGACCTTCGCCCGGCTCGCGGCCTCACGGGCCACGGTGGTGGTGACGAGCGGCAACCACGACTCGCAGATCCGGCTCGGCTTCAACTCGCGTCTCGCCGACGCGGCCGGCATCCACCTGCGCACGCGGTGGCAGGACGTCGGCACACCGGTCCTTCTCGAGGACGCCCACGGCCCCGTCGCGGTGCACGGCCTTCCGTACCTCGAGCCGGACGCCGTGCGGAGCCACTGGGACCTGCCCGCCCGCACCCACGAGGCCGCGCTGACCGCGGCGATGGCGCGGGTCCACGCCGACCTCGACGCCCGGCCGGGCACGCGCTCCGTCGTCATGGCGCACGCGTTCGTCGCCGGCGACCCGGACGCCGCCGCGTCGATGTCCAGCGACAGCGAGCGCGACATCTCCGTCGGTGGAGTGCAGATCGCCCCCACCAGCCTGTTCAGCCGGGTCGACTACGCCGCACTCGGCCACCTGCACGGCCGGCAGACGCTCAGCGACACGATCCGCTACAGCGGCTCCCCGCTGGCCTACTCCTTCTCGGAGGCGCGCCACACGAAGGGCTCCTGGCTCGTCGAGCTGGGCGCGGGCGGTGTGGAGCGCACCGACTTCGTCGCTGCCCCTGTGCCCCGCCGGCTCGCCACCGTGCGCGGAAGGCTGGACGACCTCCTCGCCGACGCCCGGCACGCCGACGTCGAGGACGCCTGGCTGCAGGTCACCCTCACCGACCCCCAGCGACCGCCCCACGCGATGGACCGGCTCCGCAACCGGTTCCCGCACGTGCTGATCCTCTCCTTCGATCCCGAGGGGGCGGCTCGTGCGCGCGGACCGGTCATGCCCCACGTCGACGGCCGCAGCGACCTCGACGTGGCCCTCGGCTTCGTCGCCGAGGTGCGCTCGCTCGAGGCCACGACCGAGGAGGCGCTGCTGCTGCAGCTCGCGTGCGACTCGTGCCGCATCAACGAGGAGGCAGACCGCCCGGTCCGGGTCGAGGAGGCCGGCTGATGCGGCTGCACCACCTGAGCATGACTGCCTTCGGTCCGTTCGCGGGCTCCGAGGCGGTCGACTTCGACGAGCTCTGCGACGCCGGCCTGTTCCTCCTGACCGGGCCGACCGGCGCCGGCAAGACCACCGTGCTCGACGCCGTGTGCTTCGCCCTCTACGGCTCGGTGCCCGGCGTCCGCGGGGTGAAGGCACTCAAGTCCCAGCACGCGCCCGACGACGTCCGCCCCGAGGTCGTCCTGGACTTCAGCGTCCGGGAGCGGCGGTTCGTCGTACGACGTACTCCCGAGTGGACCAGGCCCAAACGCCGCGGAGAGGGATTCACCACCGAGAACGCCTCGGCCACCCTCGTGGAGAAGACGTCCGGCGAGGACCACCTGTTGAGCTCCCGGGCCCAGGAGGTCGGCCACTTCATCGGCGAGCTGGTGGGCATGCAGTCCACGCAGTTCGTCCAGGTCGCGATGCTTCCTCAAGGCGACTTCCAGAAGTTCCTGCGAGCCTCCTCGCAGGACCGTCACGACGTCCTCCAGCACCTGTTCCGCAGCGACCGCTACGCCCGGATCGAGGACTGGGTGCAGGACCACAGCCGCGGCCTCCGGGAGCGCTCCGCGAGCCACCAGCAGGCCGTGGTCCGGGTCCTCGACACCGTCGCCGAGCGCGCCGCCGCAGACCTCCCCGAGTCGCTCGACGGCGACGCGCTCCAGGCAGCCGAGGCACAGCAGCAGGCGATCACCTGGGTCGACGGCACTGGTCGAGGCCGTGAACACCGCCCGCACCGCCGCTCACGACCAGCACACCGCCGCCGCGGCCGTCGCGGGCAAGGCACGCTCAGCGCACGACGCGGCGGTGCAGCACCTGGCCCTCCGCGAGCGCCGTGACTCGGCCGCCCGGGCACTGGCCGAGCTCGCCGAGGACGAGGAGGCGGAGCAGGCAGCACGCGCCGCCCTCGACCGGCACACCCGGTCGGCTCGCTGCCTGCCGCTCCTGCGCATGCTCGACGAAGCCGTCGGACGCCGCGCGACGCTGGCCGCCGACTGGGCCCGGGCCTCCAGCACGGCTCGAGGAGCTCGACCTGTGCGGGCTGCCCCTGCCCGACCCCCTCACCGCCGACGGGCTCGCCGACGTCGAGCGGTCGGCCCGATCCGGTGCCACCCGGCTCGAGGCCCTGCTGCCGCGCGAGCAGGAGCTGCGTCGCGCGCGCGCCGAGGCCGCGGCGGCTGAGGCCACGCTGGAAGCGGTGACCGCAGAGCACCGGTCCGTGGCCGAGCGCGCCGCCACACTTCCCGAAGTGCTCGAGGAGGCGCGGGCCCGGGTCTCCGCAGAAGCCGGCTTGGCGAGCCGGCTCGAGGCCCTCGCGCTCGAGCTGGAGCAGGCCCGGCGCCGCCACGAGGCAGCCGAGGCAGCCCGCAAGTGCGCGGACTCCCTGCCCGCACTGCAGGACGCCGAGCGCGATGCCCGGGACGCAGCCGCCGACTCGCGGGACCGCGTGCAGGAGCTCACCGCCCGTCGCCTGGCCGGGATCGCCGCCGAGCTGGCGGGACAGCTGGCAGAGGGCCAGGCCTGCCAGGTGTGCGGGAGCAGCGAGCACCCCGCCCCCGCGACCGCCGCTGCGGCCCCGGTGACGGAGGTCGAGCAGGCCGAGGCAGCTGCCGCGCACGACGCCGCGACCGCGGCTCACACGGCCGCCACCGGGCGGGTCCTGCAGGCCCAGGAACGGCTCGAAGGACTCCGAGCGGCGGCCGGCAACCTCGAACCCGATGCCGCGGAGGCCGAGGCCGCACGCCTCACCGCCGCTCTGGCCGAGGCCGAGCAGGCCAAGCAGGCGCTCGAGAGCGCCGAAGCCCTGGTCACGCGCCTGATCGGCGAGCAGGCGGAGCTGGACCGTCAGGCAAACGAGCTCGCCGTGAGGTCGGCGACGCTCACCCAGTCGCTCGAGTCGCACCGGCGCACCATCGAGACGGTCTCCGCCGAGCTCGCGGCGGAGATCGGCGTCGACGTGCCCCTCGCCGAGCAGATGGGCCGGCTCTCCTCGCTCGCGGCCTCGCTCGCAGAGGCCCGGGAGGCCCTGTCCGCGCTCGACTCGTCCACGTCTCGGGTCGACGAGCTGGAGACGCACGTGGAGGAGGCCGCACTCGAGCACGGCTTCGACACCGTCGTCGCACTCCGTGACGCGCCTCTCGACGACGACGAGCGAGACCGGCTCGAGCACCTTCTCGAGACGCGCAGGCAGACCTTCGAGCGCGCCTCCGCGATCCTCGAGGAGGAGTCCGTCAAGGCCCTGGACGACCAGCCGCTGCCTGACCTGGCCGCTCTGGCAGCAGCGGCCGCCGAGGCGGAGTCGGGCGAGGCAGCAGCTGCCCGGTCCCTGCACCAACGAGAGGAGACCGTCGAGGCGCTGGCACGGCTGCGTGACCGGCTCCGCGAGGTCCTCGACGTCTGGAGGCCCGTGCTCACCGAGTACCTCCGCGCTGACTCGATGTCGAAGCTCGTGCGGGGCATGGGTGCGGACAACCAGCTCCAGATGCGGTTGTCCGCCTACGTCCTCGCCACCCGGCTCGACCAGGTCGTGGCCGCGGCCAACGAACGGCTGGCTCACATGCGCGACCAGCGTTACCTCCTCCAGCGCACCGGCCGCGCCGCGCGCAAGGGAGCGCAGGCCGGGCTCGGTCTCGAGGTCGTCGACCAGTGGACCGGCGACGTCCGTGACCCGGCGACCCTGTCCGGGCGGCGAGACCTTCGTCGTCTCCCTCGCGCTCGCGCTCGGCCTCGCCGACGTCGTCACCCAGGAGGCCGGCGGCACCGAGATCGAGACCCTGTTCGTCGACGAGGGCTTCGGCACCCTCGACGCGGATACGCTCGACGACGTGATGGACCGGCTCGACGACCTTCGCGCCGGCGGCCGCGCCGTCGGCGTCGTCAGCCACGTCAGCGAGCTGCGCAACCGGATCCCCACCCAGCTGCACGTCGAGAAGCGGCGCAACGGCTCGGTGGTCGCGGTGCGCACGGCGGTGGGCTGAGGTGACCGGAGCTCGCCGCATGGTCGCAGCCGTGGACATCGACGGTGTCCTGGCCGACGTCCGGCACCGACTGCACCACGTGACCGGCAACCCGAAGGACTGGGGCGCGTTCTTCGCCGCGGCCCCGAAGGACCCGGTGCTCGAGCAGGGCCGCGAGACCGTGGTGAGGCTCGGAGAGGTGTTCGACATCGTCTACCTCTCCGGCCGCCCCGAGCACTGCCGCGAGGACACGCTCGACTGGCTGCGCAAGCACGCCCTGCCCGAGGGCCCGGTCCACCTGCGCCCGAGCGGTGACCGTCGACCGGCCCGGCTGCTGAAGGTCGAGGTGCTGAACCGTCTGACCGGGGAACAGCCCGTGGCCGTCCTCGTCGACGACGACCCCCAGGTGCTCGAGGCGGCCCGCGACGCGGGCTACGACGTCCTTCCGGCCGAATGGATGCACGAGGCACCGGCCGACCACGCCGCCCTCCTCCGGGCCCAAGAGGTCGAGGGTGAGACCTGAATGAGCGCACGACACACGGGTAAAGCCTGGTGACGATGCGTCCCCGAGCACATAGCGTCCACCCATGACCTCAGGAGCACCGGTGCAGCACACCATCGACCCGGCGTTCACGTCCCTCCCCCTGCGTCGCCTCGCCGACGCCGCCCTCGCGCGGGCCCGGGACTTCAACGTGAGCCACGCAGACTTCCGCCTCGAGCGGGTGCGGTACCAAGACATCCGGGTGCGCGACGGCGTGCTCCAGGGCGCCGGCGACCGGGAGGACCTCGGGTTCGCGGTCCGGGTGGTCCTCAACGGCGCATGGGGTTTCGCCTCCGGTGTCGTGCTGACCCCGGAGTCCGCCGTACAGGTCGCGGAGAGCGCCGTGCGCACCGCACAGATCGCGGGCGCGATGACCACCCGCCCGATCGCCCTCGCCCCCGAGCCGGTCTACGGCGACGTCGAGTGGATCTCCAGCTACGAGATCGACCCGCTGGCGGTGCCGCTCGCGGAGAAGGCCGACCTCCTCGCCGGCTGGACCCGCAAGCTCCTCGACGCCCCCGGGGTCGCGCACTCCACCGGTCTGCTGCGCCAGGTCGTGGAGAACAAGTTCTACGCCGACCTCGGTCGGCACCGTGACCACCCAGCAGCGGGTCCGGCTCGAGCCGGACTTCGAGGTCCACGGCACCGACGCCAAGTCCGGACGGTTCGACTCGATGCGCACGATCGCGCCGCCGGTCGGCCGCGGCTGGGAGTACATGATCGACGGTGTCCGGGACTGGGACCGCGAGCTGGCGGAGCTGCCTGGGCTGCTCGCCGAGAAGCTCGCCGCGCCGTCGGTCGAGCCGGGCCAGTACGACCTGGTGATCGACCCCTCCAACCTCTGGCTGACCATCCACGAGTCGATCGGACACGCCACCGAGCTCGACCGCGCACTCGGCTACGAGGCCAACTACGCCGGCACCTCGTTCGCCACGCCCGACCAGCTCGGCTCGCTGCAGTACGGCTCACCGGTCATGCACGTCACCGGCGACCGCACGATCGAGCACGGCCTGGCCACGATCGGGTACGACGACGAGGGAGTCCGGACGCAGAGCTGGGACATCATCAAGGACGGTGTCCTCGTCGGCTACCAGCTCGACCGGCCGACGGCGCACCTGATGGGCATCGAGCGGTCCAACGGCTGCGCGTACGCCGACTCCCCCGGGCACATCCCGATCCAGCGCATGGCCAACGTGTCCCTCCAGCCGGCCCAGGACGGTCCTGACACCGACGGGCTGATCTCGCAGGTCGAGCGCGGGATCTACATCGTCGGTGACAACTCCTGGAGCATCGACATGCAGCGCTACAACTTCCAGTTCACAGGCCAGCGCTTCTACAAGATCGAGAACGGCCGTCTCGCGGGCCAGCTGCGCGACGTGGCCTACCAGGCGACGACCACGGACTTCTGGCGCTCGATGGAGGCCGTCGGCGGACCGCAGACGTGGGAGCTCGGCGGCGCGTTCAACTGCGGCAAGGCCGAGCCGGGACAGATCGCCTCCGTGTCCCACGGCTGCCCGTCCGCGCTGTTCCGCGACGTCCGCGTGCTCAACACGACCGCTGAAGCCGGCCACCAGGCCTGAGGAGAGACGATGACCGTTCCCACCCCGCAGGACCTCGTCGAGCATGCCCTGAAGGCCTCGACCGCGGACCGCTGCATCGTGACCCTGCGCGACTCGACCAGCGCGAACCTGCGCTGGGCCAACAACACCCTGACCACCAACGGCGTCATGCACCAGGTGACGGTGACCGTCGTGTCGTTCCACGGCACCGGTGCGGGCACCGCGACCGGCTCGGTGACCGGCAGTGCGTCCACCGCCGAGCAGGTCACCGGCCTGGTCGAGGCGGCTGACGCCGCGGCGCGGGCCAGCACACCGGCGCTCGACGCCGCCGAGCTCGTGGGTGGCGAGGCTGCGGGCGACTGGTTCGAGGAGCCGGCCGGTACGTCGATCGAGGTCTACTCCGACTTCGCCCCCGCCCTCGGGGAGGCGTTCGGCACGGCGACCGCCGAGGACCGGCTCCTGTACGGGTTCGTCGACCATGCCGTCACCACCACCTACCTCGGGTCGAGCACGGGGCTGCGCCTGAGGCACGTCCAGCCGACCGGCTACTACGGCGTGACGGGCAAGACCGCAGACCTGTCGGGCAGCGCCTGGGTGGGCGGCGCCACCCGCGACTTCAAGGACGTCGACGCGATCGCGATCGACCGCGAGCTGGCGCGGCGGCTGTCGTGGGGCAGTCGCCGCATCGACCTTCCGGCGGGCCGCTACGACACGATCCTGCCCCCCACCGCGGTCGCGGACCTGATGATCTACGCCTACTGGAGCGCATCGGCCCGCGAGGCCCACGACGGGCAGTCGGTGTTCTCCCGTCCCGGAGGGGGCACGCGCATCGGCGACCGGCTCTCCGGCAAGCCGGTGCAGCTCTTCTCCGACCCGCACTTCGAGGGCCTCCAGGCCGCTCCGTTCGTCACCGCCGCGTCGAGCAGCAACGTGGCCAGCGTCTTCGACAACGGCCTGCCGCTGTCGCGCACCGACTGGGTCGCCGACGGAAGGCTCGAGGCCCTGCTGCAGACCCGGCACTCCGCGGCGATGACCGGTCAGCCGGTCACCCCCGCCATCGACAACCTGGTCCTCGGTGTCGACGGTGCCGGGGGTGACCTGACCACGCTCGTGGGCGACACCGAGCGTGGCCTGCTGCTGACGTGCCTGTGGTACATCCGCGTCGTCGACCGGCAGACGCTCCTGCTCACCGGGCTCACCCGCGACGGGGTCTACCTCGTCGAGGACGGCGAGGTCACCGGTGCCGTCAACAACTTCCGCTTCAACGAGAGCCCGGTGGACCTGCTCGACCGGTTCTCCGCGGCGACGGCGACCGTGCCGACGTTCTCCCGGGAGTGGGGCGAGGGCTTCTCGCGCACCGCGATGCCCGCGCTACGAGTGCCTGACTTCAACATGTCCAGCGTCAGCCAGGCCAGCTGACGACGCCGGGGCGATGTTCTGGTTGCCGCGGAAGACATTGCCCGGGTCGTACTCCGCCTTCACCTCGGCGAGGCGCCGGTACTTCGCCTCGCCGTAGGCCTGGCGGATGCGCCCGTCGCCCTCGTCGCCGATGAAGTTCAGGTAGACCCCGCCGTTCGCCCACGGGGAGATGTCCCGGCGGAACTGCCGGACCCATTCGATGTTCACATGGTCGTCCAGCGGCGACTGCCAGACGGCGAACGGGTGCGTCACCCACGCCGCGCCACGGTTGGTCAGGGGCGTGTCCTCCTCCGGGACCCGTCCCGCCGCGCCTCCCCAGCCGAACAGGATCTGCTGGGTCAGCGGCGAGGGCGCCTGCACCGCGGACGCCACGAACACCTCGACCGCCTGGTCGGGGAAGACGTCGTGGTAGTCGGCGCTCCAGTAGTGCCGGTTCCCGGGCACGTCGTCGAGCATCGACTGGAACTCGGTGTAGGGCCGCGGCTCCATCAGGTCGATCCGTGGCTCGAGCTCGCGCAGCGGCCGCATGAACTCCGCCCCCTCCGCGGCGTCGCCCGCCCACATGGCGCAGAGCAGACTGACCGGCTCCCCCGTCAGGTCGTCGGGGACCCAGTCCTCGTCGGGCCCGTTGGCGAGGAGCAGCCAGGAGCCGAGCTCCTCGGGAGCACCCGTGGCCCACTCCCGGTACGCCCGAGCCAGGTCCCCACCGAGCTCGCGCGTCGGCCAGGCGTAGAGCCCGGCCTGCACCGTCGGGCCGAGCGGGTGCAGCTCGAACTCGAAGCTCGTCACCACCCCGAAGTTGCCTCCACCCCCGCGCAGCGCCCAGAACAGCTCGGGATGGTGGTCGGCGTCGACGTGCAGCTCGCGGCCGTCGGCTGTGACGATGTCGACGGCTCGTAGGTTGTCGCAGGCGAGCCCGTGACGCCGGTCCAGCCAGCCCGACCCGCCGCCGAGGGTGAACCCGGCGACGCCCGTGCTCGACACCCGTCCGCCCGTGGTGGCGAGACCGTGCTGCTGGGTGGCCGCGTCGAGCTCGCCCCAGGTGACGCCCGCCCCGACCCGGACCCGCCGGGCGGCGGCGTCCACCTCGATCCGCTTCATCGGTCGAACGTCGACCACGAGCCCGTCGTCGTTGGTCGACATGCCGGCCACCGAGTGCCCGCCGGCCCGCACGGCCACCTCGAGGTGGTCCCGTCGGGCGCGCTCGAGCGCCTCGCGCACGTCGGCCGCGCTCTCGCAGCCCGCGATCAGGCGCGGGCGCTTGTCGATCATCGCGTTGAAGAGCGCCCGGCGCTCGTCGTAGTCCTCGTCCCCCGGCTGTGTCCAGAACATGGCGTCACGCCTCCGCGATCGTCGGGTTCCCGCCCGCTCGACGCTACGCCGGGTGCCTCCGCGCGGCATGACCCCGACAGGTGATCCTGCGGCGGTCACCCGTCGGTGGGGACGCCCCCGGGGATGGGTGCATTCGGGTCGTACGGGACGCGCGTGTAGACGAACGTCGCGCACACGAGGTGGTTGATGCTGCCGTCCTCGTTGCGCTCCACCCTCAGCGTCTCGCCGTGGTGGTAGCCGGCGGTGCCCACGAAGCTGCCGTCCTCGGTCGGCCGGAAGCGGGCGGTGACGGCACCCGTCGGCAGCGACGTGACCGTGACCTCGTTGCCGTCGTAGGAGAACGCCTGTGCGGTGTTCCCCCAGTGCCACAGACCGAGGATCTCTGCCACCGACGCGGGCACCGCCCCTGTCGGTGTCCAGGCCGGTACGACGGTGGGCTCGGAGCGCTCGAGCTCCTCGAGAAGCTCCAGCGGCAGGCCTTCGCTGCGCATGCCGGAGGTGCCGTTGGCGAGGCACACCGCCGCGGTACGTCGTACGCGGTCGACGAACAGACCGGCGAGGAAACCCGGCATCGACCCGGAGTGCCCGACCAGCGTCCCCGACCCGCCGGCGAGCAGCCTGAGCCCGAGGCCGTAGGCGCCGGACATCCCGCCGGCCAGCGACCCCGACTGCGGGGTGCACATCTCCGCGAGGGTCCCGGCGCCGAGGACGTCGTCGTGTCCCTCCAGGAGGAACCGGGCATAGGTCGCGAGGTCGGCGACCGTGCTCCAGACCTGGCCCGCCGGAGCCATCGCGCCGGTGTCGTGGGCAGGCTCCTCGGTGAGGGTGCCCGCGAAGTGGTGCACGCTGTAGCCGGTCGCCGCCGGTGGCACGGCCAGGTAGCTGGTGCGCGACATCCCGAGCGGGGCGAGGATGCGGCCCTCCACCTGCTCCCACCAGGTGCCGCCGCGGCGCCGGGCGACCACCTCGCCGAGCAGGCCGTAGGCGAGGTTCGTGTAGTGGTAGGTCGCACCCGGGGCGAACGGCGCCGCGCTGTCGTCGACGGCGGCGGCGAGCTCGTCGTACCCGACTCCGGGGCTGCGCTCCCACCACGGTCCCGCGGGCTCCGACTGCATGCCCGACGCGTGCGACAGCAGGGAGCGGATCGTGCGGTCGCCGTACCCGACACCGGGCAGGTGCCGGTCGAGCCGGTCCGAGAGGTCGAGCGCACCCTCGTCCCGCAGCTGCATGACGAGCACCGCGGTCATCGTCTTCGTGATCGAGCCGATCCGGTACTGGAGCTCGGGCGACGGCGGAGCCGCCCCGGTGTGGTCACCGTGGCGCCCGGTCCAGGCCAGGTCACCGTCGCGCACGACGCCCGCCACGAGAGACGGGAGCCGGGCGCTCGCCTGCTCGGCGGCGATGACCGCCTGGAGCCGGCGGGCGGTCACGTCGGTGACGGTGGCCCTCACTCCTCGAACGCCTCCGGGGACGGGCAGGTGCACACGAGGTGCCGGTCGCCGTAGGCCTGGTCGATCCGGGCGACCGGTGGCCAGTACTTGTCGGGGTCAGGACCCGTCGGGAAGACCGCTTCCTCGCGGGTGTAGCCGCGGTCCCAGTCACCGGCCAGCGCGGCGGAGGTGTGCGGAGCGCCGCGCAGCGGGGAGCCCTCCGCGGTCCACTCCCCCGCACCGACGCGGTCTGCCTCGGCCTTGATCGCGATCATCGCCTCGCAGAAGCGGTCGATCTCGGCGAGGTCCTCGCTCTCGGTCGGCTCCACCATCAACGTGCCGGCGACGGGGAAGCTCATCGTCGGGGCGTGGAAGCCGTAGTCGATCAGCCGCTTGGCGACGTCGTCGACCGTGACGCCGGTCGACTTGGTCAGCGGGCGCAGGTCCAGGATGCACTCGTGGGCCACCAGGTCGTTGTGGCCCCGGTAGAGCACCGGGAAGTGCTCCCGGAGCCGGTGGGCGATGTAGTTGGCGGACAGCACGGCGACCGCGGTCGCCCGGGTCAGGCCCTCCCCGCCCATCATCCGCACGTACGTCCACGAGATCGGCAGGATGCCCGCCGATCCGTACGGCGCCGCGCTGATCGGGCCGATGCCGTCACGCTTCTCGGTCTCGGGGTGCATGGGGTGGCTCGGGAGGTACGGCGCCAGGTGCTCGCGGACCGCCACCGGCCCGACGCCCGGCCCGCCACCGCCGTGCGGGATCGTGAAGGTCTTGTGCAGGTTCAGGTGGGAGACGTCGCCGCCGAACTCGCCGGGCTTGGCGTAGCCGAGCAGCGCGTTGAGGTTGGCGCCGTCGACGTACACCTGGCCGCCGTGCTCGTGAACGACCCGGCACAGCTCGGTGATCCCGTCCTCGAACGCACCGTGCGTCGAGGGGTAGGTGACCATGATCGCGGCCAGGTCGTCGCTGTGCTGCTCGCACTGCGCGCGCAGGTCGTCGAGGTCGACCGAGCCGTTCTCGGCCGCCTTCACCACGACCACCCGCATCCCGGCCATGACCGCGGACGCGGCGTTGGTGCCGTGCGCGGAGGACGGGATCAGGCACACGTCGCGGGCACCCTCGCCCCGGGCGACGTGGTAGCCGCGGATCGCCAGCAGCCCGGCCAGCTCCCCCTGGGAGCCGGCGTTCGGCTGGATCGAGACCCGGTCGTAGCCGGTGACCTCGGCCAGCCAGCCCTCGAGCTCCGCGATCATGTCGCGGTACCCAGCCGCGTCCTCGGCCGGCGCGAACGGGTGCAGGTCGGCGAAGCCCGGGAGGCTGATCGGCTCCATCTCGGTGGTCGCGTTGAGCTTCATCGTGCACGAGCCGAGCGGGATCATGCCGCGGTCGAGCGCGTAGTCGCGGGCCGAGAGCCGGCGCAGGTACCTGAGCATCGAGGTCTCGGAGCGGTGGGTGTTGAACACCTCGTGGGTGAGGAAGTCCGTCGAACGCCGCAGGCTCTCGGGCAGCGCCTCCCCGGTGCGGGCGTCGACCGACTCGATGTCCGCGTCCACCCCGAAGGCCGCGAGCAGCGCACCAAGGTGCGCGGCGGTCGTGGTCTCGGACGTGGAGACCCCCACGTGGTCGTCGTCGACGTGCCGCACGTGGATGCCGCGGTCCCGCGCGGCCGCGACGACGTCGACGGCCCGACCGGGCACCGGAACGAGCAGCGTGTCGAAGTACTCGCCGTGGACCGGGGCGACCCCCGCGTCGGTGAGCGCCTGGGCCAGCACGGCGGCGTAGCGGTGCGCCCGCCGAGCGATCGTCCGCAGGCCGTCCGGGCCGTGGTAGACCGCGTACATCGAGGCAGCGACGGCGAGCAGCACCTGGGCGGTGCAGATGTTCGAGGTGGCCTTGTCGCGCCGGATGTGCTGCTCACGGGTCTGCAGGGCGAGCCGGTACGCCGGTCGTCCCTCCGCGTCGACGGAGACGCCGACCAGCCGTCCGGGAAGGTGCCGCTCGATGCCCTTGCGGACCGACATGTAGCCCGCGTGCGGACCGCCGTAGAACAGCGGGACACCGAACCGCTGGGTCGAGCCGACCACGACGTCGGCGCCCATGGAGCCGGGCGACTCGAGCAGGGTGAGCGCGAGCAGGTCGGCGGCCACCACAGCCATGCCCCCGCGCTCGTGGACGGCCTCGATGAGCGGTCGCGGGTCGATGATCCGACCGCTCGCCCCGGGGTACTGCACGAGCACGCCGCTGACCTCGCCCTCGGGCAGCCCGGCGGTCAGGTCGGCGACCTCCACCTCGATGCCCATGGCATGGGCCCGGGTCTGCACCACGGCGATGGTCTGCGGGAGCGCGTCGGCGTCGACCACGAACCGGCCGGAGGCCGACTTGTTCGCCCGTC
This sequence comes from uncultured Actinomycetota bacterium, assembly GCA_963700365.1. Taxonomy (GTDB): domain Bacteria; phylum Actinomycetota; class Actinomycetes; order Propionibacteriales; family Nocardioidaceae; genus Nocardioides_C. Next base: position 9,998 of record CAVOXG010000002.1, on the reverse strand, counting down.
GTACCAGCGTCATCGCCTCGGCGGCGGCGGTGCCCTCGTCGAGCAGCGAGGCGTTGGCGGTGGGCAGCCCGGTCAGGTCGCCGACCACGGTCTGGAAGTTCAGCAGCGCCTCGAGCCGGCCCTGGGAGATCTCGGGCTGGTACGGCGTGTAGGCGGTGTACCAGCTGGGGTCCTCGAGCACGTTGCGTCGTACGACGGGCGGCGTGACCGTGCCGTAGTACCCGAGCCCGATCATCGCCTCGAGCGGGTTGTTGCGACCGGCCACCTCGCGCATCATGCGGGCCGCCTCGGACTCACCGGCAGCGGCGGGCAGGCCGAGCCCGGTGCCGCTCCGGATCGCCGACGGGACGGCCGCGTCCATGAGGGCCTCGAGGGATGCGAAGCCCAGGGCCTCGAGCATCGTGCGCTGCTCGGCCTCGTCCGGGCCGATGTGACGGTCCACGAACCCGGTGGCGGCGTGGAGGTCGGACAGGTGCGGGTAGTCGGACACAGAGGCTCCCGATGACGGCGTGATGGGTCGCCTCCCCCTCTGTCAGTCCTGGACAGGACTTCCAGAGTCGCCTCGTCCGCTCGGTCCTGGCGCCTGAGAGGTTCCGGGGAGGTTTGCCCCTTCGGCGCTCCGCGACAGAGGCGGCCGGTGGTCCCGGGCCGCTCCGACGGAGACTCTCCCGTGCGGTTTCGTCAGCACGCTCCACGCTATCAGCACATGCGAAGACCCCGGCGCCGTCGGCACCGGGGTCTTCGGAGGAACTGCGTGGGTCAGCCGACGTGGCGGGCGCGGCGCCTCGCCGCGAGCTCGTCGGAGCCGCCCTCGTCGTCGCTCACCGCGCGCTCGCTCGGCAGCTCGGCGAGAGAGCCCTCGATCTCACGCCAGACCCCGCCGATCGCGATGCCGAAGACACCCTGCCCGCCCTGCAGCAGGTCGATGACCTCGTCGTTGCTGGTGCACTCGTAGACGCTCGCCCCGTCGCTCATCAGCGTGACGCGGGTCAGGTCGTCGGTGCCCCTGGCGTGGAGGTGGTGGACCGCGGTGCGGATCTGCTGGAGGGAGATGCCGGCGTCGAGGAGACGCTTGATCACCTTGAGCAGCAGGATGTCGCGGAAGGAGTAGAGCCGCTGGGTGCCCGAACCCGAGGCTCCGCGGACGCTGGGCTCGACGAGGCCGGTGCGGGCCCAGTAGTCGAGCTGGCGGTAGGTGATCCCGGCGGCGTTGCAGGCGGTCGGGCCGCGGTAGCCCGCGTCCTGCGGGAGCGTCGAGACGTCGTCGTCGAACAGCAGCCCCTGCTCACCGGCGGCCACAGCAGCCTGCTCGGCAGCGGTCTCGTCGGCTGTCTTGGCAGCCTCGTCGCCGTTCCTCGTCACGTCAACCTCATCTCGTCGGCTCCGTTGTTCCCGTAACTCCTGAGGGGAAGCCGACGTGCCCGGGGTGGAGCACAACGGTGGAGTTACAACGAAGACACTCACCAAGGTAGGCCCGGCGCAGCCGGGGGTCAACGACCACCGGAGACGTCGGTCCGGCGTGTCGCAACTCTCAAGTAGAGGTTTAGGTTGAGAGTTTCCTGGCGGCGGCTCAGTGGCTCTCGAAGTCCTCGGGCGACACGTGGTCGAGGAACTCCCGGAACTTCTCGACCTCGTCCTCCTGCTCCTCCGGGACGGCGAGTCCGGCCTCGGCCAGCACGCTCTCGTCGCAGACGATCTTGGAGCCGGTGCGCAGCGCGAGCGCGATCGAGTCGGAGGGCCGCGCGCTGACCTCCACGCCTGACTCGAGGACCAGGACGGCGTAGAAGACGCCGTCGCGCATCTCGGTGATCCGGACCTCGGCCAGGTCGTTGCCGGTGGCGGTGATGAGGTCCTTCATCAGGTCGTGCGTCAGCGGGCGTGGTGGGACGACACCCTGCTGGGCGAAGGCGATCGCAGTCGCCTCCACCGCACCGATCCAGATCGGCAGGTAGCGGTCCCCCGCGACCTCGCGGAGCAGGACGATGGGCTGGTTCGAGGGCATCTCGACCCGGACACCGATCACGTCGACTTCTCGCACACCACCACAGTACCCCCGGAAACAAGACCCGGGTCCGGCCCTTACGGGTGGTTCAGCGCGAGGAACGCAGGCCGCTCTTGACCAGCGTGGCGTGCAGCCGGACCGACAGCGCGGCCATCTGCGCGATGGTGTCCTCGGCACGAGCCTTGGCCCCGGCGTCGCGACCGCGCCGCATCGGGGAGACCACCTGCTCCACGAGCCCGACCTCGCGGTCAGCGGCGTTCTTGAAGGCTCGCAGGTGGCGTGGCTCGACGCCGAAGGCGGCAAGCTCCCCGGCGGTCTTGGCGACCACCAGCGCGTCGCCGTCGTAGTGGCTCGACCCCGCCCGGGGCTTCACCAGGCCGTACGTCTCGAGCTGATCGAGGAGCGCCTCGTCGATCTCGGCTCCCGCGAGGAGCTCGGCCCGCGACAGCCTCAGCTCGGAGGCGTCGGTGCCGAAGGTCTCGGCCGACGGGTAGCCGTCCCCGGCGAGCACCACCCGGGGCACCTGGGGCACTGCCCCGGTGGCGGTCGGTGGCTCGAGGCCCCGGTCGATCGCGTCCAGGTGCTCCTTGATGACCTTCAGCGGCAGGTAGTGCTCGCGCTGGCTGGTGAGCACGTAGCGCAGTCGCTCGACGTCGCGGTGGGAGAACTTCCGGTAGCCCGACGGCGTGCGCTCCGGCTCGATGAGTCCCTCGGCCTCGAGGAACCGGATCTTGGAGATGCTGATCTCCGGGAAGTCGGCCCGCAGGAGGGAGAGCACCTCCCCGATGCTCATCCGGGACCGCGACGCCGCCTGCCTCACTGCGGCTTGCCCGCTCCAGCGTGGCTGGCGAAGTACACGAGGCGGTACTTGCCGATCTGGACCTCGTCGCCGTTCTGCAGCTCCACCTCGTCGATCCGGTCCCGGTTCACGTAGGTGCCGTTGAGGCTGCCGACGTCGGCGACGCGGTAGCCGTGGGGACCGCGTCGGAACTCCGCGTGCCGCCGCGACACCGTCACGTCGTCGAGGAAGATCTCGCTCTCCGGATGCCGGCCGGCGCCGACCACGTCGGTGTCGAGGAGGAAGCGGCTTCCAGCGCTCGGGCCCCGCTGGACCACGAGCAGGGCGCTGCCCGGCGGGAGCGCGTCCACAGCCGCGGCGTCGGCCTCGTTGAGCGCGGCCCGGTCCTCCGCCGCCTCGGGCTTGATCGGGGCCCCGAACGTGATCGTCGAGGTGGTCTCCCCCGGCGACTCACTGTCCGCGACGGACCCGGCGGGGGCCTCGTCCGGGACGAGCCGCTTGCCGCACTGAGAGCAGAAGCGGGCGTCGTCAGGGTTCCGGTGTCCGCACTCGGTGCAGAACGGCATCTCCAGCCTCCCGTTTGGCAGTTTGCACCGCCATCGACGAACCCTCAACAAGTAGTCGAGGTTGACGGTTACCCGAACCTATCAGCCACAGGCGTCCGATCAAGTCCGAACGCAGCAGCGGAGGGCCGGTGCGGTGCGATGGCTCAGGACTCGAGGGTCCCCTGGTACGCGGCGGCGTCCATGAGCCCGCCGAGCTCGGCGTCCGAGGCGCCGGTCACCTCGAACAGCCAGCCCTCGCCGTACGGGTCGGAGTTGACCAGCTCGGGGCTGCCGTCGAGGGCGTCGTTGCGGGCGACCACCTTGCCGCTGACCGGCGCGTAGACGTCGCTCACGGACTTGGTCGACTCCAGCTCGCCGACGGTTTCGCCGGCGCTGACCTCGGCGCCCACCTCGGGCAGCGAGACGAAGACGATGTCACCGAGCGCGTCCTGGGCGTAGTGCGTGATCCCGATCCGGACCGAACCGTCGGTCTCGCCAGGGCTGCGCACCCACTCGTGCTCGCTGCTGTACTTGAGGTCCTCGGGGTACACGGCACTCCTCGTCGGTCGGCTCCACGTCCGCCGGATGCGGACGGGTGCAGGCTACTACTCGGGTTCGACGGGCTCGGCGTACTCCGGCTCCTGGGGCTCGGCGAGTGTCGCCACCTCGACGTTGGAGGTCTCCTCGATCGACACGTCTCCGCCGACGGCGACCGGGTCCTCGATGTCCTCGACGAAGCCGCCGCGGATGGTCAGTGCCGTGGAGAGGGTGTGCGAGTCGCCGATCGCCTCGATCGTGTACGGCGGACTCAGCTCCGTGCCGTCGACGACGACACCGTCCTCACCGTCCTCCAAGGCGGTCTGGGCGACGACGCGCACGCTGTCGTTGATCTCGATCGCCTCCGCGCCGGAGTCACGCAGCTCCTCGATGCCGTTGAGCATGTGGTCGATGCCGACCTTGCCGTCCGGGTCCTCGACCTTGACGACGACTCCGGGGCCGACCGCCGGCAGCGTCCCGGCCAGGATGCCGAGCACGTCGGCCCGCTCCCGGGCCTGCTCCAGCGCGGCCTGCCGAGAGCTGGTGTCGCTGCGGAGCGACGAGCGGGTCTGCTCGAGCTGCGCGATCTCGTTCTCGGCGCGCTGCGCGGCGCTCGACAGCGAGTTGAGGAGCTGGACGAGGTCCTCCTCGCGCATCCCCTCGTAGTCGTCGTCGCGTTCGTTGGCCTGGACCTGCGCCACGCTGGCGAAGCCGACGATCGCGAGCAGGATCGCGGCCGTGACCTGCCGCCGTGGCCGCGGCTTCTTCACGGACGACACGAGCCTGTCGCGGCCGTCGGAGTCACTCACCTGGACAACCTCACGCGTGGAAGATGTGGCGGCGGATGGCAGCCACGTTGGAGAAGATACGGATACCGAGGACGACGATCACGCCGGTGGACAGCTGCCCGCCGACTCCGAGCTTGTCGCCGAGATAGACGATCAGGGCCGCGATCAGCACGTTGCTGACGAACGAGATGACGAAGACCTTGTCGTCGAAGATGCCGTCGAGGAAAGCGCGGAGCGCACCGAACACCGCGTCCAGAGCCGCCACCACCGCGATCGGGAGGTAGGGCTCGAGCCACAGCGGCACCTCCGGCTGCAGCATCAGGCCGAGGATCACCCCGACGAGAAGCCCGAGGCCTGCGATCATGGTGTTTCCCCCTGCTTGGCGTGGATCAGCGCGAGGCGCCGGTTCGGAGCGGCGGGCAGCCGCAGGGACTCTTCCTCGGTCATCGTGAACTCCAGGCGGTTGACCGCGTGCAGGTCCAACCAGTCCCTACCGTGCTCGGTCTCGACGAAGCGTGCCGGCATCGTATCGGGGTTGCCCACGGCCAGGACCGTGTAGGGCCGTGACAGCGACACGTAGTTGACGGTGATCGCCTGCCCCGCGGAGCGGATCGCGGACAGGTTGCTCAGCCGGTGGCCGTTGACGGAGATCGCCTCGGCCCCCGACGCCCACAGGGCGTTCACCAGCTTCTGCAGGTCCTCGTCGAGCACCTGCTCGACTGGGCCGACCGCGCCTGGCGCGTCGTCGACCACGACCTTGACGCCGGGGCCCGTCACAGGCAGCGCGCCGCTGGCGATGCCGAGCCGGTCGAGCCGCGCGGTCAGCAGCCTGCCCTGACTGGTGGTGTCGAGGTACAGGGTCTGCAGCGACTCGATCTCCTGGCGCAGGTTCGCGACCCGCGCACGCCGGGCGTCGACCTGCGCGGTGCGTGCCTTCACCTGCGTGACCAAGGAGTCCCGGCTGCCTGACTCCTCCTCGGCGTTGCGTGCGGTCTGTACGGCGGCCGTCGCGACGAGCACCCCGAACAGGCCCATCACGATCAGGGCGGCGAGGCCCGGACGCACCTGCTGGGCCGGCTTCTCCGCGTCGGCGCGCTGTGCGACGTGGGCGTAGTCCTCGTCCATGGAGTGCGAGGTGATGTAGTCCAGCAGCGGCATGAGGACCTGCGGCGGGACCTCCGTCGTACTGGTGCGGGGCTCATCGGACATCGAGTCTCGGTGCCCTTCGATCGCGGTCCGCGAGGAGCTTGCGGACCTGCCACGCGTAGAGGATGCCTGCCCACCAGTACAGGCCGGTGCCCCAGATCGCGAAGGCCCAACCGAACACCCGGGCCAGGGACGCAACGACCGTCTCCCCGTCGCCGAGGAGCAGCAACGGGAAGGCGTAGAGGAGGTTGAACGTGGCGGCCTTGCCCAGGAAGTGCACCGGGAGCGCGTGGTACCCGCGCGTGCGGAGGAAGGGCACCAGACCCCACAGCAGGAGGTCACGCGCCGGGAGCAGGACCGCCAGCCACCAGGGGATGATGTCGCGCCAGGCGAGGCCCACGACGACGGCGAGGATGTAGAGCCGGTCGGCGACGGGGTCGAGGATCTGCCCGAGCTTGGAGGTCTGGTTCAGCCGTCGGGCGAGGTAGCCGTCCAGCCAGTCGGTGATGCCGGAGGCCATGAGGACGGCGAGTGCCCAGCCGTCCTCCTCGGGACCCAGCACCAGCCAGAGGAACAGCGGCACCCCCGCGAGCCGGACGATGCTGATGAGGTTCGGGAGGGTCAGGACACGGTCGGCGTTCACCGCAGCCGCGGCGGCCTGCTCGTTCACGTGTCTCCCTCGGTGCGCCTGTTGGTCCTGACGAGACGTACCTTATCCGTCGGCCAGTAACGGGCGGCGTCGCGCGCTCGGCGCGTTGGGAGGGGTCAGGTCAGTCGGCGCGGAGGGTGCTGCCGCAGCGGGGGCAGTGGGCGCGGGAGCAGATGTCGAGATCCTGCCCGCAGCGACACTTGCCAGCCGATGCCGGCCGGCGGACAGCGCCCTGGACGCGCTTGCCTCGGGCCATGCTCCCGGTCTTCTTGCTCATCACCGTCGTCTCCCGTATGTGAGTTGTTTCACTCAAGGTCACCATGAAAGACGGCCGGAAAGCCTTTGCCTGTCGGAGTTTTGCCCGACCTGTTCATAAATCACCCGAACGGACTACGCGGTGGTGATCCGACCGACCACCACCGCTCGTCCGTTCAACGTGCTCGGAATGCGCCGATTGCCGCTGCCTGCGGTCGTGCGCGTCAGCCTCGCTTCCGGCAGGTGAGCAAGAGGTACTCCCACTCCATGACCGTGGTGTCCTCGCCGATGTCGTGGCGGCGCGCGAGGTCGGCGAGGTCGCGGTCCAGGGCGGCGACCTTGTCCGGTTGGTCGGCGATCGCCCGGTAGGCAGCGATCGTCGGTCCGTAGTTGGCCTTGAAGTAGTCGCGGAACTCCTCGGGCGACGCGAACCGGTCGACGGTGACCGTCCTACGTGTCGCCGAGACGTCGTCGACCCGGTCGCCGAAGAGGCCGAGCACGTGCTGCTCGTTGCCCCACAACGGCGGCGGCTGGGCACCCGGCGGAGGCGCCGGCGCGTACGGCTTCATGGTCGCGAACATCTGCCCGATGAAGCCCTCCGGCGTCCAGCTGATCAGCCCGATCGTCCCGCCCGGGCGGGAGACCCGGAGCAGCTCGTCGGCGCTTGCCTGGTGGTGCGGTGCGAACATGACGCCGACACACGAGACGACGGCGTCGAAGGACGCCGCCCCGTAGGGCAGGGCCTCGGCATCCCCCTGCTCCCAGCGGATGCGGGCGCCACGTCGTACTGCCTCCGCCTCACCTGCGCCGAGGAGCTCGGGCGTCAGGTCGGACGCCACGACGTCCGCCCCGGCCAGTGCGGCCGGGATGGCGACGTTGCCGGACCCGGCCGCGACGTCCAGCACCCGCTGCCCGGGATGGATGCCCGCGGCCTCGACCAGGACGGGACCGAGGGAGGGAATGATCTGCGCGGCGACGGCCGGGTAGTCCCCCAGCGCCCACATCGCCCTGTGCTTGGTCTTGAGCTCGCGGTCGGCCGCGAGGTCGGTCTGAACGGTCATCTCCTTGCTCCTTCTTCGTCGGTGCGGGGCACCGTGGCGTGACTTCGAAGGTAGGAAGCGAGCGGGGGGTGGGCCTAGTACGAGATCTGTACCGCTGGACTTGACCGGCGCCCGTAACCCGTGGCCGTCCGGGCGGGCCGAGTCCTAACCTGCACGGGTGGGATCGACGTACCGTCAGTTCTGCCCCGTCGCGAAGTCCATGGAGCTTCTCGACGAGCGCTGGACGCTGCTCGTCGTCCGGGAGCTGCTGAGCGGCTCCGAGCACTTCAACGAGCTCCGACGAGGCCTGACCCGCATGTCACCCAGCCTGCTGTCGCGACGGCTGCAGCAGCTGGTCCGGGCCGGCGTGGTGGAACGGCACGTGGAGGGCAACGAGGTTCGCTACGTCCTGACCCCGGCCGGCCAGGAGCTGCGGCCCGTGGTCGAGGCGCTCGGCATCTGGGGCATCCGGTGGATCGGCGAGCTCGGCGACGAGGAGCTCGATCCGAAGCTCCTGATGTGGGACATGCACCGCAACATCGACCGCTCCGCCGTGCCGGCGGGAAGGACCGTCGTGGGCTTCACGTTCCGAGACGTGCCCTCGGAACTGCGCAACTGGTGGCTGGTGATCAACGAGGACGACACCGACGTGTGCGACGAGGATCCCGGGTACGACGTCGCGGTGACCGTGACGAGCAGCCTCCGCGGGATGACCGAGGTCTGGCGGGGCGACCGCAGCTGGTCCTCCGCCCTCCGCACGGGGGCCCTCGAGGTCAGCGGGCCCGCGGACCTCCGGCGGGCCGTGCCGGGGTGGTTCACGCTCTCCGGGTTCGCCTCGGTCCCCCGGCCTGCCTAGGGCCCGTCTGGCCATCCCTTCGGAGCAGCGCCGGACGGCTTACTCGTAGGGCTCGCCGAGTGGCGTGGTCCCGGCCGCGCGGGCGACCTCGTCCGACACCTCCGTGTGCTCGAGCAGCTCCTCCCGCCCTCCCCCACCCGAGACGCCGAGCGTGAGCACCGGTCCGACCCCGACGGCATACAGCTTGTACTCGAGGACGTCCGGCTCCAGAGCGTCGGTGTCCTTGGTCAGGAGCAGGTCGTCGAAATGCCCAGCGGGTACGTCGGCCATCTCCTGGAGGCTGAGCACCTCGCCGTTGTCCTCGGCCTCCCCCTCGTAGTACTCCTGCCGGTACGCCATGCCCACTGCCGGGTCGCCCGGCATGATCACTCCGGCCATCGCCCCGTCGACGCCGGCCTCGAAGGATCCTGCTCGCGTGGTGACCTCGCCGTCCTCGAACTCGGCTGTGTCCTCGCCGAGGTACCAGACCGTGCCTCCCGAGTCCTGGGCGTACCAGTCGAAGGTGTCCTCGACGACCTCGCCGTCCTGGCTGACCGTGTCCCGCACCACGCGGGCGGTCACGCCGTTGGCGATCTCCTTGGTGGCCGTGGTGACCGTGACGACGACCCGGAGCTCCTTCCCCTCCTCGTCGACCTCGCGGTACACCCAACGCGTGCCGGGGTCCATCGGCCAGTAGCGGTTGTCGATGTCGGGGGTGAGGTCGGCGGGGTCGAGCTCCACGGGGTCGCTCGTCCGGGGTAGTTCCGAGCCGGGTGAGGCGGCGGCAGACAAGGTCGGGGAGCCGGCCGGGGCGTCCGCCGTACCCCCTCCGCTGTCGCACGCCGCGACGAGTGCGATCGCCGAGACAGCAATGGCGGTGCTTCCGCTGAGGCGGATCGACATGGCCTCACTGTGCGCACGGGTTCGTCGCGTCACGCTCCTGTTGTGCGGTGTCATTGACTGCTGCCAGGTTTGACGCCGGCGGCCGTGGAAACTAGAGGCCCGCTATATCAAATGCTGTTGCCTGGGAAGGGGCGTCTTTGTGAACAAGCGGGAACTGGTGGACTCGGTCATCGAGCAGACCGGCTGGTCGCGACGGGAATCCGAGGAGGCGGTCGAGAGCGTGCTGAACGCGGTGATGGATGCCGTCGCCTCCGGAGAGAAGGTGTCCCTGACCGGATTCGGCACCTTCGAGAAGCGAGTGCGCGCAGCACGCGAGGCGCGCAATCCGCAGACCGGCGAGACGATCAAGCTCAAGAAGACGAACGTGCCTGCTTTCAAGGCCGGCTCGACTTTCAAGAACTACGTGGCAATGTCGAAGAAGGACCAGAAGAGCTTCAAGGCATCCCGCGGCTGAGCGCCTCGGCCTGGAGCCCCGTCCCTCCGCACGGAAGGGCGGGGC